>CAVUOS010000013.1:0-244257 GCA_963743105.1 Terriglobia bacterium
GTGCTGCGGCCGAGGGCATTGCTGCCCTGCAGCGCGGAGAAGTCACAGTGCACGCTCTCCAGCAGTTGCATGCGGAGCGCGGAGCCGACATCCGACACTAGCCTAGGCGCTATTTGGAATCTAATTCCAATCCAACTTCCCGCGTGCTAGCATTCCTCGGACAAAAAGCTGTGGGATAGATACGCATGGGGAGGCGCAGCATGGCGCATGCTACGGTTTCCACCGCTGTTGGGGCTCGGACCGGAAATGGCAAGGCACGACAGGCAGTGACGGTTTTGGCTTGGGCCGGGATTATCACGATCGCCGTCGGATTCGTGATCAAGTATGTCTTGTTCTACTACCGCCATTTTGACGCGGTATCGTTTGACGTCTATTGGCAGCGGCGCGGATGGCTGTTCCTCCACATCAACGGTGGTACTCTCGCCCTGCTGACTGGCCCGTGGCAGTTCTGGACCGGACTCCGTCAGAAACATATGACCGTTCATCGCTGGACTGGGCGGCTGTTTCTCCTGGGCGTCGCGATGGGCGTCGCCGGGGCAGTCGGATTGTCAGCCACTACCACGTACGGCTGGGGTTTCGCGGTCGGGCTCATGGGACTCGCATCCGCCTGGCTGGTCACGACCAGCATGGCCTACGTTTCCATCCGTAAGGGACTCGTAGAACTGCACAAAGAGTGGATGATCCGCGCTTACGTGGTGACATTCGCATTTGTGACGTTCCGCATTTTGAGCGATTACGGTCCGACATCGCGCCTTCAGCCGGAAAACGACCGGAGCCTGACCATTAGCTGGGTTTGTTGGGTCGTGCCATTGGCGGTTACGGAAATGATCTTTCAAGTGAAACGCATGAGGAAGGCGATGGCGTCGAGGAGTTGAAATTTCGGCTCGCTTTGTCGAAACTGTAAACTGGGTATAAGCTTATGCTCCTCCAAGGAATCTTTCCGCCTATCACCACGCCGTTCTATGCCGACGGCAGCGTCTACTACAAAAAGCTCGAATCCAACGTCGAGCGTTACTCGCGAACGCCGGTCGCAGGCATGGTCGTGCTCGGATCGACGGGCGAGGCTCTCATGCTCTCCGATCAGGAGAAGCGGGATGTTTTTAAGTGCGCCCGCGACGCCGCTTCGCCGAATAAAGTTCTGATTGCCGGCACCGGTATTGAGTCAGCCATCGAAACTATCCGTTTTACCGAATACGCGTCTGAACTCGGATACGACGTCGCCATGGTACGCACGCCGCACTACTACAAAAAGCAAATGCTGCCCGCGAACATCCTGGCCTTTTACCGTACGGTGGCTGATCGGTCGCCCATCCCGGTGATCGTCTACAACTTTCCGCAGGCCACGGGATACGACATTCCTGCCGAAGTCATGATCGAACTCGCCGAGCATCCCAATCTGATCGGGATCAAAGAATCGAGCGGTGACATCGAGAAAGTGCGAAAAATGGTGGAGGGGACGCGCCACATCCAGCGCGGTGCGACGGTTACGGAGACATTCGATGCCTTCACGCCGCGCATGCTAGCGACTGCTGCAATGAACCACACAATGGGGGGGAGTTGGTTCCGGTCGGATCGCTCTCAGGAGCAAAGGAGTCCAAGCCGTCTTCCTCTGCCGTAACGGTGGTCGGCAAGATGAAGACGCGTCAGAAGGAAGTCGGATTCCAGGTGCTGGTCGGGGCTGCTCATAAGCTGCATCCATCGCTTGATGCAGGCGCTGTCGGAGCCATCCTCGCCTTCGCCTGCCCGGCGCCTACCGCCTGCTACGAGATCTACGCCGCCTGGAAAGAGGGCGACGCCGAACTTGCCCGCCTCAAGCAGGAACGAATCGCCAGGGCTGCGCAGCGCGTGGGCGATCTCGGTGTCCCCGGATTCAAGCATGGGATGGACTTCAACGGCTACTACGGCGGCCCAGCGCGCTTGCCGTTCCTTCCATTGACGGCCAGTTTGAAATCCGAAGTCGAGCAACTGCTGGCCGACATCAGGAACTAGGATTCCCTGTGAAGCACGAGGCGCCCCGGCTTAATTAGCTCTTCTTTGCCATGCGCGGCGGCTCGAACGGCTTTTCGACTGCTTGTGATTAGGCTCTTAGCGGAGTATACTCTCTTCGAACGAACGTTCGAATGATCTGCTAGCAGCATTATGGGGAGTGCTTCTACAGCAAGACGAGTGTCCGCGCGCCGTCACCGGCCTGCGCCATCCGTTCCGGAAACCCGCTATGACCGGCGGCTTGCCGAGATCCTCAATCATGCCACCGCAGTGTTCTGTGAGAAGGGATACGAAGGCGCCTCCATGCGGGATCTCTCGCGCGAGAGCGGAATGTCGCTCGCTGGTCTCTATTACTACTTCGAATCCAAAGAGCGACTGCTCTATCTCATCCAGAAACACACATTCGCCACGATCGTGCAGCGGCTGAAGGCGCGCCTTGAGGGTGTGTCCGATCCCGAGCGGCGCGTTCGCATCTTCGTCCTCAATCATCTCGAATACTTTCTGGCCAACCAGGCAGCGATGAAGGTCCTCTCACACGAGGATGAGGTATTGAAGAACGGCTTCGGCTCGGAGGTGGCCGCGATAAAACGCGAGTATTACCGCATCTGCGTGGGCCTGCTTGATGAACTGAAGCGGGAGCGGGGCCTGCAGTTTACGAGTCGACTCGCCGTGCTCAGCCTGTTCGGCATGATGAATTGGATTTACACCTGGCACAACCCGCGCGTGGACGCGGACGCGGCTTCGATTGCGGGCGAAATGGGAGACATTTTCCTGCGTGGCGTGATGGCAAACAGGGCACGCAAAGAGAAGTGAGTGGGATTTGAAAGGGCACGGCTTCAGCCGTGCCGTAGAAGCGAAGGTAAGATTTGCGGCTTTAGCCGCTGAGGGAACATTTCAGAGAGCAAGGAGCGATTTCCATGGCGACAACAGTGCAACCGGCAACCGGCGAAAGCACTAAACAGCTAGTCAACTATCGCAACGACGGCGGTGTTGCCGTCATTGAAATGTGCGACCCACCAGCGAATACCTACACCTATGAGATGAACCGCCAACTGGACGACGCGATCCTCAAGGCCCGCATGGAGAACGACGTCTACGTGATCGTCTTGACCGGCGCGGGCGACAAGTTCTTCTCCGCGGGCGCGAACATCAAGATGCTCTCCAGCGTCGATCCAACGTTCAAGTATTACTTCTGCCTGCACGCCAACGAGATGCTCCTGCGCCTGGAGCACACGCCGAAGCTGGTGATCGCGGCGATCAATGGCCACTGCGTCGGCGGAGGTCTCGAGATTGCCATGGCCGCCGACATTCGCATTGCCCGCAAAGATGCCGGCAAGACTGGGTTGCCAGAAGTAAACCTTGGGGTTCTGCCGGGAACCGGCGGCACCCAAAGGCTCTCGCGGCTGGTAGGGAAGAGCAAGGCGATCGAGCTGATGGTCACGGGGAATACGTTCTCGTTCGAAGAGGCACAGGAACTCGGCATCGTGAACGACGTCTTCGAGCGCGAAGGCTTCATGGAAAACATCATGGAGTATGCCCGACAGTTCTGCCCGCCGAACAAGGCGGCGAAGGCCGTCGGACGCATCAAGCGCGCGGTGCAGACCGGCTGGGAGATTCCGATGGAGTCAGCCTTGGCCGTCGAGCGCGAGAACCAGCAGTTGCTCTTCCAGAGCGAAGATGCGAAGGAAGGCTTGGCGGCGTACGTGGAAAAGCGGCCAGCAATCTTCAAAGCGAAATAGCTCGTGTACGGGCGGACCAATTCGTTCGCCCGATGAATCGTAGGTGGAGGCCTCAGACATGGCTGGTACCGCTCTACTGCCGTGGGAAAAGTGGATTGCTCGACTCCTTCACCCTTTGTATGTCGCCATCAGAAGGACGCTGCATAAACGGCAAAGGTGGCATGAGTTGAACGAGAGTGAAGGATGGCCGCAGGCAGAAGGAACGATCATCTCAAAGAACTGGGATAGCTCGCTGCCTCGTGAGGATCTTCTGTACTCCTACTCTGTGGCGGAAGGATATTACTCAGGTAGCCATTGGCTTTGGTTTGAACGATCCGAGCCTCGCGAAGTAAAAGTGGGCGATCGAATTGTTTTGAGGTACAGGCCGAGCAGTCCCGAGAGGTCAGTGTTCCTGAGATTTAACTGAGGAAGAGATGCTCGTAGCGACGAAAGTAAAGATAAAACCCGGCCGCTTGCTGATCGACGGCCAGTGGGTCGAAGGATCGAAGAAATTCGACACCATCAATCCGGCGACCGAAGAGGTATTGACCGAGATTACCGAAGCCGCGGCGGCCGACGTTGACCGCGCCGTCGAAGCCGCGCGCCGGGCCTTCGAAGATCGCAATGGACCTTGGCGCAAGCTCTCGGCCAGCGAACGTGGACGCCTGATCTGGAAGCTTGCCGACCTGGTCGAAAAGAATGTCGACGAACTTGCCGAACTCGAAACTCTCGACAACGGCAAGCCGATCTTCGAATCGCGTTATGTCGATATACCCATGGTCATCGACGTCCTGCGGTACTACGCCGGGCTGGCGACGAAGATCCACGGCGAAACCGTCAACACCTTTGAGACAGCATTCACTTACACACTGCGGGAGCCGGTCGGCGTGGTCGGCCTCATTGTTCCATGGAATTTTCCGTTATTGTTAGCGTCGTGGAAGATGGGTCCGGCACTCGCGTGCGGGAACACGTTGGTCCTGAAACCTGCCGAACAGACTCCGTTGACCACTCTGAAGCTCGGAGAACTGACAATTGAAGCGGGTTTTCCGGCGGGAGTGATCAACATCCTGACGGGAGGGCCGGAGACCGGCAAGGCGATTGTCGCCCATCCCGGGATCGACAAGATCGCATTCACGGGATCCACTGCTGTCGGCAAAGAAATTATGCGCGGCGCTGCCGACACGCTCAAACGCGTTACGCTCGAACTCGGTGGGAAATCGCCCAACATCGTGTTTGCCGATGCGGATATCGACAGCGCCGTGAAAGGTGCGATCAATGGCATCTTTTACGGCAAGGGCGAAGTCTGCAACGCCGGATCGCGCCTGTTCCTCGAAAGCAAGCTGCGCGACGAATTCACCGAGAAGTTGGTTGCTCGCGCTTCGAAGATGCGTCCCGCCGATCCTCTCGACCCAAAGACGCGTCTCGGTGCGATCGTCAGCCAGGAGCAGATGAAGACCGTGCTCGGCTTTATCGAAGCGGGAAAGAGCGAGGGCGCGAAATTGGTCGCCGGCGGAAATCGTGCGTCGGTCAATGGAGGCAAAGGATTCTTTATCGAGCCCACAATCTTCGGCGACGTGAAAAACGACATGAAGATCGCGCAGGAAGAGATCTTCGGGCCAGTGCTATCCGTGCTCACGTTTGACGACATCGATGAGGTCATCGAGCGGGCCAACAATAATCCGTACGGTCTCGCAGCGGCCGTCTGGACACGTGACGTAAAGAAGGCTCACATAGTCTCGCGCCGGCTGAAAGCTGGCACCGTGTGGATCAACACCTACGGATTGATGGACGCGGCGCTGCCCATTCGGCGGATATAAAAGTTCCGGCTTCGGCCGCGAACTCGGTGCGCACGCAATCGAGCATTACACCGAACTGAAAACAGTTTGGCTGAATATGGGATGAAAATCATCACCACAGAGGTCACAGAGACGCACAGAGATTTTCCTCAGTGTTCCTCCGTGTCCTCTGTGGTGAGAGAGGTTTTGATTATGCCAGGCAAAGTAGCAAAAATTGGAACATTCAGTGACTGGATCGGCCTGTTCAACGACTGGCGCAAGGAGATCGGCGTCAACACCGAAGATATCGAAGCTTTCCACTTCGACACGCTCTACGGCGCCGTCGATACCGAGGACATCGAGTTCGGCCATTACAAGGGCCGCCGCAAGTGGGAGAACCTGCGCCAGATGCCCACGCAGCAGATGCGCGACGCGCTGATGAATATGATCGTCTACCAAGGTGACACCGAGTTTGCGAGTGTCGAACAGCAGCGCAACTTGCTTGAGAACGCGCCCACCGATTGGGATCGCCGTGCAATTACCCGCGTCATGATCGAAGAGATGCGCCACGGCTGGCAGATGTGCGCCTTGCTGGTCGACCATTTCGGTTATTCGGGCAAAGTCGAAGCGCAGAAGATGCTCGAGCGGCGTGCTTTCGAAAACAAGCGCCTGCTCGGCGCCTTCAACGTCGACGTCGACAACTGGATGGACTTCTTCACCTACACCGATTTCGTCGATCGCGACGGCAAGTTCCAGTTGCAGATGCTGAAGTACTCCGCCTTCGCGCCTCTCGGCCGGTCGATGTCGTACATGCTGCGCGAAGAAGCGTTCCACATGGGCACCGGCAATGACGGCCTGCGGCGGATTGTTGAGGCCGGGCGTCATTCCGGCGTGGCTGATCCAGAAGTATCTGAATAAGTGGATTTCGAGTTCGTACGATCTGTTCGGCACGGATCATTCTTCATCGGCGCACTGGGCGTACGTGTGGGGCATCAAAGGCCGCTACGACGAACCCAAAAACGAAAAGCCCGTAGATCTCGACGATCTGAACGATTACAACCGAAACCTCTATCGTGACGAAGTGGCCGGATTGATCGAGCGCTTCAATAATTCTCTAAAGCCGGGCGAGCCCAAACTGTATGCGCCGGATATCAAGTTCAACCGATTCATTGGACGATGGGCGAATCAGAAGTTCCATGCGAAGACGGGCGAAGCGCTCGACGATCGGGCCTACGATGAACATCTGAAGGAGTACCTGCCGACAGCGGACGATAAGAAGCTGCTGCTCGAAATCATCGAGACATGAGAAGAAGTGGATCGCCGAGAAGGCCGGCGCGCGCGACCCGCTCGCCAGCATCGGAGAAGTGCGCAAGTCGGCGATCAACCTGTAAAGGAAAGAACGCTCACCACAGAGGGCACAGAGGAACACAGAGGAAAATGGGCGTGATCTCTACAGCTTCGGATCTGATGCGGCTCACGACGAAGATCGCGCCACCGGTCGCGCGCATCGAACTGCGCCATCCTCCGCTGAATGTATCGACGTTCCCATGATGGAGGAATTGGCCCAGGCTCTCTCCGAGATCGAGACCCGGCCTGACATCGCCATCGTCGTGATCCGCGGGGAAGGAAAGGCGTTCTCCGCAGGCGTGGATGTTGCTGCGCATACTCCGGACAAGGTCGAGCAGATGCTCGCCAAGTTCCATGGCGTGATTCGCGCTCTGGTTGCCACGAAGAAGGTCACAATTGCCGCAGTCGACGGGCATTGTCTCGGTGGCGGTGCGGAACTCGCCATGGTATGCGACATCGTCTATACGACGGAAGATGCACAGTGGGGATTCCCGGAAATCAAACTGGGCTGCTATCCGCCGGTGGCCTGCGCGGCTCTGGCGGCGCTGGTCGGGCAGAAACGTGCCTCAGAGTTGATCCTGACTGGACGTTCCATCAGCGGGAAGGAGGCGGCGCAGATCGGTCTGGCCACGGCGGCTGTCGCTGGAGATCCGCACCCTGCGGTCGAGGAATGCGTTAGCCGTTTGCTCCAACTCAGCCCGGCTCGACTCTCGCTGTCACCAAGAAAGCACTCTACGCGTGGGATTCCATTCACTTCGACAAGGGCCTGGCCCGCGCGGAGAAAACGTATTTCGAGGATCTGATGAGAACGGCCGATGCGCACGAAGGAATCCGCGCCTTCATGGAGAAGCGTCCGCCGAAGTGGGCCGGGCAGATAACCATCGACATGGATTACGAGATCACAGCCGAAGAGGTCAAAGGCAAGCTCGATGCGGGCGAATCATTCACGCTGCTCGACGTCCGCGAGCCTTGGGAATTTGAGACGGCAAAAATCTCCGGTGCCAAGCTGATGCCGATGGGCGAGGTGCCGTCGCGGGCGCATCAGGAACTCGATCCGGAAGATCACATCGTCGTCGTCTGCCATCACGGCGTTCGATCGATGAATGTGACGGCATGGCTCCGCCAGCAGGGATTTGAAAAGGCACAATCCATGCGCGGCGGCATCGATGCCTGGTCGCGCCGGGTGGATGGGAAAGTGCCCGTGTACTGAAGCTTCTAGCTGCTAGCTCCTAGCGGCTAGCTAATCAGAAGGCCGGTCTTGCTAGAAGCGAGCAGCTAGGAGCTAGAAGCTACCGTGAAAAAAGAACTCATCGAACTCCGGGTCAACGGACGGACCCACGAAGTCGCGATCGAGCCGAGCGAGCTGCTGCTCGACGTCCTGCGGCAGCACTGCAACTTACTGGCTCAAAGCGCGGATGCGACGATTCGTCCTGCGGCGCTTGCACTGTGCTCGTCGACGGCGTTGCGATGATGTCGTGCACGCTGCTCGCCGCCAGTTGTGAAGGCCAGGAGATCACCACGATCGAGGGTGTGAGCGAGCACGGAAGTCTGGCGGCAATTCAGAAAGCCTACGGAGACTGGGGTGGTGCGCAATGCGGGTACTGTACGCCGGGCTTCATCATGACAGTGAAATCGTTGCTGTCGGAAAATCCCGATCCGTCGGAAGCGGACATTAGGGCCGCACTAAGCAGCAATCTGTGCCGCTGCACTGGTTACAACCAGATGTATGAAGCCATCCGCTCGGCGATTGCGGCGGAGCAAAAGGGATTGGCTGTCGCGAAGTGACGAGAAGCTCGAATCAGAGAGCGGATTACTCGCGGCGCTCGGAATGACAAGTTAAGAATGAGTAACGATTTCTCCATCATCGGCAAGCCTACGGCCATGGTCGACGCGGCCGAAAAGACCACTGGAGCTGGCAAGTACACCGACGATCTCAGCGTCCCCGGTATGTTGGTCGGCAAGATCCTGCATTCGCCGTACCCCCATGCGCGCATCAAGCGCATCGACACCAGCCGCGCCCAGCAACTCGATGGAGTGGTCGCCGTAGTCGTCGGCCGAGATGCTCCCAACCCTTACGGCATTCTCCCTGTCGGTCACGACGAACATGCGCTCGCCCTCGACAAAGTCCGCTATGTGGGTGACAACGTGGCTTGCGTGGTCGCGACTTCGGAGGCGATCGCTGAGAAGGCTCTCGAACTGATTGACGTGGATTACGAAGTTCTCCCTGCCTACTTCGATCCCGAAGAATCGATGAAGGCGTCGATCGAATCTGATTCACGACAACAAGCCGAACAATCTTGAAAAGGATTACCACCACGTCTTCGGCGATCCGGATAAAGGATTTGCCGAGGCCGATCAGTAGCTGAAGCTCGGTTCATCGCCAACGAAGTAACCCACGCCGCGATGGAGCCGCACTCGACGCTGGCGGCCTTTGAAATCGATCCGCACACCGGCAAGCCCGGACGCCTCACCGTCTGGTCATCGACGCAGGTCCCGTACTACCTGCAGCACAAACTGTCGCTCGTCCTCGAAATGCCAATGGCGCAGATTCGCGTGATCAAGCCGCTCGTGGGCGGCGGATTCGGGGGCAAGAGCGAAGTCATTCCCATCGAGATCATCGCAGCAGTCGCTGCGCGCAAGGCAAAAGCTCCGGTCAAGATTACCTACACGCGCGAGGAAGTCTTTTGGGCGCATCGCGGACGCCCGCGCACCATCATCGATCTGAAGACAGGGGTGAAGAAGGATGGCCGCATCACCTCCGTGAAAGCCCGCGTGGTGCAAGATGGCGGCGCTTACTGCTCGTACGGAGTAGTAACGATCCTGTATTCCGGTGCACTACTTGGCGCGCTCTACGACATCCCGAACATTCAATACGACGGATATCGCGTCCTCACCAACAAGCCCGCCTGCGGCGCCATGCGCGGACACGGCACCGTAAACATCCGCTTCGCCTTCGAATCGCAGCTTGATGAACTCGCGGCCAAGATTGCCATAGATCCCGCCGAGATCCGCCGCCGCAATCTGCTGCAGCCGCCATGCATCACGGTGAACGGTCTGCGCGTGCAGAGCTATGGCCTTCCCGAGTGCATCGACAAAATCGTTGAGCGGTCGGGATGGAAAAAGCGGAAGGGCAAACTGCCCAAGGGACGTGGCCTAGGCATCGCTTGTAGCCACTACGTCAGCGGCGCCGCCAACTCGATCATCCGTTCGGACATGCCGCATTCGACGGTGAATATCAAGATCGACCGCGACGGCGGAGTCGTGGTCTACACGGGTGCATCCGAAATCGGCCAGGGATCGGACACGATGACGGCGCAAATCGCCGCCGAGGTACTCGGCTGTTCGCTCTCGCGGGTGCGGGTAATCGCGGCTGATACCGATTTGACTCCGATCGACATTGGTTCTTACTCCAGTCGCGTGACATTTATGGCAGGAAACGCCACGCTGCGAGCCGCGACCGAGGTGAAGAAGCTGATCGCGGCGGCCGCAGCCAAGAAGATGAATTGCGAACTGGAAGATCTGATGTTCCGGCATGACCTTGTAGTTAAGAGAAATGACGCCGCTTCCGACGCAACATGTGGGGACGGCCGCCTTCGGCTGTCCGGCCCGCGCGAGTTTGGCGAGGGCGGTCGTCTGCTGCCGCGAACGCGGTTGAGACTTGCGAAAGGAAGCTCCGTCCGGGCAAACTTCGCCCGGACCGGACGGCCGAGGGCGGCCGTCCCCACATGAATCTCCCACCGTATCCGGCAGGGTGGAAGGCCAAATCCTCCGCGGGTCTCTGCAACAAAAGCGCAAAGATGAAGGTCCGAAAGATCAGATGACTTTCGAGGAAGCGGTAGTTGCGGCTATTGATTTTCACGGCGCGCTCACCGGAACCGGTTCGTACGCGCCTCCTCCGGAAGCCCGTGGAGGCAAGCACAAAGGCGCCGGCGTTGGACCATCGCCGGCCTACTCTTATTCCGCGCAGGTAGCCGAAGTCATCGTCGATGAGGAAACCGGCGAGGTCATAGTCCACAAGGTCTGGGCCGCACACGATTGCGGCCGTGCGCTGAATCCGGTTTCGGTCCAAGGTCAGATCATCGGGTCGGTCTGGATGGGGATGGGGCAAGCGCTAACCGAAGAAATGGTCTGGAAAGATGGCATGTTGATGAACCCTGGCCTGCTCGAATACCGCAGCCCGTCATCGGTCGAGTCGCCCGAGGTCGAACCGATCATTGTGGAGAGCGTTGATCCCGAAGGACCGTTCGGCGCGAAGGAGTGCAGCGAGGGATCGCTGGCTGCGACCATTCCGGCCATCGCCAACGCCATCTATGACGCCGTCGGCATCCGTTTGCACGAGTCTCCCTTCACACCCGAGAGAGTGCTCGCCGCGTTGCGTGCCAAGAAGAACGCCAAGGCTTTGAACCTCACCGAGGGTGTCGATCCTACTTCGCCCACTCGCTTCCGCGAGCACGGTGGCTCCCTGTGGTTTAAGGGCAAGGGCCCGAAACGTCACCCCCTCGATCCGTCGCGCCAGAAAGTTTCGGCCGGAGGCGCGGATTGAGTCTGCCACAATTCAAATTGCTGCGACCTCGAACCATGGCAGAGGCAGTCCAGCACCTCGCAGGGTATGCTGGCAGTGTCCGCGTTCTCGCTGGTGGTACAGACCTCATCCCTTCGATGCGGCAGAAGTTGTTCGAGCCGGAATATGTGCTTGACCTGCGAGGCATCGGCGAACTCCGCGGCATTAGGCCGCAAGCCGACGGCGGCGCGGAGATCGGCGCACTGACCACTATCCGCGCGATCGAGCGCTCGGAATTCCTACGCGAGCACTACCCAGTATTGACCGAGGCGGCCGGCACTGTCGCTTCACCTGTGCTCCGCAACATGGGCACGATCGGCGGCAACATCTGCCTCGACACGCGCTGTCTCTGGTATAACCAGTCGCTCACCTGGCGCAAGGGCTGCGGATTCTGCATCAAGAAGGACGGGGATCTTTGCCACGTCGCGCCGGGTGGAACGAAATGCTGGGCAGCTTTTTCAGGGGACACTCCTCCGGCCCTGCTCTGCCTGAACGCGGAAATAGAAATCGCAAGCGCCGAAGGAATCCGACTCATCGCTCTGTCTGACTTCTATACCGGTCTGGGCGATAACTATCGCAAGCTTCAGCCCAACGAACTGGTCACGCGAGTTTTCCTGCCGGCGTCGTCGGCTGGGTATCGCGGCGTCTACCGCAAGCTACGCGTCCGCGGATCGATCGACTACCCGTTAGCCGGCGTAGCGGTCGTGATGAAGCGCTCCAACGGTCATGTCGCCGATGCACGCATTGGCATTACCGCCGTGAACCCCGCGCCGCTACTGGTAAAAGGAGCCTCGGAGTTGCTGGCGGGAAAAGCCGTCGATGAAGCCCTCGCGGATGCTGCCGGCGATCTGGCCGCGAAAATTAGCAAACCATTGACAACATCCGCCCTTACTCCGGAGTATCGTCGCGAGATGATTCGTGTATTCACGAAACGCGCTGTGTTGGCCGCGGCCCTGGCGCACGAGAATTAACACAGGCGCTTAAGAAGCAGAACGTATGCCCATTTATCACGTCGCGCAGGTGAATATTGGTCGAGTGAAAGCTCCAGTTGAAGACCCCCTCATGGCCGGATTCGTCGCGCGGCTCGACGAGATCAACGCGCTCGCGGACCGCAGCCCAGGCTTCGTGTGGCGGCTACAAACGCCCGTCGGAAATGCGACGTACTTTCGACCTTATCCCGATGACGACCGAATTCTAATCAACATGTCAGTATGGGAGAGCATCGCCGCCCTGCGCCATTACGTTTATAAGACCGCTCATGCAGAGCTGCTACGGGAGAGGGAATCGTGGTTCGAAAAATTCTCCGGTGCTTACACTGCGCTGTGGTGGGTCCCAGCGGGGCATCGTCCCGGCATGGACGAAGCTACCAAGCGCCTTGCCCATCTGGAGAAGCACGGGCCCACGCAGTTTGCTTTCACCTTCAAAAAGACTTTCGAGCCAGACGAAAAGTTTCAGCAGGGGATTGACTGGTCATCGTTCGTACCTTGCCCAGCGACTTAGGCTGCTCCTGATAGAATGCAACGCTGAGGCGAATCCCCACTTCTGGCAACACCGGCCAGAAGTGGGGCACCCAACCATTGCGAATGATCACCGACTGCCACATTCACATCCAGCCGATGGAGATGTTCAAGCCCCACGCGCTGGAGCTCATGAAGCAGAAGCGCCCGAATTTCGATCAGATTGTTGAATACTGCCGCTCGCCGAAAGCCTTCCTCAAATTCATGGACGCCAGCGGCATCGACCGCGCCATGCTGATCAACTACGTGGCCCCGGAAGTGATCGGCTTCACCAGCGGTGTAAATCAGTTCGTTGCCGACTACGTGAAGGAAAATCCCAAGCGCCTGCTCTCCTGTGGCAGCCTGCATCCGCGTCACACCACGAACGTCTTAGCGGATGTCGAGCATATCCTTCGCCTCGGCCTGCAGATGATCAAGATTCATCCGCCGCACCAGTTACTCTTTCCGAACGACTATCTCAGCGGCGCGAAGGAGTTGGAGATTATCTACCGCGCCGCCGAGGCCAATGGCGTGCCGGTGATGTTTCACACCGGCACATCGATTTTCCCCGGCGCACGAAATAAGTACGGCGATCCCATCTACGTTGACGACGTCGCGGTGGATTTTCCGAAGCTGAAAATCCTACTGGCCCATGGCGGCCGTCCGCTCTGGATGCAAACCGCGTTCTTCCTCGTGCGGCGACATCCCAACGTTTATCTCGACATCAGCGGAATTCCGCCAAAGACTCTGCTGAAGTATTTTCCGCGCCTGGAAGAGATCGCCCACAAGACGCTGTTCGGCACGGATTGGCCGGGTCCGGGTGTCCCTGACATCAAGAAGAACCTCGAGGAATTCCGCGCGCTGCCCCTTCCGCATCCTGTGCAGGAGCAGATTTTGACCAAGACCGCACTGACCATCTGGCCCGCTTAGTGATTCACGGCAAACGAAAAGCCCGCGCTCAGAGCAGGCTTTCGTGAAAAGCGTGCCTTATTTTCCCGCCGCAGCTCCGGCAGCCTTCTTGCCCATCAGTTCGTCCGCGAGCGCGGTGGCGCCGTAGATCTTGCGCAGAGCTTCCTGAATGCCACGAGAGTCCACCGAAACTGCGCGAGCCTGGGTGTCGCTGTAGGCAAAGTTCCACGGCAGCGACTCGATGTTACCGTCGAAGATAATTCCGACGACCTCACCGTTCTTATTCACCGTCGGAGATCCGGAGTTGCCTCCGATGATGTCCGCCGTCGAAACAAAATTGAACGGCGTCTTCAGATCCAGTTTATCTTTTAACTTGATCCAGCTGTCAGGCAAGTTGTACGGCGACTGACTGCCATGCTCTGCGGCACGTTCGTAGGCGCCGCCCATCGGCGTGGCAAACGGAATGGCTTTTCCGTTTTCCTGATATCCCTTCACTACTCCATAACTCAAGCGAAGTGTGAACGTGGCATCCGGAGGCTGAGTGAAGCCGCTCTGCGCGAAACGCGCCTTGGCGATCGCACCGCCGTCGCGCCGGACGACAGAGTCGACCTTGTCTTCAAACTCCCGGCGTGCAGCGCGAGCGTCGGGGTCGATAGATCGTATCACCACGATCAGCGGATCGGTGCTCGCGTCGATGGCGGCCTTTCCGCCTTCATACAACTGCTTGCGCACGGCCACATCGTCGAGCTTCGTATTCGCGATCATTTCCTTCGCCGCGTCGGCCGCCGTTTTTCCTTGCAGCACTTTCTGTACTTCCGGATTATCCTTGCCGAGAGACTCTTGCATCTCACTAAGCCCGTCGGCGAGTAGGGCGGTCTCGAGATTCTTGTAGATCGGCTCCGCGGAAAAGAGTTGCTGCTCGAGTGAGGGCAGGGCAGAGTCGCGGAACTCGCGCAAACGGTCGGGATTCGGCTTCGGTTTTTCGTCCGCCGCGCGAACCAGGGTACGCGCCACTTGCGCCAGGTGCGAAGGGAAGGCGCGCATCCGCTCCAGGTAGCTCAGGTTTGGATAGATCGCTTGTTGTGTCTTGATCGCCTGCGCAATCTCCTCCCATGGATCAGCAACACCCGCGTTCTTAGGATCGGCTTTGAAGGACGCCCGCAACTTCGCTTCATCCGCGGCCTTCTGATCCATGATGGCTTTGTCGAGGAGGCCGGATTGATACCCGGTGATGGCCTTCTGCGCATTCTGCAGGCCGAAAAGATCTTCCTTGGCAATGCGGGCGTTTTCTTCCGACTGCTTGCCGAACTCCTGCAGCAGCACAATGCGCCGCGCATACACTTTCAGGGCCAACGGATACTGAAAATCGCGGAGAAACGCCAGCTGCGCCATGGTCAGCAAGCGCCCGGTGTTACCCGGGTGTCCCGAGACAAAGATCAGATCCCCATCTTTCACACCGGTAGACGACCACTTCAAATAATGATCGAGGTGTGCGGGTTTGTCGTTTTCGTAGACGCGGAAGAAGGTGATGTCCAGATCGTAGCGCGGATAGGTGAAGTTATCGGGATCGCCGCCGAAAAATGCGATATCAAATTCCGGCGCGAATACCAGCCGCACATCCGTGTACTTTTTGTACTTGTACAGGTTGTAGACTTGCCCGGAATAAAAAGTCACCACGTCGCAGCGCAGGCTCGTGCTGTTGGCGCAATCTTTTTCGACCTGCGACATGGCGGCACGCTGGGCCGCACCGGCTTCAGCCGCCGACATTCCTGGCTTCATGCCCGCGTTGATCTTCTCCGTGACGTCCTCAATGCCGACGAGCTGGTTCAGCTCGAGATTCGGGCACTTGGCTTCTTCCGCCTCCGTTTTGGCATAGAAACCGGTCTTGATGTAGTCGTGGCCTTCGGTAGAGAGCTGCTGGACGCACTCCGCGCCCACGTGATGATTAGTGAACGTCAGCCCATCAGGAGAGACGAACGATCCCGAGCCGCCATTATTGAACCGCACTGATGACAGCCGCACATGATCCAGCCACTGCTGCGTGACTTCGAAACCATACTTGGCCTTGATCTTGTCGTTGGGCGGAGCGTTGTAAAGCCACATGCCTTCGTCGGCCGTCGCGATCGTGGAACACACGAGGGCGTAGGCGAGCACTAGCGAAAAGAAACGTTTCATTTAGGACGATTCCTCCATCAGGAGTAGGAACGCGGGCAGATTCCGGAATACTTCGTGCAAACCTTTAACTATACGCTGAGGAAAAGCCGCGTGGCAAAAGCGCGCACAGCGGTTCGCAGGCAAAAACCTCGAAGAATCTGGCATCCAAATCCTTAGATGCAGCCATGGTCATCACTGTGAGTATTACCGAAGGGTGGTTGGAATCTTCAGATCGTTTCAGGTATAAACGAAGGTTGCATCCCGCGTCCCTCCTCGCGCGGCCCGGCAACGCAAAATCCAGTCAAGCGAGAAGCGAATGTCCAGCGTGACTACAACTCATGCTTCCAAAGGGCTCGAGGGAGTCGTTGCCACCAACTCCAAGATTTGTTACATCGACGGCGATCGCGGCGTCCTCGCCTATCGCGGCATCGACATCCACGAACTGGCCGACCACTCCAATTTTGAGGAGACCTGCTACCTGCTGTGGTTCGGCAAGCTGCCGACGCGTCAGGAGTTGCGGGAACTGCACGAGCGGCTGGCCGAAGAGCGCAAGCTGGATGCGTCGATCATTACGATGTTGCGCAACGCGCCACGCCATGCCCTACCTATGGACGTGCTGCGCACCACGGTTTCTGCGCTGTCTTTCTACGATCCGCAGGAGAAGAACAACGATCGCAAGGCAAATGTGGACAAGGCGATCCGCCTGACCTCGCAGATTGCCATGATCGTAGCTGCCTATGACCGCATTCGCAAAGGCAAGCCGGTGGTCGAGCCGGATCGTGTGCTGTCCCATGCCGCGAATTTCCTGCTGATGCTCAATGGCAAACACCCGTCAGCAACGGCTGAGCGGGCTCTCGATATTGCCCTGATTCTTCACGCCGACCACGAACTCAACGCCTCGACCTTTGCGGCACGGGTAACGGCTGCGACTTTGTCCGATATGCACTCCGCCATCACTTCGGCGATTGGCGCTCTGAAAGGTCCACTGCACGGCGGGGCCAACGAAGCGGTGTTCCGGATTCTCGAAGAGATCGACAAATCGGGTGCCGACCCCATTGACTACGTCAAGGGCATGCTGGCACAGAAGAGAAAGATTCCCGGCTTTGGGCATCGCGTGTATCACACCGAGGATCCGCGTGCCACGCACCTGCGCGTGATGTCTCGCGATCTCGGCACCTCGAGCGGACAGGCCAAGTGGTTCGAGATCTCCCACAAGATCGAAGAATTCGTGAAGGCCGACAAGAAGCTGAACGCCAACGTCGATTTCTATTCGGCTTCGACATACCACACGCTGGGAATAGACGTCGACCTCTTCACGCCGATCTTCGCCGTCTCGAGAATCAGCGGATGGGCCGCCCACGTCATCGAACAACTCGACGACAACCGCCTGATCCGCCCCCGCGCGGAATACCTCGGTCCGGAATATCCCACGCATTACGTGCAGATCGACCAAAGGTAAAGACGCTGCTTGCAACGTCTCTCTGGCCACATCGGGAGCGCTGCCGCAAGACGTAGCAAGCTGCGCCTCTACGAATCGATCTCGGTAAGCGCGCAAATCCCGTAGAATAGAAGCGGGTTCTGTATGCTTCGCGTCTATCTCGACCACAACGCCACTACCCCGGTTCTGCCCGAGGTCTTCGAGGCCATGCGCCCATACTTCGGGGAGCGCTTCGGCAATGCCTCGTCCATCCATCATCATGGGCAGGAGACGCGGGCCGCGGTCGAGGACGCGCGCGAATTTGTAGCCGATTTACTGGGATGCAGCGCGTCGGAAGTGGTTTTCACCAGCGGCGGTACCGAGAGCGACAACCTCGCCGTGGCTGGATGGGTTGCGGCAGGCGATCATGTCATCACCACGAGCATCGAGCACCATGCGGTTCTCCATGCGTGTAAGCACCTGGAGAAGATCGGCTGTGAAGTGACGATCCTGCCCGTGGATGGTCGTGGCCTCATCGATCCGTCGGATGTACGGCTCGCCCTCCGCCCCAATACCAAATTGATCTCGGTAATGATGGCCAACAACGAGACCGGGGTGCTGCAGCCGGTCGAAGAGATTGGGAAGATCGCGTCCGAGGCCAGCGTTCTTTTTCATACCGACGCAGTCCAGGCCGCTACCAAAGTTCCAATCAACGTACGGCAAATCGGTTGCGATGCGCTTTCTATCTCCGGCCACAAGATTCACGCGCCGCAGGGAGTGGGCGCACTGTACGTGAAGAAGGGAACTCGCATCCAGCCGTTGTTCCACGGTGGCCGCCACGAGCGCTCGCGCCGCGCCGGGACGGAAAACGTCCCTGGAATCGTTGCCCTGGGCAAGGCTTGCGAACTGGCGAAGGAAGGTTTGAATCGCGGCGACGACAAAAAGATGGCCGCCATGCGCGACCGCCTGGAGCAGGGAATTCTGGCGCAAGTGGACGAAGCCGGGGTGAACGGCGAGGGCGCAGCGCGCGTCCCCAACACCACGAACATTCATTTCGACCACATTGAAGGTGAATCCCTCGTTATCGCTCTTGATCTAAAAGGACTGGCGGTTTCCACCGGTGCAGCCTGCTCGTCTGGAGCGATCGAGCCATCGCACGTCCTGATCGCCATGGGCCTGCGGCCGGACCAGGCGCGCGCGAGCATCCGGTTCAGCCTAAGCAAGCAAACAACCGAAGCGGATATCGATTTCGCGTTAGCGCTGGTGCCAGAAACAATCGCACGGTTGCGAGCGATTTCGCCGACGTACACGAAGCAAGCCGTTAGCACATAGCGCTTGGCATTTTCTAAGGCCTGTCTTGTGCACGGTTTTCAGCAGAATTTCCCAAGGCCTCGGCTAAGAGCAGCCGCATTTGCCGTAGTGGGTAGCCGCATTTGACGTACCGTGGAAGAGCGGCCCTTTAACGGCCGCGTAAGTGGGCGGGATTGATTATGGGCTTTAGCCGAGGTAGAAGTTGAACAACGACACCATCGCAGTGGCCATGTCGGGCGGTGTGGATTCGTCCACTGTCGCGGCCATGCTCCGCGCGGAGGGTCACGACGTGATCGGCCTGACCATGCAACTCTGGAACCAGCGTCGGCTCGCCGGTCATGAGGGCATGCCCGAGTCCGTGCAGGGACGCTGCTGCTCGCTCGACGACGTCTACGACGCACGCCGCGTCGCCCAGCAGATCGGCATCCCGTACTACGTGGTCAATCACGAGGAGCGCTTCGAGCGCGATGTGGTTCGCCCGTTCGTGGAAGAGTACCTTTCCGGACGCACACCCATCCCCTGCAGCCTCTGCAATAATCACTTGAAGTTTGACCAGCTTCTGATTGTGGCTCAACAGATTGGAGCTGAGCGTGTAGCCACTGGACACTATGCCCGCGTCGCTTACGACGAAGCTCGAGCCCGCTGGGTGCTCAAGCGACCCGCGGACCTGAGCAAGGACCAGACGTATTTCCTTTTCGGCCTGACACAGGATCAGCTCAGACGCACTCTGTTCCCGCTAGGCGACATGAACAAGCCGGAGGTCCGAGAACTGGCGCACCGTCACGGGCTGGCGATCGCTGAGAAGCCGGACTCGCAGGAAATTTGCTTCGTACCCGGCGGCGACTACAAGCGCTTTATCGATGCTTATCTAGCGGAGCAGGGCGGTGGACTTCCCGATACCGCGGGAGAATTAGTTACCACGAAAGGAAAAGTAATCGGCGAGCACAGCGGTATCCACAACTTCACGGTGGGCCAGCGCAAGGGCCTCGGCGTCGCCACCGGGTCGCCGCTCTACGTCATACAGATCAGCGGTGCGAACAAGCAGGTGATCGTGGGGGGAGATGAGCATCTCTACTCGCGTACTCTGCGCGCCAAGCGCGTGAACCTGATCTCGGTCGCGGACCTGACCGAGTCGATGAGGGTAGCGGTCAAGATTCGCCACCGCCACGAGCCCGCCCCGGCCACGATCGAACGTTCAGGCGCAGACGAAATTCTGGTCACCTTCGACGAGCCACAGCGCGCCATCACTCCCGGTCAGGCTGCGGTGTTCTATGACGGGGATGTGGTAGTGGGCGGCGGCTGGATCAGCTAGGTCTTGAATTCGGTCCCTGCGTTTCTTGGCAGGGCACGGTGAGGATGGGGACTTTCCTGGCTCAGTAGTTGTGCTTCGGATAGTGAGTTTTCTTCGCACTTTCCTTGTACATCTTGTCTTGCGCCTTCTTCTGCTTCTTCAGGGCTTTCTTCATGGCCTTTTCTTGCTTTTTCTGGAGTTTGCGCGCGGCAGGGTCTTCGCGGTAAGCAGGGTTGCTCGTCTTTGCGAACAGCGCAACGCTGAAGCTTAAGCAGCAGATTGAGAGGCACAGAAGGGCAACGAGTCTTTTCATAGGGACTCCGACCAGCAAGGACCAAGCAATTCTACCTTAAGCCGATTTCCTGCCGTTTGTTACGGATGACTCAGACCGTTGGGTAGCCCGCCCGGATGCGCATCCGGTACGGCAGTCGTTGTTTCCTGCCGGGACCGAACGCAAGGTCTTCAGAAATGGCGTTCCAGTTTCCTTGAGCTTCTCTTCGAGCCTCACTGTGCAGTCGCAATCACTGCACGCCCAAGGCTCCGTCCCCTTCTCATCGCGACACTTGCGCCGATCATGCGCGTCTTGTATGCGCACCAGGTCGAAGTATTCTTCCCAGTACGGACGTTCTTCCTGCAGCGGTGTCGGACAGTAGCAAACCTCGACCCAACGTGCGGTCTGGTCCGGGCAAAGCCGGGCGTCGTTCATGTTACGCAGATATTCACCCTCCGCAACGGACCCTTCGCCGAGGGTTTCGTTTTCGATGGCCTCCAGCAGATCGCCTTCGCGACCGGGTTTAATACGGGCTCGGACGAGATAACGCATAAGTCTCCCTGAAACGTGTAGCCCCGGACGCCTTCGTCCGGGGTTGCGCGCGAAAGCGCGCAATCAAGACCGCTGGCGGTAAGGCAGAGTCGGGTTCAACCCGCGCCCTGCCCCTACGCTCCATCGCTGCCCCCCTCGCTTCGCTCGCGGAACGGACGAAGGCGTCCGTCCCTACACAAGCTACTGCAGCCCGGCTTGGGACAGCATCTGCTGAAACTGGCTGCGGGTGCGCATGTCGATCGACTGCGCCACCAGCTTGCCGTCGCGATCGTATACGAAGCTCTTCGGAATCCCTTCCACGACAAAAGCCTCGTTCACCTTGCGTCCCGGATCGAGCAGCACGGGATAGCTGATGTTCCTCTCCTTGACGAACGGAGAAACCTTGGCAGCCCCTTCATCGTCGATCGCCAGCACCACGAATCCCTGATCTTTGTATTTGTCGTAGAGCGCCTGCAGATCGGGCATCTCCTTGCGGCATGGCGGGCACCACGTCGCCCAGAAATTTACCAGCACGACCTTACCTTTCAGCTCTCGCAGATGCCAGGACTTCCCTGCAGATCCGTAAGCGTAAAGTCAGCCTTCTGGCGCTTGGAGTCATCGGCTTCCAGCCGGGCCAATGCTTCCTTGAACTGCGGATTGTCTGACTCCGCCTTCATATGCTCGTAGCGCACCAGCGATGCCAGTTCCACATACAGGTCATCAGGCTCGCCCGGCTTACCCGCGGGAGTCTGTTCGCCCAGCGCCTGCCCCAATGTGGTGGTGACTTCCTGCAGGGTGTCGCGCCCAAAGTCTCCTTCGGTCGAAAGATTCGCCAAAGCGCCGGCCAGTTGCAACTTGTTGGGGACCACTGGCAACTGCCGAATCTGCACAGCCAGATCCCTGGTCGTGCGTGCCCGCACGCTGTCGTCCAGCTTGCGCAAGCCGCGGATTTGCTCCACGATCGGTTTCTCCTGCTCGCTCCAGACGACCTTCTCTTGCGCGCAAACGGACCAGCTACGGAGAATAAAAATCCCTGCGCAGAGCAGGGTAGTGGTAGTCCAATGATTTCTCATGAATAAATCGACGCGGAACAGAGTAGGACGTGAGCCAGGAACCGCTTAGATAAACATCTCGTCTTGCGGCACGGGCCGCCGCTCCTCACGGGCGCCGCCATTTCTGCGACGGCGGCCGCTGAAGAGAAACTCCAGCCCGGTCGTGATCCCCTGCACCAGTCCGGAGAACTGCTTGACCGGTGAGACCACCGTCTTGTGCACCATGTCAGAAGTTTGTTCTACACGGTCCAGCGTGCGGCTCAGCAACTCGTCGGCGCGGATGATCTGCAGTCGGGCCCGGTCGACCGCGTCATTGACGGTCGCATCCACACGCTGCACCTCGGACCGCAGAATCGTGGTGGTCTCGCTGAGGTTCTCCGCTATGTTCTCAATTTTGGGGCGCAGCGCAGCCATCATCGCCTGCGCCTCTACGACGGTGGGCATGAACTTCGTCTTCACGTCGCCGACCAGTTCTTCCATGCGCTGGCCGCTTTTGCGCATGGCGACGTACATCGCCAGCAGAACACAGGCTTGCAGAAAGACCGCAATCCCTGTCAGAGCGACAAACAGCCACATTTTGTCCATACGAATTCCTCCGCAACCGCCGAGCGCGCACGAAGGAAGCAGCCGGCGCGATGAGAACTACAGATTCTTCGTGGCTCCCGTTTCCGTCGTCGCTTCGTGATACGCCTGGCGTCCGGCTTCATAGGCGGCGCGGAACTGCTCCTTCTGCTGATTCACCACTTCGCGGCCACGGTCAGCCCACTGCTGAGCCTGACCCCGCGCTTCCTGCGCGCGATTGCGTACGTACTCACGGCCTTCCTCGGCTCGCGCCCGCAGGGCTTCACGCGTCTCCGCGCCAGAACGCGGCGCATACAGAACCCCCGCCAGTGCTCCCAATCCCAAGCCCGCCAGAAACCATACGAAGCTATTACCATCACGATCCGACATAGCACCTCCTCGATGAAAGCGTCACTTCAGATGGTACAACCTCCTACAGGCAAAGACAATTACAGCGAAGCCTGTAAAGAGGTTGCGGATTATGCGGATGAGATTATTTCTTCTGTTGCGCGGGTGGATTAGCCGGCGCGGGCGACGGCGCAGGCTGCGTTTTCACGGGTTGCGACTTGACCCCCTGCAGGACGGATCCTGATGCGGCGCTATGTCTGCTTGAATACACCGCCAGGGTAATAGAAGTGACCATGAACGCCACGGCTGACCACGTGGTGGCCCGGGACAGGGCGTTGGCTGCTCCCCGCGGGCCGAACGCGGTCTGGCTTCCTTGTCCGCCGAAAGCCGCGGAAATGTCCCCGCTCTTGCCGCTCTGCAACAGTACAACCACGATGATGAAGAAACAGACCAGGATGTGAACAGTGGTGACAAGGTAAATCATAAGTTTAGATTTTTCCTGAGTTCGACGGTGAAACGTGCAGCTTTAACCAGATTCGCTCGCATTTCGGAAGCAATTTGTTGGTGCGGAAGGGGGGATTTGAACCCCCACGCCTTTCGGCGCCACCCCCTCAAGATGGTGTGTCTGCCAGTTCCACCACTTCCGCATTGATCTGAATCGCGACCGCCGGACCGCATTTCATTATAGCAAAGGCAATTGTTGATTGATGATTACAGATTGATCACTCTCAGTCGTGATTTCACTCGACACACTAATTCCTTGACCTACCTGCTTACTCGCTCTATCGTTGCAGTGTTCCCGCATTCGTGCCGGAACAACCGTAGTCTCATGCAGAGTGGCTGAGGGTAACGGGCCCGTAGAAGCCACGACAACCGGATCAGGAAACAGCCTGATCATCTGGTGCCAATTCCCGCCCGGTTTGCGGGGGACATGAGATCTCGGTGAGCATGCGCCTCATCCCCACAATCCCGGATGAGGCCTTCGTGTTTTTAGGGCGCGCAGAGCCTGCCCTGAGAGTGGCCCCGAGGAAACGAGAGGGCGCCGAATGGGGCCCGGCGCAGTCGGATGGAGTTGGTATGAGCTCACGCATCTATTTCGATCATTCCGCAACAACACCGCTCGATCCCCGGGTGCTTCAGGCGATGGGACCATTCCTCGGCGGCGCGTACGGCAATCCGTCGAGCTTGCATAAGGAAGGACGCGTGGCACGCGCGGCGATCGACAAAGCGCGTGAACAAGTCGCAACGCTGATCGGGGCTGAAGCGGAAGAGATTGTCTTCACCGCCAGCGGCACCGAAGCCGACAACCTTGCCCTGATCGGCGCGGTCCGCGCCCGCGGCCCCGGCCATGTTGTGACCAGTGCGATCGAGCACGCCGCGATTCTCGAAACGTGTAAGTATCTTGCGAGCGCCGGAACAAAGATCGCGCATCTGGCGGTTGACCGGGATGGGCTGGTGCGCCCCGACGGTTTGTTGCGCGCTCTTCAGTCGAACGTCACACTCGTATCGGTAATGGCCGCAAACAACGTGGTAGGGACGATCCAACCGATCGAAGAACTCGCGCAGCTCACCAAATTGCATGGCGTCTTGTTTCACACCGACGCAGTGCAAGCCGCAGGCAAGATTCCGCTGGACGTAAATCGCTTGCAGGTGGATCTGCTCTCGCTGTCCGCGCACAAGTTGCATGGCCCGAAGGGCGTCGGAGCTCTGTACGTCCGCAAAGGTCTAAAGCTCTCGCCGCTCACCTTCGGAGGCGGCCAAGAGCGCGGTCTTCGCTCAGCCACAGAAAACGTCGCGGGCATTGTCGGCTTCGGTGCTGCTGCGGCGATCGCGCGAAACGAATTGGACGAAGAAGCCATACGGCTGGCGGGATTGCGTGAACGCATTGCGGCTGAAGTCCTGCGGACTTTCCCAAATGCCTACTTGTTTGGGCATCCCACGCAGCGCCTTCCCGGTCACCTGAGCCTCGGATTCCGCGGTCAGGAAAGGGCAGTCGCCAAGTTGCTGGCAGCCCTCGATCAGGCTGGCGTCGCGGTTTCCGCAGGTAGCGCGTGCAGCGCCAATCACGCAGGTGAGCCCTCGGGCGTTCTGCTGGCGATGGGCTACGACCGCGAAACCGCGCGCGGCCTGATCCGCCTGAGCCTGGGCCGATTCAACACTCAACAAGAGGTTGATCGTTTCCTCGATGTATTATCGAGCGCGGTCTCCGCGCTACCCATTACAGCAGAGCGCGTGAGCCTCCCTCGACGTGCGAATGCTGTTGAGGTAGCCTTGCCTGAAGCCGCGGACAGCGCTTCTCTATGAGCGAGGACTCCGCCGATCGAATTGTCAGCTTCTACCACGATGCCGATGAAGCGTCGCGTCTGCAGAGCGGATGGTTTCAGCTCGAGTACGCCCGCACGAAGGAATTGATCTTGCGCTATCTGCCTCCCGCTCCCGGCACCATCATTGACGCAGGTGGAGGCTCCGGGATCTACGCGTGCTGGCTCGCCGCTTGCGGATATCAAGTCCATCTGATCGATCCTGTGCCGAAACATGTGGAGCAGGCGCGAGCGGCATCTGCTGAGCAACCGGATCTTCCGCTTGCATCGGCCGAGCTGGGTGATGCCCGCCAACTGCCGCACGCAGAGAACTCGGCCGACGCCGTGCTCCTGCTCGGTCCGCTCTATCATCTTGTCGAAAGGGAAGACCGTCTCACCTGCTTGCGGGAGGCGCACCGTGTGCTGCGTCCGGGAGGGCTGGTTTGCGGCGTAGGCATCAGCCATTTCGCGTCTTTGCTGGATTCACTGACTCACGGGTTCTTCGACGATCCCAAGTTTGCGCCTATCCTCGACCGCGATCTCCAAGATGGTCAGCATCGCAATTCATCGGGAAACCCCGTGTATTTTACGGACGCCTTCTTTCACCGGCCTGGCGAATTGTCGCGAGAATTCCTTGCCGCCGGATTTCAAGTCTTAGAGGTTTTGCCCATAGAGGGCCCCGGCTGGCTGGCTCGCGATTTCGATCGCATCTGGGCTGATCCCATCCAGCGCGACCGCCTGCTGACCGCGGTCCGAAAAATGGAGCGCGAACCCTCGGTCCTCGGCGCCAGTTCCCACATCATGGCCATAGGAGTTAAAAGAGCATAGATTTCCTGTTTGGTTTGTGTAGGGGTGGACGCCTCGTCAGCGTACGAGCGTAGGGGACCCACGAAAACCGCAGCGAGTGACGCCGTCTTCATTGCGCGCGACGTGCGCAACTCCGGACGAGGCGTCCGGGGCTACACGATTTCGCCCAACGTCATCGGTTCCGCGAAACGTGCACGTCCCCGAAACGCTGATCACGCCACGGTGGCGTGCTGATAAATCAAGTGATCGATCATCGGATTCACTAGCCTCGCCATGTCCTCCCAGTTCATGCGCACCAGTTCGCGGTGCGTGCCGCCGGTAAAGGTAATCTCTTCGTTCTCTGCCAGGCTGGCGTCGGCGTAGACCGGCATGTCGTAGAGATTGCCGAAGGGTGGCATCGCTCCCGTTTCGCAGTCGGGGAACGCATCCTTGAACTCCAGTTCAGACGCGATCTCCACGGTCTGTGCTCCCGTCAGCACCCGCAAGCGGTCCAGGTCCACGTGGAACGACGCTGGAATGACGGCCATCGCCAGAACGCCATCGATCTTCACGATCACCGTCTTCGCCAGCTTCTTGCCAGAAACGTGCACCTGCGCGGCGACGCCCTGCGCTGTGTAAGCCAGGGAGTGAGAAATCACGAGATACTTCACGTTGTGGGAATCGAGAAAATCACGAAGCTTGGAAAGGGTCATACGACCTCCTCTGCGGCAGCGAGTTTGAGGGGCCTTGTTCAGCGGCTCGTTGCTTCCGACTCTAGTCCAGCCAGATCCGGTTTGGCGGTGACGGAAATCACTGACCTTTCCCATCAATCGGAGGAGACCACCGGCGGCTGAAGGTGAACTGTCAAGGGTTACGCACAGATTCTGCGATAACCTCTAACGAAGAAGGACTGATTATGGACCGTCGCCAATTTGTGACTCGTTCCCTGGCTGCCGCAGCAGGCACTGTGCTGCATCGGCACTCTACCTACGCTTCTGTGCCACTCTCCGCAGAACAAATGCCCGGGTCGGTCCCCGATTCGTCGATAAAAAAGGCACGTTTTCCCGAAGGCTTTCTTTGGGGCACCGCCACAGCCTCCTACCAGGTAGAAGGTGCATGGAATGAGGACGGAAAGGGCGAATCGATATGGGACAGATTCACTCATACACCCGGGAAAATCAGGGGCGGCGTTACAGGTGACGTTGCCTGCGATCAGTACCACCTTTACCCGCAGGACATCGCATTGGCCAAACGCCTCAACCAGAAGAGCTACCGTTTTTCCGTTTCATGGCCGCGCATTCAACCTGTCGGAACGGGCGCCGCGAACATGAAGGGGATCGATTACTATAGCCGCCTCGTCGATGCTCTTCTCGAAGCGGGCATCCGGCCCTGGTGCACCATGTATCACTGGGATCTGCCACAGGCACTCGAGGATCGGGGTGGCTGGCCAAACCGGGATCTTGCCAACTACTTCGCAGACTACGCCGGCATTCTCGCTAAGCATCTTGGTGATCGAATCACGGTCTGGGCACCCTTCAATATGCCTTGGGCAATCGCCTTCATGGGCTATGCTGCGGGTGCCTTTCCGCCTTGCCGCAACAGCTTTAGTGATTTTTTGAAAGCAGCGCACACACTGGCTCTTGCTCAGGCGCAGGCGCACCGCGCAGCGAAAGCAGCCTCTCCCAAGGCAACGTGGGGGAGCGCTTATGAGATGGCCCCCGCGTATCCGAAGACGGACTCCGACGACGATTGCGCAGCCACTGCTCGATACCACGCGATGAACAATGTCTTCTTTCTGGAGGCGGCCATGCATGGCCGTTACCCGAAGGCTTTCGTTGGAGAACCACCCTATGATCTGATGGGTTTTAAGGCGGGCGACGAGAAGCTTTTATATGCTCCGCTGGATTGGGTCGGATTTCATTACTACACCCGCCGCATCGTATCGGACGCGA
Source organism: Terriglobia bacterium (assembly GCA_963743105.1). Taxonomy (GTDB): domain Bacteria; phylum Acidobacteriota; class Terriglobia; order Terriglobales; family Acidobacteriaceae; genus Sulfotelmatobacter. Next base: position 27,767 of record CAVUOS010000013.1, read on the forward strand.
GCAAAGAGCAATTTCTCGGCGGCGGTAAGTTTAGCGGTACCGAAATTGAGAACAATGCACCCGGCGGGCGCGATCCTTATACGCGCTTCCGCGCCGCCATGCCCACTGAGGGTCCGCTTACCGATGCCGGTTTGGAAGTGTGGCCGCGTGGAATGTATGACCTGGTCACTCAGATTTCAAGGGAATACAACCATCCGATCATCGAAATCACGGAGAGCGGCTGCGGTTATCTGGATGGACCCAATGAAGAAGAAAACGGCCGCATACCGGATGGACGTCGCATCCAGTGGTACCGCGAAGTGCTTGCCGAACTGGCCCGCGCGATCGCCGATGGAGCTCGGGTTCGCGCCTTTCATGCCTGGACCCTTCTCGACAACTTCCAATGGGCGGAGGGTTACACCGAGCGCTATGGGTTGATCTATACGGACTTTCGCAACCAGAAGCGGACGATAAAAGATTCGGGCCTCTGGTACGGTCGAGTTGCCGCCTCCAATCGGCTCGATGCGTGACGGGCCAGGTTCGTGACGGGCCAGGTTTAAGATAAGCTACAGCGCGATGGAGAATGGGCTCAAACGCGATCTGCGAAACTATCCTCTCTATTTTTTGCTGTGGACAGTGTTGGGCCTCTTTTATTTCAGCCAGGGTCTCACGCAAAGGATTGTCTGGCATGACCCAACTCCTTGGTGGCATTACTTATTGGCGTGGCTCTCCGGAGCATATATTTGGGCCCTTTTAACGCCTGCCATGCTGTGGCTCGGCAGGCAGTTTCCTGTCGAGCGTCGCAATTGGATCCCGCGGATCCCTCTCCATCTTTTGCTGAGCGGAGCGTTCTCTGCTTTCGAGCTGAGTCTGGAAAGCGCGCTGTATTCACGCTTGCACCTGTTTCCCCTGGTGATGAAGGACTTTCGTGGAACCCTCGAGCTGTTGCTGGTCAGGGGCTTTCACGGCGGCGTTTTGAATTACTGGATGGTGTTTGGGTTGCAGTGGGGAGTCCTCTTCTATCGCAGGTATCAGGAACGCTCGCGGGAAGTGCTGAAATTCGAGCTGCGGGCGTCCGAGCTACAGTCGCAACTGATGAGTGCCCGATTAAATGCGCTGAAGATGCAGCTCCAACCGCACTTCCTGTTTAACACTCTGAATGCGATCACGGTGCTAGTGCGCCAGCAGAAGGGCAAGGATGCGGAACAGATGCTTGGGCACCTGAGCGACCTTTTGCGGGGTGTGTTGGAGGACGTTGACGCCCAGGAGGTTTCTCTCCGCCGCGAACTGGAGTATTTGCAGCTTTATCTCGCCATTGAAAAGGTGCGATTCCCGGACCGGTTGCGGGTCGAGGTCTCGGCGGACCCAGCGACGCAGGAAGCGTCGGTGCCGCAACTAATCTTGCAGCCCATCGTAGAAAACGCCATTCGCCATGGCATCGGACGAAGCTCCTCCGCCGGCCGCATTCTGATCAGCGCGTCGAAGATCAATAGCACCGTGGAACTTCGGGTGCAAGATGATGGACCTGGGCTTCCGGCCAGCGACTCGTCTGAGGACGAGGGCATCGGTCTGGCGAACACGCGAGCCCGGCTGCAACAGCTTTACGGCCACGACGCGAGACTGGAAATCGAGAATTGCGATCGTGGCGGGGTAGTCGTAACCATGAATATCCCTTTCCATCAGTCCCATCCCGAAATTGCGAGAGTCTGATGGCTTTGACAACTCTGATCGTGGATGACGAACCGCTGGCGCGGGAAGGCTTACGGGTGCTGCTCTCCAGGGACCCCGAAGTTTCAGCAATTTCCGAATCCAGGGACGGACGCGAGGCAATCGCGGCGATTCGAGAGTCCAGCCCTGATCTCGTGTTTCTGGATGTGCAGATGCCGGAGATGGATGGATTCGAGGTGGTTCGGAAGATTGGCGCAGAACATATGCCACCGGTGGTGTTCGTCACCGCGCATGACCAATACGCAATTCAGGCCTTTGAAATCAATGCGCTGGATTACCTCCTCAAACCGGTGATCGAAGAACGTTTCGTCCAGGCGTTGGTGCGCGCCAAAAGCCGCATCCGTTCGAGTGCAGCAGCGGATTCGAACCGGCAAATCATCGGTCTGCTCGAAACGATAGCGTCGCCCCGGACCTATGTGAAGCGCCTGGCAGTTCGGTCAGGAGGCAAGACTACCTTCGTGGATGTCGAAGATGTGGATTGGATAGAAGCCGCCGAGAATTATGTGGAACTGCACGCTGGCGGAGTGAGACATCTGCTCCATGTGACAATTAATTCTCTCGAGAAGTCTCTTGATCCGGAGACGTTCCTTCGCATCCACCGTTCGATCATCGTCAACCTTCGCCGGATTAAAAACCTGCAGTCTGGCGCGCACGGAGAGTATGTAATCACGCTACGAGACGGAGCACGCATGCAATCCGGGCGAACCTATTCGAGTCGGCTGAGAGCTTTGATCGACAATCCGTTCTAATCATTCCGCCGTCCAATTCGTCACCGCAGTTCACCGGTTTGTCAAAATCCGCTTTTCGCAGGCATCGCGTATGCCACAAACTGCCACCGGCTGGGGGTGAAAAATGAAAACATCCAAGCTGATGCTGCTTGCAATCGCAGTTTTCGCCGGGAGTTTCTCTCTCTGGGCGCAGCTCGACGAGACGGCTCAGTTTCCTAAGGAGTTCCGCAAGTGGGCTCACGTCAAGAGTGTCCTGGTCGGGCCCCAAAGCGCCGCCTTTGCAACCGAAGGGGGAATACACCACATTTACGCGAACGAAAAGGCCCTTGCGGGCTATGATACTGGCAAATTTCCCGACGGCTCCGTGATTGTTTATGACTTGCTCGAAACCAAGGAGATCGCGGGCAACACCGTCGAAGGGTCGACGCGCCGGGTTGATGTCATGGTGAAACAGAGCGGGCACAATCCCACGAACGGCGGCTGGGAATTTGTGAGTTTTCCAGGCGGCAACCCTACTAATGGAAAATTAACGATCGAGCGGCAAGCAACCTGTGCCGCCTGCCACGCCAACCGAAAAGACCATGATTTCGTTTTCAGCGAATTCCGGAAGTGAAACTGACTTAGTGATCTATCCGCGGAGAAAAGAGCCACGAAAGAGGAGGCGAAATGTCTCAGACGTCAAAGGCGCTGCCTGCAATCCTGGTCGGCGGTCTCATTGCTGGGACGCTTGACGCAGCGGCAGCATTCTATTCGTTCGGTTGGGGCATGCCTCGAGGGATAGCCGGCGGTTTGCTCGGGCGGAGCGCATTCCAGGGTGGCAGCGTCACTTGGATACTGGGTCTAGCGTTGCACTTCTTCATTGCGATTTCGGCGGCTGCTGTGTACTACGCCGTCAGCCGCAGGCTGAGGTTCCTCGCTGAGTCGCCAGTTGTCTGCGGTTTGTTTTATGGGATCGCGGTATTTCTGGTGATGAACCTGATCGTGCTGCCGCTGTCGGCCTATCATTTCAAGGGTCCATTTCAGTATGGAGCGTTGGTTCAGGGAATCCTGATTCATATGTTCTTCGTTGGCTTGCCGATCGCTCTGAGTGTCAGCAGATTTGCGAGGTAGAAGAGATTTTCGTTCCTTACCGAAACTAGACCTACAAGTTCGCGCCGAAGGCTAGCAGGCGGCCGTCGCAATCCTTCACCACAAACTCACGCGAGTTCCATGGCATGTTGGCAAGTCCGCGCGTAAATTCCACGCTTCGAGCTGCATATTCAGCGTAAAGCGCGTCCGCATCTTCGATGAATACGTACGCGTCGAGTAGTTCGTCCGAATACTTGTTGGGATTGGCGGTGGGAGGTTCGGCGCACCGGAAGTGAATCGCCTGCTGGTCGCGCGCAACGATGGCGTAAACCGGTGGGTCCAGCCACGTGCCCAAACACTTGAAGCCAAGCTTAGCTTCGTAATAGGCAAGGGTGCCCGGAATGTCCATGGTGAAGAACAAAGGCGCGATCCGACGAATCATGGGGCAAGTCTACCCTAGAAAAATGTAGGCTGCCGACCCTCGCCCCGCAGCTGGAAAGTCAATGTCGCTGGACTAGCCGGCCTCGGTGAAGGCGCGAACCGAAGCGCTTTCCGGTCGGACGCTCCGGCCTAATACTTTACAATCGCCGTAAACGACTTCGGATCGAGCGACGCTCCGCCCACCAGCGCTCCATCGATCTCTTCCTGCGCCATGAGCGAAGACACGTTATCCGGCTTCACCGAACCGCCGTAGAGAATTCGCAATTGATTGGCAAACTGCTCTCCGAAAATCTCGGTGGCTTCCTTGCGGATGACGGCATGCGCTTCGGCTGCAATTTCCGGAGTCGCCGTCTTGCCGGTGCCGATCGCCCACACCGGCTCATAGGCGACAACCAGTTTGGCGGCCTTCTTCGCCGAAATAGCGTGGAACGCGCGCACGCACTGACGGCGCAGAACATCGTCGGTCATCCCGGCTTCGCGCTCTTCGAGCACCTCGCCGACGCAGCAGATCGGTGTGAAACCGGCTTCCAGCGCGGTTTTCAGCCTGAGGTTCACCGTGTCATCGGTCTCGCCGAAGTACTGCCGCCGCTCCGAGTGTCCAATGATGACGTTATTGACTCCCCACGCCCGCAACTGGCCAACTGACGTCTCGCCGGTAAAGGCGCCTTCTTCCTTCCAGTGCACGTTCTGCGCACCAATCGCTACGTTCGATCCCTTGGCCGCGTCCAAAGCTGCGGGAATATTCAGGAACGACGGGCAGACGACGATCTCGTCGCGCGTGTGTCCGGCAACGAGCGGAAGGAAGTCGCGGAAGAAGTCGCGAGACTGGTCGGGAGTCTTGTACATCTTCCAGTTGGCAGCCATTACTTTTTTTCTCATGAGTTCGCCTTTTGCTATTAGTTTTGATCTTCTACTTAGGTGTCGCCATTTGCGATAGATTCATCTGCCGAGAGGGTTCATGTACACCTCACGTTCTAACAGTTCATCTGATTCGTACAATCTGGAGCGTTTTGTGATTGCCCAGGACTCGATCTTCAAGCGAGTACTGTCGGAATTGCAGGCCGGAACGAAGATGGGGCACTGGATGTGGTTCATCTTTCCGCAGATCAGAGGCTTGGGACGAAGCCCGACCTCGATCGAATATGCCATCTCGTCCCGCGACGAAGCCGAGGCGTATCTTCAGCATCCAGTCCTTGGCCCTCGTCTCAAAGAGTGCACGCAGTTAGTTCTCAATGTGAACGGGCGCTCGGCTACAGATATCTTCGGGACACCAGACGACATAAAATTCAGATCGTCGATGACCCTGTTTGCTCAAATATCTCGGGATGACGATATTTTCCACCGGGCACTGCAAAAATACTTCGAAGGAGTCTCTGATCGGCTGACTCTCGATCGCCTCTAACTTGGCCTATTTCTTCTGCGTTAGCGCTTCCACGCCCGGCAGCTTCTGACCCTCGAGGAACTCCAGCGAGGCGCCCCCTCCAGTCGAGATATGCGTGATCTTGTCTGCGACATTCGCAGCCTTCACGGCTGCAACCGAGTCTCCCCCACCGACAATCGAGATCGCGCCGCCGTTATCCGCGACCGCGTGGGCGATCTTGAATGTGCCCTTGGAGAATCCGGGTACTTCGAAGACGCCCATGGGCCCGTTCCACAAGATAGTTCGCGCGTCGGAAATTTCTTCGGAGAACAGTTCGATCGTCTTCGGACCGATGTCGAGCGCCATCTTGTCGGCAGGAATCGGCTGGCCTTCTCCGATCTGCTGCACGACCGCATTCGCTTCAGGTTTCATCGCGACCACGTGATCGACGGGCAAGAGCAACTTCACGTTGCGCTTCTTCGCCTCTGCCAGCAGGCTCTTGGCGAGGTCGACCTTATCAGCCTCAAGCAGCGACTTGCCGATCTCCTGGCCTTGCGCCTTGAGGAACGTGTACGCCATGCCGCCGCCGATGATCAGAACGTTGACCTTGGTCAGAAGGTTCTTGATGACTCCGATCTTGTCGCTGACCTTCGCGCCGCCCAGAATCGCGACGAAGGGCGCTTCCGGATGCTCCAGAGCCTTGCCGAGATATTTCAATTCCTTCTCCATGAGCAGTCCGGCGGCGCACTGCTTCATGAACTTGGTGATGCCCTCAGTGGAAGCGTGCGCACGGTGCGCCGAACCGAAGGCGTCATTCACGTAGTACTCGGCAAGATTGGCCAGCTGCCGCGCGAACTTCGGGTCGTTCGCTTCCTCTTCCGCGTGGAATCGAAGATTCTCGAGTAACAGCGTTTGCCCCTTTTCCAGTTGCGTGGCGACTTCTTCCGCTTCGGGCCCCACGCATTCGGGACAGAAGCCGACGTTTTCGCCGCGCGCCAGCTCCTTGTCGAGCAGCATGCGCAGCCGCTCGGCCACGGTTTTCAAGCTCATCTTCGGATTGGGCTTGCCTTTCGGGCGGCCGAGGTGCGAGGCGAGAATCAACCGCGCCCCATGCCGCAGGGCGTACTCGATGGTGGGAAGGGTTTCGCGGATGCGGGTATCGTCCATGACGCGGCCGTCTTCGAGCGGCACATTGAAATCGACGCGCATGAAGATACGGTTGCCATTGAGCGGGAGATCACGAATCGAAAGCTTGGACATGGCTGGTGCTTCCTCAGGGAAATGTGGCGCGGGCGCCCTCGCCCGCACAGCCCTCTTCGATGCTGCATGCAGGGCGGGCGTGGCGCCCGCCCCACACGGATTACAGGCCCTTGCTGGCGATGTAGTTGATCAGGTCGCGCACGCGGCAGGAGTATCCCCACTCGTTGTCGTACCAGGAGATCACCTTCACGCAGTTGCCGCCGACCACCATCGTACAGGGCGAATCGACGATCGAGGAGCGCGAGTCGCCCTTGTAGTCCGACGACACCAGTTCGTGCTCCTCGTAACCCAGATATCCCTTCAACGATCCGGATTCGGACGCCTTCTTCAACGCCGCATTGACTTCGTCCTTAGTTGTTTTCTTTTCAACCCACACCACGAAGTCGACCACCGATACGTTAGGCGTTGGCACTCGCATGGAGAATCCGTCGATCTTGCCGCCGAGTTCCGGAATCACCAGCTTCAGCGCCTTGGCCGCTCCGGTCGTGGTCGGAATCATGGAAAGGGCGGCCGCGCGGGCGCGACGCAGGTCCTTGTGAGGGAAGTCGAGAATCACCTGGTCGTTGGTGTAGGAGTGGATCGTGGTCATCGTCCCGCAGACGATCTTGAATTCATCCTGAATCACCTTCGCCACCGGCGCCAGACAGTTCGTGGTGCACGACGCGTTCGAAATGATGTGATGCTTTGCGCCATCGTACTTCTCGTGATTCACGCCCAGCACCACTGTGACGTCTTCGTTCTTGGCCGGAGCCGAGATGATGACTTTCTTCACCGGCCCGCGCAGATGCTTCTTGGCATCGTTCGCGTCAGTGAAGCGTCCGGTCGACTCGATTACGACCTGCGCGCCAACCGACTCCCACGGCAGGGCGGCGGGATCTTTCTCTTTGAAGACTTTGATGGTCTTGCCGTCGACCGTAATACTGTCCGGCCCGGCTGAGACCTGATTGGGCAGGTTGCCCAGCACCGAGTCGTACTTGAGCAGGTGAGCCAGCGTCTTGGGCTCGGTCAAATCGTTGACTGCGACGAAGTCCAGGTTCGGATCCTTGAGCGAAGCGCGCAGCACGTTGCGTCCAATGCGTCCGAATCCGTTGATTCCAACTTTAATTGCCATGTTTCCTCCGTAAATTTATGAAGGCGTGAACAGAATTCGTTTCCGATGGATTGGTAAACCAATGATGGTAACAGGGAAGGGGAATCGACGTAAACGTTCACACGATTACTTTGGTAGAGGCGGGACTTTCGATCACGGAAGAGTTCGAATGAACTTGGGCCGGCTCAATGCGCGCTATCGGCCTGATTACAGCAGCTATTTGTCGATTTGTTAGCAACATCGAATTGCTCCCGCGACCTCAAGCAGCGTGCTCCACCCACTCCGCTCGCCATGTCGGCGGTTCGAAGGGCTCGGCGAAGTATTGGGTTTCGTGGATGACCTTGCCATTCCGAAACTCCATGATGCTCACTGTCTGAAAAGGCTTATCTTCGTAATTGATAACGTACTCGGTCACCCAGAGATCGGCGGCTCCCGCTATGCGACGGATGCTAAAGCCGCTAGGTTTGCCTGGGTGATGTCCGCGCAACGCCTGTAGGTTCCGTCGGCCGCGAATCTTCTCCCCCGATTGAGGATATTCACACAGAACATTGTCATCGTAAATGTTGTGCTCTGTCTTTAAGTCTCCAGATCCGGACGCAGCCCAGTGGCGATCTAACGCTGCTCGGTTTTTCTGATCTTCCATGCCTTCCTCGCTCTTTCCTCGTGGCGTCCCTGATGTGGATTTGGGCGCCATCTTTCACGATTCGCGAGAGTATAGCTCAGAGGCGGCCCTCAGTTCTCGTAACATCCTAATTTCACTCCAAACCCCTCGACGAGCGCGATTGCTGTTCTCAACAGTTCACAACCCTGTGCGATACTTTTGTGACAGGTACGTTCATTCCGAGGACTTGCCTCGTCATCGGAGCCAAATTAGCGCGGTTGACGGAGACTGGGGACCCTGTTCACGCTGCCCAACTCAGAACGGTGACACCTCGTCTTTGAACCTGATCTTGGAAGTAGTCTTTATTCGAGGATACGTAGCTTATGACAGACTGGTTCGCGCGCCCCGTCCTACACGTGACCGACGTTGAGGCCTCCCTCCGCTTTTACGTGAACCGGCTCGGCTTCACGAGCCCCTGGCGATACGACGAGGACGGCAGAGCGCATGTCGCAGAGGTCGACCGGCAGGGCTGCGCGCTTATCCTGGCTGACACGTGGCCGGCGAAGATTGGCAAGGGGCTGATGTTCATTTCCCTGAACGCCGAGCCGGAGACGCAGGTCGCCGCGTTAGATGCGCTGCGCGCGGAACTCGAGGCTAAGGGCGTTCCGGTGAAGGAGGGTTCGTGGGGCTACCGACTTCTGGTGGTCGATGATCCCGACGGCAATCAGCTCTTCTTCAACTATCCGGCCGAGACCGCATCCGGCAAGACTGCCAGAGATGAAGCGTAATCGTCCGGCCTCGCCTCGCCGGGACGCGGGGCAACGGCGGCGGACTGAGGCTGCCATTCCGTGAGGCATTCGAACGGTTGGCAAAATATCCGGTTACATCCGCTATCCTATCGTGCGACTTCCGAACTTCCTTGAAGAGAGAACGCGATGAAAATCCCCGAACTTGAAACCGCGCTCCGCGAGGCGCAAGAACGGGCTTCAAGAGTGGCTAAGGCACTTGCTCCGAAACATCGTGGGGGTGAAGTGGAAGAGGCCACGGCGGCTCGCGATGCGGTCCTTCAGGCAGAACGGAATCTCGCAGCGGCAAAGGGCGAGCCATACGCCGTTCCTGTGGAGTTCGCAGTTTCTTGGAATACAGGCGCCCCTTTGCCATACCTGCTTCAAAACGATTACCGGACATTCCTCACAATTTTCCTGCGGGATATTGATCCAAACTGGGACGCATCGTACGTGTCGGTGCGGGACCCTAACAGCAACCTAAGCGAGAAACTTGCGGTTGTTGAATTCGAGCGGTGTATCTGCACAAAAATGGGCACTCCGAACGACGAAGTTCTTCAGGGTCATCCGTTGAGCGGAAAGGGGCTTGCCGGATACCAACCGATGGCGGTCAAGAACTCAATATGGTTGAAAGAGCTTGAGGCGATCAATGCTGTTCACTCGCGCTACAAAGCAGCCGCATGGCGTGACCTTAGCCATTACATTCTTCCTTTTCACGATTGCACATTCGAGTGCGTAGCTCGTGGATTCAAGGTCGAAGCATTTCAAATGCCTCTGCCCGAGCTGCTTACCGAAGTCTGCAACCGTTTGGTCCGATAGTTGGCGAAAACATTCTTAATTATGCCAATGTCCTAACTCTGAGCGTTGCCTCCGCAAACCCTTCTGTGATTCCAATCACAAACTCCCGCGACGCTTGTCACTGTCCGCCAACCATTACCGTCCTCTAATGGATAAGCAAGGACCCGGTGCGCAGCGGCACCGTTCTTTGCCGATTCCCCAAACATCGAGGGTTGACCATGATCAATGACGACGTCGTAAAGTGCCCGTTATGTGGCGGGTTCACCCACATTGAGAAGGCGGATCTGTTGGCTGCGCTGAAGGAGCCTCGCATTCGCGAGCAGATCGAGAAATACATTGCCGAGCTGCTCAAGTCTCCTGTCGAGGAGTTGAGTAGCGTGGGCACCACTCAGGCCGGACGCGACTTCCAGAAGGATGTTCATAGCTGGAATCCGTGCGTGCCCATGTGGCGGCGTAGCCCGAAGGAGTAAGGTTTCAAGGTTTCGAAGGTTTCAAAGTTTCAATGACCTTGCAACTTTGAAACCTTGAAACATTGAAACCTTCGCGTAACAGGCACCACGACGCTACTGCCCGGATACAAATAGCGCGGACGCGATTCATCGTACGGAGGCAATCATGTTGATCAGCAAGCAGCAGGCCCTCGATTATCACAATGGGCCGCGCCCGGGAAAGATTGAAATCACGCCGACTAAACCTTGTCGAACACAACGCGACCTGAGCCTTGCCTATACGCCCGGAGTAGCCGAGCCCTGTCTCGAGATCCAAAAGAATCCGCAGGACGCGTTCAAATATACGGGCCGCGGCAACCTGGTGGCCGTGCTCAGCAACGGAACGGCGGTCCTCGGCCTCGGCGACATCGGAGCCCTCGCCGGCAAGCCCGTCATGGAAGGGAAGGCCGTGCTGTTCAAGCGCTTCGCCGATGTCGACGTCTTCGACATCGAGGTAAATTCCCACGATCCCGAAGAGATCATCAAGCTCTGCCAGTTGCTCGAGCCCACCTTTGGCGGGATCAATCTCGAGGACATCAAGGCTCCCGACTGCTTCCAGATCGAAGAAGCTTTGCGCAAGACGATGAAGATCCCCGTGTTCCACGATGACCAGCATGGGACGGCCATCATTTCGGGCGCAGCGCTGCTGAATGCGCTGGAAGTCGTCGGAAAAGACATCAGCAAAGTCCGCGTGGTCTTCAACGGCGCTGGAGCGGCCGGGATAGCCTGCGCCGAGCACTATGTCCGCCTTGGTGTGAAGAAAGAAAACATCATCCTCTGTGACACCAAAGGGGTGGTCTATCACGGCCGCAAAGAAGGCATGAACAAGTACAAACAGCGCTTCGCCCAGAACACAGAACTGCGCACGCTGGCCGAGGCCATGGTCGGCGCCGATGTCTTCGCCGGCCTCTCCGTCAAGGGCGCGATCAACGGCGACATGATCCGTTCTATGGCGCCGGATCCGATCGTCTTCGCGATGGCGAATCCTGACCCTGAAATCACTTACGAGGAGGCCAAGGCCAGCCGTCCCGATGTCATCATCGCCACAGGCCGGTCTGACTATCCCAACCAGGTCAACAACGTTCTGGGATTTCCCTTTATCTTCCGTGGAGCCCTCGACGTGCGTGCAACTGCGATCAACGAAGAGATGAAACTGGCCGCAACACGCGCGCTGGCGACTTTGGCGAAGGAAGACGTGCCGGATTCCGTCTGCCGCGCCTATGGCGTTCCGCGACTGCAGTTTGGCCGCGAGTATCTGATCCCGAAACCGTTTGATCCGCGCGTGCTGATGTGGGAGGCCTCGGCAGTAGCCGAAGCCGCCATGCGCAGCGGCGTGGCGCAAGAACCGGTGGATCTCGACAAGTATCGCGCACAGCTGGAGTGCAGGCTGGGCAAGGCCTACGAGGTCTCGCGCACTATGATTCACAAAGCCCAGGCCAATCCGAAGCAGGTGGTGTTCCCCGAAGGCGATAACGAGAAGATCCTTCGCGCCTGCCACGCGCTGGTTGAGGAGGCGATCGGCAAGCCGATTCTACTGGGCGATGCGGCGAAGATTCAGGCTCGCGCGCGCGAGTTTGGCGTGAATTTGGAAGGCATGCAGATCGTCGATCCTTCCACTTCCGATCACCGCGAAGCCTATGTTTTGGAATTGTTCCGGCTGCGACAGCGCCGGGGAGTGACCCTGCAGGAGGCTGGGACGCTCATCAACAACCGCAATGTCTTCGGCTCAATGATGGTGCGCATGGGAGACGCCGACGCGCTCGTCTCCGGAGTAACGCAACACTACCCGGATACGATTCGTCCGGCTCTGCAGATCGTGCGTATGCGCGAGGGCCTGCACCGGGTTTCGGGCTGCTACGCCGTCATCACACGCAAGGGCGAGGTCTTCTTCATGGCCGATACCAGCGTCAACATCGAGCCCACGGCTGAAGACCTGGTCGAGATTGCGCTATGCACGGCTCACATGGCTCGGCGCTTCGATGTGACGCCGCGTGTCGCCATGCTGTCATTCTCCAGCTTCGGTGGAGTAGATCATCCGATCTGCACCAAGGTCCGCAAGGCGGTCGAGCTGATCAAGTACGCGGATCCGACATTGATCGTAGATGGCGAAATCATGGCCGACGAGGCCCTGTCGCCGGAGTTGATTGAAGAGCTGTACCCGTTCAGTTCGCTGAAAGGCGGTGCCAACGTGCTCATCTTCCCGGACCTGGCCTCCGCGAACCTGGCGTGCAAGCTGGCGTCAAAGGTCGGCGGCGGAGAGCTGATCGGGCCAATCCTGATGGGCATGAGCCGCCCGGTCCACGTATTGCAGCGCACCGCTACCGTTGAAGAAATTGTGAATGTGGCCGCGATCGCAGTGGTAGACGCACAGGAAAACGGCACGTACACGCATCCACATGTGCACATATCGGTCGAACCGGAACTGGTCGGGGAGGACTGAAAGGAAGGTTTCAAGGTTTCAAAGTTTCAGAGTTTCAAAGTCAGACCTAAGAGCCTCAGCGTAGACTTGGTCTTTGAAACCTTGAAATTTTGGAACCTGCATTCCAAGCATCTAAGTACAGCAGTCACTGGGAGAGTCAATGTCCACGCTCTGGAAGTCGCGGTACGCGCAGCGCACGCTGGGAATTAAAAGCTCCGCCATCCGTGAGCTTCTGAAAGTCACGCAGCGGCCGGAGATCATCTCCTTCGGCGGCGGCTTGCCCGCTCCCGACGTTTTTCCGGTGAAGCGATTTGAAGAGGCTTGCCACAAGGTTCTGTCCGAGCAAGGCGCGCAGGCTCTGCAATACGGGACGACCGAGGGCTATCAGCCGCTGCGCGAGATGATTGCCCGCAACATGCAGCGCTATCGAATTCTCGCCACCGCCGACAACGTTCTTATCACCTCAGGTTCACAGCAGGCGCTCGACCTCATCGGCAAACTACTGATCAATCGTGGGGACCGCATCCTGGTGGAGGCACCTACTTATCTGGGCGCATTGCAGGCGTTCAACGTTTACGGAGCGCAGTACGTGCCTGTGCCGGTGGACGAGGACGGGTTGCTGACCGAACAACTCGATCCCAGCCTGCGCGCCGGACCGAAATTCATGTACGTGCTGCCGAACTTCCAGAATCCCTCGGGCGTGACGTTGTCGGAAGGACGCCGGCAGCAGCTGATCTTATTGGCCGACAAGTACGGTATTCCGATCATCGAAGACGATCCCTACGGACAGTTGCGCTACGAAGGTGAACACATCGCGCCGCTGGTGGTGCTCGATCGGGAGAACGTCCGGCGCGATAACGGATTCACTCTGGGCAACGTCATCTACTTGAGCACGTTCTCAAAGACGCTGGCACCGGGCATCCGGCTGGCATGGATTGTTGCGCCCGAAGACGTTATCAGCAAACTGGTACAACTGAAGCAGGCTGCCGATCTGCATACTTCCACTTTCAATCAATACGTGGCGTATGAAGTCGCGCGCGACGGATTCCTTGATCAACACGTCAAGCTGATCCGGCAGGTCTATCGCGAGCGGCGTGACACCATGCTGCACGCCCTGCGCGAGTATTTCCCGCACGAAGTCACATGGACGCATCCCAAGGGAGGCCTGTTCCTGTGGGTTACGATGCCGGAGGGTACCGACGCGCAGGCTCTGCTGCGGGCGGCGCTCGCCGAAAACGTCGCGTTTGTCACCGGAGACTGCTTCTATCCAAACAATGATCACGAAGGCGGCCGTCACATGCGCTTGAACTTCTCGCACTCCCAGCCGGAGCAGATTCGCGAGGGGATACGGCGGCTGTCGGTCGCAGTAAAGATGCAGCTGCGCACCAACCACGTGATCCATTAATCATGATCTCCTTCATGTACCTTCGTGACCTTTGTGGTGAATGCCTTTTCTAACCACAAAGGTCACGAAGGTACACGAAGGAAGCTTGAATACCTTCCACCGCATCTTGGTTTCTTCTGCGTGATCGCTGCTGCTATCATCGCCAGCGGCTTTCCCGGAGCGGGGAGCCATGTACGCAGCCGTCCACACCAACACACTGGAGCGAAACGGAGTTGAGGAAACCAGGGAAAATTCTGCTTTTTTGTGGCGCCACCTCGCTGGTGCTGTTCGCGGTGTCGGTCACGTTCACGATCGGCTGGCGCCCATTGATCGGGCCCAGAGTGCGCGCGACAACCAGTAGGCAGTTTGAGCGCACTCCAGAGCGCTTGGCGCGCGGACGTTATCTGGTGCAGGGGCTACTCGGCTGCGAGAGTTGCCATACACCCTCGGACTGGTCGCAGCACGGCGCACCAAAGATTGCTGGGATGGAACTGGCAGGGCAGGACTTCACGCTGCCCGGCGTTCCCGGAATGCTCTTTGCCCCCAATCTGACTCCTGATGTCGACTCGGGGGCTGGTCGGTGGAGCGACGATGAATTGGCCCGCGCCATTCGCGAAGGCATCAAACATGACGGCAGCACGATCTTTCCGCTTATGCCGTACTCGCTGTACAAGAATCTCTCGGATGAAGACCTGGCGTCGGTCATCGTATTCCTGCGTTCGTTACCACCCGTGCGGAATCCTCTAGCGGCATCGAAAATCAAGTTTCCTGTGAATTTCCTGGTGCGTAGCGCTCCTGAGCCGGTGGCAATGCCAGTCGCGAGTCCCGGAGCAGGCCCGCTTGCTCGTGGCAAGTACATGCTCACGCTGGGATGCGGGTGTCACAATACGGTCGACAAGTTGCCATATGCAGGCGGAGAATCCCTGCCCGGCCCCTGGGGAGTAGTGGTGAGCGCCAACATCACACCCGATGCGTCGGGCATCAGCTACTACTCGGAGCAGACGTTCATCACTGCGATGCGCACGGGATACGTTGGGGCGCGCGCACTAAACTCCATCATGCCCTTCGGTGAATTCAAGTACTTGACGGATGACGACTTGAAAGCGATGTATGCGTATCTGCGAACCGTGCCCCCGATCAAGCACCGCGTCGACAATACGCTGCCGCCGACCTACTGCAAGATCTGCAAGCAGAAGCATGGGGCAGGGGAAGAGAATCGCTAGCCCTAACTAACTAAAGTCCGCGCTATTCGCTGGCTCTAGTATTCGGTTCTGACGTCGCACAGCAAACCCCGACCAAAATTGGGCCCGATTCAGTCCGATTTCGCAAGGTGACGGGCGGGCAAACGGCTCCTTCACGGAAATTTGAGTTTGGCTAATATCTCTTGAAATCGAGGGTCTTTCCGCAGTGGGTCCAGGCGTGGTTCCTCCGCGAGAACCAACATCGCCCAATCGCGGTTCTCATAGGCCTGTTGCATGTACTTCATAGCTGTTTCTTTGTCGTCGAGTGCGATGTTAATTACGGCCAAGTTGTACGCGGGCACAAAAGTTCTCACAGACCTCTCCTCCAAACGGCGTAGAATCTGAAGTGCCTCTTTTCGCCGGCCCGCGACGGCGAGACTATATGCCATTTCTGTCAGCCCGAGTGTACTGTCGGGCATTGCTGCGAGTATTTTTCCCGACGCCACAATGGCTTCTCCGTGCATTCCCTTCTGCGAATAAACTCGCCCTAGCCAAAAGTGAGTCCTGGCGTAGTTGGGATCTAGCTGCAGTGCCTTTTGACCCTGCCAAATCGCTTGATCATAGTTGCGGGCATAATACAGAGTTCGAACTACTTCCGCATTATTAGGCAGAGATAAAGGATCCAGCCGCATGGCCTCGTTTATTTGTTGCCATGCTTCGTGGTGATGTCCAGTTATGCCAAGATTAGAGGCATAGAAGCGGTGCGCCATCGAGTAACTGGGATTCAGGGCGATGGCTCGCTTGTACTCATCCTCGGCGCCAGACCAGTTCCATTCCGATCGACCCAGCGCCACGGCGAGCGAAGCATGCGATTCTGCCAGATTGCCGCCCAAAGACACGGCCCGGCGCGCCGCCGCGAGGCCTTTAGGGTTGCCATCACTTGTCGGAATGGAATCCGTTACTACTAGAAAATGATAAGAGTCGGCTAGTCCAGAATAGGCTTCCGCAAAGTTCGAGTCTCGCTCGATGGCTTTCTCAAAGTAGGTAATCGCCTTCCGATAGCCTTCCGGCGTAAATTGGTTCCAGAAGTACCGCCCGCGCAGATAGGCTTCGTTTGCCTCGGAGTCAACAGGATGCGGGTTAGTAGGGCCGCTGTAAGCCGGACTCAGCTTTACGTCAATTTGTTCCGCTACCGCCTGGGCCACCTCTTTCTGCAATTCGATGGAATGGCTGATGTGCCGGTCATAGCTGCGTGCCCACACATGCACTTGGTCATGCACCCGGATAAGTTGCACGCTGATCCGTATCTGGCTCCCATCGCGCCGAACGCTGCTCTCGAGAACATAGCCGACGCCCAATTCGCTTCCAATCTGTTTCACGCTCTTCGACGTATGCTTGTAGGCCATCGTTGTGGTGCGCGCGATAACCCCAAGTTGGTCCGGACTTAGTGCTCCTAGTTGACCAATCATCTCTTCGGTCAAGCCGTCACTGAAATAGTCTTGACTTGGGTCCCCGCTAAGGTTTTGAAAAGGGAGCACGGCCAACATCACGTATTCCGAACTTGGAGACGGGCGAACAGCGCGCATTCGGCGCCAGCCGAGATACATCATCCCAGCAAGTGCTAGCGCCAAACAGGAGACGAGAATTGTGACGAGAAATCGTGGCCGGGCACTCGATCTTGGGTCGATAGGGCCAGTCTCAACAACCGGGGTGGCGGCCGCCGGATACTCAGCCTCAGCCAGTTGCCCGTCCCCAGTAACCAGAGCAATG
The DNA here is from genome assembly GCA_963743105.1 of Terriglobia bacterium. Lineage (GTDB taxonomy): Bacteria > Acidobacteriota > Terriglobia > Terriglobales > Acidobacteriaceae > Sulfotelmatobacter. The sequence continues at coordinate 44,847 of CAVUOS010000013.1, forward strand.
AAACGGTAGCCCTTTCTCGGTAAAGTCTCAATGAACCGTGGTGTCTCGGCGGAGTCGCCCAGCGCCTCACGCAGGCGGTTCATGGCATTGTTAAGACCGTGGTCGAAGTCAACGAACGTATCGGCTGGCCAAAGCTTCTGATGAATCTCCCGGCGCGTGACCAATTCCCCAGGTCGTTCCAAAAGCATGACGAGAATCTGAAAGGGCTGATCTTGAAGCCTGACCTTAAGGCCGCGCTTGCGCAACTCCCCCGCTCGCACATTCGCTTCGAAGGATCCGAACCGCAAAATCCGCCCTGCGCAGGTACTCATGCCCAGCTCCATCTGATGCCGAGTGTACTCCTTGAGCGATGAGTAAGAGTTCAAACTGCGGGAGATCGGCCGGCAACTCCCTCTGCTCGAGCGACTTAGCCGGTGACATCCGATGGACAAAAGCGTGGGTGCTACGGGATTGCGTGTTCTACCGCCATAGCGCAAAACAGTCCTTATGAATCGCAAGTGTGAGTAAAAACAAAACACATTAAAAGCCAGAAATTTCGAACTTCGACTTGGGATTCCCATGCCGCTGCCAGAAATGCGAATAACTAGCTTGGGCCAGGAAACTCGGTGGCACAAATCTACTTAGGAGTTGCACATGAAAACAATTTCGCTCCGTTTATCCACGCTGGTCGCAGCTTTGGCAATCGGCCTAACGCAGTTAGCCTCGGCGTCGAACCCGGTTGTCGACTGGAATCAAATCGCCCTGAGTACGGCGCTAACGACTCCCGGGACGCAGATCTATCTCACCTACGTTAATCTCGCCATGTACGACGCGGTGAATGCAATTGACCGGCGATATCAGCAGTACGGACCCAAATTCCACGGCCCTAGAGATGCCTCAAAGGAGGCAGCCGCGATTTCGGCAGCTTATCAAACCTTGCTGAGCTACTTTCCTGCCCAAGCGGCGGTCCTGCAAGCCCAATACGATGCTGCGATTGCCGCCATCCCTGATGGTCAAGCGAAGGCAAGCGGCATTGCGGTTGGGCAAACTGCAGCCGCGAGAATCATTGCCTTGCGGACCGGCGATGAAAGAGGCGCGGACGTTCCCTATACATACCCTGTCTCTCCTGAACCTGGAGTATGGATACCCACTCCGCCAGCGTTTGCACCGCCAGCGACGCCATGGTTCGGGCAGATGGTTCCTTTCACCATGAAGAGCGCTTCCCAGTTCCTGCCGGAGAACGGTCCACCAGATTTGGGGAGCCAGCAATGGGCTCGCGAGTACAATGAAGTCAAACTACTGGGAGCGGTAAACAGCAGCGTACGGACAGCTGCACAAACAGAAATCGCTTTGTTCTGGACGGCGAATCCAGTGGCCACCTATTTTGGCGCCTTCAATCAGTTGGCGCTTGATCGCCATCTCAACCTCTCAAAATCCGCTAGATTGCTTGCCATGCTATCGGTAGCTTTTACGGATGGAGGTATTGGTTGCTTCAACGCCAAGTATCACTACAGCTTTTGGCGTCCAGTAACTGCAATTCCAAACGGCGATATAGACGGCAATCCAGACACCGAAGCTGATCCCACTTGGCTCCCGCTGGCATCAACCCCCTCCCATCCGGAATTCCCCGCTGCTCATGGGTGTGCCACCGGCGCGATAGCCAAAACGTTGGAGAATTTCTTTGGCACCCCCAATGTGAAATTCACGGTAACCAGCGCGGCCACCCAAACGACTCATACTTACTACAACGTTGGCCAATTGGAGACGGAAGCCTATTGGGCACGTATCTACGCAGGGTTTCACTATCGACATTCGCTGGACGAGGGATTCAAACTCGGGCACCGGGTGGCGAAACAACTGAATCGAAACTTCTTCCAACCTCGCCACACAGATGAAGACTGAGGTCGTCTGACGTACAGTGACTGGCACACTCCTCCCAGTCTGATTTGAATCGGCGAGGTTTGCAAAACTTCGCCGATTCTCCTCGATCGTCTCCTTTCCTGATCCGACAACGTCCGGATAGCTCGTGACTCGCGATCGATCCTGCCAGCCTCAGACAATTTCCATGCGAGTTTCAGTTTTGCCGTGGTTCCGGGGCTCTCGGACCAAATCACATCGGCATGGACCAAACGACTCGGCATATTTATAGTTAAGCTGTCAGCCCATCTCACACCACATGGGGGAGTAATGGCATTCACACAAGGCTTTAGCGCGGAGCAATTGATTGGGAGACTTCAACCCAATGGGCGCCTGACGCTTGGCTTGATTGGGATGGTAGTGATATTCGCTTCACTCGGTCTGGGCGAAGCCGTGTATCGAGTTCTGTTCCTCGATTTCGATGGAGCCACCGATCGCCTTCCCATCGAAATGTTGTTCGGGTTAGCGTTTGCCTGGATGACGACGAAACTGGCTAGAAGGATTTATCAATACCGAACGGAGACCCTCGCAAGAATCAAATTGATACGGGATCGCAACTACAAGATCCGTCATGCGGTGGAAGCAATCACACCCGTGCCCTACCCGCGCAATCAACAGGCGATCCGCGTGATTCGTGAGGAAGTGGATCGAATTGAGTGGGCGTTGACCGAGATCGCACCTCGGTGAGCCCGGGAGCAGAGGGACCCGCTGTCTAGGGCTGCGTGGGCGGATTTCCATCCAGGTGGCGGGTTGCCTGAAACGACTTTTAGCTCAGGTCCGGTTTAGCGGCGGAAGCCGCTTTCTCAGGCCTGGAGACACATCTTCGAGGGCGCGGAGAAAATCTCTCACGCCTCTGGAATGGAGCTATAATAGGGCCGATATGCGTCGCCTGATCTCCATCGCGGCGTTTGCGCTTCTGCTGGCTGTACCCGTGTGGGCGCAGCGCGGGGGTGGGCACGGCGGTGGAGGCCATGTGGGCGGCGGGATGCACGGCGGCTTCGCCGGGCACGCTGGCGGCGGGCACTTCAGCGGCATGCATTCTGGTGCCATGCGCTCCGCTACCGGATTCTCTAGCGGTCACACCCATTCCTTTAATCACGGTTCTTTCCACGGTCCGCACAATGGATTTCACCACCACCAGTTTCACAACTTTGGGTTCAGTAACTGCTTCGGTGCCGGATGCTGGGCCTGGGGCGGTTGGTATCCGTGGTGGGGCTCTTACTACAGTCCGGTGTGGTCGACGTGGGAGGACGAGGATCGTCGGTTCAACGAAGAATACTATCGCCAGTATGAGATCGCCAATGAGTGGAATCGGCAGAATCTCGAGGAGCAGCGGATGTTACGTGAGGAAGAGGCTGACGGAGACGACGATGCGTATGCTCCGCGTTCTTCTGGACGACAGTCCGGACTGAGCAATGCCAGCCAGCCTCAGGATCCCGTCCCCGCAACGGTGCTCGTGTTTCGCGATCAACATAAGGAAGAGATCAGCAATTACGCCATCGTAGGTGCCGCGCTCTGGAGTTTCTCGGCGCAGCGCACGAAGAAAATTCCTCTGGTCGATCTTGACGTGGCTGCCACTGAGAAGGCGAACGACGATCGCGGGGTAGCGTTCCGCGTCCCGGGAGCGAACGAGGGCCAATAAGCCTCGTTTCCGCAATACCCGCTGGCAGCGGTTTCTCGCCATTCGCTGCAGGAAAGGGCCATTCGCCCCCGCAGCATTTGTTTTTCATTCCGAACCCGATACATTTGGAATCAAGAACTTAGACCGAATCTGAAGAAGAGTGGGTACCTGCGGCAGTACGGGGTCGCCGGGGCCGCACCCTGTCTGGATGGTAAAATAGCGGTACATCGATAACTTATGCCTTTAAAAACACTGTTCTTAAATCCTCCTTCATTTGAAAACTTCGACGGGGGCGCGGGCTCTCGTTGGCCCGCCACCCGCGAAATCGAGAGTTATTGGTACCCGGTGTGGCTCGCTTACCCTGCGGGCATGCTGGAGGGAGCGCGGCTGCTGGATGCGCCGCCGCATCACGTGACGGGCGAGGAGACGATCCAGATCGCCAAGGACTATGAGTTCCTGGTGCTGTTCACGTCGACGCCGGGATTTCCCGGGGACATCCGGCTGGCGCGCGCGATCAAGGGCGCGAATCCGGGGATCAAGATTGCGTTTGTGGGGCCGCATGTGACCGTGCTGCCGGAAAAATCTCTGCGGGACTGTCCGGAGATCGACTTCGTCTGCCGCAAAGAGTTTGACTATTCTGTCGCGGATTACGCCAAGGGCAAGCCGCTGGCGGAGATTCCGGGCATTTCGTTTTTGGAAGACGGGAAGATCGTGCACAATCCGGATGCGCCGCAGATTCAGGATCTGGATTCGCTGCCTCACGTTACCGAGATCTATAAGCGCGACCTCGACGTGACCCGGTACACCGTACCGTTCCTGCTGCATCCGTTTGTGTCGCTCTATACCACGCGAGGATGTCCGGCGCAGTGCACGTTCTGCCTGTGGCCGCAGACGTTGAGCGGACATCCGTGGCGGAAGCGCTCGACCGATGACGTGGCGCGGGAGATGGCCCGGGCCAAGGAGTTATGGCCGGATGTGAAGGAGTTTTTCTTTGACGACGATACCTTCAACATTCAGAAGGCGCGCACGATCGAACTTTGCGCCAAGCTGAAACCGCTGGGGTTGACCTGGTCTTGCACATCGCGCGTGACGACCGACTACGAGACGCTGAAGGCGATGAAGGAAGCGGGATGCCGGCTGTTGATTGTGGGCTACGAATCAGGCGACCAGCAGATCCTGAAGAATATCAAGAAGGGCGCGACCGTCGAACGGGCGCGTCAGTTCACGAAAGATTGCCACAAGCTTGGGCTGGTGGTTCACGGCGACTTCATTCTGGGATTGCCGGGCGAAACCCATCAGACCATCAACAATACGATTGCGTTCGCTAAAGAGCTGGATGTGGAGACGATCCAGGTTTCCGTGGCGCACGCGTATCCCGGTACCGAGCTGTATGACTATGCGGTGAAGAACGGGTTTATGGTGGGCGACAACAAGATGGTGGACGAGGGCGGACACCAGTTGGCGCACATTCAGTATCCGGGCTTACCCGCCGATGACATCCTGGGCGCGGTACACCGGTTCTATGACGAATATTATTTCCGTCCGAAAGCCGTGTACCGCATCTTGAGAAAAGCGGTGTTTGACGGCTACGAGCGCAAGCGGCTTTACAAAGAGGCGAAGAGCTTCTGGAAGCTGCGTTCGGCCCGCAACAAGCTGGTGAAGCAGCACGCTCAGGCAGCCGCGGCCAGGCCGGCGAACGCGGTCGGGATGACGGATTGATTCCAGATTGACGGTTGTCGATTGCAGATTTCAGATTTACTCACAGTGCGATCTGGAATCTGCGTTTGATTTTCTTCGCAATTGAGAACGTGTTTTGACCTTCCGCAAGTATCTTGTCCTGGCTGGTATTACCGTCTTTGCAGCGGCGGGCGACTCCATGCTCTCGCATGGAATGAAGCAGACGGGAAACATTTCCATCCATCATCTGCAAGGCGTGGTGCTCGCGATTCTGAACCCTTGGGTCGCTGTGGGGATTCTCCTGCTGCTCGCCTTCTTTGCTTCCTACATGAATGCGCTCTCGTGGGCGGATCTGACGTACGTCTTGCCCGCGACTTCATTGGGATACGTTTTGCTGGCGCTGGTGGCGAAATTCGCGCTGCATGAGCAGGTGAGCCCGCTGCGTTGGCTGGGAATTGCGCTGATCTCCGGAGGAGTCGGTTTTGTGGCGGGAGGTCCGGCATTGACAGCGCACGAGTATGAGGTGAGTCCGAAAGACCCACTTCTCCCAAGAGCGGGGAGAAGCGGGGCACCCGCGATGGGGGCTGAACGGTGAGGCACCTCTACACATGGAGCGGGATACTGGTCGTCGTCTTCTTCTCGGTTGTCGGGGACATTCTGATTGCGCGGGCGATGAAGCAGGTGGGCGACGTGCACGCGATCGTGAAGCGCTCTGGAGTGTGGACGGTGGTTGGTCGTGTGTTGTCGAACTCCAATTTCTTTCTGGGCGTAGCGGCGATGGCGGTGGCGTTCTTCAGTCTGTTGTTCGCCTTGTCGTGGGGCGATGTGAGTCTGGTGGCCCCCGCCGCGGCTTCATTGACGTTCATCGGGAATGCGTTTGCGGCGAAAATCTTCCTGCACGAGAGAGTGGACCGGAGGCGCTGGATTGCCGCGGTGCTGGTCGCGGCCGGTGTGACGCTGCTGGCAGGGTAGGAGTCTTGCAGCGGGAAATCTTGTCAAGTCCCTTTTGAAGAGGTTTTTGAGGTAAGTTGTTCATTTCACGCCAGAAATATTTTCTAAAAGTTTGCCGGTTAAATGCCCTCGATTTGATATTCTGAAAATATAGAGAGAAATTAGTGGCGCAGGCCTTTGGGCTTAGCGCCATTTGTGTTTTGGGCCGATTGTGCATTCTGATTCGAAAAAGCTATAACCACCAAGGGCACTTAGGGTTCACGAAGGAAGATGTGGGCCGTCTAAGCGGAAAGCCGCGCTTAAGCTCGGCGGACAGCCGACGGCGGCCGTCTCCACATAGACATACCCCATCGCAGGCAGGAGTGAGCCATGCAGATATTGCTTCAGGATATTCGCTATTCACTGCGGCAATTCATCAAGAATCCGGGATTCACACTGACCGCGCTGATTTCGCTGGCGTTAGGGATTGGTGCGACTACGGCGGTATTCAGCGTGATCTATGCGGCATTGGTGAATCCCTATCCGTATCCGAACGCGGACCGGATCGTGCGGCTCACGCTGGCGAGCAAGGCGGGCGATGAGGACTGGGGCAACCTGAATGGGCCGCAGATCCGGCAAGTGCGGCAGTTGGGCGTTGCCGAAAACGTCCTGGCGATGGACTTTCACGCGATGACGCTGACGGGGCCCGATGTTCCGGAGAACGTGAACGTGGTGGGATTGATCTCGAGTGGGTTTACCGATCTCGGTGTGCCTGCGTTGCTAGGGCGCGGATTGCTGCCTTCGGATGCGGCTGACGGAGAGGATCCGCAGCCGGTGGTCGTGATTGGGTACAAATTCTGGCAAAAGCATTTCCTGGGGAATCCGGATGCGGTGGGGAAGACGCTGCAACTGGATCGGAAGGATTATCTGATCGTGGGCGTGGCGGCGCCGCGATTTACCTGGTACAGCGCCGATGTCTATCGGCCGTTGAAGTTGTCGGCGGATCCGGGGCTGAATTGCGTTGTCAATCTGCGACTGAAGCCGGGAGTCACGCACGACATGGCGAACGCGGCGCTGCAACCAGTCCTTGAGCAGTTTGCGCGTGACATGCCGAAACATTTTCCCGAGCACTTCAAAGTGCAGGTGGAAGATTTGAATGCGTGGGTGCGACGGGGGATCAGCGGGACGCTGTATCTACTGTTCGGGGCGGTGACGTTGCTGTTGGCGATCGGATGCGGCAATGTATCGATTCTGCTGCTGGCCCGGGGAACGGCGCGGCAGCATGAGTTGACGGTGAGAACGGCCATCGGAGCGCAGCGGCGCCGGATTGTGCGGCAACTGCTGACCGAATCGCTGTTACTCGCGGCGATGGGAGCAGGTTTGGGAGTTGCTACTGCGTATGGAATTCTGGCGGGCATGAAGGCCGTGCTGCCGCAGTATGCATTTGCTCCGGAGGTCGTGATTACTATCAACGTGCAGGTGCTTCTGTTCTGCATCGCGGTGGCGCTGGCTACGGGAATTCTGTTCGGGTTAGGGCCGGCCCTGCGGCTGTCGCGCACGAAGATCGGGCAGATGATGCAGGCGAGCGCGCGCCGAGTCCTGGGAGGCGTGCACGGGCGCAAAACGTACGACGTGCTGATCGGAGGACAGATCGCGCTGACTCTATTGCTGCTGGCCGGGGCGGGTTCGGCGATGGAAGGATTTGTACGGCTTCTGCACATGCGGCTGGGCTACGATCCACACAACGTGATGTCGGTGGGAATTCCGTTGCATGAGAACACGTACACGACCTGGGATGCTCGCTCGTCGTACTTCGAGCAACTTCGGGCGAAAGTGGGGGAGACTCCGGGTGTGACGATGGCGGCGATCTCCACCAACGCGACGCCTCCAAGGAACGGCGATACCATGCGCTTCGAGATTCTCGGGCAGCCGGCGGTGGAAGAGCAGATGAGCTCGTTCAACCTGGTGGATCCGGGATATTTTGCGGCGCTGCGCATGCAGTTGCTCGAGGGAAGAGTGTGGGACGAGGCTGAGAATCACCGCGGCGCGTTTGTTGCCGTAATCAACCGAACGCTGGCGCAGCGGTACTTTCCGCATAGCGGCTCCGTGGGACACTCGGTGAAGGTGCCGGGGATTGAGGATCGTCCGCCGCGCAATGTGTCGGCGCCGAAAGTGGCGGATTCCTGGCTGCAGGTTGTGGGCGTCGTGGAAGACGCGAAGAATGATGGGCTGCAGGAAGCGATCAAGCCAGCGATTTTTGTGCCTTACACCTTGAACATGAGGCCGTGGACGCAGATTCTGGTGAGATCGGAAGTGGCGCCGCTGACGTTGCTGCATGGGATCCAGAAGCAGCTGGCGACGGTGAATCCCGAGCAGCAGACGTTTAGCCAAGTGGAAGACTTGGAATCGTGGATCGCGGAAGATCAGACCTGGCAGCAGGAGCACTTGGCAGCGTGGATCTTTGCGGTGTTTGCCGGGCTTGCACTCGCTCTGGCGGCGGTGGGTCTTTACAGCGTGGTGTCGTACAGCGTTGTACAGCGGACGAATGAGTTCGGCATTCGTATGGCGCTGGGGGCAGGACGGGGACACGTGCTGCGGATCGTGTTCGCATCGACAGTGGTGAGCGTGGGCAGCGGGATTGTGGCCGGGTTGGCGCTGGCGGTTGCGCTGAATACAGTGGTGCAGAAGTGGGTGCAGGGAAATGCGCGCGATCCGCTGATTCTGCTGGCAGGAACGGGTTTGCTGCTGGTAGTGTCCGCGGTCGCGTGTGGGCTGCCGGCGCGGTATGCAGCGCGCGTCGATCCGATGACGGCCCTGCGGTATGAATAGTGCTCGCGTGGACGATCTCAGCCGATCACTGATCTCGAGCCGTTCCTTCAGGAGTGCTACTGTCCCGTCTCGACCACCGCCACCTTGTTCACTCCGCTGCAGGCGAGATAAAGCCGCCGGTCCGGCGTAGCTACCATGTTGCGGACCGTGCCGCCCCCAGAAGGAATCTGGCGAGCGCCGAATGTCTCTGATTTTGGATCGAACCTGACCAGCGTATTCGGTGTGACCCCGGACTCGCTGTACCAGACTTCGCCATCGCTAGTGACGGCGATTCCGTAGGGCTCCGATCCCGATCCTCCGGGCGACGGCCACTCCTTGAGCAATTTTCCGGATGCGGGATCGAAGTGGCCCAGATATCCACGGGCATAGTCTGTGTAGAAGATGGATCCATCGGGGGCGAGCGCGAGACGCCGCGGACGCGCGCGCGGGTTGGGCAGAGTATGCTCGTTGATCGTCATGGCTTTGGGATCTACCGAGCCTAGCTTGTTAGTCCCAAACTCGCAAAAGAACGGGGTGTTGTTCTTCAGGATGACGATGCCGTAGGGCACGGCATGGGGCGTCGGCACTTTCAAGAGAGTCATCTTGCCGGCCTTGGGATCGAGACGACCGATGTAGTTCGTGTCTTCGTTGGTGAACCAGAGAATGCCATCGTGATCGAAAACGGGCGTGTGGGGATCAATTTCAGCTCCGTCGGACGGGCGATATTCTGTGATCTCGCCGGATTTGGGATCGAGCTTGCCCACGTATCCGCCAGAGATGGCCGTGAACCATATGTTGCCGTCCTTGTCGGCGACCAGGCCGTGCGGCCCGGAGCTGGCGGTCTTCAGCGGATATTCCTTGAATGCGCCAGTTTGCGGGTCGAGGCGTCCGAGCTTGTTGGCTCCCTGACCTGTGTACCAGAGCGAGCCGTCGGGGGCTAGCGCGGGATCATGCGGCCGAGACTTCGGAGTGGGCACGTCGTATTCCTTAATCTGCACATTCAGATTTGCGGATGCGGCGCACGCAAGGATGGAGGTGGCGAGCACGAACCACGGAAATTTACGGAGATGCATGGCGTGCCTCCTGGGGAAATTGTAATCCGGAGAGCAAGGCGCAGGCATCGATTCGCTAGGCGGCCTCGTTCTGCTGTTCCTTGGGAGCGTTATTTTGTTTCTGGCCGGGTTTTTCCTCATCGACCGCGGTGGGAGCTTCGGGAGTTGGCTCCGCCGGTTGCTGGTCTTTCTGCTGTTTGCCGGAGGCGGCGTCGGTCGCTTGCGGTTTGGCTGGCTGCTCCTTCTGCGGCTGGGGGTCCTTTTCGGGAGCTTTCATTGCCGATGAGATCAGGGCGGCGGTTCTCAGGCGGAAGGCGCGCCAGCGGACGTTGCTGGCGTTTGTCGCCTGTTCGAGGAAGGGCGCAAGGTCTTCATCGGTAGCGATGCCTTTGGCTTTGAGGAAGTGGAGAATCGCGCTGTTTTGAGCATCCAGCGGTTCGAGTGACGACACGATTTGGTCGAGAATTTCGTTCACTGCGGATTCGTCCATGGGTGGTCCTCACAGTACGCTCCGGGTTCGATTCGCGGTTGCGGAGTGGTGTTGCTTGAAAATCGTGAAATGACTCTTGCCCGGGAGATCCGATGGGGCGAGGACTGTGATGCTAGAGTCAAGCTGTGTGCAATGCACTCGTTCTATACGACGGCGTTTGCGGGCTGTGCAATCGAGGTGTGCAGTTCGTCCTGCGGCATGATGCGAAGGGGAGGTTTCGGTTTGCGTCGCTGCAGAGCGAGTTCGCGAAAGGCGTGTTGGCGCGGCATGGAGTGGAGGTCGTGGATCTCGATACCGTCTACGCGGTTGTGAATGGCGGCAGCGCAGATGAGTCGCTGCTGACACGGTCTGACGCAGTCGTGTTTGTGCTGCGAGAGATAAGTGGACTATGGCGGGCTGGGGCGTGGTTCCTCAAGTGGGTGCCGCGGCGGGCTCGGGACTGGGGTTACGACTTGATCGCGCGGCATCGCTATCGCATCTTTGGGCGGTATGAGACGTGTCCGATTCCTGGTGAGCGCGAGCGGGCGCGATTCCTGGACCAGTAGCCGACAGGAACTACCATTCCAGTATTTCCGTACCAACTATCAGAATGCGCCTTCGTCGCCGATTGCGGTGGCTTCTTGTCCTATTTGCCCTTTACATCACGCTATGCGCGGTGGGCGGCATTTATCTGGCGGATGGCACCCTTCATCCGGGACGGCGCGCTTTGACAGACGACGATGTCGCGGCTTTCGAACGCACGCTTCAGGCGACGCATTCGGAACTACAAGAAGTTTCGATTACGACTGCCGACCATGTCGTTTTGCGAGGCTGGCTCTTACGGCCGTCGATAGGCAATGGGAATGCTGCACTGGTCCTCCATGGCCTGGCGGACAATCGTTTAGGGATGAGTGGGTACGCGGAGCTTCTGCTGGCGCACGGGTACACGGTGCTGCTTCCGGACGCGCGGGCGCACGGTGTGAGCGGGGGCGAACTCGCTACCTATGGGCTGCTCGAACGATCGGACATTCATCAGTGGGTTGATTTTCTGTTGAAGGCGGCACAACCACGATGTGTTTACGGAATGGGCGAGTCGATGGGAGCGGCCGAGTTGCTGCAATCCTTGCAGGAAGATACTCGGTTCTGCGCGGTGGTGGCGGAGTCGCCATTTTCCACGTTTCGCGAAATCGCGTACGACCGCATGGGACAGCCGTTTCGACTGGGCCCGTGGGTGGGAAGGACGGTGCTGCGGCCTTTGGTGGAGATTGCCTTTCTGCGGGCGCGCTGGAAGTATGGACTCGACCTGGGGCAGGTATCGCCCGAGGATGCGGTTGCCAGATCGCACACGCCGGTTCTTCTGATTCATGGGCAGATCGATGGCAATATACCGGTGCGTCATTCGCGGGCGATCCATGCTCGGGCTCCGCAGAGTGTGGTTTGGGAAGTGCCGGGTGCGGATCACTGCGGAGCGCTGGCGGCGGCGCCGCAGGAATTTGAGAGGAGAGTGATGGGGTGGTTCGAGAACGCGGTGTCCGCTAGCGCAAGCGCTTCATCCAGGGATTTCGCAACGTATCCAGAAAAGTCTATTGACGGCCCGATGCTGAATCCACGTACCTGACGAGCAGGACCTCGTTACCGATTTCGTTGTAAATCAACTCATCCACGGTGCCGCCAGCCAGAAGAAGACCGTATCCGCCGGGGCGCATTCCGTCTGCTTCACGCTGCATAATGTGGGCCGCGGGATCGTCAGCAGGATTTGCAATAGCCGCGTGGGTAAGTGACTCGCGGCGGAAGCCAGCCCCGGGATCACGTACGTAAAACACCATTGCTCTTCCAGTGCGGACGGCGGTAACCTCGACCACCTGCTCGGGATTAAACGCCGCTCCGTGCTCCATTGCGTTCAGCAAGATTTCTCGCAACGCCTGCATTATTTCCACGCGCGTGTCCTCAGGTAGTTGAGCACTCAACTCTTTCGCAAAAGTCATGAGTCGCTCAGCCGTGATGAGGCGGCAATTTACGCGGACTGACACCCAGCCGGGCTTGGCCGACAGCACTTGTATGTCGTCTCGCCATTGGCTGTCGGAGGCTGCGCTTCGGGCTAGGTTTGCGATCTCGTCCGGGTCGAACGGAGGTGTGAAGCAGGCGAACACCCGGGCACGCAAGGCAGCAATGACTTCGTCCGGGGTGCTGTGACGAGCCAGGACGATGCTCTTTACCCCCGGCCTGATGGCGCGCATCTCCTCCAGCAGGGCCAAGTCCTCGTCGACAGTGCTGTCGGGATTGGTGATTACGACCCCAAACGAGCGCATGCGCAACCGCTGCAGGGCGTCGGCGTGCCCTGCCGAGTACTCCATGGGGAAATCGGCGGAAGAGAGTGCATCGCCGATCTTCCGGCTGACTTGAGCGTCAGTTCCAATGACTAAGACGCGGCTCATGTTGTGCTCCGTGGCATCAAGCTCAGCGGTGTAATGGAAGACTTCTACAGACAAATCATAGATTAAGGGCTCGCATTACGCTTTGCGAACGATTCCCTCCAGGCGACGGGCTACCCGGAAAACAATAGCTCCTTAAGGTAGCGCTTATGGGGCGAACCACCCCCGCGATAGCCGCCCGGGATGCGGCGCTACGCATGCGTTATCGGTTGTGATTCCGATCACATTGTAGGTTTTCGGTGTGTAGAATAATCCTGCGAATTCGTGCCTGATTTTGAGGCACGATGAAAATTAAAATTCCTCCGCGTCGAGGTTCTCTCTCATGGCCGATAAAGCAATCATTGATCCGCAATCCACAAACATCGATTCGATCTTGCAGGAGCAGCGGAGGTTCGAGCCGCCGGCGGCGTTTTCGCGGCAGGCGCACGTCAAGAGCATGGCAGAGTACGAGCGGCTGTATAAGGAGTCGGTGGATGATCCGGATGCGTTCTGGTCGCGCGTGGCCAATGAGCTGCACTGGTTCAAGAAGTGGGACAAGGTGCTGGAGTGGAATTGTCCGTGGGCGAAATGGTTTGTCGGTGGGGAGATCAATCTGTCGTACAACTGCCTCGACCGGCATGTGTCGACCTGGCGGAAGAACAAAGCAGCCATCGTCTGGGAGAGCGAGCCGGGCGAAGTCCGAGTGCTGACCTATCAGCAGCTGCATCGGGAGGTGCAGAAGTTCGCCAACGTGCTCAAGTCACTGGGCGTGAAGAAGGGCGACCGGGTTGCGATCTATATGGGGATGACTCCGGAACTGCCCGTGGCGATGCTGGCGTGCGCGCGGATTGGGGCGCCGCATACCGTGGTGTTCGGGGGATTCTCATCGAACGCGCTGATCGATCGCATTCACGATTCGCAAGCCTCGGCGGTGATCACGCAGGATGGATCGTACCGGCGGGGGGCAGAGGTGAAGCTGTTCCCGGCGGTCGAAGAGGCTTTGAAGTCGTGCCCCTCGGTGAAGCATGTGATTGTGTACAAGCGCACGGGAACTGCCATCAACATGCAGGCGGCGCGGGATCACTGGTGGCATGAGTTGATGGAGAAGGCTTCGGATGTGTGTCCGGCAGAGCCGCTGGATGCGGAGCATCCGCTGTACATTCTGTATACGTCGGGAACTACCGGCAAGCCGAAGGGTGTAGTGCACACTACCGGCGGGTATTCGGTGGGAACGTATCTGACGACGAAGTTAGTTTTCGATTTGAAGGATGAGGATACGTACTGGTGCACGGCTGATATCGGATGGGTGACGGGGCACAGCTACATCGTCTATGGGCCGCTGCAGAATGGGGCGACTAGCTTGATGTATGAAGGCGCGCCGAATTTTCCCGAGCAGGACCGGTTCTGGTCGATCATCGCGCGGCATAAGGTGAATGTGTTTTATACGGCGCCGACGGCGATTCGCACATTCATCAAGTGGGGCGATGAGTGGCCGAAGAAGCACGACATGTCGAGCCTGCGGCTGCTGGGGACTGTGGGTGAGCCGATCAATCCTGAGGCGTGGATGTGGTATCGGGAGACGATCGGCGGGAACCGCTGCCCGATCGTGGATACGTGGTGGCAGACGGAAACGGGGCACATCATGTTGACGCCGCTTCCGGGAGCGATCGCGACGAAGCCGGGATCGGCGACGCGGCCGTTCCCGGGCGTAGTGGCGGAGATCGTCACCATGGAGGGCAAGCCGGTGCCGGATGGCTCGGGAGGGTTCCTTGTTCTCAAGCAGCCGTGGCCGGGGATGCTGCGCACCGTCTACGGCGATCCCGACCGGTATGTGAAGAATTACTGGTCGCAGATTCCGGGCATGTATTTCACGGGCGACGGCGCGCGCAAGGACAAGGACGGATATTTCTGGATCATGGGACGTGTTGATGATGTGCTGAATGTCAGCGGCCACCGGCTGAGCACGATGGAGGTGGAGAGCGCGCTGGTGGCGCATGATGCGGTGGCCGAGGCTGCCGTGGTGGGGCGTCCGGATGAACTGAAGGGCCAGGCGATTTCGGCGTTCGTCACGCTGGAGCAGGGAAGACAGCCTACGAACGAATTGAAGGAAGAGTTGCGCAAGTGGGTGGCGAAGGAGATCGGGGCGCTGGCCAAGCCGGATGACATCCGGTTCACCGATACGCTGCCGAAGACGCGTAGCGGGAAGATCATGCGGCGATTGCTGCGGGAGTTGGCGACTAATGGTGAAGTGAAAGGCGACACGACTACGCTGGAGGATTTCACCGTGATCGCGAGATTGAAGGAGCAGGATGAAGTGTAGGGACCAGCGAACTTCTTTGCCACGGATTACGCGGGTTTCCACAGATGAAAAACTCTGATCCGTGAAAATCCGTGAAGATCCGTGGCTTATTTTTTGGCGGCCTGCAGGTCCTTGAAGGCGGGATTTGTCTTCAGGTGCTTGGGAAACTCTTTCTCATAGTGCGCCAGAGCGGGGCAGATCACGCGGTGAATTCCGCCGAAGCCGAAGAGTTCCATTTCTTTCATGGCCTCGTCAGCGGACCAACCTTCTTCGGCCATGCGGTAGGAGGCGATGGCCATGCCGGTACGGTCGTCGCCAAGGCGGCAGTGCACGAATACCTTTTTGCCAGGACTCTCCTCGATCACCTTCAAAAACTTCACGAAGGGCTCGTCGGACGGGAACGGGCAATGCCACGGGATGGAAACATATTCCATGCCGAGTTCCTCGACGGCCCGCTTCTCGTGTTCACTGTGGCCTCCGCGCATATCGACAACGATCGACACTCCCATTTTCTTCAAGGCCTTCAGACCGTCAGCCCCGGGTTGGCCTCCACGGTACAGGTTTGGCGTGACTTCCCCAAAGTTCGACAGGCCGACATAACTCTTTCGGCTTCCCATGGAACGTTGGGTGGGAGGAGAAGTGTCTTGGGTCGACTGGGCAGGAACCGCCGCTGATAGAAATAGCAGGATGAGAAGGGCCACAGTAGCAGCACGAAGTGTCAGCTTTGTTAGGGTCACTAACAGTTGGATGCTGTTCAGTATGGACGCGATGTTACTCGCCCGTACTCATCATGACAATTGCCATTGCTGGCTTGCCGGCAGTGGCTTCGGAATGAATCGCCTTGGGTCGAATCACGTCCGTCTCAACAAGTGTCGGATGTATGCTCCCGACCGGGTTTCCCATCCCAAATGTCGTTCGCAAGGCTAGGTTCATGTCTCGAGCTTGCGTTCTTTCCATACATCTACGCTAACGATTACCCCCGGCAAAAGTCGAATTGCATAGCGACAGGGTCGGCGGCGGAGAAAATTCTTCACTCCTAACCGCTGTGAGGTGGAAAATGCGCATGCTGCTGGATATTTTCGCGCAGACTCTGCGCACGCTGTGGGCACACAAGCTGCGTTCCTTCCTGACCATGTTTGGCATCGCCTGGGGTGTCGGATCGCTTCTACTCCTCGCCGGCGTGGGAGAGGGCTTCCGCAACGGCAATCGCCGCCAACTCGAAACCTTCGGCAAGAACATCATCTTTTTCTGGGGCGGACGGGCTCCTGCTGTCACCGGCAGCTTCAGTTCCATGAAGTGGTTCAACCTGACTTATGACGACTACCGCGACATCAAGAAGGAATCGAGGCTCGCGCTGAACATTTCGCCGGTCATCGCACGCGATGACATTCGCGCCGTCAGCGACTACACCAGCACCAACGGCCAGGTCTCCGGCGTCCCTCCGATATTCAAACAAGGTGCGAACCATTCCTCTCGAGGTCGGACGCTGGATCAACGACGATGACAATGATCAACGGCGGCGGGTATGCATTCTGGGCAGGGAAATGACGCGTAACCTCTTCCCTGGACGCCCCGCCGTCGGCAACTCCATTTTGCTCAACGGTGTGCGCTTCCAGGTCATTGGCATGCTATCGATGATCGGGAACGAAGAACAGAATTCCACCAACATTCGCATCTTTGTTCCGTTCAGCACTATGCGCGAACTCTTTCCCCTCAAGGGCGACAATTCGAAAGAGGGAAATGCGATTTCGTTCATCAATTATCAGCCGCGCACATTCGATGAAAATGAACCCGCCAAAGACGAACTTCATGCCATTGTCGCGCGCAACCATGGCGGCTTCGATCCCAAAGACAAGGACGCATGGGAAGAGTGGGACACGATAAAGAACCAGAAAACTATGGGCAAGATATTTACCGCGATGGACTGGTTTCTGGGTGGTGTCGGACTCGTTACACTGGCCCTGGGCGCGATCGGGATCATCAACATCATGCTCGTGGCGGTCGGTGAGCGCACACGCGAAATCGGCCTTCGAAAGGCGCTGGGCGCCACGAACCGCAACATATTGTTCCAATTCTTCCTGGAAGGTGCGTTCCTCACGCTGCTCAGCGGCGCGCTCGGAGTGACTGGTGCTCTGGTCATCATGCGATTGCTTTCTGGGGTGAACCTCCCGCAGGGTTTCGACACACCGCGAATCGTGCCGGTTTCCGCCATCGGCGCCGTGCTCTCGCTTGCGCTGGCGGGCATTACCGCAGGGCTCTATCCGGCTCGCAAAGCCGCCATGCTCGAGCCCGTCGAGGCGTTACGTCAGGAGTAAGTCATGACCAGTGATCTATTGAAGGAAGCTGTAAGCGCGATGCGTCACAACCGGCGCCGAACCGCGCTCACCATGCTCGGCATGGCATGGGGAATCGCTACGGTGGTGATCCTGCTGGCCTTCGGCTCGGGCTTCGAGCGGGCGATCGGCATCATCTTTAGTTCGTGGGGAACGGACGTGATCGGAGCCTTTCCGGGCCGCACTTCGCTGCAAGCGGGAGGCGCAAAGGCGGGAAGTGAAATCCGCCTGCAGATTGCGGATGTCGACTACATCCGCAACGAAGTGCCTATGGTCAAGGGTGTAACGCCCATCTTTGATAAGCGGAACGTCACCATTCAGCACGATACACGTACGTTCACCAATCTGTTTCTGACCGGCGTCTATCCCGTTTACGACCGCATCCTTTCTCGGTTGCAACCGGGCGAGCTCTCAGCGAGGACGACCAATTTCAGCGGTCGCACGTGGTGGTGATCGGCGACGAGGCCAGACGGAGGCTATTCTCGGGCGAATCGCCGCTGGGAAAATCCATTCGCATCAATGGCCTGAGTTTTGAAGTCGTGGGTGTCTATCAGCGCAAGGTGCAGGGCGGCGACAACAACGACAACACGTTATTGGCGATTCCATTCAGCACCATGGGGGATCTCTACGACACGAGGTATATCAGCGGCATCTTCATGGACTACGAGGGCGACAACCACGAGCAACTGGCGCGCGTCGTGCGCTCGGTTCTTGCCGGACACCACAACTTCCGCCCAGATGACCGGCGTGCCGTATTCATCGCAGATTTCAAGCAGGATTTCGAGGAATTCAACGTCGTCAGCACGGGGCTCAAGATTCTGCTGGCGTTCATCGGCGCGCTCACTCTCGGGATCGGAGGCATCGGCCTGATGAATATCATGCTGGTGTCGGTGCAGCAGCGCACTCGCGAGATCGGCATCGAGAAGGCCCTGGGCGCACACAAAGGCCACATCCTTTTCCAATTTCTCGCCGAAGCTCTGGCCATCACGTTCGCGGGAGGTATTGGTGGGATCGCAATTGCTTACGTCATTTCGTGGGTTGTAGGGGCCCTGCCGCTGATGAGCGCCTTCGGCGACAATCTTCAGGCCGGAGACATTCATCTCTACATCAACGTCAGCAGTCTGGTCGTCGCAACGATCATTTTGAGCCTGGTGGGCATTATCAGCGGGATGGTGCCGGCAATCAATGCCGCCCGCCTCAACCCCATCGAAAGCCTGCGCTACGAATAAGCTCGGGAAGTTGGGGGCATGGCAGGGCCCGGCGGTGGGCACGCTCGCTTCGCTCGCGGGACGGACGAAGGCGTCCGTCCCTACAAAAACTCCTTCGGGCTTCTGCGCAATTTTTATAACGCTGCTGTTACTGGGTTAGTTTAATTGCCAACTGGCGTTCCGGTTGCGTCATCTCTCCCCACAGCTTCTGTAAATCCGCTTGGACCGCCGTGTTTTCGGGGTCTTTGCGCAGCGCGAGCGCGAACCAGCGGTATGCCGTCGGAAGATCGTGCGGGGTGCATAGTCCGGCCGAATAGAGCGCTCCCATTTCGATCATGGCTTTCGGGTTGGCTTGATTGGCGGCCGGCCTCAACAGGCGCAGGCCCCGCTCGCAATCCTGGGGAGCGCCACGTCCGTAGAGATATTTCTTAGCTTCAGGGACGGGATCATAGGCCGCGGCCGGCCGGCTTGCCGCACTCGGCTTTGGAGCCGGGGCTTTGGGTGCAGGCTTCGGCTTCTCCACAGGCTTGGTTGCCGCAGCGGGAGTATCGGGCGACGTGTCTTTTGCGGTGGGCGAATCTTTGTCCGGCGAGGAATCTTTGTCTGGGTGCGAAGTGGCCTTGTCAGGGGCCTTATCCGCGTTGGCAGTAGGAGGGGCAGCGTCTGTTGGCCTCGGGGTATCTGTCGAGGCGGGATTGTCCGGGCTTGTGGTCGCCGGCGCAGTACTCGCTCCCGAGTTGCCGGTCGGTGCATTGGCGGGAGCCGCGGTTGCAGGTTGCGGCGGCGCGGCTGCAGTCGGCTGCGGCACGGGTTGAGAATCAGGCGTGATGCTGGGAGACGATGCGGGTGCTGTTGTCGCATCGGGCGCGGGCGCACTCTGCGCCACCGACGGTTTCTTCGATGGATTCAGCCACGCGAGTCCCTGATTCTTAAAGCGCAGATAACCGAAGCCAGCGGCCAGCCCGAGCGCGATCAGGATTAGCAGGATTTTGCCGATGCCCCAGTGGTGCTTGGGCTCTTCTTCGTCGAGCAGGTAGTCCAGGTTGGAACCGGGCGCGGAGTGCGGGTCGATGCTCAAGCTCGCGCGTTTGCGCGGCGCGGCCCTGCCAGGACCCGGATCGTTCAATCCCAGAAAAGACGGCCCGCTGATCGAGGAAGGTCTTTCCGCGACGGAACGGGGCGGCTTCTGGGCGGGTTCGGCGACAACTTGGGCGGTGCTCGGTGAAGCGGCGACCGAGACGGGCTGGGCTTCCACGGGCCTGGGTGCGGACGGCGGCAACAGCGACGCACCGCACATGCCGCAGAAGCGGTTCTGCTCCGAGTTTTCATTGCCGCAGCGAGCGCAGCGCACGAATCTCTCCTTCAGGTATAGCTTACGATATCTTACAGGTTCGATGCAGGGGGTTGCGGGTCAGTTTGGGAGATTCCTGCATCATCGGCTGCGCTTTGCGTTTTTTGCGATAAACCTTTAAAACGCCGAGACCGGAGACACATCCGGTGAGGTCGCTGAGGAGAGCTTGGATTTAGCTCGCTATGGGGACTGCTGCGTTTTATAAACAAAATCTCACGCTCAACGTTCGTGGCCACAGGTTGGAAGTGGTTCGGTGCCGCGGCGGCCGGGAGGATGCGCCGGAGCTTGTGTTTCTTCACGAGGGCCTGGGCTCGGTTTCGCACTGGAAGGACTTTCCGGCGCGCGTTGCCAAGGCTACGGGATGTCCGGTAACGGTCTACTCGCGGTACGGATCCGGCAATTCCGATTTGCTGAAAGCGCCTCGTACTGTGCGGTACATGCATGATGAGGCATTGCAGTCGCTGCCGGATCTGCTCTCGCAGTTGGCGATCGAGAATCCGATTCTGGTCGGGCATAGCGATGGCGGCTCGATTGCGATCATCTATGCAGGAATGCACGATCGGGTGCGCGGGTTGGTTGTGCTTGCTCCGCACGTCTTCGTCGAGGACTTGAGCGTAGCGAGCATTGCCGAGGCGAAGGTGAAGTTCGAGACTACGAATCTGGCGGAGAAGCTGGCGCGCCATCATCGGGATGCAGCGCAGACGTTTTGGGGATGGAACGATATCTGGCTGAGTCCGGAGTTTCGGAGCTGGAATATCGAGGAGTATCTGCCGCGGATTACGTGCCCAGCGCTGGTGATTCAAGGGGTGGAGGATCAGTACGGGACGATGGCCCAGGTGGAGGCAATCCTGAAGCAGAGCGGCGGGCCAGTGGATGTGCTGGCGCTGGAGGATTGCCGGCACTCGCCGCAGCGAGATCAGCCAGAAAAGGTAATTGAAGCGGTGGGGAAGTTTGTTGCGGCGGTTCATGGAAACTAATAGTCGGGTTTCGGTGTCGGAAAAGTGCAGGATCAGGCGGTTCCGCCGTTCTAACGTAGGTCTTGTTCCGTTTGTGCAATCGGTGGAGGTGGTCATGAAGCGTTCTTTCGCCGGATCGTTGATCGTGAGTTCTTGCCTATCTCTGATGGCGGCACAGGCAGCCAACGACGTTGTTAGCGTTCCGGAAGAAACGATGCGGAGGCTCTCGATACACAGAGTGAAACCCATTCCTCCGGGAGACCTGCTGATCGGGACTGAAAATGTGGTGATGCTGAAGGCAAAGATCGATAAAAGTGGAAACGTTGAAAATCTGCAGATGGTGAGCGGGCATCCGATGCTGGTTCCGGCGGCTCTGGAGGCGGCGAAGCAGTGGAAGTACCGGCCTTACGAAGCGAATGGCATTCCGAGAGTCGTCGAGACCACGATTCGTGTGGAATTCTCGAAAGCGAGCGGAGGAAAGACCGGTACATCCTCGCCGCAGGCAGAATCACCGGTTCTGGTAACGGCCGAAGATATGCGTGGTCGGTTGGTGTATAAAGTCGCGCCGGTTTATCCGCCGCTAGCGCGGCAGGCGAGGATTCAAGGGACGGTGATTCTCAGGATCATCATCAACAAGTTGGGGGAGGTTCGCGATACACAGTTGATCAATGGACATCCCATGCTGGCTCCGTCAGCGGTTGAAGCGCTCAAGAGGTGGAGGTATATCCCGTATGAATCCGACGGCGAGATCGTGGAAATCCAGACTGACGTGCAGGTCATCTTTAGCCTGCCCGGAGCATGATCATGCTGCGGGGTTTTCAGGTTCCGCTTCCGCCGCTACGCGGCTGCGGGAAATTCGATCCACGTTGCTTTGCGCCTCGACTTGCAGGTTAGCGCCGTATCGCTGGTTTTGCTCGGGGCGATGTCAGTTGCTGCGATAAAACCTAGTCCGCGGCGCGGCTGCTCCCTTTGAATGCCTTCTGCACCAGCGTGTAGCGGGCGGCGCCGATCAGGCCGCAGTCGTCGTTCACGATAATCTGCACCGGCATGTCTTTGAGGATCGATTCCATGCGGCCTTTGTCGAGGAAAGCCCGCATAAAAGTTCCGTCTTGCATTTTGGGTGCGATCTTAGCAGCAATGATTCCTCCGATGTAGATGCCGCCAGTGGTCATGTAGCGCAAGGCGCAGTTTCCAGCTTCGGCTCCAAAGACACTCACGAAAATGGAAAGGGCTTGTTCACAAATCGGCGACTTGCCTTCGATGGCAAGGCGGGAGATCAGCGGCGAGGCATCGGGCGCGGCGCTTATTTGCGCACGTAGATCGGCAGGCTCCTCCGCCTTTTTAGCGTCGCGGAGGAAGTCGTAGATATGGCGGATGCCCGGCCCAGAGAGAATGCGTTCGCAGCTCACTCGCCCGTACTCTTTCTGCAAGTATGAGAGGAGTTCGATTTGAACTGCATCTCTGGGCGCGAAGTCGGCGTGTCCGCCTTCGCAGGCGAAGGGATGATGCCGGAATCCGTCCCAGAAGAGACCAGCCATCCCCAGTCCGGTCTTGGCGGAGATTACGGCGCGGTTGCCTTCCGCATCTCCGGAACCCGCGCTGATGGTGATGAAGTCTTTGGACTCGAGTGCGTCGATACTGTAGGCGTAGGCCTCGAGATCGTTGAGCAAGCCGACCACGGGCAGTTTGAGTTGCGCCGCGAGTTCTTTGGCGTCGATGGTCCAGGGGAGGTTGGAAATCTTGCTTCGCCCGGCGCGTACCGGGCCCGCAACGCCGAAGCAGGCGCTGTGAACGGGGATGCCTTCGCTGCGCGTAAATTGCGGCAGAATCTCGGCGAGGCCGCTGTAGTCGTGGCTCGCGTAGATTTTTTCGACCACACATTTCAGGCGGTTGCTTTCGGTTTCAAACGCGGCGAGGCGCGTGTGGGTAGCGCCGATTTCTCCGGCGAGGATCATGGCTCGATTTTCCTCCATTGACGGTTGTCGGCTTCGAGCAGGTGGTCGGACTCGGCGGGTCCCCAGGTGCCAGAGGCGTAATTGGGAAATTTTCGCGGCGGCAGCGCCTTCCACACGTCGAGCACAGGGTCGATGACGGTCCATCCGGCTTCCACCATGTCGGCGCGCTGAAACAGAGTGGCGTCGCCCATCATGCAGTCGTAGAGGAGAACTTCGTAGCCGGTGTAGGCATCAGTGCCGAAGTATTTCGAATATTCAAAACTCATGTCGACCGAGCCCACGCGCAGCACGGGACCGGGAATCTTCGCGCCGAAGCTCAGCGAGATTCCTTCCACCGGCTGGATTTGAATCACGAGCGTGTTGGTATGTCCTCTGTGGAAGCGCGCATCCCGGAAGAGCTCAAACGGCATGCTCTTGAACTGGATGGCAATTTCGGTGTGGCGCTTGGCCAAGCGTTTTCCCGTGCGGAAATAGAAGGGAACTCCCGCCCATCGCCAGTTATCGATGTTGAGCTTGAGGGCAACGAAGGTTTCGGTGCGCGATTCGGGATTGACTCCGGGCTCGGAGCGGTAGCGCGGGACTCGCTCGTTCTCGATCATGCCATCGCCGTATTGGCCGCGGACGCTGTATTGGAGAATGTCCTCGGAGCTCAACGGTTGCAGCGAATGCAGCACTTTGGCCTGCTCGTTTCGAACGGCGTCCGCCTGGAACGAAACGGGAGACTCCATCGCAGTCAAGCTGAGAAGCTGCATGACATGATTGGGGACCATGTCGCGCAGGGTGCCGGCGTTGTCGAAGTAGGCTCCGCGGCGTTCGACGCCGACGGTTTCGGCGTTGGTGATCTGGACGTGATCGATGTAGCGGCGGTTCCAGATGGGCTCGAAGATGGCATTGTCGAAGCGGAAGACCATGATGTTCTGCACGGTCTCCTTGCCCAGGTAGTGATCGATGCGGAAGATCTGGTTTTCCTGCAGGACGCCTTTGAGGTCGCGGTTCAAGGTCTTAGCGGAATCGAGATCGGTTCCGAAGGGCTTTTCGATGACGACGCGACGCCAGCGTCCGTTGTCCTGCAGGGCGAGTCCGGCGCGTCCGAGCTGTTGAACGATCGATGCGAAGAACTTGGGCGCGGTCGCCATATAGAAGAGGTAGTTGCCTTCGGTATGCGATTCGGCGTCGATGGCGGCCAGGCGGTCGCGGAGCTTCACGAAAGTCTGGGGATCGCCGAAGTCGCCGCGCTCGTAGAAAAGGCGGTTTCGCAGCCAATCGAGCGCCGCAGGATCGTTCGTCGGCAGGAACTCGCTGACCTGCTTGCGGAAGCCTTCGACATCGAGATCATCGACTGCAACGCCCACCACAGCGAAAGTATCGGGGAGCAGCTTCGCTTTCACGAGGTTGAAGAGGGCGGGGATCAGCTTGCGTTTCGTCAGATCGCCGGAGGCGCCAAATAGAACAAATATGCAGGGTCCGGCAACTTGGCCGGCGACTTCAACGGGGGCTTCGGACTTGGCCGGGAGTGTGGCAGGCATGCTGGACGCTCAATGATTCCCCAGAGGCGAGTGGCAAGCATTGTAGGACAAGTGCGTGGGGTTTCACCAGTGAGCGTGAGAGACTACTGAGTCCCACCCTCAAGCTTCATTTGTTTTGTACGATCCAACACTGAAGGGACCGTCCCTTCACTCCGCAAGCCGGTGAGGCGCGCATACCAGTCCGGGCACCGGCTCCAACTCAGCATGCGCTGTTCGGGCCCATCCCGCGCTTCGGCGTCTGCTTGCCGCGCCTTTTCCATCAGAGCGTAAATGGGCTGAAGCGTACCTTCTAATCGCGTTCTGCTCTGACTGGTACCTTCCGTGAAGGACTCGACAAAAATGGGTCGCTCGATTGTGGGGAAACCCGCTTGTCGAAGTGCTGCTATTACGAAAGCCTGGTAACGTCTGAAAAGAATCTGCATATCCTGATAATGCTGCATCTCGTGTTCCCGTATCACGTTGTACTCGCAGCTTCCGGCTGGGTATTTGTTTGCAAGAAGTAGCTCCACGCGCGTGAACTGTACGTGAATCGATTCTATCCAGAAACAAAACCCCTGTCGCAGAACGGCGCGTCGGCTCGCAGCACGAAAGGAGGCACGCGGAGGATAGGGTTTGCTCGGGCGAGTTACTCCGACGACCGCAGGTCCTGCTGCAAGCGCACTTAGTTCCGCGGAGCTCTTGGTATCGTCAAACAGCAGTGGCCACGGAACTCTGTCTGTAGGCAAGACAGAAATCAATGGCGCACTCTCGCTAACGGCTAATCCCACTGGGCACGCAAGGTGGAGTGTGAGCTTCCCGGCCAACTTGCCCAAGCGGGAGGAATCTCCCACAGTCCGCTCATCACTGCTACCCTCCGCGACCAAGAGTGTAAACTCCGTAGAATTGAGATTGCCAGTTTCGACTGTAAACTTAGGGATCGCCTCAATGAGCCTTTCATCGCCACAAGCAGGTCGGAGGACTTCAGGTGGCAGGCTAAGCGTCAACGTGAGCCGATCCTGATTTCGCCTTCCGGCTAGTTGGATTGGAATCAAAATGTCGTTCAATCTACATGTGCGGGAAACAAGAGTGAGACGCCAGTTAGCTCGCATCTTTGCATTTAAAGTGAAGATGTCATCTGCGTCCGGCAGTTGCAGAGGGATTGTCCCACTGACGTGATAGGCCAGTCCCTGCGTTACGGCCCCATCGAGGGTGATCTCCAACTCGGCTGGCATCACCGCAGACTCCTGAGCCTGCCCTGAGGTCAGGAACGCAATCAACATCGACGCTAAGAGCAGCCTGTGCTCCAACATTTAGGTTCTCTGTTCTTCGCTGTTTTTCTCTTCGCAATTCTTTACGTGGGCAGCGCTAAACAACTGTTCACACGCCGACGGGTAGAGTCCCGAGGTATGAGACAGTAGCGATTTTGCTGTTGATGACCCGACTCGGCCCAGATTGTTGACAGATGATCTCTCTTGATTGGGGACTCGCAAACTGTCATTAGTCGCAGGCGAGGACTAGGCATCGAACGAGTGGATGTCGAGAAATCTAAGAGGGGGACGGTGGTGCAATTCTCTGGGCAACTGGAAATAGGATTTCCATCGCTCCTCAGACCACTTAGACTCAGGTGGCGCACCTTTTCGAGGTAAGGTGTTGCACATCATGCGCGAAGGTCGAGTTCGATTGCGTCGATCAGGGGCGCGAGCCACGCAAGCAGCGCTTGATGCGCCGGATGTTGCACATAAGCATCGAGTGCAGCTTTGTCCTTGAATTGCATGACGCCGCCGAACGTATAGCCTTTTCCTCGCGGCGAAATGTTTGGACCTACATGAGTTTGCAGCAGTCCGGGGATTACCCCTTGGAAAGCGGCAATCTCCTTCGCGGCCCTGTCCCGCTGGGCTTCGGAAGTTCCCGGCTTCCATTGAAAGGCGAATACATGAAAAACGCTGGCTGACTCATTTTCGGCTCTCGCTTCCAGCACATTGAAAGAGAGCAGCGTGGCAGTTCCGGCGGCGAGACATCCATCTCGCAGCATGGCACGGCGCGTTGACGTTGTCATTCGCATTTCCTTTCTTACGACGGGCGCAACTTTTTAGCCTTGCACGGTGGTCCTGAACACAGCCTTCGTTCTTGTCGCGGGGCGGCTCGAGTGACGTCCTCGCTACGCGTGGACCACCAGCCCATTCTCGATGGTTGCATTACAAAGTAAATATTTGATGACCAGACTTTACAAAATAATGACAAATCCCCTGCCGAATAGAGCTACTTTCCGACAGCTAACTAGCGTAGAGGACAAACCAATGCTCAACTCTCCCGTTCGTTCGTGCATCAGGTGTTCTGCCCCAATGATCGCCACCCTCGCGCTCCTCTTGAGTAGCGCGGCTTTCGCTCAACACTACCAGCAGACTGATCTCACCGCTAACTCCACTTCAGTTTCAGCCACGGCTACCATCGATGCCAATCTTGTGAATGCGTGGGGACTCTCACGCGCGTCAGGTTCTCCCTGGTGGGTTTCTGACAATGGAATGGGCCTTTCAACTCTCTACGACGGCACGGGCGCGATTGTTCCACTTGTGGTGACGATCCCGCCGCCGATGGGAGGCGCACCCCCATCAGCTCCAACCGGCACTGTCTTCAATTTCACCAAGCTCTTCGCCGTCAAGCCCGGGAAGCCGGCGGTTTTTCTCTTTGTTACAGAGGATGGCACCATTGCCGGCTGGAATCCAGGCGTCGATCCGACCAATGCGGTCATTAAAGTGGACAACTCCAAACAAGGGGCTATCTACAAAGGATGCGCGATCGCGAAGGAACATTCGATGGTTCGGTTCTACGCCACCAATTTTGCGACTGGGAGAGTGGAGATGTACAACGGCCAGTTCCAGCCCGTCGCGATGGCCGGCGCGTTCCGGGATGCAAAACTTCCGGCCAACTATGCGCCGTTCGGCATCCAGAACGTCGGTGGCAATATCGTTGTAACCTTCGCCCACCGCAGGCCCGGTTCGAAAGATGAAGACCACGGTGCAGGGCTTGGCTACGTTGACGTTTTCGACTTTGATGGAAAACTTCTGCTTCGCCTGCAGCACGGAGGTTTTCTGAATGCTCCGTGGGGTATAGCCCTCGCCCCGAGCGATTTTGGCACTTTCAGTCATCGCTTGTTGATCGGTAATTTCGGCAACGGCAAGATCCACGCGTTCAACCTGGTGAGCGGCATGGTGGAAGGTATCTTGTTGAATGCGGATAGTAGTCCGTTGGCCATCGACGGGCTCTGGGCTCTCAGCTTTGGTGGCGATGGCGCAAGAAATGGACTAGCCACAGAGCTGTTCTTCACAGCTGGCCCCAATGACGAGAGCAACGGTTTGTACGGCAAAATAACACCCGCTGCTGCAGAACAGCGAGGCAATTCGGAATAGCCTTTGCCCATCGATGGCCTCCCGTTAGCCCAACGAGGTCAGCGAGTGTGAAGGAAGGCTTACGCGTAAAAGATACGGGTCCGAGATTCCCACCCTTGCAAAGTACGCAAGGGTGGGGCACCCTCACGCGGTGATTCGCACAAGAGGTTAGCCGCCCGGGTCTATGAAGTCCGGGCGATCTCGTAGAGGTACTCAACGAACGAGCGCACCGCACCGTCCATTCCTTGCACCTTCTCATTCTTCGATTCAATGACGTAATACTCGTCGGGCGCGTGGGCTCCACTGCCGTGACCGAATCCGAAATGGCCGGCGGCGAGACGCAGCGGTTCGTTGGTGAACACGTAACCGGGCCAGGAGCCTGCGCTGCGTGGGAGCACGATAGGATCGATGTTGTTGCGCTTGTAGACGGCGGTCTGGGCGCGAATGAGTGCGGCGTCGGCAGCAGTGCTGTTCGGGTCGTATCCGCCCGTCATGTTCACTTCGATGTCACCGAAGCCATGCTTGGCCAGGTGAGCCTTGAGAGCGGCGAGAGCCTCGGTGGCCTTCATGTCGGGAACGAGGCGCATATCGATTTTCGCGACCGCGCGGTGGGGAAGAATAGTCTTTCCGCCTGGGCCGGTGTAGCCGCCGACCAACCCTTCGATGTTGACTGTCGGACGCGACTCCAACAGTTCGAGAGCTTCCTGCCAGCCGACGTCGTGGACCCAGTGTTCGACACCCATCTGCTTCTTGGCGACGGACTCGTCGAGTCGCTCGGCCGCGGTAGCGATCATGGATTTTTCCGCGGCGGAGAGCGGACGGGCCTTATCGGCAAAGCCTTCGATGGCGGGATCATTGCCGTCGGGCGAGACGAGCGTGGCGAGGGCTTCAACGAGATGCCACGCAGGACTATCGACGCGCGCCTTGTTGCTGGAGTGAATGTCGCGCCGCGGGCCGCGTCCCCAGCGCTCTCCGCTTGATACGAGTTCGAGTTCGACAACGCCCTTCGCGCCGAGAGTCATTGTTACCTTGCCATCCAAGTCCTGTTCCGCGGAAGGCATGAAGATTCCCGTGCAGGGGCGAAGTGCGGCCATCACTTCGGGACGATTCACGATTTGAGGAAAGTGCGGCGAGCCGATCTCTTCTTCTCCTTCGGCGACCAGAACGAGGTTAACGGGGAGTTTGCGGCCGGCGGCGCGGATCGCATGCAGCGCGGCGATGAACGACGACTCGGGGCCTTTCTGGTTCACGGCTCCGCGGCCGACGACCACTTTTCCCAGACCTGGCTTTTCGACCAGCGCCGCAGCCCACGGCGGCGAGGACCATTCGGCGGGATCCGCTTGCTTGACGTCGTACATGAAATAGAGTCCGAGTGTCTTCGGAACTCCGGCATCGAGCTTGGCAAAAATTCCTGGTTGACCGTCGGTGGAGATTTTCGTGACATCGTTGAAACCGGCCTCGCGAAAAAAGCGCATCGTAAGGTCGCAACCTTCGTTGACTCCGCGGTTCTCAGCGGCGATCGAGGGCTGCTTGATCCACTCCTGCAGTCGTTGGACGGCTTCATCGTGATGCTTCTCGATCTGGGTCCAGACAGGAGCGAGTTCGGCTTCAGCTGCGGCGGTACGGCGGGGAATGGCCAAGGTGGCGGCTCCCGCGAGCGCGCCTTGAAGGAAAGTTCGTCGGTCCATGAGCCGAGAGGATAATCGCTCGAAAAGGTTTTCGTCCAGCAGGAATTCCCGTGCGCGGCAGATCAGGGTGACTACCTGGGCGCTGCGAGCACCGACCGCTACGGCGCCGGGCCCTGGGAGTTGCTCGATTCCGGTCTATCTGGCTTGGGCAAAAAACATCCTGGTCTCCCTAAGCCGCTTCGTCCTCCCCCTCAAGCCACCGCGCCAACCAGGAGCTCTCGAAGCGGCGATAGTCGTCATGGTGAAACGCCGGCCCATCATCAGGGTTGGCCACTCCTGCGGCGGCTTCATCGTTGGACGTGGAGTGCGTCAGTACAAGCGTTCGAGGCCGCAGCTTGCTCGACGCCGACTGTGGAGCATCCTGTGCGACAATGCCAGCACCCATCACTAATCCTTTGGGACTGTTGCTTAATGCGGTCAGCCTTCTGATTTCCAGCAATGTGTACCAAAAGCCACCAGCGAGCAATAAGCCTACAAATATCTCCGCAGCGACCGGAGCGACGATCATGATCAGGTCACTAGCGTTGCTTGGCGGAGTAACAGTGGTCGACTCGAGAGTGAGTCCAACTGGCACGATCTTACTTGACGCCTTCTGCTCAGTAACCGGCATTACCGGATCCGGCCTTGACCTTTCGGGGGGATATAGTCTGAGATACAGGTAGGCATCCGCGACTTCATCCTCATCTAAGTAGTAAAACACCGGCATCCTGCCCCTGAATAGCGATGGCGGCGTTCCCATCGTGATCGGCGCACCGCTTCTGATTTTTCGGTCGAACTCGGGTAGGCCTGCCCGTGCGGTAAGAGTACTAAGCGGTGGGATCGCCCCATTAAAGAGCTGTTCGTAAGTGGGGTTCGACCCTGCAGCACTGTGGCAGATGTGGCACGTAGACTTCACGATGTGCTCGCCCACCCGGAGGCGGGACTCTTCTACAGTTGCTTGTTGCTTTTCGGCGCCCGGGACTCCAGCCAGTTGATTCAGATACGCGACAATGGCACGGACCTCGGGCTCGCTCAGGTGGGGAAATGGCGGCATGTCTGTGCCGCCTTTGTGCAGCCGTTCCAGCAGCGCGGTCTTCGATTGATTGGCGAGTTGTGCCGCGTCCGCCCGGCTCATGTCCATCCCGAGATTCTTCATTCGCTCCAAAACGAGTTGGGTGGACGTTGCTCTCGTTGGGTTGATTACAGAGTTGATTTCCGGCGGCGCGCCCAGGCCGGACTCACCGTGACATCCCCAGCAATTCAGCCGGTAAAGATCGGCTCCTCGCAAAGTTACGGTTTTCTTTGTGAAGCTGACGGCTAGTTGCCGCTGCCAGTCAGGCTTCTCCTCTCCGGCCGTGGAAGAAGGAGGTCCCAAGCGACCCGTCTTGCCCATGCTGGTGTCTTCAAAGTTTCGATGGAGATGGTTGAGCCAGCTGTCGCCCGCCACACGTGTTACTTCAACAGCTTTGGTGCCAGCTGGCTGGCCCATCGCTGAGATTGCTAATACACAAATCACTACTGCGCTCTTCATTACCTGAGAGTCTTTTCCGCAGGAGCGCACATTCTGGCGGACGAACCCTGGGATCGCTGCGCGCCACCCACACGTGTTGTGCGCACATTAACGCACTTGAGCTTCATCTTCTTGCTCTGCAGCAATGATGATGTATGAGGGAGGTAAAGTTTTTGTAAATTCACTGCCCCGACTAGAAGAAGTCGACTACTCCTCATTCACCATCGCGCGAATCGGAGCCAAACTTGAGGGCGATGCTCGAGTTCTCCGCATTGTGAGGCAACGGTAGCTACTTCTTGGGACCGGTTCGTTATGAAGACTTGGCACTGTCGCACAGATTATGCTCGCCGTTGTATGGTGCAGACTTTCGATGTGTCGGTACAACTAATGGATAGACAACAAGAAAGTCTGAGTAACAACCGTAGCACTTAGGTAGGGATCACTAATCTTACAACTTATTTACAACACTTCAAGTGCCAGCGTATTGATCTTATGCTCACACTTATGCCATAACTGCATTGACCCTTCCTGTGTAGGTCGGGGTCTCTCCCCTGTATTACTACCAGCGAGATTAACCGAGACCGTCTGAATGCGGTGCAGGTAGCCTGCTTTCGTTAGGTTGCCCGATCGTCGGCGCTCTGTGCCAGCCGTCTTCGTTCCCCAGGTTTGTCTCTAACAATTGCTAGAAACACTTCAAGGGATAAGTCTGGGCATCACGACCGCAGGGGCGGGGCAGACTACCGGTATTCCTGGAAATGACAGAGAAACAGGAGAGAAAAGGAGAGTTCAAATGAAGAAAGCTTCAGTGTTATTGGCAGTGGCGGTTCCTCTCGTGGTTGTGCTTGTTGCCACGATGAATCCGCCAAGCGTCAAGGCCGTTCCAAGCTTCGCACGACAGACAGGCTTACCTTGCAGCGGCTGTCATTACACGCCTCCGGAGCTGAATCCGGCCGGACGAAGATTCAAGCTGCTCGGCTATGTGGATAGAGCGGATGATACGAAAGTTGTGAAGGCCGATGGGGGAAAGAAGCGGGCGGCGCTGGATCTTCTCGCGTCACTGCCGCTCTCGGCGTGGCTGGAAACCTCATTTACGTCGTTAAAGTCGCCGGTGCCCGGGACTCAGAACGGTAGCGTTGAAATGCCACAGGACATCTCGTTGTTTCTATCGGGGGCCTGGACAACCCACGTCGGGAGTTTCATGCAGGTGACCTACGACGTGCAAGACGACCACTTCGGCATCGACAATACGGACGTCCGCTATGCGAATAAGACCAAGCTCGGTGGCAAGGAACTGGTGTTCGGACTGAACGTAAACAACAATCCGACGGTAGAGGACCTATGGAACAGCACGCCAGCGTGGGGTTATCCGTTTGTCGCCGATGACTGGGCACCGACTCCGACGGCTGCTCCAATCGTGGCTAGCCTGGGGCAGGATGTGGCGGGTTTCGGCGGATATGCGATGTGGGATAACCACCTGTACCTGGACGCGACGCTCTATCGCTCGCAACATATTGGGACTGAGCAACCCAATTCCGGCACGGATTTCGGACTTAATATTCGCGGGGTTGCACCTTACTGGCGTGTGGCATGGCAACAACTTACCGGCAAGACTCAGTACGAGGTCGGCACCTACGGCATGCACATGCGGTCCAGTCCTGAGGCGATCACCGGTATTGAAGATGAGTTCACCGACTGGGCTGTGGATACACAGATCGATCGCACACTATTCAGGACCGACGTGCTTTCGCTGCGCGGCAGCTACACTCGTGAGAATTCGAATCTGGCCGCGATGGCGGCTCTGGGGGCGGCTTCCCCGGGCAGTCACCATCTGAATACTGTCATGGCGAATGCCGAATACCATTTTGGCAATCGGGCTTCGGGCGCATTCGGTTGGTTCAACACCACCGGCACCACCGACGTCAACCTGTATCCGCAGGACTCTGTGGGAGGAAGTGCCAATGGCGACCCGAGAAGCGCAGGTTATATCGCAAACTTCTCGTACTGGCCATGGCAGAACCTGCAACTCTCCGCGCAGTACACCGGGTACACACGATTCAATGGCGGCAGCACGAACTACGACGGGGAGGGCCGTAATGCGAGCAGTAACAACACGGTCTATCTGGTAGCGAGGTTCGTTTTCTAACTAAGTGAAGATCTGTCGATGAAGATTGCAAAGGAGAAAGCACAATGAAATTGAGAGCATGCGTATTGATGACAGTTGTAGCCGCGTTGAGCATGGCGGCATGGGCGGGTGACATCGAAGGCAAGGTAACTGGAATGAAAGGGAAGTCGGTGGTTTACGTCGATGCCATCGCGGGCAAGACATTTCCGGCTCCCAAGGACCATCCCGTGATGGACCAGAAGGGGCTGATGTTTGCGCCGCACATCCTAGTCGTCCAGCAGGGCACCACGGTGGAGTTCCAGAACAGCGACACCGTGCAGCACAACGCCTTTTGGACGGCGATCAGTGGCGACAAAAAAGCTGGGCACAATCTCGGAACTTGGCCTAAAGGTGAAAAACGTCCTTTCTCCTTCGCAAAGGCTGGGGTCGTGCCGGTGTTGTGCAACGTACATCCGGAAATGACGGGGTATGTGATAGTCAGCCCAACTCCGTACTTTGCCGAGACGGACGAGGCAGGCAATTACAGGATCAAGGACGTTCCGGATGGTAGTTACACCGTGACCGCGTGGCATGAAGGCGCCAAGAATCAGTCCAAGCCGGTGACGGTGTCAGGTGGGGTGAAGGCAGATTTCACTGTCGCGAAGTAAGCAGCTGTGCAACAGGAGAGTGGGGGCAATTGCGGTGGCCCCTCCTCTCTCTTTTCAACGTTGCAATCAAGAAAATCAGCTTTATGCCGACATGAAGAGTTGGGGAAAGTATGAGTTGGCGTCAACTCCCACCGACGCAGATGTTGTGTTTGAAATTCGCCTCGTGTTTCAGGAGCGTTTCCAGCTGCGGCTTTTGATTCTCGATCCGAAGAATCACATTACCCACTGGACACTTAGTCAGGTCGCGAATCCTGCAACTCGGGATGCAAGTGCTCGCAAGAAGTTTGATAAAGCGATGAACTCTCTTGTGGCAACAATCAAGGATCTGGTGGCCGGAGGCCAGTAATAATCCGTAGTTGGCGATGTCACGTTTACACTCAACCTCTCCCTCGCGGAGGTCAGTGAGTGAGATGGGCCATTTCACTCAGGCAATCAGCGAGTTCACCAAGACTGATCGGCTCCTTGCTGAATGTGCAGGTATTGGTTTGGCTGTGGTGTTTTCTTGTCTTGGGGTTTGTAGTGAAGAATGCCGCAGATGATCTCAATGACGAGGATCCAGCGGCTCAATGAGCGTAATGGGGATGTTACGACAGTTGATGCCCGAGTCTTTTCGACATCGGTAGAAGTTGCGCCCGCTGGTCGTCTTCCCCTTCCAGAAAGCATGCTCTTGCCGCAAGCTAGATCATGTTTTACAAAACCTACACATCTTTACTCCGAATGTTAGCCAGACGTGTTTCCATTATTCGTTGTTGTTGCTCCGGTGACCACACGCATGTGCTCCAGTGGTGTTCGTCACCGCAATCTTTCTTCAAGAATGAAGGACTCAACTTAAGGAGAAGAGTGTGTTCTGTAGGGTGTGTGCCTCCGAAAACCAGAGTAGATTTCCGACTGAGATCGCTATCCATCTGCCCGGCCTAAGCACGCCTCACGTGTTCTTGTTTCCGCAAGTAGTGGTCTGTATGGATTGCGGCTTCACCGAATTTTCAATTCCTGAAACCGAATTGCCGCGTCTCGCAAAAAAGGAGTCCACTAGCGCTTAGGTTGGTCAGCAGTGGAATTGGTGACTCTGGCGAAACTAAAGACACGTAACCCTTCGCATCGAAAGATCACGGCCAATCCATTGAGCAGGCGCGATACGTCTAAAATCGCTCTCGAACGTAACCGCCTCAGCCTCAGTTGTGTCTTTCATCACCTGCGTCAAGGTGTTGCCGTCCGCTGAAACGGTGTCCGTCTCCGTGTACATCGGTTTCCCAGCCTTTTTGGAAATTACCTCGACCGTACGATCGTCCACGATACGAACACTGACTGTATCCCAATACCCGGTGGCAGGAACCTTTTGATCAGAGCCGTCGGCCTTGATTTGCCTATCACCCTCGCGAAACACTCCATCCGCGACAGAAAGCACCCGCGGTTTTTCGGACGCGAGGTTTTCGTTCTTGCCGGTATCAATAACCCAGGTACCGTCGAAGGGGCTTTGCGAACGAGCGTGACCGGAAAAGAGACACAGTGCCAGAAGTAGAAGGGACGTGGCTTTCATAAGGCACTCCTAATCCAAATGCTTTAGCGGCCTAATACCACGGCGTTGGTGGCCCCCAGTACTTCTCCATCCAGTTCACCACTTCTTTGATCATCTCGTTTCGCGGGATGTTGTGAGACGCCTCATAGACGACGCGGCGTTTGTGTTCGGGTGGGGTGCCAAAGCGCTCGAAGAGCGGCTCCTGCGAGCTGGCGGTCGGGAAAAAATAGTCGAATCGCCCATTCAGCATCAACACCGGCGTTTTGACATACGGCGCGAAGTTCACGGCATCGGCTTCAGGTAGCGATGGCTGCAGATAGAAGCCGCCCATATAGACCACACCAAGGGAGAGCCGGGGCTCGGTAGCGAGAAATACAGGCGCCAGACCTGTGCTCAAACCGATATATCCAATCCGGTCCTTTGCGATGTCAGAACGACTCTCGAGGTAATCGACGGAGCGCCCGAAATCCTTCGACCACATGATCATATGGTCACGATAAGCCGCGGTCATATTAGGAGTATCGTCCTGGGTTGCATCACGACGCTCGAACGTGCTCTTGTAGATCGGGTAAAGGAAGGCACGACCACTCCGCATGATGAAGTTGAATCGATCGAAATCGGTGGTCGTAGCGCTGGAGCGCTCGTAGAAAATGTTCCCTCCAGAAAAACCTATCATCACTTGATACGGCGGCTTCGCATTTTTGGGCAGAAAAAGGTAGGCGAGAATCCGCTCATCGCCATATGCCGCGGCGTAGCTTACTTTTTCCATGCGCCAGTCAGGCGAGGTATCATCGACGAACTCCACCTGCACCTTCAGATCTCCGTGATCGAACGAGTAGAGGCTGCGCCATGCCTCGAAAACTTGCGAGCTGACAGGTTTCATATTCCGAACATCGCGAGACGGCGTATGGATGATCGCCGTCAGCGCCGGTGACAGATCCTCCGGCCGATCTACTTTGATGCAGCGAATTCCGCTGTTCGGGTGTCGTGTAAACGGCGACTGCACATCCCAAGTCGTGAACATATACACCGGTTCGTTCCACGCGCCGCCCAAGATGTACCGTTTCGAGCCGGTGGAATTTGAAACCCACTCTTTCACGTTGCCGGCCATGTCAGTGGTGCCACCGCGGGTAATGCCGCCCGTCGCGCCAACCGCACGCAAGGACTTGCCATCAGCATTGCTAGCGGGCACCACATTCCCGCTCAGCCGCAGGTCGGCTGCCCGGACCCAGTGATAGATCGTCGGCAGCTCCTTGCCGGCCCAGCGTGCGTACGCCGCCGCTTCGTACCAGCTTACCCCGCCTACCGGATAATCGTCTTGCCCGGCGAGATACGTACTCATCTCCCACCCTGCGGGACCTGGCCTGCCCGTCGTGTCACGGAAGTATGCCATAGCTGCCTCGAACGTCAGCGTCCGCCCGTCCTTCACAAATGGCTCTTGCCACAACTCACGGCGACGATAACCGCCCTCGTCGACGAATCGTTTGAAGGTGCGATTCGTGACCTCGTGGCGATCAATCCAGTAGTCCGGCAGGTGGACTTCGGAGAGATGTTCAAGCCCGGGCACGAATATGTGAAACGGTTCATCGGACGAAGCGATGCGTACCATGCCGGCTGGCACGTGGTTGGGATCGAAAAGCGTGAAATGGCCTCGAAACTCCTGCGCGAAAGGACCAGGACCAACGTCCTCCGCCGTCTCCCGACCCGCCATTTCGATCTTCCAGTGCATGAGGCCGCGTGGCACTTTGGACTCGACGGGGGTTTTGCCCAGCCGCCGCCACGGCTCTCCGCTTAGGCCATATGGGCGGTAGAAGACCTCACCGCCGACGGGATCGGACTCGATGATGGCGCGCCGCGAGATCTCCCTCATCTGCTCTGCGAGAAGCTGATCGTCAGGGATGAAAGGCTGCACCTGCTGCGCCAGGCGGTAGGCATCGTCAAACCTATCTGCATCAGCCAACCGGACGATTTCGGGTAGCGCGTCATGCCTCGCCCAGCGGACCTTCGTGTTGCGCCTCGTCGACCACGCCATAAACCCAGTGGCAACGCACAGTGCGATCACCGCGACCAGAATGGGCGTGCGCCGCGACGTTCGTGGCTGTGTCATGGCAGCCGATTGACGACTTAAGTCAGTCGCGAGCTCGTCGGCCGACTGGGTTACGTCGCTCCTCATGTTGGCAGCGTGGTGACAACGCAGATCCACCGCATTGTCGGGCATGGTCGGGTTAGTCGTACTGGGCACTTGATCGAGCCGAGCGATGAAACGGTAGCCACGTCGCGGAAGAGTCTCAACGAATCTCGGACTATCGGCGGAATCTCCCAGGGCCTCGCGCAGTCGATTGACAACGGCGTTTACACCGTGGTCGAAGTCGACGAAAGTTTCGGCCGGCCAAAGCTCCTCTCGGAGTTGTTGCCGGCTCACCATCTCGCCGGGGTGTTCTAGAAGCAGCCGTAGGACTTGGAAGGATTGGCTAGGTAGGCGTACGCGCAGCCCGTGTCGGCGTAGTTCGCCGGTGCGCAGATCGACTTCAAACACGCCGAACCGAATTACTCCGGATGCGTTGCGCATCCCAGTCACGGCACCTACCCCCGCGGAGAGTGTAACACTTCTCTGTGGGCGAGCTGAACAATGTCACAAGCGGACCTAACTCCAATGGCTGCAGTGACTCCCGCTGTGCGATGTATATGAGCCACATAGTACCCCGACTGCATTGAGGTAGACGGGTAGAACGACCAAAAATTGGAAATCCATGCTCAAATCGCTTCAACGAAAGGGGATGTCATGCACCAATTCAAAAGAATCGTTCTCGTAGCGGTCGGATGCCTCATCGGGTGGTTGACCTTGGTGTCGCCCACGTCCATGATCGCGAGCACGCACCTCGTCCAGCCCGGGGATTCGATCCAGGCTGCCGTGGACGCCGCCTCGCCAGGCGACACAATAATGGTCAGGGCTGGTACGTACCGCGAGAGCGTCAGAATTCAAACAGACGGGCTTACCCTTCGCACCGAAGGCAACGTCACTCTCAAACCCCTGAAGTACGGTGATGGACAATGCTATCTGCCCGGTCACGTGGCCGGGTTTTGTGTCGTGCCCGCCGACTTCGATCCAAGCGTGGGAAGCTATACGAGACGGGTACGTGATGTCACCCTCACCGGTTTTCGCATCGTCGGCTTCGACGACGGCGTGTTCGGCTTCGGCACCGAGAACTTGGAGGTTTCACATGTGGTGGCGATCGACAATAGCGACTACGGTGTCGCTTCGTTCGACGGGATCGGCACGAGGTTCACGCGGAACGCGACCAGTGGCAGCCAAGACGCTGGCATCTACGTCGGAGACTCAGTCAACGCCAACGCCGTGGTCACGAACAACAGCAGTTGGGACAATGCGTTGGGCATCCTGGTCCGGCACAGTCACAAGGTGGTGGTGTCCCACAACAAAGTCTGGGGGAACTGCCTTGGAGTGTTTCTGCTGTCCGACATTGAAGCTGGGGGTAGCGGCCAGATCACAGTGCAGCACAACAGGGTGAGCGCCAACAACAACGTTTGCCCGAATTTCGAGGGGTTCCTGCCCGACCTCGGCGGAGGCGGCATCGTCCTCGCCGGGTCACAGCACGACATCATCTTTCAGAACGTCGTATCAGACAACCGGGGCAACACCCTTTTTTCCGGAGGAATCGTCCTGATTACCAATACGTTGCCAAACCCGGACGGGTCATTCGATGTTTCGAAAGACAACCTTGTGGCTTTGAACCGGCTGAGCGGCGATGAACCAGCCGACATCGTGACCGATGCGACGAGCACGCCGAACGTCTTCGTCCGCAACCGGTGCAACACGTCGATACCGGAGGGGCTGTGTGCATCACAGACTTCGACCTTGGTCTTCTAGAATTATGCCTTAACTCACGAACAAATCGGGGCGGGCTGGTTTCTTGAGCGGGTTCCACTCGTTGTTGGCGTAACATCGAGTGGGTGTTGAAAGAGTGTGTTGGGAGAGTATTCTTTTGGTCCTTTCGAGTGCTGCTTTTGGGCGGTTTCTTCGGGCGGGCAGTTCTACTAAGTGGTCGCGGGCAAGATGGACGGTGGGGCTTGGCTGAGGAACCGCACGAGCCGCTTGATGTTCTGGGCCACGGCTGCCAGAAAGAACTGCTCGCGCACGAACTTTAGTCTGCGCAGGCGTAAGCGACGCAATCCGATATGATTCTTGAGTTCCGCGAACAGCCTCGAAAAAGGCGTAGGTCTGCGAGGAGCGCAGGAACGACTTCGCGAGTTAGGAGGGACGCTGCAGATCGAATCAAACGGAGGAGGGACGAGTGTAATTGCTGTTGTACCTATCAAATCTCTCGACCTGAAATCACAATTAACTGGGTTGCAGCACTCCACTTCTTCTTCTGTCGTTTCGTGAATCAACCAATAACATCATCCCGCGGCAAAGCACTGAGGGAAGAGCCGACCAGTTCGTAAGTTTTTTCTCGATTATGGGATTTGTTTGTTACCCTACGTTCACTTCGAGTCGCCCCAACTTCGCTTCCGGTTGAGATGCCTGTTCCACGCCGACGCCTCGATGATCGCCTTCGTGCACTCTGCGCAAAGATCAAAGCGGTCGCCGATGGTGATCTTGGAATCCGTTTGCAATGCCAGAGCCAATCACGTAGCCAATCCCACCGCAACTGCCCGCAGGGGTTATCCGACCTCGCGAAACTCTTTATTGACCTCGGAAACAGGAATTGCATCCAAGCATCGTCATGCCGACAGGGATCAAGCGTGCATTGGCCGAAACCTACGAAGACGTGATCCAGAACCACACTCTGCAGATGGCTGCGGCGCTCTCGTACTACTTCGTTCTCTCGCTGTTTCCATCTCTCATCTTTTTGTCGGCCATCGGGGCATACTTGCCCGTTCCCAACCTTTTCGACCAAGCTCTGAGTATGATGGCGCGGTTCTTACCTCCGGACAGCATGGGGCTGGTCCGCAGAATTTTGGCTGACGTGATCACGCCCAACCGAGGAACGTTCCTTTCTTTCGGCATTCTGGGCACGCTCTGGACGGCATCAGGCGGATTCGCGGCGGCTATCGAAGCCTTGAATATTGCATATGACGTGCATGACGATCGACCGTTCTGGAAAACCCGCCCTTTGGCAGTGGGCTTAGCGCTCGTGACTGGAGCCCTGATGCTCGTAGCTCTGTCCGTGATGATTGTTGGTCCCAGATTCGGAGAATGGCTCGCCGGTCGAGTCCACCTCTCCTATTTATTTGTTTTGTTGTGGCCGTACATTCATTGGTCGATTGCGATAGGGTTCACAATCCTCGCCGTGGAAGCCTTGTACTTCCTTGCTCCGAACGTGAAGCAACGTTTCCTGGCCACACTACCGGGCGCGATCCTTGCCGTGGGCTGCTGGCTTGGGCTCTCGTATCTGCTCGGCCTCTACTTTCGGCATTTCGCCAACTTTAACAAAACTTACGGAACGCTCGGCGCAGGCATTGCGTTGATGACGTGGCTCTACTGGACAGGCTTTGCCATGCTGGTCGGAGCGGAACTCAACTGCGAACTTGCTAAGATCAGCACCGCGGGCAAGATCGAAGAAAAGCATGAACCTTCCCCGATCACAAAAATTGATTTTGCCGCCTGAGGTGTGCATTCAGAATCCGGGACATCGGGCACGAGTTCGCCTCGAATTTGACTGGCTTCTTGCGGGAAGCAGGATAGCCACAGTCACGTCACCATACGGACTTCGATTGCGAGTCTTTGGAGGAAATTAGGCTCAAAATGCGAAAACGGATTATTACCCGGCCGCCACCGACTCCACCTCCTGAGGGAGGGTGGATCGACTTGGAAAGCATTGTATCGGTGGAACTAAGCTCCGAAGACAATGCGTTTCCGATTGAATCTGCGCTATTGCAGCGAGATAAAGGAGGCTGGCATGCGGCTGAGCCGGGCATTCAGACGATTCGGCTGATCTTTGATGAGCCACGAAGGCTCCGCCGCATCTGGGTTGTATTTGAGGAGACCGAAACCACGCGCATGCAAGACTCTGCGATGGTCGCCAGATCACGGAGGCTCCTTCCGGGAAATCGTGCGGCATCAGTGGAATTTCAGTTCGCTGCACACGACGCGAGAGACCGAGGATTACGCGGTCGACCTTTCCAATGTCACACTGCTTGCTTTGACCATCGACCGGATAAGGAGAACGGCAAGGCTCGAGCGTCACTGTTGAGTTTGCGTTTAGCTTAATGGCTTGTGCGTGAGGTCACCCCGCAAGACGGAAAGGCAACTACTCCGCCACTACGCTACTACCCCTGCCAAATGTGCTTGCCGCAGGCGCATTGTACGGTATCGGTGGGCACTTTTTTGGTTAGTTGCTGTTTGCAGACTGGGCAAGGCTTAGTCATTACGTACGTCATAACCTTGTTTCTCCCTTTTGAGCGAGGGCGGCCTCTCCAGGAAACCGTGCACGTTGCGTGCCAGAAGAGTGATCTCCTTGCGGACCGTGCTGCCCCGGACTCGTCGCCGTCAGACGAGGCCGTCGCACATATACGCAAGCGAGGCCGCGTGCGACTTCGTCCGCACGAATGCCACTACTCGTTCATCGAGTTGCGGAATAGGAGGTGGGCCATGGTGAGGCCGTTTTTGTCGCATTCGCTGTGAACACAACAGTTGGAAGGCCCGTGTCGATTTATTCTGTTTTTGGGTTGAGTGCATTGAGTCGTGCAGAGATACAGCACTTGCTGTAGCGCAGATTTTCTCGGTCGCCTCCCGAAAGTTCCGCTCGCTCGCCGGCTCAGCCGTTTACCTAGCACAAAGCAGGCCGCAATCTTATGGCACTGCTCGTGCTGGGGAGCGAGTCAGGCTGGGAGGAAGCCATGCTGGACCTTCACATTGAGAAAATAGGTGACCTGGCGGTCGTTGAATGTGAAGGCAGAATCGTACGGAGCGAAGCCGCGTTCAAATTACGGAAAACAGTCATGTCATTACGAAAGGCGCGAACTATTGTGCTTGATCTCTCGCAAGTGCGCGCAATAGAAGGAGGCGGTCTAGGAATGCTCCTCTTCCTGCAACGATGGGCTTACGACCACGGTATTCAATTCAAGTTGTTCAATCCTACTGGATCCGTGCGTGGCAGGCTGGAACTCGTCAACTCGATTAGAGAGCTCGACATTACTACGCTTCATGAAATGATGGAACTCCTGACCAATGCGGATCACCGATACGCCCTAGCAGCCTGAAGCCAGCGGAGTGATCCGGCAACGGAATGTTTGCGCTTCGTCGAGACGAGAGAAGGAGGAACCTTTCCGTGAGTGGAACGTTCAACGGTATTCGCCGTGAACTGCACCCTGCGAGCGACACCTTCATCGAACGGCACGAACTCATGGCTAGAAAGACAGGAGAAGCAATGTCATTGACTTTTCTCGCAAGATGCACCGTTGTTGGTTTGATTGCTGTTTTTCCGATCGCTACCGCGTTTAGTCAGTCTGCCTCGGCTGGCCCGCCGGCATCGGCCAATGACTTGGTACGTGCAGTAGTCGCTAATGAACTCAAGCCTCAAGATGGAAGTCACGGTCGCTGGATGTATCGCGTGGAGAGAGAAGAACAAGGTAAGAAGAAAACGAAAGAAGTTGTTCAGACCGGGCTGGGCTCGTTCGAACGATTGGTGGCTGTAAACGGACAACCGCTGAATGCCGAAGAGCAAAAGGACGAGAAGGAGAGGATTGGGAATCTAGTTCGAAATCCAGCAGAGCAGCAAAGACTCGAACAAACGAAGAAAAAAGATGCGGAGCAATGCAAAACATTTTTCAAGATGCTCCCCGATGCTCTCACCTTCATTTATGCAGGTCGGGACGGAGATCTTATCAAGCTGAGTTACCGGCCTAATCCCAGTTTTCAACCCCCTTCACGCGAGGCTCGCGTCTTCCACGAAATGGAAGGGGAGATGTGGGTGCATGAAACGCAGCGAAGACTGGTGCGTATACGCGGGCAGCTTATTGCGGACGTGACATTCGCCGGTGGTTTGCTGGGGCATTTGGAGAAGGGCGGTCATTTTAACGTCGAACAGCGCGAGCTTTTACCCGGTCGATGGGATCTCACATTCATGGAAGTAGACATGAAAGGCAAGGCGCTCTTGTTCAAAACAATTGCTGTGCAAGAAAAGGAGTATCGCAGCGATTTCCGAACGGTTCCCGACGGTTTAACGCTTGCCGAAGGCGCGGAAATCTTGACAAAACAAGTCATGGTAGCTGCCAATCGATAGGTCTTAGAAAGGCACGCCCGACATCGCGCCGCTGGCGACAGAAGCACTGAAAACCTACCTTCGAGGCCAGGTTCGCACCGCCTCGGACAGCGCCACCTACAATCAATGCGCTAGCACTCAGGCCGAAGATCTTTTGGAGTATTCCCATGAAGCCAGTAATCCTCTGTGTCGATGACACACCGAGCGTGCTAGAAGGCGAGAAAATGCTGCTTGAAGAAAACGGATATCGGGTCCTAACCGCGACCAACGGCAGGGAAGCGGTGCAAGCTTTCGCGTCGCATTCGGTGGACTTAGTGCTCCTCGATTACTACATGCCAGAAATGAATGGTGGTATGGCCGCGGCGCGCATGAAGGATTCCAAACCGGATGTTCCGGTCGCGCTCTTGTCCAGCGATGAGTGCCTGCCTTTGTGCGAGCTCGACGCAGTCGATTGCTTCATTCCCAAGTCCGAGCCCATCGTCGGCCTTTTGGAAAAAGTCGACTATTTGCTGGGCCTGCGTTTTCTCTTCCG
The DNA here is from genome assembly GCA_963743105.1 of Terriglobia bacterium. Lineage (GTDB taxonomy): Bacteria > Acidobacteriota > Terriglobia > Terriglobales > Acidobacteriaceae > Sulfotelmatobacter. The sequence continues at coordinate 88,920 of CAVUOS010000013.1, forward strand.
ACCTTTCGACGCATTGAAGTTTACGACACCGGAGACCACGGACAAGCATGAAGGTGGACCAGAGTCGGACAGACTCAGTGGTGTCTCTAAGAAAAATGAAAGGCACCCATAAGAGGTCGTGAATCGGAAGACATGCCAGAGAACTAACGGATGAGGGGGAGCCCTCGCTGGGAATGGTTCACACACAAGAATCTAGCGCGCTTGTTCATGTCTGCTCTCATCGCGGCGTCGACTGTGGTGAAGTGAAGGCGGGTGCAGACGGGGGGACCGCCCAGGGACCCGCCCCGTGCCCTCTGAACCACATCGGGGATGTTCACCCAGAGGGCTATAAAATTCAGGCTGGACGCCGAGAGGACATCGCGTTTGCCACGGTGCTGGTCAGCGAGCGCGTCCGCTGTCGACGATCCTGAGCTTGATTTCCTTTCTTTTTCGTCAATACGCACCGGAATTTCGTCTCCGACGGTCAGTTCCCTTGGTTGAAGCTCTACTTCCACTTCGGTTTATAGTGTGGTCTACACATCCGTCCCAAGGTGCACCATGATTTCGTAGGAATCAGTACCGTTCCGTGGGGCAGTTCCAATTGGCGAAACAGAGCGGTCGCGCTCCGAATGAAGCATGCGTACCGCCAGGATCGTTGCAGGCTGGATCACAGGGCTCATGCCTCACGCCGCCTGTTCTTCTTGTACAGACTTTGCAGACCTCTGCTGTGAATGGCTCAGAGCGTAGAGCACGAGTTCCACCCGGTTTGAAACACCAAGCTTGTCGTAAATTCGCAGCAGTGACTTCTTCACCGTATTTTCTTTAACCTTCAGCTCGGTTGCGATTTCGCGGTTATTCAAGCCCGCAGTGACCAGGTTGACAGTCTGTTCCTCACGCGGAGTAAGCATCACTTGTCCGCACGTATTAATCAAGCGAACAGACGGTCTCATTGAGAGGGCCTCGATCACGAAGCGCATCTGTTCGGTGTTTGTCCAATACTGTCCCTGGTGAACGCTAGTAATGCAGCGGCACAGAGATTTGAAAGGCATGGAAGCGAGACAGAACAAGCCATGCGCGCCCGTGCGCAGAGAATTCACTACCAGTTCGCGATCGTAGTGATCGAGCAAGAGTACGATTGCCAGCTTGGGATAGGAAGAGCGGACAGCTCGAAGCAGCTCGTACAACCGATCACGATCATTGGTGAGCCTATTGGCCAGCACAAGCACATCTTCAGGATTGGTTTCGAGAAGTGACAGACATTCCGATAACTCTGCACGGCAACTGGCGACCTTGAATGCTCGCTGACGACGCAGGGCATCACAGAGTAGCTGAGATTCAGTTTGGTTTGAATCCGCTACCAATACTCTGACGATTTCGGGACGAAGCCCTGAGGAATTCATGACAACAACCTTCCTTGCAGCATCCTGTTGGGGGGGTAGGGTTAGGGGGAGTCAGTTGATGCTGGCAATCGCAATCCACTCGCTGTGAATGCACGACACGTCAACGGCCCCAGTGTTCATCTTGATTGGAGAACGCTAAAGAACAACGCGCCTAATTCAATCCCGATCAGGAGCGATGCGCAAGCGAGAACCACAAGAGATACTTTGGCAAAGATTGATCTCATGAATACTCCAGCGTGTAACTAATCGTTGTAAATCGCACGAAAGTGGTGCAGCATCCCAGATGATGACGCAGTATTTGCTGTGGGAGAAGTCGAACTCCTCACATCAAAATGGACCGCTTATTTCGTGCATTAATTGTTCGATGTATGTCAGGAACTGAGGCAGCCAGACCTTCCGGTCCAAAAACAAACGTCACACACTCAGTTTGAATCTCTGGCGAATGTTGATCGGCCCCAACCGCTGCTCAATTAGGAGAATAGATCCGTTCGGACTCCGTCGTAAATGGCTATCGAGAGCTAAGGTTCTGGCACCAATGAGGTAGGGTGCCGTTTTTCGGGTGTACTTTGCTGTGACGCCCTGTCACGCGTCGCAAATGACTGATGCGGAAAGTGTTTTTTCTCACCGTTAATGTCGAAGCACGACACTCCCATTGCTGGTGCAGCTGCGATATTTGCTCGACCAACCCGCCAGATCGTGCATAAGTCTTGTGATCTTTGCGCCACGTTCTTCTTGTACCTTCGTCTGCGCAGCCTTTCCATTTCTTCGCGTTCTTCAGCGGTCATTACACCGAATTCTAACCAGACGCACTCGTTGGATTTCGTGGTAACAGACAATTATTGACGAGGGCTGTTCGAGCAGTTCGCGGCGTCGGCCCTCCCCCGAGTGCGTCGCTGCACCTCGGCATTCCTGAGAAAGCGGGGCGTGTAAAGAATTGCAGCGGTCGTATGTGAAATTCAAGAAGACCGCGACTTTGGCGCAGTTTGGTGTGAGTGGCTCTGTCGCGAACGCACTCTACAGGCGGCGGCTGCTGACCGTTGTAACCAGGCGATTTCGCTCATGGACCCGATGATAAGTGATATAGAGAGTTGGTGTTGAAAAACTCGGTTCGAAGACGTGTTTTCTGCTCTGGGGAGTTTCTTCCGGTTCGTGTTTGTCGTGCGGTAGTCTGTTTCTTACGCGGTTGCCATCGCTGGTTGCGCTCTCATGTGGAGGAACCGCACCAGTCGTTTCAGGTTCTGTGCCACGGCAGCTAGGTAGAACTGTTCACGCACGAACTTGATTCTGCGTAGGCGCAAGCGCCGCAATCCAATCAGGTTCTTTAGTTCCGAGAACAGAGCCTCCACTTTCCGTCGCTTGCGTAGCGCCACGGCGAACTCCGGGGTCTTGGCTACCTCATCGGCCTTCTGTCTTGCCGCTTCGCAAGTATGGATCGCGATCGTACGGAACTTGCCGCGCGTGCACTGCGGCTTCTGCCCACATCCTCGACAGCGCTTAACCGTCGAGTAGTACCGGTGCGCACGGTTCCGTTTGTTAATACCCACGTAGTTCAGGCGCTTGCCTGCGGGGCAGAGATAGCAGTTTTCTTCCGGCACGTAAGTGAACTTCTCGATTCCGTAGAGATCAGGGGGCGAGTTCGGACCTTCCTTCACGCGAATGTAAGGTGTAATCCCACGTTCATCGAGCCATTGCAGCATTTCCCCGTTGCCGTAGGTGTTATCGGCTGCCACCCCCTTTGGCCGCCGACCATATCGTTCGCAGTAGCGATCGATCATATCGCGTGCCGCCGCACTCTCTTGACTCAAGCGGGCGGCCGTCGCTTGCACCCCAACGATCACACAGCTTTCATTGTCGATCAGATAGTTATCGAAGTAACCCAGTTCGGCAGCGCGATTTCCCTTGGTCAGGTACGTCGAATCCGGATCGGTGGTCGACACCTTGTCTTGCTGATGGATAGGCTCGCCATCGCCGTTCTCCTGCTCTAGTTCTTCCAGGTACTTCCGCGCCCCATAGTTCACTTGCGCTGCCTCCGTGAACTGTTCGCGGGGGATACGACTGTGATGGCCTGCGTTCGCCATGATGAAGCTGCCATCGACCGACATCTGCTCGCCCTCCACCAGACCCGCCGCGATGCACTGCTCTACGATGCGCTCAAACAACTCCTGAAACAGGTTCGACTCCTGAAAGCGGCCATGCCGGTTCTTCGAGAACGTCGAGTGATGGGGAATCTCCTGCTCGAACCCTAATCCGGTGAACCAGCGCCACGCCAAGTGCATGCGCAGTTCTTCCAGCAACTTCCGCTCACTGGTGATGCCGTAGAGATACCCCAGCAGCAGGATCCGCAACAACACTTCCGGATCAATCGACGGTCGCCCCGTTTCGCTGTAGGATGCACGCAACTTCTCACGCACAAAATCGAAACTGACGTAGCGGTCTATGAAACGTAACAAGTGGTTTTCAGGAACCTGATCTTCGATGCGGAAGTAGTAGAACAGCGACTCCGAACGGTCGTGTTGCCCCATCATAAGCAGCCAGCCTCCGAGATTGGCGATCGCCTGCAGCATCACTAACTCTCGTCTGCTTATAACCTTGCTGTTGTCGCCCTCGCAAGCACCAACTCGGTGACTTTTTCAACACCAACGGGATTTTACGTCAACGATAGGCAGGCCGTTCACCGTTGCGTTCTTGGATTACAATCAAAAAGTGAATAGTCAAAGCGCATCCACCACTTCTGAGAGTGGTCTTTCCCACGAACGGTGGCACGCGGCTATTTGGCAGTACTTCTCAAGAATGCTCATCATCTTGCTCTCATTGGGAGCAGGACTCGTCAACGCGACGGCACAATCCCATATCAGCGCCTACGTGACGCTTCTGTCCGGCACCGTGTCGGTGATCGACACCACGATCAACACCGTCGTTGCGACCATTCCTGTCGGAATGGGCCCCGTTGCGGTAGCCATCACTCCTTTGCCACGGACCCTGATGGATAAAGAGCAATGCAAGCATCATGGGTATTTGAAGTTCGGTCCGCCTGCCGGACCCTTCAAGAATCAAGGGCAATGCGTCAGCTATGTCGAGCACCATTAGATGGAATTGACGTAAACAGGTGGCAGCACCGACTGAAACGAGAACACCCAACTTGCACCGAGCGAAAAAATCGCTCATCAAAGAGTGCGGATGAAGAGTTGCCGACAGTGGCAACTCGGCGGGGAGAAAAACCTTGTCCAGCAAAAGACAAAAGAACGGGCTTGACTCCGACCGGCCTTCTCATGGAAGGCGATAGAAGCGCTCAAAACCCTGGGGGAAACTTGAGGTTTCAAGTACGAAGAACTAATCGGTAGCATGGAAACCTTCGTGTTTTTCGACGGATGTTACCGACTTCATTGCGTTTGGGAAGGTCCAAGCGGCAGGCTTCGAACCTCTGTGACTGTCGGGAATCTGCTTAGGCTTGGCAATATGGGGATGTGAAGCCTTGGTTATTTTCCCTTATCTTGCTGCTTGGCGCGCGGTGTTTTGGCGCTGTGGCTATCACCACAACCGCTCTGCCCAACGACACTGTCGGCGCCGCATATTCGGCGGCTATAAAAGCCAGCGGCGGCTGCACGCCCTATAAATGGGCGATTGTATCCGGCACGCTGCCTGCTGGCATAACTGCGAAAGCATCCAGCACGACGACGTCACTGAACCTCACCGGAACGCCGAAAACCGCAGCTACCTACTCCTTCGCTGTGAAGGTCACTGGGTGTGGTGGACTCACTTCGCAGGTAGCGTATAAAGTGGTCATCCAGGCGACTGCTAACCATGTCGTGGACCTGAACTGGAACGCCTCGACATCGGGCGGCATTGCTGGCTACAACGTTTATCGCAGTCCGGACAGAACGAGCTGGAAAAAGATGAATGTGAGCCTGATTGCATCGACCCTGTATTCGGACTCCACCGTAGCCAACGGCAGCACGTATTATTACGCGGCGACAGCAGTTGATATTTCCGGCCACGAAAGCAGCAAAACAGCCGCAGTCAAAGTCGTTATTCCCTAACTTTTTGATTAACGCACACCTCAGCCGAGATAAGAATGTAGAGATTGCGGGTACGGAATCGTGCCGGTCTCCGATGGTGATGGACGGAATCGAGACATAAAACCAGCCAACAACATCAGGCTCCAAATGCCCGCGCATTGTTCACCGGTTCGTCAACTGACGCTATCCGGCCATTACACTCAAGTTCCCCGCCCAATGGGAGATGGGTGTAATGGCGATATAACGCCAGCTAGGCTAGGGTGCGACTGTCTACTTTGCGCTCAACGTTGGGGAGGTAGATCGTGAAGGTCGTTCCGCGCCCCGGATCGCTCCGAACAGAGAGGTCACCGCCATTTGATCTGACGATTCCGAAAACTTCGGTCAGTCCCAGGGCCTTGCCAGAGTCCTTTGTGGTGAAAAAAGGTTCGAAGCAGTGAGACTGGGTATTAAAGTCCATGCCGGTTCCCTTATCTGGCCGGGGTCGGCCTTGACGAGTGCCTGATCCGAGTTGGTAACAATCACGATCTCGACATCTTGTCCCACCACGGGGCGTAGGCGCTCAGCCATGTCCTTCAGCTGTTCGTTCAAGTCCAACACGCTGGTCTCCTTGCCATGGCCAAGACTAATCGTCCGCGGTTTATTACAGGCTTATTGCGTCATCAATACGCCAAAGTGTGGCGTAGGTGTTGCAACCAGATGGGATGAGTTCTGCATGGCGCACAAATCCACAACGATCAATGAAAACGTAGTTTGCTGGCAGTATGCTGTGCCGAGGCGTGTGGTCCAGAGGTCTTTGACCTTACTGGTGCTTGAGAGCCCGAGGATGAGTTTGACCCGGGACGCGCTTTGGCACAACGGACTGTAGCCTCCTCGTGAGGGGAGAGCACGCGAGGGAGATTCACCCTGTCGGCGCGTCCTGGATCACACGTCAAGGAGGGGTAGTCATGGACGTGCTGCATCCGAGATGTTGCGGTTTGGATGTACATAAGAGCTCGATTTCTGCTTGCATTTTGCTGTGGGAAGCGGGACGCGTGCAGAAACACCAGCGTCGCTTGGGGGCGATGACCCAAGATCTGCGTGAGCTTGCCGAATGGCTACGGCAGTTCGGTGGGACTCAGGTAGCGATGGAATCCAGCGGGGTTTACTGGAAACCCGTTTGGAACATTCTAGAGAGACAGTTCACGGTAGTTTTGGCGAATGCGCAGCACATCAAGAATGTGCCGGGTCGCAAGACCGACCAGAAAGATGCGGAATGGATTGCGCAGTTGCTGCAGTATGGTCTTCTGCGGGCCAGCTATGTACCCTGCGAAATCATTCGCGATCTACGCGACCTGACCAGAATGCGGGCCAGTCTGTCCCAGGAAGCTTCGCGCATCAGCAGTCGAATTCAGAAGGTGCTGGAAGACGCCAACCTAAAACTGGCGAGCGTGGCGACCAACGTTCTGGGCAAGAGTGGACGGGCAATGCTGGAGGACATCATCACCGGTGAAGATCATCCCGAGCACCTCGCCTCCCTCGCCCTGGGTCATCTGCGCGTGAAGATTCCGCAATTACGACTTGCTCTCGAAGGAAAGATCCGTTCCCATCATCGCTTTCTGCTGCGGCGTTTACTGGATCAAATACAGTTTGTGGAACACGAAATTGCAGTGCTCGATGAACGCCTGGAGGACATCGGCCGACAACGACCGAACCTGGCGCAAGCGGTTGCTCGCTGGGACACGATACCGGGGATCGATCGAGTGGCAGCCTGGGCTCTTCTAGCCGAAATAGGGGACAACATGGCGCAGTTTCCAACCGCTGAGCATCTGGCCAGTTGGGCCGCGCTATGCCCTGGCAATCACGAAAGCGCCGGCAAGCGTTTGCGCGGTACAACTCGTCAAGGGAGCCCCTGGTTGTGTCGCATGGCTTGTCAGTGCGCCTGGGCTGCTGCGCGAACCAAAAACACTTACTTGTCCTCGCAGTTCAGACGCTTAGCGGCAAGACGCGGCAAGAAAAGAGCCATCCTCGCGGTGGCACACACCCTCATAGTCATTGGCTATCACTTGCAGAAAAACCACAGCAACTATGACGATCTTGGCGGAAACTACTTCGATCGCATTCACTCCGACGGTCTAAAGCGGTACTTGGTGAAGCGGCTCGAACAACTCGGCCACAAGGTAACTCTAGAGCCGCTTGCAACTGCTTAACCCACCACCTCCGCAGCTGTTTTCGAGGGAGAAGGCCGGTCTCCGGCGGGATGCGGTGTACGCTCCCAAGTTATCGACGTGCTTGAAAGCACAGATCAATCAAAGGAGACCGGCAATGAAGAAGGTTAGCACCAGAGCAGTAGCGCAGAGCAGGAATATTTCGCAGCAGAAACTAACCATCGGATTGGATCTGGGAGATCGCAACTGTTGGTACTGCGTGCTGGACGAATCCGGCCAGATACAACGGGAGCAGCGCGTGCGCACGAATGCGAAAGCGTTGCAGGAAGTCTTCGGCGCGCTACCGCACAGCCGGATCGCGCTGGAAATCGGGACGCATTCGCCCTGGATCAGTCGCTTGCTCAGCGAGTTGGGGCATGAAGTGATCGTGGCGAATGCGCGCAAGGTACGGCTGATCGGGGAGAGCCGCAAGAAAGACGATCGGCTGGATGCGCTGGGGCTGGCGCGGATCGATCCCGAGTTGCTGTATCCGGTGAAGCATCGCAGCGCGCAGGCACAAGCCGATCTCATGATGATTCGGGCACGGGCAGGGCTGGTGCGCGCCCGGACGGGGCTGGTCAACGCGGCTCGTGGACTGGCGAAGAGCTACGGCGAGCGGCTGCGCGGATGCAACGTGCGGAATATGAATGCGGAGAAAGCCGAAGGCCTGAGTCCGGAACTGCAAGTCGCACTGGAACCCCTATTGAACGCAATGGAGTCGCTGAGCGAGCGCATCGTGGAATACAACGAGCGCATCGAGAATCTGGCCCAGCAGAGTTATCCGCAGGTGGCGCTGCTGAAGCAGATCAAGGGCATAGGCACGCTGATCGCGCTGACCTTCTTGCTGACGCTGGAAGATCCACATCGCTTCCGCAAGAGCCGCGACGTGGGCTGCTATCTGGGACTGCAGCCGGGACGCAGAAACTCTGGCGAGAGCGAGCCGCAGCTGCACATCAGCAAAGAGGGCGATCCCCATCTGCGGACGTTGTTGGTGCAAGAAGCGCAGCACATGCTGGGTCCGTTCGGCGTGGACTGCGATCTGCGGCGCTGGGGCCTGAAACTGGTATCGTCATGGTTGTGTTGCTCACTCCGTCGATTACCGTAACACTGTCGCTTCCGCGGTTGAGTACGTAGATCTTGTTGGTGACCGGGTTCACCGCAACGGCATACGGAGAATTTCCCACTGTCACCGTAGCGCCGAGACCAAAAACAGGCACCAGCAAGAGGGTGGCCAGCAAGATCAGCGGCCTGGCAAAGAGCTTCTTCTGTTGTGTGTGGGTCCGCATCATAACAATCTCCTTCTAGGTCCACTAGGATCGAGCACGGGCTTGTTCGTGGACTGCGCCGAAGAACAGGAAGGGCCTGCTCAGACAGAATCGGCTACCTTGGAAAACTCTGGGTGAGATCTGACGCGTAGTTACGGGATTACAGTGCGCCGCCCCTGAAAAGTTGTCAAGGAAATAGATTGGACGGAACCTGTACATTTAGCGCTCCATCTGTTCTGTTATGTATTGGAGAATCGACTGCTGACTCTGCGCACCCATGTAGGTGAACTGGATTCCGTGGCGCTTCTCATCTCCCCAAACCACCGCACCGACCACGTCAACGGCTACGCCAGACAGAGGCAGCCGAAATGACAATTGGACGACTTCTTTCGGCTTCAAGTCACTCACGTCCACTTGCATTCCCCCTTGGCTGAGATTCCAACTCACTCCGCGCATTGTTCGGGAATCCACTATGCAAGTTACCTGCGCCCGTATCGGCACGCGGGTGTATCTGCGTCGATGCGACAACATCTCGGCAACCTCACCGTCCGAAACACATCGTGGTTTCTGCTTGATTGCAACAGTTGAATACGATTTCAAAACTAGCGGCACTTCGGCGGAATGGTGCACCCAAACAAGTCCGTAAGCTGCTTCAGGTATTCGAGTGCACGCGGAGCGACCGTCGCGTCTGAGCTTCCCTTTCAGGCAGTTGAAGGGACTGCGCCATGCCTGCGAAGCTGCTCTTGCTTGATCCGGCGCTTAAGAGCGGAAATGCACTTTTTGAGTGCCGTCAGTTCAGTGCGTGTTCCAGGATCGGTCTCCCATTGAGAATACCGTCTTTCGATGGTGCTGATCGCGTATTCAATACACCCGATGAACTTGTCAGGATCAGATTCTCGCAAGGCCGATGCGTAGGCTTCGTGCCAGGAATGAGGCTGGCGAACAGTAATACGCCGGGGACTGCTCCTGAACATCATTTTCCCTTTCTAGCGCTGCCAGAAAAGCTATTCACTTTAGCAAACGATCAACGCCCCAGAGAACTATCAAAAGAATGAGCATTGCTCCAAATTCCTTTCAGCGGCTCGATTGGCGAGAAATCGCGATCACACTCAAAATGCCCGGAACAGGGATTCTGAATGAAAGGCCTCGTTATTACTCATAACGCTTCAGCCTCAGTTCAGCAGCCAAACTATCTTCTCCAGCGTCGCCAGACGTTTCCTGCGGGAACAGAATCCGTCAACTTTGACAGTTGGCAGAGTGAACTCGTGGGTCTATGTAAAATTACAGACCGCTCGTTCAGAGAATGAGGTGTCTATTCCGATGCCAAAAACGCTCGAACAAGCTAGACAACTGCTCAAGTGCATCGAGGACGACGAGTCTGCGTTTCGCACTCGCACGTTGGTGCCACTCAATTAGGGAGTGCGGGGATCTGGTCCCCGAGTGAGCATATTCGCGGATCGATGTAATTTGAATCACAGACCAAGGCAATCCAGGGATGCGATCCTCCCGGCAACATTAAGGGAAGGGGCAAATCATGGAGAACACCTCGTTGATTCTCGCCATTTCGAAGCTGGCGGCGGCTGGGGAACAGGCCGGGTTCACGCTGGAGCAGATGATCGATCTGCTCGATACCGGGCTTGAGGTTGAAACTCTGCTGAAGTTGATCTGCTTGCGGCTCAACCCGGCTGCAACAGCACCCAATCACGAAGTGTCTCGATACCGATGGGTCGCGTAACGACCATAGTTTTCTCGCCATGGGGTTCCTTCAGGTTGTTGTGCTCATTCTCGTAGCATGGCTTGCGACTTCTCTGATCTTGTACTACTCCAAGAGAAAGTGACCTAGTTGTCCAGAATTCGTCAGGACCGCTATGGATCTGCCGCCGCCGTGAACCCCACTTCCTGTTGAAAATGCTGGAGATCTCGAGGCCCAGGAGCGTCCTTTCAAGGTACTGTCCGATACCCTACGGCCCGAGCGTAATGCGGCCCTCGACGGTCGACCAGTGACAAACGCTCAGATGTGAACTTAATCGAAAGCAGTCAAAATTTGAGTGCTAAGGTCTGGTTACGTCAACGATCTACTGGGCCGCTGCCGCAAGAGAAATAACGCGCATCTCATCCACTGACAGCAATCGTTTTACCGAATATTCTGCTCAGCCTTTAAGCCCTACTGCGAGAACTGCTAGTTTCCATAACACGACCGGTGTGGCACAATCGTACGCTTGCGCGATACTGCCGCCAGTGCTCCAGAAAACGAACGCCGTATCATCGTCAATCAGTTCTTTGCAGTGGTCACACCAAAACGCGGAAACATCCCATCGTCGGTAATTTGATAGCAAATCATTTTATTAGTCCTCCAAAAAAGCAAATGGGAAGACCGCCCGAGCACTCTCGGGCAATCTCCCATAGAAAAAGCGTAGCACGCTAAACGCTGAAGCTCAAACGCGATTTAGTGCTACCGTTTCCGCCGCGCATCGAGCATTGTGATCACACTCACATTGCAAAGTCTCGGCATCCTTCGGGAAGACGCGTTGCATGTTGGGCGACTCTAAAACTCCGCGGCTTTCGGGACGTTGATCGGGGCTTCTCAGTAATTATCCGGGTATTTGTGCGGACTGAATTCGGTTCCCCGAAGGCTACGGTCGAATAGTGCATGCTGTGATTACGATTAGCGAAATCGACGCAGTCCGATGGCGAGCCGTTGATCCTGGCGACGGTGGGCGCTACTGCGGACGCGGTGCGGTGTGCCGCGAGGGGCAAGCGCCTCGGTGATGCGAAGGCGGAACGAGCGCGGACCTTACAGACCGCGTGAAATGCGGTCAAACGGTTGAGGGGGTTATACCTACCGAGGGGAAAATGCTACACCCCACTAAGTTGGCTCTGCGTGACATGGTTGACCGCGGTTGCAGACGAGCTTACGATTCACGGACATGGATCCACAGTCCCCGGGTCCCGGACAGGTCCTAAACCACTTCCGCTTGGTCGAGCAGATCGGACAAGGCGGCATGGGTGTTGTTTTTCGAGCATACGATGAACGATTAGAAAGAGAAGTCGCAGTAAAGGTGCTACATCCGAATATGCTTAATGAGGTGTCGTCCCGAAAGCGTTTTCGTCGGGAAGCACTGATGCTTAGTCGCCTCAACCACCCGAACGTCGAAGCAGTCTACGACTTTAATTCCGAAGATGGTGTTGATTACCTTATCCTGGAGTACGTTCCGGGTGTTTCGCTAGACGAACGCCTGAAGGCTGGACCGCTTCCGGAACCGGAGACCGTCACACTCGGGTTGCAGTTAGCTCGCGGGCTTGCAGCGGCTCACGCGCAAAATATCATTCACCGGGACCTCAAGCCTGGCAACCTTCGAATAACGCCTAAGGGCGTGCTAAAAATTCTCGACTTTGGCCTCGCTCAATTGGCCGTATTGCCTCAACAAGGAGCGCTAGCGGAAACCGAGACGAGTCGACTTCGGTTCTCTGGCACTTTGCCGTATTGTTCGCCAGAACAACTGCTTGGTAGGGAGGCTGATGTCCGCTCTGATATCTACTCGGCCGGTGCTGTCCTATACGAGTTGGCAACCGGATTCCGCCCATTTCCGCATGATAAGGGGCTTATTGAGGCCATTATCAAAGGATCACCACCATTGCCACACCTCGTTAGGAAGGGCATCTCTACTGCTCTTGAAATGGTGATTCTAAAGTGCATGGAGACGGATCCCCTCCACCGTTATCAGAGTTCTGAGGAGCTGCTAGAACAGCTCTCGCGAGTTGAAGATGGCCGTATCTCAGTAGCATCGCCTCTCAGGTCAAGCATAGGGCTCGCATTTCGAAAATATTTCCCAATTTTCGCCTCGGCCGTGGCGCTCGCTGGAGCATTGGTCGTACTGTTCCACAAAAACCCTCCCTCGTTTAGCAAGGCCCAGCCACGTGTCATGGCGGTACTGCCCTTTGATGCCTTAGGCCAAGATACGGCTACCAACGCGCTAGGACTCGGTTTGACGGAAACGCTCGCGACCAGATTGGTTGAGGCAAGCCAAGACGATGGCATTCAACTGGTCTCGCCTCATGAACTGCGCGCCAAGGTGATAAGGAATGCCTCGGAAGCGAGACGAGAGTTTGGCACCGACTTGGTCTTGGAAGGCACGATTCAAAGGGTCGGCGACACTTTGCGTATTACATGCAATCTTGTGGACTCCAAAACTGCGAGACAGATAGCAGCCCGCACCTTCACTCGCGATGCCGCAGATATCTTCGGCCTACAAGATGAAGTCGTGAATCGGACCATAGAGATGTTGCCTGCTGAAATTGCCCCACAGCGACGTCGAGACTTGGCGAGGCTTCCAGACACGAATCCCCCAACTTATGAGGCATATATCCGAGGCAGGGGCTATTTGCAGGAATATCAGAGAGCCGAAAATATCGACAAAGCAATTCAGGAATTCAGCCAAGCCTTGAAAATCGACCCGGATTACGCCCCGGCTTATGCGGGCCTCGGTGAAGCGTATTGGATCGGTTTTCAGCAGCCGATGAATCGAGGTAAAGAATGGCTTACACAGGCAGCCCGAAACTGCGAGAAGTCTCTAGCCCTCAATCAGGAGGTTGCAGAGGGTCGAATATGTCTGGGCAATGTGTCTTTCGGAACTGGTAAGTACGAAGAGGCGGTAGAGCAATACAAACGCGCGCTCGACCTGAATCAAAACAGTGACGACGCTCTTGAAGGGCTCGCTGCAGCTTATGCCAAGTTAGGAGAACTGTCCAAGTCAGAAGTGGCCTTTAAGAAAGCCATCGCTCTCCGACCGACCTATTGGGGAGTATACAGCTGGCTAGGAGAATTTTATGTTAATCAGGCTCGATATTCGGAGGCGGCTGACGCGTTCTCAAAGGCTATTGAACTGGCCCCCGGAAACTACCGAGGATACGCAAATCTAAGCGCAGTTTATGTGTATGAAGGGCGGTATTCAGAAGCGATTGAAGCTTCGAATCGATCGATCGACCTTTCGCCAAATCGCGATGCGCTAGCGAATCTGGGGGCTGCCTACTTCTTGCAGCACAATTTCGCCGATGCAGAAGTTATTTTCAGGCAAGGATTGCGGTTCGATGATCGAGACCCCTTAGACTGGGGAAATCTCGGGGATGCTCTGTACTGGACTCCCGGGCGACGAACAGAATCTAAAGATGCCTATCGGAAGGCTGTTTCATTAGCACATTCGCAAGTCGAGGTGAATCCACGAGACGCAAATGCTATTTCTTATATCGCGGAATACAGCGCAATGCTAGACGATAAGAAAACAGCGATGCCATCCATTAAAGCAGCGCTGGCGTTAGCTCCTAACGATCCAGTAGTAATGTTCCGAGCCGCGCTTGTTTTCAACCATTTCGAGGACGACCACAGCGCGCTTGCGTGGCTGGAAGAGGCAGTGAAAGCTGGACTCCCGCGCCCCAGCATTCGCGATACGCCGGATTTTGATCACCTTAGAAATAATCCCGAGTTCGTGAAGCTCACGATGTCGCCTTAAAACTATGTGTCTTTTAATGATCCACGTGGACGCCTATGTCTTGACCAAAGCCACAGGCTGGAACAAGTTGGTACGTATCATTGCAACCAAACAAGATGTTCCCGCACGCGTTGGGGGTTTGCTTGGGATAGCCGACAGGGAAGTCGTTAACAGGAAATGTATTGTGGTTGAAATGGACACGATAATTTCCTGGGACTCCAGAGTACACAAATCGAAGAGTATCCTGGCGGTGCAATCTGACGCCGCTGGGGCTGAGTGTGCAGGTACTGGGATCGGACTTCACAACCACAACGCAATCGGGAGTAGGACAGTAACGATAGAGAGGGACGAAATTGCTTTTAAAATATGCTTCGTAAACCACAATTAAGACAACGACAGCAATGCCGCTAATCACGAGTTGAAGAGCGTTCTTTCTGCTCATCGGGCACCTCCTAACAGATGGATCCGAAAAGCGTGACAACGATAGCATGTATCCCATCATTGTCAAGCCAAGCAGTTTAGCAAGCATTAGTGACCTGAATACTTGCGGTTTGTTCACCTCGCCGAGGCTGCGATCATTTGAAGGCTACACGCCATCGGAAGCGAGCGGACTCAACATTGGAGCTTCGTAGAGTTAGATTCCATGCCCCCGATTGTCAGTGTAATCGTGAACCTTCATGCGTATTAGACTTCCCCTTCGCGAAGGCTACATCGTTCCCGCGAATGCTTCCGAGCTTTGACAAGTTGTTCGTTCCAACTCTAATTGGACGAGCACCTTCAAACATTCCGCGAGCTTGACTGCTCTTACTAGTCTCTGCTTGCAGAGTTTTTCTAGTGTGTGCTGGTTGATTCCGCTGCGCATCAGTTCTTCCTATACGATGGACGCCGGGCAGTGCCTAAGAATTTCTTCATACTGCTGGAGTCCTACCAAAACCATCCCGAGGCCAAAATCCTCGGACCCAATGGAAAGCCCTGCGACTTCGACACGCGTGGATTATTGCAGCGAGCCCACATCGTTGCGAACTGGCCGCCGATCTACATCGGCAAAGAGTCCGACAAACATTGGGAAGAGGGCGAAGACTTAAGTTTGCTAGATTTCAAACAATTGAGTACAAGCGCAAAGGCTATGCCATCGCGACGGATGAACAGCTGGCGAGAATCACCAAAGTTCCCAAACTGGAATTGAGCGCCACAAGAAGCAACAGCACACAAAGCACTATGCGGAGATTGATCCTGCCTCTGACCCCGACAAAATCGTTTTCATACCACTCAACGTGAACACTTAGGAATACGTCTTTAATGCGACATATCGAATGGGAGACATGTCGTATCAAAGCACCGAAGAGCTTAGGATTGTCAATGTGGGAGAGCAGATCACTTTCACGAATCGAATGACGGCACAGTCTGACTTTTCAAGAATCCTTCACGATGAAAAACCAAGTAGGTAAGGTATTGGCACACTGTGTTGATCCCAAGTTTCCGCGTGATGAAAGGTGGATAGCTGGGCCACCTTGTTATCCTGGTACCACATTCAATCCGCTTCCTCGGTCATGGTGTGAGAGATGTTTTGTTCGTGGTTTTGAGTGGCTAAGCCAGTAAGTATCGGAGGGTCCCCCTCTTATTTCGTGCTTTTTTCTTGCTTCCACGTAGCAGAGACTAGCGAGTCAAGCCGGTCCTGCCGTCCCTTCATCCACTTTGAATAATGTTTCTCTGTGGTCTTGATGCTTTCATGCCCGAGGAGTTTGGAGACTTCCTCCAGGGGCACGCCTTTTTCCAGAAGGTCCACCGCGAACGTGTCCCGTAGCCTGTGACTCTTCATGTAGCCATTGCTCGATAGTTTGGCTACCTCGAAAAGCGGCGCGAGGTACAGCTTTGACCAGCTTTTCGTAATGCTCTCTTCCTCGCCCTCACCCGACCAAAAGACATACTCCGGGTTTCCGTTGGCACGGCTAGCAGTTCGCGGGCAACAGCCGGGTGGATGGGCACGGATACGTGCGTCCCCGTTTTTTGCCGGGCGGTAACAATGCGGTGCAGGCCCTTGGATTTGTCCTCGATTATTCCCGACCGTTTCAGCGTTAGCGCGTCACGGATGGCAAGGCCCGAATAACGCATGAGCTGAATTAGAGCGTGTACTTGGGTTTGCCGGTCCTTCGTGATTGTGGTCTTGATGGCTTTGAGCAGCCGTTTGTACTCATCGGCAGAGAGGGGCAGCGTGGGCGGTTCTTCGATCTTGATTTTAGGCAGCGTGGGGATGCGCGGAATCCATTGCACTTCGTAGCAGTATCGGAGAAAAGAACGGACGCGCTCGCGGACCTTGGCGCGGGTATAGCTGGAAGGGTAGAGGTCCGACCACGTGGCACAGAAGCCGCTCAGCAATTCCCGCGTGATGCCCTGGACGGTGTAAACGCCGTTGCGTGCGCAATACTCACGGAGGCGCGCCAGCTCGCGTGTGTACTTACCGACCACGGACGCGGTGACGCCTTGGACTTTCTTGTCCTGAAGAAATGTATCAATGCAGGCTTGCGTGTCCCGTCGGCTCTGCTCTGTCTTTACTTCGGGGATGCGCCCGGAGAGTTGGTCCTCCAGTTCGCGCTTCTTCTCCTCGGCCTCGGCCCATGAGCGTGTTCCCGCCTTGCGCCGGTATTGCTTGCCCGCGCTACTCCAGCGCAAGTGCTTGCGGCAGTTACACCGTTTGCAGAACTCATCGTCCCGGTATTTGCATTTAGAGTTGATAGATGCGCGGCTACTAGTTGCGGCTGAGAGGTGATTCGCGTAGTCGCGATTATTGGGAGAAAGGATAGTAGAGCGCTGCGATTTTGTTTTTCGCGCGCTGCTGTTCGAGTTCGCTGACAATTTTTTCGTCGATGCGCTTGTTTGCGATGCTTCGATCTCGGCGTCCTCTCTTAGCGCTGTTTTGTTCTCCTTTGTCGCTTTTTTTTTTCGCTTTCTTTTGCTAGCTTTTATTATGTAAGTTCTTCGATCCCTGCAATGGACCTTCGGTTTGTTCTGGGGCGCGACTCGGCTCGCGTCGGATCTGTTTGCTATCTGCTCACGGCTCGCCAGGTTTATAGCGTGGTCGTGTCTGGTCGGCGGCTGCAGCGTCACGCACAATGGCTCCGTGTCCATGTACAGCGTGCTCCGCTTTGTGCGCAAGTGGGTCGCCATCTTCATCTTCGCTATCGCGCGTCGTCGGGACTCTTCATTTTGTTCAGGTTCGCTTCTTGCGCTTGGTCAACGCACAGGTCCTCGCGGCTGGCTTCGATCGGACGCTTCGCAATCTCGCAGACTCGTCGTAGGTCTGCCAGTATCGCGCCGCCAATCGACGCATCGGCATTCGCTTAGGTGGTCGCATGATGCCATCCGCTGTCCTTCAGCATCGTTCGGAACAATCAGCACCACGCGACACCTCGCGATGGATCGATGTCGATCAACCGCCGGGTCGCGAGATCGTCGAGCGACCGGGTTTCGTCAGTCAATCCAGAAACCGTCGTAGCGCAGCGAATCGGCAGCCGCCATGCGATCCACGCTCGCTATCGATGTCGAATATGATCAGCAGTGCCGAAGTAAATCAGGCGCAGCGATGGCGTCAGCGCGCGTGATAGAAACGGGCACCAATTAAACCATCGAATGCACTCAGAACTCATCAAGCTATAGAAGGATGGGGCGCTAGCAACTGTATGCGCGATAGATGTCTCTGCTCTCCGCGCTCTCTTGCTCATCGCATGCGCGCATTCTAAATATCTGTGGATCAATCGTTTTTTTTACGTAAGACTTGCACTAGGGGCGTGGCGAACAAAGATCGTGATGACAGGAGAGCTGGGCGTGAGGCGTAGGTTGCGAAGGTTCGCCCTCGCGGTGGCTCGTTGTTCTTCGGTCCAGGAAAGCGGGTCTCGGTCCGGCACGGTGTAGCCTCTCCGAACCCCACAGAGAGGACGCTAGCACAGTCCTAACACAAAAAATCAAGGTAATTGCGAGATAGCTAGTATTTATGCGAGTAAAATGATGGCGGAGAGGGTGGGATTTGAACCCACGATACCCGTTAAGGTATGTCCGCTTTCGAGGCGGATCGTTTCAACCACTCACGCACCTCTCCGCGTCGGACAAAGCCACGGTAGAGACGTTGCTTGTAACGTCTCCGCCGGCGGCATCGTCAAACCTTGCGCATGGACGCTGCCAACAGAGACGTTGCAGGCTACATCTCTACGAACTACGAACGACGTTCCTTAAAGAACGTTTGCAGCAGTTCTGCGCTGCGGCCGGCCAGGACTCCGCTTCTGACCTCGAGTTCGTGGTTCAGTTGCGGATGATTCAGGACCCGCATCACCGAGTGCACCGCGCCCGTCTTAGGATCGTCCGCGCCATAAACCAGGCGTTTGATGCGGGCATGCACCAGGGCGCCGGCGCACATGGGGCACGGTTCAATTGTAACAAACAGCCCGCAAGCGGCCAGGCGGTGGTTACCAATGGTTGCACCGGCTTCGCGGAGGGCGATGATCTCCGCGTGGGCGGTTGGATCGGCGTCGGCGATGTTGCGGTTCCATCCGCGGCCGATGATTTTGCCATCGCAGACCACGATGGCGCCTACCGGGACTTCGTCCATTTCGAGAGCGCGTTGGGCACAGCGGAGCGCTTCTTCCATCCAGAGTTCGTCGGAACCGCCATTGGTCACTGGCCGTTGGTCGTGGGTCATACGGTGAACGAGGCTATTCTACGTGGGCCGGCGCTGAAATTGCGGACGGACGAATGCGCCGGCTGCTGCACGATCAGATCACGGTTAGCACGTTCCGTACTACTTCGGGCACGACGGCGTGGACTACGACGGGAACAACTACGCGGGCGATCGGGTAGGCGATCACCAAGGCTGGAAGGACGAGGAGCAGCCACATCTTCGTGGGTAGATTGCTAAAGTAGGCTCTCATGGCGTCCTCTGCTGGTGGTACGCGCGGACATAGCGGAAAGTTCCGCGGCTCAAGACTATTCAAAAGCCTAAACCACAGAGGGCACAGAGCTTCACAGAGGAAAACATCTGTTTTAGGAATTTGCCAATCAGCCAGACGTGGCCAAAGGTCGACTACGGCTCCCTGAAGCATGCGGCGGATGGGCTTGGTCCACCGGTGGGGTGCTCGTGCTGTTCTATGGGCTGTGCTCAACCGCTCCTGCGGCCACCGACTTCTTCTGGCCCGCGACGGGATTGTCCACGAACAACTCGATCCTCACCGTGGTGAAGCCTGCGGACGATGGACCGCGGGTGCAGTATTGCGGGGCGTGCTAGGCCAGGGGAAAAGGCGCGCCGCCGATGGAGAGAGCAGCGACAATATCCGCGCCTTCATTCAGTTTCCATAGGAGTTCGGCACCGCAGGCAGCCTGGTAGAAGTCGTCGTCGGCGCTACCGTCGGTGACGGCCAACATGGGGGAAATTTGAGTCGGCATGGGTGTCTCCTCGGGGTTTAACAATACGTATCGCGGACGCGCTATTCGGAAAAGATACCGTACCCAATTGGGTAAGGCGCTAGCCGTGATATTCTAGCCGCGTTATGAGCATGCAAAGCTTGCTCCGCAAAGTGTTTCTCGTCGACCTTTTGCAAGGTCTGAAGGTCACGTTCCGCTACCAGGATCCGAAGGAAATCTACACCGAGCAGTACCCACTGGAGCGGCCGCAAGTGGCCGAGCGGTACCGCGGGGCGCCGCGGTTGAATGTGAATCCGGATACGGACGAGACCATGTGCATTGCGTGCGATTTGTGCGCGCTGGCTTGCCCGGAAAATTTGATCGTTGTGTCGAGCGAGCGCAATGAGAAAACCCGCCGCAAAGAACTCACTAACTTCACCTACGACCTGAGCCGCTGCATGTTTTGTGGGCTGTGCGAGGATGCGTGTCCGACGGACGCGCTGGAATTGACGCAGGATTTCGAGCTTGCCAGCTACACCCGCAAAGGGTGGATCTGGGACCGGACTACGCTGGAAAAGGGGCCGGAGCCTACGCTGTATCGGAAGTAGAGAATTCATGAAATCCTAAAGAAGGTTGCCGTCCCCGGCGGGGGACTCGTGCGCCGTTTTGTGACCCCTTCCGGCAGTGTCGTGACGGGCTTTCAGATGCCGCCGCTACGCGGCTGACCTTGTGGTGATCCGATGTGGCTTCTCGCGTTGGCGTACAGCACGCTCGCTGTGCTCGCGGTACGGACGAAGGCGTCCATTCCTACACCAGCGGTACTACGGGATTCTCCGGATGGCAGTACCTTGCGCCGAGTTTGAGACTTAGGGAAACACACATCACAATTCTGTGCGCCAGCTGTGGTGGTGTTCTCAAACGAGGGAATCTCATGACCAAACGGCTTATTCCACTTATCGTTCTGATAACTTGTGCGAGTTGGGTGAGTGCCCAGCGGACCCGTGCTGCTACGCCTCCACCGCCACCTCCGGCTACAGCGCCGGCGACGGTGCCAAACACGCCCGCGCCAACGCCGGCCGCACCAACTCCGAACGCACCAACTCCGAACGCAACCGCTGCCCCTGCTAACCCGAACATGACGCCGCCGACGAACCCGATTGGGCCGCCGACACCGATTACCACCAAGGCGGCAGGAGAGGGAACGCAGAGCGTTCCTCCGCCAACAAGCAGCGCAGAGGCTCCGACACCGACTGCGGCAGCCCCGACTCCAACGGCGCAAACTCCTGTACCGGGCAGTGGTCAGCCTGTGAGTCCCGGGAAGCCTGCTGCTCCTCTGCCGCCATGCGTGAGCGTCTCGGGCGCCACTGCAGCGAATAACTCGAATACCAATGCTGGATCTCAGAATCCGTCGTCAGGCTCCACGCCAGCAGCTCCGGGAAGCACAGCCGCACAGCCGGGCGTGGACCCAATGATCGGTCCATGCCCCGTAGGCACCGTGCCTCGCGGCAGTGCGCAATGAACGGGAACTAATATCCATCGAATCGGGCGATCAGCACTTTCGTTTACTCGTGCCCCGGTGCAGCCAGTTTCTTCTCTGGCAGGAAATACATCGCCGGGATCAGGGCAAAGATGAAGAACGACGCGTAAACGGAAACGTACGCGAGCGGGACCGAGAGAAAATAGAGAGCTGCGGAGAATGCATTCTTGCGTTGCATGCCGGCATGATAGTCGCGCAGGTTTCCGTCACTGCCATCCTGGCGAACGAGTTCGGTGCGCAAGATATAAAACGCACTGCCGCACATGGCAAGGTCCAGACCGTAGAGAGCGACGGCCATGGGCTGACGATAGTTTTTGCCGAGGAAATCTGTGACGAAGGGGACGAGGGACATCCAGAAGAGCAGATTCAGATTCGACCACAAGAGCCGGGCGGTCACCTGATGTACGGCATGAATCAGGTGGTGATGGTTCACCCACATGATGGCGACCACAAGGAAACTGAGCCCGTAGCTCAGGAAGATGGGCGCGACCTTGAGGAGCGCCGGCCACGTTGGCTGGGAAGGCGCGCGGAGTTCGAGCACCATGATGGTGACGATGATCGCGATTACGCCGTCGCTGAAGGCTTCGAGACGGCTGGTGGTCATTTCGCCGTGAGGCATGCGGAAGAATCTAGCACAGCGAATTTTAGATTGCAGATTTCAGATTGCAGATTGAAGACCGCACGCGATTTGGACAGGAATCAGCTGGGGTTTGAATCTGCAACCTGAAATCTAAAATCTGCAATTGCTCATGCGGGCTGCTGTTGTGTCATGCAGTGCATCGCGCCAAGGCCCCAGATGAAGTCTCCCGAGTAGATGGGAACGATTTCGCGGGTAGGGAAGAGCTCGGCCAACGTGTTCAAGGCAATGCGATCGTTGGGACGATTGAAGACCGGGGCTAGTACGACTCCGTTCGCGATGTAGAAATTGGCGTAGCTGGCGGGCAGGCGGCGGCCTTCGAAAGCCACCGGCTGCGGCATGGGGAGTTCAACGACTGTAAGCTGTCTACCGTCCTGGTCGCGCGCGGACTGCAGGCGGCGAAGATTGGCCAGTAGTGGCGCGTGGTTCACGTCTTTGGAATCGCGCTCGACCATGGTAACGACGGTGTCTTTGCGGACGAAGCGCGTGAGGTCGTCGATGTGGCCGTGGGTGTCGTCGCCGAAGATGCCGCGTCCGAGCCAGATGGTGTGCGAGGCGCCGAGGTAATCGGCAAAGGCCTTTTCGTAATGGACGCGGGTCATGTGCGGATTGCGCTCCTGCTCTTTGCTGAGCAGGCATTCTTCCGTGGTGAGAATCGTGCCGGCGCCGTTGACGTCGATGGAGCCGCCCTCGAGGACGATGCGAATACCGACAGATTCGGGGCGGATTCCGGTGGAGTGGGCGGTTTTGGCCATGAGGCTGCCGATTTTTTCATCGTGGCGCCAGTTGGAATACTTAGCCCAGGCGTTGAAGCGGAACTTCAGGGCCAGGGGGCCCTCAAGGGCGGAAGCCCCCGACGTTTTCTGATCCTTTAAGGCACGAGTAAACTCGTGCCCTTCCCGGTGTTCATCTCCATGCTGTTCATGTGGGGACAGCCGCCCTCGGCTGTCCGGCCGGGCAAAGCCCGGCTGCTGCTGCACGGGCGCTAGAAAAATGCAGCCGGAGTCGCGCAGCCAGACACGGTTGGTGGGCCAGCGATGGAATCGAATGTTGTCCGAGAGAGCATCGGCCCGCTCTAGCACTCTGCGAGCTTGTCTCGCAGCGGATGCGTTGTTGACGATCAATTCGACGCGCTCGTGCCTGGCAAGATTGCGGATGATCTCGGCGTAGACCCAGGGGATCGGCTCGAATTTTCCGGGCCAGTCGCCTTGATAGTGCGGCCACGCGAGCCAGGTCGCGGCGTGCGGCTCCCATTCGGCGGGCATACGATAGGGCAGAGCAGCTAAGGAGTTCTTTTGGATATTCAAGGTGTCGTTTAAGTGGCGAACCATCCCCAAGATCCTTACTGTGGCGCCGAGTCGCGCGAGCCACACGTAACCACCGTCGCACGCGTCGGAACCCAGATCATCCATTCCCACCTCTCAGACGCAGGTAGTAGCCAATCAAACTTCTGCAGAGTGATGTAGTAGGAACTCTCGTTTGTACGAGAGAAATAGATAGCTTCAGTCCGCATTTCTTTGACTTCTTTCACGAGTATGTCATACGAATTGGCGTGGCGGTCGGCATGCGTCAGGTCACGAATGACCGTTCCTGCGACCGCATTTGCGTCGAGTCGCCACGGCTGATGTCCCTGACTAACGGATTGCTGGATTCGGCGATAATCCGCGCGGTCCACTTTAAGAATCCGTGTTTTCGAGGAGCAAGGTTCGGCGGCGCCGCACAGGCAGCAAAGAGCGAGCGATGCGGCTAACGCTGCCAATGATCTGGGGAGTCCGTATCTCACGTGCGTTTCTACTTCGTCATTCCTAATCCAATAGCCGGCTAGTGATGGGTGCGTACGCGTCGATGCGGCGGTCCCGGAGGAAAGGCCAATTGCGGCGGATATCTTCCAATGCCTTCAGGTCGACGTCGCCGACGATGATTTCTTCGCGATCATGTGATCCTTCGGCGAGGACGCGACCGAAGGGGTCGCAGAAGAAAGAACCGCCCCAGAACTCGAGTCCATGGCCGGGCGCTGACTTGCCGCGGATGTTGCCGGTTTCGAACCCGACGCGGTTCACAACTGCGACGTAGACTCCGTTGGCGATGGCGTGGGCGCGCTGAATCGTCCGCCAGGCGTCGTGTTGGGCGACGCCGAACTCGGCCTTCTCGGCGGGATGCCAGCCGATCGCCGTGGGATAGAACAGAATACTAGCGCCCTGCAACGCAGTGAGGCGTGCGCCCTCCGGATACCACTGGTCCCAGCAGACCAGGGTTCCGAGCCGCCCGGCGCTAGTGTCGAGGGCACGGAAGCCGAGGTCACCGGGAGTGAAATAAAACTTCTCGTAGTAGAGCGGGTCGTCCGGGATGTGCATCTTGCGGTAGAGGCCGCGCAAGGAGCCGTCCTTGTCGAAGATCGCCGCAGTATTGTGGTAGACACCAGCCGCACGTCTTTCAAAGAGCGACGCGATGAGTACTACGCCGTTGCTGCGTGCTGCGGCTGCCAATCTCTCGCTGCTGGGGCCAGGAATTGGTTCGGCAAGGTCAAAGAGCGAATGATCTTCGCGCTGGCAGAAGTACTGCGTTTGAAAAAGTTCGGGCAGACAGACGACCTGCGCACCGCGCTGGGCGGACTCGGCGATGCGGCTGAGAGCTTTGTCGAGATTTTGTTCCGGCTCCGGTCCGCAAGACATCTGGACCAGTCCCACCCGGAATTTTTCTGGCGGCACGATCTCCCTCCGGAATTCAATATAGCATTCGAGGCGCGAGCAATGAGCAGTGAGCGATGAGCCAACCAGTTCGTCCATCGCTTATGACTCATCGCTTATGACTCACCGCTTATGACTCACCGCTTTGACTAGCTACTCATCGGCGGGACGATCGTTGCGTAGCGAACGCACTCGCCAGACGTGGATTCCCCTTGACCAGACTTTCGAGGCGATGGACCAATTCTTGTGACGGCATGGAACGGACCATTGCCTCGATGGCGCGCTCGGCATCGGCGGATTCGGATTTCACCAGATCCAGCAGGAATTCCACCGCGGCATCCTGACGGGTCAACGCGATCGCCGAGAGCAGAACCGATCGGAACCATGGATCGGGGGCTGCGTCCAAGGCCTTCTGCAGCACGTCGAAAGCTTGTGGGGAATGCGTGCCGGCAATGGCCAGAGCTGCTTCTCCAGCGGCATCGTCACTGGTAACGAGAAAGTGGCTAACCCAGGAGATGGCTGAGACTCCTTCGAGGCGGAGAACTCCGCTGTAGCACGCCCCGAGCACTTCAGGCTCATCACTACCGAGAACAGCTCTGAGACGCAGCAGCAATGACGCCGAAGGAGAGCCTACCTGCTCGATGGCGCGAGCCACCTCGGCGCGGACTGTTTTGTCTTTATCAGCGAAGAGATCGACGAGATGCGTCAGCAACTCGTCATTCGTGAGGCTACGGCATTGCACCAGGGCGAGGGCGCAGGTTGCGCGCAACGTGCCCGCAGTGTCAGAGCGGCCTCCGTAGACGGGCTCGAGCTGGATGTGGCGCATGCCGCGGAGAAAGACTTCCGGTTCCTGGAGATCGAAAGCCGCTAGCGCGCGGCTGATGGCGTTCTTGGCCCAGCATTGCGGGTCCGATTTTTCCGCATTTTCAAAGAAGCGGCCGAAGGATTTCAGCAGATCTGGAATCAGCTCTTGCAGGTTGAATTCGCGAACCAGATCGGCGGCTTTAGCGGCGATGAAGTTGTTGCTTTGTCCAAGCGCCTTGCGCAGGGGCTCGACGCAGGCTTCAGGTGTTTGCTGGCGAAGTTGATCCAGCGCCGCAAGCTGCTCGTCGAATCTGCGCTTGCCTGGCATTACGTTGTAGGAGTCTCACGGCGGCCTTCTGCCAGAAAGACGTGGAAGTCCGTGGCCAAGGGCTCGGCGTTAAGCTGTCTCATCATGAGTGCGGTTTGGCCGCGATGGTAGGTGGAATGATTCGCCAGATGGTGCAGCAGGTGGCCCAAACTGATTTGGATTCCGCGAGCAGGCAGCATTTTTTTCAAGGATTCGTCTGTCACGCTGCTCACGAACGCAATCTGATCTTGCTCGACCTGCGCCCACTTTGCCTGCGCCGCGGAGATATCGGGAAATGAGACCGGATCGAACAGAGTGTCACGGCGCGTCCTCAGGTTAGCTAGTAAGGCTGGGTGGTGGGACGGCTCCCTCCAATACGCCAGCCAGATCCACTCGCCGCCGATGATGTGCATGAGAGTGTCGCGCACGGAACAAAAGCTGCCACCTAGATCGCGCGTAAACTGCTCCACGCTAAGGGCAGAGACCGCCTCAAAGACTCTAGTCATGGCCCAGCGGTCGTATTCATAGAGCAGTTGGATGTCGTCGATCGTCATACATGCGATTGATCTCTGGTCTATCCCGAAATCTTACCTTGAGTCAGCTATCCGACGCGAAAGTCCCGCGTGGCATCCCTCCACCCTTATCCTGTAGAGTTATTCGTCGGGAGAAATTCTGATTGAGCTTGGAGGCGTCATCTTGAAACAAGGCAATCATGGTAACTCGCATGGGCAACCTGGCGGAGAGGGGGTCGACCGGAAGCTGCACAATCCGATGGAGGATCGACTGATCCCATTGGAGCCGCTGGATCTGGGCAAAATTACGTCGATCGACGGCCTGGTGCGGGCGATGGCCAAGACGGCGTTCACGGGGCGGCAACTGGGGGAAGCGGCCGACGTGCTGGAAGCGATGGCACTCGACGAAGATGCCTTTGTGGTGATGACGCTGGCTGGCGCGATGACAGTCGCCAAGCAGGGGCTGATCATTGCCGAGCTGATCGACCGGGGAATCGTGAATGCGATCGTTTCGACCGGTGCGCTCATGGCACACGGCCTGGTGGAAGCGACTGGACGGGCGCATTTCCGCGCGAATCCGGAGGTTTCGGACGAGGAACTCTATGAGCAGGGCTATAACCGCGTGTATGACACGCTGGAGCCGGAGCAGAATCTGGATGACGTCGAGGAAGTGATGTCGGCAGTGCTGGACGCTTGGGATCACAACGAGATCATGTGCTCGTACAAGCTGAATCATGCGATTGGAGCGTATCTGTCGAAGCACGCGCAGGGTCAGCGAGGCATTCTGAAGTCGGCGTACGAGAAGGGTGTTCCGGTGTTCGTGCCGGCGTTCAGCGACTCAGAGCTAGGCCTGGATACGGCGTTGAATAATCGCCTGCGCGAGTCTACCGGCCGACACAAGATTCGGTTCGATCCGTTCGAGGATCTGGAGCACTTTGCAGCGACCCTGCTGCGGCAGAAGAAGTTGGGAATCTTCACGATTGGCGGCGGCGTTCCGCGTAACTGGTCACAGCAGTTCGGGCCATTCTGCGAGCTGCGTCACCGGCGACTCGGCGAGAACGTGCCGCTGAAGCGCTATCACTACGGCCTGCGCATCTGTCCTGAGCCGGTGTATTGGGGTGGACTGTCAGGCAGTCCCTATAGCGAGGCGATTTCCTGGGGCAAGTTCGTGCCGCCGTCCGAAGGCGGGAAATTTGGTGAAGTGTTTCTGGACGCTACGGTCGGGCTCCCGATTGTCGTTGCCGCCGTTCTGGAGCGACTCGATAAGGCGAAAAAAGGTGGGAGGAAGAACGCTAAGGCCGTCGCCAAGAAATAAAGAAGGACTCACCACAGAGGGCACTGAGGTTCATAGGGGAAATCGAATCGAAGTTAGCTGACGGAATCGGGAGAGGACTCCGCTTGCTCGACGGATTGATCCGTTCTTATCCGACGACGATATAGCGGGGCAAGGATGCTGTTTTCAAGCACTTCTGATTCAGCTTGAAACCAATCCTGCAACTCCTGACCTTCAGTCTGGCCCCGGGTCTCATAGAGTTGCTGGGCGCGCGAACGCACCTTCCGCTCTACCATCCGGACCATCAGAGCCTGCTGCTTCTTTCTGCGTGTTTCGGTATCCACCTAAAGCTCCCTCCCTTTTTACTTCCACTTCTATGATAACCGATGTCTGTTAACGGAAGATTACATCCGGCCAATCATGATGGTTACCAAAGTGCTAAGGTCCGGATCGTTCTAAACGTTTATTTTGTTTAGGCTTACATTGGGCGCGGGCCCAATCAAAGCTCCGGGGCGAGAGCCCGCGCCCTAAAAAGGATCAATCCTTTCGCGCCCCCGGGAGCGACTTCAGGAATTCCACCATGTCGGCCTTCTCATGGTCTGTCAGTCCCAAGCTGAAGCAGCCGTCGTAGTGGTTCACAACCTCTCGCAAGGTGCTAAAGCGGCCGTCGTGGTAGAAGCCGCCCTTCGTGTGTGTCCAGAGTCCGACCAAGGGCGAGGTGCGATAGCGCCGGTCAGGCGAGCGGTCCGCCTGAAAGCTGTCCACGCATACCTCACTTGGCGTATGCAGATTCCATCCGGGCTCGGTGTAGAGGGGAGGCACGTGGCATGTCGCACATTTGGCCGATGAGTTGAAGATCGTCTTTCCCCGCTTCGCCGCCTCTGGATCGAAACTCCCCATGGGCGCCTTGGGTGCGGCCAGGGCGAGTTGATAAAAGTGTAGGGCAGCAAGTTTCGGAGCGATCAAGTCAGTTGAACTGGTCACATGTCCGAATCCTGCCTTGGCGGCAACAGGGAACTGATCGGCATTGTCGAGTCTGGGGTCGAAGAAGTTGCCCTTCCCGTGCATCTCCAAATTGGCAACGAACGCATTCCAGTAGGTCACTGAGCCCCAACCAGTCCAGGTATGCAGATTGACACCGGCGAGCCCAAAGGCAGGCGGAATCAGCACCGCAGAGGTCTTGCCATCGGGGCGAAAGGCCTTGCCATCCAGGGCCAGCTCGGCGTCGAAGCGGCCCGGTCCCCAGCTTTGTAGAACCGCACGCACCGTGGCTTGATCCACTCCGAGCAAGTCGGCAAACGGCTGAAGGTTGGGCGCCAGAGCCACGATCTGCCCGACGTCCAGATCACGATTGGCCCAGCCGTCGAGGCGGTGTCCGACGCCGGGCGCAAGCGAGTTGTCCACCGTCGAATGGCAGAGCGCACACTGAATGCCGACAGATTTCAAAGTGCCGTCGCGCTTGAAGAATCCTGTAAGACCCACGACCGAGTTCAATTTCAACAGGGCCAGCGTCACCGCAGGATCGTTGAGATCCACCTGGCCATTCTTTAACATTTGCACTAGTGAAGCGGGAAGGGCATCTGCGTCAACCTTCAAGCCGACAGCCAATGCGGTATTCGGACTGACTCCCGGCCCGACGCCTCCAAGCTTGCTGCCTTCGATGGCTTGATGGAGTTTCAGAGCGTCTCCCCAGAACGCCTGATCCCCGAAGGTGTCGAAGCGGAAGACGCGCCGCCCTTGTTCTAACTTCTGAGCCGCACCGCCAGGCAATGCCCGAACTGATGCAGGCTGTGCGGCTGAGTTCGATGCCGTCCGACCCGGAAGAGCGAAGAATGCGATTCCGGCGCACGCCGATACGAGTACGATCCCGATTGAGCGACAATTCATAAGGTGATCTCCTGGCTTGACAACTCACTCATCGATAACGACGGTGGTTGCGTCTGCTCTGCTGAGCGGGGCTGAGAGGCACCGGTTACAGCCAAGACGCTCGGAATTTGTAAGAAGATTGTCAAAACGCAGGCGACACACAAAACCTGTAACCTGGAGCGAATTACCGACTCAATATTTTGGGAGGAACGTTTGATGGCTAGCCCGGCCCTTCTCGAACAGGCAAGTAACGAAGGCTGGACTGACGAGCAGGTCGTGGCGCGCGTGCTGGCGGGTGAGACCGCCCTCTACGAACTACTGATGCGCCGTCACAACCGACGACTTTACCGGGTCGCCCGAGCCATTCTGCGGGACGACGCAGAAGCAGAGGATGTCATGCAGGATGCTTATGTGCGCGCGTATCAGAACCTCGCCGGTTTTGAGGGTAGAGCCAAGTTCGCGACGTGGCTCACTCGGATCGCCGTCCACGAAGCCTTGACCCGGTCCCGCAAGCGTTTTCGGCTCCAATCCCTTGACAGTTCAGATCCATCTGGAGATCTTATGAACTCCGCCACTTCTGCAGACCGTACTCCCGAGGAGGAAACCTACGGTAAGGAACTCTCCTGCGTTTTAGAGAGAGCTGTTCTGTCGCTTTCGGACGATTACCGATCAGTCTTCATGTTGCGCGACGTAGAAGGGATGAGCACGGAGGAAACCGCGCAATGTCTCAATCTGACTCAGGAGAACGTCAAGGTCCGACTACACCGGGCCCATGCCAAGCTGAGAAGGCACCTCTACTCTGCTATGGGAGCGACGGCCGCCCGTTGCTTTCAGTTTCATGCTCGGCGCTGCGACCGAGTGGTGAGCGGTGTCTTTAAGAGTTTGGGATGGAAGTCCCCGTAGCCTGATGACTCTGTCCGGCCTAATCGAAAATCAAGACCGCTGAGGCGATGACTGTCGTCCAGAGGCCGCGCTTGTCGCCCACTGCCGACTGAGTCACGTTGGCGGTGCGGACGATTTTGTTCGAGAGGCGATAGATCTGCTTCTTCTCGTCCCAAGAGCGGTCAGGATCGAATTCCACGTTCAGCGTAGTGGCCAGCATTTCGGCGGCGAGCTCTTCCGCATATTCGCCGGCCGAGTCTTCCGTCTCGCCGAAGGAGTGATGCTCGCTGAGATAGCCATAAGTGTTGCGGTCGGCAGGTATGGCTACGCCGATCGAAGAAGCCAGTAGGCGGTGCGGTTCTCGGGTGGAGTTCTCGGCGACCACAGCGAATACGACCTCGCCGGGATGGAGATACTTCACGCCTTCCTTGCGCGCGAGCAGCTTGCAGTTCGGCGGAAAAATGGAGGAGACACGCACCAGATTCTGGGCGGCGATGCCCGCATCACGCAACGCCAACTCGAACGACGTGAGACGCTCGCGGTGTTTCCCCACTCCCTTGGTGAAGAAAATCCGCTTTGGAACCATGTCTTTGCCCAATTCGCCAGTCCTCCGCAAAGGAATCTTGAATGTTAAGAATGCACAATCTAACACAATGCTTTGTAAAGGAAATATGAATTTCGGGGTGGGACAACAAATGCAGCGGGGGCAAGATGCCCCCGCCGCGACAGCTGGCGAGAACCCTTCGACTTTGCTCAGGGCAAGCGCCGACACTACGAGAAGCCGACTTTGCTAGTCGGCTTTGACCGAGGTGACGGTGATGGTGTTGTCTTTCTCGGTTCCGGTGACGGTGGCCTTGGTGCCAGCCTGCTTGTCGAGAGTATCAAGAGCGGATTTATCGCTAGTTTCGAGCGTATACACTTTGTCCCCGACCACCAGCGCATACTTCGAGCCCTTTTTGACGCAGCCGCGCGTGCATTCGGCGGCAGAGCCCATGTGCTTGGCGCCGCACATGGCATCGCTCACGGTCCCGGTGTAGGTTTTGCCGGCGGCGAAAGCGGACGATACGGCCAGGCCGAGGATCATCAGCAGGCTCAACAGCAAAATTCCAGCGTTCCGAGTTCGAACATTCATCAGTGATCTCCTTGTGGTTTTTTCTTTCAAGACTGGCGCAAGGGAAGGCAGCACACGCCACCCAGCCTTCAATCTAAAGATGCTCCTCGAGGAACAAAGTTACAAGGGGCGGTTAGGACAAAAAAGCGGAGACGCACTGGCGTACGCCTCCGCGCGGATGCCCGGTTCGAAATAGGGGGGAGGGCCCGGGCAAACTTGAAAACTGGACTGGGCGTCGCGAGGAAGCTGGCACGTCACGATCGTTCTTCAGACGACACTCCAGACAGTCGAAAGACGTTGTTTTCACGAGATCCCCAACTGCTCCTGAAGCCGGGTCGCGGGCTATTGCTACCCAGTTGAGCGACAGCCCACGACCGGACCTCCCGTGAGAAGGACGGGTTAGATTACAACCCACTGGGGAGCGATGAAACAAACGATAAAATTTGTTCCGAAAAACGAACAAGGCGGCTTGAACCCTATTTAGGAGCCTTGACGGAATAGATCAGGTCGACATCGACGGTCTTATCGTGCACATTGGCGGTCACGTGCGAGGAGACGTCCCAGTCGAGGCCAGAGGGCAGCAGCTTGTGAGCGGCGGGCAAATATTCGCTGAGGTAGGTGGAGTCGTAGACTGTCGCCGGGCCGGATCTTCCAAGCATTTCGTAGCTTCGCAGTGAGACTGTTATCGAGGCCGCGGAATTCCAGTTCACCCATGTGATATACAGGCCCCTCTTTGGCATTGAGGTGGATGACCGCAGTGCCGGCGGCATCGTCGAATTCGGCGTCGGCCTTAATGGTGGCCGACACGTAGCCGCGGGAGCCGTAAAGCTTCTGAACGTCTTTCAAATTGTCGCCGATACGAACGGTATTGGCGACGTCCCCCGGCTGGGCCCGGACCATCTTCTGCAAGACGTCGGTGGAGAATTCCTGGTTTCCCGACCATTGCAGCGCCTTGATCTTGTACTGTTGGCCGGGCGCTACGGGAAAAGTGACATCGACAATGGTGAGGTTGCGGGGGCCGTCTTCGCTGTCGGCAGACGGCTTCTTAACCACCTTGGGCTGCGGCTCGCCGAAGGCAGCCTTCAGGTACCCGCGGGTGTAATAGACGTTGAGGAGTTGGTGCTCCACGAGAGCTTTCAAAACGCTACGCGAATACTCGCGTTCAAATACCCGCTGTGCCTCTGCTTTCAGGGCAGGCAGTTCCGCTTCGCCCGCGCCCGTGAATTCGACGTTACGGATCTGGATTAGAACCTCTGAAACACGGTAGACGATCGAATCGATTGGGCCATTGGCCTGGCCCGCACGCTCGTACTCGACATTGCCCGGTATGGCGTTTTCCACCAGCAGCGCCTGTAATACGTCGGAAACCCGGTCGGCGAGATTGCCGGAAAGCGACACCTCACCATTGAACATCGGAGCGCGCTCCTTGATGCGCTGCAGGAGTTCCTGGTCGGAAAACCAGACGAAATCTTCGAAGCGCACCGGCACGAACTTGTCGACATCGGTAACTTGCAGGGCGAGCTTGGTCCCGGCGGACGAGTAGGAGTAGCTGTAGGTGATGTCGCTGAAGACGCCGAGATCGCCGAGGCGGCGCGCGGCTTTCTTGAAATCGTCTTCCGTAACGGTGGTGCCGAGTTGCAGGCCACTGGCGGCGAGGACGGCATCGTCGGCGTAGCGCTTTGTTCCTGCGACTTTGACGGAAATCAACTGCCGGTCAGACGCCGGCAGATGATCGAAAGACTTTCCTGAAGATGGCGACTGGGCCCAGAACGGACTGATTGATAGCAAGAACAGAACAACGAGCCATCTGGAAGATCTCATCATCGGATTGGGGCTGGCACCAACTCTTGCGTGGATTTGTGCTTGACGGCAATGTCGATAAAGGCCAGGGAGGCGCGGCTCAGCGCCTTGTCTTTGCGGAAAACCAGCGCCAGATCGCGTCGGACGTGGGCGTCAGCGATCGGAATGGCGGCGAGAGACTTGGCGCGGACGTCTTCTTCGACGTTCGAGCGTGCGATGAAGCCGATGCCGACATCGGCGGCTACGAAGCGCTTGAGCAGTTCGCTGGAGTCGAGCTCCATGGTGAAATTGTGCTTCAAACGGCGCTCATGAAATAGTTGCTCGATGGCGTCGCGCGTGTGTCCTGCCTTGGGAACGATCAGGGGGAACTTGCTGGCATCGGCAATAGTGGCGGACTTCATCTTTCCCAGGGGATGGTGAGGCGGCGCAATCAAAATCAGCTCATCTCGATGGATGAGCACTACGGTCAAACGGTTGTCGCTGACGGGAAGGGAAATGACGCCGAAATCGACCGAGTTGTCGATGATGGATTCGAGGATTTTAGCGTAATCGGAGCGTTTAATGTTGACCGAGACGTCGGGATATTGCTTTTTGAAATCGGAAAAAACATGCGGCAGGATGTGGAGGCAGGTGCCTTCGTTGGCACCGACGATGATCTCGCCGCGGGGGACGCGCTCCATCTCCGCGATTGCAACCATCATGGCTTTACGGGCGTCGAGCGTTTCTTCGACATACTTCAGGAATGCTTTGCCCGCCGCAGTCAGCGAAACCTTGCCGCCGGAGCGGTCGAACAACTTGGCGCCGACTTCTTCCTCAACGCCACGAATCTGGGAGGAAATGGCAGGCTGGGTACGAAAACGCTTCTCCGCCGCACGCGAAAATGAAGCGTGCCGCGCTACTTCCAGAAACGTCTCGAGCTGGTCGAAGTCCATACGAACAGGGGGCAGGGCTCAGCAAGTTCTCAATCGCAACCGATAGACAAGCTCTGACCTCTGACCCTGACCTCTGAGTATAAATTCCGCTTTATGCCGGCTATAAGAACAATCGAATTGCGCCGGGCGACGATGGGCATTAGACTCGTCGGTTTGCGCGCCGCGACCGATTGTAGCAGAGGGATAAGCGATCGTCGGTCGCTCGCCACTGAACGCGCCGTGTCGACACCCATGTAGAGTAACGCAGCCGCTCGCTTCGCGGGACAGCCGAGGCGGCTGTCTCTACGCGAGCTTGGCGCCGCCAACGACGAAGAATTATCGACCACGACATTTCGTTTCACCGACTCCACGCAAGGAGCCATATGGCAGACCCAAAGACTGTCCTCGAATTCGCCAGGCAGCATGACGCCAAGATTCTGGATTTGCGCTTCACCGATATTCCGGGGCTGTGGCACCACGTTTCTTATCCCATCGAGCAACTCACGGAAGCGTCGTTCGACGAAGGCTTTGGGATTGACGGCTCTTCGATTCGCGCCTGGGCAGGAATTCACGAAAGCGACATGCTGCTGAAGCCGGACGCGAACTGCCATCTGGTAGATCCCTTCACCGAGGTCCCCACGCTGGTGCTGGTGTGTGACGTCGTCGATCCAGTGACGAAGCAGGCCTACGATCGCGATCCGCGCTTTATTGCCCGCAAGGCGGAGATGTACTTGAGTTCCAGCGGAATCGCGGATGCAGCCTATTTCGGAGCCGAAGCCGAGTTTTTCATTTTTGACAACGTCCGCTTCGATCAGCGCGAGCAGTATGGCTTTTACTACATCGACGCCGAGGAGGGGCGCTGGAACTCGGGCAGGGAAGCGAACAATCTGGGCTACCGGCCGCGATTTCGCGAGGGCTATTTCCCGGTTGCACCCACCGATCACTACCAGGACTTGCGCTCGGAAATGATGCTCACCATGCAGAGCTGCGGCATGGAGGTGGAGTGCCATCACCATGAGGTAGCCAGCGGAGGGCAGACCGAGATTGATTTGAAATTCGATTCGCTCTTGCGCTCGGCTGACAAGATGCTGCTGTTCAAGTACATCGTGAAAAATGTCGCGAACCGCAACGGCAAGACGGTCACCTTCATGCCGAAGCCCATCTTCGGCGACAACGGCAGCGGCATGCACACCCACCAGTCGCTGTGGAAAGGCGGAGAACCTTGTTTGCCGGGGACGGATACGCCGGGCTGTCGCAGCTGGCGTTGTGGTACATCGGAGGGCTCATTCATCACGGGCCGGCGCTGTCGGCGATCATTGCGCCGACGACGAATTCCTACAAGCGGCTCGTGCCTGGATTCGAAGCGCCGGTGAGTCTGGCGTATTCACGGCGGAACCGCTCAGCGGCATGCCGGATTCCGATGTACTCGGCCGCGCCCGGGCCAAGCGCGTGGAGTTCCGTCCTCCGGACCCGAGCTGCAATCCGTATATGGCATTTGCGGCCATGCTGATGGCTGGCCTGGACGGGATCGAGAACAAGATCGAGCCTGGGAAGCCCCTCGACAAAGACATCTACGAAACCGATCCCGAGGAAGTATCGAAGATTCCCTCAATGCCGGGATCGCTGGAGGAAGCGCTTGACGCTCTGCAGCGTGACCACGCGTTCCTGCTGAAAGGAGACGTCTTCACCGAGGAGCTGTTGCGAACCTACATCGAATACAAGCGTTCGAAAGAAGTGGATGCGGTCCGGCTGAGGCCGCATCCTTACGAATTCGCGCTGTATTACGACATTTAAGGACGACCGCTGCTCGCGAACCGGCACAATGATGCCTTCAGCGAGCTCGTCATCACCAAGGCGGCAGTTGACTTCTCTCCGTAACGAGTCTGGATTCATGGGGTTAGCGGATGAGCTACTATTTACCTGCCGTGCATTGGCAACCGCGGGAAGGCGCTACTACAAGTGGGGACTGCAATGCGTCTCGTTTAGCAACTGAGGCGCGCTATGAGGAGTATTCGCATGCCTTCCCGCGCTTGCACTCTGTCTCTCGCCGTGCCCTCTTGCTCGCTCTCCTGTTCCTTCCAGGCTGCGGCAATAACACTCTAAACCCCTTCTGCGGTAGTGCCAGGCCCGCGCCGCTTATCGGTTCACTCTCGCCCAGCACAACGACGTACTCTGAGCTGCAGCAGGGCGTCATGCTGACCGTGAACGGTAGCCACTTCGTTGCTGCGTCCCAAGTCGTCATCAATACTACACCTCTTGCCGCCACGGTTATGAGCGATCAGCAGTTGAAAGTAAAGCTTTCGGCTGATGTGATTTCTGGCCCGGGAACGGTCAAGGTGCGCGTGCTTACTCCCAGCGGGAATTCCGCCGACGTGGGCTGCACCAGCGGAGGTACCAGCAGCGTTCTCGTGTTAACCGTGAACTAAGCTGTGGCTTGGGGCCTATGAGTGAAGCGTTGATCGCAACCGCCTGATTGAGCTGCGGCACAGCTTTCGCTCCAGCCCCGATTTTTCGCGCCCCAACCTGCAAGTCAGTATTTAGCATCTACTCTGCGGCAGTTTTCCTTACTGTTGCTGAATCAACTTTTTGGGGGCCAAACATCTCACATTTTCAGTCCCAGAGGGGTAACAAACTTAAAAGACCCGGACAGGTTTGTTCTGCCTGGATGACAGTTCTACTGGCAGCAGTAATGGTGAGTTGTAGTGGACAGGATTTCGGGTTCTTGCAGCCGACCCCGGAAGATCTTTGCAAATGTCTGCCTGCCGAGCCGGACATCCTTGACTATCGGCACATTGCCAAGCATGTCCCCATATCGAACGTCGCTCCACAAGAAGTGTCGGTAGAGACAATCCTTACATGGCCTCAAGATGTTTTTATTCCTCCGGACGCTCCACGAACTGGGCGAGAGCTTCAAGTCTTCCACATCGCAGAGGCGTTCTTACAAAACGCGAGTGTGAATGCGCTCGATTGTGATGTGTCCATGGAGATTTCGCAAACTGCGGACAAAAGCTCGTCGCGGATGACTGTGGAAACGCCGGTTGATAGCGAATATTGCAGCGCGCGTCAAACCCTTCAAGCGCAACTGAAGCAGCATGGCTTTCGCCTTGATTCGCAGCACGGAGGGGAACTTCCACAGGCCTTACCGGTGGATGTCGTGGGAATGGCATTCGAAGACTTTGAACACGATCGTGGGAACGTGGCGACTTTGTGGGAGCTACATCCGGCGATTGTGACACCACACTAATAGGCACGGCTACGGCTTCAGCTGCCTCTCGATTGCGCTGGTCACTTCCGTCGAATCCGGGGTGACAGCGGGTTCGAAGCGCTGCACCACATTCCCCTTGCGATCCACGAGGAACTTGGTGAAGTTCCATTGGATTTCGCCAGCCATGCCTTTTCCCGTTTCCGTGGTCAGGTAGGCATACAGAGGGGCCTGGTCCGCCCCTTTGACTGAGATCTTCGCGTACATGGGGAACGTCACGTTGTATTTCCGGGAGCAGAAAGTCTTGATCTCTTCGTTCGTCCCAGGCTCCTGAGCCCCGAAGTTGTTGGCCGGGAAACCCAGGATGACAAAGCCTTGATTCTTATACCTCTCGTAGATTGCCTCCAGGGCGCTGTACTGGGGAGTATAGCCACACTGGCTGGCGACGTTGACGATAAGTACGACCTTGCCTTTATAGTCGGCCAAAGGCGCCGGTTTGCCATCGATCGAGTTCAAGGTAAAGGTGTAGAGGCTGGATCCTGCAAACAGAGACGTTGCCATAATCAAAATTGCTCCGGCTAGAAGGAACTTCTCGGTGTGGAAGTGATGGGATCTCATTGCCGCTCCTGGATGGATTTCGGATTCCGTAACGCCAAACCGAACGATCGGGAATGAGCTCTGAAGATAAGGGCTGAAAGAAGCTCTGCGCAACCGGGAAGTTGTAAATTCTATGTCTCGCGGTCAGAAAGCTGGCTAAATGGCACTCCGGACGGAGTTGTCTTTCATCGTGCGTTCCATGAGCCGCATGCGCTTGCTCGGAAGCAGAGGATCCGTCATCCGCGGCTGAGCCGGCTCGCAGCCACTCACCGTCAGAAGTTCCGTGCCCATGGCATCCAGCGCGGAATTAGAACGCCCCAACACCATCAATAGATACTTCTGGGCGATCGGGCGATCGGCGGGGTGGATCAGGGACCACCAGCGGCGCACCGACTCCTGCACTTCGGCTTCGCTCTTTTCTCCCACCACAAGTGCGTCGATCAGGCGGTAAACCTTGCTCTTGATGGCTTGGTACGAGACGGAAATCTCTTGGGGCATAGGGTCCTAGTTTCTTTGTACTACTAGATGTGCAATCCGCCCACCAAACCGATAGGTCTTTAGTTTCTTGGGAGTTAGCTCGATTCGCACACCGTTAAACGTACGGTGAATGGAAGAATTCCGTTATGAGATATGGATTCTGGAAGCATAGAAACATCGCGCAGCTTCCGCGTGATTTTTCGAGGTCGCGTGATTTGAATCGCACGAGACTCGGAGGCGTCTTCCGTAGCACCTCAGCCGAGGGTTTACAATGTGGCGCTCTATTCAGTCTGGGAGGCGTAATGAAACAGTGGGCCTGGATTTTGGCCGTTCCGGTTTTAATCTCTCTAGCCGTCGCGCAAACACAGACCTCAGCATCACCTGGCACCGACGAAAGCGGTTCTCCGGCTACATCAGGCATCTGGCACGAAGCCGGTCCGAAAGACCGGATGTTCTTTCCGAAGGATATGCTCTGGGGATGGGCGCAGTTCGATCTGTCGCCACCACACAACGAGATCGATCCCAATCAGTGCGCCGGGAACTCCTACGTGGACGGAGGCGCCAATGCCCCCTGCAATATGTTCGCCCGCTATATGCTGTCGGGCATTCTGGAAGTACGACCGTTCGGGCGCGGCCCCCTACGCAGGTTTATGCTCTGGGGAGCGCCTGCGTTTCTGTTTGGCAAGAACGTTCCTAAGACGCTTTATACGTGGTCTCCCGATGCGATCGGTATTGAGCATTCCTGGGGAGCAGGGATCTACATCACGAAAGGCTTCGAGTTCCGGATAACGCAGCACTTCCTGTTTGACCGCCTCGGTGCCCGGGACAAGAATCTGGGGGTGTCGGACCTGGGAACCAACGGCCCCTGGGGACGCTACATGAGCCTCGGCGTCCGCAAGACTTTCGGCACGCGTCGTTGGTAGCCCAGCTAAATTCGCGCCGGCACGGGCGCCGCCCGTCGAGTGAAGTGCCGAACCAGCCAGACGATGAGCGCGAGGAACGCTCCCAGAATCAGGAAAGGCAAGCCGAAAACGATAAAAAGCCACAAACCTGCGCCGCCGCCAAAGGTGGTGACATCGCCACCCACGGAAGCCGCCGAGTCGCGACGGATCCGACCGCCAAACACGGTGAGGTCCTTGACGTTCGCACCTCCGTCCAGGCGCACATCGCCGCCAAACGTTGTCGTGTCGCCCCCGATAAAACCATCGTGTTCTACCACAACGCTTCCGCCAAAGGTAGTGACGTCCCCGTCGACGTGGCCGCGAACCCGAACGCTGCAACTGAAGCAGGTCACTTCGGCAACCGTCTCGTCGACTCCTATGGTGACGTCATGGCCGAACTGAGTTCGGTCGTGAGAACCGTCCGCCAAGGCGGGTACTCCTAGAGCCAACACCAACAAAACGCAACCCATCCAGCGCAGAGAAGAAAACCCCATAAACCCCTCCAGGGAGGATTCCCTCAGAACATTGAAGGGAGATTATCCCACAGAGAGTGAGGGATTGAAATCATCGCGTGCTTGTGGCGTGAAATCACTGCGGGATGTGACTCATCAACCTCGCGGCCAGCACGCCGTCATAGAGTGGCTGAAGGTTTATCGCATCTTGTGTGCGCTTCTTCGACTTGAGGAAAATGGACACAGGCTCCGCCTGAAATTCTCTATATAATGACAGTTTTTGAACCGTGGGGCTGAAATTCCTTGATCAGGGAGGCTTTCGATGTCCGGCGCTTATAACGGTGTTGCAGTACCGGCAGACGGGAAGAAGATTGGATATGCCGGCGGCAAGTACGACATTCCCGACAATCCCATCATTCCGTTCATCGAGGGCGACGGCACCGGCCGCGACATCTGGAAAGCCTCGCTGCGTGTCTTCAATGCCGCGGTGGAGAAGGCTTACAGAGGGAAGCGCCGCGTGGCTTGGTACGAAGTGTTTGCCGGGGAGAAAGCCAAGGCCAAATTCGACACCTGGCTGCCTGACGATACCGTCAACGCGATTCGCGAGTTCCGGGTCGCCATCAAGGGACCGCTCACAACGCCCGTAGGCGGCGGCATTCGCTCGCTCAACGTCGCCCTGCGCCAGATACTCGATCTCTATTGCTGCGTGCGTCCGGTGAAGTACTACAGCGGCGTACCCTCGCCCGTGAAGCATCCAGAGCGGATGGACGTGGTCATCTTCAGGGAGAACACCGAAGACGTCTATGCCGGGGTCGAGTGGGAGCAGGGAACCACCGATTGCGCCCGGCTGATTGAGTTCCTGAATAAGGACATGCTGAAGGGCGGAAAGAAGCAGATCCGGCTTGATTCCGGCATTGGCATCAAGCCGATCTCGGTTACCGGGACGAAACGTCTGGTTCGCATGGCGATTCAACATGCGTTCGAGAGCGGCCGTAAGACGGTGACGCTCGTGCACAAGGGCAATATCCAGAAATTCACGGAAGGTGCGTTTCGCAAGTGGGGTTACGAAATTGCGACCGAAGAATTTCGCGAGCAGGTAGTCACCGAGCGCGAAAGCTGGATTCTTGATAACAAAGACAAGAATCCGAGTCTCAGCGTGGCGCAAAATGCCGAGATGATTGAACCCGGCATGGAATTCGCGCCGCCGGCGTTCCGGCAGTCGGTGGAGAAGGAAGTGAAAGACGTGGTGGATGCCATCTACTCGACCCACGGCAACGGTGCGTGGAAGAAGAAGATCATGATCAATGACCGCATTGCGGACTCGATCTTCCAGCAGGTGGTGACGCGCGCCGATGAGTACTCCGTGTTGGCGACTCCGAACCTGAATGGCGATTACATTTCTGACGCCTGCGCAGCGCAGGTCGGCGGACTAGGAATTGCTCCAGGCGCGAATATCGGCGACGGCTACGCCATCTTTGAGGCCACGCACGGTACAGCTCCGAAATACGCCGACAAAGACGTGATCAATCCCGGCTCGGTGATTCTGTCCGGCGTGATGATGTTCCGGCACTTGGGCTGGACTGAAACCGCCGACCTGATCGAGCAGAGCATGGAGCGCACCATCGAGCAGAAGAAAGTTACGTACGATTTCGAGCGCCTGATGCCAGGTGCCACGAAAGTAAAGACCAGCGAGTTTGCCGGGCACATGATCGAGAACATGGGAGCGGGCGTGCTGGTGTAGACCTAGCAACTAGCAGTTAGCAATTAGCATTTGGCCGTCGAGGCTTCTGTTTTTGTGAGGACAGCCGCCTTCGGCTGTCCGGCTGGGAAGCCAGCGGGGTTTTGCTGATTGCCAGCTGCTGATTGCCAACTGCTGCTTTCGAAAGGAATCATCTCATGCGTAAAAAAGTCAGCATTGTAGGCTCAGGAAACGTTGGCGCGACGGCGGCTCACTGGATCGCCTCCAAGGAGCTCGCCGATGTCGTTCTGATCGACATCATTGAGGGCGTACCGCAGGGCAAGGGGCTCGATCTGCTCGAGGCGATGCCGATCGAGAAGCGCGACTCCTACGTCAGCGGAACGAACGACTACAAAGACACGGCCAATTCCGACATCGTCGTAGTAACGGCGGGCATCCCGCGCAAGCCGGGAATGAGCCGCGACGACCTGCTCAACACCAACTACAACATCATGAAGTCGGTGGTCAGCGAGGTAGTGAAGTATTCACCGAACTGCATTCTGATCATAGTCTCGAATCCGCTGGACGCCATGGCGCAGACCGCTTTTAAGCTCAGCGGATTCCCCCGTGAGCGCGTGATCGGCATGGCCGGCGTCCTCGATTCCGCTCGCTTCCGCGCCTTCATTGCCGACGAACTGAAAGTCAGCGTGGAGAACGTGACCGCCTTTGTGCTCGGCGGACACGGGGACACCATGGTGCCTCTCCCGCGCTACTCGACGGTGGCGGGCATCCCGATCACGGAACTGATTGAGAGAAGCCGACTGGATGCGCTGGTGCAGCGTACGCGCGACGGCGGCGCTGAGATTGTGAAGTATCTGAAGACTGGATCGGCCTATTACGCTCCGTCTGCCGCGACCACGGAGATGGTCGAAGCGATTCTGAAGGACAAGAAGAAAATACTTCCTTGCGCCGCGTACCTGCAGGGCGAGTACGGAATTAGCGGCCTCTACGTGGGAGTGCCGGTGAAACTGGGCGCGAAGGGAATCGAGCAGATCATCGAGATCAAGCTGACGCCGGAAGAGAAGGCTGGGCTCGATAAGAGCGCGGCGGCAGTGAAGGAGCTGGTAGCGGTCATCGGCGTATAGTGGGCTGTCGCACTGTCGAGAGCCCCAAAGCAGGGAAGGGCACGAGTTCCACTCGTGCCGCTTAACCGCGCAGGCAATTGCCGCGCTTTAGTGCCTGGGGGACGCTTTTCGCCGCGGATTTCATCTTGTTGCAATCCTTCCCAGACCCCTGCCGAAGGGCTCCTCCTGGCTAGAGAGACTCCTCTTCCGCCTGCTCCTTGCCTTTGAAGTATTCGTGATCCGACATAATCCGGCTGACGACTGCGCGCCGGATTTCGTCCAGATTGTAGCGAGGAAAAACTAGAATCTCAGGGGCGTGCAGATATCTCCAGGACTTCTCGCGTAGCAGCTTGGTTAATCCCTGTGGGGTGGCGACGAAATAAGACTGCCACCAGGCGTGCCCTGAATCCAGGTCATACAATTCGATATTCAGTTCGTCGGCGAAGACTTCCGGATCATCGGGGCCGGGAATCGCGTCCGCCTTCTTGAAGTAGAACTTGCGGATGCGGAGTTTGCCCAGCTCAGGATCGAAGGGCAGGGAAGCCGCGACTTCTTCTGCCGAAGGAGGCCAGACTTTAGGGTGTCCGACGGGCAGCAGATCCGCTGGATCAGTAGGAGCGTCAGGCAGGGAATCTCGGCCACTGGTGGCCCCTAACCGCGAACCCCACCTCCCCATGGCGATCAGCCCGCCGCCGACGGCAACCAACAAAAGCAGTTTGATTGCATCTTCTGACGCAGCGGAGAACGCGGCAACCATGGCTCAGAATTGTATCTGCCCTAGACTGTCTCGATCGTCACCTTCTTAAGCACGACATCCTTGGTCGGACGATCGTTGCGGCCGCGCGGCACCTTGGTGATCTTATTAACCACATCCTGCCCTTCGACGACCTCGCCGAAGATGGTGTGCTTGCCAGTCAGCCAGTCTGTGGGAACCACTGTGATGAAGAATTGCGAACCGTTGGTATTCGGGCCAGCGTTGGCCATAGCCAGCTTGCCGGGCTTGTCGAACTTATGAGGGGAGCCTTTGGTCTCGTCTTCGAATTGATACCCTGGACCGCCGGTGCCGGTGCCCTGCGGATCTCCGCCTTGGAGCATAAAGTCGGGAATTACGCGATGGAAGATCGTGCCATCGTAGAGCCGGTCGTTCGATTTCTTTCCGGTCGAAGGATGCTTCCATTCGCGTTTGCCTTCGGCGAGGTCGACAAAGTTTGCAACGGTCTTGGGAGCGTCCTTGTCGAACAGGCGGCAGACAATGGAGCCTTCAGAGGTTTCAAAGGTGGCGTACATTCCGGGTTGACGAGTCATATTGTCCTTTCAAATCTTAATAGCTGATCTGCTCATGTGGCGACAGCCGCCTCGGCTGTCCCGCGATGCGAAGTGAGCGGCCCCGCAACTACTGTTTCGGTGCCCCTGGGGCCGCCGGAGCCTTCGGGGTTCCAGCAGCACTCGGCTTCTTTGCCGGGGCCGCTGCCGGTTTTGCCGTGGCTCCCGCCTTCTGGATCGTGATGTGATTGATCTTCACGGGCCGGTATGGCCGATCATTCGAGTCGGTACTCATTCGGGCGATCTGCTTCACCAGTGCGACGGTCGCCTCATCGCACTGCCCGAAAATCGTGTACTTGCCATTGAGCATGTCGCCCTGCTGCCCGGTAAGGGCCACTTCCGTGATGAAAAATTGCGAAGTGTTGGTATTGGGGCCGGCATTCGCATAGGCAAGCCGGCCTGGCTGATCAAATTTCAAATCTGGGGATACTTCGTTCTTGAAGGGAGCCACGGGGTCGGCTCCCGAACCGGTGCCCGCCGGATCTCCACCCTGAATCATGAATTGCGGGATCACGCGGTGAAAGATGGTTCCGTCGTAGAGGGGCACGCCATGTTTCGTGGCGCCAGTCGAGTTCTTCCAATCCTTGGTCCCAGTCGCGAGGCCGATAAAGTTGGCCACGCCGATCGGGGCCTTATTCGGGAACAACGTGCAGGTCAGCTTGCCGGCGGCCGTGTCGATGATAGCAGTGGGCTCCTTCGCCGTTGCTGTCGCCGTGGCCGGTTTGGCTGCCGTCGCGGGCTTAGCGGGCGCAGCCGGCTTGCTTGCAGCAGCCTGGCCAACCGAGATTGATGCGGAGATCAGTATCATTCCGAAAATTGCAAGTGCCGTTCGCATGGATGCTCCTTGGAAACGAAGCGTGATTGTAGAGTGAGTCGCAACGTTGCATTGTACGACAGTGGCGGCGGACATGGAGTTCAGCGCGGGCCTGCGGCCTGCATCTGATGGCTCACGTGTTCGACCTCGTGAAAGACGCG
This sequence comes from Terriglobia bacterium, assembly GCA_963743105.1. Classification (GTDB taxonomy): domain Bacteria; phylum Acidobacteriota; class Terriglobia; order Terriglobales; family Acidobacteriaceae; genus Sulfotelmatobacter. The sequence goes on from CAVUOS010000013.1 coordinate 133,733, forward strand.
CATCAGATTCCCGCCAAGAATCTTGTGAATGTCCTCCGCGCTATATCCTCGGTCGAGAAGAGCCTGCGTGATTTCCGGCAAGTCGGCTGCCGAGTCGATGCCCTGCGGCGTTGCCCCGCTGACCCCGTCAAAGTCGGAGCCAATGCCCACGTGGTCCACTCCGGCGACTTTCGCGATGTGATCGATGTGGTCGATCAGCGACTTCAGCGGCGGCCGCGGAATCTTCGCAATCCACTCGCGCTCGATACGGTCGAGTTCAATGTAGTTGACCTCTTTACCGTCGCTCTTCATCTGTGCCATGTATTTCTGTCGCGCAGCCTGCTGGTCGGGGCGCTGAGCTTCCTCAGCCTTGCGAAAGTTCTCGTCGATAAATCCGTTGAAGAAATTCACCTGCACTACGCCGCCATTCTTGGCGACGGCCTTCAGCATGTCATCGGTCATGTTGCGGGGAGCGTCGACCAGCGCGCGCGCCGAAGAGTGAGACGCGATCACCGGAGCTTTGGTCGTGGCGATTGCATCCCAGAATGTTTTATCGGCAACGTGGGAGATGTCGACCATCATGCCCAGGCGGTTCATCTCAAGGACAACTTGTTTGCCGAAGTCTGTGAGTCCGTTGTGATGTTGAATCTTGGGATCGTTGATGTCGCCGGAGGAATCAGCCCATTCGTTGGTGTTCGACCAGGAAAGCGTCATGTAGCGCACGCCGAGACGATAGTAGTCGCGCAAGAGGTGCATGTCAGCCTCGATCGAGTGTCCCCCCTCGATACCCATCAGCGCGGCGAGTTTGTGCTCGCGGTGAGCGCGCTCGATATCCGCGGTCGAAAAGGCCATCATCATGCGGTCAGGATGGCGCGCTGCCTGTTCGTACACGGAATCGATCAGGTCGAAGGTGTGCCGCGCGAAGCGTCCCTGATTCGTTTCCGGCTCGACCCATATGGAGAAAAACTCCGCGCCTAGGTTTCCGCGGCGCGCCTTATCGAGGCTTATGTGACCAGTGTCGTTGGGATCGGTCGAGCCAATATCGAAGCCTTCGTCAAGAAAGCGCTGGGGCGTGTCGGCGTGCGTGTCGATCACGAGGGCGGAGTCGTGAATCTTTTGAGCGCACGGGGTGACTGTGGTGTCCGAGGACTTTGCCGCATTTTGGGCAGGGGCGAGTGAACAGATCAGAATGATCGCCAACGATAGCTTTGTCATTGTTGTCATGGGTTGAGCAGGATTTCGATTGTATAGGCTCTGTCGGTGGCTGACAAAAGCATCAACCACGAAGGCCACGAAATGTGCACGAAGGAAGAACCTCAATCCGAGTGCGATAAGGCGGTCATTGCGAGCTTAATGCAGCTGTCGATGGGCTGATCGGTGTCGATCAGGGTTTTGGGATGCAGGATCTGCTCGAACCTTGCTTTTACCTCCAAGTAGAGGGCGTAGTCGCGGTTCCCTGCAGGATGTTCACCTCGATCCGCATCTTCTTCCAGACGCCGGCGGGCGGATGAGTCGGAGCAGATGCATTCGAGAATGCGCCACGACTGATGCATAGAGGCGGCTGCAGTGACCACATTCGCGATCTGGTAACGGCGTGAAAACGGGCGTCCGTCAAGAAAGATGATCCTCGCCGGATCTCTCGCCAAAAGATAGACCGCAGTTTGCAGCATCAATTCCTGGCAGAAATCATCCTGGCGAGTGGAATATTCGATTTCTTCCGGGGTGAAGAGGGCGTGGCGAAATTCGTCTTTGCTCAAGACGCGGCCTGAGGTTCGCCGAGCCAATTCGCGCGCAAGAGTGGATTTACCGGTGCCGGGTAGTCCCGCCATAAGAACGATCATGAGTGGAATCGTAAGGGAAAGGTTGCGAGGTCAGCTACCTAGGGGTTTTGAAACCTTGAAACTTTGAAACCTGGCTTATTTCGTTTCGCCGCCGAGCGCGACTTCGGTCTGCGTTGTTGCCGGAGTTTGCGGCTTATCCTGATCGGGCCGGTCGATGGGAATGATCGTCTGAGTCTCTCGCCATTCGTTGTAGCGTCCGCTCACCATGATATGGAAGCACCAGTGGCGCCGCTCTTCTTCCGGTTCCACCAGGCCAATCGACTTCATGTAGAACAGGTAGTGCTCCATCCAGCGGATTTGATCTTTGCTCAAGCCGCGACGTTGCAGGTCGACCGTCACACCTGCAAGATGCGACGAAGCGGTGTCGCCATCCGCGGGGGCGGCATTGCGATTATGGCGGCGCAGCTTTTTCTGGACTTTCACCGTGCGAACAGCCGAGTTGAGCTGAATCTGCTGGTGGAAGCGGTTGTAGTAGGACTGGCTGAGATCGTTGACGAAGTCGAGTGTCCAGGGACGACAGAATCGTCGCGAGGGATCGAGCCGCGGATCGAAGCGCAGAGTCTCTCCCGACTCGATTTCCAGCAGCGAGCCATCCGCCTTCAGCGCTTCCAGTTCGGTCTCATCCTGAATGCGCGGCAGTTCGAGCCGGTCGATTTCAGCGTTTTGGATCAGGAGCGATTCGTGCGAAGGCCGGAACATCGGATTCCAGCGCAGCCAGCGGAAGTGCCGGTGCGAGCGCTGTGGAGTCGCGTGGCGCACTGCGAACGCGGTGCCTGACATCCCACCGCATACCAGCGCGAGAAGAACGACAACTGCGAATTGAGCTCCGAAGATTCGTCTTACCAAGCGATATCCATTTGGGACTGGAGTCTTCCGACTCTGTCCTGCGCGACAAGCGGCTATTCTAAGCCAATGCTGTCAAGCCTACCAACCCGATCCGACCTGCGCCCGATTACTTGAGTACCTCAGACGCCCAGTTACCGCAACTGTGATTACTGCCGGTTACCGTGCTGAACAACAGAGGCCATGAAGCCTATCGGCAGGTAAAGGGCCAATGATGAGGTTTCCTGTGCCTTTCTATGTGGGTTGCCTGCTATGACTTGGCGCGAGTTGGATGAAGGCGCCCGCACCCCGCTGGGGTTCAAGTGACAAAATTTAGCGCTGTAAAGGGTCACCCAGCTACTTCCCGGGCTCTGCCTTCCTCATCTGAACGATGTTCCGGTCTTCCCGGAAGGATTCTGCGGCTGTGCCTCTCTGCAGCAGACCGGGCGCCACGTTCCAGCGCTCTCCGTCATCGGTACATCACCGTCACGGACTTCTTGTTGTAGCTCACGAGCACGCCCTCGACCTTGCGAACGTCTGTCTGAAACCAGACCCGCTCCCCGATCGTGAACTCCAGCATTCTTACGTGAGCGTGCACCTGCCGGATCATCCACAGTTCGGCGGTTCCGACCGACGAGTTCGGCTTCGGTCAGTGGGCTCAGATCAATTCTCATATGGTCCACTTAGAAATAGCAGAATGTATCCTAGCGCTGCAACAGGTCACCCAATGCCTGTTTCATCACCTGACCGCCAACCTCGGAAATGGACTTGGTCAGTGGAATGTCCTTGGGGCACACCTCGACACAGTTCTGCGCATAACCGCACTCCTGGATGCCGCCATCGCCCATGAGGGCCGCCAGACGTTCGCGCTGGAGCGCCTTGCCTGTTGGATGGGTGTTGAACAACCGCACCTGGGAAATCGTAGCGGCACCGACAAAGCCCGTATCTTCGTTGAACTGCGGGCAAGCCTCCATGCAGCAGCAACAGGATATGCAGCGGGAGAGCGGATAGGCCGCTTCCTGCTCTTCCGGCGCGACCCTGGGACCGGCGCCGAGATCGTAAGTGCCGTCGATCGGCACCCATGCCTTAACGGCTTTCAGGTTTTCAAAGATCACGCTGCGGTCGGTCGCCAGATCCCTCACCACCGGGAACTTCGAAAACGGCTCCAGTCGGATCGGTTGCTCGAGGTTGTCGATCAGGGCCGAGCAAGCCATGCGCGCCTTGCCGTTGATCAGCATGGCGCATGACCCGCAAACCTCTTCCAGGCAATTCGAGTCGTAGGTGATGGGTGTGGTGGCCTTGCCGTCGCGCGTGACCGGATCGGCGGCAATGTCCATGAGTGCAGAGATCACGTTCATGTTCGGCCGGTAGGGAACGGAGAATTCCTCCCAGTAGGACTTGCCGTTGGGAGTAAGTTGGCGTTTGATTCTTATGATTACGGATTTATCAGCCATTAGCAGTTAGCCTTTAGCAATCAGCACAAAGCCACTTGTCATCCTGAGCGAAGCGAAGGCCCTATGTACTCTGCTCGCCACAGCAACTGCATAGGCCCTTCGGCGCAAAAAACGCGCCTCAGGATGACAATGCAAATCTCAGTACTTCCTCGGCCTCGGCGGAATTAGTGACACGTCCACCGGCTCGAACTCGAACTTCGGCTCGTCCGCATCCGGGGCGAAATACGCTTTCGTCGTCTTCATCCAGTTCTTATCGTCGCGTTCGGGGAAGTCGGGCTTGTAATGCGCCCCCCGCGACTCGTCGCGCATGCGTGCGCCCTGCGCGATCACCCGAGCCAATTGAAGCATGTTGTAGAGTTGCCGCGCAAAGACAACGGTCGTATTCGCCCACAGAGTCCGATCGCTCAGATTGATCTTGCGATACCGCTCCAGGAACTCGACCAGCTTGGCGTCGGTCTGCTGCAGATTTTTGTTGTAGCGAATAACCGTGCAGTCCTTGGTCATCAACTCGCCCAGTTCGCGCCACAACTTTACTGGATTCTCGGTACCCTCGTTGTTCATCAGCAGGGCATTGTTCTCTTCCTGCTTCTTCTTCTCGGCTTCGAAGTGGGGGTTGCCGTCGGTCGAACCTTGCAGTCCGCGCGCGTACTTCACCGCGTTCGGGCCGGCAATGCCTCCGCCGTAGATGCAGGAGACGAGTGAATTCGCGCCCAGGCGATTGGCGCCGTGATACTGGTACTCGCATTCGCCCGCTGCGAAAATCCCAGGAATGTTTGTAGCTTGCTTGAAGTCAACCCACATCCCGCCCATGGTGTAATGCATGCCGGGGAAAATCTTCATCGGGGTATCGCGCGGATCGTCGCCCACAAATTTCTCATAGATCTCGAGAATGCCTTCCAGCTTCCGGTCGAGAATCTTGCGATCGATGTGCGTCAGGTCGAGATAGACCATCGGCTTGCCGTCAATGCCGAGGTTGTGTTCGTAGACCACTTTGAAGATTGCGCGGGTGGCGACATCGCGGGGCACCAGATTCCCGTACTTCGGATACCACTCTTCCAGGAAATACCAGCGCTCGCTCTGCGGAATCGACTTCGGATCGCGCTTGTCGCCCGGAGTCTTCGGCACCCAGACGCGCCCGCCCTCGCCGCGGGCTGACTCGGACATCAAGCGCAGCTTGTCCTCGCCGGGAATGCGAAGTCGGATGTACCTGAATAAACTCGCCGTTCGCGTAAAAGCAGCCTTGCTGATATAGGGCCGACTGCGCCGATCCGGTGCAGACTACCGAATTCGTCGACTTACCGAAGATCGCGCCAATGCCGCCGGTCGCGATGATGATCGCGTCGGCCGGAAAGGTGCGCACTTCCATCGAGCGCAGATCCATCGCGCAGATGCCGCGGCAGACCTTCTGCCCGTCGAGAACGGCCGACAGGAATTCCCAGTGCTCGTACTTCTTCACTTTGCCTTCGGACTCGTAGCGGCGCACTTGCTCGTCCAACGCATACAGCAACTGCTGCCCGGTGGTCGCCCCGGCAAAAGCGGTGCGGTTGTACAGAGTTCCGCCGAAACGGCGGAAGTCAAGCAATCCTTCGGGCGTGCGATTGAAGGGCACGCCCATGCGGTCAAGCAGATCGATGATCCCCGGCGCTGCCTCGCACATGTCCTTGATCGGAGGCTGATTGCCGAGGAAGTCGCCGCCATAGACCGTGTCGTCAAAGTGCTGCCAGGTGGAATCGCCCTCGCCCTTGAGATTCTTCGCCGCGTTGATGCCGCCCTGCGCGCAGACCGAATGCGAACGCTTCACCGGGACGATCGAGAACAGGTCGCACTGCCCGCCCATCTCGGCGATCTTGATCACCGCGGCGAGCCCTGCGAGTCCGCCACCCACGACAATGATTCTGGGAGCTGCCATGTTATTGCGCCCCCTTTCCCTCAACGATCGCTGGACTGCCGTGGCCTTTGATCGGACTGTGTTACCGCGCGATTCTGATCATCGTCCGCGATGGGCCGGGAGCGGAACGAGTACAAACTTACAAATCCCACACCGCACAGCAGGAGGAAAAAAACGAGGCACGCCCGTAGCAGTCGCCTCTGCGCCTTTTCGCCCGAAACGATCCCCCACTTCGCCGAGAACAGCCAGATTCCGTACGCGAAGTGCCACGATGCGGCTACGAGCCCCACAACGTAGAACAGAAACAGCGGCGTGTGAATAACCTCTCCCTGTACCTTGCCGAACGAAGCCAGCGGATGCTCATGCAGATCGATCCCCGTGAAGCGCATGGTGTACGTGTGCCACACGATGTAGATGAACGCGATCGCGCCGGTCCAGCGTTGCAGGGTGTACATCCAGTTGCCGGACCAGGGATACGAAACAGTGTTGCCTTCTCCGCGATACCAGATGTAAAAACCGTAGAGAGCGTGATAAGCGATCGGGATCCAGATTCCAAACAACTCCAGGAAGAACACCAGCGGCAGATTCGCCAGAAAGCTGACCTGACGGGCATATGCGGAAGGCCCACTTTGCCCGATCGCAGTCGAGTTCGAGATCAGAATATGTTCGAATAGAAACGCGCCCACCGGGACGATGCCGGTTAGTGAATGCAGTCTGCGAAGTACGAACGAAATCCCCTGACCAGCACGCAACGGAGCCACGCCATGCGCTAAGACGGGAGCAGAAGAACTGGCTGACGCCACAGAAGCTCCTTATGAACCCCAATGATGAGAAAAGAACCTTTGATTATCTTGCGGGCGAAGAAGGGAAGTCAAATGGGCGTAGCAGGCCTCAGTCTGTAGCAGCCCTCAGTCTTCAGATATACAAAATTAAATTCAAATGTGGGGACAGCCGCCCTCGGCTGTCCGTCGAGCGAAGCTCGACTACCCATGTTCCAAAACTGTTTGGAGTTCCGAGAACGAATCCACCACGATGTCTGCGCCAGCAGTCGCAAGCATGTTCTTGTCGAAAGTGGTTGTAATCGCGGCAGAGAAGCACCCTGCAGCCTTCGCCGCGCGCAGCCCATTCACCGAGTCCTCGACAATCCAGCAATCAGAAGCCTTCAACCGCAGTTTTTCCAGCGCGATCTGAAACACTTCCGGATCGGGCTTCGGCCGCTGATGGCCGCTCGCGTCCACCACTGCGTGAAACAGATCTCCGATGCCGAGGAGCCTAAGGGTTGCCTCTCGGTTGCGCGCCGTGGCGGAGGTAGCCAAAGCAATCTTGTAGCGAGATGCGGCCCAAGTCACGAACTCGACCGCACCGTCGACGCCCTTAAGTTCGTGCTCGAGCTCTTCGTAGATTTGTCTCTTGCGCCCCGACACTTCCTGGATCCTTTCGGTGGAGAACCCTCCAGCAGTCAGAACCTCTGGCAGCATCGTCGCGTCCGGCCGTCCCTTGTAGGTGTCGTAAACAGAATCGGAGAGGACGATTCCGACCTCGGCAAATGCAAGTTCTTTCGCCCTCTTGTGCAGGGGCTCGGAGTCGACGAGCACCCCATCCATGTCGAAAATGAGTCCGGCAGGAGATTGGATCGTCACAGGGTCTTTAGATTACATGTTCGGAAATTCGCTTCTCACACCAGTCAATAAATTGTCGAAAAGCGGCTCCCCGGTGACTGTACTTTGATTTTTCTTCGGGGGAAAGTTCCGCGAATGTCTTCTGAATCTGTGGGAAATGAAATAGTGGATCGTAGCCAAAGCCATTCGTCCCGCGAGGAGCGTTTAGAATGACCCCTTCGGCCACTCCACGGAACGTATCGAGAGTCTTGCCGTCGCGGGCGGCGGCCAGCACGCAGACAAATCTTCCGGTCCTCTTTTCGGAGGGAACGCTCTTTAATTCCCGTAGCACGCGTGCATTGTTGGCTTCGTCATCCGTGTTGGCGTCGGCGAGATGCGGCTGATCAGCAGCGTAGCGCGCCGAATGCACGCCGGGCGCGCCATTCAGCGCATCAACCTCCAGCCCGGAGTCGTCGGCCACCACGATCTCTCCAGGGACGTAGCAGCTGTATTCTTCCGCCTTCTTGCGCGCGTTCTCTTCGAAGGTGTGCCCGTCTTCGACGACGAGGGGCAGCGAAGAGAAGTTCGGGATTCCAGCAATCTCGATTCCGTGCACTGCTGCAGCTCCCGCGAAATCGCGCAGCTTACCGGGATTGGATGTGGCGATGAGAATTCGTCGCATATGTTAGACCGTGGCGCCGGCACTGCTCCGAGCGAGCGAGGCCGAGCAGCTGACGCACAGCGCCGTCGCCGGCTCCAAACAAACCAGGTAATGACCCCTGCCGCCGAGAAAAAGGAAATCCATGCTCCCGCTGCCCGATCCCACGTCCGGACGAACCGAATCTCCACACGATTCATGCCGGCCGAAACCGGGACCAGCATCTGTCCCGTTCCCTCGCGGGCGGTGGTCTCCACCTCGTGTCCGTTGACCAAGGTCTGCCATGCAGGATATCGAAAGAGCCGCAGCGCAACCTGATCGGCCGCAGACATTTGCGCCGTGAATACCTTCGATTCGGCCTCCCAGTGCAGCACGTCGATGGCAGCATGCGCCGGCCCAGCAACCGTAACCTTACGCGCATCTTTGTCGATAGCCGAAGGATCGGCTCCGAGCGGCGTGTACTCATCGGTCCCTTCATAGCCCGCGCCGGTGGCTATATTGTCCTGCATCTCGCGCAATCCGCGGCGGTATCCCACCAGGGCGTCTGCACGTATCGCCATGCCACAACTATGACCACCAACGACAACGCGCATACTGCACCGCGCTGCCACCAGCGGCGGAGTCCGACAGTCACAAAAAGAGTGAAGATCATGCTCAGGCAAAGCAGCCATCGCCACGGGAATTGCATGAACCGCAGCTTGGGAAGAATATCCCAGAGAAACGAAGATACTGGAACCATAAGAAAGCAGCAGACTGCGCCCCACATCGACAGGGCTCTCCAAGCTTCGCGCCTGGCCTCTCGCCAGAGTTTGCCGGTGATCGCGGCCGCAAGAATTACCAGCACTTCGAGAGCAGCGATCCACGAAACAATTCGATTGAACGCGTCGTGATCCGCATCGGTCGTGCGGATGAACAGGAAATTGTCCCACGGACGAGATCCTGCCGAGATCGCATTGGCTATCTCAATCCACCGCTGTTCATAGATTGCCGGAAGCAGGTAAAAGGCCGAGAGACACGCGCCCAGGGCGACCGTCCCGGCAGTGATCAGCAGAAGCTTCGGCAATCTGTTTTTCCATGCGAAGAACACCATCAACAGCGCCAGCGAGTAGTGAATCATCAAAGCCGCCGGAGCGTTCGTCAGCCACGCCGCCGCTAGCAGCAAGCCGAGTGGCACGACAATACGCCGTTCCCCTTCGACCACCTTCCAGACCAACAACACCAGGAGCGGCACAAGACAGCTGGCAAGCAACTCCGCGAAGGCGCTGCGCCAGTAAACGATCACCAGATGGTAGGGATTGACCGCATAGAGCACCGCAGCAAAGATCGCGTCGCGCTGACTAAGCCAGCGCCGCGCCAGCACGAACATCGAAATTCCCGCCAGCACCAGCACGATCCATATGTAAACAGGAGAGGCAATCGTCCAGGGAAAGATTCTGCTGATCACCCCGCCCAGCGTCCACGAAGCAGGCGGATAAAACACAAAGCGCGGCTCTCCGTACGCGAAGTGTGCCAGCGCCGCCCAACGCGGATAGAGAATTCCGTGCTTCCACTGAGCCAGCACCTCCAGCCATGAGTACAGATGAAACTCCACGTCGTGCCCGGATGGAGTGCCGAAAAAAAAGAATGGAATCTCGGCCGTAAAAACCGCGGAAGCGATCGCCAGGAGCGGCTTCCACCAAAGGCTGCCAGGTTCCCGCGAGTTCTGCGCGTCAGGGGTCGTGCTCGAGCTTCCCAGAGTGTCCTCTTCCACCAGGAGATTCAACACCGGCAACGCAAAATTTGGTCGCTCCAATTTAACCCAGATTTAATACTGCTGAAACCAAGATGCAACGCGCGGGCGCTACCCTTACTCGCATTGGGGTGGAACAGACCACGAAGAATTGAGGGATCCGCACCAGAGACGGGGTTCGGGTTCTTCAATTCTCCGGAAAAACCACCGCCGAAGCCTCTCGCTTTCCACATCGCGCTCTCGCCGTCGCTGCAGTCCAGCCTTGCTTGTCGTTGGCCACAAAAATCTGCCGGGATTGCGGCGCAGAGGCTTTTCGATGTTGTCAGGAATCCAGAAATGGGACGGTTTGGATGCCGGTCCGGAGAAAGGGAATCTTCGTGTCGAGACTTCGCGAACGGCCAACGACCAAGCACGATCTAAACCGTAGCGACGTCCTGAGGATTGCGCTGGTGCTGTAGTTCGGAGAGAAAATCTTCCTGCTGCAGGGACGTGCCCCGTCGCAAGAGTTCAAGCAAGGGATCTTCCATGTCCTCGGCCGCATCTGGCGCGCTTTTGTCGACAGGCTCAAATTGCGTGAGGTCGGCGACCAGCGCCTTGGGAGAGATGCTGAGTTCGGGCAGAGCATTGGAGTTGCTTTGCAGGAAGGTGATCAGATTCGCCACCTGCGCTCGCTGTTCGGGTGTGCGAGAAGGGAACTCCAGTCCCATGCCTTGCCCGGGATGGGCCACGCGAACCATGCCTTCGGTGTGAACTTCAAGTTCGTTGGCCTTGAAGCACAAATCGACCAGTGAGCTCTCGGGAAAAGGCGCTTCAGTTTGAACGTAGCAACCACCCAAACTCAGATCGGTCAGCTTGCAGTGGGGAACCGTTTCGTCGTCCTCGGCGCCCGCGGCCACCGCAGCAGCTTTCAGCCAAGCCTTCAGGTTTTCTTTGACGGTCTCTGGTACATCCAGCGAAGTGAACGCCCGTCTGCCCATTCGGATTGGCCCACACCACCTGGCCGTGACCCTCAACTTCCACCGCACCATCCGGCAATTGGAAGTGGAAAGCCAGCAGCGAACCTGCGGTTTGAGATTCGGCGGTGAGCACGTCCATGCCAGTCTCTGAGAGATCGAGCAGGATGCCGTCGACTTTCCGGGAGTCAGGCAGCGTGATTTCCACAGGAGCCTGCACCGGGACGCGGAATGCCCTGCGCCGTTCGCGCGTCAGAAGAGCGGCCGCCGCCCGCAATCCGGCTCGCGCGGCTTCCTCGGAGATCGGCTTATAGAGGACGAAATGAGCGCCGCCACTCAGAATCTGCCGGACTTTTCCAGTGTCCGCTACCAGCGCGACACTGAGCGGTCCCGTCCCCAGTTTCTTGGCTTGGAGCAAGACCTCTTCCGCCACCTTCTGGTCATCGAAATCAACGACCAGAGCGTCGAACTTCTGCTGGTGGATACGCGCCAGAGTAGTTTCCGGATCGCTGGAACGATCCGTGGCGATGCCGAAGCCGGACAGAACTCTGCCCAGCACGTCCGCCGCGGAATCGTCGCTCGAAACCAGCAGTGCCTGAAGATTCATAACTTCGATCGGATTGGGCCCTCGCCCTCAGCTTTACGGCCAGCGAGGGGCGGTCGGTCGCCCAGCTTTGGAAGCGGTCGAACCGCTGGCACCCGCGCCAGCCTTCGCCGCCAACGCGTCGGAAGAGCTGGCATCATCTACGTCTGCCAGCACGACATTGTCTTCTTCGTCGCTCTCAGCCAGAAGCGGTGCTACTTCCCGCAGTTTCTCAGCCGCTTGCTGGAGCATTTCGATCTGTTTACCAAGTTGGGCGTATTTTGCCTGCTTTTGTCGCAGGACCTCATGAATGTCCTTCATACCACCCCCATGTTGGCAATGTAAGAAGCGGATGGCATGCGGGTCAACGGTAATCCCCAGGGTTCGATTACTGGGGTAATGGCGCGCTGATCAGGGAAGTAGGTAGCAAAAGTGGCTTAGCAAAGCAAAAACCCCGCCCAAGTAGGGCGGGGGCAAGATTTCGGTGGAGTGATTTCGCTACGCTTTCCGCTTGCGACGGACGACGCCAGCCAAGCCGACCAAGCCGGTCCCCAACAAGATGAGAGAGCCCGGTTCGGGAACCACGATGCTGGTGTCTCCGCTGGAGATGGTCGTGGATCCGTTAAAGAAGCCCTTGCCAGTGTTGATGGTCAACTGAACGGTTGCCCCAACCACCGACGCGCCTGTGTACCAAGTTCCTGTCAAGGCACCGCTCAGAGTGTAGTTGTGGGTGCCATTGGCCAAGGTGATCAGAGTCCACGTAACCGGCCCTGAAAAACTCCCGCTAAAGATCGTGCCGTTGGGTACACCATTGGTGCCATTTCCAGTGATGGTGAAGGTTCCGCCAGAGGCAAAAGTGGCGCCCTGCTGCAGATCTCCACCGGTCAGAGCGGCCGTCGAGAACTCGAGGCTACCCAGATTGCCGGTGATAATGCCGCCGCCATTCCCCATTGCGATTAGCACAGAACCGCTCAGACTCATCCCCGCGCTGCTGCCACTCAGGGTGCCTGTCGCGTTCGTGAAGTCCACCGAACTACTTGCGAACGCCGCCATTGGCAGCGCCAGAGCTAGCAAGAACAGCAATAACATCTTTTTCATAACAACTTCCTCCCAACGATCAAAACGCTTTTTTATTTTCTTGTTCTTGCGGCCCCATCACCGCAAGCTGAAGCGCAGGTAGAGCGAAATATCCGCTTTGATTATGTGCACATTGACTGCCAAATCATACAATCCGCTAAGTTGTTGTTTATAAACCAGATAATGTTCGTTATCATGGTCGCTGCAAATACCTGAGTGCAAACTGATGCACACAGAATCAACTTTCTTGCGACTTCTTGGTCTGGGCAACACCCAGCCGCTTCGTAAGGATTAGCCAGTCAGGGAAGGCAAACGATCTGCCGATCCTAGCAGAAAAATAGCGCCCACAACGATGCTATAAGCGGAAGTCACAAGGGTAAGGGCCTTCAGGGCACCGGGGTGCGCCAGTGTCGCCGAGAACAGTCCCGCCACCGCGGCACACATCAGCGTGTTCATCACCACCAGACCGAGGATGAACATCAACAACCCTGCCAACCCGGCCACCCCCCCCAGACTGGCTGCCGCCAGGAAGAGTGATACCTGTGTGAACGTTTCAGCCCCGAGACCATGAATGACCCCCACCATAAAAGTGGAAGTTGTCCCATAGCCTTGCTTGAAAACCTGAGGAGGTTCGACCCTGGTGCCGCCGAAGATCTGGCTGAGTCGCCAATACGCCCAAAGCACCCCGTTGATAAGTAGGGTGATCCGGGTGCGCGGAGCGTGACTATGGGTTCCAGGGCGGAAGAAGGTGCCTAATACGTACAAGCCCAGCAGCAGCAGGGTCAATCCAACCAAGCGTTCCGCCCAGCGGTCGCTGGCAGCGGGGAGCGCCAAACGGAAAGCCACGGCTGCGGAACCCAATACGGCGACGGTGGTGGCATGCCCCGCTACATACAGCAATCCGTAACGCATCGCGTCGCGCGGCCGCGACTGCACGCTGCTAATGTCGGTAATGGCGGCGATGTGATCGTAGTCGAAACCATGACGGAAGCCCAGGACAGCGGCCCAGAGCAGCGCCAGTCGTAAGTTCGTGGGAGCTAGCATTTAAAGTGGGGATGACACACCACACGATACGATCGGCTGATTGCACTCAGGAGCACGCAAGCTTCAAACCTGTGCTCAACCTGACCGGACTTGTTAGGCTAGCACACTCCCAATTGGGCGTCGCGCCTATGAGGGATCTTGCCGAGCCGGGGGAACCGGTCGATCGATGAGTTCACGCAAGCGTCGCGAAAGAATCGAGGCCAGTGAGCGATAGAAGCGGTATCCTAAATGAGGGAACAACTCGAACAGCGAAACCAACGTGTGCCGGTCGAGATAATATGCCCACACCGGCTCATTAGCAACAACATCGGCTGTGGCCGGCTGTTCGTCCAGAAACGAAATCTCTCCGCAAACTTCCCCAGGGCCAATCTCCCAGGCCTTGCCGTGCCCGGCAATCTGCACTGATGCCGTTCCCTTGACCAGCAAGTAAACACCGTGAGTCCTCTTGCCACGATACACGAACTGTTCCCCGGCCTTGAACTGCATGCGGGTGGCCTTGTCGGAGATCAGAGCCCAGTCGTTCGAAGTGAGACAGGCCAATCCGTTCTTGGCCGACAGAAGTACCGCAACATCCTGCTGCTGATTGTCTTTCGACATGGCGCGCGCTGGCTCAATGACCGGAGACGTCCGGTGGCGGTTTTACAAAATAACAGGGCTGATGGAACATTAGCAGAAACCCGGACCAAGCGGTAAGCCTATGGAACCACTGGAGTCACCGAGGGGCGTGCTCGCCGAGCGCTCTCGCCACGAGAGCTCTCACTTGCAACTGTAAATACTGTTCTGATTTTCCTGCAGGTCGTGGATTAAATTGTTATCGTCGTTTCGTTGGGTCGGCAGCAAATAGCCCCAACGTCGGATTGTTGAATCGCTGCGGAACTGGTTGCAATGGGCCTATGCGGATGGAAAACCGTGAGAGGGCGACAGTATACTCCGGCTGCTGTTGGTTCAGCGAAACCTTTTCGAGAAATGGTGCGCCCTGAGAGATTCGAACTCCCGACCTTCTGGTTCGTAGCCAGACGCTCTATCCAACTGAGCTAAGGGCGCGGATCTGTCTGGTGGGGATAACCGCTTCGATTATAGCAAGAATTGGTTTTGGTGAATTCCTGTGAAAATGACCAGTCCCGTTCGCGTTTAATACCTTACATCAGGGGACTCATGCGGGCGCCGGATGTTTGATAGCCCAGATGGCCCCTTTTTTGCGTCGCCGGAGCGAAGTAAAACTTTCCGCGTTGAGAGCAATTCCTACAACGAGCCCCACCAGATCGGCATGCTTTTTCAATCACTTACGAATGGCTGGGTTATTGCACTAAGCAATGACAGACGAAGTGGCGCGCAACGGGGTGCTTCAGAGAATAACTTCGGCCAGAGGTTTTCTGTGAGCACCCCTTGCTTTTTGACGCGTTTCGGTTGGCCCTCCCCACCGTCGTCCACTAGAGACGATTAGTAGCCCTTCCTCTCTATCATTTCTTCCTTTTCGCCGTAGCGCTCCCACTCAGGCTAGCGCGACCGGCTCCCTCACATCGATTCCCGCAGTGCGCAATAGCTTCGCGACCGCATCCTGCTTCATGCGTGACGCATCGTACTCCACTCGTACCGTGCGTTGCTTGTTGTCAAACCTCACCGAGCGGATGCCGTAGACCTCGCGCATGCTGTCGATGGCGCGCAGTTCGCTCTCGCCGGGCAACGCTCCGTAGCTGAAAACCACATCGAGGTAGGTCATACCTTCTCAGGCCCTTCTGTATGATGAATTTTGAGATCCCGGCCTGATGCGCCGGGTGAATCCAATATAGAGCATTCCCAATCGAACAGGACAGAGCCATTCTTCTGGTCGAGATGATGAGAGAGGAATCCAGTCGGTGAACCCGTCTCCTTCTGCCGGACAGCTGGAGAAGGACCCTGTTTGCAGGATGAACGTGAATCCCGCCTCTGCCGGGTATGTTCGAGAGCACGCCGGGAAAAAGTACTACTTCTGCTGCGGGCATTGCCTCGAAAAATTCGCTGCAAATCCCGGCCAATACCTGAACCGTCCCGCGGCGTCGGGCCTGGTGACGCTGGGGATGCCCACCGCCCCTCCCGCGGTCGTGCACCAGCCCACCCCCAAGCCGGTAGCGGCTCCTGCGGCTTACGTTTGCCCGATGTGCCCCGCAGTGCGGAAGCCCAGGCCTGGCGCGTGTCCCTCGTGCGGCATGGCTTTAGAATCCGAGATACCGCTCGCCGCCACGCGCACCGAGTACACCTGCCCGATGCATCCTGAGATCGTGCGCACCGAGCCTGGTTCGTGCCCGATCTGCGGCATGGCGCTTGAGCCACGCACTGTGACAGCGGCGCCAGAAGAAAATCCCGAACTGCGCGACATGTCGCTGCGCTTCTGGATCGGCGCGATCTTGACCATGCCGCTCCTCGCCATCGCCATGGGCAGCATGATCTGGCCGCACGAATTCATGCAGGCGCTAGAGGGCCCGCGGCTGCCGTGGCTGGAACTGGTTTTGGCATCGCCGGTTGTGCTTTGGTGCGGGCTGCCGTTCTTTCAACGCTTCTGGACTTCGCTGGTCAACCGCAGCCCGAACATGTTCACGTTGATCGGGCTCGGCACCGGAGTCGCTTACGTGTATAGCGTGGTTGCAACGGTATCTCCGCAGATTTTTCCGGCCTCGCTTCGCCGCATGGGTGGATATCCCGACGTCTACTTCGAGGCCGCCGCCGCGATCACTACACTCGTGCTGCTCGGCCAGGTGATGGAACTGCGCGCGCGCAGCCGCACCAGCGCCGCAATTCGTGCACTCCTCGATCTAAGTCCCAAGACTGCGCGCCTGGTAGCGGCGGACGGTACCGAGAAAGACATCCCTCTCGATCAGGTGAAGCCCGGCGACAAACTCCGCGTGCGCCCAGGAGAGAAGGTTCCGGTGGACGGCATTGTGCTGGAAGGCCGCAGCTCGGTAGACGAATCGATGATCACCGGCGAATCGATTCCGGTTGAGAAAGTGCCAGGGATCAAGGTTATTGGTGCCACCATCAACTCGACCGGATCGTTCATCATGCAGGCTGAGCGCGTCGGCTCCGAGACTCTGCTGGCACGCATCGTGCGACTGGTCGGGACAAGCTCAGCGCAGCCGCGCGCCCATCCAGCGCCTCGCTGACCGCGTAGCTGCATGGTTTGTACCGACGGTTGTAGCTGTCGCGGTGGTCACATTCATCGTATGGTTGCTTTTCGGTCCGCAGCCGCGCCTGGCCAACGCTCTGGTCAACGCAGTCGCGGTGCTGATCATCGCCTGTCCTTGCGCTCTGGGTCTCGCCACTCCGATGGCGATCATGGTCGGCACTGGCCGTGGCGCGCACGCTGGCGTCCTCATCAAGAACGCAGAAGCGCTTGAGACTCTGGAGAAGGTCGACACGTTGGTCGTCGACAAGACCGGCACGCTGACGGAAGGCAAGCCGAGAGTGGTCGACGTCTCCGACGCTTTGAAGAAAGATCCCGAACTGCTTCGTCTTGCCGCCAGTCTGGAGCGCGGCAGCGAACATCCTCTTGGCGAACGCCGTTGTGGAGGCGGCCGCTCAAGAAGGGTCTGACGCTCTCTGAGCCCGAGGAGTTCCAGTCCATCACCGGAAAAGGCATCACGGGAGTCGTCGACGGACACAAAGTAGCCGTGGGCAGTCCTGCTCTGATGGTCCAGATAGGGGCTCTGCAGGCACCTGGTATCGATTCGGCCCCGCGCTTTGATGACGGAAGGCTCTCGGTAGCGGTCGATGGGAAATACGTGGGCAACATCCGGGCAGCGGATCGACCAAAGGAGTCCGCGCCCGATGCTCTGCGCGATCTCAAAAGCCAGCATCTTCGCATTGTGATGCTAACCGGAGACAGCAAACCGGTCGCCGCCGCAATGGCCCAGAAGCTGGGGATCGATGAGTTCGAGGCCGAAGTCCTCCCAGAAAGAAAATCTGAAGTCGTCAAGCAAACTGCAGGAGCAGGGAAGAGTCGTGGCCATGGCTGGAGATGGCATCAATGACGCCCCCGCGCTCGCGCAGGCTGACGTGGGGATCGCCATGGGCACCGGCACCGATGTCGCGATGGAGAGCGGCGGCATCACGCTGGTCAAGGGAGACCTGACCGGAATCCTTCGCGCCCGAAAACTGAGTCAGGCCACCATGCGCAACATTCGTCAGAATCTCTTTTTCGCATTCATCTACAACGCGATCGGAGTTCCGGTCGCAGCCGGCATTCTGTATCCGTTCTTCGGAGTGCTGCTGAGCCCGATCCTGGCGGCCGCAGCCATGAGCTTCAGTTCCGTGTCGGTGATTGCGAACGCTTTGCGGCTGCGCAAGATGAAGCTATGAGTAAATGTAGTCCCGGACGCCTCGTCCGGGGTTGCGCGAAGCGCAATAACGGGGCCGGAATTATTGGGGATGCAACACAATCTCTCGTCACGGCATAGCTGCAGGTTAAGGTTACTCCGGCTGGCGTTCGTTCTCCTGATCGCGGCGCCTGCCATAACGAAAAGCAAATCCAAGCCCCAGCGACATGATCCCGAGCGGTGGGACGAGCATAATAACAATCGCCCGGTTGATCGCCCGCTGACCATCCTTCGGAGTAGCCTTCGCGTTCGCCTTGCACATCGCGCACCCCTGCGCAAGCGCGGGCGCGCTCGAAAGCGCCATCAGTAGCAACGCCGCCAACCAGTGCCTACGCACTACGCGCATCCTACTGCACTCCTAACTTGATGATCCGGTCCGCATCGGGGAAGAAGAAGAAATACATGATGACGAAACACGTCACCACCGAGAGCACTAGCAGCCAGCGCATCAGCGCCGTCTCAAATTTCAAGTGCATGAAGTAGCCGATGATCAGCGCCGACTTGATCACCGACAACAGCAGCAGGACCTCAAGCATCCGGACTGGCGAGAAGACCTGCCTATATCCCAACACGACTTCAATGGCGGTGAGTACCAGCAGCGCCCCCCAAACCCAGAAGTATTGCGCTTTGCTGTCATCGTGTTTCGCAACATCGTGCATAGTCGGTGCCCCTCGATCTTCTGTGTACCTCTGTCCCCTCTGTGGTGAGGGCCGTTCGCTACGAAACTTTCGTTGACATCAAATACACCAGCGGGAAAATGAACATCCACACCAGATCGACAAAGTGCCAATACAGGCCGCAGACCTCAACATCGTTTACGTCGTAGTCCTTCGGCTTGAGAAACAGAATCACTGCCGCGGTGAGCAGTCCAAGCCCTAATACATGTACCGGATAGTGAAATACGTTGCCGGAAGGAATCAGAAGCGCTCCGGCAATCCAGAACACTCCCAGAGCAGGCAGGAACCATTTGCGGAAAGCGACCACGCCCAGATAGATCACACCGATCGTCACGTGCAGCATGTGCATCGCCGTGAGCCCGAAGAAGGCCTGGGGAAATTGGGGGATATTCTTCGAGATCTCCACCATTTCCGGCGAAGTCGCTTTCGTCGAGACTCCTAGCACGGTCGCGAAGCCGGGTAGTATCAATCCTTCGCTGATCAACTTGCTCCACTCCATCCCGTGCAGGACGATGAACGCCGTGCCGAAAACCATGGTGGCAAGCAGCCAGTTGCGTATCCAAGGACGATCGCCGCGCTGCGCGGCGAACACAGCCAGAACCATGGTCAGCGAACTCGACAGCAGGCACGCCGTCATGATCGTCGCGTTCGCGATGCTTTCGGCGTGAAACGGCGTCGGCCAGGGATTGGTGTAGATCCGGTTGTAGCTGAAGGCGAACAGCAGAGCCCCGAAAGTCAGCGAGTCCGAGGCCAGGAACAGCCACATCCCAACTTTCTTCGAGTACGCCCCAAATAACGGCGCCTCGTATTCTCCGGGTGCCCCATGCTGGACCGCATCATGCTCGATCGTAGCTTCCGCCATTCCCCAGTTCCCCTTTCGATCTGCCGGAAAATCATTGACCACAATGGACACGAAGCAACACCAAGGAATCCCTTAGTGTACCTTCGTGTCCTTTGTGGTTATAGCCTTTTGCACTTTAGCGAGCCAACCCCAGAAGCAAGAAGATGTACATCCACAACAGCGCCATGAAGTGCCAATACCAGGCGGTGATGTCAACCGCAATCCGCTTTGCCTCAACCGGCCTACGAAGCAGGGAAGCGCTCGCCGCCCAAATCAGAGCGATCATCCCGCCGGCGAGATGCACCGCGTGCGCAATCGTCAGCAAAAACGCAAACGCGCTGCTCGGATTCGTATCCACGAAGAATCCACGCGTGTGCAGCTCTCCCCAGGCCAGCCACTGGCCAATGAGAAAAGCGAAGCCCAGCACAACCGTGATGCCCAGCCACGGAAAGTTCGTCTCATCGCCCAGCGAAATTCCCGGAATCGAACTCACTGGAGCCAAAGCCGCTTGCCGCGCAGCCTTCCGTCGCGCGAACTCCATGGTGATGCTGCTAATCAACAGGATCGCTGTATTAATCCCCAGTAGCACCCATGGCAAATCCACACTGCCCCAGTCGCGGACATAACTGTTCGACTCCCCCTGAAATGTCGGCAGCCCGCGGCGGAAAATGTACGCGCTGGTCAGCGAGATGAAAACCATCCCGACCGTCGCGATCCCGCAAATCAGTCCCAGCCGTGCTCGCCGCAGCCGCGCCCCATAGTCCGGAACATCGCCGCTGCGTCCATCATCTCCTCCACCCGTAACCGGAGGCGCAGGAGGTTTGTGCCCAATATCATCAACCGGAGTGCTTGGGGTATACGTCGCCATAACTACTTAGTGCGCCAGTGCATGAACCGGGTTGCCATAACCTGGGGTATCCCGGTATGAGGTGCCCATGTCTCGCCTCGGTTGCGAGACGTGGGAAGCAATATGTTCAATGTTTGACCTCGGTCGCCGGATCCGTCTGCATCACGAAATCCTTCGGCGCGCCCGGCACTCCATACTCATACGGCCCATGGTTCACAACGGGGGTCTTACCGCCGAAGTTGTCATGAGGCGGCGGGGTGGCGGTTGTCCACTCTAATGTCGTCGCGTCCCACGGATTGTCGCTGGCCTTCGGACCTTTGAACATGCTCCAGAACAGGTTGATCACGAAGATGAACTGCGCCGCAATCGTGACGAACGCCGCATACGTCATGAACGTCTGCAACGGCAACAGCTTTTGTTGATAAGCCACTTCGGTGAATTGCGAATAGCGCCGCGTCTGTCCCGCCATGCCCAGATAGTGCATCGGCATGAAGATCGCGTACGTCCCGGCAAGCGTGATGAAGAAGTGGACTCTGCCCCAACTCTCGTTCATCATCCGGCCAAACATCTTGGGGAACCAGTAGTACGTTGCGGCGAAGATACCGAAGATCGCCGCGACGCCCATGATGAGATGGAAGTGGCCGACCACGAAATACGTATCGTGCAACTGAATGTCGAGCACCGGTTGTGCCAGGAACGGTCCGCTCAAGCCGCCCGACACAAACAACGATACGAAGCCGATGGCATATAGCATCGGCGTATCGAAACGAATCTGCCCCTTCCACATCGTGCCCAGCCAGTTAAACGTCTTGATAGCCGACGGCACGCCGATGCACATCGTAAGAATCGAAAACGCAAATGCCGAGTAAGGACTCATCCCACTCATGAACATGTGATGGCCCCAGACCATAAATCCGAAGAACCCAATCGAAAGCATCGCGTAAACCATGGCGCGGTAGCCGAAAATCGGCTTGCGCGAGAACGTCGACAGAACCTGCGAGGCGACGCCCATCCCCGGCAGGATCGCAATATAAACTTCAGGATGCCCGAAGAACCAGAAAAGGTGCTGCCACAGGAGCGGCGATCCGCCCTTGTGCCCCATAACCTGGCCGTTCACCACAATAAGCGGCACATAGAAGCTGGTTCCCAGGTTGCGATCCATCAGCAGCAGGATTCCGGCTGAGAGCAGCACGCCGAACGCGAGTAATCCCAGGATCGCCGTAATGAACCACGACCACACGGTCAGTGGCATGCGCATCAGCGTCATGCCCTTGGCCCGCAGATCGAGCGTTGTAGTGATGAAGTTCAACGCGCCCATCAGCGAAGCGACGCAGAAGATTGCGATGGCTGTGATCCACAGATCCGCTCCCAATGCCTCGCCCGGCCCGGCCGAGGGAACGGCGCTCAGTGGCGGATATCCCGTCCACCCATGCAGAGGCGCACCGCCTGGCACAAAGAACGCACACAATATGACGATGAACCCGACAAACGTGGTCCAGAACGAAAGCATGTTCAGAACAGGGAACGCCATGTCGGGCGCGCCGATCTGAATGGGCAGCACGTAGTTGCCGAATCCGCCTTGTGGCGCCGTGGTCAGCACGAAGAACACCATGATCGTGCCGTGCATGGTTAAAAATGCCAGATAGGTTTCCGGCTTGATCTCGCCGACCAGAGGCCAGTTCGCCGTCGGCCAGATCATGTGAGCCCGCATCAGCAGCGACAGAAACATCCCGACAAACACCGCCGTGAGCGCCAGGAAGAAATACTGGATCCCGATAACCTTGTGATCGAGGCTGAAAATGTACTTCCGGATGAACCCCTGAGGAGCGTGCGAATGAACCGTAGCCGCGGTCGCCATTACTGTTTCTCAGCCTCCCGTGCCGCCAGCCACTGGTCAAACTCCTCCTGGCTGACGACGTGGACCATACCGTGCATCTTGTAGTGCCCCAGTCCGCAGAGTTCGGCGCAGGCAATTTCGTATTCGCCGATCGCGGTGGGCTTGAAGTGCATGTGGATATTTAAGCCCGGCACAGCATCTTGTTTGAAACGTAAGGCGGGCACAAACAGGTCGTGAATCACATCCACCGAGCGCAGGCTGAGATCAACCTCGCGATTCACCGGGAGGTACATGGTGCCGGTGACCACGTCGTCCTTCGCGGCAGGGTCCGACGTGTCCAATCCCACGGCGGCTTCGCCGCCTGCTGAGGGATCCATCAAAGTCGCCTTCGTCTTGGCGTAGGTGCCATCAGCGCCGGGATAGCGGAAGTACCAGGCAAACTGCATGCCGGTCGCTTCGACCTTCACCGCGCCAGCCTCGGGTGGATCAAATCGTTGGCTCGCCCACACTTGGCTGCCCATCAGGTTCAGCCCGACGAACAGCACCGTGGTCAAACCAGTCCAGACGATTTCGAGTGTAGTGTTCCCGTGCGAATAGGAAACGGGTGGGGACGTTGGCGTTTGCCGATATCTCCACACGATGTAGCCCAGTCCGAGCTGCGCCGCCAGGAAGACAATCCCCATGATGATGAAGGTGATGGTAAATTGTCGGTCGATGAAACCAGTCGCGGCGGAAGCGCCGACAGGCAGCCACCAGGTTTTAGCAACAAAAAAATACGTGCTGATCAGGGTGATCAGCCAGATCAAAGCCATTAACGCGAGGCCCATTCCCCAGTCCCCCTAGCCTTAGGACGAAACAACAAGGATCTCTCCCCACGGCTGTGTCGCGTCCCACAACGCGAGCATCAGTCGGCGGCGAGTGTAACACAGCCGCTTGGCCAAAATGCAAGCGCGTGGGGAAGAAAATCTTCAGAAGTACACACCAAGTGAAAATCGATCAGCGTAGCTATGTTTTTTCTACAGGAGACGACTGAAATGAAGCTAGCTCTTGCTTCCGAATCGGTGTTTTTCCACGGGAGCATGAGCCGATATATCTCGTGCGCGCCCTTGGCTGTCATTCTGAGCGAAGTCGAAGGATCCCTACCATCCTTTTGTCCCTCTGTGCCCTCTGTGGTGAAAGGTCTTTATTTCTCCGTCCACTCCGGCACCCGCCCCGGAGTCCAAGGCGCCCCGGAGGCCTCCATGTCTTTCTCGAGTTTCGCAAGGTCGACGTCAACAAGCGTCTGTAGCTTCGCTAACTGATCCGCAAACTCCGCCGCCGCGACTCCGTACGAATCCACATCCGACTGTGTCGGCTTGGCCATGGAGAATCTCTCTCCCTCAATGATCGTACCCACCCGATCGCCAATCGAAGAAGGC
Organism: Terriglobia bacterium; assembly: GCA_963743105.1. Taxonomy (GTDB): domain Bacteria; phylum Acidobacteriota; class Terriglobia; order Terriglobales; family Acidobacteriaceae; genus Sulfotelmatobacter. The sequence goes on from CAVUOS010000013.1 coordinate 157,328, forward strand.
ACCGGCTCATTTCGCTTGGCGACTTCAATATCACCCTGCAACGCCCGCAGAATCTCGCGACCCCGCTGTTCGAGCGAATCCGCAACCGTACCTAGCTGCTTCTCCGCCACCGGAGTTTCATGCAAAGCTTCGCGAATCTGCTTCAGCCGCTCCTGCGCGTCCACCACTGTGCGCGTTGCGCCATAAACAGCACGGTAGAGCCGCGACACCTTGCGGAGAAATTCTTCTTGCGCCGCCCGATCCGTCGGCGTCATTGAAACCGACTGCTCGGTCGTCACTTTGAACGATTGTGGCCCGGCCACTTCGCTGACGACGCCTCCAACTTTCTCGAACATTCGTACCGTGTAGCTGCCTGCCAGCACCAGTGGTCCTTCGTTAGTCGAATCGCGAAAATTTCCTTCCGTATCCTCTTCCTGCTTGACCACCTTCGGCGCCGGATATCGGAGATCCCACGCCACCCTCTGGAAACCCGCCTCGGTCGAGCCCTCCACTCGCCGAATCGGCGCCCCGCTTTCGTCGTACACCATGAAATAGACTTCCGGCTTCGCCTCCTCCGCCTCGGCGCGCAGATCGTCATTCGACGGATAGGACAGTCGTCTCGTTCTTCTTCGCTGCCTCCTTCTCCGCTGCCTGCCGCTTTTCCTTCCTGGTCTTCATCTTCTCTTTTAGATACGCGGTGAACACCGCGCCATACAGAGGATTGTCCGCCGCAAAATACGCGTCACCCTGGAATCCCTTATGCGGCCCGCCCAGCGGATGCCGCTCGACATACATCAACGCATCCTTCACCGGATACATCGCCAAGGCTTGCTGGGTCGCCTCAGGCTTCATCTGCCGCAGCGGAGTGATGTCATCAAGCACATAGAATCCGCGCCCGAACGTGGCGATGACCAGGTCGCCTTCCCGTGGATGGATCACCATGTCGCGGACGGCAATCGTCGGCAGCCCGCCCTTCAGCCGCACCCAGTGCGAGCCGCCATCGATGGTGAAGAACGCGCCAAACTCCGTGCCAGCAAAGAGCAGATTCGCATTCACCGGATCTTCCGCAAACGCCAGCACCGGGCCGTTCTCCGGCAGATCGCCGGCGATCGAAATCCAGGTCCTCCCATTGTCGGTGGATTTCAGCAGATAGGGTTTGAAGTCCTCGTTTTTGTGATTTTCGAACGCCGCATAGACAGTGTTCGCATCATGATTCGACGCCGCTAGCCGGCTCACATAAGTCATGTCTGGCACGTCAGGGAACTTCTCATACTTCGTCCAGCTCCCGCCGCCGTCGCTGGTGACCTGGATCAACCCATCATCGGTCCCAACGTAGATCAGTCCTTCTCTCTTCGGCGACTCCGAGAGGGAAACGACATTTCCATAGAACGAAGTCGACGCACTCTTCGCCACTGCGTCCGGCCCCCAGACCTTTCCCATGACCGGCAGCTTGTTGCGATCAATCTGCCGAGTCAAATCCCCGGAAACGGCCTTCCACGTGTCACCGCGATCATCGCTGCGAAGTAACTTGTTGGCCGCAAAGTACAGCCGCTTGTGCGAATGCGGACTAATGATGATCGGCGAATCCCAGTTCCATCGCAGCGGCGGTTCACCTTTACCTTCCTTTGGCTGCAATAGCAATTCCTGCCCGGTCGGCTTGTCATAGCGAATCAGCACGCCATACTGCGACTCGGAATAGACCGTATTCGGATCCACAGGATCCACGGCAGACCGGAACCCATCGCCGCCAGTAGTAACGAACCAATCGCTATTCACGATTCCGTTGATGTTTCGCGTCCGCGTCGCTCCGCACCAGGAGAAGTAATCCTGTGTGCCGCCGCAAACGTTATAGAAGGGCAGGGAATTGTCGACCGCAACGTCGTAGAACTGCATCGTCGGCAGATTTGCCTTGAACTGCCACGATTTCGCATCGTCCCAGGTTTCGTACATGCCCCCATCGGAGCCCAGCAGCCAGTGTTTTGTGTCATCCGGATCGATCCACATCGCATGGTTGTCGCCGTGATGATTGATCTCGTTAATCTTGTGTAGCGTCTTGCCTCCATCGGTGGACTCGCGCAGTTCCACGTTCATGACGAAGATGCGATCCACATTCTTAGCGTCAGGCACGATTCGCGCGTAATACATCGCTCCCACGTCGAACTCGTTCCGCCTCTCCCAATTCGCGCCTTTGTCGCTGGAACGGAAAATTCCGCCCTTGCCGTCCGCCGCTTCCACCGAGGCATACACCACATTCGGATCGGCCGGCGAAATCGCCAGCCCGATGCGTCCCATATCCACCGAGGGCAGCCCCGACGCGACTTTGTTCCAGGTTGCGCCCGCGTCAGTCGATTTGTAGATCGCGCTCTCGGGGCCTCCATCGATGAGCGTGAACACATGCCGCCGTCGCTGATATGCCGATGCATACAGAATGTCGGGATTTGACGGATCCATCGCGACGTCATTCACGCCCGTGTTCTCGCTGACGGTGAGCACCGCCTTCCAGGTCTTCCCGCCATCAGTCGTTTTGAAGAGCCCGCGATCGCCGCCCGGTCCCCACAGCGGCCCAGCGGACGCGACATACACGACCTTCGAGTCGCGCGGATCAATTGCCACCCGCCCAATGTGCTCCGATTTCTTCAGCCCGAGATTCTTCCAACTCTTCCCGCCGTCATCCGACCGGTAGATCCCATCGCCGTACGAAACGCTGCGTTGCGAATTCGATTCGCCGGCGCCCACCCACACCACCGACGGATCATTCGGATCGAGCGCCACCCACCCAATCGAATACGATCCTTCGCCATCGAAGAGCGGAGTCCATGTCGTGCCATCGTTGACGGTCTTCCACACTCCACCCGATGCCACGCCGACATAAAACTCCGAAGTCTTCTTCGGATTCACCGCAATCGACATCACGCGTCCCGATTCCACACCGGGCCCGATCGAACGAAACTTCAGGCCGGCGAACGTATCCGCGTTCATCCCTGGCTTCTTTTCTTCTTCCTTCTTGGGCTCTTCTTTTTTCTCCTCCTTCGTCCCCTTCTTCTGATCCTTCTTGCCGGCCGAGGAAGCGGCCACAGCCTGTTTCTTGTCGGCGTCCTTATCCTGCGACTTCTGCTCCTGCGGGGCCTGTGCAAAAAGGTTGAACGATGCGAGGGCGTTAGCAATAACGAAAATGGCAAGTGATCTCATCGAAAACTCCAATCCAATTGAAACTTGCGTTGTCATCCTGAGGCGCGCCTTTTGCGCCGAAGGACCTGTGCAATTTGCGTGCGGCATACCAGCGCTAGCGATGCCACCCCGTGGAAAGCGATATGTATACAGGATTCGCGGAGAACTTTCACCCATCATTGAGAGCGACTTCCTCTGTGTTCCTCTGTGCCCTCTGTGGTGAACACTCTTCCGCGCTAGAATGACGTTCCATGCCCCGCAAGATCCATGGACACGAAACCCTCTACCACAAGCTCCAGAGGAACTACTGCTTCGCGTGCGGCCAGGACAATCCCGACGGCATGCGCCTGAAATTCGTCCTCGACGAAAACCGCCAAACCTTCGTCTGCCACTTCCGCCTCTCCAAACGCTACACGGGACCACCCGGCCACTGCCACGGCGGAATAATCGCCACCATCCTCGACGATGCCATGGGCAAAGTGAACAAACTCCATCACGTCATCGCTCTTACCAAAGAAATGACGATCGAATACCTGAAGCCCGTCCCGCTGCACAAATCGCTGCATGTCGAGGGCAGGGAAGTCAGCGTCCACGGCCGCCAGCACATCAATGAAGCCGAAATCCTGGACGAGAAAGGCGAAGTTCTGGCTCGCAGCCGCGGCGTCTTCATCGCCATCGATCCCGAAAAAATGTTCGGCAAGTTTGTGGAGAGGTGATGACTCCATGATTCGGGTCTTAGTAACGTATCTGCTCTTCACCGGCTCTCTCGGCTTTGCAGCGGACACACCGAAGGAACTACGCGCCTACTTCGAGAAGACCTGCGATTCGAAGAAGTTCATGGGCGCTGTGGCCGTCGCGCTGAACGGCAAGACGGTCTACTCAGAAGCGTGCGGTTGGGCTGACGCGGAATGGGACGTCGAGAACAAAGTAGATACCCACTTTCGCACGGGATCCATCGCGAAGCAGTTCACCGCTGCCTCCGTCCTGCTCCTGCACGAGCAGGGAAAATTCACGTTGTCCGATCCAATTGGTAAATTCCTGCCGGACTTGCCGGAGACGTGGCGCGCGGCCACCATCCACCAACTTCTGACGCATACCTCTGGCATACCCACTTACACACAGGGACCATTGTTTGAGAGATTGAGCAGAACGGGAGCTACACCAAACGAGATGATCGATTTGGTGCGCGACAAGCCACTCGATTTTCCGCACGGTGCGCAATTCAGATACGACAACACGGGCTACATCCTGCTGGGAGTGCTGATTGAGAAGGTCGCCGGAGTGTCGTACGCGCGCTTCGTGCAAGAAAACATCTTCGACCGCTTGGGCATGCGAGACACGGGATTCGACGAACAGCACAAAGTCATCCCCCATAGAGCCAGGGGGTATACCCTCGTCAACGGCGCGCTCCAGAACGCAGATTTTCTCGATACCACGAGCGCCTGGTCTGCTGGTGGGTTCTATTCGACTGTTAACGATCTGATTGTCTGGAGCGAAGCTCTCGCGCACCAGAGACTCCTGAATGCCGATTCGAGGCAGCGAATGTTCACGGTCTATCCGGAGACTCTGGTGCAAGGCATGCACTACGGCTACGCTGTCGTTCTCGCCGAGCGCTTCGGTCACAGCCTTCAATACCACGGCGGCGGGATCACCGGATTTCAGTCAGTCCTGCAACGTTATCCAGACGTCGGCCTCGTAATAGCGATCCTGTCGAATGTAGACTCCGGCACGGACTCATCCTCCGAGGCGGTGGCTCCATGGACGTTAGGCGACGGCTTGGCGAAAATCTGGTTTAGCGCTGATTCGCATTAGCGAATGCCCTGACGACCACCGCGGCGGCACCGAGAAAAGAGGAATCTTTTCTTGTATTCTCCGTGGTGAGCAACGGGGTTCCGCAAATCCTCTGCGAGCGTTAGAATGGTTTAGTGGCGAAGCCCCTCCCGGAGTCATCAAATTAAGGGTTAGCTGATGGCTGAAAGCCGAGAGCTGACAGCCTATCCTTCGCGATTCGCGAGAAGGTATCCACAGGTTCCTGACATGTCCCAAAACAACGGCAGCAACACCACTTCTCTCCGCCTCAAGACCGGCCTCGCCGAAATGCTCAAAGGCGGCGTCATCATGGACGTCACTAACGCCGAGCAGGCCGTCATCGCCGAAAAAGCCGGAGCCGTCTCCGTGATGGCCCTCGAGCGTGTGCCCGCGCAAATCCGCGCCGAAGGCGGCGTCGCCCGCATGGCGAGCCCCAAGAAGATTCGCGAGATCATGGCCGCTGTCTCGATTCCGGTCATGGCCAAGTGCCGCATCGGCCACTTCGCAGAAGCCCAGATTCTGCAGGAACTCGGCGTCGACTACATCGACGAATCTGAGGTCCTCACGCCCGCCGACGAAGCCCACCACGTCGACAAGCACGCCTTCAAGACACCCTTCGTCTGCGGCGCGCGCAATCTCGGAGAAGCCCTGCGCCGCATCGCCGAAGGCGCGGCCATGATCCGCACCAAGGGCGAGGCTGGCACCGGCGACGTGGTCCACGCCGTCAAGCACATCCGCCAGATTGTGCAGGAGATGAGAATCCTGACGGTTCTCGGTGAAGAAGAACTCTACGCCAAAGCCAAAGAGCACCAGGCACCTTACGAACTGATCCAGATGGTCGCCAAAGCAGGGAAGCTCCCGGTCCCGAATTTCTCTGCCGGAGGAATTGCGACCCCGGCCGACGCGAGCCTGGTTATGCAACTAGGAGCGGAAGCTGTGTTCGTCGGCTCAGGCATCTTCATGAACAACTCGACAGAATTCGCCGATCCCGAAGAAGCCGCCAAGCGCGCCCGCGCCATCGTGCTGGCCGCCACGCATTATCAAGACCCTAAGGTATTACTTGAAGTCAGCGAAGACCTGCAAGGCGCCATGAAAGGCCTGGCCGTAGGCGCGCTGGACGAAGCCCACATGCTGCAAACCAGAGGCTGGTAGCTGAAACCGCCAAGACTCAAGTAGCCCGGACGCATTCCGTCCGGGCTTTTATTTGCGGCACGATTCACGAGCGCCCTGCATTTCATGCTGCGCAGGAAGTTTGTAATTGGCGCCTCACTCTATTTGTGGTTAAATACCGGCCATCTTTGATCGGGGGCCTGCCCATGAAGATTGGTTTTTCCCTTCCGAACATCGGGCCCATCGCCACAGCGGAAGCTATTACGAAAGTCGCGCAACGTGCCGAGGAACTCGGCTACAGCAGCTTGTGGACCATCGAACGCCTGCTCTGGCCACTGAAGTTGCAGAGACCCTATCCGGGCACGCCGGACGGCTCCCTTCCTGAAATTTACAAGCGAGCACTTGATCCGGTCGATGCACTCACTTTTGTAGCTGCGCAAACGAAAAAAATCCGGCTCGGTACCAGCGTCCTCGACATGCCTTACCACAATCCGGTCGTGTTGGCACGCCGACTGACGACCCTCGACGTCCTTTCGAATGGCCGACTGAGCGCCGGACTGGGTCTTGGATGGAACAAGGACGAGATCGATGCGACCGGCGCGGACATGACCAAACGAGGCGCGCTGGCAGACGAGTTCCTGCCGCTGCTAAAAGCCATTTGGACTAGCAATCCCGTCGAGTTTCATGGAAAGTTCTTCAATGTGCCGCGCTCGTACATTGATCTCAAGCCGGTGCAGAAGCCTCATCCGCCCATCTACTTGGGCGCATTTGTTCCGAAAGCGTTGAAACGCTTAGCGACTCTGGCCGATGGCTGGAATCCTGTCTTCCTTCCCGTGCCAGTTATGGAGGAGATGTTCCGCGGCATAAGAAAGATGGCGAAAGAAGCTGGCCGCGATCCCGAGGCCATCTCAATGATCGTACATGCCGTATTGGAAATTTCCGATAAGCCATTAAGCAAGGACAGGATGATATTTTCCGGCTCTCTGGAGCAGATCAGCGAGGATGTCAGAGCCTGCGCCAAGATTGGCGCCAGCGAGGTCTTCTTCGATCCGGCCTTTGCCCCGGGAGGTCAGTCGCTCGATTATTGGCTTTCTCTTCTCGAACAACTGCAGGGAATGATGAACGTGAACTGAATATTCCGTCTAAATTTTCCCCCAGGCCGTAACGCGCAGCGGAGTGATGCGCAGGATCGGCGCATCATCCGAAAGCATTTCCGGTCCATATTGCACATACTTTGCCCTCAGTTGCTGGAGAGCCCGCTGGCGTTCCCCGATTTCAGAAACCAGTTCTGCTTCTCCGCGCACCAGCACGTACCACAGGCGCGTCCAATCTTCATCGTATTGATCCACCAGCAGCGCCACCTGCGGCGTTTGCTTGATGTTCTTGATTCGCGCCAGTCGGTTCGGATCTACCCGTTTCGGCTTACGATCGACTGCGGAGTAAAACGCAGATCCATCCCAGGCGAAGCAGATCGGCACAAGGTGCGGTCCTTGTTCGCGATCTACAGTTGCCAGCCTTGCCACTCTCGCCGTTTCAAGCCTTGCCATAATTTCGGGTGCGATCATCGGAATCTTCTTGGCCATGTAAAAGAGATTAGCCGCTCAACTTGAAATTATGAACGTAGAAATAATCTAAGACAGGGATTCCCCGCAGCTTCTTGTTCGAGTTGTGCGCCCGCCGACTCCAGCCGAGTTAGGTCCCAACCCGGCTGACGCATCGCTCATCGAATCCCTCGTGACCATCATTCGCATGCGCAATACCATCCTTCTTACCCTCGCCACAATCCTGCTTGGCGGATCTTCGTTTGGACAATCGCGCATGGAAGCCGGCATCTTTCTAGATTCGCTCAGCATTACGCAAACCGGCACCACGAACCTCGGAGCCGGCGCTCGTTTCGGCTATCGCATTCACAACAATGTTCTCCTTGAAGCCGAACTCGCCTACGATTACGGATTGAATTTCCACGAGGCTTTCGTCAATCTCGCCAATGGCAATCTGGTGGCAATCGAGAACACCTCCATCGGCGTCACGCATGGGCTCATCGGTCCAATGGTGCAGCCCAGCCACGGTCACTTCCGTCCGTTTGCCACGTTAAAAGCCGGATTCATCGACTTCCGGCTCAGCGGCAGCCTGCTTCCGTATAGCGACGTCGTCAGTTCGGTTTTCGGCTTGCGGACGTCGAACTTGAATGCCGCGCTGTATCCGGCGGGTGGAATCGAGGTGTCGCTTGGTCCTGTCGGACTCCGTCTGGAAGCCGGCGATGAGATGTATTTCAATCGAGGCACGCACAACAACCTGCGAATCACCTTCGGGCCCATTGTGAGATTCTGACTCGCCCCGCCGCACCCGACGCGCCGCACGCTTAGACTAGAATTGAACGTATACGGCACGTTCTGACCGTTGTACGGATCCTCGGCATGATCATCGGCGTTCTAGCATTGCAGGGCGATTTTGACGCGCACCGCCGTCGGCTCGAAGAGTTGGGCGCCAAGGTTGTGCTCGTCAAGAAGCCGGAGCAACTTGATCAGATCGACGGCCTGGTGATTCCGGGCGGTGAGTCCGGCACCTTCCTCAAGCTACTCGGTGACGCCGGATTCGAAAAACTCAAGCAGTTCGTAAACACCAGACCCACGTTCGGCACCTGTGCCGGCGCAATCCTGCTGGCTTCAGAAGTCGAGAACCCTCCCCAGGCCGGGCTCGGCGCACTCAACATCCGCATCCGCCGCAACGCTTACGGACGCCAGATCGATAGTTCCATAAGGGAAGGGAAGTTCCTTGTCGAGTTAAACCATCACTTGAACGCGCCTCCTGCCCATCATGGCGCACCTCTAGAGATGGTTTTCATTCGCGCCCCCAAGATCGTGCACGTTGGCGAAGGAGTCGAAGTGCTTGCGACGGAAGGCTCCGATCCCGTCGCTGTCCGGCAGGGAAAAGCCATGGCCGCCACTTTCCATCCCGAGCTAAGCGACGACCCACGCGTCCATCAGGCCTTTCTGGATTTGGTCTCAAACGGCAAGCCGTAACCGGCTTTACCGCTGAGAAGCTACTGCTGATCCATCTTGAAAACGACCGTCTCTATCAACCCTTTGCGGCCCCCTGAGAGTAATTGCTGAAGCTGGTGAACAAAGTCGGTATTCGCGTTCACATCTCCGACAATGTGCTGGCGATAATCGAATACAAAATCCAACAGCGCTCTTTCCGCCCGGCGATAGTAGTCGCCTGATTCGTTGCCCGGCTTGAGAGTGCGGAGATAATCGACCAGAGCTCGGCGCAATACTTGGGATCGTTTCTCTTTCCCAACAAGTCTCGGAGGGTCCCACTTGAATAGCCAATATCCCCAACTGTCAACGTTAAGTCCCGACAAGAGGTTCACCTTTGACCACGCTTTGATCAGCCAGACAACTTGGTCGTTGTCGAAATTTGCGTTCCTGATGTCGATGTCGAGCACGTCAACCATTTCCTCCAGTTCCTCTACGGCCACATCAAGATTCTTGAAGTCGTCACTCATCGCATTCTCCTTGTGTATGCTGCCTCACTGCCACTTTGCTTGGCGGCGTAAATAAGTAAGACTTCTTGGCAGCCAATCTGACAGGTCAACTGCACCGGCTCCATTTGGATAATCGGAAGCGGAGAGCAAAACACGACAAAGTGGGCGAAAAAATACCTCGACTCGAATGGCAATGCCACGGATGTCCTGCGTACACGTTTGTGGGACTGCAGGAAACTGCATTTTTCCAACGGCCGCTAAAAATCTCTTGACATCCGATTCGCGTAACCGTACAGTTACGCATTATGCGTGACCGTTCGGTTACATATTCCGCAGCGAGAAATCCCGAACTCACGTTCCAGGCATTGGCCGACCCCACGCGAAGGGCCGTCCTTGACCTGTTGCGCCGCGGCAGCCAGCCGGCCGGACAGATTGCCAGTGCTTTCCCGATATCGCGGCCTGCCATCTCCAAGCACCTGCGCCTCCTTCGCCGCGCCCACCTGGTTCGTGCGCATCGCGAAGGACGCCATCGTGTCTACCAACTCAACCCCGAACCGCTCCGCGCCGTCGACTCATGGATCGAGCAATATCGCGTTTTCTGGACCAACAGCTTGAACAATTTGAAAGCGTTCGTCGAAGCCGAGTACGAAAAGGAATTGCACGCGGAAGAAAAATCACGCAGGGACCCAAAGATCAAATAAACGGCGCCGCCCAGCGCCTAAAAAGAGGAACTTCCTATGACGAAATCCATGACGCGCTCAGTCCGTAAACTCCAGACCATTATGCTTGCCCTGACCTTCGTCGCGACAGCCTCATTTGCCCAGACCGACGCCCAGAAAGCCTTCTCCACGCTCAAGACCCTTCCCGGAACCTGGGAAGGTTCAGGCATGGAAGGTGCCAACTCGAATGCGCCGGTGCGGGTTGACTTCAAGATCACCGGCGGCGGCTCTGCCATCATGAGCGAGATCCAGGGCCACGCGGATATGGTCTCCATGTTCCACATGGATGGCGATCGCCTGCTCCTGACGCACTACTGCGCGGTTGGAAATCAGCCTCGCATGCAGGCCTCCGCATCGCCCGACGGGAAAACGTTGACCTTTAACTTCGTCGACGCGACAAATCTTTCTTCTCCGGACGCCGGTCACATGCAGAAGATGATCCTCACTGTGCTCGACGAGAATCACCACACCGAAGAATGGGTCTTCGTCGATCATGGCAAGGAACACAAAGCAGTATTCGACCTGCGCCGGAAATCGTAGCAGTGCTCGGGGTGCCCCACTTCTCGCCGCTTTTGCGAGAAGTGGGATTATCGACAGAGCACAATCGTCAAGCAGTAGATAAGCTTTTCGGAGACTGCATGGCCACGACATTCGTAACACCCGACCAAGACAAAATCGTCAGCGAAATCGACATTGCGGCTCCTGCAGACCGCGTCTTCAAGGGAATCTGCGATGCCGAGACGGTACGGCGCCGCACTCCGAATCTTGACGTTTTCGAAATGGATCTGCGCGTGAGAGGCAAGTGGCGCCTTGAAATACGCGTGCCAAAACCGTACCAGGGAGTCGATGTGATTCGGCACGACGGCGAAGTGCTAGAGATCGATCCTCCCCGGCTTCTCGTCTACACCTGGTTCGCCAACTTCCACGACGATCCCAGGCATCGCTCGATCGTTCGCTGGGAATTGACTCCCACGACGTCGGGAACGCACGTCAAGCTCACGCACAGCGGTCTGGCCGCGGAGCCGCGCGCTTGCAAAGAGTACGCAGGCGGATGGCCCGGCGTACTGCAGGAGCTCAAGACATCTTCAGAGAACTAAATTCGGAGAACATTCATGCCCGCAACAGTCATTACTCCAGGTCAAGATGCAATTGTCAGTGAGATTGAAATCGCCGCGCCGGCACAACGCGTGTTCCAAGCCCTCAGTGACGCCGGCGAACTCCAACGCTGGTTCAGGAATCCCGAGTGTCCAGTAAAGTTCTGGAAAATGGATGCCCGCGTCGGAGGCCACTACTCTTACGCCACCGCAAAGGGATCCATCGTGGTGAACGGTGTCAATGAGTTTGAATGCCAGGGAGAAATTCTCGAGTGTGATCCGCCGCGCCTGCTCGTCTACACCTGGATCGCGAACTGGCACGACACTCCTGGCGCTCGAACTGTCGTCCGTTGGGAACTTACGGAGAAGGGAAGCGGCACGCATGTGAGAGTCACGCACAGCGGCCTCACCAATCTGCCCATCGCCCGTAAGGACTACACGGGAGGCTGGCCCGGAGTTGTCGAAATGTTGAAGAAGTTTGTGGAAGTCAGGGATTAGAGACTAGGAGCCAGGAGTCAGCGAATGTCGCCGCAGAGCGTCGTTCCTCCGATCTCGAACCCCTGTCCCTGAACCCTTAACCTAGGAGAAAGAGAAAATGGCCACTGCCACAATCACGCCGGATCAAAACGCCGTCGTCGCCGAGATATTCATCGCCGCGCCTCCGGCGCGCGTCTTTCAGGCGATCAGCGATCCAACCCAACTCCCGCGCTGGTGGGGACAAGACGGTCTGTACCACGTCACCAAGTCCACCATGGACGTACGCCCTGGAGGCAAGTGGCGCAGCGATGGAGTCGGTGCCGACGGCACCGCATTCTACGTGGAAGGCGAGTATCTTGAAGTCGACCCTCCACGCAAGCTAGTCCACACATGGATCGGCAGTTATTCGGGCAAGCAAAAAACTATCGTCCGCTGGGAACTGGAGCCGCAAACCGTGAATGCCTTGCACCCGAGCGGTCCGAAGAAGTCGGGTACCGGCACCCGGGTGCGAGTCACGCAGGAAGGCTTTGCCGGAAGTCTCGAACAAGCCAAAGCCCACGGCGAAGGCTGGCAGCGCGTGCTCGGCTGGCTGGAAGGCTTCGTCACAAGTTGATAGTGACGAGTTAAGACAGAAGGGTGCCCCACTTCTCGCTTCCTTTGCGAGAAGTGGGAACCACCACAGATGCGCAAAGCACCTGCTCGCCTTTCCACTCCACGACAGTCCAAGTACAATGTCCTCCGCAATTCACTCCTGGAGAAAACATTCTATGAGGAAGTTTCCGTTTCTCGTTGCAGCCCTGTTTGCCATAGCCCTTGCAATCCCCACCCATGCCCAGGACGCGATGAAGAAAGACGCGGCCGTCAAGCCTGCCGATCCAGAATCGAAAGTCGTCCTCGATTCCTGGAACGACATCGGACGCAAGCTCATCGCCATGGCCGAGGATTTCCCCGAGGACAAATACGACTTCAAACCCACGCCCGCCCAACGCAGCTTCGCCGAGCAGTTGCTCCACGTGGCCGGCGCTAACTATTTCTTCATCAACCCGGTCATCGGTCAAAAGCCTCCCGCCGCAGAAGATCCCAAGCGTGATCAGTACAAAACCAAGGCCGACGTCGTCGCCTTCGTGAAGAAGTCTTATGCCGACGGCGCTGCCGCCATCAAATCCAAAGGCGAGAAGGGCCTCAACGACACCTTCGTCGACTCCTTCTCCCACCAGCAGGTCCGGGTGCTTGATTACGCCTACGGTTTCATCGAGCACGGCGGCGAGCACTACGGACAATTGGTCGCCTACTATCGCTTATCGGGTTTGGTCCCGCCAGAATCCCGGCCGAAGAAGTAGCAAAGAAGTAATCGAACGTGATTCCCAAGACCTTGTCATTCCGAAGCGGAGCGAGGAATCTGCTGCTCGCCAACAGGGGCAGTGCTGCAGACAGAAGAGGAACTTCCTCACCGGCTAACGCCGTTTCGGAATGACAAATGACAAAGGTTGATGCAATTACGGATGCTCTCGGAAACCCGCTCTCTGTTCACCTATACGCGTACGGATGTCTCTGCGCGCGCTCCGGAAACAGCTTGATCATCACCATTCCCACGACAAATCCACCGATGTGTGCCCAGACCGCCACACCGCCCAAATCGCGCCCCGGTTGCGCCGACGACAATGAAGCCGTCCCCGCGGCGAACTGAAGGACGAACCATTCTCCCAGCACGATCCACGCCGGAAGATAAAGCACAAAAACAAAGAACCACGTCAGGACCCGCGCTCGCGGATACAGCAAGAAATAGGCTCCCAACACTCCCGCAATCGCCCCACTTGCTCCCACCGTCGGAACATTCGAATGCGGATACATAACCACCTGCGTCGCCATTGCCAGCAATCCCGAGACCAGGTAGAAGATGAGATATTTGAAATGCCCGAGGTAGTCCTCAATGTTGTCGCCGAAGATGTACAGGAACCACATGTTGCCGAGCACATGCATCCAGCCGCCATGCAGAAACATGGAAGTGAAAAAGGGAAGTACGACGTCCGGCAGCGTGTATTGGGATGGTCCTGACAGGAATGCTGCCAGATGCGCGGGCACTTCGCCATAGATGCGGGCGAACGCTTCTCCCCCCGCGGTCCCAGCGTCCATTGGTAGAAATAAATCAGGATGTTCAGCACGATCAAAAACGTATTCACATAGGGCGTGCTGTAGCGCGGCTGATCATCTTTGATCGGAAACATGGCGGAGATTTAGTAATTTGGTAATTTTGTAATTGGGAAATTGAAAAGCCTCAGCGTCGAGGTTGCCGGGAGAGGATGGTCTCCGACGTTCAATTACCAAATTACTCAGTAACAAAATTACCAAATCCTCGATGAATGGCGTACTCATTATCGACAAATCTCCCGGCCTGACCTCGCACGACGTGGTCCACCGAGTCCGCCGCATTCTCGGCCAGCGCTCGGTCGGACACTTCGGAACCCTCGACCCGATGGCTACCGGCGTCCTTCCGCTGGTGATCGGCAACTTCACCCGCTTGGCGCAGTTTTATCTCAGTTCTGAAAAAACCTACGAAGGCACGATCCGCTTCGGCTTTTCCACGGACACATACGACGCCGAAGGCGAGCCAACCAGCGCGCTCACGAACCCGGCCCTGAGCAGGGAACAGGTGGAAGGCGTAGCAGGGAAGTTTCGCGGATTAATCTCACAGACTCCGCCACCCTTCTCGGCGAAAAAAATCAAAGGAGTGCCCGCCTACAAGCTCGCGCGCCAAAAGAAAGAAGTTCGCCTCGAACCGGTCCAGATCGAGATCAAAGAATTCGAGATCCTCTCCGTCGATGCCGATCGAGCTCACTTCCGCGCCCGCGTTGCCTCCGGCACCTACATGCGATCGTCGCTCACGACATGGGCGAAACCCTCGGGTGCGGCGCCCACCTCGAATCCCTCCGCCGCACCAGCGTCGCCGAATTCACCCTGGCCGATGCCCACACACTGGACGAACTCGCGGCAGCCGTTGCGTTGTGTGGCGCGGGCGCCCCCGCCCGCGAGTCAGCAGATCCCGGCGATGTACTCGAACGTGTACTCGACCTTCTGCCAGCAGAGAGTCCCGTCGGGACTGCTGAGAGTAGCCCGCCAGTTCCACTGGCGGGTTACGCGACGCCGAAGGACGCGCGTCCCGTAGGGACGCTTGAACCGCTAAATGAACTCTTCATTCATCCCCGCAAGCTGCTTCCAGCGTTTCCCTCGGTTACAGCTGACGAAATGGCGACGGCGCACATCCGCAGCGGACGTCCCGTGAATCTGCCCGAACTCTCCCGCACCCGCCAAGTCAAAGTCTTTTCCGGACAGCGTGACCTGATTGCGATTGCCACGCGCGTAGCCGGCACCCTGTTTCACCCAAAGATCGTTCTCTGTGGGGCGTAGCTCCGGCGTGTTATGCGGGCAAAATAAAAACTGGGTGCCCCACTTCTCGCCGATTTTGGGAGAAGTGGGAGTTTCGATTTCTCTCCGATTTTTGCCGCCATACAAATCCAAACAAGTGATATACCTCTCATGGCTTCAACTCTTACATTCACTCAGGAGATCGTCATGTCCGCGCACCCCTGCTGTCATCTGAAGTTTGCTTTCGCTGTGATTTTTGTCTGCTCGCTGATTTGTGCCGCCCAGAACGCTGACGTCGCCAAGCTCCCACCCGTCCTCGATGTCCACGCCCACGCCATGGACGCGAATTTCCCCGGCCTGACACCGATGTGCCCTAATACCTCGAAATTCACCGCCTCCGATCCAAAAGGGAAGGAAGAGCCCTCCGGCTGGGTGAAGGAACCCTGTACACCCGCGCTATACCCATCGGCCCCGGGCGAATACATGAAAGACGTGCTCGCTGAGATGGAGCGTCTCAACGTGACCGCGGTTGTCTTTGGCGATCCCAAGAGCGTGCAGAAATGGAGAGACGCTGCGCCCGCTCGGATCATCCCCGGCACATCCTTCTCCAACGGCATGGCCCCCGGTCAGCGTGTTGCCCTCGATGACTTGCGAAAAGACTTCACCACCGGCGGCTTCAAAGTGATGGGCGAAATCGGCCTCCAGTATGAAGGCCTCTCCCCCAGCGATCCGTCCGTCGATCAATACTTCGCGCTAGCCGAAGAACTCGACATTCCCGTGGCAATCCACATGGGCACCGGCGGCTCCGGACGCGCCAATGTGGCCATGCCGAAATTCCGTGGCTCAATGGGCAATCCGCTGCTGCTCGAAGAATTGCTGGCCCGCCACCCGAAGCTTCGCGTGCAAGTCATGCACGCCGGCTATCCCATGATCGACAACATGCTCACGCTGCTGCAGGCGAACTCCCACGTCTACGTCGACGTCGCCGGATTGATCTGGAGTTATCCCCTCAAAGAAGTGAACCGCTACATCGAGCGCCTGGTCGACGCCGGATTCGAAGACCGCGTCATGTTCGGAACCGACCAGTTGCTCTGGCCCAAGCTGATGGCCTATTCGATCAGCATCATCCAAAACGCTGACTACCTGACAACCGAACAGAAACGCGACATCCTGTACAACAACGCCGCCAGATTCCTTAGGCTAGATACAGCACAGCAGAAGTAGTTGAGTGTGGCGCGGGCACAAGGATGAAACGAACACCACTCCCAAATTCACTAAATAGCTTTGGCGTCGATTCTGTGCTACGCTTCCGATCCATTCCGGAGATTTCTCCTGCCCGGAACTTCTGCACTTTTATGTTCCTTTTCCTGGGCTTCAAGCCCGGCCCACTGAAAGTACGACCGGCCCATAGGCAAGGTATTGCGACGAGGTTTCCCATGGCCCGCAAAGCTTTCCGCCTCTCCCAAGTGCTTTTCGTTGCCCTCCTCACCTCTCTCATTGCCCTTCCGGGTCTTTCAGCGGCCATGCTTGGGCAGTCCGGACGTGACCTGCCGTCACGAAGTGCTGGTACCAAGCGTCCGCTGGCGAAAGGAGATACAACCTTCGCTGCTCCCGGACCCCTGACATTTCTGCCTGTCGTTCCCTATCAAATGGGCGGCCTCGGTGGATGGGCGGTAGCCACCGCCGACTTCAACGGCGATGGTGTGCTGGACTTGGTCATGACAGAGGGAGATCAACTAATCGGCGTTTCGCTCGGAAATGGCGACGGTACCTTCAAACCAGTCCTCTCCCTTGGCACCAACGGGATTATTCCCACCAACCTTATCGCGGCGGATGTGAACTCCGATGGCAAGCCGGATGTCATAGTTTCGGGACTTATGTTCGGCAGCAATAGTGATGCGGGGGGCCTCGCCGTGTTTCTGGGAAAGGGCGATGGTTCTTTTCAGTCTCCAGTTGTCTACGATTCGGGAGGCACTTTCCCTTATTCTCTGGGAACCGCAGACTTAAATGCGGACGGTAATGTGGACATCGTTGTCGCCGATTGCTCGCCTATTACCGGATCTCCCTGCGGACTCTTTGGCATTCTGCTCGGAAATGGCGATGGCACATTCCAGCGCGTCCTAACCTACAACTCGGGTGGGTTTGGAGCCTGGGCGTTAACTGTCGCGGACCTTAACGGTGACAACAAGCAGGACCTCGTGATCGGCAACCTCTGCGCGAACGCCAACTGCAGCGGTGACGGTGCGGTCGCAGTATTGCTGGGCAACGGCGATGGTACGTTTCAGTCTCCCGTTACCTACGATTCGGGCGGCCGTACGCTGGTTCCTGCGATTGCTGACGTCAATGGCGACGGCAAACCTGACATACTCGTAGCGAACGGACAAGGTAACGTGGGATTAGGAGTCCTAATTGGAAATGGCGATGGATCCTTCCGCCCGGTGATTACATACGGGGTCGGACAGAAATATGTCTCCAGCTTGGCGATCGGAGACTTTAACAAAGACTCTAAGGTCGACGTTGTCGTCTCGGTCTGCAATTCGGGTCAGTATACGTGCGAAGCGAACGCTTCCGTTGTCGTGCTGTTAGGAAATGGTGACGGAACTTTTCAGACACCGATCAGCTACAGCTCGGGAGGCTGGTATTCGGTGGGCCTGGCTGTGGCCGACTTCAATGATGACGGTCAGCCAGACATTGCGGTGGCGAACTGCGCGCCGGACGGCGGACTATGCAACGGTAGCAAGCCAGGTGTCATCGGTGTTCTCTTAAACGACACTAGCTCTGGCAGACTCTCCACGACTACCGCTATCAGGTCTTCTCCCAATCCTTCTTTCGTCGGCCAAACGATTGCCTTTACCGCCACAGTCTCCTCTAGTTCCGGGCCTCCGCCCAACGGCGAGACCGTGACTTTCCACAACGGATCCGCCATCCTCGGCACCTCATCACTCAACAGCGGAGTGGCTACACTCGCTACATCGTCGCTAGGCGTGGGCACCTACACCATCACCGCCACTTATGCCGGCGATTCCAACTTCGCCACCAGCACTTCGGCCGGGCTAAAGCAGGTCGTCAACTCCACGACGAAATCTCCCACCTCGACCATGCTCGCCTCCAGCTTGAACCCGTCCACGTACGGCCAGACGGTGACCTTCACAGCTACCGTCACCAACAACGGAGGCTCGACTCCCACCGGAAAAGTCTCCTTCACCTGGGGGACCAACAGCATCGGCACCGCCACCCTGAATAGCAGCGGTGTTGCAACCCTCATTAAGTCGAATCTCAACGTCCAAGCCTTTCCACTCACCGCCGTGTATCAGGGCGACGCCAACAACGTGGGCAGCACGTCACCCGTGCTCACTCAGGTTGTCAACCAAACCACAAGCAAGGCGACGCTGACTTCCTCACCTAATCCATCTATCGTCGGCCAGGAAGTCACGTTCACGGCGACAATCACATCGCCCACCGTCAAGGCCACCGGGCCGGTCACGTTCAAGGCAGGGAACGCAGTCCTCGGAACAATCCAGCTCACGAATGGCAAGGCGACGCTGACCTCATCGTCCTTGCCGGCAGGGTCGACAGTCGTCAAGGTGATCTACAAGGGAGATTCGAATATCAAAAGCAGTTCAGCATCCGTGACTCAAGTCGTGCAGTGAACACGTGAGCGTGGGCTTACTCACGCGGGAGGACCGCCGGTGCAAAGCGAAGCCGCGCCGCCCTAAACTCAATGTCCGATAACAGGTATTATGTAAAGTAAAGAGGATACCGCACCAAACTGTGACCGCTCGGTTCACTTGTTTGTGTTGGGTAGATTTAGGGGGCGAGGAACGACCGTCTACATCTTGTACTTCCCCAAATCCTCGTCATTCAGCCCCTCGAGCCACTTGCGAAGCTCCTCGCTCGTGACCCGGTCCGACATATTGGCTGCCAGTTTTGAGGTCTTCAAAACGGTCTCTTCCACGAAGATTGGACAATCCACCCGCAACGCCAATGCGAGGGCGTCCGAAGGTCGCGAATCGATGCTGATCACTTCGCCGCTGCGCTCCAGCCAGATCACGGCGTAAAACGTGTCTTCCTTCAATTCGGTCACGACGACCTTGTGCACCTGCGTCTCGAGCCCAGTCAGTACATTTTTGATCAGATCGTGGGTCATGGGCCGCGGCGTCGATACCTTCTCCATCTCCAGTGCGATGGCGTTCGCTTCATAAACTCCGACCCAGATCGGCAGAACCGACTCGCCGCCAACATCCTTCAAGATCACGATGGGCATATTGCTTACCGGATCCATAATCAGACCGCGAATTGTCATCTCCACTTCCATCGTGACCTCCGATTGCGACTACATTACCAGTTCGCCTACCAGACTGTTGGGAAAACTTGCGGTGACCAGCACCGGGACGTAGCTTCCCAGCTTCAGTTCGCCTGCGGCTCCCGCCGTGAAATTGAGTGTCTTGTTCTGCGAGGTGCGGCCGATCCACTGCCCACGCGACAGGTTCCTGCCTTCAACCATTACTTCAAGTTGTTCGCCAACATATTTCTTGTAGCGAGCTATCTGAATTTCACGCTGCTTCGCCATCAGCACTTCCAGACGTCGGGATTTCTCCTCTTCCGAAACGGCATCATCCAGACTCAACGCCGGTGTGTTCGGCCGCGGCGAGTACTTGAACGAGAACACGGCGTCGTACCCGACCTCGTCGAGCAAATTCAGAGTTTCAGAAAAATCCGACTCAGCCTCTCCCGGGAAACCCACAATCACATCGGTTGTAATGCTGATTTCCCGCTTTGCGGTCTTCATCCAACTGATGCGCTCCATGTACTCGTCGCGCCGGTATAGCCGCTGCATCGCATCCAGGACACGCGAAGACCCGCTCTGGACGGGCAGATGTACGTGATCACACAGCGTGGGCACGGCCTCGATGGCCTCCACAATGTCGCGCCCAAAGTCGCGTGGATGCGAGGTGGTGAACCGCACCCGCCTGATCCCTGGAACCTCGCCGACCGCAGACAGCAACTCCGCAAATGACCTCCTTCCGGTGGGATCTCGATAAGAATTCACGTTTTGCCCAAGCAGTTGGATCTCCGTGTATCCCAAATCTGCCATTTGCCGCGCTTCCGCCAGTACCGATTCCGATGTCCGGCTGCGCTCTTTTCCGCGCGTAAACGGTACCACGCAATAGGCGCAAAACTTGTCACATCCTTCAATGATGGTGATGTACCCGCGATGCGGGTTCGTCCGGGCGGTGAATTCAGTTTCGAAGCACTCGTCGGTCTGGCGGTCATCGAGTCCCGTGATGCGAACCGGCGTCGTGGAAGCGGCAGGGGACTTCCCTGCTTCAAGCTGCACCAGCATGCTGGGCAGGTTTCGATACGATGCCGAGCCGCAGACCAGCGACACATGCGGCGCGCGCTCAAAAATCTTCTCGCCTTCCTGCTGCGCCACGCATCCCAGCACTCCGAATTTCTTTCCTTGCGCCTGGAGTTTCTTGAAATCCGCCAGACGATGGAAAACTTTCTGTTCCGCCTTGTCGCGGATAGAACACGTGTTGTAGAGGATGAGGTCGGCCTGCTCGACGGTCTCCACCTGCCGATAGCCTTCCTGTACCAGCGTCCCCACGACCTTTTCCGAGTCGTGGACGTTCATCTGGCAACCAAACGTCTCTAGGTAAAAAGTCTTCTGCGCAGTTTGTTCGCGAACCCCAGACATATAGAGCCAGTATAGCGACGGAAGCCTCTAGCTGCCAGCGCTGGAGCAGCGTCGTGACAGCAAACACGTTGTATAATTCTGCGGCTGCCCCTCCCCACACCAAGACTCCATTCGAAAGAGGAGCTCCCTTGAAACGTCTCCTGATCTCTTTGCTTCTTTTGCCCGCCTGTCTGGGCCTGACCACTTCCGCTTGGGCTGTTTGGGGAAAATTCATTTCAACTGGCACGTCCACCGCCGTGGGTACGCCATCCTGCGCGGAAGTTTCAACCAGCCATGTCGTGTGCGCCGTTCGTAGCGGAACCTACACCGTCATGGTCAACGAATTTAACGGGACCTCCTGGGGCAAGTGGACCACTCTGGCTGGGGCCGTAAGCTCCGACGCCAGTTGCACCAGCGATGGAAACGGCAACGTGATCTGCGCGGCTACCGCCACCAACGGCAAACTACAGTGGGCACTCTTCAACGGCACCACCTGGAGCACGCCGAAGCAAGTCACAGCGGCGCTGCACTCGGCACCGAGCTGCGCTAACTACATCGTCGGCGAGGTGCTCTGTGTCGCCCGCAATGCTGCCGGAGGTCTTGCCTATACGCGCTACAACGGCACGAGATGGACCGCCATCGCGAATCTCACTACTACAGCCATCTCCCAACCGAGTTGCACCACTGACGACAACAGCGGCGTAATCTGTTCCGTATTCACGAAGGCCGGTGCAACTGAGGTAAACCGTTACGCCAACGGAGCTTGGGAAGGCTTCCTCAACCTCGGAGGCATCGCTGGCGCCCAGCCCGATTGCACTTCGATGAATCAAAACGGCAACGTCGTCTGCTTCGCCAAGGGATACGCCTCCAGCATTTATGGCAATCGCTTTTTCGGAGGAGCCTGGGCCCTAGCCCGTTGGGGCGGCTACGGCGGCATGAACGGCACCGTCAATGACAACGCCGGTTGTACCTCCCAAGCTGCCGGCTTGCTAGTCTGTGGCGCCACCGTTGTGACCGACAATGCGTTCTATGCCGACGTCTGGAATGGCTCGCTCTGGGCGGGATGGAAGAAGATCGGCGGCAGCGTCACTGGTTCCCCCGCCTGTGCTCCTCTCGGCACAGGCCGGGTCGTCTGCGTCTTGATGGGCCTCAACAACCGGCTCACTAGCCTAGTCGGCCCCTAGCGGGATTTTGTCGGGACGGCCGCTTTCGGCCGTCCCGCGAGCGAAGCGAGCGTTTGTGTATGGGCGGACGCACCCTGCCCTGAGCGCAGCGAAGGGGAGCATGCCCGCGCTCCCGAGGAATAGCCTCTGGCTTTAAAGGGCCCCACTGCTGGGGAGAATCTCCAGCGTTTCTACGGTCGCGTTCGACGGCAAAGTAATGGCTCCGACCACAACTTTCGCCACAGTTTCGGCGGACATCATCTTCTTCCGCGGAGCTAGCGGCCACAGGGTCTTCCAGATATCGGTGTCAGTAGCTCCCGGCAAAAGGCCGATCACCCGGATGCCTTTCGGTCTAAGTTCCTCGCGCAGTGTATTCGTAAGACCCAACCCCGCGTGCTTCGAGGCATTGTAGGCAGCCGACCCAGCGAAGACTCGCGTAGCGGCGATCGACAGATTGTTAACGATGGTTCCTCCGCGAGGAATCAAGGCCAGCGCAGCTTGTGTGATCAGGAACGTGCCGTCCAGATTCGTAGCCAGAACATCCTTCCACACCGGAAATGGAAGCTTGTCCACTGTGAGATTCGCATGAGCGATGCCCGCGTTGTTAATCAGGATGTCGAGCCGGCGAAATTCGCGTCGGATCGAGCGGAAGAAATCATCGACAGAATACGGATCGCGCACATCACAGGAGTGCGTCAGAACCCGCACATTCTTACGCGACAGTTCCCTACAGATTTTCTGTAAACTCTTTTCGTCACGGCTAGTCAAAATCAAATTACAGCCTTCGCCAGCCAGTGCCCGTGCGACGGCAAGTCCAATCCCGCGGCTAGCCCCGGTGACCAGCGCCGTTTGCCCGGCAATTCTGCGCGATGGTGACGTTCGACTCATCGTATTGCGCACCCCATCGCTGGGGTTGTGTGGGGACGGCCGCCTTCGGCCGTCCAGCGAGCGAAGCGAGCGTTTGCGTTGAGGGCCGGACGCAGCCTGCCCTGAGCGAAGTCGAAGGGTCCCCGCCGCGGCCCCCCCGAGCGCAGCGAAGGGGAGCGTGCCGTAGCCTGAGCCTCACGGCAAGACCCGATACTCCGTCTTCACCAACCCGCTCCCGTATTGCTGAGTCTGCACATGCTCCAACCGGATATCCCCCGGCAACGCCCCAAACAGTGGAGTCCCCTGGCCAATGAGAACCGGTACGCGAGTAATAACCAACCGCTGAATCAGCCCTTCACGGAGGAATCTCTGAATGGTCACTCCTCCGTCCACATAGATGTGCCGAATCCCGCGACGCTCAAGCTGCGAAAAAATATCCCGCGGAGATCCTTGCATCTGCTCAACCCGTCCCGCAGGAACCTTCGACAAATCCAATGCCTGACTGCTTAAAACGATGACCCTCTTGTCCCCATACGGCCACTCCGGAAACGCCAGCACAGTCTCAAACGTTTTGCGGCCGATCACTAGCGCATCGACGCTGGCAAAGAATTCGTGGTATCCGTGCGGCTCGCCACCGCCTTCGGGAAGGAAGTCGAGCGCCCCGTTGGGACGGGCGATGAAGCCATCCACGCTTGTACCGATGAAGACGGAGGCAATCATGGTGGGGACTCATGATCGTCGGTTTACCAAGACTCGTCAATACCAACTCAGTATCACATCCCGTTCGGGCGCTGCCGAATCAGAGACAGGAATTCTCCCCGCGTCTCTTCCTCATTCCGGAAGCACCCCAGCATCGAACTGGTAACCGCCGCCGAGTGTTGCTTCTCGACGCCGCGCATCATCATGCAGAGATGCCGGGCCTCGATCACTACGCCCACTCCCTGCGGTTCGATGACCTTCTGAATCGTCTCTGCGATCTGCGTAGTCAGACGCTCCTGAATCTGCAGACGCCTCGAGAACAATTCGATCAGACGCGGAATCTTACTCAGCCCGATCACCCGCCCATTCGGGATATACGCCACATGCACTTTCCCAAAAAACGGCAGCATATGATGCTCGCACAGGCTGAACATCTCGATGTCTTTGACGATAACCATCTCGTCATAGCTGACCGTGAACAGCGCACCTTTGAGCAAAGCTTCAGGATCCTCCTGATAGCCCTTGGTCAGATATTTCATTGCCTTGTGCACACGCTCGGGCGTGGACGCGAGGCCTTCGCGCGCCGGATCCTCACCCAAGCGCACCAGGACTTCACGCATCAGTTCTTCGTAACTGGCGCTGGTCAGAGTAGGTGCTTCTTTCGACTTTTCGGCTGGAATAGTTTTCATCGGGTTCTTCCCGTTACCGCGGCGCTCCGTTGTTGCCCGTATATTCAAACGAGTTCATCATCGTCTCCTCTAGTCTCACCCGTTCCAGATGAGCGTGCCCGAAGGTTCGCTGCAATATTTCGAAGATCTCTATACATAGATTTTCCGTGGTAGGAACTGTTACTGCAAATTCTTGTTTCGTATTCAAATTCTCCAAGTGGTAGCGCGAGAGCACTTCCCTTTCCACACGATGGTCGAGATCGACCAGATCGCAGACCATCCCGGTCGTCGCGTCCACCGTGCCGCTGACGGTAACTTCGAGGGCATAGTTATGACCGTGGCCGTGCGGATTGTTACATTTCCCGTAAGTCGCCAGATTCTCAGCGGCGGACATTTCCGGACTATGCAGACGGTGCGACGCGGAGAAGAGATAGCGGCGTGTGAGGTGAGCTTTCATAGAATTTTCGATTGATTGATCGCCGATTGCCGAATCTTAAAAGCTGCACGCCGAAGATTTTTCAATCGGGCAATCGAAAGTCGATAATTCGTCCCTTACTCCTCTCCATAGAAATCCACAAACAGATCCGGCGTCTCGTACACCCGCACCCGGTGCAACTGCGCCTGCTGCAATTTCGGCTGCAACCGTTGCCACACGGCGATCGCAATATTCTCGGTAGTCGGAATCTTCGTCATGAACTCCGGCACTTCCTTATTCAAAAAACGGTGATCCATGGCGTCGAGCACTTCGCGATGCATCATCTCTTTCAGTTGTTTCAAATCGACCACGAACCCCGACCGCGGATCCACGTCGCCTTTCACCGTGACTTCCAGCGTGTAGTTGTGCCCATGCCCGTTCGGATTGTTGCATTTTCCGAAGATGCGCCGGTTCTCTTCCGGGCTGAATTCCGGGCTGTGGTAGTAGTGAGAGGCGGAAAACTCAGCTTTGCGGGTGAGATAGACCATAGTCTGAAACCAGAATTAACGTCAGATACCACTCAATCTCGCTTATTTGACGACCGTCGGCCGCGTTCGGGTTCACGACTCAATTCCGTGGAAACTCAGGGCTCAATTCCTTGGGAGGCTCCACGGCATATGGATCCATGGATTGCCACTTCAAAGAATTCACCGTCTCCTGCTCCGGGCAGAAGGTCTTGTTCGGCTCGAACACGATGACCTTGTAAACGTAACGCTTGTGATGCTGGACATCGTAGGCGAGTTCAAATGCAATCCCTTTCCTCTTATCGATCCAGAACACCGGCGGACGAGATCCCAAAGCCGGCGAGGGTGGCGTCAGCAGCACCCACGCGCGCAGGTCCTTGTACGATTTCTCAACCTTCTCCGGCGGATCGAACGTACTGATGTCCTCGGCCGTATGAAACCGGGTAGTCGACGATTCGATCTGAAACACTTTCCCCTTCTTCACCCGTATGAAGACCTCGCCATGCCCCTCGGGATTATTGGAGTCCGTCCAATCAATCGTCGACCCGCAAGCATCCTCCCACTCCTGATCGATGTCCTTCTTGGGGAACAATTCGAGAGCCCGGTCCTGCGAGTCCCCAAGTTTCAGCGGCCCCAGGCTGTGACCCGGTTCGATCATGGTGTTGGTGAACCGCGGATCCTCACTGACTTGCGCGTGTAGTGGGACATGACCGGCAGCGATTGCGAGCGACATAAGCAAAATCAGGACTCGTGGCGTCTTCATTATCATCTCGTGGTTTTGATTGGGCACGGTTTCGTTCGACTTCTCCTGTGTGCTCCCGTAGGTGCGGCCTTTCCAGCCGACAGTTCCCTTCTCATGCATTCTCTTCGAGCGCAGAAGCAGGTACGCAAACATTGGCATGCCGAACCAAGCGCCAAGAGCATTTCGATCCCATGTGAAATTTGAGTTTCTGAGCCGCTCAGGCAGAGAAATGAGCGGCAGCATCAAGAAGGCGCCTAGCCACGAATGAACGATGCTGCCTATGAGAGAGAGCGCCGGCGATCGCAGAAGCGGCTGATCCGGGGGGAACGTTACAGCCAGCTCGGCAAGTATCGGCAGCACCAAGATCGCCCAAGCGGTTGTCCACAATGCCAGAGTCTTCCCTGCCAATTCGCCGGGCCTCGGAAACAGCAGCGCCAAATTCTTAGTCCAACCTTCGCGGAGCTGCTCGAAACTCCGGTACATGCGCGTGCGAACCGCATCGGCGGCGTAGCGAAACCACACCTTCCGTCCCGAGCCCTTCACCCGCCGCGCCAGCGCCACATCTTCAAGAATGTCTCCCGCGACCGCCGCATGCCCGCCAACCGCTTCGTACGTTTCCCGCCGGATCAGGATGAACTGACCATTCGCCGCCGCAATTGGTGATGCCGGGTCGCTAACCTTCGACGGCGGATACTGCCGCGCCAGTTCCGCGAAAACAACGGGCAAGACCGCCATCTCCCAGAACGTGACAGCAATCTGTTCCGGAGAATACGACAGCATCTCGGCTTTGTGCTCTTTGGCCTCCGCCAGTGACCTCCCCAGTGAGCCCGGCAGATGAACCGTATCTGCGTCCGTGAATAGCAGCCATTCGCTGCGAGCCTCCCGCGCACCACAGGCGACGGCGTTGTTCTTCCCCGTCCACCCCTGAGGAAGGGCTCCTGCCTCGATCACGCGAACTCCGGGGAACGATGCCGCGATCTCGCGAGTGCGGTCCGTCGAATGATCGTTGACCACGATGATTTCGAATTCCACGCCTGATTGCGAAACCAGGGACTCCAGGCAGGCCCCGAGACTTGCCTCCTCGTTGCGCGCAGGGATAATCACCGAAATTTCAGGCTTCCCAGATATTTCCGTCACCGGCATAGTCAACCGTTCGTTCACAGTCATTCAAGAGAGAGGAGACTCAAGGCGGAAACGAGAGCTCTGCTCTTCCCTCGCGCGCGAATCCATTATTATATCCGGGTGCAACGCCGGCCCCATCGCACCTCACTACCTTTAGCCTTACTCATCCTGGCCGCGCTTCCCGCCTGCTATAGCGGCTCGCGGCCGCCCCGCATTGGCACCAGCGCACCCGAATTCACCGTCCAGGACTCCGACCGCTCCGTAAGACTCAGCGACTTTCGCGGACAAATCGTCGTGCTGAACTTCTGGGCCACGTGGTGCCCGCCGTGCGTAGAAGAGATGCCCTCTCTGGTAGAAATGCAGCGGCGGATGAAGGCGAAAGGAATTACGGTCCTCGCGGTCAGTGTAGACGTAGACCAGGGCGCCTATCTCCAGTTCATCAAAGAACACAACGTCAACCTGCTCACGGTGCGTGATGCCGGCCAGAAGAGCAACGCGCTTTACGGCACCTTCAAGTTTCCCGAGACCTACATCATCGACCGCAACGGCGTAATGCGGCGCAAGTTCATCGGGGCAGTCGATTGGACCGCTCCTGACATCACGGAGTTTCTGAACAAGTTGTGATCCAACTCGAGCGACCCAACCACCGAGGAGTACACATGCGAACCGTATGCTTTATGATTTCGCTCCTGCCGTTGGCCAGCCTCAGTCTGGGAGATGCAAGCATGAATTCTAAAGTTGTCGAGAAAGAAAGTTTCACGGTGATTGGAATTTCCGCTCGCACAACCAACGCCAAAGAGATGACTCAGGAAGGCGCCATCGGAAAAACGTGGGGACGTCTGTTCCAGGAAGGCCTGCTGGCGAAGATCCCGAACAAAGCCGATCAGAACATTGTGGCCGTCTATACGGACTACGCCAGCGATCACAACGGGGCATACACATACATTCTCGGGGCGCGTGTCACCTCTGATGCCGAGGTCCCCGCGGGTATGGTCGCAAAAAAGATACCGGCGCAGAAGTTCGCCGTCTTCCTTTCAGAGAAAGGCCCATCTCCGAAGGTAGTGCCCGAGCTTTGGATGAAGATCAATTCCCTGCCGAAAACCGCAGTGGGAGGAGATCGTCAGTACAAAGCGGATTTCGAAATCTACGACGAACGCGCGAAGGATCCGCAAAATCTGCAAATGGATGTCTACATCGGCATCAAGTAGCGGTATCAGTAGCATTGCGAACTGCGGCGGTTGGGCACGACTGGTTTGTGTAGAGGCGGACGCCTTCGTCCGCCCCGTGACCTGAACGCAGTAAAGGGGAGCGTGCGCCCACCTCAGCTTGGATCCTGATAACCTCGGACTGCGACGTCCCAGCGAACTATCCCTTATAATAGAAGGATTCAGTGTGCCCTCCGGAGGTCCCTGGGCGCTTGCGCTCGTCCCCCGGTGGGGCTTCGGCCAGATTGATGTCTTCGAATTCGACGCAGACAGATAGCATCGTTATACGCGGCGCCCGCGTCCACAACCTCAAGAATGTCGACATTGAGGTTCTTCACAACACCCTGACGGTGGTCACGGGAGTGTCGGGGTCGGGCAAGTCGTCGCTCGCCTTCGATACCATCTACGCCGAGGGCCAGCGGAGGTACGTCGAGTCGCTCTCTGCCTACGCGCGCCAGTTCCTGGAACGCATTGAGAAGCCCGACGCCGACACAATTGACGGCATTGCCCCAGCCGTCGCGATACGCCAGAAAAATACGACCAGAAATCCCCGCTCCACGGTTGCGACTGCCACCGAGATTTACGACTACCTGCGCCTTCTTTTTGCCCGCGTCGGTCGCACCTACTGCATCAACTGCGGTCGCGAGGTCAGGAAAGACACGGTGGACGAGATCGCCGACGTCATTCAAGCCATGGAATCGGGAACCAGATTGCAGGTTCTGTTCCCGCTGCAGAGAGCCGGCATGACCGCTCCGCAACCTGCCGAGAAGACAGCGCGTTCCGCAAAATCGAAGAAGTCCACGGCCAAGGCCACCGCAAATGAACCGCTATCCGACGCCTTGAAGACTCGCCTCTTCGACTTACGAAAGGCAGGCTTCAACCGCCTGTATCAGGGTGGGCAGATATATGAGTTCTCAACTCCCGAGTCTCTGCTCGACGTCAATTT
Source organism: Terriglobia bacterium (assembly GCA_963743105.1). Lineage (GTDB taxonomy): Bacteria > Acidobacteriota > Terriglobia > Terriglobales > Acidobacteriaceae > Sulfotelmatobacter. The sequence goes on from CAVUOS010000013.1 coordinate 186,562, forward strand.
CGCGGAATCAGTGTTCATGCTGGTCGACCGTCTCGCGGTCTCGGCCGACTCCCGCACTCGTGTCGTGGATGCGATTGAAACCGCCTACCGCGAATCTGGAGAAGTCATTTTCGAAGTCCCAGGCGACCAGAGTACTATCGGCCGCCAACTTCGTTTTGCTCGGCGCTTCGAGTGCAAGTTCTGCAACATCCGCTATGAAGAGCCCGAGCCTCGTCTCTTCTCCTTCAATAACCCCTACGGCGCCTGTCCCAAGTGCCAGGGCTTCGGCAACACCATCGACTTCGATCTCGACCTCGTCATTCCCGACAAGCTGAAATCCCTGGCCGAAGGCGCGATCGAGCCCTGGACCAAACCCAAGTATCGTCCGCTATTTACTGACCTGAAGCGTTATGCCAAAGCGGCCGGAATTCCGCTGGACATGGCGTGGATCGATCTCGCCGAAGAGCACCGCAACCTCATCCTCAATGGCGAAGGCAAATTCCTCGGCGTTCGGGGATTCTTCAACCATCTGGAGCGCAAAAAATACAAGCTCCACGTTCGCGTCTTCCTGAGCCGCTACCGCGGGTATTCCACCTGCTCCGAGTGCAACGGAAATCGCCTTCGCATGGAAGCTCGCCAAGTCAAGATTCAGGGCCGCAACCTGTGCGAGATCTGCTCGCTCACCGTCGAAGATGCCCTGAAGTTCTTCGATCAGGTGAAGTTGAGCCCCGCAGAGGCAGAAATCGCCGACAAGCTCCTGCAAGAGATCCGCGAGCGCCTGCGCTTCCTGAACGACGTCGGCCTCGAGTACCTGACGCTCGACCGTCTCTCTTCCACCCTTTCCGGCGGAGAAGCCCAGCGGATTCAACTCGCGACTTCGCTAGGTTCGCGCCTGGTCGGCACGCTCTACGTCCTCGACGAGCCCTCCATCGGCCTGCACCCGCGCGACACCCACCGACTGGTCAAGATTCTTCACGACCTGCGCGACCTGGGAAACACGATCCTGGTCGTCGAGCACGATCCCGACATCATGAAAGCCGCCGATCGCATTCTCGACCTCGGCCCCGGCGCGGGCGAAAATGGCGGCAAACTGATCGCCGGTGGAACCTACGACGAGATCCTGCACAATCCCGCTTCCCTGACCGGGCGCTACCTGTCGCAAGACCTGCGCATTCAACTGCCAGCCACGCGGCGCAAACCAGGCTCGCAGCAGATCAAGGTAAAAGGAGTCCGCGCCAATAATCTGAAGAACGTCGATATCAACATTCCGCTTGGCATGCTTGTTGCGATTACCGGTGTCTCAGGTTCCGGCAAGTCCACGCTGCTCCATCAAGTCATCTACAAGGCCCTCGCGCAGGCCAAACAGCAGCCGGGCAACGGCGCAGCTGCTACCAGCTCCGCAACCTGGGAAACCTTGGAAGGCGATCAGTACGTCGACGAAGCCGTCCTCGTCGATCAGTCTCCGATCGGCCGCACGCCACGCTCCAATCCGGTGACCTACATCAAGGCCTTCGACGCCATTCGCGACCTCTTCGCTTCCCTGCCCGAAGCGAAGAAGCGCGGCTTTAGTGCCGGACATTTCTCCTTCAACATTCCCGGCGGACGTTGCGAGGTCTGTCAGGGGGACGGTACGGTCACCGTCGAAATGCAGTTCCTGGCCGACGTCGAACTGATTTGCGAAGAATGCAAGGGCACCCGTTACAAGCCACAGGTACTTGACGTCCGATATCGCGGGAAAAATATCCATGAGGTTCTGAACCTCACCGTCAAAGAAGCCCTGAAGTTCTTTGCCGAAGTTCCCAAGGTTACCGAAAAGTTGCGGTCGCTCGAAGAAGTCGGCCTGGGATACTTGCGCCTCGGGCAATCGGCCACGACACTCTCCGGCGGTGAGGCCCAGCGCATGAAGCTGGCCGCCCACCTGCAGCCGGCCACACGCGAAGCCGGTAGGTCCAATGGCGAAAAGACAAAGCGGCGCCTGCTCTACATCTTCGATGAGCCCACAACCGGCCTGCATTTTGACGACGTCAGCAAACTCCTCGCCGCCTTTCGCCGTCTGATTGATGCAGGGGGCTCGATTGTCGTCATCGAGCACAATCTGGAAGTCATCAAGACCGCCGACTGGGTCATTGATCTGGGCCCCGAGGGCGGTAATCGCGGCGGAAAAATAGTCGGCGTCGGCCCCCCGGAGGCGATCGCCAAATTGCCCGGTTCGTACACGGGCAAATATCTGGCGCCAGTGCTGAATGGCAATGGAGCATCGCGTGGGAATGCCCGGTCATAACCGAAAAGTTGTACCGATCTTGCTTTGCGGGTCCTTCGTGTACCTTCGTGTGCTTTGTGGTTATGCGGTTGGTTTTGCAGCGGACTCTCAGGCCCGGATCGCTGTCGCAGCGCACTACACCTCCACTCAGTACCAAGATTCCTCGTCGAGCCAAAAGACAAACCGCAAGAGCACCCGCCGCACTACGGTTGCCGAGGAAGAGTCCGCCTCGCCCGAACTCACCAAGGCTGAAGGGCTTATTCAGGCCAAGAACTACGCCGAAGCCGAGCTGCTGCTGCAAAAAGCACTCGATACGGATCCCAACAATTACGTCGCCTGGTTTGATCTCGGATTCGTCGAAAATGCGCTCGGCAGGACCGACGACTCCATCGCCGCCTACCGTAAATCCGTCGCCGCCAAGCCAGACGTTTTCGAATCGAATCTGAACTTAGGCCTGCAGCTCGCCAAAAGCGGCCAGCCGGATGCCGAGCAATTCCTGCGCGCGGCCACGCAACTGAAGCCCACAAGCCGAGTTGCCGAAGGCAAAGCGCGCGCCTGGATCTCACTGGCGCACGTGCTCGAAGCCACCAAACCGGACGAAGCAGTCGCCGCATACCGCCAGGCAGCGACGTTGCAGCCCAAAGATCCGGAACCGCGCCTGGCCGCCGGACTCTTGCTGGAGAAACAGAACCAATTCTCCGACGCCGAGAGCGAATACAAACAAGCCGCCGCCATTGATCCCGCATCGTCCGATGCGATCACGGGGCTCGCCAACATCTACATGCGCGGCCGGCGTTTCCCCGAGGCTGCCGCCGAGTTACGAAAACTCGTCGCCGCGCATCCAGAGCTCGCCGCCGCCCACATGCAGTTGGGCCGCGTCCTTGCCGCCGACAGCAAGACTGATGACGCCATCGCCGAACTCGAGACCGCCGCCCACCTGGCGCCATCCGATGTTTCCGTGCAACGCGATCTCGCTGAGCTCTACACCACCGCTGGAAAACCTGAGAAGGCCGGAACCCAATATCGCGCGCTCCTCTCCGCGCATCCCGACGATGCGGAACTCCATCGCGGGCTCGGACAGAGTCTGCTCCGGCAGAAAAAGTTTGCGGACGCCCAGCAGGAATTTCTCACGACCGTGAAGTTGAAGCCAGACTGGGGAGAAGCCTATGGCGACCTCGCCTTTGCGGCCAGCGAGAACAAGGACTATGCTTTGGCGCTCAAGGCGCTCGATGCTCGTGTGAAATTTCTGCCGGAGATTCCGATCACATATTTCCTCCGCGCTTCTGCCTATGACAATCTGCGAAATGTCAAACAGGCGGCAGCGAACTATCACCTCTTCCTCGAAGGGGCGAACGGGAAGTATCCTGATCAGGAGTGGCAGGCGAAACATCGATTGATAGCCCTCGAACCGAAAAAGTGAGCGGTGGATATCGAGCCATGCTTGGGGTGCATGTTTCAGCAGGGTGGGTGGTCGGCTTGCGGCAGGCTGTGTCTTCGCCCGCGAATGCGGCTCCCTGGCTCCGTGAGGCTCAACATCTATGCCGTCGGACCCTCGGCGTAAGACTCCGGCTTCGAGTATCGGGCGTCCTGCTCGCTGTAGTCCTTGTCGGAGCCATGGCAGAGGCGAAAACAGAACCCACGGTAGAAGAACTGAAGGCTCGTATTTCCTCAGCGAATGTCGCCGACAAGGCCAAGATCTGCCTGGAGATCGCCGAGAAACAGCTGAACGCGGCTGACAAACAATACACAACCGACGACATCGAGAACGCAAAGACCAGCTTGACTGAGGTGGTCGCTTTCACGGAACTCGCGCGCGATTACTCCCTTCAGTCCAATAAGCATCAAAAACAGACCGAAATCGCCGTTCGCTCTATGACGCGCAAATTGAATGATTTGCTCCACGTGGTCGGCCGCGAGGAACAGGGCCCGCTACAAGAAGCGATCAAGCGCCTCGAGCGCGTGCGCGACGATCTGCTCCTCGCCATGTTTCCCAAAGGTGCCAAATGAAAATCCCCCTTTTCTTTTGCGGACTTTTTCTTCTGTTGTTGGCTCCAAACTCGTCAGTAGCGCAGCGACACCGCGATCCCCTCACGCAAGAAGAAATCAAGCAGGTACGCGACACCAGCTGGGAGCCGAAATTGCGCTTGCCACTCTACTTGCAGTTTGCCCGCTCGCGGCTCGTCAAATTGGAAGAGATCAGAACCGATCCCAAGACCAAAGATCGTGCCAGGCAGACTCACGACCTTCTCGACGATTTCCAACTCCTCTACGATGAACTGAACGACAACATCGACACCTACGTTGACCGCAAGAACGACATTCGCAAGCCGCTGAAACTCATCGTCGAAGCAGATACCGAATTCCAGGCCAAGCTCCGCGCCTTGAAAGACGCGGCAAACGTCCCTCCCGCCGAATCGCAGCAATACGAGTTTGTCCTGAATAACGCAATCGAAACCGTAGACAGCTCCACCGAAGATCATCGCAAGCTGCTGGACGATCAAGAGGAACTGGCGAAGCATAAGAAGCTGGTCAAGGATCCCTCCAAGGGAACCGGAGTCAGCCCAGAATAGGCGAGACCTTTGCAGGTTTCCTCTGTGTTCTCTGTGTCCTCTGTGGTGAAGGTTCTTAGCCCGGCGGCTGACGCCTGCCTTCCCCGTGCTAACCTAACCTCACCGTGCGCCCCGGCGTCCTCGAAATTTTCCAGGAGACTTACACCGAGCTCCGCCCCGGCACTTCCCTGCCCGAACTGAAAATCGAGTTCTTTCCCTTCGCCAACGTCAACAACACCATCCGCCTGCGGAACGGACGCCTGCTGGTCCGCCTCTCAGACCTGTTGGAGGGCGCCCCCGAGCCGGTTCTGAAGGCCATCGCTCATATCCTTCTGGCGAAGATGTACCGCCACCCCATCGATCGCGGCCACGCCGCGCGTTACCGCAAGTACGTCGCCAGCCACGAAATCGTCCGTAAGGCCCATCTGGTCCGCCAGATGCGTGGCCGCAAGCTGCTGCGCTCCCCGCGCGGCCACTTCTACGATCTCGACACGATCTTCGAAGACCTGAACACTCGCTTCTTCCATGGCTTGATGGCCCGTCCCCGCATGAGCTGGAGCCAGACCAAGACCCGCCGCATTCTGGGCCACTACGACCCCGCCCACAACGCCATTATTATCAGCCGCATCTTCGACCATCCTGGCATACCGCGATACGTGCTGGAATACATCGTCTACCACGAGATGCTCCACCTGAAGCATCCCGTGAAGCTCCGTGGCAGCCGCCGATGCGTCCACTCCCCCGAATTTCAGGCAGAGGAAAGACTTTTCCCACAAGTCGCCAACGCCAATGCTTTCTTAAAGCGCTTATGACCTCGGACTCCCCCAAAAGCCCCGACAATTAAGCCATCTGGCCGATTTTTTTCGGCCGCAAAATTGCTCAATCGTTGTAGAATGCTTCCCTCCTCCAGGGGGTGGGCCCCATGCGATCCTGTTCTTCTCTCGATGTAAGCCGCCGCGGAGAAACTCTATTCCACCTTGTTTGCATATTAGCCGTGCTCATCGGAGCCGTTTGCGCTAAAGCGCAGACGCCACCCCCTGACAGCGACGAGAACTCTGCTACCGCTGCGGAACAAAAGGATCCTGCCCGTCGCGACGATCCGAGCCCGGAAGACCCGAAGAAGATTGCGAAATACGACGTCAACCGCATCGGTCACCGCGGCATCGGCCACGGATTCAACATCTACTCCCTCAAGCGGGAGCACCAACTGGGAGAAAGCCTGGCCGCCTCGTTCGACCGCTATTCCAGGATCGTCAACGACCCCGTCCTCAATGACTACGTGAATCGCCTGGCGCAAAAGATCGTGCGCAACTCTGACGCCGAGGTTCCATTTACCGTAAGACTGATCGATTCCAGCGAGATTCCGCGCGCCTACGGACTTCCTGGCGGATTTCTCTACGTAGATAGCGCTCTCATCTTCGCCGCGGAGAGTGAAGCGGAACTCGCCGGCGTCATGGCCCACGAGATCGCCCACGTCGCGGCCCGCCACGCCACGCGCGCCCTCACACGCAAAGACATGTACAACTTCACGGGTTCTCTTGCTTTGTTGGCTGGCCCTGTGGGCATATTTCTGGAAGATGCCGGCGGCGTAGCCGGTCCTCTGTCGGTGAAGAAGTTCAGCCGCGATTCCGAGTATGAAGCCGACCTGCTCGGCATCGAATACGCGTACTCCGCCGGCTACGACCCGGAGGCCTTGCTGTCCGCGCTTGAGAAACTGCATGCCATGGAGGCGAGCCGCGCCGCAATGTACGCGAAGATTCCCGGCTATAATTTTGTCAGCAAACTGCCCTTCCACAAGCAAGTGGCTCACGGGTTCGCGAACTATCCGCAGACCGAAGATCGCATTCGCCGCCTGCAATCGGAAATCTCCACGTTCCTTCCCGACCGCAGGGACTACGTCGTCGATACCAACGAGTTTCAGGACATCAAGTCCCGGCTCCTCTCTCTCCAGGCTCCCCTGCAGTTGCGGCGCCACGGAGAAGACGACGATCCCCGGGCGCCGGTCCTGCGCCGCGCCCCTCAGGAAGAGACAGACTCGGCTAGCGGCAATGTGCCCAGCATGCTGACCATCCTTGGCCACTAAAGGGATCTCATAAAGCGTCGGGTGCCCCACCCTTGTCTCCGCGTTTCTTGCGAAGACAGAGCCTGGCCTGAGCGAAGTCGAAGGGGTGGCGATTTTGACCTTCCCAAGAGCTATCTCTCACGGAGCCGTTTCGAGCCCGCAGCCCGAGAGTAGCCCCCAGGCAATGGCATACATGACCCCTAACTAAAGATTTCTGGGTTCGAGGCGAGATTGAGCAAGTCAGGGCTGAGAGCGCATTCCCAGTCACATCCGGCGTGCCGACCACCCACCCGGAATGCGGCGGCGGGGATGGCCAGCGTCTCTGGCACAAGCTCGTTACACGGCACTTGCGAGATCTTTGTTGACGGAACTAAGATCAGCGCGGAGCTGAACAATCTTTAATCAGCCAAAAGTGCTCGTCGCTATCATCCTGACCCTGGTCGCGATGACTTCGACCGTATCGAGCCAGCAGGTCAAGCGATCGATTGGGAGCAACACACCTCGGATCCCGCGTGCGGCACCAGCCGATGCAACTACCCTTGCGACGCGACAGCGCTTCTTGGAAATGTTTGCTCGGGCATACTTCCCGGGACGAACCGGCCAACTCCTGATTGTGCCGCGCGAAGGCGACTTCATCACGCGGGCTGACGTGGCATACATGCACGGTTCGCCGTGGACGTATGACGTAGCGATTCCGCTGATGTTTGCGGGCCCCGCGGTAAGAACGGGAAGGTACTCGACTCCGGCCGTGCAGCAGGACGTTGCGCCAACCCTTGCGGCTGCGCTTGGAGTGCAGATGCCCCCCACGACGACAGGCCGTGTATTACCGGTCTTACGCACGGGTTTTTCTCGACCACGAGTGGTCATGCTGCTCGTCTTGGATGGCATGCGCCGGGATTACTTCGATCGCTACGCCGTGTCCATGCCAACGCTCACCGCCCTGCGCCAGCGTAGTGCCTGGTTCACTCAGGCGCGGGTTAACTTTCTTCCGACCAACACAGCCGTTGGGCACTCGACGCTCTCAACCGGAGCCGATCCTCGCGTGCACGGAATCACAGGGGTCAGCGTGTACGACCGCACGCTGCGGCGACGCCACGACTCTTTTGCTGGAGGAACGCCGCAAGACCTGATGGCATTGACGCTGGCTGACGTCTGGCAACTGGAGACCACTGGTCGCGCGATCATATTGGCACAGGGCAGCATTGACCGGGCGGCGACGCCGCTCGCAGGGCATGGAGCGTGTCAGTTGAGTGGAGCGCCAGTCGTTCTCGCAAGCTACGATCAGGAGACGGGCAACTGGACCACAAACCCCAACTGTTTCCGGCTGCCTGCCTATCTGAAGGATCGCAATGCGAAAACACTGTGGCCAGCGAGCGGGGAGTGGATGGGTCACAAAATCGACTCGACCCAGGCGGTGCGATATTCGGCTCTGTTTCCAGCATTCGAAGCCGATGCGATGGCCGCGATGATGGAGCGAGAGCCCCTGGGCGAAGACAACGTTCCAGATCTCATTCTGCTGAACTACAAAGGCGCGGATTTCGTGGGTCACAAGTACGGTCCAGATTCGGACGAGCTGCGCGTCACGCTCGGCGAGATGGATCGTCAGTTGAAGCGCATGCTTAGTGTGCTAGAAGCAAAGGTTGGTAATGACTATCTCCTCGCGGTGACCGCGGACCATGGCATGCCATCGGAACCATCGTCTCCGGATCGCCGGCACTTGGCACCATCGCTCGTAGACCTGTTGCACGAGAAGTTTGATCCAGAGGCGAAGCAGCTGATTACGTCCTTCGAACCGGAAAACGGCCAGATTTTCGTTGATGAGGACCGGCTGACGTCTCTTGGTCTGACGTTGCGCGACCTGGCTCATTTCCTCGAATCACAACCGTTCCTTTTTGCGGTGTTCACAAACGACGATGTGCGCTTAGCGGCTAACACGGTGAGGCCTGCGACGCCGACGCACAGGCACTCGAAGTACAAATAGAGTCGGCCTGACACGTGTCGCAACCGAGCGCGGGCAGTTCCCTTGTCACCAGCTTGCACGGTTTCCCCCGTGGGGTTTGTTTGCGCCCGCTCCAGCTCAACACGAGCGTTATCTGCCCTGGGGTTGACTGCTCGACCGCTGAACATCGAATTCAGCGGAATTCTATTCCTAACAATATCCAGACTCAGATTAGGATCAGTAAATATCTAAATCATGCCCGGCAGCGACTTTGCCGCTGTAGCCTTGACGAACCTCCCTTAGCAATTGCTCTTCATTTCCTGCCTGGCGGCAGTCTTCGCTGCGCGCTTGATCACAGCCTGGATTCGCTCGATGGTAAAGGACCAGCAACCCGGGCTTCGCTTTGGTGGCAATCTCGGCCAGCTCTTTCGAGGACGTGTGATACGCCAATCGGTATTGCTTCCACTCCGGAGAGACCATGTCGAACGACGCTTGTGTGTACACTTCATGAATCAGCACGTCACATCCGTGGCAGTTATCCACAATTGCGGTGTCTGAACTGGTGTCCCCCGAGATTACGATGGTCCGGTCCGGGGTCTCGAATCGATAGCCGTAGGCATGAGCCCACTTGCCGTGATGTACGGCAAACGCCGTGACCATCACATTTTGGTCCTTGTAAACGACGCCGGGCAGGATCTCGTGCACGTTCACTTTGTACCCGGCAGTGCTGGAATGTTCCGGGTCCCCCGTCTTGCTCTTAACTTCCGTTCTGATATTGATGTCAGCCTCGTAGGCCTTGAGGATCTGCTCGGCCATCGCGCTGGTTCCTGGAGGCCCATAAACCTCAAGTGGTTCCTTCCTTCCCACGACCCAAGGCGTCAGAATCAGGTCCGGGGAAACCGAGCGTGTGATCGGAATGGAGGTGGGTCAGAAAGCCGATCCTGAGATTTACTGGTTCCAATCCTCGGACACCTTTCTTGCGAGCAGCCGCAGCCTGCCTGACAACCCCAGTTCCAAAATCAACGAGATACGCAGTACCGTTGACGACGATGGCTGTAGACGGCCCGGAATGCTCAGGATCCGGCGCAGGGGTTCCCGTACCCAGGAGAACGATTTGCGTCTTTGACGTTTCTTTCTGTGCCTGCGCGAAACCATACCAGGCGAAGAGAAACAAAACCGCTAATCCCATAGCTCTGCGTTCTTGCCGCTTTGTACCCATTACACTCCCCCATTTGAAACCAGCACTCGCGACAGACCCGTTGACTCGGTGATCAATCGTCGCGTCAAACTCGAAAGAGATCCTTTTACTGGACGTGGCTTCCACGTGGCCACTGCACTGATGGGTAGCCGCGCCTGTTTGCTTATTTCTTGGGCGGTTCTGGCCTGCTCGCGTATTCGGCATGCCCCAGGTGCGCAGCAGTCTCGTTGCTGCTCTGGCGTGATATGGGTGGGTGTCTCACCGGCTGACACGGAATTGCATCGCATCGTATCTTCGAATCCGGGCGCCGAGAAAATGAAAGTCAGGCTGATCGACTCAGTGCCAATGTTCTTCGCACTTACCCATGTATTCGCCGGGATGAACACAAGTCCCCCGCGCATGCAGATCGCGCTCCTGATCGCCGAGCCAGACATGAGCCGTTCCGCTCTGGATCAGCAGGATTTCATCCTGGGCCAAGTGCCTGTGCTTCTGAATGGCCGCTCCCGGGGAAAGTTCCTCCGTTCCCGCTACCAGATGCTGAGAGCCGTTGTTTTTCGGGCTGACCTTCAGCATGAATTGGGAGGAAGCGGGAACGCTGCCATCAGTGTGAATGCGGCGAGTCCGCAACTCTCCTTCACTCTTTTCCAACAGCAAAGGCTTAGCATTGATTTCTGAACTCGAAATTCCATTGGACTGATTTGATTGAGAGAACGAATTGCAGATTCCAACCAGCACTACCGCCACTGTAGTAACCACACGCTGGACTGCTCTTGCCTTCATGTTCGACCTCGGCGAGTAGTCTACTCTGCGGTGGCATCGCATGCGACTTGGTCTCCGGCCAATTTCTGGATAGTCAGCCCGTAGCTCAGTTACCAAACTCACTCGTGGATGGCGAAACTAAGCCCCCGCTGCACCCCATCCCCGTTCAGGTGGGAAATCTTACCGTGTGATCCTGATCACGTCGGGTTGTGAGCGTCCGGATTGACGGTTTCGCCCGCCAAAGCATATCCTTGAAGTTGAAATTGAAATTCATTTTCAAAATCATAATGGCCTGAAATCCGCTCTTTCCATGGCTCTTGGCACCGCTGGAAGCCCCGTCGGTCCCAGCACCATCGAAAGAGTTTAAGTTCAGGAAGGAACGAGACCTAGCGGCATGTTACAGGCTTTCATCATTACCCTGCGCGAGGGGGTCGAGGCGGCGCTGATCGTCGGCATCACGCTTGCCTACCTGACCAAGATCGGGCGCGCGCAACTGCGCAAGACCGTCTACGCCGCCCTCGGCGCAGCTTTTCTGGGCAGCATCGGAGTCGCAATCGTGATCTCCCGCGCCCACCTGAACGAAGACGTCTTCGAAGGATGGGTTCAGTTGGTCGCTGCTTTCTTTGTCGTGACCATGGTCGTTTTTATGATGAAGACCGGCCGAAAGATGAAGGGCGAGATCGAAGGAAAGGTCGGCCTGCTGGCGGGCAACGATGCCTGGTTCGGCCTGTTCATTTTCATCTTCCTGATGGTGCTGCGCGAGGGCGCAGAAACGGTACTCATCCTGGCCGGCGTCAGCCTGAACTCCACAGAACTGATGAGCTTCCTCGGAACCCTGCTCGGCCTCATGGCAGCGATCGCCTTCGGTGTGATCTTCGTCAAGGGCAGCGTCCGCGTCAACCTCCAGAAATTCTTTCGTGTCACGACCGCGATCATGTTCCTGGTCGCCGCACAGCTCGTCATCTCCGGTTTGCACGAGCTCTCCGAGGCCGGGTTCCTCCCCTCCTCGAAACGCGAGATGGCCATTATCGGCCCCATCGTCAGCAACGACTGGTTCTTCTTTGTCACCATCTTCGCCATGGCCGCCCTGATGGTGCTCTTCGAAGCCAAGCGTCGCGCGCCGATTCTCGATCCATCGGTCTCCGCGGCAGCGCGCCGCAAGGCAGCGTGGACGGCCCGCCGCGAGCGCCTCTGGATGGGATCGGTCTACACCTTCTCTTTTCTGCTCATCGCCATGGTCACGCTGGAATTCGTCTACACCAAGAACGTGAGCGCGCTGTCTCCCGCTGCGGAAGTCGCTTTCACCAACGGCGAGATAAAGATCCCGCTCTCGCAGGTCGCTGACGGCGATCTGCACCGCTACCAGGCTAAGGAGAATGGAACCCCGGTCCGCTTCTGGCTCTACCAGAAGCCCGACGGCAAGATCGCTACGGTATTCGATGCCTGCGAAATCTGCGGCGCGGTGGGCTTCTACAAGAAAGGTAACGGCGTGATCTGCAAAAACTGCGCTGCTCCCATCAATCCGCAGTCAGTAGGCACGGCGGGTGGATGCAACCCGGTGCCGCTGAAAGCCTTGCAGACCGCCGATGCGATCATCATCCAGGAGGCCGACATCGCGGCCGGAAGCCGCATGTTCGCGCAACAATAGCCGATGTTCGTTCGACTCGTATACGAATCCTTCCGGCGCCAGAAGCGGCGCAAAGTCCTGGCCGGCGCTGCCATTACGCTTGGTGTTACCGTAGCCACGGCCATGATCGCCGTCGCCACCGATATCGGCGACAAGATCAATCGCGAACTACGGACCATTGGCGCCAACCTGGTCGTCACGCCGCAGGAAGACTCTCTCGACCTGGAAATCGGCGGAATCAATTTGAAACCGCCGACCGACGGCGCATTCCTCAGCGAAGCCGATCTCCCCAAGATCAAGGGAACCTTCTGGCACAACAACATCGTCGGATTCGCGCCTATCCTTCCCGTGAGCGCTGCGATTCAGCATGATGGAAAACCGCAGGACGTCACGCTTACCGGAACGTACTTCGCGAAGAAGATTTCCTACGGAAATGAAAACTTCGTCACGGGAGTCAAGAGCCTTTACCCGTGGTGGAAGGTCTCGGGCGCCTGGCCGGACGACAATTCGCAGGATGTTCTCATCGGCGAAAGGTTGGCGGCGAAGCTCAACCAGAAGCCCGGCGATACGATTACACTCTCCGGTCGGCAAATTCACGTGAGCGGGATTCTCTCCTCCGGCGGCGCCGAGGATGACGAAGTAGTTGCTCCGCTCAACATGGCACAACAAATTCTCGGCAAGCCCGACGCCGTGAAGCGTGTCTACGTCAGCGCCCTCACCAAGCCGGAAGATGCATTCGCTCGACGCGACCCCAAGAGCTTGTCGGGCGCGATTTACGACCGCTGGTATTGCACGCCGTACCCGCAAGCCATTGCCTTGCAGTTGACCGAGGCGATGTCGCACTCGCAAGCTGAACAGATCCGCCAGGTGGCGCAAAACGAAGGTGCGATGCTGACCCGCATCGAAGGACTGATCTTCCTGATTACGCTCGCGGCCTTGTTTGCATCGGGACTCGCCGTATCCGCCGCCATGGCGACCGCCATCTTCGAGCGCCGCGCCGAGGTCGGATTGATGAAGGCCCTGGGCGCCGGGAAACTTGCCGTCGCCTCGGTGTTTTTCGCCGAAGCAGCGCTAATGGCCTTGATCGGGGGTGCCGTCGGTTTTGGAATTGGCTCGGCCCTGGCGCATCAGATCGGTCATTCCATCTTCAATTCGGAGATTTCGATTTCTCCTGTGCTCTTGCCGGTGATTCTTGCCATCGCCGTAATCGTAACCTTTGCCGGAAGCGCGATGGCCATCCGGCGCGCTGTCAGCCTCGATCCGGTGTTCGCATTGCGAGGTGAACTGTGAGCGCGCCCATGTCCCATCATGCGCGAGATCTCGCGGCGACCCGCGCGCATGCTCCGCACACCTCGATGCTTTTGCGCATGCTGGTGCGTGCTGCAGTCCTGCGCCGCGGGCGGGCGGCTTCAGCTTTGTTCGCCATCGTAGTCGCCGCCGCCGTCGCCACCGCAATGCTCAACCTGTACGTCGACGTGCAGGCTAAGCTTCAGCGCGAGTTTCGGAACTACGGAGCGAACATCATCCTGGTCGGAAAAGACGCCGCTTCCCTTCCCGCCGGAACTCTCTCTCAAGTCGATTCCGCGCTCGCAGGACGCGGCATCGCAGCGCCGTTCGGATTAGTTGTGGCCCGAAGCGCTGACGGCCAGCCCATCGTGGTCGCCGGTGTCGACTTTGATCGCGTGAAACAGTTGGATCGTTGGTGGTCGGTGAGCGCGTGGCCCACAACAGAAAATCCCCACCTCTCCCCAAGTCAGGGAGAAGTAGGGCACCCAGCTTTGGTTGGCGTGCGCGCGCTCCCCTTGGTCTCTCCAAAGAATCAACCCTTCGACCTCACCTTCCAGGGACGCACATTGCACGTCGCCCCCGCCGGTACTGTGCAGACGGGTGCCGCAGAGGACAGCCGCATCTATGTTTCGCTCGCCGACTTCGTCTCTTGGACCGGCGTACAGCCTTCCACCGTTGAAGTCGCCGCCAGCGGTTCTCCAGCCGAAGTTGCCGCAGTCATGAACCAGCTGGCGCAGGCGATTCCCGCCGCCGATGTCCGACCGGTGCGCCAGATTATGGAAGGCGAGGCGCGAGTCCTGGGCAAGACGCGGGCCACGTTGCTGGCCGCCGCCGCCCTGATTATTCTCACCGCTGCACTCTGCGTGCTCTCCACGCTCATGGGATGGGTCTTCGACCGCCGGCGCGACTTCGCCATCATGAAGGCTCTGGGAGCTTCCGAACGTGTGCTCAACGGATTCTTCGCCGCCGAGGCTGCCGCGCTGGGCGCGACCGGCGCCCTCATCGGATTTCTAGTCGGGATCGGCATCGCCGCCTGGATCGGCCGCGCGAACTTCCACGCTCCAGTCGTGCCTCGCCTGGGTGTGCTGCCGATCGTTCTAGCAGGTAGTATGGCAGTAACCCTGATTTCCGCGATTCTTCCGATCTCTCTGTTGCGGCGCGTACAGCCTGCGGTCATACTGAGGGGCGAGTGAAATGATTCAGATCAAGGATGTCACCAAACTCTACCCTGCCAAAGAAGCGGGCAACGGCACGGGCAAGGACAACGCCTCCGGCTCGATTCACGCGCTCGATCACATCTCGTTGCACGTCGCTCAGGGCGAATGGCTCTCAATCATGGGGCCATCTGGCTCGGGAAAATCAAGCCTCGTCAACTTGATCGGATGCCTCGACCGTCCTTCCTCGGGAGAAATCTGGCTCGATGGCCAGAACGTAGCCGGTATTTCCGCCGCCGAATTGAATCGCGTCCGCGCCGAGAAAATCGGATTCATCTTCCAGCAGTTTCACCTGATTCCCTTCCTCACCGCCGTCGAAAACGTCATGCTGGCGCAGTATTTCCACAGCATGACCGATCAGAAGGAAGCTGTCGATGCCTTGACGCGCGTCGGGCTGGGAGATCGAGCGCATCATCTGCCTTCGCAACTCTCGGGCGGCGAACAGCAGCGCGTGTGCATTGCGCGGGCGCTGATCAACGATCCCAGGATCATTCTCGCTGACGAACCGACCGGAAATCTCGATGCGCAGAATGAAGAGATTGTCCTCCGTCTGCTGCGCGAGTTCCACCAGCAAGGCCGCACCATCGTGATGGTCACCCACGACCCCGTCGTCGCCCGGCTCGCCGACCGCCGCATTGAGCTTCACCACGGGAAGATCGCTTCGCAAGAAATCTTTTCCATGGCGGATGAAGAGCAACTGGATGAAGTTCTGGAAGAGCTCTGGGTGCTCGCCGAAAACGGCGAGATCGCCGAGGTCGAGCGCATGGAAGTGCACGGCGCTCTTCCCGTCAGTCTGGCAATCGAGAAGATGATTGAGCTTGGGCTCGTCGTTTCCGCGCCGCATCCACCGGAGGCGCACGATCACAAGCCGTTTGTGAATCCATGCCACGAGGCGTTGAAGCCTGTCGCCGCGTCCTTGGGAGACGGAACGCTCATCGTGGAACTGACGCCGCGCGGACGCGAGCGCGCGGGCAATATTATCCGCCGTCACCGCCTCGCCGAGCGCCTCTTCACCGATAGCCTGGCCATGGACAGCGAGACTGAAATCGAAGAGCAAGCCTGCAAGTTCGAGCACATCCTTTCACCCGAAGCAACCGACAAGATCTGCACCTTCCTAGGCCATCCGCGCACCTGCCCGCACGGAGCGCCAATCCCGCCGGGCCCCTGCTGCGGCGTTGCGGGTTCGTCGGCAACAAGGCTGGTGGAAGCAGTGCGATCAAAATAGGCCCGTGCCGTTTTCTCCTCTGTGAACCTCTGTGCCCTCTGTGGTGAATCTATTTCACCTCCAGCACCACGATCCCATTCACCGGCACCTCGAGCTTGATCTTCCCCGCCGTCAAGTGCGCTTCCGATGGCTTGGATTCCTCCGCGACCCGATTGATTTCAGCGACCTGCTTCCTCGTCGGATAAGTCGGGCTCCCCATCCGCTTGTACGCATCGAGCGTGTTTCCATGCTCAGCATCCGCGCGAGTAACACGCACTACGGCATTCGCCGCCACTCCACTGATATCGAACTCAATGCTCTCTGCACTCCCCTTCCGGTCCGGGTCCACGAGGTTCCACGCGGCGATAATCAGCTTTCCATCGACCCCGCGTGTCACCAGGACATTCGAAGCGTCCTGCGCAATCCTCTCCTGTCCCAGTTTGTGCAACACCGCGAATCCCGTGTAGCTCGGCTTCTTGATCCCGCCCATGGCCATCAGCCCGAAGCCGCCGTCGAAGGGCTCGCGTTTCGGACCGTTCTCCTCGAACACGTCGCTGAACGTCCAGAAGGACATCATGTTCACCAGCCCATCACACTGGCGAATGTCGTCCGCGAGCGCAGCCCCGACATACTCCGTATCGCGCGCGTGTAGCGGTCCGAACGATGGTACATTCCACTCTGTCCACATCAACGGCAAGTTGGGACGAGCCGACGCCGCGATCTGATCGTGCACTTTCTTGATCGACCGGCAGACCCGCTGATCCATAGGGATGTCCTCGTGCGTCCCGAACAAATCCTCGACCGTATCGTCTCCGTAGCTGTGGCTCGATACGAAATCTACCGGGACGTTTTCCGCTGCCGCGTGCCGAATGAAATCATCCACCCAGTGCGCGGACGAGGTAGCTGGACCTCCGACCCGCAGCCGCGAATTCACCGCCTTCAGCACGCGCGCCGTGTGATCGTAAAGCTCGAAGTAGGTAGCCTGCTTCGGATCCCCCGTCCAGAAATCGATGTTCGGCTCGTTCCACACCTCGAAGTACCACTGCGCGACCTCATCAATTCCGTATCGCTCGATCAAGTGCTCCGCCAGCGCCCGCATCAGCCCATCCCACTTCACATAATCCTTGGGCGGCGCGACGATCTGCTTGTACCAGAACGGGTGCACATCCTGCCGCACCGCCAACTTCTTTGGCATGAAGCTGATCTCCACAAACGGCCGCACGCCATTTGCCAGCAGCCCGTCATAAATCTGATCGACGTAGGAGAAGTTGTACATCGGATTCCCCTGCTCATCTTCGTCGTAAACGCCAACTTCGTCATGCAAAATATTGTGGAATCGCACATAGCGGAATTCCGTGACTTTCTTCACCTCGCGCAGATCGCTGCGATAGCTCTCGCGCAGCGTCAGGATCGCGCGTCCCGAACCGAATGTCTGCTCCCAAAAATGAGGAAACGGATGCCCAGGCGCGTGGGCGTCGATGACAATTCTTTCCGGGGAAGTTTGTGCTTGAAACGAATTCGGAGACACCAGGAGTGTAAGAATGCAGAGTGCCTTGGGGTGAAGGATTCTCATTCAGCCAATTTATTCCAGATGACGCCTGCTATGCACATTGGGTCCTCTCAAGGTTCCATTTTTGTCACCGTAGCGAGCAGAACCGATTGCCGTATGATGGAGAGCCATGAGCCCTCGTCGTCCCACAATCGGGGTCTTTGATTCAGGCTTCGGCGGTCTGACCGTCCTTAAAGCTTTACTTGAGCTCGTGCCCGGTGCCCAGTACTCCTACTTCGGCGACACCGCCCGCCTTCCCTACGGCTCCAAATCAGTCGAAACCGTCGCGCGCTACGCAGTCGAGGCCTCACATTTTCTCGAATCCCAGGGCGCGCAGTTGCTGGTGATCGCCTGCAACACCGCGACCGCTCTGGCGCTCGACAGAATCTGCACGGCGGCCCGTGTCCCGGTGGTGGGAGTCGTCGAACCCGGCGCTGAGGCCGCATCCTCCGCCACAAAAAATCGCAAAGTCGTCGTCCTCGGAACCGAGGCCACCGTAAGCAGCCACGCCTATCGAAAAGCTCTCGAGAACCGAGGCTTGCAGGCGCGCGAGAAAGCCTGCCCCTTGCTCGTCCCGCTCGTCGAGGAGGGATGGGTTGAGCATTCGGTCACCGAACAGGTGGCGCGCATCTACCTCACCGAAACTTTTGCGGACGGTTTTCACGATGCTGACACAATGGTGCTCGGCTGCACGCACTATCCGCTTCTAAAGCCTCTGCTGCGCCGCGTGGCCCCGGCTCACGTCAGCATCGTGGATTCCGCCGAATCGACCGCGCGCGCAGTGTCTGCCCACTTCGAAGAGCTCTTGCCCGATTCTGCTGCCTCCGCGGAAGAACGCCGTTCCGCGCCGCGCCTGAAGTTCTTCGCCACCGACTCGACCGAAAAGTTTCGGCGCCTGGGACAACGATTCCTGGGCCTGCCCATCGAAAACGTCGAGCATGTCGACCTGAAGGAATAACCAAGATTGAATTCGGTTGCGTAGGGGCGGACGCCTTCGTCCGCCCCGCGACCCTGAGCGTAGCGAAGGGGAACGTGCCGGGGCGCGCGACGAATTTTTCTGCAAGATTCGGATAGCATTCTCGCAATCGCCGAAATTAGTGTGTCTTTATCAAGTACAGCGAAATCCAAAGCAGCAGTACTTCGACATGCATCCACTCAAAAATGTCATCTGGCAGACGTTGACCACGCGGCAAGCCCATTTCGCCGAGTCCTGCGACAGCGCTCGAAGATTCGTGCGGGAAGTCACTTCCCTTTGCGCCTTCGACCAACCCAACGATGAAGGCTACGCATCTCTCGCTCGGCTGGCAGGTTCGAGCGGGACAGCCGCCGTCTTCCTCGATCACCCATACGACCTACAACCCGGCTGGGAGTACGTCGGCGGGGCCCCGCTGTTGCAGATGGTTTGCGAGAACAGCCATGTCACTCCCAGTTCTGGTGCTTCTCCGCAAATCGTCGAACTCGGCGCCAGCGATTCTCCCGAGATGCTGGAGCTCACAGCCCTCACCAAACCCGGCCCCTTCGGCCCGCGCACTCATGAGTTGGGTTACTACGTCGGTATTCGCGACGGCGGCAAGCTGGTCGCGATGGCCGGAGAACGCATGAAGGTGCCAGGCCATACCGAGGTCAGCGCGGTATGTACGCATCCCGATCACTTGGGGAAAGGCTATGCCGCGGCGTTGATGACTGAGGTTATGCGCTCGATCCGCGAACGCGGCGAGAGACCTTTCCTGCACGTCAGAAGTGACAACTCACGCGCCATCGCGATCTATGAGCGACTGGGTTTCAGCAAGAGATGGGAAGGACACTACGCCATCCTGCGCAGAGTAGACTCCTAACGCAAGTGAGCCGCTCCGAAAGATCTGAACAATTTTGTGGAGACAGCCGCCCGTCGGCTGTCCGGCCGTGCCAGCGGCCGTTTTTGCCCGGTGCACGGGAAATTCAGTGCTGGGATGGCGGTGATATCGACCAGGGAAGGAACTGCTTTCATGGCAGCCGCACTGGCAAAACAGTCGCCCTTCGGGCGACGGACAGCCGAAGGCGTCCCCACACAATCTCGCGATCAGCTATATTCCCAAGTGGTTTGAGGGAGAGCGAATGGTTTTGGGTAGGGCACGGCTTTAACCGTGCCGCTCAGGTGCTCGATACACTCGGGCCTTGGCCCCTGAGCGATTTCCTCAGTACAGATGAAAATCCACTTCCACTGCAATCGCCACCGGCACTGGATGCCCATCTTTCATTGCCGGCTCAAATTTCCAATTCTTGACGGCTTCAATCGCCTTTTCGTCGAGGCCCATGCCCAAGCTGGACTGCACCCGAATTTGACTGGGGCGGCCGTCGACTCCAACCACCAGTGCCAGCGTGCAGATCCCCTGGAACTTGGCCTTGCGCGCTTCTTCAGAGAACTCCGGCTCAGGCTGATAAATCACTCTCGGCGGCGAAACTCCAGCTCCCACACGGAAGATGCCTCCGCCCGTGCCGCCACCTTCTCCCGGACCGAATCCAGGGCCCTTGCCTTTTCCTACGCCGCCGCCTGATCCTTCACCGATGCCGCTGCCCGAACCCGTTCCGTTCGAGGGCAGAATGGCATGCGACATGGGATCGCCCAGATTCGGCATGTTGTTCGACGCCAGCTGCACCTGTGGCGGAACCACGATCGTGGGCTCAACCGCCAGCTTCGGATTCTGAATTCGAATGACTGCTGCTGGTGGCGTAATCTGCTCCATCGAGAGCTTGGGAAGTCGGCCCTTGCTGGCCTGCAGCACGTCGCGATCACCGCCGCCTCCGCCGCCTCCGACCTGCGTCTTCGCCGGCTTCAGTGGCGGCAGATCATCCGGAGAGATCAGCGTCATCGTGACCTTCGGAGTGGTCGCTGCAGTTACGACACGTCGTCCGACGACTACTGCGAGCACAACGGCCAGCCCTATAAGACCGTAATACCCGGCAACGCCCAGAGCTCCAGCCTTCCAATAGGAGTAGAAGCCCCAGATGTCTTTAACGGGCTCAGGCTTCGACTCAAGTTTCAGTGGCGGAAGTTTCTTGGGAAAGAAAAACTCGTCGAGTTCGCGAAACAGGGAGCGGTACAGCGGTTCTTCGAACTGCTTGTCGGTGATGAGCAGGTGCAGCTCCGGCTCAGGTCCGGGGCCATTCGGATTAAGTTGTTCGGATCCCATAATTCCAGTTCGGAGTTCGTTGCTGCGCCCGCGCGGAAAAAATCGAACTAAACTATTCTAAACCCTGCCTCTTACAACAGATGAGCGACACCTTCCACAAGTTGCTTATAATCCGACCGGATTTTGTGTGTGCAAACCGCCCCGGGTTCCCACGACACTTTCCGTCGGAGTTCCGTTTCCTGCATCAGATTGTAACTCGACTTTGCCGGTTGTTACAGTGCATTTCGTTGGGCGGTCTGGCTCCCGAATGGACATGCACTTCCTGAGGGGTACTTAGGCTGGGTTACGTCCGTGCCGGTCGCGTGGACGTTCCCCGCCGCGCTCCCTATAATGAAAAGATTCAATCATTTGGGAGATGTTACTGAGTGCCACTCGATCTGAAGAAGACGATCAATCTGCCGAAAACTGCCTTCCCCATGAAGGCCAACCTGCCCCAGAACGAGCCCAAAACGCTGGAACGCTGGGAACAGATGCGGATCTATGACCGCATCCGGCAGGCGCGCAAGGGCGCGACGCAATACATTCTGCATGACGGTCCGCCCTATACCAGCGGTCCCATCCACATGGGCACGGCGATGAATAAATGCCTCAAGGATTTCATCGTCAAATCAAAAACCATGGCCGGGTTCGACGCCCCGTACGTCCCCGGTTGGGACTGCCACGGCTTGCCGATCGAGATCAGAGTCGACAAGGAGCTCGGGGGCAAGAAACTGCAGATGGCGCCCTCGGCGGTGCGCGCGGAGTGCCGCAAGTATGCGCAGAAATATCTCGACTTGCAACGCATACAGTTCAAGCGCATCGGTGTGTTCGGAAGATTTGACCGTCCCTATGCGACCATGAATCCGCAGTATGAGTCGGTCGTGCTATCGACGTTCTTTTCGTTTTACGAAAACGGATTCGTCTACAAAGGCCTCCGCGCCGTCTATTGGTGCATGCATGATGAGACCGCGCTCGCCGAGGCCGAAGTCGAATATGAGAACCACACCAGCAGCACAGTCTGGGTGAAGTATCAGCTCCTTGACGATGCGAGCGCGATTGACGCTGCGCTCTCTGGAAAGAAAGTTTCGACGATCATCTGGACCACGACTCCCTGGACGCTTCCCGCTTCGATGGCAGTGGCGTTTCATCCCGACGAAGAGTACGTCGCGCTCGAATCAGGAGGTGAGGTCTACATTGTCGCGTCGAAGCTGGCTAACGAAGTGACGGCGAAGTGTAACCTGGCCGATCCGAGACCCTTGGCACATTTTCCAGGGCGCAAGCTCGAACGCCTGAACTTCCAGCATCCATTTCTCGATCGCAAAGTTCTCGGCGTGCTCGCCGACTACGTCACCATGGACACCGGCACCGGCGTAGTGCACACCGCACCCTCGCACGGCGCCGAGGACTTCATCACTGGCATGAAATACGGCCTCGACGCAACCAGCAACGTCGACGAAAAAGGCATCCTGCGCAACGGCTTGCCTGAGTACACCGGCAAACGAGTCTGGGACGCGAACCAGCCGATCATCGATTTAGTGAAGTCGCGCGGCGCTCTGCTGCATACCGAGAAGACCGAGCACTCGTATCCACATTGCTGGCGCTGCCACAATCCGGTGATCTTCCGCGCCACCGAGCAGTGGTTCATCTCGATGGAGACGCCCATGCCCGGCGGTAAGGGCAAGAACGACACTCTGCGCACGCGCACTCTGGAAGAAATCAAAAAAGTGAAGTGGGATCCTGCGTGGGGCGAAGAGCGTCTGTCGAACATGATCCAGACGCGCCCCGACTGGTGCATCTCGCGGCAGCGCGTGTGGGGCGTACCCATCGCAGTCTTCCTGTGCGAGAGTTGCGGCAAGCCGCTCAACGACCAGGCGGTCAACCAGAGAGTTGTCGAGCTATTCCGCAAATCCGGCGCGGACGCCTGGTTCACTCCGGAATCCGACACGATCCTTCCCAATGGAACGAAATGTCCGCACTGCGGTGGCACGAAGTTCGAGAAAGAAACCGACATCTTCGACGTGTGGCTTGAATCGGGCGCGAGCTATCTCGCCCTGATCGATGAGGAGCACAGCTATCCCTGGCCTTCCGATCTGTACCTCGAAGGCGGCGACCAGTACCGCGGATGGTTCCAGTCTTCCCTGCTCTGCGGCATGGGCACTCGCCAGTTTCCTCCGTACAAAGGCGTGGTCACGCCAGGATGGACGCTCGACGAAAAGGGCCAGGCGATGTCGAAGTCGCGCGGCAACGACGTCGACCCGGTCGATATCTCCAGCCGCCTGGGCGGTGAAGTCGTACGTCTCTGGGTCGGTTCGGTGGATTTCCGCGAAGACGTCGTCGGCTCCGAAGCTCTCATGCAGCGCGTGGGCGAGAATTACAAGAAGATCCGCAACACCTTCCGCTACATTCTGGGAAATCTGGGAGATTTCGATCCTGCGGCCGACGCAGTCCCCTACGATCAGATGGAAGCGCTCGATCAATACATGCTGCGGCAGACGGTTGCGTTCGCGACCGACGTGCGGAATGCGTACGAAGAATTTGCTTTTCACAAGATCTACCACCGGCTGAATCACTTCTGCATCGTGGACTTGAGCGCTTTCTATTTCGATGTGTTGAAGGATCGCCTCTACATCTTCGCGCCGAAATCGAAGGCGCGACGCAGCGCGCAAACCGCCATCTGGCACATCGGTGAAGCGCTTACGCGCCTGCTCGCCCCCATCATGACCTTCACCTGCGAAGAGCTCTGGCAGTATCTGCCGAAAGTTGCCTCACGGGAAGAAAGTGTGCATCTCGCGCAATTCCCGTCAGCGGCAGACATTCTCGGCAGCGGCGTTACCTCCACCAACGCCAAGGCGGACGAAGACTGGACCACACTGCGCTCGGTGCGTGATGAAGTCCTGAAGGCTCTTGAGACGGCGCGCAACAACAAGCTGATCGGCACGGGACTCGAAGCGCAGGTCGCCATCACCGCGTCCGATCCTGTCTATTCGCTCCTGCAGCGCTACGCCGACCAACTGCGCTATCTGTTCATCGTCTCGCAAGTGCACCTGGCGCAAGGCTCGGGCAATGGCACGAGCGGCCTGCATGTGGAAGTGAAAAAAGCCGACGGTATCAAGTGCGAACGCTGCTGGAACTACTCCACGCACGTCGGCGAGGATAAGCACTATCCCACAGTCTGCGAGCGCTGCAGCGCGGTATTAAAAGAACTTGGAGGCGCCTGAGCATTTCTTCGCGTTCTTTGCGGCTTTTCTTCGCGTCCTTAGCGGTTCAACACTTTTTCAAAATCCTAAACCGCTAAAGATCGCAAAGGTTCGCGAAGTTCGCTAAGAAAACCTTGGGTTAGCTGAAGACTTGGAAACGACCACTCGATTGATGAACAAACATTCCGTGCGCGCCGTTCATTTTCTTCTGGCACTCTTCGTCGTGCTTCTCGACCGCTGGACAAAGAGTCTCGTCGCCGCGCACATCGCCATGTACACCCACATCCAGATCATTCCTGGGTTCTTCCGCATCACGCACACCGAGAACACGGGCGCGGCCTTCAGCCTGTTCGCCGATTCGCCGTCGCACCTGAAGACGGCCATGCTGATCAGCTTCTCGGTGCTAGCGATGATCGTGGTGTCGGTCCTGCTGTGGAAACAATCGCGCCCGCTGACGATGACCGGGATCGCGTTTTCGCTGATCTTGGGTGGGGCTGTTGGAAATTTGTGGGATCGCGTGGCCAGCGGCCGCGTCGTGGATTTTCTGCTGTTCTATGTGAAGCAGTATCAGTGGCCGGTGTTCAATCTGGCGGACAGCGCCATCGTCGTCGGCGCGAGCCTGCTGGTGCTGGAGATCCTCTTCGGCCAGCCGAAATCGACTGGTGCGACCTCCTAGCGAAGCTCCAGCTGACCCGCCCCGACGTGAGCGTGGACGCGATACCTTCCTGGCCCTTTTTGATCGAAGGAACGGAACAGCCCTCCCTTGGAAACAGCGAAAGCAGACGCTTCGAGCTGGCCGCTGTTCACGGATGCATCCACGCGAGCGTACTGCTCGGTCTTGCCCACATCGACGTTAAGCTGCCCGAAGCTCAGTTCGACATCTTTGTCGCCCGTAACGTCCCGCACGTCTAGCTGCCCGGCCATCATGCGCACGTACAGAGCCGAAGTCTTCGGGATCTCGATCCTCGCTTGAAAGTTGTTATGCGGACATCCGGTCAGCCTGAGGTCGGCGTGATCGCCGGAGATTTGCAGGCGGACGCGCACGTTATCGCGTTCCGGATGGTACGACACGCGCACCGCGGAGTCCTCCGTGCCCACGATCTCAATTCCGCTGGAACATAAGTCCATGCGGATACGGCCTCCGGACATGAACTTGGTCTCGACCGGGCTCTTGCCAAGTTCGTCGATTTTCGCGTCCTGAGCAGAAACAAAAGCGGTGCTGAGCAGTAACAGGGTAAGCAGGGATCTCATGGGCATACCTCCCTGTGAAAGAAGTACGCTGCGCAGGTTAAGTTCGTTCCGTCGGATATCCGAAAGATCAAAGCGTGCTGGATGAGCGGCCCGCGGTCAGGGATGCTTCTTGCGGAGTCTGCAAACGTGCCTGCGGGAAGATTCGAGACCAGCCCAAGGCTTGGGGTGGCGAGCCAGTTATCGCCGTCTACGAGGCAGTTAAATCGGTTTAACTTCCGATTATATCTTGTTAATTACAAATGACTTAATGGCTATTATTTCCACAGCCAGCGAGGCCGTAACCGGCGTGCAATCAGCAGCTTCAGGACCCTGCACTAGAAATGGTGCAGAAGCTCACTGGCGGCCTCTTGACTTTTGTCTTCCAAGAGTACCTACCCTGGTTTTTGACCAAGAATTTGATCCGTGTAATCCGCGTAAATCCGTGGGAAAGAAGTCCTAAGGTGCCCCGTACAGCTGCCGGTACACGTTAGCGTTCCGCATGATGGCCTGCACGTACTCGCGCGTCTCGGTGAACGGGATCGACTCGACGAACTCGGCCATATCGCGATACTTGCCTTGCCCCATCCATTCGTCCACCCGGTCGGTACCCGCGTTGTAGGCAGCTAGTGCCCGCTCGAACGATCCGCCAAACTGGTCAACCATGCCGCGGAAATAGTGCGTGCCAAGTTCCAGATTTACCGGCGCTGTGTAGAGCTGGCTCGGGTTATAGCGTTTCATCGCCACCTGATGCGCGACCAGTTTGCCCGTCCGGGGAAGCAGTTGCATTAGCCCAACCGCGTTCGCCCGCGAAACCGCAATGGGATTGAATTCCGATTCCTGCCGAATCAGCGACGCTACCAGATAGGGGTCAAGTCCGTTGGCGACAGAGAATTTCTTCAAGTCCGGCCAGAACGGACGCGGGAAGAGCGCCTCCCAGTACTCGCGCGGTAGCGTCGGGATATCCACGGCGAAATAACTCGGCACCGAGCGCTTCATTACTTCAATCGCGCGATCGTAGTGTCCCGTGTCGATATAGAGCTGCGCGGTTTCCGCCGGAGCCCAGCTCTTGTCCTGATCGTCGCTCGCGGCTCTATCGAGTTCGCGGACGGCAAGGTCGATCAGCCCTCCGTTGCCGAGAAGCTTGGCCTTCTGGTAATGCAGGTCGTCAGGCGGAGCTTCGGCCAACGTAATCTTCTCCCCGTGCTCCAGGGGAGGAATGCGATCGAGCAACGAATACTGGCCCGGCGGATCTGCCCCGGCCGGAAGTTGCTTCAGTCTCTGTCTTGCCAGCTCTGCGTAGTAATAGTTACGATAACGATCCGACAACTTTTGGTAGAACGCGCGCGCCATCGCGGGATCGTTGTCTTCTTCAGCAAGCCGTGCCCTCCAGTAAACCGCCGCGTTGGCCTCGTTGCCGCCGGGATAAGCTGCAATCTGTTCCTCGAACAGCTTCTTGGCCTCGTCGTTGCGGCCCATGCGCAAGGTGAGCCATGCGGCCTTCCAGTGCGCGTACGACGCTTTGGATCCCTTGGGGAAGCGCTGCTGCAGTTCGCGGAAGGCATCGAGCGCCTGGTCGTATTCGTGATGGACGAGATGCAGATTCGCAACCGACAACAGCGCCGACTCAAGCCACGAACTCGTCGGCGCCATCTGACGAAGCTGATCGACGAGTTGATAGAACAACTCATTCTGATCGGAGGCCCATGCGACCTCGCCGAGAATATA
Source organism: Terriglobia bacterium (assembly GCA_963743105.1). GTDB lineage: Bacteria > Acidobacteriota > Terriglobia > Terriglobales > Acidobacteriaceae > Sulfotelmatobacter. Next base: position 213,490 of record CAVUOS010000013.1, read on the forward strand.
CAGCCGCTGCGCATTCTGCTCAGGCGTGGCACCCGCCAAAGTTGAGAGTTCGGCCTTGGCTTCGCGGTTGCGCCCGCCGCGGTGCAAGGCGTCGGCCAGCGCCAGCTCTGCAGCAGGACGATCCGCCGGTGCCGCACGGGCTGCAAGCTCACGATACTCGTCAGCCGCATCGCTGTAGCGTCTGGCTTTCATCAGCAAATCGGCACGCGTCTTGCGTTGAGCCGGCGTGGGCTGGGTAGCAATCGAAAGCTTCTTCAGCTCTGCATAAGCCGCTTCGGCTTCCGCCGAAGTCGGCATGTTGTAGTAGACGTTCCCCAAAGCCTCGGAAGCTTTCGGGCTCTGCCCTAATGCAGCGTAGGATTTGCCGATCGCAAGTTCGATATCGGAGCGCGCCGGCAGGCGGTCCTTCTCCAGCAGTTCTGCGGCTTCGCCAGCGCGCCCTTCGTTTAGCAGTGCGTTGGCGTAACTGACGTGCGCGTCGCGGATCAGGAGAGAATCGGGATAGGCTCGTCTGGAAGTTCGCCAGCGCCGCCATGCCCTCAGCCTGGCGCCCGGTTTGCAAATAGCAGGTGCCAAGGTAGTAGGAGATGTAGTCGCCCAGATCGCCCGCCATGGGCTTAGCGCGGTTCAGTGGCTCGATGGCCTTGGCGTAGTCTTTGTCGATGAAATGAGCGTATCCGACCACGAGCCAGGCTAGCGCTCCGGCATCTTCCTTGGAGTGAGCCCGAGCATAGGCTTCGACTCCGGCGTAGGCGGCAGGCGTGCGGTCCTGGATCAGTTGCTGCGCCATGGGGCGCAAAGTGGTGGAGGCGACGAAAGCTTGCCGGATGCGGCGTACCCGCGGAGAAATGGGCCTTTTTTTTCTCTTTGTCTTGGTCGCAGCGGCATGCGAGGTGGCCGATTTTTTCCCGGTCGTTGTTGATTTGTGAGGAGGCTTCTTGGCGCCCGATTGATCGGGCTCAGTTTTCGGCGGGGGAGTCTTGGGAGCCGTGGGAGATTGTTTGTCCGGAGAATCGGAGGCTGCAGGATTGGTTGATTGCTGAGGATGATTCAGCGCAACAGGATACGCATTGCCCGGAAGTCCGCACACGCCGACCAGAGCAAGCGCCCACCACCACTTGAGACCCATGGAAACCACAGTAAATTTGATGCGCGGAGAGCGCGACTAGAATCGTTGATCGAAATCTGTCCTGCTCCTCCTGTCATGCTCAGGGAGAACGATCGCAAGAGCCTTCGTAGTCGAGCACCTTCCAAGTGCCTTGCTAGGTAGGGATTCCTCACTACGCTCGGAATGACACGAGGACTTCCTGCCTAACCAAACTTCTACTTTTTGAAGTTCGCGCCCATCACTGAGAGATCGTCTTCGGCGAGGCTGCGGACAACTTCTTTCTGGAAATAATCGCCACTTGCGGCCACCGTATTGCCGTAGCGCTTCTGGAACGTGGCGCGGCTCTTGTCGATGTCTTCCCGCAAGCGATCGTACAGATCTTTGTTGCGCCGGCCTTCATTCACCTTCGCCTGGTTGTAGAGCTTGATCTCATCCACCAGCAGGCGGGCGAAACGCTGCGCCTTGCGATGCGTGTCTGCGTCTTCGGGCGACAATCCAGCGAATGGATCGGCTGCGGGGCCGCGGCGGCACTGGCCGCTGTCGCGGAAGCCGCTACTTCGACCACCTCAGCGGCCGGTTCCGGCTCAGGCTCCTTGGCAATATGTTTCGGGGTATGCGCCGCGAACGGATCCGAAAATGAGCTGACCGTCTGCACCGGCGCCGGCGGCGGAGCCGGACGCTCCATCGCTGGGCATGGGCTCGGCAGCTTCCCTCTGTTGCGCCTGCTTGCGGAGCGATGCCACTTCAAGCCATGCGCTGGTCGCCATCACCAGAACTTCCAGAGAGCCGGCATCGAGCAGGTTCTCGGCGCCGCCATCAGCATAGAGCAGTGCAGCGACTTTATCTTTGAGCACGAGCGGCAGGATCACGATCTGCTCGTTGGCCGGGCCGCCAAACTGTTTCACGAAGCGGCGATCCATTTCCGCGATGTTGGCCGGAGTCGCCACGCGATTCTGATACGCATGCGACGCGGGTCCGGCCGACATATCGAGCGGGAAATCTTTGATCGGATCGTCATCGCCAAGCCGCGAGCCTGCCATCCCGTGGCGGCTCCTCCCTTCACCACGAACAGAGCGACACGAGTAGCATACGATGTGCCCGCATCGAGCAGGGCTTTCAGGATTTCCTTTTGCGTGCTTCCCGCATGAATGCCGGCGATGGCTTGCACCAGCCCGCCGGGCATGGGACTCGCAGCTCCGCCTTCGGCAGCCGCTGCCGGCGCAGGAAGTTCCGCCAGGACGCACTCGACTAACTCCGCTTGCAGCTTGGGAAACTGCCGTTCCAGTGCCTGTGCTACGGCACGCTCAACGATTTCTTGGAGTTCCTTGCTCATTCTCAGAGAACCATTTCTATGTCAACAAGCCGAGCATTACCTGATCGACCGAAAGGACACTGCCCTGATTGCGGATTATAGGGGTACTTTCACGCCCGCAGCAGGGTACCGAAGTACCCTGTTCGCCCGGGTACGGCGACGTCGAATTTCCGATTCTATAGCAATCCCCTGAGGATCAACGGGAGGATCGCAGGCGGCAGGATTATTCAACTCGACACCCGGGGTTCGCATAGATTCCAGATGCACGGCGGGTTCAGAGAACGCCCGCCCGACTCGCCAGAGTCGCCCTCAGCAGATAGAATAAGAATTAGCTGCACTTGGGGAACTTCAGAGGAAAATACTGAATCGCCTGAACCATGGGAGCCATCCAAAACAAAGTAGGAGGGCCTGTTAGCGAGGAACTGGCGCTGGTTCAGGCGGCCAAGCGGGGCGATGACTCAGCTTTTGAGGAGCTGGTTCGGCGGTACGACCGCAACGTTTTCCGGATCGCGCAGCACATCACGCAGAACCGCGAGGATGCGGAAGATGTGGTGCAGGAAGCGTTCCTGAAAGCTTACGGCAACCTGGCGCAGTTCCAGGAGCAGTCGAAGTTTTATACATGGCTGGTCCGGATCGCCGTCAACGAAGCGTTGATGAAGTTGCGCCGGCGCAAGCCCGAGCGCACGGTGTCGCTCGACGAAGACATTAAGACGGAAGACGACTCACTTCCGCGCGAGATTGCGGACTGGAGTCCGAATCCGGAACAGCAGTACACGCAAGCGGAGTTAAGTGAGATTTTAAGCAAGACCATCCAGGGCCTGCCTCCAGGCTTCCGGACGGTTTTTGTGCTGAGAGACGTGGAAGGGCTTTCGACGGAAGAAACAGCAGCGGCGCTCGGATTCAGTATTCCTGCGGTAAAATCGCGGCTGTTGCGGGCACGATTGCAATTGCGCGAGCGGCTCAGCGGCGTTACGTGTCAAACGTGGAGAGGGAAGATGTCAAAAACAAAGATGTGAGCGGAGATGGCAACCAGTGAAATGCGCTGAATTTTTGAGGAGCTGACCAGTTACCTGGACGGCGTCCTCGACGAAAGAACCAAGGCCGAATTGGAAGATCATCTTGCTTGGTGCCACAACTGCTACGTGGTTTGCGACACAACCAAGAAGACCATCGAGATCTACCGCGACTTCGCAGCTCTACGAACTTCCTGAAGACCTCCGCAGCCGGCTCCGCTCCGCGATCATGGCCAAGTGCCAGCAGCAGCGGAAGCGCGGGCCACAGAGCGTCGTAGACCATGAGTCGGCTCCCCCGCCCTGCCTCCCCCCCCATTTTCGATTGCCGTTTGCTGATTTCAGATTGCAGTCGATTGCAGAGTGTTTCGAACTTGAAACGGCAATCGGCAATCTACAATTCGCAATCGATATGCGGGTGAGCGTCCCACCATCAGGCGAAGCCTGGCAGTTCCTCTTGTCAAGAACTAGGCTTTGTGAATGGTTTTCCCTAGATTTGTCGGACAGGAAATCGGCATTCATTGTCAATAAATCACATCACGTCCTATCTAACCCATTGTAATTAAAGCCCTTACCTCTTTCCTGAGCTGGCACTCCATGGGTTGCGAAACCCTAAACCCTTTTGGGTATCCATGAATCTAAGTATTTGAGTGACGAAGTAACGGTGGAGGGGGCTCACTCACAATAACCCAGGAACTGGCATACACGCTCAGGTATGGAAGGTGGGGTCATGATTGCAAAGTTGGTAGAGTATTTCCTTGGCTGCAGGCACGCTCGCTACAGCTTTCCCGTAACAGTTCGTCGCGCCAAACGCCGCCCCCAGGCCGCCGCTTTGACCGGAACCTATGTTGCTTGCCTCGATTGTGGCAAGGAATTCCCGTACGACTGGCAACGGATGAAGGTCATTACCTCCCCCGAGCGTCACCGCGAGCAGTTGGCCGAACTGGCCAAACACGCCGCATAGAAAGACACAAACCACTAAGGGAGTCACGAAGGAAGGTCGCTTTCCTTCGTGGTCTTAGTGTCCTTCGTGGTTATTGTTTCTAGTGTGACGGATATTCGGCCGGGATCGGCACCGGGACGCGTTTGTCGATGGGCACGAATTCCCTTTCCCCCGGCCCTAGATACACCTGACGCGGGCGCGCGATCTTCTGCTCCGGATCCTTCATCAGCTCTTCCCATTGCGCCAGCCAGCCGGCGGTTCGTGGAATCGCGAACAGAACTGTGAACATCTCCGGCCTGAAGCCCATCGCCTGATACATGATCCCCGAGTAGAAATCGACGTTGGGATACAGTTTGCGCTTCACGAAATACTCGTCTTCCAGCGCGATGCGCTCCAGTTCGAGCGCGATATCGAGTTTGGGATTGCGTCCCGTGACCTCGAAGACCTGCTCGGCGCACCAGCGGATGATTTTCGCCCTCGGATCGTAGTTCTTGTAGATGCGGTGCCCGAAGCCCATCAGCTTGAAGTGTCCGTCCTTGACGCGCTTGATGTAGGCGGGAACGTTGTCTTTGGTTCCGATTTCCTCGAGCATCTTCAGCACTTCTTCGTTGGCGCCGCCGTGCAACGGGCCGGCCAGCGCCGATGCCGCCGAAGCGATAGCGAGATAGGGATCGGTTTCCGAGCTGCCCACCGAGCGCATCGCGCTCGTGCTGCAGTTCTGCTCGTGGTCGGCATGCAGAATAAACAGAATGTCGAGCGCCCGGGAAATCGCCGGATGGGCTACATACTTGGGCTCTACCATCTTCCACAGCATGTTCATGAAATTCTCGGTGTAGCTCAGATCGTTGTCGGGGTACACGTAGGGGAAGCCCACATTGTGCCGGTACGACATGGCCGCGATCGACGGCACTTTGCCGATGAGCCGGACTATCTGATGCATGCCGGTCGCGGACTGTGCACTAGCTTCGCATCAGGATAGACGCTGGACAGCGCCGCAATCGTGCTGACGAACATCGACATCGGATGCGCGTAGTAGCGGAAGCCCTCCATGAATTTCTTCGTGGTCTCGTGCAGCATCGTGTGGTGCGTGATGTCATAGACCCACTCTTCAGCTCTTTTTCCGTGGGCAACTCGCCGAACATCAGCAGGTACGCCACTTCCAGAAAGGTGCAGTGCTCGGCCAGCACTTCGATGGGATATCCGCGATAGCGCAGGATGCCCTTGTCGCCGTCGATGTAAGTGATGCTGCTCTTGCACGAGGCGGTATTGATGAAGGCGGGATCGTAGGTCATCAGCCCGAAATCGTCGGGGCCGGTCTTGATCTGCCGCAGATCCATGGCTCGAATCGTGCCGTTCTCGACCGGAACGGTATAGGTCTTGTTGGTTCGATTGTCCGTGATGGTGATTGTGTTTTCTGGCATGGGTGTCCGCCTTTACGCGAGGGCAATGAAACAAGCATAGCCGAGGCTATGTCGGTTACTCAAATCGATCTGTGATTTAAATCACAGGATTCTGTGACGAGGTGGCGTCTGGCGGTTGGGTATCGCACTTTGGAGCGTGGATTAGTAATCCCACTTCTCCCAAAATCAGGGAGAAGGTGGGCACCTCAGGTCACCCCATATCATTCGAATTCAAGCATGACGATTTCCGGATTGGAACCCAGACGTAGCGGCGGTCCCCAGGTTCCCGCGCCGCTTGAGGTGAATACCTGCATGCGGCCGATGCGGCTCAGGCCGTAGACGAATTCGCGGTAGATTCGGCGCGCCATCCAACTCCAGGGAATGAACTGGCCCAGATGTGTGTGTCCCGAGAGCTGCAGGGAAAAGCCGAGAGCTTCGGCAGTGGCCGGGTGGTCGGGCGCGTGGGTCAGGAGAATGCTGGCGCGCTTTCGGTCCAGCGGAACGTGCCGCATCACCGATTCCAGGCTGGCGTTGGTCGTGGCATCGCGGTAGGGCACGCCCACAATCTGCAGGCCATCGACGTTCACCTTTTCGTTCTTCAAGACGCGCACACCCGCCGCGGCGATGGCGTTCAGGTATTTGCTGTCGTCGCCGAATTGCTCATGGTTTCCCGCGACGAAGTAGACGCCGTGCGGGGCGGTCAACTGGTTCAAGGGCTCGGCGGCCTTGTCCGCGTCGATGGCGGTGCCGTCGAACAAATCACCGGCGATGAAGATGAGATCAGGCTCTTCTCGCAGGACTTTGGCAATCAGGCGCTGCAGGAACCCGCGATTGCGGACGTGGCCCAGATGCACATCGGTGATCAGCGCCGCCTTGCGGCCGCGCCAGACGTCGGGCAGATTCTCCAGTCTTACCCGGGCTCGAGTGATGCGGGTCCAACTTGCGTTCCAGACGCCACACAATCCCAGCGCAAAGGCGAGCGCGAACAGAACTTCCACGATCTGATGGAAGTCAATTCCCATGCCAGCCAGAGTTGCGACGGCCAGAAACATCCAGGAGCATAGCGCCGCCAGGAACAAAAAGCTTAGAAAGCCCATCCAGACGGCTGCGCCCCTATAGAAAACGCGCACCGGACCGCTGGTATAGGAGAAGGCCAAGACAGAAGCGGCCACGAAGCTGACCGACAGCAGTCCGAGGGTGGCTTCCAGTGCACGCGGATGACGGGGTACGTAGCGGAAGGTCCACGTCTGGTACAGAAAGTAATGGGCTAGGAACAGGACGAACTGGACGATGGCGATAAAGGTGATGAAAGTCTTTCGGCGGCGCATCAGGTGATTAGATTCCGAAAGGGTGCGTGGGGATTCCGGAAAGCTCTATGCTCGCGCGACTTCATCCAGCACTTCGCCCTCGGGACTCATCAGCTGGATGCGCAACGGCATCTGCCCCATCGCGTGGGTCGAGCAACTGAGGCAAGGATCATAACAGCGGATCACCGCTTCCACGCGGTTAAGCATGCCGGGCGTGAGGCGCTTTCCATGTACGAAGTGTTTGGCCACCTGCAGCACACTACGGTTCATCGCCAGATTGTTGTGGCCGGTGGCGATGATCAGGTTCACCCAGCGAATCAATCCGTGCTCGTCGATCTTGTAGTGATGAAAGAGGGTGCCCCGCGGAGCTTCGCACGCGCCCACGCCTTCGAGAGCATTCGGCCGGGCCACGGCGCGCACATGCTTCGAGAGGATCTCAGAATCGTTAAGCAACTGCTCCAGCCGCTCAATGCAATACAGAATCTCGATCAACCGCGCGTGATGGTAGTGAAACGAGCTCAGCACGGCAGTGCGCTGTAGTTCGTGGAATTCCGCGAGTTCCTGGTCGGCACGCTGCGTCCCGCATCGATCAGCAACATTCAACCGCGCCAGAGGACCGACGCGGTACACGCCGTCTGGAAATCCTTTGGGCTTGTAGTACGCCGATTTCAGATAACTCCACGGCTCGACTTTCTCGCCGATGTAATCGTCGTAGTTCGTAGGATCGAGGTCGTCAGCGACGACGTGGCCCGAGGCGTCGACGATGCGCAGCTTGCCGCCGTAGAACGTGAGCCCGTTGTCCTTTTTCACGATGCCCATGAACATCGTGGGGAAGTTGCCAAAAGTGGAAATCTCCTCGCGGAAGCGCTCCATGGTTCCCTTGAACCATTCCAGCGTGCGCTCAGCAATGGCGAGCGCCTCCGGCAGCGACTGCAGAATGGCGTCGCGATTGGCCTCGCTGAGCGGCTCGCTGACTCCGCCCGGAACCACCCAGGCCGGGTGAATCCGCTTGCCGCCCAGCCGTTCGATAATCTTCTGTCCGAACTGGCGCAGACGAATGCCGTCGAGGGCGAGTTCCTTGTTTGCCTCGGCCACGCCGAAGATGTTGCTCTTCGCCGGATCGGCGTCCATGCCAAATAGCAGGTCTGGGGAAGAGAGGTGGAAGAGGCTGAGCGCGTGCGATTGCGTGACCTGCGCCAACCCGAAGATGCGGCGTAGCTTGTCGGCCGTGGGAGGAATCCTTACGGCGAGCAACGAGTCGCAGGCCTTGGCGGACGCGATCAGATGGCTGACCGGGCAGATGCCGCAGATACGCGCCATCAGCGACGGCATCTCATAGAACGGCCGGCCTTCGCACAGCTTTTCAAAACCGCGGAATTGCGTGACGTGAAAGCGCGCGTCCTCGACGCGGCCGTCTTCGTTCAGGTGCAGCGTAATCTTGGAATGACCTTCAATGCGTGTCACCGGATCGATGACGATGGTGCTTTCCTGCTTCACGAGTGCTCCTCAGCGATGAGTGATGAGCGGCGAGCTATCAGTGATGGCGTCATGCGGCGGTGCTTACCTTTCCTCTGTTCGATGCCTCGCCACTGTTGAGGAATCTGGTTGCCCATTGCTCGCAGCTCATTGCTCATTGCTCCGTTACGATCCAAATCGCGTCCTCGATCCCACTTCCGGATTGCGGCCAGCCAGCAATTCCGACACGACGTAGTGAATCGTGTCGGCCGAAGGCGGACACCCGGGAACGAAAACATCGACATTCACAAATTCGTGGACCGGGCGCGAGGTAGGCAGCAGCGCCGGCACGACCTGGTTGGGAATGCCGGGATCGAACGTCACGTTCTCGCGATAGGCCCTGTCATAGACCGCCTTCGTGCCAAACGAATTGCGCATCCCCGGCACATTGGCAGTAACCGCGCAGTCGCCCAGCGAAACCAAAATCTTGGTGCGTTCGCGCACGATCTTGATCTTGTGCAGGTCCTCTTCGCTGCTGACGGCGCCTTCGACCAGGGTGACGTCGACGTCTTCGGGAAATTCCTTGGCATCCACCAGCGGGCTGTACACCAGATCGGCTGCGGCGGCGATGTCAAGCAGGCGCTCGTCCATGTCGAGAAACGACATGTGGCAGCCGGAGCAGCCGTCGAGCCATACGGTAGCGATTCGCGCTTTACTCATTCGGTCCAACTATCCCGGGGGCTAAAGCCCCATTTCTTTTTTAGAACTCCTCGGCGCGGCTGAAGCCGCGCCCTTTCATAATTCATTCGTTTTCCTTCCGCATCAGTGTCAGGTACGGCAGGAATTGGCGGCGTTTCATCATCTCGGCCACGGAGCGTCCCTTCTCAAACAGCGCCCCGGTCGGGCAGACGTGCACGCACTTGCCGCAGGTGGTGCAGGTTTCCGACGATCCCCAGGGTTCATTCAAGTCGGTGATGACCTTTGCTTCGATGCCGCGACCCATCACATCCCAGGTATGCGCGCCCTCGATCTCGTCGCAGACTCGCACGCAGCGGGTGCACAGAATGCAGCGGTTGTGATCGATGACAAAGCGGTCGTGCGAGGCGTCGACGTCCTCCTTCGGATAGCGATAGGGGAAGTGAACGTGGGTTATTCCCAGCTGCTGCGCCAGATTCTGCATCTCGCAGTGGCCGTTCGAGACGCACACAGAGCAGACGTGATTGCGCTCAGTGAAGAGCAACTCAAGGATCATCCGACGATAGTTCTGCAGGCGTTCGGAGTCGGTGGTAACCTCCATTCCCTCTTCGACCATGGTGACGCAGGCGGGAAGCAGCTTGTTCTGGCCTTTGATCTCGACCAGGCACAAGCGGCAGGCGCCGACGTCCGTGAGGCCGTCCATCTCGCACAGACGCGGAACGAAGATGCCGTTCTGGCGTGCGACGTCGAGAATGGTTTCTTCCTGGCGTCCGCTCAGATCGCGGCCGTTGATCTTCAACGTTTTTACGGTGGGGACCTGTCTCATACGGCTTCTCCCACGGGCTGCCCGCAAACTCCGGCGGGACATTTTTTATCCTGAATATGCGCCCGATACTCCTCAGCGAACGACTTCAGCGTGCTGACCACGGGATTCGGTGCCGACTGCCCGAGCCCGCACAAACTAGTGTGCTTGAGCAGGTCGCAGAGTTCTTCGAGCAACTTCAAATCCTGCTCGGAGGCGGTCATGTTGCCGATTGCGGTCAGGATGCGATGCATCTGGTACGTGCCCACGCGGCACGGGATGCACTTGCCACACGACTCGGTCATGCAGAAGTCCATGAAGTATTTCGCGACGTCGACCATGCAGGAGCTTTCGTCCATGACGATCATGCCGCCTGATCCCATGATCGATCCGGCTTTGGCGAGCGACTCGTAGTCGACGGGCATGTCGAGGCACTCGGTGGGCAGGCAGCCGCCGGAAGGTCCGCCGGTCTGCACCGCCTTGAACTTGCGCCCGTCGGGAATGCCTCCGCCGATTTCGAAGACCATCTCGCGAAGGGAAATTCCCATGGGAACTTCAACCAGGCCTGTGTTCTCGACGCGGCCTGCCAGCGCGAAAACTTTCGTCCCTTTGCTTTTCTCGGTGCCGATGTTCGCATACCACTCGCCGCCATTGCGGATGATCGGTGCGATGTTGGCAAACGTCTCGACGTTGTTGATTAGGGTAGGCTGACCGAACAGCCCTTCCATGGCAGGATACGGCGGCCTCGGACGCGGGGTGCCGCGCTTCCCTTCGACCGACGCGATCAGTGCCGTTTCTTCGCCGCAAACAAATGCTCCGGCGCCGAGCCGCACATCGATCTTGAAGCTGAAGCGCGTGCCGCAGATTTCCGATCCCAACAGGCCAACGCGCTCGGCCTGCCGAATCGCGTTGCGCAGCCGCTTGATCGCCAGCGGATATTCGGCACGCACATAGATGTAAGCTTCCGTTGCGCCGACCGCATATCCCGCGATCAGCATGCCTTCGAGCACGCGGTGCGGATCGCTTTCGAGCACGCTGCGATCCATGAACGCTCCGGGATCGCCTTCATCGGCGTTGCAGATGACATACTTCTGCGTTCCGACGGATTTCGACACCGTGCTCCACTTCAGCCCGGTTGGGTATCCCGCGCCGCCACGTCCACGCAAGCCGCTCTTGGTGACCTCGTCTACCACTTCGCGCGAAGTCATCTCAGTCAGCGCTTTGATCAGCGCGGTGTAGCCGTTCGCCGCGATGTAGTCCTCAATGCGGTCGGGATCGATTACGCCCGAATTTTCCAGTACGATCTTCTGCTGCCGCTGGAAGAAAGGAACGTCCGTGGGACAAACCAGCCGGGAGACCGGGCCCTTCTCGAGGCTGTCAAGAATCGCCGCGCCGTCGCCGGCTTCGACCTTCTTATAGAGCACACCGGTGCTGGTTGAGACCAGCGGACCCTCCGAGCACAGCCCCATGCAGCCCACGCCTTTGACCTGGCAGCGATCTTTGGTGCCGCGCTGGGCGACTTCCTTATCCAGCGCATCTTTCACCGACTGGCTCTGGCACGAGAGGCATCCGGCAGCTACGCACACATTCACTCGCTGGGTGAAATGGCTCTGTTGCTCGCGTTCGGTTTCAGCAATCTGATCGAGTTCTTCAGGCGTCATGTTGCGTTGTCCATTTCTTCAAGTGCTCACGGATGGCCGGGGCTCCCACTTTTCCAGCCACCTCCTGGTCATACACCACCGCGGGAGCCAGGCCGCACGAACCCAGGCAGCGGGCCGTGAGCAGCGAGACTTTCTTGTCGGCGGTGGTCTCCCCGGGAACAATGCCAAGGTCGCGCTGCACGGCATCGAGCAGCTGCGGCGCTCCCTTGATGTAGCAGGCCGTGCCCATGCAGATGACACAGGTATGCTCGCCCGCGGGTTTCAGGGTGAAGAAATGGTAGAAAGTAGCGACGCCGTAAGCCCGGCTCAGCGGCACGCGCAACGACATGGCGACGTAGCGCAGCGCCTGTGCGTCCAGGTATCCGAACGCTTCTTGAACCGTGTGCAGCGTTTCAATCAGCCCGCGCTGCTGCTGGCCCTGCCGCCGTATGGTGGCGTCGACCAGCTTCCAGCGTTTGTCCTGATTGGGAGGAGTTGGCTTTGCTACGTATGATGGCATCTCTTTTCCCGCTCGCAGATAAATTCAGCATGCAGTTATGAATGCGAATAAGTTCAGTTGCGAGTAAACAGGAATTATAGCCCCGCGGCGGATGTTGTCACTGTGATGGCGATCACGAAAAGTAAAAGCGAGTTTCGTTTTGGGCCGGCGATCGGATCTGGGGACAACCGAAGCCGGCCGGCCCCACATCGAAGTCGCAGTTCTACACCCCACGCGAACGCAAGTACTCTCGCACCTCAACCTGCCCAAAGTATTCCGCGCCACCTTCGGCGGTTGCATGGTAGAGATCGTCTTGGATGGACCGGTCGGCACCGCGTTCGACCAGAAGCTTCACCATCGGCAAGTGTCCGGATTGAGCAGCAATGTGGAGAGCGGTAATGCCTTGACCGTGCGTCAACCCGCCGAAAGTCCCCTTCTGGTTGACGTCAGCGCCATGATCCAACAGCCATGCGGCGGCCTCCGTGCGGTTGCAGGCTGCGGCCCAGATCAGAGGAGTACCTCGATATGGGTCGGCATCCGGCCGCGCGCCGGCTCTCGCCAGACGCCCCAGCACCCCTACGCGATTGCTCTTGCATGCCCACACGAGCGCTTCGTCGAGCACCTCCTGCGGATCGGTTGACGGCTGCCAATCCGGGAACCCGCTATGCGGGCGATAGAAGCCTCGGGCGGCGCTCGCTTCGGGTGTCAGGACGCGTTCGCCGCTAAAGCAGGCCTCCACCAGTTCGGGGATACCTAGTCCCGGCCGCAGCGCGAAGATTGTCAGGGGACACGGCATGGCGTCCCAGCAAATCGGCGACCTCACGATGCCCCCAGAACAACGCAGCAATCAGAGGAGTGCCACCCGCGCCGTGCGCTTCTGCATCCAGGGCCGCGCCTTTCGCAAGCAGAATGCGCGCAATCTCCGGTTGGTTCGCGTATGCAGCCTGATGGAGCGGGCGTCCAGCCACGATCGTTAGCATCGTTCACGTCGGAACCTGCCGCCAGCAATGCCTCGATCGCAGACACACCCGCTTTCCAGTCCGGCTTGCCGGCGAAGCTGACGGCGAGATTCAGCAGCGTGTTGCCATTCGTCCCGCGCTCATTGGCTAAGCGGGGATTCGCGCGCAACAAAGCTTCGAACTCGGCGACATTCCCTGACTGCAGTGCGCCGAAGGCTGCCATGAACGGTTCGGTGGTTGCCGCGTCCGTCGCTCGATGCCAATAGATTCACCCGGCTGATCAGGTCGTCCCAGGTCTCGAACCCGTGCTCCCGTGCGTAGACCAGCCGGGCGTCATCCTCGGTGAACGGAGCCTGTCGAATCTCCTCGTCCGTGCGATCCGCAAAACGCGGATGCCATTCACGAATCTGCTCCAACGCTGCCGGGCCGGCCGATTGGCGCGTTCGCAACAAGCCATGAACTCGGTCGGTGATCCACGCCACGTCGGCGACGAACAAACGGGTGTGGCGGGAACGCGACGATGGCTCAGCGTAGGCCTTTAACTTGGGCCAGCTGGCGAACCCTTGTTCACGGGCCAGGACGAACTGCGCATCGTGCAGAGCGCTACCAGTTGATGAACGGTCGCTTCGTCGGCCGTCGTCCAGCGGCTATGGTGGCGGCGCAGGCGAGAAATTGCGTCTTCGTTTCCGGCGCGAATCGCCCGCAACAGCTCGCGGGCCTGCTTCTTCTGTTGTTCGAGATTCAAGACTCCTCCTTCGTATGCCTGGTCCGCATGACAGGCGAAAGAGGGTCAACTAAGAAGTGAGTACTCAAGGAGGCAGGTGGGCGCAGCCTTTTCCGCGGACAGGACGCGTCCTGCAGGCGTCGATATGGAGTTTACCAGAAGTCGAGTGGCCGGGCTTCGCCCGGCGGACAGCCGGGGGCGGCTGTCCCCACATAAAACCTCTCCCCTTATTCTCGAATCGTGAGCACCGGGCAATGCGCCTGCGCGATGACATGATGCGCCGCCGACCAGGGCAGATGCGTAGAGCCGACCTCGGAGTACGCACGCGCTCCCAGAACAATCATGTCGGCCTCACGCTCTTCCGCCGCCTTCAGGATGCGCTCGGGTGCGTGCCCGAACTCCAGCAGCGTTTCCGGGATGTACTGCAACTCAGCCTTGCTGGGGACCAGTTCCCGCAGTTTCTGCAGGCATGCTTCGATGGGCTCCGGCTTGGTTCCGAGCCGTGTGTAATCCTCCATGACATGCATGAGAGTGAGCTGCGCATGAAATTCATCGGCGAGGAGTGCGGCCTCGTGTGCCATGCGAGCCGCATCCCTGGCAAAATTCGTGGCGAACAGGATCTGACGCAGTTCCAATTCCACAGGGGCCAAGTCGGTTCCTTGGTTGCGGAACGTGGGAAGCTTTGCCCGCCCGGAAACCTTCGGGCCCACGGTAAGCACCGGGCAGGAGGCGTTCCGGAGGATGCCTTCCGCCACCGAACCGAGCAGCAACTTGCCCAGTCCAGTCCGGCCATGCGTGCCAACCACGATCAGATCAATGTCGTTTTCTTCGATGATCGCCGCCAAATTCTTCCAGACCAATCCGTGCCGCACGTAGTTGCGGTGCGGGATAGTTTCAAAGTTCGCCGAGATCTGGTCGAGTTTGTCCTTCGCCTCGTTCTGGGCATCTTCATAGATAGTGCCCATGCTGACATAGTCCACACCTCCCGTCATCATCAGCAGGCCGGCGTCGGAAAGGACGTGCACCATATGCAACGTGCCGCGGAAGCGGCGGCAGATGGCCGTCGCATAGGGCAGCGCCGCCTCAGAGGTGTCCGAGAAATCGGTGGCGAACAGGACGTTTTTGACCGAAAGTGCAGAGGAAGGCTGCGCTGATCGATCTGAGATTGCGTTTTTCGGAGCTTCCACGAGTGCCATGGGATACCTCCTGCGCCAGTTTTAGGATCGCGCCGGAGACGAATTTCGGGTATGGCGGGTATCACCCGAATTTGTGATTTGAATCACAGAGTCCGAGAACTATTGCTACGATAAATTCTCATTGCGTTCAAAACCCCTGCGGGTCCTGGGATGCGCGCTGACCTCGTGGGTAATTCAATCCTTGACTACCCTCCAGCGACAAACGCTCAAATGTGGACTTCATCGATAGAATCCGAAATTTGAGCGCTACAAACCGAAATTTGAGCCCTATGGCCTGATTCCAACAGTTATCGTGCCCAATAGTCGGAACAATCGGCCTCTCGCAAAGTGACATCGTGGCTGGGATCGTTTGGACCAGCCGCTTTTCTTCGTGTTCTGTACGAGTGCCAGGCGACCTGTGCTTGTTGACAGTTGCCCAGCCTTAACGAGCACATCAGGCTGTGCATTCCCAATAAAGGATTAAGGAGTCCGGCATGACACAAATTAAGGAGCCCGCATGACACAAGAAGAGTCTCGCTTGCAGGAAGCTCGCAAGGGCACGTCCAACTGGAAGAAGTGGGGTCCGTACCTTAGTGAGCGACAGTGGGGAACGGTACGCGAGGACTATAGCGAAGGCGGTGACGCCTGGAATTTCTTCACCCACGATCAAGCCCGCTCGCGCGCTTACCGCTGGGGCGAGGACGGCATCGCTGGGATTTCCGATGACAAACAGCGCCTCTGCTTCGCGCTGGCCCTGTGGAACGGGAAGGACGCCATCCTGAAGGAGCGACTCTTCGGCCTCACCAACAGCGAGGGCAACCACGGAGAGGATGTAAAAGAGTATTACTTCTATCTCGACAACACCCCGACCCATTCCTACATGAAGTACCTGTATAAGTACCCGCAGGCGGCATTTCCGTACACGGATCTGGTCGAGACGAACCGACGTCGTTCCAAAAACGACATGGAGTACGAACTCCTCGACACCGGCGTCTTCAAGGACGACCGCTACTTTGACATTTTCGTGGAGTATGCCAAAGATGGCCCGGAAGACATCCTGGTGCGAATCACTGCTGCCAACCGCGGGTCGGAGGCGGCAGAACTGCATCTGTTGCCGACACTATGGTTCCGAAACGACTGGTCGTCTTGGATTGCCGAATCAAATAGGGCGGCTACGAAACCGCACCTCAGACAGATCGCGGCAACTGCGAGCACGACTGCGGTTGCAGCGACGCATCCGCTGCTGGGTGAATTCATCCTTTCCTGCGAAGGCGATGTACCGCTGCTCTTCACCGAAAACGAAACCAACCACGAGCTGCTTTTCCCCGGGCAGAAGAACGAGAGCCCCCACGTCAAGGACGGTATCAACGATTCCGTGGTGCAGGGTAAACAGGCCGCGGTGAACCCTGAAAAGGAGGGCACCAAGGTGGCAGCGCACTACCAGGTCAATGTTGGTGCCAGTCAGACCAAAGTGATTCGCCTGCGGCTCTCCTCTTCGGAGCAGAAGGGAAAACCCTTCGGAATGCAATTTAATGAAGTGTTCGCTGAGCGGCTTCGTGAAGCCGATGAGTTTTACAAGTCGGTCACGCCGCCATCGGTGACCGAAGACGCGGCCAAGGTGATGCGTCAGGCCATCGCCGGCATGCTCTGGAGCAAGCAGTTCTTCTTCTTCGACGGCGACAACTGGCTGGACGAGCACCACTCCAACCCTCTCCATACCGGATATCGAAGTTCCCGGAACTCAGACTGGTACCACATGCTGAACCAGGACATCATCTCGATGCCCGACAAGTGGGAGTACCCCTGGTACGCGGCCTGGGACTTGGCCTTCCACACGCTCCCGCTCTCGATCGTGGACCCCGACTTCGCCAAAGAGCAGATGGACTTGATGCTCCGCTCCTCCTACCTGCACCCCAACGGCCAGATGCCTGCCTACGAATGGAACTTCAGCGACGTGAACCCTCCAGTCCACGCCTTTGCCACTCTCTTTTTGCACCGCACTGAGCAGGCTTTGCGCGGCGAGTCGGACGTCGAGTTCCTCAAGTCGACGTTCAACAAGCTGCTGCTGAACTTCAACTGGTGGGTGAACCGCAAGGACCGATTCGGAAAGAATGTCTTCGAAGGAGGCTTCCTCGGTCTGGACAACATCGGCATCTTCGACCGCAGCGCACCGCTTCCCACGGGCGGCCACCTGGAGCAGGCGGACGGCACGGCGTGGATGGCCCTGTTCAGCCAGAACATGCTGGAACTCGCGTTCGAGCTCACCGCCCACGATCCCACCTACGAGGCCATGGTCATAAAGTTCGTAGAGCATTTTTGCTTCATCGCCTCGGGCATGAACCATCGCGGTCAGTACGGCATGTGGGATGAGGAGGATGGCTTTTACTACGACCTCTTGCGGTTCCCCGATGGCAGCGCCACGCGGCTCAAGGTGCGCTCCATGGTGGGGCTCCTGCCTCTGTGCGCCACCACGGTCCTAGAAAAGGGGCAGCGGGAGGGCGCGCCGAGCGCGATGGCTTGGTTCCGTGAGCGCGCGCGCCGGATGCCCGAACTCCTGGAGACCATCCACCCCACTGGACCGGGTCACCTTGGGGTCGCGGAGCGGGGAATCCTCGCCCTGGTCAACCCGGAGCGGCTCCGCAGGATCCTTACGAAGATGCTCGACGAAAACGAGTTCCTTAGCCCTTTTGGCATCCGCTCGCTCTCCAAGTTCCATGAGCAGCACCCGTACATCTTCAACGTAGGTGGCCAGGAGCACCGGGTGGACTATCTGCCAGCGGAGTCGAACACCGGCATGTTCGGCGGAAACTCCAACTGGCGGGGACCCATCTGGATGCCGGTGAACGCGCTCATCATCCGGGCTCTGCAGCACTTCTACCTGTACTACGGCGACAATTTCAAGATCGAATGCCCCACCGGCTCGGGCAAGCTGATGAACCTCTTCGAGGTGAGTAAGGAGATCGCGGACCGGCTCACCCGGATCTTCCTGCACGACGAGCATGGCCGGCGACCCGTCTACGGTGGTACCGAGAAGTTCCAGACCGATCCCCATTGGCAGGATCACATCCTCTTTTACGAGTACTTCCACGGCGACAACGGTGCCGGGTTGGGCGCCAGCCACCAGACTGGTTGGACCGGGCTGGTGGCTAAGATGATCCAGCTCTACGGGCTCCTTGATGCCAAACGGGCATTAGAAGGTGGCAAACAGGCCGCGTTCACTCAGGGCGCTCACGCCAAGGCTGCGTAAGCAGTCAATATAGTTGTTTCGAGCAAGTCGCCGAGCCGATCAGGGCGAACCTCACCGAAAGTGAGGTTCGCTTTTCCACATGCTTCAACCATGAGGTCTGGGGTAACTGTTGAGAAATCCCATTACACTCATCATGGCCTTCCGCCGGGCACTTGAGTGTAATGGTCTAGCCGGGGCTTAGTCCGATGCTGGGCACAGTCCCTAGTTTGTCCAATCCCTGTCATTCATTACAGTAGCCAACAAGAGGCTCGCTCACCCACTCTTCCTATAAGCGAATTGACACGTCAGGGCCATTTACTGTTTCCGTGAACGCTCTGTTGTCTGAACCTGCGAGGGCTCTTAAAAGACACTTTGCGACCTGGCGAGTGCTCAAGGCAGCTCGCTGGGATTGCAAGTCTACAAATCCTGCGCCAAACTTCCGATCCGTGGGCGACCAAAAAACTCCGGTTCGTTGTTTGCAGTGGACTAGGAGAATGGCCATGTCAGAGACGCAGACGAGTCAGTGGCGAAAAATCTGCCTACAAGCAATGTGTGAAGTGGAGCCAGATCGGAGGATGGCGATCCTCGAAAGACTTGGGCGTCTCCTCTGCAGGGATCGTCATGATTTTGGCCCGCTCTCGGTCGATTTCGGGAACGCCGTGGTGAAACGAAACGGCCACGTTGTTTGCCTTACCAACCTGGAGTTGCGACTTCTCCGTTACCTCATTGGAAGGGTTGGATGCCTGGTCTCTCGTGATGAGCTGTTGCGTTCAGTCTGGGGCTATAACAGCGGAACATCCACGCGAACTGTGGATATGCATATACACGGCCTTCGACGGAAACTCGAGCAGGATGCCAAGCGACCTGAATTTATCGTCACTGTCAAGGGGGCGGGGTACAAATTTGTTGCATCGGGGGCTGAGCGTTGGTGAAAAATCCCTATTTTCACTTATTGACCGGATGGACGGTTGTGCTCTCTGGTTGCGATCTCATCTTCCCCGGCGACGGGAGATTGAGTGTAAACGCTAGTGCTTCTCAACCACCTGAACAATAAGCTTCTTGGTTGGCTTCTCCATAGACGCTTTGGAGAAACAAGAACTGACCGCAATCCAGGTAAACGACCGGGACATTGATCCTCTTGTCACGCGATTCGATCCATGTTTCTCCAGTAGTCGAGTATTTGGCAGGACTGTACAGACGTCGACTTTGATGTCCGGTCTACTGCGCGAAACCGTCGGCCTGCGTCAGCGCGCCGATCGCCACCGTGTGGTCAATATAAACGCGTCCGGCGTCAAGCGCTTTGCGGTCGAGTTCGAGCAGCGCCGGATTCTTGACCTTCGCTTCGAGCACTTTCATCGCGGTTTCAGACGAGAGGCATTCTGTCTCTTCCAGCAGCGCTCCCATCATGACGACGTTGGCGACCTTGGCTGAGCCAAGCTTGTCGGCGATCTCCGACGCGGGGATGCACACGACCTGCGCATTCGGAATGCTGAGATCCTCAGGCAACTGCTCGCGGCCGTAGATGATGGTGCCGCCGGGCGCAATCTGGGACGCGAATTTCCGTAAAGAGATTTCGTTCAGCGCAATCAGCACATTGGGACGCGAAAGCACGGGCGATCCGATACGATCTCTCGACAGGCAAACGTGGCAGTGCGCGCTGCCGGAGCGCATCTCGGGGCCGTAAGATGGCAGCCAGCTCACTTCCAGACCTTCGCGCATGCCCATTTCCGCCAGAAGCTGGCCGAGCAACAGCACGCCCTGTCCGCCAAAGCCGGCGATCTTGATGCCGAGATGCTGGAAGTGATGCGTGCGCCCGTGCACCACACTTTCTCGCGCGACTTTGCGCTCACCTTCGACGATTTCTTCGACGGTCTTATGGGGAGGAACGTTGGAATTCGGGATTTCGATTTTCTTGTCGCGGAACACATTCAACGGGAAGTTGGGGATCATCTTCTCCCCGATCCATTTCCGTGCTTCGACGGGATCTTTCCCCCAGATCGTTGGACAAGGCGAGAGAATCTCGACGAAAGTAAAGCCCGCCTGATCGCGCTGCAGTTCCAGTGCTTTTCGCACCGCGCGGCGCGCTTTCATGATGTTCTTGTTATCCGACAGTGCGACGCGCTCGATGTAAACCGGAGCCTCGAGCGAGGAAAGCATCTCGGCCATGTGCAGCGGAAAGCCCTCATTCACCGGGCGGCGTCCCCAGGGAGACGTCGTGCTGCGCTGTCCAACCAGCGTGGTCGGCGCCATCTGCCCGCCCGTCATGCCGTAGATCGCGTTGTTGACGAAGAACACGCTGATCTTCTCCCCGCGGTTCGCGGCATGAACGATCTCGGCAGTGCCGATTGCCGCCAGGTCGCCGTCGCCCTGGTAGGCGATCACGATCTTGTCAGGGCAGGCGCGTTTCAGTCCGGTGGCGGCCGCCGGAGCGCGTCCATGCGCGACCTGTACGTTGCCCACGTCGAAGTAGTAGTAGGCAAATACCGAGCATCCGACGGGACTGACGAGAATGGTCTGATCCTGCAGCTTCAGGTCTTCCAGCGCCTCGGCGATCAATTTGTGCGCCACACCGTGCCCGCAGCCGGGGCAATAATGCGTTTGGTGCTTCAGGTCAGACTTACGCTCGTACTCGCCGTAAAACGTCTCAGGCTTCTGATGGACGACCTCGTACTTGTCCGTCTTCGACTCTTCCAGAATTACATTCTGCTCGGCCATCGTTTTGCCCCTCTCTTTGTCATGCTGAGCGCAGCCGGAATCGAGCCCCGCGCGATTCCGGCGGAGTCGAAGCATCCCCCATCACGACTGCCCGGGGTAGGGATTCCTCCCCTTCGGCTTCGCTCAGGGTCGGAATGACAAACACCGCGCAGCTCTCGTTTATCAGACATGACTGTCAAACCGCCGCCGGTACCTGCTCTTCAATCTTCGCCAACAACTCTTCTACGCCCGGCACGTTGCCGCCGACGCGTCCGTAGAACTCGACGGGACGCTTGCCCTCGAGCGTGAGCCGGACATCTTCCACCATCTGCCCATTGCTTAGTTCCACAACGAGCAACTTCTCCGCACGCAGTGCGGCTGTACGCAATTCGTTCGACGGGAACGGCCACAACGTGATCGGACGGAAGAGCCCGACTTTGATTCCCTGCTTGCGTGCTTCATCCACTGCCGACCGCAATACCCGCGAAACAATCCCGTAGCCGACGACGAGTAACTCGGCGTCTTCGGTCCGGTATTGTTCGCAGCGCGTTTCCTTCTGCTGGGCTCGAATGTACTTCGCTTCCATCTTTCGCTGGTGTTCTTCCAGATCGTCCGCCTCGAGGAAGATGGAACTGATCATGTTCTGGCGGGTCCCGGCAGTTCCCTGCACCGCCCACGGCTTCGGCGGTGGCACGATCTCGCAGTATTTGAGATCCAGCGGTTCCATCATCTGGCCGACGAATCCGTCCGTCAGCACAATCGCCGGATTGCGATAATTGTCAGCTAACTCGAAAGCGAGGACGGTCAGATCCGCCATCTCCTGCACCGAAGCCGGCGCCACCACGAAGTTGCGATAGTTCCCGTGGCCTCCGCCCTTGACCATCGCGAAGTAATCGCTTTGTTCGGGAGCGATATTGCCGAGTCCCGGACCGCCACGCATCACATCGACAATCACGCAAGGCAATTCGGCTCCGGCGAGATATGAGATGCCTTCCTGCATCAGGCTAAGGCCGGGTCCGGAAGAAGCGGTCATCACGCGCTGTCCGGCGGACGCCGCGCCGTACACCATGTTGATGGAGGCAGTCTCGCTCTCCGCCTGCACGAATGTTCCGCCAACTTCGGGAAAATAGAGCGCCGCGGCTTCAGCGACTTCACTGGCCGGGGTTATGGGATATCCATAGTAGGCGCGGCATCCAGCCAGCACTGCGCCTTTGATGACGGCGACGTTGCCTTTACAGAGCTGGCGCATGTTCGCCTCCTGCCTGCACGGGTGCCGCAGCCACTTTGGGCGTAGCTGCCAGACGGAAGACGGTAATCGCCCCCGGTTCCGGACAGCAATAGAAGCAGATGCCGCATCCGGTGCAATCGTGGCCGGTGTAGTGCGCCGGATGCACGCCGTAATGGCTCAGTTCAGGAGAGAGTTGCAGACACTTGGGCGGGCAGGATTCCACGCACAGCCCGCATCCCTTGCACTCCTCGACATCGATTGCCACTTTTCCCCGCGCTGGGCCCGCCATCTTTGCCACCTCATTTCTTCTTCATCTCGCAACTTCATCCCGTAACTGCGGTCTGCGCCGCATGAGGATTCTGCAACCACTTGGTCTTTTCGCAATACTCGTACAGCTCCGCACGGAAGTCGGGATGGGCAATCTCGATGAGTGCCTTGGCGCGTTCACGAATCGATTTGCCATGCAGATACGCCACTCCAAACTCGGTCACGACGTACCGAACCAAGCCGCGGGACGTGACCACTCCCGCCCCAGGATCGAGCATCGGCACGATCCGCGAGATTTCGCCCTTTTTCGCCGTGGAAGAGATCGCGATGATCGGCTTACCGCCTTTCGAGCGCGATGCTCCGCGCAGGAAATCCACCTGCCCGCCGATGCCGCTGTAGAACTGGTTGCCAATCGAATCGGAGCAGACCTGCCCGGTGAGATCGACCTGGATGGCCGAATTGATGGCCACCATCCTGTCGTTGCGCGCGATCAATGCGGGATCGTTCGTGTATGCCGTGGGATGGAATTCGAAGATGGGATTGTTGTCCAGGAAGTCGAACAGCCGTTTCGTCCCCAGAGCAAATCCCAGAATGATCTTGCGCGGCTTGAAGTTCTTGCGCGCGCCGGTCAGCACTCCGGCTTCAATCAGCGGAATCGCTCCGTCGGAAACCAGTTCGCTGTGGACGCCAAGATCTTTCCGATCCATCAACATGGGGAGCACCGCATCCGGAATGCCGCCGATGCCGGTCTGCAGAACCGCGCCATCTTCGATCAGGCCGGCGACATTCTTCGCGATCGCGACCTGTAAATCGGTCACGATGGGCTTTTTGAGCGCGCACAGCGGGCGCGAGGACTCAACAAACGCGTCGATGTCATCGACGTGGATGAAGCTGTCGCCGTAGGTGCGCGGCATGTAGTCGTTGATCTGCGCGACTACGTACTTTGCGACCCTGGCGGCGGTAAGCGTCGTATCGACACCCACGCCGAAGCTGCAGAAGCCGTGCGAGTCGGGTGGCGAGACCTCGATCAATGCAACATCGATGGGCATCTGCCCGCTTTCGAACAGGCCCTCGATCTCGCTCAGATAAATCGGCGTGTAATCGGCGCGGCCGTCGTTGATGGCCTCGCGCACATTGCCGCCAATGAAGACGGCGTTGTGCCGGAAGTGGCCTGCCATTTCCGGCGCCACGTAGGGCGCACACCCCATGGTCATCATGTGAACGATTTCTACGTCGAAGACATCGGGCGCTCGCCGCATGAGCGCCTCGACCAAGGTTTCAGGCTCGGCACATCCTGGCTGAATGTAGACGCGCATGCCCGATTTCACGCAGGCCAGCGCCTCGTCTGCCGTCTTCAGCCGCTTCTTGTATTCCATCTCCCATGACATCGACATCCTTATTGGCTCCCCTTCAGACGGCCCTCAGCATGCCAGCGTCACGCGGCGCTCGGGCCACCTCTTCTTCATACCCCACAGCGGCATAATAAATCGCCCGGTCAAAAAACATTTCCAGCATTTGCAGCAATTCGAGTTCACCCATGATCTCCACCGCGCGGTCCATCACGGCTTCGCTCTTCAGGAACTCCCAAAGATTCTCTTTGGTAAGAACGATGGCCTGCACAACCTCACTGAGCGGCACGTGCTGCCGTGCACGGCGCGCCCCGATCTCCCGGTAACGGTGCTCGATATCGAGTTCGTTTTTTCCCAGCAGCCACTCGCCCAGGTGGCGGTAGATTTCATAGGCACGCTCTCTCAATTCATGGGCGGGGATATCGCGGAAATGAGAAACCTGGGAACTGGACTGAACTCTCTCTTCCAACCCCCCGGCAAGCGCATCGGCGTGAGATTCGATCAGACGAACGAGTCTGTAGGAAAACATCATCATACCCCCCTCGTCGTCCCCATTTCTGAACACGAGGCCCAGCTTCACACCCCAAGTTTGACGGTCGCGTCCTGATTGCTCCAGCCTTCGACCGGCATTTTGATGCTCTCAACCGTGGGTTCCAGCGTCTGCGGAACCGTGATGGCGCGCGAAATCATGCACACCGATTTGGTGCGCCGCAAGAGCGTGAGCCCAACCTCGATTTGATCTTCAGAATGCACCTTCAACCGGGGACGGATGAGAATCTCATTGAAGTTGCACCCCGTGGCCCTGGTGCGGTGGACACAGCCTTCGATTTCCACCTCCAGGTCGGTGTAATCGAACTTCGCGCTTCGCGCCACATCGTGAAAGGTCGTGGTAAAGCAGCCCGCCAGGGCGCACAGCAGCAACTGCTCCGGCGTCCAGCGACCCTGAAGCCCACCCAGTTCTGCCGCTTCCGAGAAATGGATCGTATTGGGCGAGGACTCGCACTTGGCCAGTCCAGTGCGGCCCGAGGTCCACCAGGCCGAAACGCGATAGGTATATTCCGAAGCCATGTTTAAACTCCTGCCACTCCCAGAAGCGATTTCCCTCAAGACGATAGAGAGAAGATCACGGTGATCGTGGTCTCCACCTCGACCGGCGTCCCATTGAGCAAGTATGGTTTGTAACGCCACTGTTTCACGGCCGCTATGGCGGACGGAACCAGCATTGGGTGTCCGCTCACCAGTTGCAGATTGGTGATCTGTCCGTTGCCGTCGATAATCGCGCTCAGAACAACTTCTCCCTGCACGCGCGCCGCTCGGGCCAGAGGCGGATACGTAGGTTCGACTTTTTGAATCAAGAGTCCCTTGGTCACGCCCTGCGAGATGCGCACTCGCTGTGGCGTTACCGGCACGAACTTGGGAACCGCAGCATTCGAGGTTGCGCTGACGATGCCTCCGATGACGCCTCCCAACTGTCCGCCCGGTATGCCACCCGGGACACCTCCAACCACGCCACCCGTCGCGGGCATCGGCGGCGGCGCATCTTCTTCCCGAATCATCTGTACCTTCT
The DNA here is from genome assembly GCA_963743105.1 of Terriglobia bacterium. Lineage (GTDB taxonomy): Bacteria > Acidobacteriota > Terriglobia > Terriglobales > Acidobacteriaceae > Sulfotelmatobacter. The sequence goes on from CAVUOS010000013.1 coordinate 238,851, forward strand.
GCGGAATCTTGGTCGGCGTACGCAACTGGCCAGTGTTCAACATGTCGGTCTGGATCTGCCGCACCACCCTCTCCACCTGCGCGGCCGGAGGCGGCGGCGGGGGAGGCGGGGGAGGGGCCACGAGAAACGTGAGCAGTTGGGCTTTGGGCAGGCTCTCGGTGAAGACCAGCGGCATAATCAACATGACGCCGATAGCCAAGCAGTTCAAAACAAAGGAGGTGACCGTAGCAAAAGACTGCCGCTTCTTCTGTTGCCCAAAGTCCAGGATGCTGTCGGCGAACATCGGCCTCGGGGTAAAGTTGGCCCCCGTCAGATTGGACTTGGGTAGCACCGCCGCCGAAGGACGGCTCGCTGGTTTGACTTCTTTTACCTCTGGCTCATGGATATCAATAGTGCCCATCGGAACCTCCCTACCTCACCCTTGCCACGAATTACACTCACAAACTTAGGAAGACGCTCACCGCCGTCACATTCCAAGCTCATCTTCGTTCAAGGCTCGCTTAGGGCAAATGGCCCTCATCACGGAACTTTGTGACGGGGATCACGGCTTTCGAAATTTGCCTAAAAACAATAGTGATCAAGGCCGATTAAGTGCCCGGCCTCCCTAGTCTGGTTGGGCTCATTTCCACGGCTGGCTAATAACTCGGTGTATACTGGCGTCCTTTTCCTGCCGCGCCAGACTCCTGGCTCCAGTAGAAGCATTTATTCCGGAAGGACGGTCGATATTCGCCATGCAGCCCTTCAAACTGTTTCTATCGCCACAGGTCAGTGTGCCCGATGACGTCCTGCAGGCTACCGGAACCCGCCTAAAGCGTTATTTCGACCAGATCTGTTCGAACCAGAGGCCGCAAAAGTACTCGGTTGCGATCTTCAAGATTTCCCCGCATGCTGGCGAGGTCGGTGACCGCGACTTGCTGGCTTACATCACCCAAGGGAGTCTTGGCGTCACTTTGTTGGACAAGGTTTACGATCCTGAGAAGAAAGGCCCTCGGCCGGGGGGGCACGACGGAGGACTCACCATCGGCATGCCCGACGGCCAAGTGCTGTCGGAGGTCTATTGGACCGGCGGTGTGATGGCTATGAAGACGTCGACTGCGGATGACCGGGCCAAAGTTCTGGCGAACCTTATCTTTCACGAATGGGCGCATAACAAGCACATCTCGGATTCCGTTGCTCTAAATAACGGAGGCACCAATTACTATGTCCACAACTCTTGCGGGGGAGGAATGTTGCAGACAAATCTTTCTCTGCGTGCATATGCAAGGTTCGACCACCCCACCTCCGGAAACATTACCGCGATGGCGCGAGTCCTCGATGCGCAGAACAAGCAATCCCTCGCCGGGTTGTTTAACGACGATCTTGGTTACTAGGCGTACCTTTTGACACTGCTGCAACGTTTTACAATGCACGATCTTCGTATGCCCACCGCCATCCAATGCCGCGACCTGCGCAAGACCTACGATGGAAAAGTCGAAGCCGTGCGGGGGCTGAACCTGGAAATCCAGGTGGGCGAGTGCTTCGGCCTTCTGGGGCCGAACGGCGCAGGCAAGACTACGACTATTGAGATTCTCGAAGGCCTTCTGCAGCCCACTTCGGGACAGGTTTCGATCTTCGGACATTCCTGGAACGAGAACGAGCGCGAGATGCGCGAGTGGCTTGGCATCTCGCTGCAGGAAACGCGCCTGTCGGAGAAGTTGACGGTGCGCGAGACCATCGACCTGTTCGCCAGCTTTTATCGCGAGCCGCGTCCGACCGAAGAGGTGATGGAGCAACTGCAACTCACGGAAAAGGCCGATTCATGGGTAGGAAAGCTTTCCGGTGGGCAGCGGCAACGGCTCGCGGTAGCTACAGCGCTGGTGTGCAATCCGAAGATTCTGTTTCTGGATGAGCCGACCACCGGTCTCGATCCGCAAAGCCGGCGGCAGTTGTGGGACATTATCCGCGCCTTCCAGAAAAATGGCGGGACTGTCCTGCTCACCACGCACTACATGGACGAAGCCGAGCGCTTGTGCGACCGGCTGGCGATCGTGGATCATGGGCAAATCATCGCTGAGGGATCACCGGCGGATCTGATCAACCGGCTGGGAGGACACCACGTGGTGGAGTTCTCCGTGAGCGGCAATCATGACGGGGCCGCTCTACCCGCATGGCGCGCTCTGCCCAGCGTCGAGTCGGTGCGCGAAGACGAAGGATTGATCGCATTGAACGTGAAACAGCCGCATCTAACGATTCCGGCACTGCTCGAAACAATCGACAAGCAAGGCGGCATATTGCAGCACCTGACCACGCGGCAGGCCAGCCTGGAAGATGTATTCGTGCGCCTGACCGGGCGACATCTGCGGGAAGAGTGAGGAAAAGTGGGCAAGACCATCCAATTCGCATCGGCACTGATCCTGTTTGCTTCCTTTGCCTTCGCTCAAACGCCGCAGCCGGCTCCCACCTTCGCTCCGTTTGAGCAATGGAAGAGCGCCGTGCTCTCCGGCGATGCGGCTGCGCTCAAGTCGTTTTACAGCACCGATCCACCGGCGCAGGTTCAGGTCAACTTGACCAGGAGCGGAGCCGATACCGACATCGGATTCTGGCTCGTGTGGAAACCGCGCTCGATGAAAACGTATGTTGTCCGCAATGAGCCGCGGCATGGCCATATCAGTTATATCTTTCGCGCCGAAGTCGTTCCCGGCCAGCCCAATGCGCCGACATTCTGGGTTACCGAAGATCAGTCATGGCAACAGCAAGGCAACCAGTGGCGGCTGATTTCGGTGGAGCGAACAGATTCCCCAAAACTGAAGCAGCCGTCAGACATGAAGAAGAATATCTATCCAGCAGACGGCAATGCGCATGCCGAAATCAAAGAGGCCGAGGAGAAGGCCGCCAACGCGCACAAGCGTTTGCTCCTTGTCTTCGGCGCCAACTGGTGCTTCGACTGTCACGTGCTCGACTTGGCTTTTCAGCGTCCGGACATTGGGCCGATCCTGGTAGCGAACTACGAAGTGATTCACGTCGATCTCGGCCCGGAAGAAGAAAAAAACGCAGACTTGGTGAAGAAATACGAAATTCCCCTCAATAAAGGAATCCCGGCATTGGCCGTGGCCGAAAGCGATGGCAAACTCGTGGCCAGTCAGAAGAACGGGGAGTTCGAAGATGCGCGCAGCCTGGCGCCCGAGTTTCTCGTGGCGTTCCTGAATAAGTGGAAGCCGGCGCAGTGATTGATTGAGTCATTGAGAAAACCAATCACGGGCTAGTTGTTGATTGTTGATTGAAAACTCCGATGAGCGGAGCAGGTTTTTCAATCAACAATCAAAAATCAACAACCAACAATTCTTCTTATGAGCGTCGCACAAGAAATTCCCGTTAAGAGCAAACCGACGGAACCTACACAGCCGCGGCGCAACAGTCGCTGGTCGGGCTACTCCCATCTCCTGATGGCGCGCATGCTCGAGCTCAAGCGCGAACCGGAGGTCGTGTTCTGGGTATTCATATTCCCGTTGCTGCTGGCGCTCGGACTCGGAATCGCCTTCCGCAACAAGCCGGGGAATGCAGCCTCCGTAGCGATTATCGAAGGTGTCGGATCGCAAGATGTCCGAAGTCTTCTCGACCGCTCTCCGCAGCATGAGCAGTTCAAAGTTCAGGTGCTCGACGAAAGAGGTGCCCGACAGGGATTTCGTCTGGGTAAGTTCGACCTTGTCGTCGACGCTAATCGCAAAGTCGGAGTCGAATATCTCTACGACCCCGCCCGCCCAGAGAGCGTGCTCGCCAAAGCCGAAATCGACGATGCGCTCCAGGCCGCTGCAGGCCGCAAAAACGCCGTGCCTACAACGGCTGTCGCGTCCAGCGAGCCCGGTTCCCGCTACATCGACTTCCTGATTCCCGGCCTGCTCGGAATGAACCTGATGAACTCCGGCATGTGGGGCATCGGCTTTGCGCTGGTCGACATGCGCCAGCGCAAGCTGCTTAAACGCTTTGTGGGCACGCCCATGCGCCGCGGAGATTTCCTGCTGGCACTCGCCTCGAGCCGTCTGATCCTGATGATCATCGAGGTCGGATTGCTTTTGCTGTTTGGAGCGCTTTTCTTTCACATGCGCGTGTTGGGTTCAATCGGTTCGATTGCGCTGATCGCCGCGATTGGATCGCTGACCTTCGGCGGCGTCGGACTGCTGACGGCCAGCCGCGCCCAGAAGATCGAAAGCGTCAGCGGACTGATCAACCTGGTCATGATGCCGATGTGGATTTTCTCCGGCGTTTTCTTCTCGTACGAGCGCTTCCCTGCCGTGATTCATCCACTCATCAAGGCGCTACCATTAACCGCTCTCAATGACGCTCTGCGAGCCAGCATCCTGGAAGGCACACCACTGATGCATCAGTGGCCGCGCCTGTTGGTGATGGTCGTTTGGGGAGGAGTTTCGTTCGTGCTGGCGTTGAAGTGGTTCCGCTGGACCTAGTTCTTAATCACAAGGAAAGGGGAGGCACGGAGAAAATGATGATTGCTGATTTTTGATTGCTGATTGAAACCGCAAAAGCAGGCACAGGTAGGGTTTTTCAATCAGAAATCAGAAATCAACAATTCCCCGCTCCGCTCAGGCCTCATTCGCACGTTTTGGAAGAAGTTGCGAACGAGGCCGTCTGCGGTGCTTACGAAATACTACTTGCCTTGCTTGGCTTTCCGCACTTTTGCCCAGCGTTGGCGCTGCGCCTCGGCGATGCGCTCACGGGCATCCTTGCTCAGGATGCGTTTACCTCTTCTGCTTCCGTTGGCGTGACCGAGGGCACCTAATGCCTTCCCTACTCTCTCCATCTCCTTTTGGAGTCGAGAGTACTCACTCTGCAGGGAAGAGACTACCTTGGTCAGGTTGGTCATTATTACCCCCTCGTAACGCAAGGCTAACATGGACTAGCGTAATTGCACACTAACATTAGTTGTGTCTGTTGTAAGATTTGCAAAGTGGACTAAGATGCAAAGGACGCCGCCAGCGAAATTGGGACGCTCTAGCTGTTTAGTCCCATAAATTCCCTCATCCGCTCCAACTCTTCTTCCAGGCCTAGCACGAACTCCCGATCCCGCGGCGCTGATTTCACATACCCGAAGTCTGCCAGGATGGAACCGTCCTTCACCGACAAGTTTCCCCACCCGATGACTTGGTCGCGCCATAACATGGGCATGGCATAGTATCCACGCACCCGTTTCGCCGCGGGTGTGTAAGCTTCAAAGCGATAAGTCCATCCCCAGAGTCTCTCGAAGCGCCAGCGATCCCAGACCACCGGATCGAACGGTGCAAGTAACCGGACCGCATCGTCTGCCTCGCGGCGCGGAACCTTCCAGTCAGCGGGCCAATACCAATCCGCGCCGTCGACCTTGGCGTGCGCAAGTTGCTGCTTCGCCCGCTGGATCGCGCCAGTGATCCGGTTCTCC
>CAVUOS010000014.1:0-132736 GCA_963743105.1 Terriglobia bacterium
GGATTGTGAAATTGTGTCGGAGGAACCGAGACTTTCGTAAACGTTTCCGCCGCAGGACGGCGGCCGGGGCTCGGCCGCCAGGCGGAGAGGCGCGCCCCAAGGCGCTGTATTGGTGGTAACGCTGGCGGACTTCGCGTTCGGCAGTCAGCCAGTCGTCGGCTTCGTGGCCTGGCTCGAATCCGCGGCGCTCGGCCATCAGGTAGGCGAGGCGGCGGATTTCGTCTTCCAAATTGATCGGCAAGAGGTTAGCGCGTGCCTCAGACTTGATGATCTCCGGCTTGGCCGCGGTTCTTTTACGAACCGCCTTTGTGGAGCTGCCGTTCGTGGAACTGCCGTTTCCGTTTGATTCTGCTGCCAGGACCTCATCTGCGGCAGCCGCGTGGGGTGGCGTCATACGGGTATCATCGCTGACTTTCTTAGGGACTCTGGGTTTTGCCATCGTGCTTACTCCTTAAGCTCCTGGATAGGAATGATTGGATTGGTGATGAAAAGACAACGCCTCTTCAAAGTTTTTGAGTTGTAGGTCTATATGTCTACTATATCGCCAGTCCGCCTGTGAATGGAGGCGATCTGCACAAAAAGTTTGGATTTTTACATGCGGGAATTCCGAAAGGAAACAGCACGAGGAAGCCATGCTGAACGGATTTGACCAGAGGGACAAAGTCTCAAACCGCAGACGGCGCCAAGGAAAAACGGCCCAAGGTCGCAGAGAGAACAGGTTGCGGTTAACGAATCGTCAATCGCACGGGAACCCTAGCACCACTGGGGTGGCTCACTCGAGCCAACCATGTCTTCCCGGTTCGGAACTTAAGCCCAATGCAAAAACGAAGCTGCGCGACATTGCGCTTGCATTCGGAGAGCCAGAGTGTCCTTCGATAACCCATGATGAATCCACGTTCCAGCTTAACATCGGAGCACTCGACTCCGAGCTAGCAAGCCCGATTCGTCTTTACCCAATCAATCCGCTATCACCGGCCCGACAGTGGAGCTAGCTCCCGCGCCAAACAAGTCCGTCAGGAAGACGAAAAAGAGATAGAGACAGTCACACGTTCAATTTCCAGTACCCGTTCAGCGGAGCCCGCTGGACTTTCTGCTCGTTCAGGAGCAGATTGAGAGCGGTCACGACCATTTCCGTTCGCTTTCGTAGCTGCTCGGCAAGGTCACGTTCGCTGACGACCACATCTCCAGTCGGGAATTGCCGCTGAACGGAACGTGCATACGTCGAAATCCTCTGCGTGAGTGCCCGAAGTTCCTTTTGGCGCTTTAGTTCTAGGCGCTTTGCTTTCGAGTCCTCGGATTCGAATGCACGCATACCAAGGGCTACCACAGTCACAGCCGATGCGAGAACAGCAAACCACAAAAGCGGTGAAATAATAGAGGAGGGCAACCCTGCAAGAGAGTGCATATACCAGAAGTTTTCCTGTGAATTACGCGAGCAGAATATCAGCGAGCACAGGGCGGGGAGCAGATTACGGTAGTCCTACGCCGATTGCTCGCGGGTTCGTCGATTCCGATGGCACCACTGATGACTCACCTAGGAGTGCGTCATCAGACAAATGTGGGCTTCCAGCCATTGTCGATTTCCGTTGCACCGATGATTGGTTACGCTTTGGCCTTCATCGAAATCGGTGAGTCAGTATCGAGGCCATACGCCATTTTGAGTAGTTTGAGGAGGCTGGTCTGGAAGAGACCCGGGAAGAATACAAAAAATGTTTCTACCTCGGTGACCCGCCAGACGTCGACGACGAGACAGAGGACTTATTCTTCCCAGAGCAATTCCGTCGGAAGACCCTCATCAATTCAGACCCAGAGGACGGAATCCAGTGACTGGAGTAGCGATGCTCCGGCGCGAACGTACGACGGTCGCTCTGGCGGGTTCGCGAGACAACATGTGCCATTCTCAGCCTTGTCAGACTGGCGACGACCCGATGCAGCGCGAAGGTTCGTTCGCAAACGTCGTGACACAGGTACAGGCAACGCAGCAATCAACCGCAGTCTTGCGGCCCTCCGTCGTATGCTCCGCATTGCGAAGCGGGACAAGAAGATTCACGACGTGCCGTACATCGAATTTCAGAAGGAACCTGCTGCACGCAAGAACTTTTTGGAGCGTGAGAGGTTTGAGGAGTTAGTCAACCTGTTGCCGACGCATCTTCGCCCACTTGTGACATTCCTCTGCTACTGCGGAACGCGAATCGGGGAGACCTTGGAGATTGAATGGAGTCAGGTCAATCTCGACCAACGGCCATCAGGTTGGAGCCGGAGCAGACCAAGACAAGTGAAGCCCGTCTCCTGCCGTTACCGAGTGTGCTCGTTGACATGCTGGCGGAGGTCGAGCCGAAAGAGGGGAGGGTCTTCGATGGGACGAATCTCCGCAAAGAGTGGATGACCGCTTGTCACTCTTGCGAGTTAGGCCGTAAAATCGAAGTCGAAGGCAAGCCGTACGATCCGCGATATGAGGGATTGACGTTACACGACCTGCGACGTTCGGCAGTCCGCAATCTCATCAATGCAGGCGTTCGTGAGCGAGTCGCAATGCAGATACAGGGCGAGGCCGCAACGTTGTTGAAGGGCAAGACGATTGACGGCGACATGACTGCGTCGAAGACTCGCAAGCCCGTTCGTGGTGAAAGTCACCACCAAAAAGTCTGTAAGTCATTGATGGCGCTATCGTCTAGGGGTTAGGACGGAAGATTCTCAATCTTCAAACCCGGGTTCGATTCCCGGTAGCGCTACCATACCGTTCCATCCAACTGATTCGCGCGTTTTGTTGCTGTCTCGCCCAGCGAACTAAGAGTATTTAGTCGTCTTTGGCGGTTGTTACCTGCGGTTCGGGGCAGGGCCCGGGGATGTTGGTATAATTCCCTGGTGGGGCAGTAGTCCATGTTGCTAATGGAGAATTACCTGGGGAATCGTGCGCTTCGGCGATGGGAAGTGGCCATCGTGGTGCTCGCTATCTGCGGGTTGACGGTGAGTCTGGCGACGCGGACCTTCCGGACGAGATTCTCCACCGGCGCTGTCGTTAAATCGATCGCGGGACCGCCGGTCCGGCAGCACATGGATAGTGATGCGGCGAAATGGGTTCCGCCTGTTCCGACGCTAACGGTGCTGGAGGTGCCGGTTTTCTACCCGCGCTTCGCACCCGCGGGACCACCCCTGCCACGTCTTTACTACGAAGAAAGCCTATCCAATCGTCCTCCGCCGTTTCATTCCTGATTCACCACTCCCAGGGTTCCAAATCTAAGTCGCGACCGGCTAATTTTTCGGTTGGTGTTTTCAGAGCATGCGTGTACCGGTCAAGGTCGCTCGGTCTCGAGTCACGGCTTTGATTGGAACTCTTCTCCTAGGTTGCTTTTGAAAATTTGCTTTTGAAAACTGGAGCCGGCGCGACTAGCCGGACAGGGGAACGAATGAAATCAAAGCAGAGAATTGCGGCGATTGCTGCCGTGGTGGTCGTGGGCCTCATCGCGTTGCGGCTTCTTACGCGGACAACGGCGAAGGTAGATGCTTCCGAAGAGACGCTTCCATCCGCGGCGGTAGCGGTGGTGAAGCGCGCGCCGATCGAGAATGCTGTCACATTGTCGGGCGCGTTTCACGCCTATCAGCAGGTGGATGTGCACGCCAAAGTGGCGGGCTACATCCGAAAGATATATGTGGATGTAGGCGACCACGTGAAGACGGGACAGACGCTGGCCGTGCTGGAAGTGCCCGAACTGAGTGCGGAAGTATCGGGAGCGCAGGCCGGACTAAGACGCGCGACGGATGCGGTGACGCGGGCGCGGAGTAACGTGCACAGCGCGGAATCGATTTATGCGGCGTATCACGCCGCCTACCAGCGTTTGAAGCAGGCTTCGGAGACACGGCCTGGATTGATCGCGGAGCAAGAACTGGATGACTCCATGGCGAAGGACAAGGACACCGAGGCGAAGGTTGAGAGCGACAAGGCTGCCTTGGCCGAGGCGCAAAGCCAGCTCGCCGTCGCGCAAGCGGAGCTTCAGCGAATGACTGCCATGGAGGATTACACGCACGTCACCGCGCCGTTTGCGGGAGTGGTAACGAAACGGTATGCGGACACGGGGACGATGATCCAGGCCGGGACTTCTTCCGATACGCAATCGATGCCAGTGGTGCAACTGGCGGAGTACACGAAGCTGCGGCTGGTGGTGCCGGTGCCGGAGTCGGCGGTACCGGAGTTGCAGTTGGGAGGCGTAGTGCAAGTACATGTGACGGCGATGAATCAGGATTTCGAGGGGAAGGTTGCGCGCTTTGCGGATGCGCTGAACGATGAGACTCGCACCATGCACACCGAGATCGACGTGAAAAATCTGGATGGAGCTTTGAAGGAAGGGATGTACGCGGAGGCGAAGCTGATTTTGAAGCAGCACAAAGATGTGCTCACGGTGCCAATTCAGGCGTTGGAGAGGAATAGTTCCGGGAGCGACGGTGCTGATCGTGGACGCGCAGGGGCGTGTCGAGAAGCGGCAAGTCAAGTTGGGAGTGGAGTCGAGCGATCGAGTGGAGGTTGTGGCTGGGCTGGCGGACAACGACCGGGTGATCGTGGGGAACCGCAGCGAGTTTCGTGAGGGAGAGAAGGTGCAACCCAAGGTCGTGAACGAGATGGCGCAGGGATCGGAGGGCGGGCTCTAATGTCAGGATTCGCTATACGGTATCCCTTCTTCATCATTGTTCTCTGTCTGATGGTAGCGATCGTGGGAACGGTGACGCTGGTGCGAATGCCGGTGGACTTGTTCCCGCCGATCAACATCCCTGTCGTAGTAGTGGCGACGTTTTATTCGGGAATGCCGCCGCAGCAGATTGAGACCGACATCACGAATCCGTTCGAGCGATTCTTCACGCTGGGCAGCGGGATTGATCACATCGAGTCGCGATCGCTGCCAGGCGTGAGCTTGATCAAGATCTATTTTCAGCCAGGGACGAATGCGGATTCGGATCTCAGCGTGATTTCGAATCTGGCGATGGCGGACCTGCGGCGATTGCCCCCGGGAACTCTGCCGCCGGTGGTGTTGAAGTTCGATGCGTCGAGTCTGCCGGTGTGTCTGATCACGCTGAAGGGGCAAGGGCTGAATGAGACGCAACTGCGCGATCTGGGGCAGTACACAGTGCGCAATCAGATTGCGAGCGTGCAGGGAGCTTCGGTGCCGCAGCCTTTTGGCGGCCGGTACCGGCAGATCATGGTGTACGTGGATCCGCTGAAGCTGGATGCGCACGAGTTGTCAGCTGATGGATGTGGTGCGCACGGTCAACGACAGCAATCTGATTCTGCCGGCGGGCGACGTGAAGATCGGGCCGATCGACTACAACCTGTACACCAACAGCCAGGTTCCGAGCGCGAACGAGATCAACGAGATGCCGATCAAGACAGTTGGGCAGGCATCGGTGCTGGTCGGAGATATTGGTCATGCGAAGGACGCGCAGCAGATTCAGACCAACGTTGTGCGCGTGGATGGGCAGCGGTCTGTGTACCTGCCGATTCTGAAACAGGGCGGGGACAGCAACACGATTGCGGTGGTCGACGGGATTCGGGAGGCGTTGGCGAAGCTGGTCGATGTGCCGAAGCAATTGGTGGCGAAGGTGGTGTTCGATCAGTCGGCGTTCGTGAAGATGGCGATCGAGAACCTGCTGCATGAGGGCGCGATCGGGTTGGTGCTAACGGGGCTGATGGTGCTTCTGTTTCTGGGAAGCATGCGGGCGACGGCAGCGGTGTTTCTGTCGATTCCTCTGTCGGCGCTGGCGGCGTTTCATGGCGATCAGCGCTGGCGGCGGGTCGGTCAACACGATGGTGCTGGGTGGGCTGGCGTTGGCCTTTTCGCGGTCTGATCGACAACTCGGTCGTCGTGCTGGAAAACATCTTCCGACATCTGGAAGATGGGAGAATCGCCGGAGGTTGCCGCGGAGAAGGGCGGGCAGGAAGTGGCGCTGGCGGTTCTGGCAGCTACGCTGACGACGGCCATCGTGTTCTTCCCGGTCGTCTTCCTCTACGGCGTGAGCCGCTTCTTGTTTGTGGCGCTGGCAATGGCGGTGGTGCTCTCGCTGCTCGCCTCCTATGTGGTGGCGATGACGGTGGTGCCGCTGTTCTGCGCCAAGCTGATCAAAAAACATCAGGCGGACGAGGAAGTCGGAGAGGGAGCCATCGGCGCGCGGCTTGGAGCGATTGCGAAGAAGTTTAACGTTTACTTCGAAAGGGTGGTGGGGAAGTACGACCGTTCGCTAAGCACGGCGCTTCTGAAGCCAGTGGCGACAACGCTGGGGCTGGCCGGAGTTTCCATACTGTGCCTGGCGATGTATCCGCTGCTGGGGGTGGCATTTTTCCCACGTACGGATCCGGGGCAGTTTGTCATTAACTACAAAGCTCCGTCGGGAACCCGGATTGAACTGTCGGAGCAGTATTCGCGCAGGATCGAGGATGTGGTGCGACAAGTTGTGCCGGAGAGCGAATTGGGGATGACGGTTTCGAATATCGGCATCACCAGCGATTTCTCGGCGATATACACACCGAACTCTGCGCCGCATACAGGATTCGTGCAGGTGAGCCTGAAGGAAGGGCACAAGGTCGGTAGTTACGAATACATGCGGCAGGTGCGCAAAAAACTTCGGGAGGACGTGCCTGAGGTCAGCGCTTACTTTCAGTCGGGTGGACTGGTGGATTCGGTGTTGAACATGGGTATGCCGGCGCCGATCGACATTCAGATCAGCGGCAGCAGTTTGCGTCAGGGATATGCGACGGCGGCGCAGATTGCATCACAAGTGCGCGCCTTGCCGGGCGTGAGTGATGTGCTCATTCCGCAGGACATCGATTATCCGGCGCTGCAACTCAACATCGACCGCGAGAAGGCGAGCCTGGTCGGGCTGTCGCAGAAGGAAGTGGTGGATAACGTCATTACGGCGTTGACTTCGAACGGGATGATCGCGCCGAATTACTGGATCGATCCGAAGAGCGGGAATCCGTACATGCTGACGGTGCAGTATCCGGAAGACGCGGTGAAGACCGTGGAGGACTTGAAACAGATTCCGCTGCGGGGAGCGAAGGCGAAAGAGCCGACTACGCTCGATACGGTGGTCAGCTTGAAGACGATTCCGACGCCGACTGAGGTGGACCACTATCAGTTGTTTCGGGTGATCGATGTGTATGTTTCTCCGAAGACCGAGGACTTGGGAAAGGTCACGGGACAGATCGACAAGATCCTCGCGAACACGAAGCTGCCGGAAGGCGTGCGTGTGGATCTGCGGGGATCGGTACAGAATATGCGATCGTCGTTCAAGAGTTTTGGTATCGGACTGCTGCTGGCGATTGTGCTGGTATATCTCATCCTGGTCGCGCAGTTCGCTTCGTTCCTCGACCCGTTCATCATCCTGCTGGCGGTGCCGCCGGGGCTGGCGGGTGTACTGATGTTTCTTCTGATCACGGGCACTACGCTCAATGTCATGTCGCTGATGGGCGTTGTGATGATGGTCGGAATCGTGGTGTCGAACAGCATTCTCATCGTCGAATTCACGCGGCAGTTGCGGCATCAAGGAAGGCCACTGAGGGAGGCGGCAGCAGTGGCATCGCGGCAGCGGTTGCGTCCGGTGCTAATGACGTCGCTGGCTACGCTGCTGGGATTGATTCCGATGGCATTGAAACTGGGAACGGGCAGTGAGGCTTATGCTCCGCTGGCGAGGGCGATTATTGGAGGGTTGCTGGTGTCAGTCATAGTGACTGTTTACCTTGTTCCCGCGGCGTATTTGTGGTTCCACCGCAATGAAGAGTCGACGGCGCAGGAGGTGCAGGCGTGAGGTCGGGAATCTCAATCATTCTGTTTTGCATCGTCGCCTTGAGTTCTTGGTCGCATGCGCAAGCGACGCTGGATGTCCAGAATCCAGCTCCTGCGCTGCCGGCCGCTCCGTCACCGAATCAGGAGACTACCGTGGGTAAGACAACTCCGGCGCCGCCGCCCATTGTCGTTCGGCTCGGAATCAAGGATGCGGAAGCGACTGCGCTGAAGAACAATCCAGCGATTTCAGTGGCTCGCTTGAACGCGCTCGCCTCGCAAGAGGTGGTACGCGGAGTGCGGTCGAACTTCTGGCCGCAGGCCTATGCGAATCTCACGGCGGTCGATGCGAGGGACAACAGCCGCATTACGGCAGGAGCCCTGAACAATCCGATCGTTTATACACGCGCGGCGGGAGGTGCTACCGTCAGCCAACTTATTACAGATTTCGGCCACACCAGCAATTTAGTCGCGAGCGCGCGCCTGCAGGCCAAGGCGGACGAGCAGAGTGCGGTTGCGACCAAGGAAGATGTGCTCGCGGCAGTCGATCAGTCGTTTTATGACGCGCTACAGACCCATGCGGTGTTACGAGTGGCGGAGCAGACAGTGGCGTCGCGGCAGTTGTTGTCCGATCAGGTGTCGGCGCTGACGAAAAGCAAGCTAAAGTCAGATCTTGATTTGAGTTTCGCGAACGTCAATCTGGCGCAGGCCAAGTTGTTATACCTCGATGCGCTTAACAACGACAAGGCCGCGATGGCAAGCCTATCGGCGATTCTGGGATATCCGGTGGTGCAGAGCTTCGAACTGGTGAGCGACACCGAGGCATTGGCGCCGCCGCCGGGCGATGTCGGGCCGCTGATCGCCGATGCATTCGCAAAGCGACCGGAGATTCTGGCGCTTGAGTTCGAGTCGGAGTCAGCGGAGAAGATACATCTGGCGGACCGCGATCAGATGTTTCCTACGATCAGCGCGCTGGCGGCGTTCGGGGATAGCCCAGTGCGGGATGATCGTGTGTATGGGCCATATAGCGCGGTCGGAGTGAATGTGCAGATTCCCGTGTTCAACGGATTTCGCTACTCGGCTCAATCGCATGAAGCGGAGCTACGGGCGCAAGCAATGCGCCAACGTCTTGCCGATTTACGGAACCGTATTTCGCGCGATGTGCGGACTGCGTGGCTGACGGCGAGCACGGCATTCGACCGCGTCAACGTAAGCCAGCAACTGCTTGCGCAGGCCAATCTGGCGCTTGACCTGGCGCAGACCCGCTACAAGCTGGGGCTGAGTTCGATTGTGGAGTTGAGTCAGGCGCAGTTGCAGCAGACGCAGGCCGAGATCGGGAGCGCGCAGGCGGAGTATGAGTACCGGCTGGCGCTGGCGCTGCTGCGGTATCAGACAGCAGGGTTGTAAGCGAGTACGTGAGCTCGTTTCTTTCGACGCGATGCGGCTGGACGAGGATCGCACAGTTCAACCGCAGTTTACGATTGCGATGCGGAATCCTAGCGTCCGCTAAGACCGCCTTGAAGTGTATGTAAAGGTGTCTTGACAGCTGAAGGCCTGGAGCAGCTAGTCCACTCTACTGCTCCAGGTCTAGTATGCCGGGCAGATTACTGGTTGAGCGGGTTGAACGTCAGGATGCCTGCTTCAGTGGTGGAGCAAACGCCAGCAGGATCGACGCGAACCACCAGTTACGTTAGTCCGGCAATGCGGCAATTCAAAAATGGAGACAGTCGTGTCTCAGTTGTGCCCAAGATAAGTGGGGACGCCCACCTCTCAAACAGCGGTCGGAGGGAGGGTGATAAAAGGTCATCCGTCAAACGTTCGACTCAACCAAATCAATGGGTTCTGAGCGTAACCGGTACGGTGGTGACCTAAGGGACATTGTTAGGCCGGGGCACTCCGTCTAATGTCTCAGAACCGCATGAACCTGAAACATCTGCACGGCCATTCCAAGTCGCATCGCACACACATAGCACCCACGACGAGCGCTACTCGCAATCAGATTTCAAAGCGCCGGAGTAGTCGGATGTTTCTCACCGCGTCGGTGGGATTGTCGGGCGAAGATCGTCAGAAGTGCTCCTTCACCATGACTGCCAGAGCTACGAGCTTGAACAGGAACGGCGCTGCGGTCCAGCTGAGTCGTGAGCTAACGGTTGGAACCGTCGTTTCGGTGCGGAATAAACGTGGCACTCAGGTCTCTGCCCGGGTCGTCGCTCAATTGACCGCCATCCAGGGAATTTGCACCTACGGAATTGAGTTCGTAGAGCAAGACGACACCGCGAATAATTTCTGGGGAATCTCGTTCCCTCCAAACAACTGATGTACCACAGTTTGCTTTGCAGAGAGATAGCGGAGGCATTCGCATCGATCCCTTTACCTCAACGGTGTTGTGGACACGCATTCGCATCTCACATGAGGTCCGCAAGGTCGCCACGCGCATTTTATTTACTCAACTTATCTATTTCCTCCTGGGCAATGTGGAAGGCGGTGTTTGCGGCGGGCACTCCGGCGTAGATCGCAGTTTGAAGAAGTGATTCCTTGACATCACAAGCTTCCAAACCGTGGAGAAGACCCGCACTGACGTGAAGGCGGAACTCTTCCCAACGTCCAAGAGCGGCCATCATGACTAGACGAGTAGGCGACGCGTTCTGTAGTCCAGTCCAGGCCGACTCCAGATGGTTCCCCATGCGTATTTTGTAATCAGTGCCTGAAAGTCCTCGGTGAAGGCAGTCTTCTCAGAAATTGCGCGATCCATATGCGCGTCACCATTAGCTTCCCGGTGACGCTGGACTGGATCGAACGGGCAGAGACAATCTTGTCCACCGGGTCGAATGCCTCAGCCCGCTTTCTGAGCGAGTAATTCTGCACCCAAGCTGGCCAAGGCAGCATCCTCCGCGGATGACAATCCACTCACCGCGACCGCTCCGGCGATCTGTCCGTTTCTGTGCACGGGAATACCTCCACCCCAGCCCACAAATCGTGAGTCGCCGTAGTAAGAAATGTCATGACCCTTCTTGGGATGCTTTACCTTTTCTCCTATCTCTTGAGTCGGCTTTCCGGTTCGCGCCGCTGTGCATGCTTTATTCATTGCGATCGTGACGGAAGGCAGTGGCACATCATCCATCCGGGCAAAAGCGATGAGTTCCCCATGCGAGTCTGCGACCGCAACGGCTACGGCTTTGTGCATTTGCTGGGCTTTTTTGAGGATTAGATCGAGCGCCTGCCTTGCGTCGGAGTAGTCAAGGTTGACGACATTTCGCATTCAGTTGAGTTAGCCCTAAACAGGATAACGCCGGAGAGGCACCGATGCCAAAACACAAGGAAACGGATTGGATGGATCTCCAATCCTGTCTGCGCGCATGGAATCAGAAAACAAACTCGAGCGCAAACTGAATCAACCGTTCATGTGACCTAGAAACGACTTTCTTGATTTCCTAGACATTTTATATCCCCCAATTTTTGGCTGTTTCGGAGGAAACTGTTTTTTTTCAACACCCACAGGCGATTTCACTCAACTTTCCCTTCGGCACGGAATTTGAGTGTAATCGAGATTTCGCTAACAAGGAAGCGGAGCGTCGGGATTCAAAGAGCATTCCGATTGTTAAAGCCTATATTGGTAAGTAGATGATCGATGTGCTCATAAGACGACCACAGCCCGAGGAGCACGATTCGGTTCGCGCGGTCGTCCAAACCGTAGTAGATGAGATTTATGGCGGCCTTTGGGCACCTGCACCGCTGCCGGTCGATGAGGAGAACTGGCATTCCTCTTGGGTCGCTGTACAGGACGCGAAAATCATCGGAGTGGTTCGGACAAGCGGAGAATGGCTGGATGATTTATGGGTGCTTCGCGAAAGCCGGGGATATCGGGTGGGCCAGCGTCTGCTCGCGCAAGGTGAAATAATCGCTCGCGGCTATGAAACACTGCATCTTCGCGTCGTTCAATCGAATGCAGCGGCGATCCAATTCTATCGCCGCCACGGTTGGCGGATCGCTCGGCCATTTCCCCATGAGAGATTTCCAATAACGATGTTAGAAATGTTCAAACCTATCCGGCAAGACGAATAATGATGGTTCGTAACGCCGCTACGCGTTGGCGCCCTCTTCTGATAACTGTCGCAAACAGGCGTGGCTGTTGAAAACCTCTTTCGCTGGAAAATGTCCGAAAAAACTTTGCTCTCTCACTCCTGCCGCCACGCGGCTAGCACGCATTTCTCCAAATGCTGCCGTTCGACACCGAGTCTCGTGAGCAACCTCTATTCCGGCGGACTGACGGATTGCCGGAGGAAGTTAGAGATTTCAACCCTGTTTTCGCCAAAAAATCGCAGAGACAAGGGTGGGGAAGCCCTTTCTTAATTGAAGCCTCTCTTAATTATGGTGGCGACCTTTTTCACAGGTTGAGAAAAGCATGCTTCCCCTTTGGCTCAGGCATAATCTAAGCAATAAACCTACCGCGAGGGTACCTATGCGTCTGAGCGTCAACCGGTTGTGCCTAGCAGTGATTGTTTCCGTTCTTCCAGTCCTGATGTTGAAAGCCGCTGATAACCCGTTCCATGACGCGCCCGCTTCGGCCAAAACCATGAAGAATCCGCTGGCAGGTCAGCAGGCGGCGATCGATGCGGGCAAGATCGTGTACGCACGAAATTGTCTTTCGTGCCATGGAAAGACTTTGAAAGGTACGGGGAACGTACCCTCATTGATCGATGGGAAGCTGAAGGGCGTGACCGAGGGCGAGATTTTCTGGTTCGTCACCAAAGGCGACAAGCCAAACGGAATGCCTTCGTGGGCCTTTATGCCCGAGGAGAAGCGCTGGCAGGTGGTGAGTTATGTGGATGCGGTTGCGTCGGGCAAGGCCACGGCAGCGCCGTCGAGTGCGCCTCCGGCGGCGGCGAGCAGCAGCAGCGCATTGAAGGATGCGTCGCCGAATGCGCCGTTCACGGATTTCCGGTATGAGAAGCCGGGGACGGTCCGCAAGATCACCGTGAAAGATTTGCCTAAGCCGTTCTCCACGCAGTCGGCTCAGAACGGCGCCGGTGTGGTGTCGCGGCCGGAAAACGCGTGGCCGGTTGCAGCGGCGGGATTCAAGGTCGAGTTGTTCGCCAGCGGCTTGGAGAATCCGAGACTTCTGCTTACCGCCCCGAATGGGGATGTGTTTCTGGCAGAGAGCGAGGCCGGACGCATTCGCGTGTTCCGCGGCATGACCTCGGATGGGAAGCCAGAGCAAAACGCGATTTTTGCGAGTGGGTTGAAACAGCCTTACGGGATCGCGTTTTATCCTCCAGGACCCGATCCGCAGTGGGTCTATATCGGGAATACCGACGAAGTGGTCCGATTCGCGTATCACAATGGCGATCTGAAGGCGAGTGGAGGGCCCGAGCACGTGGCCGGTCTGCCGGGTGGCGGGGGACATTGGACCCGCGCTCTGGATTTCTCGAAGGATGGCAAGAAGCTTTTCGTGGCGGTGGGCTCGGCGTCGAACGTGGACGATCCGGACACGCATCCGGGAGAGAAGGATCGCGCCGACATTCTGGTTTGCGATCCGGCGAATTGCACGCTCAGCGTGTATGCCTACGGGATCCGCAACGCGGGCGGGGGAATCCGCGTCAGCCCGCAGACGGGGGAATTGTGGTGCTCGGTGAACGAGCGCGACGCGCTGGGGGATAACCTAGTACCCGACTACATCACGCATGTGCAAGAGGGCGGATTCTATGGGTGGCCGTGGTGGTATATCGGGGTGCATCAGGATCCGCGACATGAGGGGAAGCATCCGGAGCTCAAGGATAAGGCGATCGTTCCCGACGTGCTGCTGCAGCCGCATACGGCCTCGCTGGAATTCACGTTTTACGAGGCAGATAAGTTTCCGGCAGAGTACAAGGGAGACATTTTTGCGTCGGAACACGGTTCGTGGAACAAGGCTACACGCGTGGGGTATGAGGTGATTCGCGTGCCTCTGCATCAAACCGGGCATGCGAGCGGTGAATATGAGGACTTCCTGACAGGGTTCGTCCTGCCGAATGGACAGGTGTGGGGGCGTCCGGTGGGGATCACGGTGGCGCCGGATGGATCGCTGCTGATAAGCGACGATGGGTCGAATTCGATCTGGAGAGTGAGTTACACCGGAAAGTGAGCCGCCGATTTCAGGGCACCCCAGGGGCCAAAGCCCGGTGTTTATGTGGGTCGCGGCGGCACGACTAATAATCGTGCCCTTCCCAAACCATGGGTTACAGGTGTCGGGAAACTCATCAGGATCGGTTCTCGGTTAACACCTTAACAACCACGGGTCAATGCGCCACATCCAAGGTGGGTGCCTGAACCGGTCAATCCTGATGCACTGCCGAAGACTTCCTCTTTGCCGGCCGATGGGCCGGAAGAGCAGGTTGAGCTCTTCCGCGATGTTCTGGAAGCGCTCGAACGCCGCGGCGTGCCCTACGCGGTGTCGGGCGCTTTTGCGCTTCGTCAGCATACCGGGATATGTCGTCAGACCAAAGACCTGGACTTGTTCGTAACCGCGGAGAATTGTGCGGACGCGCTGGAGTGTCTGCGGCAGGAAGGAATGGAATGCGATGTGACCGATCCGGTATGGCTGGCCAAGGCGAGGCGAGGCGAGCACTTCGTGGATCTCATTACGGGGATGAGCAATGGGCTGATTGTGGTGGAGGACTCGTGGATTGAGCGTGCGCGGCCCGCCGTAGTGCATGACGTGACCACGCGAGTGCTAGCTCCCGAGGAATTAGTCGCGTCGAAAATCTTTGTGACGCGGCGGGAGCGATTTGACGGCGCCGACATCGCTCATGTCATTTACGGAACTTACCGCAACTTCGACTGGCGACGCGAAATGGAATTGGTGGGCGAGCATTGGGAAATGTTGCTATGGTCTCTCGTGCTGTTTCGGTACGTGTATCCGGCGCAAAGCCACTATGTTCCAGCGGAGATCTGGCGAGAACTCCTGCGTCGGTTTGATGCGGAGATTCGAAACCCCAATCCGGAGGCGAGGTTTCGCGGCAGTCTGGTGGACGACAATATGTTCGCCATCGACGTCAATGAATGGCAACTGCCGAACCTGCTGGCGGAGCGGCGGGCGCAGCGACTCGCGCAGTTGGATGGAAATCAGACGTTGTGCGAAGTGCCATCTCTGGACGCGAGGAAGAGCGCGTGAGAATCGCTGCCAGTGCCGATCTGCATTTCACGCCTCAGAGTTATGCAAAGTTGAAGGATCAGTTCGAGCGGGTGCGCGACGACGCGGACGTGCTGGTGCTGGCGGGCGATCTGACCAACTTCGGGCAGCCCGAGGAGATGGAACCGCTGTTAAATGTGCTGGTGCGCTTGCGATTGCCGACAATCGTTGTGCTCGGCAATCACGATTACGAGAGCGGAAAAGAAGAAGAGCTGCGGCGCATGCTGATCGCGGGAGGGGTGAAGGTCCTGGATGGTAGCGGGTACGAGCGCGATGGCGTCGGTTTTGCGGGCGCAAAAGGATTTGTAGGAGGTTTTGGGCGAGGTGTGCTGACTGCATTCGGTGAACGCGAGATCAAAGAGTTTGTCCGCGCCTCCATCGACGAGACGATGAAGCTGGAGCGCGGAATATCGCAGCTCCGCGCACCGAAGCGAGTGATCGTGGTGCATTACTCGCCGATCGTGGAGACGGTGGAGGGGGAGGCTCCGGAGATTTTTCCTTTCATGGGAACGTCGCGGATGGCGGAAGTGATCGACCGGCATGGGGCCGACCTGGTGCTGCACGGGCATGCGCACCATGGGAGACTGGATGGCCATACGAAGGGTGGGGTGCCGGTGCACAATGTGGCGATCTCGCTGCTGCAGGCGCAGAGTCCGTCGAGGGTGTACCGGGTGTTCGAGCTGTGATCAGTGGAAATCGTGCGAAGCGGTTTCCGCTTTCGTTACGAAGAGCGGTTGCACGCGTTCGGCACGGACGGAGATCACATTGTCCTGATTCTGCAGGATGCCTTCGATGGCGAGGAAGCGCTCGCTGGTCAGTAACAGGCGATTTTCGTGAAACAGATCCGGGCGGACGATGGCGTTGGCGACTCCGGTTTCATCTTCCAGACTTAAAAAGACAAATCCTTTGGCGGTGCCGGGGCGCTGGCGGGTGATGACGCAGCCTCCGATGCGGAGGCGCTTGCCGGTGGGCAGATTGCGCAATTCGCTGGCGCGGCGGATGCCCATTGCATTGAGCCAGGCACGCTTGTAGGCCATGGGATGCGGGCCGACGGTGAGGCCGGTGCCGTGGAAGTCGGCGACCAGGCGCTCTTCCTGGTTCATGGGAGCGAGCGGAGAGTGTTCGTCGGGTTCGGCGTGCTGTTCGAGTAACGGGCCCGAGGGGCGGACGGCGCGTTCGACTTGCCAGAGGGCGTCGCGGCGGTGGAGGTGATTTCCGATTTCCGATTTCCGATTGGCGATTTTGTTGATTGTTGATTGTTGATTGTCAATTGTTGATTGATTAGGGCGCAGATTTTTTTCAATCGGCAATTGGCAATCGGAAATTGAAATTTCAGATTGTAGATTGCAGATTTCAGATTGGTCGGGTCTTGAAATCTGAAATCTGAAATCTTCAATCTGCAATCCGATTGAGTTCAGCGCGCCGATTTCGGCGAGCGTTGTGAGTTCATCCCGACGCAGTTCGGGGACGCGGCGGGTTAAGTCGTGGATGGAAGTGAAGGGGGCGTGGATGCGTTCGAGGAGGAGGGAGCGGGCGGCCTCTTCGCGCAGGCCGCGGACGTAACGCAGGCCCATGCGGAGGGCGGGAGCTTCCCCATCATTAAGATTCTTTCGCCCCTCTGGGGCTTCGCTCTCCAATTTCGTCTCCCCACGGCTTGCGCCGTGGGCTGCATTCTTCCGCCGCTTCGCGGCTGAGTTTTCACTGAGAACTGAGAACTGAGAACTGAGAACTCGTTCCAACGTGCAATTCCATTCTGACCTCGTCACATCCACGGGGAGCAGTTTGAGGCCATGGCGTTGGGCGTCTTTCACGATTGTGGCGGGGGAGTAGAAGCCCATTGGTTGGTTGTTGAGCAATGCGGCGGTGAAGGCGGCGAGGTAGTGGCATTTCAGATAGGCGCTGGCATAGGCGATCAGGGCGAAGCTGGCGGCGTGGGATTCGGGAAATCCGTATAGCGCGAATGATGTGATCGAGAGAATGATTTCTTCCTGCGCTTTGGGGGAGATTCCGTTGGCGGTCATGCCGGCGCGGAGCTTGGCTTCGATTTCGCGCATGCGGGCTTGCGAGCGCTTGAATCCCATGGCGCGGCGGAGGTCTTCGGCTTCGCCTCCGGTGAAGTTGGCGGCAATCATGGCGATGCGCAGCAGTTGTTCCTGGAAGAGTGGGACACCTAACGTGCGTTTCAGAACTGGTTCAAGCGACGGGTGCGCATAGGTGACTTCTTCTTTTCCTTGGCGGCGCTGCAGGAACGGGTTAACCATTTGGCCGACGATCGGGCCGGGGCGAATGATTGCGACCTGCACGACAACATCGTAGAAGCGCACGGGGCGCAGGCGCGGAAGGCACGACATTTGCGCGCGGCTTTCGACCTGGAACATTCCTACGGTGTCGGCTTGCTGCAGCGTGGAGTAGACCTGCCTGTCGTCTTGCGGGAGATGCGCGAGATCGACTTCGTCGTGATAGTGATCGCGAATGAGTTCGATGGAATCTTTGAGCACAGCCATCATGCCCAGGCCGAGCAAATCGACTTTGATGATGCCCATGTCGGCGCAATCTTCCTTGTCCCATTGCACTACCACACGGCCGGGCATGCTCGCGGGTTCGAGGGGGACCACGGAATCGAGTTGCCCCTGGCAGATGACCATGCCGCCGGAGTGCTGGCCGAGGTGGCGCGGCATGTCTTGTACAGCGAGGCAGAGTTCGTAATGTTTGCGCAGGCGGGGATGGTTGAGATCGAGTCCGGCATCGCGGAAGCGGCGGTCGAGCGCGTCGTTTTCGTCACGAAATTCCCAGGTGGCGACGGCGGCGGAAATTTTGGCGAGCGTTTCGGGATCGAAGCCGAGAGCTTTGCCCATCTCGCGGGCGGCCATGCGGTTGCGATAGGTGATGACGTTGGCGGTCATAGCGGCGCCGCGTTCGCCGTATCGCTTGTAAACGTACTGGATGACTTTTTCGCGCTCGTCGCCGCTGGGGAGATCGAGGTCGATGTCGGGCCACTCGCCGCGCTCTTCGGAGAGAAAGCGTTCGAAGAGGAGTTCCATGCTCACGGCGTCGACGGCGGTGATGCCGAGCGAGTAGCAGACGGCGCTGTTGGCGGCCGATCCGCGTCCCTGGACGAGGATGTTTTGCTCGCGGCAGTAGCGGACTAAATCCCAAACGATGAGGAAGTATCCGGCAAGCTTGAGTTTTTCGATCAGCGCGAGTTCTTTTTCGATCTGGCGACGGGCTTTAGCCTGCATGTCTTGCGATGCGCGGCCGTAGCGGTTGCGGAAGCCTATCCAGGCTTGCTCGCGGAGGGAGGAATTCATGGTCTCGCCTTCGGGCACGGGATAGCGCGGGAATTCGTAGCCGAGATCGTTGAGAGTGAACTCTAAACGGTTGGAAAGCTCTTGTGTGTTGGCGATGGCTTCGGGCAGATCGGCGAAGAGTTGTCGCATCTCCTGCGGAGATTTCAGGTGACGCTCGGAGTTGCGGGCGAGCTGACGTCCAGCGGTGGAGAGCGTGCGGTGATTGCGGATCGCGGTGAAGGCATCACAGAGTTCGCGGGCTTTAGGGATGGCATAGTTGACGCCGTTGGTCGCGAGCAGCGGGAGGTGGAACGAGCGGGCAAGATCGATGGCGAGGCGGTTGCGGGATTCCTCTTCGCGATGAAAGTGGCGCTGGAGTTCGACGTAGACGTTCTTGGGGCCGAAGATGCCGACGAGTAGATCGATTGTCTTACGAATTTCCTCTGTGCCGCCTTGCTCAAGGGCCGCGGCGAGCGGGCCTTCATCACCGCCGGTGAGACAGATCAGACCTTCAGCGTGTTCTTCGAGTTCTTGTGTCGTGACGGCGCCCTCGCCCTTCTTGGCGCGCAGCTTCATTTTGGTGATCAGGCGGCAGAGGTTCTGGTAGCCGGGGCGAGAGGATACGAGGAGGGGAAGGTGAGGATTGCAGATTTTAGATTTCAGATTGCAGATTGATTGAGAGCGAAGATTTGAATCTGCAATCTGAAATCTGCAATCTGAAATCTTCCATTCGGAGGTGACTTCCGCTCCGATGTGAGCCTTGATTTTGACTTTGTTGGCGGCGAGGTGGAAGCGCGGGGCGCCGTAGACGCCGTCGGTATCGAGGAGCGCCATGGCGGGCATCTTGAAGTGCTGGCACACACCGATCAGTTCCTCGGGCAGAGAAGCGCCTTCGAGAAAGCTAAATGCGGAGCGGGCGTGAAGTTCAACGTACATTGAGTGATTGGGATTCTCCAATGAATCGCACAATGATCCGATCGCTCAATGACTCAATTCCTTCAGTCATACGTTCCTTCTACAAACCATCCGCCGCCGAGCAGGTCGTGCACCAGGCGATAGAATGCGACGGCTTCGCCGTTGCGCAGGGCTAAGTCCCATTCGTCGCGCGACCAGGCTTCGCGCTCCCACCAGTCGCCGGAGAAGCGCCAGGGGCCGGCCTTCCAGAGGACTTCTCCATGCACGTCTTTTCTTCGACAAATCAAATATGCAGGCTGACCGTTTTCCAGCGTGACGTTGGCGCGCAATGGCGGGCGAAAACGGCGCAGGGCGATGATTGCGGCCTGTGCTTCCGTCGCGTCGGGAGTTTTCTTCTGCGGAGTTTTGCGCGCGACCTCGGCGACAAAGCGGCGCATGCGGAATCCTACGGGGTGATGCGTGTCGAGCAGTTCCACGGCGCCGACCTTTTGCTCGCCGACGATGCCGGCGATGCGAGCCAGAGTGAGTTCCAGTTTTTCCGGTTCCGGCGAGGGAGGCAGGAACAGGCCCCCCTGGGCCGAGCGCGCGCGGGCGGGTTCGGCGGAGAGATGAATCTTTACGATGGGTGCACCGGGTGGGTGTGCGTTCAGATCGAGTTGCAGCAGTTTCAGAAAAACTTTGGCGTCTAGCATGGGTAAGGGAAGGCTCAGATTACGAGTGAATTTGGTTTGGCGGCAGTGATGCAGCGGAGCTTCGCTCCGCCGGACAGCCGAGGGCGGCTGTCCCCACATATTTCTGGTGGACTCATCGTCAGAGGGCTCAGAACTCTCGCTGGGGATGCCTGCATTTTCGAATTCATCATCGATGCCGGTGAGGTTCGAGAGTTCCAGAGAGAGGCGCAATTCCTGCGTTGCCAGTGCGCGTGAGGCCAAACGCGCACAGAGTTGTTCGAGTAGACGATTCAGCAGGAAAGCCAAGGGCTCGAGCAAGACGATGGGGTGATCCAACTCGATCGCCTCTTCAAATACCAGAAGCGCTTCGACGGGGACCAGCGTGCGCGAAGCGGCGCCACGGGCCAGTTTCTGCAGGTGCAGGCCTTCCTGTCCAAGACGTTCACTCAGCGCAACTTCAGGCAAGGCGGCGAGTGCGTGCAGGTCACGGATGCCCCATCGGGCGAGGGTTTCGAGCAGGCGCTCGGCTTCTTGTTTGAGATCACCTTGTTGATGGTCGTCAAATAAAACTTCCACCGGCAACGGGCCCAGCCTTTCTGCTTCTTTCCCTGCTGGAATCACGATGACTTTGGGATTTGGCGCGCTGTCCGGTGCGGGAGCAAGACCTGTCCTGAGCGAAGTCGAAGGATGCCCCCGCGACAGCCGGCCGGTCTCTTCGACAGCGCTCAGGGCATGGGCCGGCGCTACGGAAAATCCGCGGGCGGCTAGCAGGGCTGCGTCGGGGTTGGAGGCTGTGGCAATCGTGGCTGGAAGGCCAAGAGCTGTTGCGCGAGCGGAAATGGCATGGGAGATTTTCGTCAGCGAGCCGAAAAGAGATTCCATGCCGGCGAGATCGAGCAGAACCGTGTCGTGAGAAGTGTCTTCCACGCATGGAGAAAATGATTGGGCACAATCGAGCAGGGCGGAGCGAGCAGATGATTCCTGCAAAGGGGAGCGGGGGCGTAGAGCGAGTTCGGAGCAAAGTTCGGCTTGGGTCTTGCTCATTCCTGAGGAGACGCCTAGTTCGCAAGCCGCTTCATTCACCGCAAGGATTTGTTCGAGCGGAGGTGTGCCTTCGAAGATGGCGATGGCATGCGTCTGCAGTTCCGGTTCGGCGCGAAGCGCGGCGGCGATGTGAAAATTCGGAACGTAGATGCAGGCGAACGGCATGGAGTCATTGAGTCATTGGGTAATTTAGTGATTGAGTAATTTGTTTCATTTCATCCGGCCCATACGGTTTTGGTTTCGAACGCGATCGAGCGTACAGGTTTGCGATCCAGGCGCGATCGGATCAGTTCGGCGTGGATTTCGAGTGCGGTTAACAGGTGCGCGTGAGAGGGAGCGGCGTTCCCGAAGTTTTTTTTCTCTTGGTTTAATCCAATTGTTTTCGAATCGTAGGGTGTTCCTAGTTGCAGCAACAGTGACGAGCAGCTTCCTGCGATGGGTTGTTGCTCGATCGAGAGCAGAATGGTGGGTTTGTGTTCGACGGCGCGGCGGAAGCGGAACCATGTGGTGAGCGGGATGCGGCGCGCGGCTTGCGGCGGCAGGTCAGCGAGATCTAGGATGATGAGGCCAAACCCTCCGCTTTCCAGCAGCAAGTCGGTGGCGCGCAGGACTTGCTCGAGGCGCTGTTCGGATTGGTTTCGGGTGTGTGAAGTTTCGTCAAAATTCTGCCAAAACGGTAGACCCTCAGCGGCTAAAGCCGGATTGATTTTGTGAGACTTCGCGGCACGGCTGAAGGCGTGCCCTTTCAAATCTGGCTCGCGACAGCATTTCTCAGAGGCTCCCTTCCCAATCATTCCCGGGTCAATAGTGTTGTTTGTGATGATTTTTTTTGGGATTGCTTTCTCTGTGTCTCCATGTCTCTGTAGTGAATTCTCATTGCAGCGGACCCAGAGCAGGTGATCGAGGTCAATGCCGACGGCGGCGAGGGACTGGGGATCGAGTGCATCGCTGGCATCGATCACGGCGCAGTATTCGCCTCGGCGGGTGGCGGCGGCCAGGGCTGCTAGGAGAACCGTGGTGCGGCCAGAGGAGGCGGAGCCGCAGATCTCGGTGAGGCATCCGCGGGGCAGGCCGCCGGTCAGGGCGTCGAGCGCAGGGATGCCGCTGGTGACCATTTCCGGCGTGGGGCGGATTTCGAGGCGCGAGGCAGGGGTTACGTGAAGGATTTTTGATTTTTGATTTTTGATTTTTGATTGAACGATCTGGGTAATAGCAGATTCCGTGCTGGTGGGCTTCTTTGCGCCTGGAATTGAGCACACTTCAGGTTCGGATTCGGTATCAAAAAGAAAAGGGCGGCCCAGGGCCGCCGAAGTGGAAACCACTGCGGAAGACATAAAGTACCTCAAGGAATTTCAGGGAACGCCGCAACGAGAGCCTGCGGAGGCGATCTATTTTCGCTTTTTATTCGCCTAAAAAGAGTCTGCCTCCAATCAAATATTTTGTCAAGAGGGAGCGCATTCCTGAGGAGGATTGGATTGTCGCCTTCCGAGGAAATTTTGAGGTAACAATCTGATATGGCAAAGGATAGGCCGCTTGCCCGCGAATGGGTTATTTCTTATCCGCGAACGTTCGGATGTACTGGATCAAGCCCCGAATCTGCTGTTCTGTCAGTCCAACGTGCAGGAAGGCATGTGGATAGGACTCATGACTCTTGCCCTGAGCAGTCGCGATGTAGAGTTCCTCGTCGCTGGTCTGCTTGATGCGAGGCGAGCGCAAGTCGGGAACCTTCATTTTGCTGTTTGCTGCGGTGTGTCCGCTGCCGTCGGCGGCATGGCAACTCACGCATTTTTGGGAATAGAGTTCCTTGGCGTCCTGGGCAGCGCTTTTCGCAGAGAAAACGAAGCACAAAGTCACGAGGGCGAAAGCCTGAATCTTGCAATGGAAGTGATTTCGACTGTACCAGACTTGCATTGGATCCGGCTCCGTGAGGACCGCACTTTAATTGCAGGTTCAGCCCTTTCGTGGCTGAACTTCGCCATACCTGACGTTAGAGGGAGGGATGATTTAGTTGATTCTCGCCGGGGCATACGGGTGGGTCAAGGGGATTGGATTATTAGAGCGGACTAAAGTAACGGATTGAATGAAAATGAAACTGACATGCAGCTTGTGATTCTAATCACTGGTTGGATAAGCAGTGAGCGGCAAGCTCTCCTTTCGTGTTTTTAAGCCGGGAAGAAAATTTGTTGTCAAGGGATTCCCCTTGAACTGTCGACAAACCAACTATGCCACTTCGGACATATCGCGGAGGCCGGTCAGCGAACTTATGTGGATACGGAAGAACAGCGGCTTGATTTCCTCGTCACGCAGGCTGATACGGCGCTCGGCCATGGCGTTCAGCCACCAGTGGTGCTGTTTCTGCAGGAGACTGCGAGCATGAGCGCGTTCGTGCTCGAATTGCGGTTCGGGGAGCTCCTGAAACTCTCCGTTGGCGATGACGCTGACCCAGTCGGATTGGCTTCTGATCTCGTCGACCTGCACGCAAACCTTGGGATTCGAGCGCATCCATCTGATCTTTTGTCCCATGGTGGAAAAGACGTAGATGTAGTCCTCTTCGTAGGCGATGCCGACTG
The DNA here is from genome assembly GCA_963743105.1 of Terriglobia bacterium. Taxonomy (GTDB): domain Bacteria; phylum Acidobacteriota; class Terriglobia; order Terriglobales; family Acidobacteriaceae; genus Sulfotelmatobacter. Next base: position 23,422 of record CAVUOS010000014.1, read on the forward strand.
GTACCACATACGGTTGATCGTTTAGCGAGCAGCCAAGACGACCCATGGAGACTCGAGAGAGGATCTCGCGGCATTCGGTTTCGGTCAGTTTATCGATTTGCATAAGTCCGTGTCCTCTTTCTATCGTAACTTAACCCGACTCACTTGTTAGTTCAGTGTCTCAATGGATGCCCGTTCGTGCGGGCGGAACCCTCGACCTACCCCGTTCTGACTCGAGCTTGGTTCCCTCGGGAGCTAAAGCCGGCGGCTTTCTCGCTATCGACGGCGCGGCTCAAAAGCCGCGCCCTTTCAAAGCATTCGGGACACAGGTTCTAGAGTCAAGCCCCTTTTCCTCTGCTTACCTTGCGACGCTCCGCTCGTCTAAGCGCAACAGCATCGGGTAGTGTGCCCAATTCGCAAACTCCAATCAGGTTTTAGTATCGGCTGCCGATTGCGGTCAGCAAAATCCGACGGCGCGAAAGGAGATTCCCATGAAAAAAAGTCTTTTTGTTGTGTTAGCCGGCGTCTTGTCAGTGGGCGGCGTGTGTCATGCCCAGACTGCCACGGGCGAGACCCTCATGCTCAACTTGCCGCGGGCGAGTCAGCATGCGTTGGTGACGCAGCGGATCGGGATTACGGATATCACCATCAACTATCACCGGCCTCTGGCCAATGGGCGGCAGATCTGGGGCAAATTGGCGCCCTATGGACAGGTGTGGCGCGCCGGGGCGAATGAGAATACGACGATCACTTTTACAGATCCGGTCGCGATCGAAGGGCAGGCGCTCGACAAGGGGACCTACGGGCTGCACATGATCCCTGGCGAGAATGAATGGACTGTGATCTTCTCGAAAACTTCGACGGCGTGGGGAAGTTTCACCTACAAGCAGGACGACGATGCGCTGCGCGTCAAAGTGAAGCCGCAGGCGGCAGAGATGCATGACGCGCTGGCCTACGACTTCGACGACGTGAAGTCGGATTCGGCTGTGGTGACGATGCGGTGGGACAAAGTTGCTGTGCCATTCAAGGTGCATGTCAATGTGAACGACATTGTGACGGCGAGCATCCGTCAGCAGATTCGCGGGATGAATCAGTACTACTGGGAAGGCTGGGACGATGCCGCCGGATATTTTCTGGCGAACAAGCTCAATCTGGATGAGGCGCTTAAGGATGAGGATCAGTCGATCCAGGTCGAAGAACGCTACGACAACGTGATGAACAAGTCGAAGATCCTGGAGGCGATGGGGCGTAAGCAAGAAGCCGATACGTTCCGCGCGAAGGCGCTCGACATGGCCAATGCGCTGCAGTTGTATGTCTACGGACGCCAGTTGCAGGGAGAGAAGAAGCAGGATGAGGCGCTGGCGATCTATCAGTCCACGGCAAAGAAGTTTCCTAACTACTGGACTACGCATCTTGGAATGGCCCGCGTGTACAGTGCGAAGGGCGACTTTGACAACGCAGTGAAGGAAGTGAAGCTGTCGTTGAATGGGGCTCCGGATGCTAACAAGAATGCTCTGGAAACCTATGCGAAGCGGTTGGCGGCTAAGGACGATATTAATAAGTAGCGTAGCGCGGGACTAAAGCCACTGCTCTATTGGGGTGCGTGACGCGGCGCTCTTCTATGATGCTGCTATCGGCTCAATCTTTTTGTCATGCTGAGCGGAACAGTGAGATCGTTTGGCGATCTCACTGTGGAGTCGAAGCATCCCTACTTCAACAGCGCGCTGGAGGTAGGGATGCTTCGACTACGAACGAGCAGCCCTTTCGCGCTGCTTGTTCTCCGCTCAGCATGACAAGACGTTGAGAGCCATTCGCACGAAGGTGAGCGAGCTGGCTGCTGCCTGGTGGGGCGGACGAGGCGTCCGCCCCTACACGGGCTAGTTCTCACCAAACCCTGCAGGCGTTGGCTCTTACCATCTTCTGTCCTGCTTTACAGCCGAAGGCCTGGCCGAATTCCGGCATGTTCGAGATTACGTTGTTGATGCGGAATTCGGGCAGGGAGTGCGGATCGGTGGTGACGATCAGGCGGGCGATTTGCTGACGGACATTCGCACACCAGGAATAGGCGTTCGAGAGGAAGAATCGCTGTCGATAGGTCCAGCCGTCGTCGCCTTTGTCGTCGAGCGACTTGCCTTGCTGCTTCAGGACGATCTCCAGCGCCGCAAGTGCAAGGCGATTCCCGCCATTGTCGGCAGTGTCTTCACCCTGGGTGAGCAGGCCATTCTGCTTGACTCCGGCGCCCGCGTCGGGGACTTCTTGGGTGTATTCGTTCGAAATGCACTTGCCTCGCTCGTCGTACTTCTGCGCGTCGTCGGCAGTCCACCAATCACGCAGGTTGCCCTTGTCGTCGAATTTGCGGCCCTGGTCGTCGAAGCCGTGGATGATCTCGTGCCCAATGACCATTCCGATGGCGCCATAGTTCACGGCGTCATCTTTGCTGGGGTCGAAGTAGGGCGGCTGCAGAATGCCGGCGGGGAAGTTGATGGTATTCAACTGCGGATCGTAGTAAGCGTTGATGGTGGGCGGCGTCATGGTCCATTCGGCGCGGTCGACGGGCTTGCCGATCTTCGCGATCCAGCGCTCGAACTCGAATGACGTGGCTTGCGCCACGTTGTTCAGATAGCTCTCGCGTCCGATCTTCACGCTCGAGTAGTCGTGCCAGCGGGAAGGATAGCCAATCTTGTCTTCAATTCCCTTTAACTTGACGATGGCTTGCTGCTTGGTGGCGGCAGACATCCAACTAAGGCTTTGAATATCGGAATTCAGGGCGGTTTCGATGGCATGCACCATCTCGATGGTGCGGGATTTGCTCTCCGGCGAAAAAGCGCGGTCCACGTAGGCTTGGCCGAGAGCGTCGCCGAGATCACGATCAGCGGCGGCGACACAGCGACGCCAACGCGGACGCTGCTTTTCGGCGCCGGCGAGCGTGTGGGAGAAGAAATCAAAGTTTTCGTTGACGATCGCCTTGGTGAGATAGGGCGCGGAGCGGTGAATCACCTGCCAGCGCAGGTACGTTTGCCAATGATCGAGCGGGTGGCTGTTGATCAGCTTCTCTTCAGCGCGGAAGAAGTCGGGAGCCGTCACGATGAAGTGATCACTGCCGGGAGCGCGTACTGCTTTGAGGTAACCGTCCCAATCGATGGAGGGTGCGAGTTCGCGGATTTGCGCCAGGCTCATCTTGTTGTTGATGTTTTTAGGATCGCGGCGCTTGACATTGTCCATCTGTGCCTGCGCGAGCGCGGTTTCTAGTTCAATTACGGTGCCAGCGTCGGCCGTAGCCTGTGATTCCGACTCACCTGTCAGCACGAACATCTTCTGCAGATGCGCGCGGTACTTTGTGAGAATCTCTTTCGATTTGTCGTCGGTATTTAGATAGTAGTCACGGTTGGGAAGGCTGAGTCCGGCCTGGTCGATTTGTGCGACCACCGTGGAAGCGTCGTCGTAATCCTGTTGCCCGGTGAAGCCGAAAAGCGGCGAACTGCTTTCGTTGTCCCCGGGCTGCCAGGCGCCGGGATAAACATGCTGCAGATGGGCGATCTCGAGCGTGATGTCCTTTTTCGACTTGAGTGTGGCGATGCGCGCGAGTTCGGACTCAAGAGGCTTGAGTCCGGCGGCTTCGATGCCGGTTTCGTCCATGCAGGCGGCCCAGTAGTCGCCGATCTTCTGCTGGGCAGCGCTACGGTTGGGATCGGTCTTGCTCGCCGCTTCAAGTGTGTCGCGAAGAAGTCCTTCGTTCCACAGTTCAAGTCCGCTGCCAGTGCTCCAGTAGACCTGATCGGCGGGAATGGGATTGGCGGTCAGCCATTTGTTGCAGGAGTATTTGTAGAAATCGTCACAGGGGTCGAGTGTTTTGTCGATGAGGTTGGCATCGAAATGCTCGAGCTTAGGCACGCTGGATTCGTCGGCCGCGGCAGCAGCAGTCGCGGGGCGGACGCTTTGGGCCGGGATCTTTTGGGCAAATGCTGCCGACGTGGCCAGACAGAGCGTCACCGCAGCGAAGAGACGAGTGATTAGCATAAATCCTTGAGGAGTCTCCTGGAGTTGAATTGAGCAGGCTTAACCATTGGATAATACGGATTCTCAGGTGGACCAAGTTCCGAACACACTCTCACCTGCGGACAGCATAGTAATGGACGAGCGACGGCGCCGGGGGTTAGCGCCGGCGAAATCATCAACCACAAAGGACACCCTTCGGCCCCCCTCACGGCAAACCGAGGTCCACGAAGGAAACACAGCTCAACCGGTGTTATGCAGTCCGGCGGCAATTCCGTTGATTGTTGCGCCCAGCGGATATTCCAACTCCGAATTCTTTTGCCCCTGCTGTTTGCGGCGCAGGAGTTCTACCTGAATCAGGCTCATAGGATCAACGTAGGGGTTGCGCAGGCGGATGGAGCGGGCCAGTACGCGGTTTCGCGCCAGAAGTTCGCGTTGCCCGGTGACGCGCAAGATCATTTGGCGGGTACGAAGGAATTCTGCTTCGAGCATCGAAAAGACACGCTTACGGAGCGAGGCATTCCTGACGAGGGTGGAGTATTCGCGGGCGATCCCGAGATCGGCTTTGGCCATGCCAAGTTCGACGTTCCGAAGCAGGTCGGAGAAGATGGGGAAACCGCGAGCCATTTGCCGCAGGAGTTGCTCGTTGCCGGAGTTCTTCTCTGAAAAGTGCTCGAGGGCATGGCCAACCCCGAACCACGCCGGGACAGCGTGGCGGCTCTGCATCCAACCGAAGACCCAGGGAATGGCGCGGAGATCCTCGAGGCGCCGTCCTTTGGAACGGCGTGCGGGACGAGAGCCGATGCGGGCGGAATCCAATTCATTCACCGGGGTGGCTTGTTCGAAGTACTCCAGCACATCGGGATCGTCGGCGATGTCGCGGCGGTAAACGCGATACGCTTCCTGCGACATCTCTTCGATGGCTTCTTCCCATGCGGGTCGGTAGTTTTCTCCGGTGGGCGCGGGGCGAGTGAATGCTTCGAGGCTGGCGGCGATCATCAGTTCGAGATTCCATTCGGCGAGGATAGGGTCGGCATATTTCCAGTTGAGCACTTCGCCCTGCTCGGTGACGCGGATCTGGCCGGAAAAGCATCTCGGGGGCTGAGCGAGGATTGCGGAATGTGTAGGTCCGCCGCCCCGGCCGACGGTGCCGCCGCGGCCGTGAAACAGGCGAAGGTTCACACCGAATTCCTTTGCTGCCCGATGAAGTTCGCGGTGGGCCTTGTAGAGTTCCCAGGTGCTGGTGAGCATGCCTCCGTCTTTGTTGGAATCGGAGTAGCCGAGCATGACCTCCTGCCAGCGTCCCCAGGAATCGAGCGCGGGCTTGTACTCGGAATTGTTCCAGAGCCCGCCCATGACCTTGCTTGCGGCGCGGAGTGAGTCAATCGATTCGAAAAGAGGAACCGGCATTAGGCCGGGATCGTTGGCGGATGCGGACACTTGAACGCCGGCGGCTTTTGCCAGCCGGACAACGTTCATGACGTCATCCTCAGATTCGGCGCCACTGATGATGTAGTGGCGGATCGAGTGGCTCGGATACGTGCGTTTCAGCTCGGCAATGGTACGGAATGTATCGAGGAGTTCACGAGCGGCTTCCGACGTGGGTTGGTTATCGAGTTCAGGGCCGAGTTCACCAGCGACTTGCGCGTGCACGCGCGCATGTTGGCGGATGTCGAGCGTGTGGAGATGGAATCCGAACTTGCGGACTTTTCGCAGCAAGGAAGCAAGGTAGGTGTGGGCGAGGCGCTCCCCACGATTCGCCTTCAGACTCAATTGGATGAGCACCAAGTCGAGCTCGAAATCAGCGGCACTGTGATAAGACGCGGGAGCGTCGACCGCGTCTCGAGTACGCTGCAGTTTGTGAAAGATGTAAGAGAGAAAGCGCCGGTAACTTTCGGCCTGGTTGTGTGGCCCCCAGGCAAGGTGCACGCCCCGAATCGTGCGTTCGTAGTATTGCAGACGAGCAAGAAGATCTTCGGAGATGGCGGTCTGCCGGCTCGAGGAACTGAGACGATCACTCAGCGCTTCGACATCGTCGAGGTATTCGCGGAGGATCACGGCTCGCGCCATTTCGAGGGCATGGCGGACGGAATGCGGCTTGACGAGGGGATTTCCGTCGCGGTCTCCGCCAATCCATGAACCAAAATGGACGATGTTCGGAACAGAAGACTCGTCGAGTTCGAGTCCGTAGACATCGTGGAAGGATTCCACAATTTCGTCGTAGATTCTGGGCAGGGTGTCGAACAACGACAGGCGGAAGTAACGCAGGCCCATGCGGATTTCGTCATCGACCGTCGGCTTCGTCAGCCGGACCTCATCGGTTTGCCACAGGGAGGTGACTTCAGCGCGAATTTTGTTTTCGCAGATCTCGGCGTCTTGCGGAGCGAGTGGAAGGCGGTCGAGACGCTCCAGCTGTTTGGTGATGCGGCGCCGCTTCAAAAGAACGGTCTGTCGGGCAACTTCGGTGGGATGTGCGGTGAATACCGGCGTGATCCGAATTTGGCTGAGGGCGGCGAGGGCGTCCTGCGCCGAGATGCCGGCGTTTTTCATGCGCAGAAGCGTTCCACGAAACGAACCCGGTAGCGGAGCATGGTCGCGATCCAATTTGCCGGCGCGGCGACGGCGTTTGCGATGGTTGGTCTCGGCTAAATTCGTCAGCTCGAAGTAAGTTGCGAAGGCTTTCGTCACCTGATAGGCGCGGGGCAGGTCCATGTTCGAAATGAGCTGCTGCACCTGGTTCATGAGTTCTTCCGAGGGTGGCTCTCCGGGACTGCGGCGGGTGCTGTCGCGATGTTCGATCAGCAGACCGCGCAACGTCTCGACGGATTCGAACAACTCCTGTCCCGCCTGCTCGGAGATCACCTGACCCAGGATTGCGCCGAGCGACCGGACATCCCGCCGCAGAGGATTATCCTTTGCGGGTTCGTCGGAAGGAGCGATCAGCTCAGCCAGGCGAGCCGGCTGGTCGTCCACCTTCCACAGGGGTTTGGGCGGGTTCGCCATAAAAGGGAATGCAGGACAGAATATATGACCGGGCGGAGTTTGGAACAAAAAGCCTTTGACCGCGAAGAAGGCTAAGGATTCGCCAAGGGCGCAAGAAGATCGCGACAAACGCCTGCAATCACGTTAGCGGAGGCAGATCATTTCGGCACTTCGAAGCGATAACCGATACCGCGGAGCGTTTTCAGATACTGAGGATGGCGCGGATCGTGTTCAATCTTTTCGCGCAAGCGGCGGATGTAAACGTCGATGGAGCGCGGAGTGACGAAGGGAGTCTCCTTCCATACCGCATCCAGGAGTTGATCACGGGTGAGGACACGGCCACGATGCGTGGCCAGATATTCGAGCAGGCGGAACTCACGGACGGTGGTCAGGACGTTGTGTCCCCCTACCTGTACAGTCATGCTGGAGACATCGATTTCGAGGTCTCCGAAACGAAGTACCTCCGTTCCGGTGGCGGAGTGACCCAGACCGCGCAACACGGTCCGAATTCGCGCTACCAGTTCGCGCGGGCTGAACGGCTTGGTGATGTAGTCGTCTCCTCCAAGTTCCAGGCCCTTGACCCGGTCGGACTCAGAAGTTCTCGCTGTGAGAAAGATGATCGGGATGGCCGAGAGAGCCGGGGTCTGGCGAATCTGGCGGCAGAGCTCGAAGCCGTCTGTGCCGGGCAACATAACGTCCAGCAGAAACAATGAGGGCAGCTCGCGAACGGCCTCGGTGAGAACGGAAACTCCACTGACAAAGCTCTGCACCTCGAAGCCGGCGGCCTGGAGATTGTGAGAGATGAGGCGGGCGATATCCTCGTCATCTTCCACCACGAAGATGATGGGACGATAAGGCAGGGAGGTGCCACCGCTAACGCGTTCTGAGGGTTCTGCCGGGTAAATGCATTTGCCTTCAGCGTCTTACTCAGCCCAAGACCTTCGAATGCGAACGAGATCAGATGCTTAAGAACTCTATGGGGGGAATGTTTCGCGAATGTTTCCAGCTTGTTAAAGGATGATGAATTTGTGAAGGAGCAATGAACTGTGAGCTATGAATAAATGAACTAAGGCCAAACACCTATCAGGTAACACCCCATCAATCAGTTGGCGGCTTTCTTCTTAGGCATGTGCCTTAGGCTGCGGCCCTCGATGAGACTGTAGAGGTCCTCGGCGAGGTTCGTGGTGTGATCGCCGGCGCGCTCGAGAGCTTGCGCCATGAGCAGGATCTCAAAGCCTGAGGTCTCCCCCTGGGCAGCGGTTTCGGCTAAGTGCTTTTGGAAAAGAGCGTGGCAGACGCGATCGATTTCCTTGTCCATCTGCAGGACCTTGCGCGCACATTCCAGGTCGAGATTCGAGAAGCCTTGGTGAATCAGGTCAAGCATGTCCCGCAGTACGGTTGCCATTTCGACGAGTTGCCGCGTGTCAGAAGCTGGAATCTTTGCCGTGCGCGCCTGGACGCGCAAGGCTACGCTCATCACCAGGTCGCCAATGCGTTCGAGATCGGTGGTCGACTTGAGGCTTGAAAGTAGTTGACGCGCGCGCGACTCATTCACGCGAGTGATGGCTTGGGGGAGGCGCTCATCGATCTGGCGCTCGATGAGGTCGAGCTCCTTCTCGCAATCTTTAATGGCGAGGAAAGCCATGCGCGACGAGTTCGTGAGCAGGTCGCGGACGTTGAATGCGGCATCACGGGCGATCAGGCAGGCTTTCAGGGCGAGGCTGGCGAGATCGTCTGGGTCGCTGCTCGGTGCTTTCGCAGCGCGCGGGCGAGCAACTGCTTCGTCGTCGGATTTTTTGACTGCTGGCGATTTGCGTGGCATTGCGGTGCGGAGCTTCGCCTCGCAGTCTATTCTCCCAATGTGAAAGGATGGTTACAAGGTTGCCGGTTTGCAGGGCACCGACTAGAGTACGCTGAAGAGAGTGGATGGAGGGCGTTTTGAATCTTGCGGATTATTTGCGGAAGGATTTTGCCTATGATGCTTGGGCGAACCACGAGGTTCTGGCTGCGATCCGGGCGGGCTCCGGGGAGCAGAACCGCTCCCTGCAGTTGATGTCACACATACTGGCGGCGGAGCGGGTGTGGCTGGAGAGGCTTCGGCAAGTGCCGCAGAGCGTGCCGGTCTGGCCAGAACCCAACCTGGCGCAGTGTGAAGCCGAAGCCGCCAAACTGAGCGGCGAGTGGCATGAATACCTTGATCTGGTGACAGCGGGGGATGTGAACCAGACGATTTCGTATAAGAACAGCAAGGGCGAGGCATGGACGAGCGCGATCGTCGATGTGCTGACTCATGTGGTGATGCATTCCGCCTATCATCGCGGACAGATCGCGAGTTATATGCGTTCGATCGGACAGACGCCGGCCTACACCGACTTCATCCATGGGGTGCGGCAGGGACTGGTGGAGTAACGCGAATTTTGATTCGGTATCACTATCATCTGAGTGTTCTGCGGACTGTACGGCATAGAAGCTTAACCGCACAGGGCACAAAGAAATCCGCGGAGTTCGCAGAGGTCAGTCTTCAATCAGTGCGGAGGTCTGCCACAGCTCTTTGCCGCCGTTCCTTCGAAAGACGTAATATTGCTGCAATGAACAGACGCCTTGCGTTTCTCTTCCCGGTCGCGTTTTCACTTCTTCTGCTGGCAGCCGATCAACCCAAGATTCCTCCGATGCCGAATGCGGTTACCAGCAACGCCGTTGCGTCGCTGAAGGGCGGGCTCGAGGTTTACTCGCTGATGGGCCTTGGGACCAAGAAAACCTGGGACGATGTGAGCAACAAGATGTACGAACTAAGCCTGAGGTCGGGGAAGTGGATCGAAGGGCGACCTGTGCCGGGCGTGGCGGGACGGCTGGGCGCTTCCGCCGTGGGGGCGAGGGGGCAGATCTTTCTTTTCGGCGGATACACGATCGACGGGGAGGGAAACGAGTTCGTACTAGGCGATGTGAATTCGTATGTTCCGGGAGATCATCGATGGTATCGCGCGGAAGATCTACCGGTACCCGTCGACAGCGCGGTCATCGGAATGACGCACGATCGCTATATTTATCTCGTCGGCGGCAGGTCGAGGAACGGGCCAGTGAACAATGTGCAGGTGTACGACGCGGAGAAAAATACCTGGAGTCAGGCGACAGCCTTTCCCGGCACGCCGGTGTTTGGGCATGCGGGAGGAATCGCCGATGAGACGATCGTGTATGTAGACGGGGCGAAGAAAGATCCGGGGAGCGGGAAGTTTATTACATCGGACGAATGCTGGATGGGGAAGATCGATCACAAGGATCCGAACAAGATTGAGTGGAGTAAATTGCCAGCTCATCCCGGACCGGGGCATTTTGCTATTGTGGCTGGGGCAGAGCACGACCACCGGGTGCTTTTTTCCGGGGGGACCACGGCTCCTCACAATTACAAAGGTCTGGACAGCGACGGCAAGCAGGCAGAACTCTCTCCCGTCACATTTGCCTTTGAGTTGCATGGAAACAAATGGGAGATGATCACGGATGATACATATGACGTGCGTGCAGATGCGCGAGGAATTGTGTTTACGCCAATCGGTCCGTTGGTACTTGGCGGCACGCTGAAGAATTCGGCGATCTCGGCGCGAGTATTAATGTTGCCCAAGAAATAGATGGCGTATAGCAATTCGAGGGCAATGCATTCCTTTGTGAGGACTTTTCAATAATCCGCATCGCGCTTTCTGCATACCTTAGTTATCTTTCCAAGGAATGCGTTCGGGCGCTAGGATGGTGTTGTTGCAAAGAGCGAACATCACTCATACCTCCTGAGAAAGCGGGGAAGGGCCCCCCGACCCTTCGCCGCTTTTCTACTTGGATATATGGTTCCAAGTGCGGTAATATTCCCGCAACGCTGTTCGTTTCCCGTGGGGACGCGCAATTCAAACGATCGGCGCTGAGGAACATCATGTTCATCCCTCGCTAATTCGCTCTCCTGCTTGCCCGTGACCGGGCTTCCCTGATTAGTCTTACGTCTGAAGCATTGTGTCTGCGCGCAGTCGCTGGACACTATTGCAGAAAGTTCAAGGTCGGTATGAGTACTTTAGCTGCGGCTGTGGAGCCGCGCCGCTCACTTTGGTCGTCATTAGTGGAGGCGGTTCGAGGTTCGCACCAGGACTACACGGACGGCGATTTGAATCGCGCCATTCTTCTGCTGGCCGTGCCCATGGTCCTCGAGATGGTGCTGGAGTCTCTGTTCGCGGTGGTGGACGTTGCTTTTGTGGGCAGGCTGGGGGCGGATGCAGTGGCTACCGTCGGGCTGACGGAGTCGATGCTGAGCCTTGTGTTTGCTGTTGGCATGGGGCTGAGTCTGTCGACGACGGCGATGGTCGCGAGGCGGATCGGAGAAAAGGATCCAGAAGGGGCCGCTGATGCCGCGGTGCAGGCGATCTTTCTTGGCCTGATCATTTCGCTTGCGATTGGACTTCCCTGCTTGCTGTTTGCTCCGAATCTCTTGCGCCTGATGGGAGCGACGCCACAGATTGTGGCGGTGGGCAGCGGCTACACGCGAATCTGTCTGGGCGGCAGCTGCGCCGTGTTGCTGCTGTTCTTGAACAACGCGATCTTCCGCGGTGCAGGAGATGCGGCGATCGCAATGCGCCTCCTGTGGGTGTCGAACATCATCAACCTGATTCTTGATCCCTGCCTGATCTTCGGATTGGGGCCGTTCCCGAGACTCGGTGTGACCGGAGCTGCGCTGGCCACATTCACCGGGCGGAGCATCGGCGTGATGTACCAGTTCTACCGGCTCTTTAAGGGGACGGAGCGCATTCGAGTTCTGGCCCGCCAGATTCACGTGCATCTCGAAGTGCTATGGAAGCTGATTCGCGTATCGTTGACCGGCATCTTGCAGTTTGCGATTGCGCACACGAGTTGGATTGGGTTGGTACGGATCGTGAGTTCATTCGGCGCGGCGGCGCTGGCCGGGTACACGATCGCGATTCGAATTGTGATTTTCGTAATCCTGCCGTCTTGGGGCTTAAGCAATGCCGCGGCAACGCTGGTCGGGCAAAACCTGGGAGCGGGAAAGCCGGATCGCGCCGAGGCGGCGGTTTGGAGGACGGGACTCTACAACGTCTCTTTCCTGGGCGCTGTAGGTGTCGTCTTTGTACTCTTCGCCGAGCCAATCGTTCGCTTGTTTATCAGCGATCCCGAGGTCGTGCGATTGGGAGCGGCGTGCCTGCGGATCGTCAGTTACGGCAATCTTGGGTATGCGTACTTCATGGTGATGATGCAGGCCTTTAACGGAGCCGGGGACACGATTACTCCGACGATCGTGAACTTCTTCGGCTTCTGGCTCCTAGAGATTCCTTTGGCGTACGTGCTGGCGAAGCCGCTCGGCATGAAGTCGAACGGTGTTTTCTACTCGATTGCGATCGCCGAGTCGTCGATGGCGGTGGTAAGCGCGATCCTGTTCAGGCAGGGAAGGTGGAAACTGAAGAGAATCTGAAAGCTGCTATCGCGCGCGCGCCAGGACCAGTGTGACGTCGTCCGGCTGTTCTTTGTCGCCGATCCAGTCGTCCACCGCCATGGTGACAATCTGGCTGATCTGCGGCAACGGGAGATGACGGTTCTCGCGCACCAGTTCGATCAGGCGCTGCTCGCCGAACTCGCCAAAATCATTCTCGGGCTCAGTGACGCCGTCGCTGTAGGCCAGGAAGACCTCGCCGGGATGCATATTGACGGAGCCTTCCTCATACAGCATGTTGTCAAAGAGTCCAACAACCGTGCCGCCCGCCTCCAGTCTGCGCACCGCGCCATCTTCTCCGATCAAGATCGGAGGCAGGTGGCCGCCGTTGCTGTAGGTGAGGCGATGCGAGCGTCCGTCGTAAATCCCCAGGAATAGCGTTGCGTATTTTTCGGGCGGCGTGCTTTCGTAAAGCTGATGATTCAGCAGGCCGAGCAGTGCTCCGGGCGAAACTTCAACGCCTTCGGGCCAGGCGGCCATCATTCGGCCGGAGCCGGCAACAGCGCCGACAGCGACAGGTTCGCGCATCTGTGGCAGGTTTTCGACGCTGTACGCCCGGACCGCCGAATGGATCGTCGCCATGAGGAGCGCGGCGGAGATTCCTTTACCACTGATGTCGCCAACGGCAAGTATTAATTTGTGCGAACTGGCGGCCAGGAAATCGTAGTAATCGCCGCTCACCGTGCGGGCGGGGCGGCAGAATCCGTGGACTTCGAGTGACTCCAACTCCGAGACCTGGCGCGGGAATAGCTGCGCCTGAACCTCCTGCGCGATGGCAAGCTCATTCTCCAGTCGCTGCTTCTCTCTCTGTTCCAGCATCAGCTTCTCGATGGACGCGGTCATCGAGTTGAAGGAACGCGCGAGATCTGACAACTGGTCGCTGGACTTCACAGGAATGCGATGGCTGAAGTCGCCGCGGTCAACGTGACGGGTGGCGACGTGCAGGTCTGCGACGGCCGCGGTCACCGTGCGCGTCATGCGCGTGCCGATAATCAGGGCGATGAGTTCGATGATCGCGAAGAAGATTGCGACTCCCATCAGAATGTAAGTGACGCCGCGAACGAATTCCCCGAGAGCAGCAAACAGATGGCTGTAGAGAACTGCGGGACGGGTTCTGACTTGGAGCACGGGACCGTACTTGTCGGAATTGCCGTTTTCCCAATCGACGACGGAAAGCGGTGTGCCGAAGGTGATTTCCCGGTCGAAGCTGGCTGTGGGGTCGGGCATGGAGCCGACGGTGAAAGCCGGATGCAGGACCCGTTGACCGCCTTGTGCCACGCCCCGCTGATTGTCGGTCGTAGCGATAACAAATCCGCTAGTGTGTTTGGGAGTACTCGAAGCCGGTGCCTTATCCTTGGACCCCGCTGCCGCTGGGGTTTCCTGTTTCGGCGGGTTCTCATCTTCACCGTTGGTGTAGAGGGTGATTTCTCCGAGGCCCTCGGCGATCTTTCCCACGAGTTCCTTATCAAAAGGTTCGCTAATGACCACGGTCAGTCTGTTAGAGCCGATTGGCAGAGACGAACCCACACGCAGGTGCAACCGCTCGTGATCACGGACGAGATCCTGAAACTTGCCCTTCACAAATCCAGGGAACGCGAGGGATGCCCCGCGAAATTCGTTGCACAGAGGCAGGGGCGTATTGCCATACCAGGCGCATACCTGACGGCGGCTCCAGCTCGGATCGCGCCTGGTCAGGCCGACAAGAGATTCCGGCACGGGTTTTTCACCGCGCTCCAAATGGGCGGCGAGTTCGCTACTGATCGTTTCATTGATGGCCTGCAGACTCCGCAGTTGGGCGTCTTTTTCGGAAGTGACGACGAAGACTGCAAACTGACCACCCAGTCCGTAGAGTGTGATCAGTCCCATGGCTACCAGCAACACGGCGGGAATTACGCCGATGAACACATACGTCACAATGAGACGATTGCGCAGGCGCCACAGGATTCGGCGCTTGACCCAGCGGAAAGCCAGGACGAAAAACAAGACGCAGGCCAGAAATGCGAGAAAGCTGACCCATCCGCCCAGATGCTCTCCCCAGGAGAGCGAGAACAGGCCCAGCAGTTTTTCCAGTGCGAATAGCACGATGGCGAGGGCGGCCAAGTAGCAGGCCAGACGGGCCATTCGGCCTTGCGGCCAGAGATCGGCCTCGATCAGCTTGCGCCTCAGTTCTGGGTAGGACCATTGCATACTACGTATCGGGCACCTGGAAGATTAGGAATTATACGGCTACAGAAAGGTTCAGGTTCGGTAATCGCACCGAATCGGCTGGCACTCGTCAACATGGTCGCCAGCCATGGACACTGACCGATTCAGGCGTCTAACAGGCTGCTGAAACTCACACTCGATCCTCAAAAACTCCTTCAGCGGCTAAAGCCGGGTTGATTTTGCGGCCCTAAACGGCACGGATTCAAGCCGCGTCTTTAAAACCAGGCCTCGCCGGCATTTACCTCCATAACCTAGATCTCGGGATAGAGATCGAAGAATGCCTCCAGGCTGGTGCGAAGTTGCTTCTCGATCTCCTCCTTACTGCCTTCCAGCACGTGCATGGTGACATGCGCCTCTCGTCCATTCGCGAGTTTCACTGGAGCCCGGCCGACCTCGATCACATCTTCGGAGGGCAGCAGTCTCATGCCGTATACCAATGTGAGATTTGCCATAGTTCGATTTTACGACTTCGCGGTGGGTCTTTGCGCGAATGCGGCGCTTCTTGAAATTTAGAATTCCGGGGTGCTGTCATTTAGAATTCCGGCGTGTCCAGAATTCCAATATTTCTTCTATCCATCAGCGTGGTTTCAATCCTCTGCGCCGGGCGGGTGATAGCGCAGCAGCAGCCCGCGGCGTCGCAGCAGCCTCAGGTCAAAGTCAACATGTTGAATGTCTGCACGCCATCTGCCGAAGAGCAGAAGGAGATTGCAGCGGCGCTGGCGAAGATTCCGAAGCAGGCGCTGTTTGACGCGGATTTCGAAGTTTCGCGCGGGCGCTCTACCTTGACCGACATGCCGACCATGCTGGAAGCAGGACAGGCCGGGCATGTGGCTGGGGAGCCCTCGATCGCGAGCTATGTGCGCATCCGGCGGGAGTTCTCGGTGCAGGCGATGTTCTCGAGCGTGCAGTATTCATTCAGCAACGACGGCGTGAGCATGATCGAGACACTGGTGCTGCACGTCCGCGATCCCAAGGACTTGATTCAGGTTTCGCTGGAAGACAGTGCTTCGGCGGTCACGAGTTCAACCACGATGCTCAGCGTGAATACGCCGGCCAGTCGCATGCGCTTGGAGCGGTTTGGCAAGCCCTCGGTCGCCCTGGCTCGCTGTCAGGAGACGGCGGCCGGTCCTGCGCCCAATCAGAGCGCGTATGAGCCTTTGTTCCGCGGCGCGTCGGAAGTGCTGACGAATTATCGGGCCTTGCTGGGAGTGAAGAAAGTAGTGCCGGAAGAATTGGCGAAGATCAGCGCTGAATCGAAGCCCGCTGTTCCGCCAAAGTCCAAGATGATGAGGCCGAAGGAGCCACAGAAGTGAGTGGCATGATGAAGAGTTGCGACGACGCAGCGTTGCATCGTAACTGAAAACTTGCCATCTAATCTGCAGGCACGAAGCTATCCATGAGCGAAACTCGGAACGTTGTGATTATTGGGTCCGGATGCTCCGGACACACAGCAGCCCTCTACACTGCACGCGCAAACTTGAAGCCCTTGGTCATTGAGGGCCATGAGCCGGGCGGGCAACTCTCCATGACCACGCTGGTGGAGAATTTCCCCGGTTTCCCTGAAGGGATCATAGGGCCCCAACTTGTCGAGAATATGCGCAAGCAGGCAGAGCGGTTTGGGGCGGAATATCGCATGGCACACCTGAGCAGCGCGGATCTCAGCCACCGACCGTTTGTTTTGCACCTGGGGCATCAGCAGGTGCATGCGCAGACTCTCATCATAGCCAGCGGCGCGTCGGCCCGGTGGCTAGGGTTGCCGCACGAGCAGCAGTTGATCGGGCACGGAGTCTCATCATGCGCAACCTGCGACGGATTCTTCTTTTCCGGCAAAGAAATTGTGGTGGTGGGCGGGGGCGACTCCGCCATGGAGGAAGCACTCTTCCTTACGAGGTTTGCGACGAAGGTCACGATTATTCACCGGCGCGATGCGTTTCGCGCGTCGAAGATCATGCTGGAACGAGCGCAGAAGCATGAAAAGATCCAGTTCCTGCTCGACACCGTCGTCGAGGATGTATATGAGGCCGGCAAGCAGGAGGTGACCGGGCTCAAATTGAAGAATGTGAAGACGGGGGAGGTCTGGGACTTTCCGACCAGTGCGTTATTCCTGGGCATCGGGCACGAGCCCAACGCCAAGATGTTTGCCGGCCAGTTGGACATGGATTCCGAGGGCTACCTGAAGACTCACAACTATGTCTTCACACGTGTTCCCGGAGTGTTCGCATCCGGCGATGTGCAGGATCGGCGCTACCGGCAGGCCATCACGGCAGCGGGCACCGGTTGCATGGCCGCGATAGAAGTGGAGAAGTTCCTGGAAGAGCACGGCAAGTGAGAATCGCCCTTCTGTTAAGACGCAAAAGTCACTGAAAACATTGCCATCGGCGGAAGTGCCATTACTTTCGTGATCTTCGGTGACAGGAGGCCTCTTTATTAGACTCTTATTACGATGAAACCCCTGATGCAGCGGGGCGCCCTTGCGCTGCTGCTTGCGGCAGTATCGGTTTTGACTATCAGCGCCCAGGAATCCGGCGACGTCTCCAGAAAAGTCCTGGTTCAAACTCCTGCGGTATACCCGACATTAGCCCGTTCCATGAATATCCGCGGGACGGTGAAGCTCCAGGTTCAAGTCCTGCCCAATGGCACGGTCAAGAAGATCGATGTCGTGGGCGGCCATCCGCTGCTTACCCAGAGCGCCGTGACGGCAGTGGGCCACTGGAAGTTCGAGGCCGCGCCGCACGAAACAAAAGAACCCATAGAGATAAAGTTCGATCCGCAATGAGCGCGGGCCGAGTATCAGTCTGGTGCGAAACTCACTCTTGATCGCGGAAACCTTCCCTCAGCGGTTGAAGCCGCGTTGATTTTGCAGCACTTAGCGGCGCGATCGCAAGCCCTGCGCTTTCGAATCAGGCGCGCGGCGGCTGTTTTCAGTGGGCTGCAGGGTTACGAGAGGCCTCCCGCGATGCAAGAGTTACTCCCTTTTGCGTTCTTCCAAAGGTAGGCTGAGTCGGGCTGGGTTCGGCCCAAGGCTCACGGAGCATTCTCAGGAAACTTCGGGGGGATCGCTTACATGCGCGCTCGCTTGGTCTGCATTCTCGTCTTCTGCTGCTGCAGTTTGTTCGCTCAACAGTCTTCTCAACCATCACTCACCATCTACAACCAGGATTTTGCCGTGGTCCGGCAAGATATGCCGCTGGATCTGAAGTCGGGCGTAAATCAGGTCAATGTGAATGACATCTCCATGCATCTGGAGCCCGATTCGGTGATCCTGCGGGATCCGTCAGGCAGGCACGTAATCAACGTGCTGGAGCAGAATTACCGCAACGATCCGGTTTCGCAGTTTTCGTTGCTCTCGCTGTACGAGGGCCGCACCATCGATTTCGAACTGCCCGATCACTCGATGGTGAAAGGAAAAGTAATTCGCAGCGGGTTCGTCCGGCCGGACTACTTCAATGTGAACGGTTACAACCAGGGCTATCCGGCGCAGGAAGAAGCGATTATCGAGATCGGCGGCCAGTTGCGCTTCGGTATTCCCGGGATACCGATCTTTCCTGATCTGACCGGAGAGACGATCCTAAAGCCGCGGCTGGAGTGGGTGATCGCCAGTGATAAAGCGGGGAGGTTTCCCGCCGAGCTTTCTTACGTCACCGGGGGCATGAGTTGGAAAGCGGACTACAACATTGTCGCGCCGGAAAAGGGCGATCTGGTGGACATTGTAGGCTGGGTCACGATGGACAACCGCAGTGGCCGTACGTTTGAGAATGCGCGAATCAAGCTGATGGCCGGCGATGTGAACAAGATTCAGCCGGGAATGGAATATAGGGCCTTTGCCGCAAAGTCCGCCGCCGTGGCAATGGATGCGATGTCTCCTCCCGTTACCGAGAAGGCGTTCGACGAATACCATCTCTACACGCTCGAGCACAGCACCACTCTGCGCGATCGCGAAACCAAGCAGGTGGAATTCATCCATGCGTCGGGCGTGGCGACGAAGCAGCTTTACATTTATGACGGGGCGAAGATCGACCCGAACCGGTACAACGGTTGGAACTGGGAGAATATTCGCAACGATCATTCCTATGGCACCGAGTCCAATCCCAAAATCTGGGTAATGCGTGAGTTCGTCAATTCGGAGGCGAATCACCTCGGCATGCCGCTGCCCAAGGGACGAGTGCGCTTCTACCGGCACAATGACGACGGCCAGGTGGAGTTCACCGGCGAGAACATGATCGACCACACGCCTAAGGACGAGACGATTCGCATCTACACCGGCAACGCGTTTGACGTGACGGGTGAGCGCCGGCGCACGAACTATACAGTCGAAGGCGGTCGAAGCACGGCCACGGAGACGTTCGAGATCCGAGTACGCAATCACAAAAAGGAAGCAGTACAAGTGCGCGTGGTCGAGCATCTCTATCGCGGCAAAAATTGGGAGATCACCGCGAAGTCCGACGAGTACAAGAAGAAAGACAGTCAGACCGTGGAGTTCCCAGTGACCATTGCACCCGACGGCGAGAAGGTCCTCACGTACACCGCGCATTACACCTGGTAAGCATCGGGCAACAACGGCGGGAATGCTCGTTTCGGCATTCCCGTCCGCTGCTGGCGGCGGGATCCGGATCACACCCGGTAAGTCCGGATTGTGATACAAAATTCTGTGGTCTTCCTAATTCCGACCAACCCTACCTTTCCTCCGCTGCACAGCCTAATTCATTTCGAGGTGGCAGGAACTCTATGTTGAGGGCCTTCTTCGTCAATCTTTCTGAGAATCGTTCTTTGCGTAATTTCGCCGAGCGCTCGGCGATTGGACAACGGGTTTCCGGCCGCTTTGTCGCGGGGACGGAAATCGCCGACGCGGTGCGGGTCACCCAGGCGGTGAATCGCTCGGGCATGAGCGTGAGCATCGACAACCTGGGCGAGAACGTTACGAATTCCGAAGAAGCGCGGCACAGCGCACAGTTGTATCAGCAGATTCTGGATGCGATTGCCCTCAACGGGCTCAATGCCAACATTAGCCTGAAGTTGACCCACATGGGCCTCGACGTGGATGAGGCTCTGGCTCGCGACCTGGTAAGCGGACTGGTTGCGAAAGCGGCGTCGATGAATCCGCCCGGCTTTGTGCGCGTCGATATGGAGGGCTCTCCGTACACGCAGCGCACGCTCGACTTCGTGCACGAGTTGCACCGCAGACCGGGGCACGCGAACAGCGTGGGCACCGTGATTCAGGCGTACCTGAAGCGCTCGGAAAGCGACGTAGAGAACCTGCTTTCGGAAGGGATTCGGATTCGCTTGTGCAAAGGGGCATATAAAGAGGCGGCCACCATCGCATTCGAGAGCAAAGCGGATGTCGATGCGAACTATATCAAGCTGATGAAGATCCTGATGAAAAGTGGGATCTATCATGGCATGGCCACGCACGATGAAAATATCATTCGCGAAGCCCAGGCGTTCGCCATCAGCGAGAAGATTTCGCGCGAATCGTTTGAATTCCAGATGCTATACGGCATCCGCCGCGACCTGCAGCAGAGCCTGGTGCGGGATGGCTGGCGGGTGCGGGTTTACGTGCCGTTCGGGACCGAGTGGTATCCCTACTTCATGCGACGGCTGGGGGAGCGGCCGGCGAACGTCTTTTTTATCGTTCGAAATATGCTGCGGAGGTAAAGCGGGCGTCGGGCGGGCAGCATTAGGAAACCAAGATCGCGGCCTGTGTGTCCAAACGACACCAGGTCTCGCATCCTAAGATTCGATCCTAGTCTTGTGGTTGCGCTGGCTCTGGGGGCTGCCCGGGTTGGTCGCCACTGTCGGCAGGAGCGAGCGGCAAACGTGTGGATTCCCGCATCAGTTGCCGCTCCTGATCCGAGAACATTCCTTTGAACCGATCCGAATTGATGACTTGCTCACGCTGATCAGGCGGCATGGCGCGGAGGTCGTCAATCGCGGTATGGACCATCCGCCGCCGAGCGGGTGGAAGCTGCCGCATCTGCCCGAAAATTTGCCGTGCCTCTTGCTTCTGCTCCGGAGTCAGATGTT
Organism: Terriglobia bacterium; assembly: GCA_963743105.1. Taxonomy (GTDB): domain Bacteria; phylum Acidobacteriota; class Terriglobia; order Terriglobales; family Acidobacteriaceae; genus Sulfotelmatobacter. Next base: position 44,078 of record CAVUOS010000014.1, read on the forward strand.
CCCAGGTCTCCATGCGGTTGAGGATCTGCAGTTGCTGCTCTGGAGAAAGGCTCGAGAAGTGCTGCAGCCTCTCCCGCAATTTCTGCTGTCGGGCTGGCGGGAGCTTCTGGAATGCGGGATCATTTTGCAGCGCATGCTCCTGCTCATCAGGAGCCAAATCTTTGTAGCGTCGCAACCAGTCGCCAGCGTGGCCCCGCAGGTGTGGAGGCGCCATCTGTGGCCGCGACATATGCTCCTGAGGCAATGGGGCCGGCCGCGGTGGCGCAGCCTTTTGCGCCACGCAGAGCATCGGGAGTATGGTCGCCACCACGAGGATGGTGACCGCCAAGTGACCCGTGATGTTCTTTTCCCATCCCATGACTAGTGGCCTGAATATCTCGATTGTTGTGACGTCTAGTTGTCTGCGTTTTGAGAATTGTCTACGACATCCGGCTGCAGATCCAAATCGTCAAGCAATTCGAAATTGGCGTACATGTCGTCATTCTTGTCCAGAGTTTGTAAATCGCTGACAGCGCTTCCCGGTCCAACATCGGCGTTCGATACAGGCGGCGGGACTGGTCCGCTGCCGTGAGTAAAGAACAGCCCAATGCCAACTCCCAAGATCACTGTAAGCGCCGCGGCCAGAACGGGGCGACGGAACCAGTGCAACCATCCCGCTTGCGGCTTGGCCATTTCTTCCCGCAAGCGGGCTTGAAAGCGCACGTCGAAATACGGCGACGGCTCCGGAGCCTGCCACTCATCGAGCAACGACATGGTCGAACGAATCGACTTCAACCGCTCCGCACATGCGGTGCAGCTGGCCAGATGATTACTCTCTTGCGCAGTGGGCTCGCTGAGGCCAGCAGCCACATCGAGCATACTTTCGCGAATCTCCTCGCATTTCATGACTGCTTCCCCTTAAACGCTCTTCGCCAATGTCGCTCAAATCAATCTTGCTAGATAAATTCTTTTAACTGTTCTCGCAAAGTCTCATACGCCCGGAAGAGAAGCGACTTTGTAGCCGATTCGCTCTTCTTCAATACATCGGCAATCTGTTTGTAGTCCATCTGCTGGTACTTATGCATGATGACTGCCAGCCGCTGCTGTTCTGGTAAGGCCTCGACTTTCCGCCGGATCGCTAATAGTCGTTCCTTGCGCACCATCTGCTGCTCGGCGTTCAGAGACGCGTCCGGCAGCTCCAGCGTGGTGCCGGTTTCCTCGTCCGGCTCGTCCAGGCTGACCTGAACTTCGGGTCGCTCGTGGCGCGTATCGCGCGCATGGTTGACCGCAAGATTCGTCGCAATACGATACAGCCAAGTCGAAAATTTGGCACTGGCTTCGTAGGTCTCGCGCGAACGATACACCCGCAGGAAAACCTCTTGCGCCAGGTCCTCCGCTACCGCCGAGTTCCGCGCCATCCTGTACATGAAGCTCACCATCGGCCGGCGATACTTCTGCACCAGGTATTCGAAAGCCGATTGGTCGCCGGCTCTGACGCGCAGCATGATGTCGGCGTCAGACTGCGAATCCGGTCCCGGGCCGGCGGCAAACACACTCGCCATCTGAGGCGTGGCCAATAACATAGCCCGATCGAGTGCGGCTGTGCTCACATCAGTTTGAACCCCGTCCGGATTGGAAAGTTGCGGCCGGCGGGAGTCTTCAGAATCGTCCGAAGTCCCTTGGGATGAAATAGATACAGGTGGCCGCGGCGGCTTGGGTTCAAACGTCATCAGGAAGCTGGGAAACCCATCGGAGGCGTCGGTTGAACACAGTTTGGCCTCGTTCGCAATAGGCTACCACGTGGACGGGCAGCTTCCAACCCCGAAGGGGCCCTCAACCGGGGCGGGAGACTGGGTCCCCGGAAAGGTCCGCACCGGGTTCATCTGCGCCTTACGAACTCATTCCGCTCGTCATTCTCACTCGGATTGGATTTAGTGGTTCCGTGTTTTGTGATCAGGTGCGCATCGGGGGCGAATCTTGACAATGAGAAGCTATCCGCCTAGCATCGCTGGCCAGACGTGAACTTGGCCGCGACGCACAGATTCCTGTCGGGCGGTGAAGCACAAAAGCGAAAATTTCCCCCTTTATCAGGTGAAGCGGCATGAAGTTGCTGTCGAGAGTAGTGTGGGCCGAAGGGATGTATCTGGCGCCCCACCATTTCCAGGCGCAGAACCGGTATTTCGAGGAGTCCGTCCACTTTGCCACCAGCAGCCTGTGGAGAGACGCGTACGGCCTCGCGGCTTGCCAGTTGGACGCTGACGCGCTGCGTAATGGCACGGTAAGCCTTTTGCATGCGCGCGGGATGTTCCAGGATGGACTTCCGTTCGATATTCCGGAATGCGATCCGCGCCCTGATCCCTGCAACATCGTGGAGCGGTTTCTTCCGACCACCGATAGCTTGACCGTCGCGTTAGCGATTCCGCGGTGGGTTTCGGGACAGCAGAATTGCGATTTAGATCCGTTTCCGTCAGGAAATGCGCGTTATCTCAGCACAACCGAGCTGGTGCACGATGAGAACACCGGTCTGGAACCAAAGCCGGTGCAAATGGGCCGCAAAAACATACGGCTGGTGGTGGTCCCCAACCGGGAAGAGAACCTGGTGACGTTGCCCATCGCGCGGGTGATGCGCGATCAGTCCGGCCATTTTGTTTACGATTCGACTTTTGTTCCACCCTGTTTGCGTGTTAGTGCCAGTGAACGCCTGGCTTCGATGCTGCAGCGTCTGGTGGAAATCCTGGAAGAGAAGAGCGCGGTCGTGACCCAGGAGCAGCAATCCGGGGAGAAGTTTCAGACCGGAATGTCGGCTCGGCAGGTGGCGCAGTTCTGGTTTCTGCACGCGATCAATTCGAGTCTGACGCCGCTCCGGCATATTCTGCTCGCCAAGCATCGCCACCCGGAGGATCTGTTCCGCGAGATGTCTCGCCTCGCGGGGGCACTTTGCACGTTCAGCCTGGATTCAAGCCCGAGAACTCTGCCGGTGTATGACCACGCAGACCCGGGACCGGGCTTCACCGCTCTTGAGGAACATATCCTGCGGCATCTTGAGATCATTGTTCCGGCGCAAGCGATCGTGATACCGCTGAAGATGACGGCGCGCTACTTCTACGAAGGCGCGGTGCGCGACGAGCGCTGTCTCGGGCCATCGCGATGGATGCTGGGAATTCGGTCGCCGGTGGGAGAAGCGGACCTGATCGCGAAGACCCTGCAACTGGTCAAGCTGTGTTCGTCACAGTTCGTGCCGGAGTTGGTGAAACGCGCTCTGCCGGGGCTGAAACTCGATCACAGGCAGGTTCCGCCTGCGGCAGTCTCTGCGAAGGTCGACAGCCAGTATTTCGTGATCGCCAGGAATGGTCCCTGCTGGGAGCACATTATGCGCACGCGCAACGTCGGCGTGTACGTGCCGGGGGAACTACCTTCCCCGGATCTGGAACTGATTGTTTTGCTTGAGAGCTGAGATGAGTTCAACACAAGTCACACCACTCGGAAGTTATCGCGGATCAAGCCCGGCGATGGACCGGCGCGGCTGGAATCTCGCGCTTGGATTTCAGGAAGTCTTCACCGCCGTGGTGCGGTTGCGGTACAACCGGCAAGCCGTGCTGGATGCCGAGACTTTCCGCGCGCAGATGAGGCAGGCGTTGCGGGTTGCCGAACAGGAAGCCCGCAGCCGCGGGTGCAGTGCGGAGGACGTGAAGCAAGTTATCTTCGCCGTGGTGGCGTTCCTCGATGAGTCGGTGCTGACTTCGCGAAATCCGGTATTCGTGAATTGGCCACGGCTGCCCCTGCAGGCGGAACTGTTCGGGAATCAATTGGCCGGCGAGCTTTTCTTCCAGGAACTGCAGAAGGCGCTAAACCGCAGCGACTCGCAGGAGACTGCTGATCTGCTGGAGGTTTATTACCTCTGCATGCTGCTGGGATTCAAAGGAAGATACGCGGCGGGGGGAGACTTGCGTTCGGTGATGGCGGCGACGCAGGAAAAAATCCGGCGCATTCGCGGGCCCGTGGGCGCATTGTCGCCGCGTGGCGCCATTCCGGCGGACGCGGTTCGCACGTCGCAAACCGATCGCGTGAGCCGCGTGCTTGGGCGCGTGGCGCTGATTACGGCTGGAGTGGTCGTGGTTCTCTTTATTCTCTACAAGTTTGTGTTGATGTCGGGCGCGTCGTCACTCTCGGCCTTGGCGGCTGGACTGCTGAAATAGGGGGTTGGGATGTCCTGGATGTATGGGGTGATCGGTTTAATTCTGCTGATCTACATGACCCTAGTGTTTTTCCTCGGGAGATGGTTACCCCTGCACGGCTCCGATGTGTGGATCTTGCGTGGTGTCCTGGCATTGCTCGGTTTGATCGGAGCCGGCGTTGCGGTCTGGTACCGGTTCAAGTTGAACAAAGCGAAAAAAGAAGCCTCCGGAGAAGGAGAGTCGGAGGAAGGCTCGCCCGGTGATCTTGACGCACTGGTTCGTGAATCGATTCGCCGTCTCAAACAGTCCACGCTGGGACGAGGGACCGATCTCAGCAACCTTCCGATTGTTTTTGTGCTGGGAGACTCCGGCGCGACCAAGACGACAGTAGTCATTCATTCAGCCCTCGATCCGGAACTGCTGGCGGGCCAGGTATATCGGGATAACGAGGTGCTTCCGACGTCAGTCGCGAACCTCTGGTACACGCGACAAGCGATTTTCGTAGATCCATCCGGCTCGATGATGGGACAACGGGAGCGCTGGAGACGGCTGGTGAAGTTGCTGCAACCGGCGCGCTTTTCCGCGGCAGTGGGCAAGAAGGCGCAGGCTCCGCGCGCGGCCATCGTGTGCTTCGACTGCGAAGCCTTTTTGCAGGCCGGGGCCAGCGAAGCCACCGTTTCGGCAGCGCGGAGATTGTCGGCGCGTTTGCAGGAGGTATCCCAACTTCTGGGAATCAGCTTCCCTGTGTACGTTTTGTTCACAAAAGTGGACCGCATTTCGTTCTTCACTGAATTTGTCCGCCAGATGAGCAAGGATGAGGCCACCGAAGTGCTCGGTGCGACTCTGCCCATCCGGTCGTTGAGCGCGGGTGTCTATGCGGATCAGGAAACGCAGCGTCTGACCAAGGCATTCGACGAAATCTTCTACTCGCTCGCCGAGCGCCGCATCATCCTGCTGCCCCGAGAGAACGATAGCGACAAGTTACCGGGGATTTATGAATTTCCCCGAGAACTGAAGAAGCTTCGTACGCTGCTGGTCCAGTTTCTGGTGGATCTGCTCCGCCCCACGCAGCTTGGAACGAATCCCTTCCTGAGGGGCTTTTATTTCACGGGTGTAAGGCCAGTCGTGGTGGACGACGTGGTGGCGGCGCCGGTCATGGTTTCGGAGCCGGCGGAAGCTTCTCTAAGCTCGGGAGCGACGCAGATCTTTCGCGGCGCGGGCTCACAAGTTGCTCCACCTCCCGCGATACGAGGCGGCGGTCCGCGCCGGATGCCTCAATGGGTTTTTCTCACCAGCTTGTTCAACGACATCCTGGTCAAAGACCGCGTGGCCCTGGCAGCCAGCGGTTCCAGTTCTCACGTTAATCTGCTTCGCCGCATCGCGTTGGCATGCGCCGTTTTTCTGGGACTCATTTTTCTGACTGGCTTCACCATTTCATTTTTCCGAAATCATAGGCTGGAGAGCCGGGTGCAAGACGAGGTCACCGACCTCAGAACACTGCAGACTCCAGCTGATCAGCGCCAACCGGCCTCGATCGGCGATTTGCAAAAGCTCGACCGCTTGCGCGCGGACCTGGTCGACCTTTCGGACTGGGAAGAGAACGGCGCTCCGTGGATCATTCGCTGGGGGCTGTATTCCGGCCATGAGGTCTATCGGGACGCGAAGCCGGTTTACTTCGACCGCTTCCGCCGGTTGCTGTTTGGCGAGACGCAGAAACGGATCGTGGACAATCTGCTGGCCCTTCCCGACGCTCCCCCGCCGAACGCACCCAACGATGCGTACGAAAAAACGTATAGCGAACTGAAAGCGTATCTGATTACGACCTCATATCACGACAAGAGCACGAAGGAATTCCTTACGCCTGTGCTGATGAGTCATTGGGTCGACAATCGCGATATTGATAAGGATCGTAAAGACCTGGCGTCGTCGCAGTTCGACTTCTACAGCACGGAGCTGGCGAAAGAGAATCCGTTCTCGAGCGGCAATTCTCCTTCAATGATCGTCCACAGCCAAGCCTATCTCAACGGGTTTGCAGGAATCGACCGGTACTATGTGGGGCTGCTTGCCAAAGCTTCACAGAATAACCGCGACATCAGCTTCAATGAGGAGTATCCGGATTCGAACGGAGTGATAGTAAGCACGCATAAGGTCAAAGGAGCCTTTACCCGAGGCGGATACCAGTTTGTACAGGATGCGTTGAAGAATCCTTCGCTTTACATGGGCGGAGAGGAGTGGGTGCTTGGGAAGAGCGTCGCCCAGGGTCTGGATCCCGCGGTCGTTCGTCAGAAGCTGACCGATCGCTATAACCAGGATTTCGTGAATGAATGGAATACCGTCCTGAAGACTTCGTCCGTACCTCCCTACAGCGGATTTCCAGAGGCCGACAGGAAACTCGCGAAGATTACGGACACGAAGTCTCCACTCATGGAGCTGTTTTATTTCGTTTCCCACAACATCGACCTCGCGCCGGCAGATGTGAAGGCGCCCTTTGCTCCGGTGCAGGCGGTCGAGCCTCCGGGTCCGGCGGACAAACCGCCCGATGTCCTGATTTCGAAAACGACGCAGGACTACATGAAGGCTCTCGGAGGATTGCTGGCTTCTGTCCACGTTGCCGCTCAGAGTCCCGGCGCTCCCGACCCAACGGTATTGGCCCAAGTTTCAACGGCCCAGTCGAATGCTTCGGGCGCGGTCACGGGCGTGATCACGGCCATTCCAGTCGATAACTCCCAGACAGTTGGAAACGAAAAGCAAGTGCGGCGGCTGCTTGAGGAACCGATCACCGCAGTGGATGGGCCGAATAAGCTAGCCCCGCTTAAAGCTGCTGGTGCGGCTGCCGCGGGATTCTGTTCTCAGATGCGGGGCATGTATCCCTTCGATCCAACCTCGTTGAAGGAGATGCCGCTCGACCAGCTCTATTCTTTGCTGGCAGGCGACGAGTGGAAGAAGCTCAACGAGGGCGTGAAACCGTTCGTGCTCAAGATGGGATCGGGATTCGCTGCAAATCCGACAGCCAGCGCCAAACCGTCACAGGATTTTCTTCGCTTCTTGAGCAAGATCGGTGCTCTCGGCGACGTGATGTATCCCAATGGGTCGGCGCCACCGCATTTCTCCTACACGCTGAAAGCGCTTCCCAGCAACCTGGAGGGGGTCGAGGTGATGATCGGAAGCGAAAAGCTCTCCGGTAAGGACGCTCAGAGAACATTCGTATGGACGGGCGCTCCTGAAAATATTGATGTCTCTAAAAATGGAGATACGCTGGATTCGGCGAGCGGGCCCTGGGCCGTCTTCCATTTCGTGGCACGCGCCCACCACTTGACCTACAACAATCTGGAGTGGGTGATTGAGAACAACGGCCAGCCAGTGAGACTACCCAACGGCAAGATCAAGTCGTACGACTATCAACTGCAAGTGGCGGGTGCAGCCAATCCGTTCTTCGATATGCCGGGGCTCAAGTGCGTCAGCCAGGTCTCTGGAAAATAGTGGGATAGATCTTGGCGCTGTCATCCTGAGGAGGGCGATAGCCTCCGAGGGACCCGTACGAAGCGCGTAGAGCGGCAATGCGGTCGGGGATCGCTTACGCCACATGCACCTCGGGCATTCCCATCCACAACATCTAAGCTTCACGATGTCGTAAGGTCTCTCACTGCGGCTTCGCCGCCGTTCAGGATGACATCCCAAACGAGGAATCCTAGGATCCGCCATGAAAAGTTCAGGTAGAACTCTTCTGGACCGGTGCCGAGAGACGGCCGAAGAATCGATCTTTCCACGACGGCGGCGTGGCTCGAATCAGCAGGCAGGTGATGTTGTCATCGCTACCACCCGCTTTGGCGGCTTCAATCAAGTCGCTGCAGGCCTTTTCGAGAGACTCCTGACCTGCCGCCTCTGCCATCTTGTCTTCCTTCACATAGCGCGAGAGACCGTCACTGCAAAGCAGCAGCACATCCTCAGAACTGAACTCGTGATCGGCCAGGTCGGGTTCCACCGTGTCATCGGTGCCGAGGGCGCGCACGATCACGTTCTGCATTTTCGAGTTTTCGGCTTCTTCGAGAGTCATCAAACCGCGGCGGACCTGCTCCATGACCAGGGAATGATCTTGCGTCAACTGTGCAACCTCACTCTTGCGGATGAGGTAAATGCGGCTGTCGCCGACATTGCCAATCGAAAACAGATTGCCTTCCACCGCGACCGCCACGATGGTTGAGCCCATACCTGCAATGGTGATGTCTCGCGCTCCAGCCTCGTGTATTGTCTGGTTGGCGAGTTGAATAGCGCCGGCAAGGTCGGCGGCGCGTTGCGAGACGCCTTCGAATTGCGGCACTCCGGCGCGCGTGGCATCGCCGGTTTCACGGTAGAAGCCGAGAACCGTGTCTACGGCGATCTTGCTGGCCAGTTCGCCGGCCTGCTGTCCACCCATGCCGTCGCAAACAACGAAGATTCCGTGGCGCAAGTCGTATCCAAAGTTGTCCTCGTTGTTCTTGCGCACGAGGCCGATGTCAGTCATGCCGGCGGCTTGAATCACGTAGCTCATGCTGAGTCAGGGAATCGTAACGTATCGATCTCTCACCGTAAACCCTGAACCGTCGGACAGAATCGAGGGCTCCGAAAATTGTTGTGAAAAACGGCGACCAAGCCGGAACTCTGCCGTCGATTTTGTCCCAATTCTAGCGTCGTGTTTTGCCGGCTTTCTTGCTGAGAGCGTGCCACTCGTTTTGCAGGTCTTTGCTGGCGAATTCGGCGAAGGCGACTACCGAATCCAGGGCCTTGGCTGCTTGCTTTTTGTCTCCAGCGTCGAAGGCGGCGCGCGCCCGATCAATCGCCGACGACATCTGGCGGTCCGCCACCGACTTGCGGCGTGACACGAAGATGGGCACGATTCGGGTAAGCAGGGGAGATTTCGAGTTCGCCGCCAGTGTGCGTTTATCGCCATCGGCATAGTCCAGATAGGCATACGCGCCGCCTACCGACTGAAGAGCGGTTATCTCACTGGCGCTGGCTTCGCGCACTGTTGCCAGGGCCTTCTGTACGGCTTGAATTTGCAGGACGGCGGGCGGTTGAGACTCCAACAGTCGAACGGCTTCTGCGTACTGCTCGTGACTGCGGAGTTCCTCTGCGGCTCGCAGGGCAGAATCGATCGTACGCTCGAAGGATTGCAGGCGACCCCTGGCCTCTTCGAGGACAAACATCAGAGAAGCGGTTTCCGGTTCGTGCCTGACAGCGCCCAGAAGATCGACCACCTCCGCGTAGGCTCCCCGCGCCATCAGTTCTTGTGCTTGCCTGAGAAGCCCCTGAATGTGGGTATTCTTCAGGCCGCGATCGGCCTCCTGTCGAGCGAAGTCCATCAACTCGGCAATCTCGGGAGAGAAGATGCCTTCTTTCTGGCACGCTTCCAGAAGCCGAAGCGCCTCGGGGTACCTTCCAGCGCTCATCGCCTCATGCGCACGCTGGAGATACTGAGAGCGATTCTGCTCCTGCGTGCGCTCGGAGATATGGCCGACGATGGTGGACTGAAGAGCCAACAGTCGCTCATTTCCGGGCGCCTCGTGGAGCAGTTGATGCACCAACTTCAAAGCTTCTTCGGGAGATGTTTCAATCAGACTGCGGCAGCGCAGGGAGGCTTCATCGACGCGCCGGCGGATTTCCTCGTCGCGGAGTTTGCGAGCAAGATTGCCCTTGAGTTTGATCAAGCTTGGCTCGCTGGGGAGGCGCTCCAGAGCCTGTTCGACCAGTTGTGCAGCGCGAGTCAATTCCTCAACCGTTGAAGCAACCGAAACCTCGTTCTGAAGCTGTTCGAGGATGCGGCGGCGCTGCTCCTGCTCGCGGCCTTGCCTGGCGGCGGATTGCAGGGTGATCAACTCAGGATTGGCGGGATCAACCTTCTCTACTTCGGCCAAGGCCTCCATCGCGGCGGTGAAATTCCGGGCTCCGATTTCCTTCCGTGCGCTCTCCAGGAGTTTTCTCGCTTTGGCCTGGCGCGCCGCCTCTTCGATCAGACGCGCCAAGGTCACGTGAGCGGCACGGACGCGTGAATCGTCTCGATCGACCTCGAGAGCCTTGGCGATGACCGCGCCCGCTGCCTCCAGATCGCCGCGCTCGCGGGCCGTATCGGCTTCGCGCAGATATCCGTCGACCAGTTCCCGACGTCGCTTCTTCTGCCTGACCGATTCCAGCAGATCCGCAAGTTCCGAACTGGATGGATCGAGGCCGCTGGCCTCTTCCAGGCAGTGGATCGCATCCTCGTAGCGCTTGTCTGCGGACGCCTCCTCGGCTTGCGCTCTCAGTTGCCGGATCTGTTCAGCACGCGCCCTGAGATTGAGATTCTGCTGAACCTGCGCGATCATCTGCCGCGCCGTGATTTGCTGATGGTCGACTTTCAGCACCTGCAGCAGAATGTCTCTTGCGGAAGTGAATTCTTCTTCCTGCACGAACCGCGCGGCCTTCTGAATCCACTCGGTGACCTGTTCTTTCCTCAGTTCCTGTTCAACGGAACTGATCTCCGCTGCCATTTCATCTGCCGTCGAGTAGCGGTCATCAGGACTCTTGGCAAGCGCGCGTTCGAGAATGCCGTCAAGGACGGCAGGATATTTCTCAATGTACTGGCTGAGCGGCGGATGCTTCTCCGTCAGGATCTTCTGAACGATGCTGTAATCGCCCGTAAATGGGAGTTGTCCGGTCAAAAGCTGAAACATCAGCACGCCAACGGAGAAGATGTCGGAGCGTCCGTCAAAGCTGGCATTTCGCAAGCGCTCGGGCGCCATGTATTGCAGCGTGCCGATCACGTGCCCGGTGCGGGTCAGGTGGCTTTCCGTCTTTTCCTGGCGAGCAATGCCGAAGTCGAGCAACTTGACTATGCCGTCGGATTGCACAATGACGTTGGCCGGCTTGATGTCCCGATGGATGACGTCATTTCGGTGGGCATATCCCAGGGCGTAACAGACTTGCTCTACGATCTTCACCTTGAAAGCCAGCGGTTGCGACTTGCCGGACTGGATCAGACGATCCAGAGGATCGCCGGACAGGTACTCCATCACGATGTAGGGAAAGCCGTCCTGCTCGCCCAGATCGTAAACCGTGACGATGTTCTGATGCTTGAGCGCCCCGGTCTTTGCGGCCTCTTGATAGAAGCGCTTCAGCATCTCCTGGTCGCCGCTGAATCCTTCGGTGAGGGTCTTAATCGCGACCTCGCGGTTGAGTTGCCGGTCGAAGGCGCGATAGACCAGACCCATTCCCCCGCGACCCAGGAGATCGATCACTTCGTACTTGCCAATACGCTTAATATTCGGAGCGGTCACGGAAGTAAGTCGCTTTGTCAGGGTGAAGCGGTACCCCGGGGAAGAAGTACATCTGCTGTGCGCCCGGCTTTCTGGTCCGCCAGCCGATCTACAGCACTAGGATAATACAGCGCAAAACCGTTCTGCGCTAGGCGGCTCCGCCCGCCCAAACCATATTAAACTGATCGTGCAAGAACTTCTTGGCCTCATCCCGCTCGGGCGTTTGCGCGTCCGGAGTCGAGTTCAGGTACAGAATGTACGCCTCGGCGCTGCCATCAGTATCGCCGTCCATGAAGTGCTTGCGGGCTTGTGCCAGAATCTTACTGGGCAGGGTCTGCACCTTGTCCTTGACGTCTTTGATTAAATCTCCCCGGGCGCCGATTTCGACATCACCGAGGAACTGATTCTCGTCCGGTGCAGTGCCTGCTTGCTTTACACCCTTGGTGTCTTCTGGTTTCACATTCTCCAAAACGACGAACTGCTTCTGCTCCTGTTTCTTGATGGAAGCATTCGAAGCAATGACACTGCCGCTGGCGTCCGTGATGCGAAATCCAAGTTCCACGACCGCGGTTAGATCGATCGTTTTCTTCGTATAGCTGTAGGGTTTTGTCACATCGATCATTTTTGTCTTGGGGATGGAGTCGAGTTTACGGCCCAGTGTGCCGGCCTTTTTCTGGGCGTCATCAACCGCTTGCTGGGCTGTCGCAGTTTCCTTCTTCTTGTTATGCGAACGCGCATCCTCGAGGGTTCGTTGCGCATTCTGAACGTCCTGGTTTGCCGCCTCGTACTCCCGGTTGGCCTTGTTCCATTCGTCGTTGGGGATATCCCTTGTGCCCACCAGGTATTCGGAATCAAGAGACTCGATACTCGGCTTCGTAACGGGACGATGCTCGAGCACGTCGCCAATCAGCTGGAAGTTCGGGTCGATGGGGGTGGCGTCCGACGCGCGAATAATCCTGACAGGAAGCGCTGTGGTCTCCAGGCCTGTAGCGATGGCGTCAGAAAGCTGGTCCGCAAAGCCGGAACTGTCTCGCCGCGAAGTCTGGTCGCGGAACACCACCTTGATGGAAAGGGTAGAGCGAATATTGTGGACTGTGGAGTACTTGGTGCGCTCATCGCGAATATCGTCGCGATTGGGCTGATATTGCTGTGCCTCCTGAAGATACAACCAGGCAATACCGACGCCGGATCCGAGCGGTTTTTCCAGATAAGTCTTCGCCCGCGCCACATAGTAATCACTGAGCGTTTGTGAAACGAGGTCGCGACGAAGCTTGAGATTCTGATTGTCAGGTGCCAGAATGCAAGCGCGCTGCAGGTATCCGTATGCCTGCTGTACACCGATTTCGTCAGCCCGTCCCTGAATCGGGTTGTGAGCGTCCAACAGGCGCTTTGCCTCGTCGGATGCACCCTTCACGTAATTGGGCTCAAGCGCCTGCATGCGGTCCTTGACCAAGGCGCGCTGAGATTCGGGGAGATCGGCTAACACTTGGTAAGCATCGATGTATTTCTTGTCCTGCTCGAAAGCATTGCTCTGCTGGAGAGCGTTATCGGCAGCCGCCTGGTCGTTTGAAGATTGCAGACTTCCTTGGGCTTGCTTGAGACCAGCCGTGGCCTCGGCGGTGGGCTTGACAGAGACTGCTTTCTGGTACTCCTGGACAGCGTCACGCCATTTCTGTGCCGCAATATCTGCCTTGCCTTGTTCGATGTGATACTTGTACGCCGTATCAAGAATGGCAGCGATGCGAGGTTCCTCGTCGGCGAAGGCGCGAAAGTCAGAAACCGCGGCCACAGCTTCGTCATAATGCTGCGAGGCGATATTCGACTCTCCGCTTTGCATTGCCGCTGCAAGCCGTTTCGTTTCCGCTTCGATTGCAGTCTCGAGCGTCTTACCCTGCTCAAAATGGGGATCCACCCCCAGCGTCTGTTCCGCTAGCTGCAAGCTAATCCCTAAATGGGCGTATCCAGTCGTGTGGTTGGCCAGTGCCTGGCGATAAGCTTGGAGTTCCGCCCGGATCTTGTCGGCAACGAGGACGAGTTCGGAGTGCACCGCGTCACGCAGCTTGCCGGCATCCTCACTTGTGGGTAGAAGATCGTGGACCTGTTCAGCGCGCAGATATGCTGTTCGAAGCTGAGCATATGCGGGTGAACTCGACGAAGCGGAACTGCGATAGACGGCTAAACCGTCATTCCCGTCTTTCAGCAACAAGGCTGCCGAGGCTTTGCTTGCCTGCGTCGGTATGAGCTGCTTTTGGGTATCGCGCCAGGTAATCCTGCCATTGCGGGATGGAGCGCGCCCGATTAGCTCGCAGATATTCGGCAAGCTCGGTGTCCGGGGCTTGCACGAACACGATCTTTACCGTGGGTTTGAATGGAGGCAGAGTCGTAACGCTCTTCTCGGAAGAACTCAGCACCTGTCCCGACAGTACGGCACGATCGGCCACTTGGGCCGGAGTAAGGGATTCATCCTTCTCGAACTTTAAGTTCGTGGGCACGACGCATTCCGATTCGGTCCCCCGGGAAAGGGTCATGGTCCCCTTGGCATCCCGCTCCAGAGAGGTCATCGACGGACCGAGCACAACTTTCGGCAAATGGCCGTAATTCGATTTATTGATCTGCGTCACGCCGGCACAGCTGCGCAGTTCAGTTTTGCCGTTGATGAGCAGTCCCGTCACTTGAACAAAGGCAGCACCATTGGGACCGTCATAGAGTTCGATCGCGGTGATGGGCACATCTTTGGATTGGACCGCTGGGACCGCCGATACGATCAGGAGGAGTGCAACACAGACTCTCGTCAGAATGGGCCAAAGACACAAAGCAGCATGAAACGTCGAACGTCGTGGCATAGAATCCCCGGGGTGACGACTAACGTCATATGAATTCGCCCTGCGTAGGTGCCCGTAATCATACTCAGCGTGGGTTTGAAGTCAAGCATGCTCAAGGGGGATACGAGGGGCACCACTGTGCCATAAAACCGGCGAGTGAAATGTTTGCCACGCGTTCCAATTTGGCGTAACCTACTCTCCCGGACGGTTGCCCTTCCCCCCGAGTCCTCGAGCTTCCCATGGTCCCTTTCGAACCAAAGACGGACAGCAAAGAGTTCGAGATCGCGAATCCCGAGCAGAGCCTGGCCACCGGGAACCGAAGTGCAGTGTCTGAAACTGCCGATCTGACGATTCGAGTTTGGCGTCGAGATAGCGGCAGCGGTACGGCCGCATTGACCTGGAATAGCGAGAGCGTCCTTGTCTTTATGATTGCCGACCTGGTTGCGGCGAGCCACGGCCGCACGGCGGTCGAGACTCCGGCCGCAATGGCCGCGCATTTCGACAATTCACTCCAGTCTCTGGTGGCGGCGAAGCGCATACAGACTGCGATCCTGGAGTTTCTTGCCTGCCGGCCGGGTGATTACATGGGCGCTGCGGTACTGATACATCCGCCTGTCGCAGCGGGTTTCAGTCAAGGGATGGCGCAGAGTGCTTTGCGTCTTGCCGAGCCAGGACAGATCATTCTTTCCGAAGAAGTCTCAGGGCGATTCCGGGATCTGCCCGGCATCGAACTTCGCGCTGTACCCGCACTTACGACCGGCGGAACCGAGCACACTGGACTGGTGGAGTTGATATGGACTTCGGCGGCGCGGCTGGCGAGCCTGCGGAATTCGGCCTCGGTGGCGCCGCCAACTGTGGAGGTAGGTCCTCCGGTTGGGGCGACGATGATCGTGAACGCGCCTTTGGCTGCTCCTCGCAGTGACGCAGCCAGCACTTCAAACCGGATTGACACCGCTTCGAGAAAGCCACCCGCCCGCGAGGGAGCCTTCGAAGAAGGGCTCGCAGATTTCGAGGAGCGTCGCTCTTTTATCACGCGTTCCAGAATGGTGGTGTCGGCGATTGCAGTCGTGCTGGTAGTGGTCGGGCTTGTGCTATTTCACCCCTGGTCGGGCTCCAACGTTCAACCGAAACTACAACCACCCGACACGCCGAGTGAAACGTTACCTGCAACAACTGAACCGCCGACTAATAGCACTCCACAACCGCCGCCGGTTGTGCAGCCGGTACCAGACTCCCAGGCAAAGCCGCAGCCGCCGGTTGTGCAGCCGCCTGTCAAGCCGCCGGTCGATAAGACGGCCAAGGACAAAGACAAAACTAAGAAGCCGGAAGATACTCCGATTGTGGGCTTCGAAGGCAACAGCACATATGATGGCATGACCCAGAGAGACATTCCGCGCCTGTTGCAGTGGGCCAGGTCGGATGCCGGCAACGGAAATTACGCCAAGGCCGCCCAGGAATACCGAGTCATTCTGCAACTGCAGCCAAATAATCCAGACGCGAGAGAAGGACTGCGCAAGATTCAACTGGCTCAGGGGCCGGATCAATAAAACCAAGTCCGGCTGCCGTCATCCCCCCGGGCAGCGTTCCCGCGAGGAGTCTCCATGTCAAACCGTTTTGATTTCGGCGGCGTCAACTTGCGAGCCAGCGAAGAAAGTGCCGTCGCGCGGCCTACCTCAGAGACGCCCTTCTGCATCGCGATTCTCGGCGACTTCAGCGGGCGGGCAAATCGAGGGCTAGTTGAGCCGAAGACGATCGGAGAACGCCGCCCGCATCTGGTGGACCGGGATAATTTCGACGAGGTACTGTTGAAACTGCATCCTGAGTTGCACCTGCCAACCGATGGCGGAAACCCGCTGGTGTTTCGTTTTTCAGAGCTGGACGACTTTCATCCCGATCGTCTCTTCAAGAATGAAGCCTTCCAGAAACTCAAAGGCCTGCGCGAGCGAGTGCAGGATTCGTCTCGGGTCGCAGAGATAGCGGAAGAGCTTGGTCTCGGTCGTGCGCCGGCGGCGCGAGACAACGAAGACCCACGCATTTCGCCGCCAAGTCCAGCCCGGTTAGCCTCGGGCAGCCTGCTCGACGAGATGATCGAACAGACGGAGTCCCGCATAGCGTTGGAGCCTGCCCGCAAGACGGATGAGGTTCATGAGTTCGCCCGCCAGCTCGCGGCGAAGTATTCCGTGAGCGCTCCTGATCCCCGCCAGCCGGACGTAGTGGCAGCGGTTGACGGCGCGATTAGCGACACCATGCGCGTCATTCTGCACCATCCTGATTTCCAGGCTTTGGAAGCGCTCTGGCGTGCACTGTTTCTGCTCGTCCGACAGATCGAAACTGGACCACAACTCAAAATCGATCTGATCGACATTTCGAAGCAAGAATTAGCGGCCGACATGAAAGCATCGGAGGATCTCCGCACGTCGGGAATCTTCCGGTTGCTGGTGGAGAAGGCGATCGACACGCCCGGTGCGGATCCTTGGACGGTTGTCGTCGGGAACTTTAAATTCGGATCCGAAAGCGAAGACATGGAACTGCTGGCGAAGCTGGCCGTGGTCGCTCGGAGGGCGGGTGCTGCGTTCCTTGGGGAGGCAAATCCATCACTTCTTGGCTGTTCTTCGCTCGAGACCGCAGCTCATCCGCGTGATTGGAACGAGTCCAAGGCGCAGGATTCGTGGAAACAGCTTCGTTTGCGGCCTGAATCCGCGTCGGTGGCCTTGGCGTTACCGCGACTCTTGCTCCGACTGCCTTATGGAAGGGAAACCTGTCCTGTGGAGTCCTTCGATTTCGAGGAGTTTTCCGGACCTCCAGCGCACAGCGGATATCTATGGGGCAACCCGGCCTTTGCTCTGGCCCTCCTGCTGGGCCAGTCTTTTAGTGAGGCAGGATGGGAGATGCGGCCGGGCAGTCGGTCTCAAGTCGAGAACTTGCCCCTGCACACGTATCGGATTGAAGGTGATTCCCAACTGAAACCATGCGCTGAGGTCCTGCTGACCGAGGAGGCAGTCGGACGCATTCTCGATCGGGGACTGATTCCCCTGGTTTCGTATAAGGGTCGGGACTCGGTGCGCGTAGGGAGGTTTCAATCCATAGCCGAACCTCAGCGTCCGTTGGTAGGGCGTTGGCACGCCTAAGGTCTGGGCGCGGATTGACCTTGGCCTTTTGCCCCGTAGGTAACCCGAACGCCTCCTTCAAAAGAGCTCTTTTTTCAGGGCAGTGAGGGAAAAACGTTCCGGAAGCCGCTTTCCAGACGGAAACTAAGAAACGTTTCAATCGTCTCGAACACAATCTGTTGTTGAAGTCTAAGCTCGAAAGAACGGTTCTCGCCGCGGGGCAAAGAGAATTGCAGCAAAAAGAAGCGGAGCACTTGACTGAGGTTTGGGCTTGTGATAAACCCTTGACCCACGGCCCTTAGGGCCAAATGCAACTGGCCTAATTTCCTGTGAGGTTGGGCCACCTCAACCGCTTCCCCGGCGATTGCAAATTTAAGAATTCACCTTTAAAGGCACTTCTCCGAAAACTCGAGAGGTAGGGAGCTAATATGGCAAAACCGAGCACTCAGCATAAGTTGGACCGCGTGCGTCCGCCCCGCGTTCAGATCACCTACGATGTGGAGACCGGCGGCGCAATCGAAATTAAGGAACTGCCGTTCGTGGTAGGCGTTCTCGGCGATTTTACCGGTCAACCGGAACAACCACTGCCGAAACTCAAGGAACGGCGCTTTGTCGAGGTCACGCCCGACAACTTCGATTCCGTTCTGGAAAGCATGAAGCCGCACCTTTCCTTCGCGGTGGAAAACAAGCTCAGCGAAGACTCCACCGCCGGACAACTCCGCGTTGACCTGAGATTCAAGAGCCTGGAAGATTTCGAACCCGAGCAGGTGGCCCGTCAGGTAAAGCCGCTCAAAGAGTTGCTCGATTTGCGCACGCGCCTCAACGATCTTAAGGGAACGCTGCAGACCAACGAGAAACTCGACGAAGCGCTGCTCGATGCCGTGAGCAAGACCGACAAACTCGACAAGCTAAAGGCCGAAGTCGGCCCGAAGGGGGAGCCCAATGCCTGAGACCCAGAAAACAGCTGGTAGTTCAGCCGTTGTAGAACAGGCGGCAGAATCGACTCTTCTCGATCAGATCGTAGAGCAGGGCCGGTTTGCCGACCCCGCTGCTCGCGAGAGAGGCAAGAATCTGGTCAAGGAATTTGTCGCCCAGGTTCTTGAGGGATCGATGACTCTGGGGCGGGATGCCGACCAGATGATTTCCGCCCGCGTGGCGCAGATCGATCACCTCGTCTCGATTCAGTTGAATGAAATCCTGCACAACCAGCAGTTCCAGAAGCTGGAAGGAACCTGGCGCGGGCTCAAGTATCTGCTGGATCAGTCCGAGACCGGCACCCAGCTAAAGATCCGTATCCTCAACGCATCAAAAAAGGATCTTCTTCGCGACTTGCAGCGTGCCCCTGAGTTTGATCAGAGTGCGATGTTCAAGAAGGTCTACGAGGAAGAATACGGCCTCTTCGGCGGCGAGCCGTTTGGCGCGCTGGTCGGCGATTACGAATTCAGCAAGCATCCGGAAGATCTGGAGCTGCTGGAAAAGGTCTCGCAGGTCGCCGCCGCCGCGCACGCACCGTTCTTGTCGGCAGCGTCGTCTGAACTGCTCAACATGGAGAGCTTCACGAACCTGGACCAGCCGCGCGACATCGGCAAGATCTTCGACAGCACCGAGTACGCGAAGTGGAAGGGCTTCCGCGAGAGCGAGGACTCCAAATATGTCGCTCTGACCTGCCCGCGCGTTCTCATGCGTCTGCCTTACGGCCGCGATACCGCTCCGGTCGAGGGGTTCAACTTTGAAGAGGGCGTGGATGGCACCGATCACTCCAAGTATCTCTGGGGCAATGCCGCATATGCGCTCGCGTCGAAGATGACCCAGGCGTTTGCGACTTACGGCTGGTGCGTGGCGATCCGCGGCGTCGAGGGTGGCGGTCTCGTTGACGGGATGCCCTCTCACACCTTCCGCACGGACGAGGGCGATGTTGCCCTGAAGTGCCCAACAGAAATCGCGATCACCGATCGGCGTGAGAAAGAACTTGCGGATCAGGGTCTGGTGCCGCTGGTTCACTGCAAAGGCACCGATAAGGCTGCGTTCTTCAGCATTCAGTCGTGCAACAAACCGAAACTGTACGACTCCGATTCGGCGACGGCGAATGCTCGCATTTCGGCGCAACTGCCGTACATGATGGCCACCTGCCGGTTCGCGCACTATCTGAAGTCGATGATGCGCGACAAGATCGGCGGCTTCATGTCGCGCGATGATTGCTGGCGCTATTTGAACCGCTGGATCGGCCAGTATGTCACGCAGGATGACAAGGCCAACCAGGCGACTAAGGCAAAGTTCCCCCTGAGAGAAGCTCGTATCGATGTCGAGGAAGTAAAAGGCAAGCCGGGAGTGTACCGCGCGGTGGCGTACCTGCGGCCGCACTTCCAGCTTGATGAACTGAACGTTTCGCTGCGTCTGGTAGCTGAACTGCCGGCTGCTGCCAAAGGATGACCGGTTGTACGATCTAAGCTTCAAACAAGGCCCTAAGGGTTCTTGAATCTAATGTTGATGAGGAGGAAGTGCAATGCCAGGTGCTGCGTATATTTTGCTTAAGGGGATTGATGGTGAGTCCAAGACGGTGGGGAAGGAAAAAAACATCGAGTGTGAGAGCTATTCATTCGGTGCTTCGAACCCGGCCAACCTTGGCAGCAACGGCCTTTCGGGTGGCACGGTGTCTCTCTCGGACTTCAGCTTTACCTGCGAGGTCGATGCGTCCAGCGCTCAAGTTCTGAGCCAGCTCTACAACGGCAAGCCCGTCGACTCCTGCGTGTTTACGCTGCAAGAGTCCGGCGGCGGGGCTAATCCCTATGACTACATAACGGTGACTTTCACCAACTGCTACATTACCAGCCACAGCATGGGCGGCGGCCAGCAGGGAAAACCTACCCAGAGCATAAGCTTTGCCTATGAGCAGATCCAGTATGCGTTCAGCACCCAGAACAGCGCAGACGGTTCGGTGCAAAACGCTGGAAATGCGACCTACAACATCGCCACAGCTACAACGACCTAACCGGGCGATGGCTTGATGTTGATTGAAGCTGGAGGCACTTCGGCGGCCGCGAAAGCAGCTCGAACCGGAGTGCCTCCGGTCTATGCTTTTGAGAATCTCCGGTAGCCACGAATTCGGGACTTGGCTACAGTCGTCCGCGAATCTTTTCTCTCGGGTGCCTAATGAATCCACAAGAGTTATTCCGGGCTGGCCGGCTCACTGATGCCATCAAGGCCTTAAGCGCGGAATTGCGCGACAATCCCACCGACGTTCGCCGCCGTACATTCCTGTTTGAATTACTGTGTTTCGCGGGCGAATACGAGCGCGCCGACAAACAACTGGAAGTGCTGGCTCAAGCCGGGCCGCAGAGCGAGATGGGCGTGCTGCTCTATCGCAGCGCGTTGTTTGCCGAGCGCCAGCGGCAGGATGTATTCGAGAGAGGTGAATTTCCCAGCGCGCCAGCGGCGGATGACGATTCTCCGAGCCGGGGCGGAACGGCGAATGGAAAGTCGTTTACGTATTTCTCCGATGCCGATCCCAGAACCGGCGCCAAACTGGAAATCTTCGCTGCAGGAAACTATCTGCTGCTGCCTCTCGAGCACGTCGCTGCCATCGAGATCCCGCCTCCGACGAAGCTCCGAGATCTGATTTGGACGCCCGCCGCAGTGCGCACCACGCCTGCTTTCAAGGGCACAGAGCTTGGGGAAGTTCTTCTTCCCGTGCTCGCGCCTTTTTCCTGGCGTCATCCGGATGAAGCAGTACGCCTCGGACGCATGACGGTGTGGGAGAAACCCGAAGGTGGCGAATATCAAGTTCCTTATGGCCAGAAGATGTGGGTGGTGGACGAGGAGGAAATCCCGTTCCTTGAGCTGCGCGCGCTCGAGTTCAATCCCGCTTCTGTGGCCGCCTGATCGAACATGCCCTTTCCTGACGATCTCCTGAATCCTCTTGAAGGCCCCAATCCGAGCGGGGCCAATCTCCGCTACGACCCAGTCTTCGACAAAATCAAAGAGGCACGGCGCGAAGAAGCGCAGCCGCCGCCGGGAATGACCGAGCAGGACCGCAAGGTCTCCGACAACGCGCAGGTGATCAAGCTCACCACCGATCTGCTCACGAATAAGACCAAAGACCTGCAATTGGCTGCGTGGCTCACGGAGGCGTTGCTCAAGCAACGCGGCTTTGTCGGATTGAAGGATGGTCTCGCGCTCTGTTGCGGGCTGGTCGACAAGTTCTGGGACACACTTTATCCCGAGATGGAAGACGGCGATGCGGAATCGCGCGGAGCTCCTCTCGGTTTCGTCGGAGTGAAGCTCGACATTCCGCTCAAGCTGGTGCCTGTGGTCGAGAAGGCCAAGTACGGCATGCTGGACCATCAGCAGTCGAAGGATGTTGGCTATGAAGACCAGGTGAAAGGCGACGAGGCCAAGAAGAAGCGTGCCGCACTTGTAAAAGAAGGCAAGCTCACGCCCGAGGCTTTCGACAAGGCTTTTGAAGAGACTCCGAAAAAATTCTACGCGCAGGCGGAAAAGGATTTGGACACATGCCTGGAGAGTCTTTCCCACCTGAAGAAAAGTTGTGACGAGAAATTCGGAGATGAAGGACCCGCGTTTGGCCCGCTGAAGTCTGCACTGGAGGCGAGCCGGCACCTGATTCACGGCTTCCTGCAGAAGAAGCGCGAGAAGGAGCCCGATCCGGTTGAGGTAGTTCCTGCGGCTGAGGCCGCTCCGGGTGCTGAGGGAGAAGCTGCGGCAGCGGGGTCGGCTCCGGTTCGAACCGGCGTTCTGATCTCGGTCGAAGGTTCTTCTGAGCCCGCAGATCGCGTCGATACGATCAAGAAGATTGCGGAAGCGGCGGCGTTTTTGCGGCGTCGTGAGCCGCAGAGCCCGGCTTCCTATCTCATGTTGCGCGGCCTGCGGTGGGGAGAATTGCGCGCCGCAATTGAACAAGCGGATCCTACGAAGCTGGAAGCCCCGCCCACTGAGCTACGCCGGCATTTGAAAAAGCTGCTTCTGGACAAGAAGCACGAAGAACTGCTTGAGGCGGCGGAAAGCGCCATGGCTCTTCCCTGCGGCCGAGCCTGGCTGGATATGCAGCGCTTTGTGGTCGAGGCCTGCGAGGCGCTGGGCAGCGGCTACGATGCCATAGCGCGTGCCATCCGCTCGGAATTGAAGGCGTTGGTCACCGACATTCCGCAGTTGCTTGATGCCACTCTGATGGACGAAACTCCGGCAGCGAATGCGGAAACGCGTGCCTGGTTGGTTTCTTTGAGCCAGGCGCCCACCGCAACTCCTGGGGCGGATGGGGCTGCGCGCGCCGCATCGTCAAACGGCCTAGGCTCGCGATGGCCGGGGCAGCTTACCGATGCCTACGTCTCCGCACTGCAGGCTCTCCGCGAAGGACAGGAACGGAAGGCGTTCGAGATTCTGCAGCAGGATATTGCGCGCAAACGTTCCGGCCGTGAACGCTTCCGCCGGCGGATGCAACTGGTCGAGATCTGCACTACCACCAATAAACCCAACGTGGCGCAGCCGATTCTCGACGATATCGCGGCCGCCATCGAGAATCACAAGCTAGACGAATGGGAAGATCCCGCCTTGATCGCCAGCGCGCTTGCAACGCTGATGAAGATGAGCGTCAAGATCCAAGCGGACAAGGCCGCGCAACAGAAGCTGTTCGAGAGGATCTGCCGGCTCGATCCGGCGCAAGCGCTGGGAGACGCAAAATAACGCATGCCCAGGCGAGATGCTACCGGACCGGTCACGCTTTCGGTGCTCGACCGCCTGATCGATCGCGATCCGAAGACCCGCTCAGAGATTCCGCTCTCGCGCGCTCAATCACTGCGTGAGCTGAAATGGGCGCTGAAACGTGATCTGGAGTGGCTGCTCAATACCCGGAAAACCATCGATCCCGCTCCGGATTCTGCCCGCGAGACCAACCGTTCCGTTTATCACTACGGCTTTGCGGATGTGTCTTCGAAATCCGTGTTGTCGACCCGTGATCATGCGGATCTGGTCCGCGAGATGGAGGCTGCGATTGCGGCGTTTGAGCCGAGGCTCAAGCGTGCGCGTGTTCGCATGGAGCCGGTGGAAGGCAGCTATCGAACGTTAAGGTTCGTCATTGAAGGACTGCTGTGCATGGACCCAACCCCGGAACCCGTACGGTTTGACACCGTTCTAGAGCTGGGCAAGGGTGAGTACGAAATCAAGGGAGCCGACCTTGCGCAATGAGCTGAGAGATTACTACGAGAGCGAGCTCACCTTCCTCCGCCAGGTCGGGGCCGAGTTCGCCGACAAGTATCCGAAGATTGCGTCGCGGTTGCTGCTCGAATCGGATCGCTGCGAAGATCCCCACGTCGAGCGCATGCTGGAAGCGTTCGCGCTGCTGGCTGCGCGCGTTCACCTGCGCATCGACGACGACTTCCCGCAGATCACCGAAGCGTTGCTGAACATCCTCTATCCGCACTATTTGCGGCCTGTTCCGTCGATGACGGTGGCCCAGTTTCACACCGACCCAGAGAGCGGCAAGCTGACCAGCGCCCTGAAGATTCCCAAGGGAACGGTTCTTTACTCCCGGCCGGTGGAAGGAGTGCCGTGCAAATTTCGGACTTCCTACGACACAACGGTGTGGCCCTTCAAAGTATCGCAAGCGCAGTGGATGACACCCGACCGCATCCGCCCGGCGCTGCGCGCATCGGAAGCCGCGGTCCTGCGCGTTGAACTCGAATGCTTTCCCGATGTTTCGTTTGAGAAGTTGGACGTCGAAACACTTTCTTTTTATCTGAACGGTGAGAGTTCAGTCGTCCACGCACTTTATGAACTGCTGTGCCGGAACTGCGTGCGCATTCTGCTGCGTGATCCCGCCAAGCCCAAAGCTCCGGTGCGCGAGATTTCCGTACGGAACCTTCAGCCCATGGGATTCGGGGAGAATGAAGATGTCTTGCCGTATCCCCGGCGATCGTTCATGGGCTACCGCTTGCTGCAGGAGTACTTTGCGTTCCCGGAAAAATTCTTCTTCATGAGCCTGAAGGGGCTCTCTCAGTTGCAGCAGGCAGGCTTTACCTCGAAGGCCGAACTGCTATTCATGATCTCTCCTTTCGAGCAAGACGGACGTCATCAACGCCTGGAAGTCGCCGTCAATGATCGGACCCTCCGTCTGGGGTGCGCGCCCATCATCAATCTGTTCTCCCAGGTTGCCGAGCCCATCCTGGTCGATCAGACTCGTTACCAGTATCCGATTGTGCCCGACGCGCGACGCCGTCAAACCATGGAGATCTATTCCGTGGACGAAGTGGTGAGCACCGACGCCGAGACCCATGAAACGGTGACCTACCATCCGCTCTACTCGGAGCGTCATGCCGTGCAGGGAACCAGTCCCGCGTACTGGTACATCACGCGCTCGGTCTCAAACCGCAAGGGTGATGAAGGAACTGATGTTTTTCTCTCGCTGGTCGATCTTTCGGCTCGACCGATGCAGTTGGACTACGACGCGGTGACGGTTCGTTGCACGTGCACGAACCGCGATCTCGTAACTCGCCTGCCCTTCGGCAGTGAAGCCGGAGATTTCGAAATGGCCAGCGGCGCAGCGATCAAGCGAATTGTCGCTCTGCACAAGCCGACGCGCACCCTTCGCCCGCCTTTGGACGGTAAGACATTGTGGTCTCTGATTTCGCACCTTTCCTTGAACTATCTCTCCATCGTCGACGATGGAAAGGAAGCGCTGCAGAAGATTCTCGAACTCTACGATTTTTCGGATTCCGCCGACATTAAGAAACAGATCACAGGCATTGCTTCAGTGAGTTCGCGGCGGCATTTCACGCGCGTCGCGTCCGAGCATGGGGTCGGTTTTGCGCGAGGCACGCGCGTTGAAATCGAATTCGACGAAGAACAGTTCAGCGGCAGTGGCGCGTACCTGTTCGCGAGCGTGTTGGAGAAGTTTTTCGGCCTATACACCTCGATGAACAGCTTTACCCAGTTGGTTGCTCGCAGCCGTCAGCGAAGGGAGGTGCTCGAAGAGTGGACACCGAGAGCGGGACAGTCAATCCTGATCTGACGATTTCCGGGAACTTGGCGGGTTGCGAAGTCGAAGAAAAGCTTCGCCGCAAACCGTACATCTTCGATTTCTTTCAGGCACTTCGCCTGCTCGAGAGGTTTCGCCCGGAGAAGAAACCAGTCGGGCAATTTGTTCCGCCCGAGGCTGAGGTCGCGCATTTCCGCGCACATCCTTCCCTCGCGTTTCCAGCCAGCCAGATTCAGGAAGCGGAGTGGCCCGAGGATGGCCCGGTACGAATGCTTGTCAACTTCATGGGCATGATCGGGCCGGAGGGAGTTCTACCCAATCCTTTTACTTCGCTGATCATCGAGAGGCAGCGCGAAGGCGACAACGCGCTGCGCGATTTTCTCGATATTTTTAATCACCGGATCATCTCGCTCTTCTACAACGCCTGGCGGAAGTATCGCTTTGATGTGGCCTGCGAGCGTGGTGAACGCGATCTGTTTTCCCGGCATCTGCTGAGCCTGCTCGGGCTCGGCACCGACGGTATGCGCGACCGGCAGACTGTCTCGGACGATTTGCTGATTTACTACTCCGGTTTACTGGCGCAGCGGCCGCGCTCGGCGCAGGCTTTGCAGCAGGTTCTGTCGGATTATTTCGACGTTCCGGTTGCGATCGAGCAATTTTCCGGCGGGTGGTATCGACTCGATCCGGAAACGCAATGCCGATTAGCGGAAGAGAACACCGACAGCGGCGAGCTCGGATTCGGAGCCGTGGTCGGCGACGAGATGTGGAATCAGCAGTCTCGCGTGCGGATCGTGTTCGGGCCGCTGAGCCTGGAGCGCTACGCAGACTTTTTGCCGGACGGACAATCCTTCAAACCACTGCAAAGCTGGGTTCGTTTCTTTTCCAATGGCGAGTGGGATTTTGAATTGAAACTAATTCTGGATCGCGAGCAGGTTCCGGCTTGCACCCTCGGTGCGGCTGGCATTACCGCGCCGCAACTGGGGTGGGTGTCATGGGTGAAATCAGCGCCGTTCCAGCGGGATCCGGGTGACACGGTGCTGGCTCTCGAATCAACAAAGGGGTAACGATATGAATCTCAAATCTCTGATCGGTAAGTTGAATGACTCGACCCGCGGGGCGCTGGAAGCTGCAGCAGGACTTTGCCTGGCCCGCACGCATTATGACATCGAGGTCGAGCACTATCTGACCAAACTCCTCGATTCAACTGACAATGATGTCGCTGCGATCTTCAAGCATTTCGAGATCGACACCTCGAGATTCTCCGGCGAATTGGCCCGCGCTCTCGACAAGCTGAAGTCAGGAAACGCGCGCACTCCGGCTCTGAGCCCATCGCTCATGCGGATGCTGGTCGAGGCGTGGACGATTGGATCTATCGACTACAACGCGGGGCAGGTTCGCACGGGATTCACCATTCTCGCGCTGGCGACGCATGAGGAATTGGTGCGCCTGATGCGCGACATTAGCCGGGAATTTCAGAAGATTCAGCCGGATGCTCTGAAGAAAGATTTTGCTGCCATCATCGCGAATTCCGGCGAGGAGGTGCAGGCTGCCGCCGCTGCGGCTGCCGCCGCCCCGGGTACGCCATCGGCGGGTCCGAAGCCGGGCGGGAAAACTCCTAATCTTGACCAGTTCACGATCAACCTCACCGAGAAGGCGAAGACAGGGAAAATTGATCCCGTGTTGGGGCGTGATTTCGAGATTCGGCAGGTGGTCGACATCCTGATGCGCCGCCGCCAGAACAATCCGATCCTGACGGGAGAGGCTGGCGTCGGCAAGACCGCGGTCGTGGAAGGATTCGCGCTGCGTGTCGCGGACGGCGATGTCCCTCCGCCTCTGCGCAACGTTATTATCCGCACGCTCGATCTCGCTCTCCTGCAGGCGGGAGCAGGAATCAAAGGGGAATTCGAAAATCGGCTGAAGGGGTTGATTGAGGAAGTAAAGGCCTCGCCAATCCCGATCATCCTGTTTATTGATGAAGCTCACACGATGATCGGCGCTGGCGGGCAAGCAGGGCAGGGTGATGCTGCCAACCTGCTAAAGCCGGCTCTGGCCCGCGGTGAACTGCGCACAATCGCCGCAACCACGTGGTCGGAATACAAGAAATATTTCGAAAAGGATCCGGCGCTCGCTCGTCGATTCCAGGTCGTGAAGGTGGAAGAACCAATCGAGACGCAGTGCATGACCATGCTGCGCGGAATTGTTCCTTCGCTCGAGAAGCATCACAAGGTCCGCATTCTGGATGAGGGGCTGACGGCAGCCGTTCACCTTTCGCACCGGTATCTCGCCGGCCGCCAGTTGCCCGACAAGGCAGTCAGCGTGCTCGATACAGCTTGTGCGCGCCTCGCTTTGGGCCAGAGCGCAACTCCGCCAGCAATCGAGGACAGCGTTCGCCAACTCGACGATCTTGCCGTGCAACAGCGAATCCTCGAGCGCGAGACAGCCACCGGCTCAGACCATCGCGAGCGCCTGCAGGAGATCGCAACGAAGAGCGCGGAGATCGCTTCGCGCCTCTCGACCTTGCGTACGCGTTTCGAAAAGGAACGCGATTTGGTAACCACGATCCGCGATCTTCGTAATCAGCTCGAAGGCGCGGTTGCCTCGCAGAATGGAAAGGGCAACATTGCCGCGCCGGAAATTCCCGGCGTTGCCGCCGAAGCTGCATCGTCCGCTTCAACCGCAAGCGCGGCGGCTGCTGAGGCAGCTTCTGCCACGGCGACGGCCGTCGCAGAAGCTGCCAAGCCCGTCGATCCCGCAGAATTGCGCGCCAAACTCGCGCAGGCGGAGTCGGAACTCTCATCTCTGCAGGGCGAATCTCCAATGATCCGAGTGGCCCTCGACGCGCAAAGTGTCGGCGAGGTCATCTCAGGATGGACCGGAATTCCCGTCGGCAAAATGATGAAGGACGAAATCTCCACAGTCCTTTCTCTGCCGTCCGTCCTTGGCCAGCGCGTCATCGGACAAACTCACGCGCTCGAGATCATCAGCCAGAGAATCTCGACGGCGCGCGCGCGACTCGACGATCCCAACAAGCCGATCGGCGTTTTCATGCTGGTCGGGCCGAGCGGTGTCGGCAAGACCGAGACCGCACTTGCCCTCTCAGACTTGCTGTACGGCGGCGAACGGAATCTGATCACCATCAACATGTCGGAGTTCCAGGAAGCGCATACCGTTTCGACCTTGAAGGGCTCGCCTCCGGGATATGTCGGTTACGGCGAGGGAGGCGTGCTGACAGAGGCTGTCCGCCGCCGCCCCTATTCGGTGGTCCTGCTGGACGAAGTGGAAAAGGCGCATCCCGATGTGCTCGAACTCTTCTATCAGGTGTTCGATAAGGGCATGATGGAAGACGGCGAAGGACGCGAGATCGATTTCAAGAATACGATCATCATTCTCACGACTAACGCCGGCACCGACACGATGGCCAAACTGTGCGCGGACCCCGAAACCATGCCCGGTCCCGACGGCCTGGTGAAAGCGCTCAAGCCGGAACTGAATAAAATCTTCAAACCGGCATTCCTCGGACGAATGGTGCTGATTCCCTACATGCCGATCCGCGATGAGAATATGAAGCAGATCATCCGGCTGAAGCTGGGCAAGATTCAGCGGCGAATCCAGGAAAACCACAAGATCGATTTAACCTACGATGCGGCATTGATCGACGAAGTGGCGAAGCGGTGTACCGAGGTCGAGAGCGGTGCCCGCAATGTCGACAACATTCTGACCAATACGCTGCTGCCTGACATCTCGCGGCAGTTGTTAACCGGCATGGCTGCCGGGGCAGCGATGGCGCGAATCAACGTCGGCATTGGCACCGACGGCGCATTTGTGTACCAGTAAAATTGCGCCGCGCCGAGGAAATGCTGCCGGCCAGGCGGCGGAAGTGTTTTGCAGCTCAGTAATCCACAGCGAAGGGTGGGGTTGTGCCAGACGAAAGCTTCTCACAAGATCACCGGCTGCTTGCCATTGATACTCCGCTGGGCAAGGACGTGCTCCTGCTGCAGGAGATCACCGGCTACGAAGGCATTTCGCGCCTGTTCAGCTACGATCTCGATCTGCTGGCACATGACAATGATTCCATCTCATTCGACGACATCGTGGGGCAGAAAGTCTCGATCAAGTTCCAGCTGCCCGACGGTTCTCCCCGGTATATCAGCGGATTCGTGAGCCGCTTTACGCAGGGCGAGACAGACAAGCGCTTGTTCACGCACTACCGCGCGCAGGTTGTACCCTGGCTGTGGTTCCTGACGAGAGAGGCGGATTGCCGCATCTTTCAGAACATGGCCGTACCCGACATCATCAGCAAGATCTTCGATCCATTCGATTTCAAGGACTTCAAACTCAACCTGAAGGGCAGCTATCCGAAGCTTGAGTATTGTGTGCAGTACCGCGAGACATCATTCAACTTCGTGTCACGTCTGATGGAAGAATTCGGTATCTTCTATTACTTCGACCACACGACCCAGAACAAGCACACCCTTGTGCTGGCCGACCAGTCCAGCAATCTGCCCGTGTGTCACAACTCTCCCATCAGCTATGACGCGCAAGTTGGGGGCCTGGCCGACCCTGAAGTGATCATCAACTGGCACGTGGGGCAGGAGGTCAAGACCGGTAAGTACACGGTCACGGACTACAACTTTACGACGCCTTCGACCAGTCTGCTCGCCAACGAACCTACGGTCGTGAGCCTCTCCGCAAGCGAGGATCTGGAGTTGTATGACTATCCCGGACTCCATACCACTAAGGATGAAGGCGACACAGTGGCAAAAGTTCGGATGCAGGAAGAGGAAGCCGGTTACATGGTCGTGTCGGGAGCCGGGAACTGTCGCGGGCTGATGTCCGGATTCTCCTTCGAACTGAAGAATCATTACCGTTCCGACCAAAACACGAACTATGTCGCAACCGAAGTTCGGCACTTCGGCTCCGCCGGACAGAGTTACACCGCGGCCACGACAGGCGGAGAAACATATTCCAACCACTTCACGTGCATGCCCGCGTCCGTTCCCTATCGTCCGCTGCGTGTCACCCCGAAGCCATTTGTGCAGGGACCGCAGCCGGCTTTGGTCGTCGGCAAATCAGGAGAAGAAATCTGGGTCGACAAGTACGGCCGGGTGATTGTGCAGTTCTACTGGGATCGACTGGGAGAGAAGAACGAGAACAGTTCCTGCTGGATCAGAGTTTCGCAGCCCTGGGCGGGCGGAAACTGGGGAGCCATATGGATCCCACGCATCGGTCAGGAAGTCCTGGTGAGCTTCTTGGAGGGAGATCCTGACCGGCCCGTCATCACGGGACGCGTTTACAACGCAGACCAGATGCCTCCGTACACGCTGCCTGACAATCAGACGCGCAGCACGTTCATGTCGCGCAGTTCGAAGGGGGGAGGCTCCTCTAACTACAACGAACTCCGCTTCGAAGATCTGAAAGGCCAGGAGCAGATCTTCATGAATGCCGAGAAAGATATGGACCTGCGAGTCGAGAATGATTCGCGGGAGTTCATCGGCGCTAATCGTCACCTCATCGTCACTGCCAATCAGCAGGAAAAAGTCAACGCGGACAAACATCTCCAAGTGACCGGGAATCACAACGAAAAGATCGGCGGCAACATGTCGCTCCAGGTGACCGGGAATCAGATGGAGAAGGTTACTGGTAACAAGTCTCTGTCTGTCACCGGGAATCAGAACGAGAGCGTTACGGGCAACGTTTCGCTGTCGGTTACCGGCGGGAAGAATGACTCGATCACGATGAGTTATGCCATGACCGCAATGAGCATTCATCTAACCGCACAGTCAGGCATCGTCATCGAATGTCCGGCGGGGATCACGCTGAAGGCTGGTGGCAGTTCTGTGGACGTCAGTCCCGGAGGCGTCTACATTACCGGGACGCCCATGGCATTCATCAATAGCGGTAGTATGCCCGCCATGGCCACTGATCCAAGCAGCGGAAGCCCCGATTCCCCGCAGGATCCGAAAGATCCGGATACAGCGGATGATGGCAGCAAGGGAACGAAGTTGAAATAAGTTCGGTGTTGATGAGGCAAGCCCAGATGCTTATATCCGATTGAGTCGGGAGGATTTTATGGCATGGGAAAGCTTTCGAGCAAACGACGGGATTTTTCTCATCGATTGGGAAGGCTTGGCTCGCATTATTCGGTCCTGCAAGCGTGCGGGAGCGATGAATGCCTATTCGAGGGTTGTGACTCAGAGGGGCGAGCGAGATTGGGCAGCCTTTGGAATGAGATTGCCAGACCTTCATTCGGTGGAAGTGGATTGGGACAAGGTCAAGGTCGAGACAACTGCTCAGGCCGAAATGGAGATCCGAAGGTTCCACGCCGCCGCCCAGGGTTCCATGAAAGCTCAACTCCTCAATCTCGTCTACATGATGGAACAGGCCGATGACGATCGGGATGCGTTCCAGGATAAGCAGTCAGAAGCCCAGGAAAAGACTACGGGTAGTATCGAAGGCGCGGTTCACCAGGGCGAGGTCGCAGTCGAGATATTAAAGGGCGTTCGTGACACCTCGGCGGAAATCGTGATGGTCGGCGCGACCTACGTTAGCGGTGGCACCGCGGCCGTCATATTTACCGGAGTCGGGTCGGGGATGAAGGCGGGGTTTACCTACCAGGATACTGGGAAAGCCGATAAGGCTCTCGCCACCTTCTCCACCAACCTGCTGCTCGGTGCTTTTGACCTCAAGGTTGGCGCTGCGATGAAAGGGATGACTTCACTCTCGGAGAAAATCGGTGTCGCCATTGTCTGGTCGAAGGCAAAGGGTGCCATGGAGATTCCGAAAGGGTTGATCGAGGGCAAGAGTCTGAAGCAGGCTGCGTCTGGAGCCGCCGTCAAATTAATGGCCTCCACTCCAGGGGCCAGCGGTGTCGAGGCTCTAAAAGCTGTTCTTGGTGAAGAGGCGTGGGCCATCCCAGTTGAAGTTGCTCTCAACATCCTCCAAGACAAAGGGGGAGACGCTTTGGCGGAGGCCGGGGAGAAGGGTGAAAAAGAGAGTCGACCGGGCCGCGTGCCCATTTGCCCCATCCCCATCCAAACCATCGAATGATGGATGCGGTGATCTACGACCGATCGGTCATCGAACAGACGGCCGTGAAGCAGATCGGATCCTTTGGGTCCTAACAGCTCGCGCGAATAGGCCGTACCCGATGACGGATGATAACTCTTACGGCACCATGACCGTGAACTCTCCCGGAGTCACGAACGTGATGACTCCCGCCCACATGCACATGAGCGTATGGGTGTTGTCGAGCGTGGGCATGTTGCCGAGCAGGACAGTAGGTGCTCCCGGAACCCATGGAGCCACGGTCATTGGGATGCATGGCATGGGAGTCAACACTCCCATAGCAGCGGCGGTAGCGGCGGCTACCATCGGATTCGCGGGTGACATGCACATGCCAAACGGCATGATATTCACCATGGGAACGTAGTCCATGATGTTGGCGTCGGGCACTTGGTCGGTGAGGACCCGGTTGATGGGCAGAACGACAAGGGAACTCGGCGCCATGCCCATGGTGCACATCATGGTCGCCCCCATACAGACTTGCATCGGCATACGAAAAAACCCCCGGCCGGAAAGACTGCCGGGCATTCTAGCAGAGCCGGACCGGATTTCAACCGTTAGCTCGCTCCAACAATAGAGAGCACAAGGTTTTCCTGTGGAGGGTTCATGAGCGACTTCGCCAATACCAGCGGCCGTGGCCCGGTTGGGACACCTACGAATAGCCCCATGAATGACGGGGGCACCATGGCACTCACGCAGAACAGGGCCAACGTCTCCCAGGGAAAGTCTGCCGAGGTTGGGGGAACCGGATCGTCTTCATCC
Organism: Terriglobia bacterium; assembly: GCA_963743105.1. GTDB lineage: Bacteria > Acidobacteriota > Terriglobia > Terriglobales > Acidobacteriaceae > Sulfotelmatobacter. The sequence continues at coordinate 77,237 of CAVUOS010000014.1, forward strand.
GGCTTCACCGATGCGGATCGCCAGTTCATCTACGATATCCATCAAGCCAAGCATCTGGATGGCAGTCCGCTTCGCCTGGAGGAGTTATTGTTCCTGCGCGCGGAGAACGTGCGCATGCAGCAGCAAGCCATTCGGGAATTCGGCGCAAGTTCGAAGTCAGCCGTATGGTTTCAGGAAGTCATCGCCGCTTACGACGAAGAAATCGAAAAGGCGAAGTCTCCGCTGGGCAGTGCGGTGAATGCATTGAATACCGCGGTGGCTGATCCGAAAGCCAAAGAAAAAGATATTCAGGAGAAGATCGTCAATCTTATCGGGATAATGCGCCAGGACCAGTTGATGGGGAAAGATGATGATCCCAGTTCGCAAGAAGCCAACAGGGCGATCTGCAAAGCTGTCGACCGCGCCACCGACGAAAGGACCGATGCGCTCGAGGATCTTCTCCAAAGAGAAAAGCGTTCCTCAGGGTCCGTCGGGGAAGACGATTTTCGCAAAGTGCTCATCAATGTGATGGGCGTGGACCGCCAGCGTGAGCTCATGGGAATGAATGACGACGAAAAGGGCGCCGAAAAAGGAGAGCGAATCAGAGTTGCCGTGGTTGAAGTGATACACGTCGTCTCGGAGCGGAGAATCAAAGCCGCCAAGTCTCTCATCGAGCAAGAGAAACGCTCTCCCGGATCGGTTTCTGAGCAGAAATTTAAAGAGCTAGTGGTTGCGGTCCTCGGTGACGAGAGGCAGAAGGCGCTGATGGGGCTTTCCGACGATACGTCGGGTGGTTTGGATGTTGTGCTCGAGGTGATGGACCTGACTATCAAGAAAAGGCGAACCGCCGTCTCCGATCTTTTCAAAAAGCAGGCAGTTGCGGGCAGTGGCGTCACCAATGATCAAGTTAATCAGGCGATTGCCGATTACGATGCGATCAAGGCGCAGGCGCGAAGGCTTGGTATGGCGGTTCCAGAAGGAGACTTCGCCCTCGGGACTCCCGAATTCTCGAAGGAGTAGAATTCAACTCCGCTCGAAGGCGCCTAAGCCGGTATCTGTCTATGCTTTGGATTGGCTCTACCCGCGTACCCTTCCCGTTAACCCCTAAACACCTTAGTAACCTTGAAGGGTAATCACTCATCCAAGAAAATGGACGATAAGGTCTGTAGAAGGGAGCCCCTTCTAAGAAAGTAGTGTATGGCCAAGAGTAAAGTGACCTCAGGAATGTGGCGGATTGATCCGCAGAAAATGTCGCGGGTTGTGGATCGGTGTGGACTGCCGGTCGCGTCGGTGGATGCGGAGACGGAAGCCAATGCGAACGCCAGCCTCATTGCCGCTGCGCCTGACATGTTCGAATTGCTGGAGAGCCTTGAGGTTAGCGCCTCGATTCCGGAAGAACTAGTCGAGGAGATCAAAATCGTGCTGCGCCGCGCCCGCGGCGATTTCGGTCTTGCCATATTCTCCCGTAGTGCGAAGCGAGTCTTCCGCGCCCGCACGCAAGACTGGATAAAGTTCATGGAAGGCCTGTGGAACTCTGGCCAGGACTCCAAAAGCTAGCCCCAGGCTGTCAATTTTCATTCCTTGTACGGTCTTACTCCGTTTACCCCGCCATTCCCCTGCTTGCCCTTTGCTTCCTGGCCCAGGAATTGTTATCGTGGGCAGCCGTGTAAAAATGGCTTAGCGCAGTTTCCATGTCCATCCCGGTGCGCCGGATGTCATTCGCATGAAGCAACTGAAACCAGTTCTCTGGACCAAAGGCACTTTTCTGACGCCGCAGCACCTGCAGGTCCAGGATCGCTTTCTGGAGGACACCCTCAACTTTCGGTTGCAGGCGCTCAAGTTCTGTCCGTGGGGATTTCGAGAGCTGGCGATCAATGGCGAGCTTCTCGCCGAAGGGCAGTTCGCGGTTACGCGCGCCGCCGGCATTTTTCCCGACGGGCTCTTATTTGAAATTCCAGAAGCAGACCCTCCGCCTCCCTCCAAGTCGTTGGAGGAATTCTTCGATCCGGGTACCAAGAGTCTCGACATTTATCTGGCAGTTCCCGATTATCGCCAACGCGGGCTCAACGTCTCCAATGGCAAGGAAAGCGGCACACGTTATTTGGCCGAGGTCACCTCTTTTCGTGACGAGAATACAGGAGCAAGCGAGAAACCAATCCAGGTAGCTCGAAAGAACATGCGCCTGCTCGCCGACTCTGAAAATCGCGAGGGCTCATCGGTCCTGCGCATCGCCAATGTTGAGCGCACCACCGCTGGCACATACCAACTGAATCCCCGCTTTGTTCCGCCGCTAATTGAGATTGGGGCGAACGAGTATCTGGTGGGACTGCTTCGGGGTCTGGTGGAACTGCTTTCGGCGCGCAGCACCCAGCTGTCCGCAGGACGCCGCCAGAAGAATCAGAGCCTCGCCGATTTCACTGCTTCCGACATCGCGAACTTCTGGCTGCTGTACACGGTGAATTCCAACTTCCCGGTTTTCTCTCACCTGTACGAGAGCAAGATGGGACATCCCGAGGAACTCTATGCGGCGATGGTCTCGCTCGCCGGGTCTCTGACCACCTTCTCGCAAAAGTTGCGTCCCCGTGACCTGCCGGCGTATGCGCATGATTCTCTCGGACCAATTTTTGCGGAGCTCGATGAAAAATTGCGCGCCCTGCTCGAGACTGTCGTGCCGACGAATTTGGTGTCGCTGCCGCTGAAACTGATGCCGGGCTCGAATTCGATTTACGCCACGGCTGTCGACCAGGACAAATATCTCGCCAACACGCGCATGTATCTGGCGGTCAGCGCGGAGACCACGGAAGAAAACATCATCCAGAGAGTGCCGCAGCTGGTGAAAACCTGCTCGGCAACCCATATCGAACATCTTGTGCGGCAGGCTTTGCCGGGAATTCAGCTGCGCCACATGACGAACCCGCCAAGTGCCATCCCGGTGAAGCTCAAGTACCAGTATTTCGCACTGAACCAGTCCGGGCCCGCATGGGAGGCTGTCAATCGCGCGCGGAATTTCGCGGCCTACGTCCCGGGAGAATTGCCCAATCCCACACTCGAGCTGCTAATCCTTCTTCCGCAGTCCAACTGATCTCGAGAATCTCTCGTTGCGTAGACAAGGATCGTAAACCACGAAGGGTTCGAAGGTACATGAAGTAAAGCCTCTGACAAGAAACCTTCGTGATACTTCGTGTCCTTCGTGATTATTGCTGTTGCTTACCCCGCTAGTGCCGCAGTGCGAAGAAGAGCACTAGCATCACCGCAAGAAAGAAAAGCACTGTCAGGGTGATGATCAACGGCCAGATTGACACTGGCGGCGGTGCAGGCGTGTCAATCTTGGGAGCTTTTGGCGCCGTGGGTGCCTTCGCCTTAGGCATAGCAGGAGGCGGCGGGACCTTGGGCATGGGTGGAGGCGCGGCCCCCGGAATTTTGGGCGAGGGAAACTTTCCCGCGCCTGCACCCCCGGCAGGCGCATGCCCAGCTTCGCCTTGGTCAGCCGATGCAAATTTCTGACGCGAGATGATTTGCGTGTAGGGACTTGGTCCGCTTGGCGCTTCCATCGGCATGGTCGTCGGTTCCGACTTGGAATGCATGAATGCGCCGGTAGCGCCGTCCCCCGGCAAAGAACTCGAGCGGGAAGGAAGCGGTCTTTCGACAGGCACACTCGGGGACTGAGGTATCGCAGGTGCCGGAAGATTTGGAATCACCACCGGAACTGGCGATGGCGCAGCGAAAACCGGATCCGGTACTGGAGTGGCATTCATCGGTGTTACGGCAGGCAGGGGCTGCGACGGTGGCGGTACGATCCCGCCCTGCCTCGGCGTCGCCGGATTGAATGTTGCCGGCGGAGTGTCCATGTCCTTGAATATCGAGGTAAAGCCCGACCCTTGGGCACTGGGTGGTGCTGCTGTCGCCGGCGGGCTTGCCTGACCGAACATAGCCGTAAACTCTCCCACGTTCTTCTTCGGAGGTTCAATCGGCTGTGATGGATAAGCTGGCATGTCCGAGGGGCCGTCTCCCCGAAATGGACCTTGGAAGAAGTTGGTAAATTCGCCGGGCTTTGCACCACTTCGACCGGCGGGTGGCATCTCCGGAGCGACAGGTTTGGGCGGAGCCGGCGGAGCAGCGACTGGAGTCTCCTTCGGCGGAACAGCACGCTTCGCGCTGAATGGATCCCATGGAACTGCCGCATGCAGCCCAGACTCTCCTGGCAGACTGGTTGAGGGAGCAGGTCGCACAGGAGGGGCACTTGGCGGGCTCTCGGGTTCCGGCACCTTGGATTTCGCCAGCGAATCGAAATCGCGAAACAGCTGCGTCATCTGACCGGGTGCCTGCGGCGGTTCTTTTGGCGCGATGGTTTGTGCCACTCGCGGTGCAGCGGCAGGAGCACTGAATTCTGTCTTCGGTGCGTGTACCTTGCTCTCCTTCGTGTCCACTACCTGAAGTTCATATCGCCGGACCCAAGCTCTCACCACGGTCTCGTCCGCAGGTTTGGTGACCACGTAAGCGTACTTCGCACCACTGTATTTCCCAGTTTCCAGCACGGGCCCGGGCGGCTCAGGGGCTAATTTGTGGAAGGACTCAAGAACCCATTCGGCCGTGGTCTGGTCGGGTTTCTGGGGGGCGCATTCCACAATATGCACCAGAACGCGCTCACCCCGGACTTTGTCATTCGCGGCAAAAGTCTCGATCGCGCCCGTGGTAAGCGATTCCAGAAGTTCGTATTTTTCCCCGAATTTCATTCCCTGATCACTGTTCCCTTCATGCGCCGACCCGTGTTCAGACGAAACAGCGCCCTTGAGGCAGGATTATACCCCGCATCGGCCATCGCGACTCGACCGATCCCGTGGAACGCACCTATACACTTGACTTGCTCTCCCGGACAGGACGAGAATTTGCTTGTCCATCACGCCTTAACCGAAACCAATCGCCAATTTCGGGGTTTCGCTCTTTATGATGAGCGTCAGAAATTTCGCGGACAGGGTTCGGTTGTGCGGCGCTTTCCCCCAGCTTTAAGTTCGTGAACAGGCGGAGGCCGTCTCGAGGTTCGCAGGCTAAAGTTGCGCGGACGATCTGATTTCCGTAACGAAGCCTCACCAGCCGTCACTATTTAGCTAGGAGTGTGTCATGAATCCATTCGAAAGCCGCTGGAAACTGTTTCGGACTTCGATCTTGTTTGTTTTGCTGGCCGGCTTGATTGGCGTAGCCGAGGGTCAGCACGACAAGAAGAGCAGTTCGCCAGCGCCGCGATCGGCGCCAGCGCCTCACGCGAGCGCGCCTGCCCAGCATGCGCCAGCCAACCGGACTGCGCCCGCAAGTCATCCGCAAACAAATACCAGGCCCAACACCACCATGGGGAACCGGCCGAACACCAACACGGTAAACAGGCCCAACACCACCACGGTAAACAGACCCAACACCACCACCATGGGCGGAAAGACGAACACCGGAACCATGGGCAGACCGGGATCGACCACGATGGGCAGGCCCGGAGCCACCGGAACCATAAATCGGCCAAACGGCACCGGAGCCATCAACCGGTCAACCGGAAACGCAACCATGGGCAATCATGGGCCGATGGGGAATGCCAATGGCAGAATGGCGACCCGGGCGAACGTGAACCGCCCTCTCCCCGGGCGGCAAGTTACCCTTCGCGGCGGCGGATCGGCGGTAATTCGTCCCAACGGACAGATCCGCACCATCAATCGCAACGGCATGCAGATTAACCACGGCATGAACGGCAGCCGCACAATCGTCAGCAGCCATAACGGCGCTCGCGTCGTCACCACCGGAAGGAATGCTGGATACGTCCAGCGAGCCTACGTTACCCGCGGTAGTCGAACCTACGTCTCGCGCACCGTGGTGGTCAATCACGTCACCTATACCAGGGTCTACCGTTCGTATTCCTATGGTGGCTACTGCTGCTACTACGGATATCATCCCGCGTATTACTACGCTCCCGTGTACTACGGATGGGCCTACAACCCGTGGCCCGCACCCGTGCACTACGGCTGGGGCTGGGGCGGCACCCCTTGGTACGGGTATTACGGCGGTTATTTTGCGCCGTACCCTGTTTATCCCTCAGCGGCATTCTGGCTCACGGACTACCTGATCGCCGCAAATCTGCAGGCGGCGTATGAAGCCCGAGCTGCGGCCAGGGCGGCAGCTGTGAATGGCGACAGTGGAGCGGACAATGGAGGAGGAGATCAGCAACAGTCACAGCCCTCTGGCAATGACAACTCCGCCTCGAACTCTGGTCCTGTCACCTTGACTCCAGAGGTCAAGGAAGCCATCGCCGAAGAAGTGAAGGCTCAGTTGGCTGCGCAACAAGCAGCAGCGCAGCAGACTTCCTCCGCAGGCGCACAGCAGCAGAGTTCAAATGTAAACGCATCCGAAGAAGTTCCTGCTGCGCTTGATCCTGCCCGGCACACCTTCATCGTCGCCAGCGATCTCACCGTTTCTTCTGATGGACAGGAGTGCCAGTTGACCGCAGGTGACGTGATCAAGCGAACCTCAGACACACCCGACGAGGACCGCAAGGTCACGGCAAGCGTTTCCGCCAGCAAGAAGTCCGACTGCGCGGTGGGTCAGGAAGTCGCCATCGGCGTCGATGACCTGCAGGAAATGCACAACAAGTTCGAGGAGCAGTTGGACAACGGCATGAAGGACCTGTCCTCGAAACAAGGTCAGGACGGATTGCCGAAGGCTCCTGAGACGAAGACCGTGCCATCGGATGTTCCGCCTCCGCCTCCCGATAACAATGCGGCCAAGACGCTGGAAGAGCAGCAGTCCGCCGCCGATCAGACCGAATCACAGGTCGTAAAGGAAGCGTTCAGCCAGGGATCGTGACCCTTGCAGGGCCCCGTGCTTTTTCGTCAGCCAAGGAGGGCTCGATCCATGGCAGAACTTCAGTTCGTGTCTCCGGCGGACAACACCGCTTTCGACATTGCACCCGGTACCGCTGCGACCGGAGCGCAGATGCCAATGATTCAGGCCGAGGTCCGCATCGAGGGCCTCGATCCCGATCCTACTCCCACCGCAACGTGTCAGTGGCTCGTCAGTATTCAATTTCAGTGCTCGGACTGCAAGAACGGCCGGGCGAGGGAAATTAACGACGAATTCAGCTTCACAACCGTCGGCGGCAAGGCCGCCATCAATTTCCCGCGAGTGCGCGGCGGCAAGTTGTCCATTGCAGTTTCCGTGGCTCTTCCGGCGCAGTCCTTAAGCATTCAGACCAATGGGCTGCGTATCCGCGGTGTGAACCCGCCTCGCGACGAAGTGAATGCGGCTTGCGGAAGCCTGATCGTGCAACAAATGGTGATGCACGAAAGCGGAGGCCGGCAGTTCCTGGCTTCTCGCGATGGCGGCGTTTCCGAATGTCCTCTGTTCAGCGGAGATCACCTGGGAGGCGTCGGCCTCTTTCAAATTACGAATCCGGCGCCCACTCCCGAGGACCACTGGGATTGGTTGGCGAATATCAATCACGGCCTCCAGATTCTTGCGCAAAAGCGGACCAGCGCTCGCGCATACCCGGCGCGCGTACGAAACTCGGGTGCATTTCAAGCGTTAGTACAGAGCTTTAATGCAGGCCGCAACCCTTCGGCGCAAATCACGCTGCCGGACTTCACTGCGGAGCAGTTGGATTTGGACGCGACCCGCGGCTACAACGGTTGGGCGGGAAAAGACGCTTTCGGAAACGTTCTGCACGAATTCCGCGTCCCCTTGGATGCTGCCGGTAATTTGGCGTTGAATGCCGGTCCCGGCGACCGGGAAATCATCGCCTGGGAGCGAGTCCCGGGCACAGACCGGCCGCAAAATACAGGTGATCCGAACTATGTCTCCCGCGTGCTCGCACAGACTCCATGAGATATAAATCGTGGCTGGCGATCGGCATCGCAGGGACCGTGCTGCTCAGCGCATGCTCCCGCGCGCAAAAAGCGGCGCCTGTCAAATGGAACGAGGCCAAGGCGCGCGAAACTGCCCTTGCCATTTCGAAAAAATGGAAGTTCTCTCCCGATGATTTTCAGGAATCCGCCGAGTTGCAGCACAACGTCTACGCCGTGTTGCCGTTTGATCTCCCCGGGACCCCGCAGTGGATCCTCCTGATCGAGACCGCACCGCCAGGCAACACCTGTCACGCCTGTGCCCCGGTCACGGGCGCGGTGATTTTCGCGCTCAAAGACGATGCCTGGCAGGCCGTCTACGATCAGCCGCACGTGATCGACTCAGGTAGTTTCGGAAAGCCCCCGAACCCAAGCGCGCGGAATCTGGGTCCATCGAAACCAGCGGTGGAATTCGATCTCGGCTCAATGGCTCAGGGATACGAATTCAACAGTTCGACATTCGTGGCCGAGGTGAACCATAAACTCCAGGAAGTGCTCTCAGTTCCGACCGGAGAATCGAACGAAGCCACCGGTGCACAATCGGAGCAAACTTTCAGGTGGCAGGCAAAAGTGGCAACCTCCCAATCAGTTCATGACGGCTTCGCCGATATCGTGGTCACGTTCAGCGGTACGAAAGCTGTCAACGATGGGTCGATGATCCGTCCGTATTCCGGAACCTGGACTTACCGATTCAATGGTGAGGCTTACACAAAGGCGGAATAGCGACTCGATCACCACTGATTACTTCCCGCGATAAAAGCTCAGATGTGGAGTTAATCGAAAGAAAGTCGAAATTTGCGCGCAATCGCCTGGTTTGAAAACCTACCTGCCACTTCCCTTGGACATTAACTGCATCTGTCTGATTTGAAAGCAGAAACCGCTGGCATTATTGACAGTTGCCGAACCCACGCGCCCGTATTGAGGTGGCAGCGTATTCTTTAAAGCCCGGCCCATGCTTGAATTCATCTTCGATCTCCCGCTGATTATTTCAGGACCGGCCATCGTTGGATCTCTGTGCCTGTTTGCGTAGGTGGACTGCTTTTGGTCCGCCGCTACGTGTTGCCACATCTGCGGGTTCATCACGAGGACGCCCATTTTAGCGGAGCCATGGTGCATAGCGTGATGGTCTTCTATGGACTGGCGCTTGCGTTGATCGCGGTTAACGTCTTCGAGACCTACGCCGACGTGTCAAAGATTATTTCCCAAGAGGCGACCGCCTTGGCCGAGCTGTACCGTGATGTGAGCGCTTATCCCGAGCCGATTCGCTCCCAACTACAGAAGGAACTGCGTGACTACGTCGACTACGTGATCCAGGAAGCCTGGCCTTTGCAGCAGCGCGGCCAGGTTCCCAGCGCTGGCGTTGAGCGGATGAACCGCTTTCAGAGCATGCTGGCCATGTTCGAGCCTGCTGCCGAGGGCCAGAAACTCCTCCACGCTGAGGCACTCCGGGCCTATAACAACATGATCCAGGCCCGCCGCCTGCGCCTCGATGCCGTGAGCACCGGTTTGCCGGGTGTGATGTGGGCCGTGGTCCTTTTGGGCGCGGTCATCAGCCTGAGCACCTCCTTCTTTTTCAAGGTCGAAGATGTGCGCTTGCACGTGATCTTGGTAACGCTTCTGGCCATGTTCATAGGGCTGGTCATCTTCATGACCTTCGCGCTCGACCGTCCGTTCCGGGGTGATCTGGGAGTACGACCAGAACCCTATCAACTGATTTATGACCACCTGATGAAACCATAGCCAGACAAGGCGATCACCGAGAGCACACTTGCGGCTTTTGCAATCGGCATTGAACTTGGATAGGTATTGCGCATTGTCAGCCGTGGGTTTCAGGCGTGTCCCGGGTTAACAATCGCCTTCACCTTCAGGTGGTATCCCGTCGCTCCGCCTCCCCTCTGAGCGAGCGATACCCCGATGGCCATTGCAGTCGATCTTAACCCGTGCGGCAGGGGATTTGAGCGTACTAGAAATGCCGAATACCGGGGCGTCGAATCCACCATACTTGGTACAACCTCGTCGAGTATCACCTCGCCCGTGTCGGACACCGACAAGATGCACGTTTAGCGCGCATGGGACCAAGACATGTGGCACATCTTGGTTAGAGCAAGACTCCCCGGAGAATGACGCTTGCAACCGAGAAGTAAATAATCAAGCCCGTGACGTCAACGAGCGTAGCGACGAAGGGAGCCGATGCGCTCGCGGGATCGAGCCCACAGCGTCGGAGCAGAAAGGGCAACATGGATCCCGCGGTTGTACCGAACATCACCACTCCGACCAGACTGCATCCGATCGTGAGCGCCACGATCTGATAGTGGGGCCCGTACGTCCCGCGCAAGCCATGCCAGAGAAAAATTCCATGAACCCTGTTACAAATTCCGAACGCCGGAGCCAAGTCGCTTGTGAAGAAGTTCGTCTGGGTATAGGGTGTTCGCAACCATTTTGCCAAGCGGGAGAGGAATCATGAGCCAGTTGTTCTTGCTATTCGTGATCGCAGTTCTTCTTGTTGCGATCTTCTGGGAACTATGCAAGATCAACAGTCAGCTCAAAAGGAGTCTTACCAGCATCCCGCGAATCTCAGGAGGAGTACAAGCCAATGACGCCGAAACTACGAAAACTCTGGGCCGACGATGAAGGTCAAGACATCGCTGAGTACGCGGTGATGTTAGCAGTGATACTCGTTGTAGTGGTCGGAACGATTCGGCTGGTTGGCTCGAATGCGAATAACGCTTTCTCCAGCGTATCGAGTTCGCTTCAGTAGCAATCAATGTCGCGCACAGAAGGTCAGCCTCGTTTCTTCACAAGTCTGTGAGTCTTAGGAACTTGCGTTGATTTAGCGAGGGGTTGGCGAAAAATCTCAATAGCACTCAAAATGCCGAAGCAAGGGATTCTGAGTGTAATTTGATAACAACGACCGACAGGCTCCTCATTAGTTTGTCGACGGCAAACTCGACACGGTCGTCAACGAGAAGCCCCTTATTTCTGCTAATTCGGATCAGTCATTTCGAACCGGGCACAGAGTCTACTGTGGGCGTAGAGGCTGGAGATCCGTTCGTATCCACTGTGCGAGAAGAGCTCTTCACGGTCAGATTGGGACAGCTCAGCACGCGGTACTGCTCCCCCTGCCGTGCGCAGAAAAACTGAGAGCATCCCGCAGGCACGATGAAAGGTTCATCGGGGCTTGAATTCTCGACTGCACTGAAGCCCGGCCCACTGTACGAAGGCAGCGCGCTGGTCGATTGAGACCGCAGCTGGGAACAACGCGGATCATCCGCTCGACGATGGTGAGTGCTCGCCGGTTTCGTAGTTTGCGAGGCGCTTAGCGCTCCTAGAGCAACAACCGCAACCAGGACCAGAACACCTTTCATTTTCAGTTTCCCTTCTATGCACAATCTAATTTGGTCCGTGGTTTGTTCCTACTACCAGCACGTGTCATTACTACCCCACCTTCGTGGTGGTTACCTCCGGTGTTCGATTCGTGAAATATCAAGAAGCCGCAACGACGCACAGGCTCATGACTCGTCCCGGCGTCGGTTCCACTCACACCGCTTGCGTTTCTGCTGATTATCGGCAAAGCCGCGCCGTCAAATAGTTTCGGGTCGCACGTGCGCTGACTCGGTGGCCGATCTCGGCAGGCGAATCGGCGATCTGCGAAACCAAACCACGCACATAACGAACGATGTGCAATTGCTATCGCATGAATGGCACTCTTCGAAACTGGATTACCTGGGGGATTGTTGGAGCGTCAAGAAACTTCCGCAAGGAGTTTGGCGAGCGCTAGAAGTGGAAATTGATTTCCAGAGTCGCGACGTACCTGCGGACTTCCCGGCCGAAGTGTCTCTTTCTCTATTCCGAGTTCTTCAGGAAGCTCTGCGCAACGACATGAAGCATAACGGGGTAAAGCGTTTCGAAGTGCGCCTGTGGGCGAGCGGGAGAGATTCGCCTCACCGTGAGCGACCTTGGCGCAGGTTTTGACCCAGAAACCGTAAAGGAGAGCACTGGGCTTGGCCTTACCAGCATGAAGGAGCGCCTGCGGTTAGTGCATGGAGAGTTTTCCATCAACTCGCAACTGAAGGGTGGCACCATCGTTCAAGGCTCGCGTTCCTTTCACTGCAAGGGGCGATTTTGCACGGGCGGAAGGGTGGGAAGGTCAGGAATGAACGGCAGAATGCTCTGCACAGATTCGTTGGAAGATGTGGCTGTCCATCCCGCCTGGAACGGTACCCGAATGATACCCGCAGAGAATATCCACGTTATATGACTTGGATATCTCGTTCCAGAGTTGTTCGAGTCGAACCACCGCTTCTGCCTTACCTTGCTCCGACAGGAGATCCACACACTCTCCAAAAGCTGCAACTCGGCCTCTTTCCGCAGCTTTGGCCGCAGTCATGAGGAGACCGCCCACGAGGGTGAGAAAACGAACTGGATCAGGGAAGTCGTTCACCATGAATGTCGAGAGGGCCTCGGCAGCATCCACCGAAATGTATCTCCCCTGCCCAATAGCGGCAGCAATATCTACGCCATGGGCGTGCAACCTTGAAAGAAGGCTGTCCCGGTGTGACTCGGTCGCTATTACGATAGCGGCATTCCCGTCTCTGAGAGCTGCCTCGATGAACTGCGTAAGATCATCCAGGAGACCGGCATCGTCAGAATAGAATCCCACGTCGTGGCGGCGAGGGACCTCCATATTTTGCTGGAGTAGTGCGCGACTCGTATCGTTTTGCAGATCGTGGGAGGATCCGGCGTACGAGCCACCGCTGAAATCCTGCCCAGAAAATCTCTTACCGACGAACTGCTTGCCCCGAAGAACGGCATTCACCCCTGCCACAAGCTCCCTTCCAGCATCACTCTTGACGACATAACCGTGCGCTCCTGTGCGAAGCGCTTCCTGCACCACATCGGCGGAGGATTCTTGGCTCACAAATAGTATTTTGGAAATGGGCGAGAGCTTGCGAATTCGTCGAGCGGCTTCGATCCCATTCAACGAAGGAAGCCCAATGTCGAGCACAATCAAATCAGGTTGCAGTTCTTCGGCTGTCCGCACCGCTTGCAGACCATCCGAAACCTCACCGACGAGCTGCAAGTCAGGTCGCTCCCGAAGCGTTGAGCAAATAAGTTTTCGAAAAAGCTCGGAGTCCTCAACCACGAGAACCCGGTTTGATAACGTATCCAAGCAATCCCCTCTTCGCGATCCAACCCCGACTATAACGATTTAGTTTACTGGTCGTTCTCAGGATCCCATGTGTGGCAACTCACCGTCGTTGCGCACGGGCATGGATGAATCATCAATAATTTTGGCTGGGGACTGATACGACTGGTACGAAAAACCTAATCTTACACTACACCCTGACAATTCTGGCACTTTCATTCGGGATAATACCATTTCATCTTCCCTCCGCCGAACCCCGACCGGGAGTTGACGTCATCGTCAGGTTTCTGAGGCGATCACACAATACAGCGGAGACTGGGCCTGTCCCCGTCAGAACTGACAGTTGCTGAACCGCCCAGACGTGATAAGGCCTTGATCCGAATTTTCAGATTTGAAGGAAAAAAGCGACCCGTCGCGCAGGTGTGCCGGCCGGACGGCACAATTTACCAAGCTCGCGGAACGCTCCACACCCTGGGAATAACTCCTTACCCCCGCGGCGCGCCCACTCCTGCCGGAACCTCCAGCTTTAGCTGCCGCAAAATCTCGGCCAAGGTGCTCAACAATGTGTCGCATCCCTTGTCCAATTCCAGCGCGGATTTCTCGAGGAATGCGCAGGCTCCATCCTGCTGCAACCGCAGCGCATTCTTTTGCGAGAGTCCGGTGAAGGCCACGACCGGAATCCCCGCCGTGCCGGCATCTTTCTTCAAGACCTTCAGCACATCCGGTCCGGTCATTCCCGGCAACAGCATGTCCAGCAGGATCACATCGGGCTTCTCATTCCGCGCCAGTTCGATCGCCTTCGCTCCATCGCTCGCCGTGCTGACGACATAACCTGCCCGCGCCAAAGCCCGCTCCGTGGCCATGCGCAAGAACTTACTGTCGTCGACCAGAAGAATCTTCGTCATACAATCCCTGCCCGCGCGAATGTTTCGCACGCTTTTCCGTACTTTTCTTCTATCGGCAGAATTGCACCTCAGAACAGGAGGCTGCTAAATGAAACTGGATGAGAGATTTCTTACGGTAGGGATCCGGCCTATTCCTCGGATTCTCGTTTGCCTGGCTGGATGGTTCAGGAACCTTGTCGGGCCGCCGCTTCCAGAAGCGCCTTGACCCCCGCGCGGCAGGCCTTCCGCACTGCCTCTTCGTGTCCCTCCGGTATCGATTTGGTTAGCAGCAGACTTGACGTGCCATGCAGCAGAGCCCACAGCGCAAGAGCGGTTTGCGTGTGATCGTCTGCAGTCCCTCCGAACCTTTGGGCCAGCAACCGCTCTGCGAAATCGAAGTTCGGACGCGATTCCCGAATTGGCCGCGGCCCACCCCGCCCCTTTCGCGGAGACATTAACCTCCCATGGGTGTAGAAAAGTTCATACTCATTCGGCATTTTGAGCGCGTACTCGACATACGCCTCTGTCATCTGCTCGATCGTTTCGCCCTGCTCAAATTGCTGCCGCAACCGGGCCACGATCCGCAAAAGCAGCCCTCGAATCAGATCCTCACGGTCTTTGAAACGACGATATACCGCCGGAGTGTTGGTGCCGGCCGTGCGGGCAACGGCCCTCATAGTCAGCGCCCGCTCTCCCCCTCGTTTCCACAGCCCTTCCGCTGCTTTCAGTACGCGCTCTTCCAGATCCGGATCGGGGTGCCGCGGCATGTTTCCTCCTGCCCCCAACATTATCCCTTCAAAATTTCATTGACAGTGTACACGTAACAGTGTTAATAGTAACCATACAAGTCCTCCCCCCACCGATTTGCCAGGCTGTCAGGCAAGGCCGCCGCGAACATTCCCGGCGGCCGCTTTGCTTTGCTCTAATTATAGAGAGAATCCTGATAGTCCCTTTCTTGTCTCGCCGCCCTTTTGCGGGGATTTACTGGGCAAAATAATGTTGACACCGTAAACGAAACAATGTATAAAAATTACGCGCCGCTGGGCCCCCTCTTAAATTTTGCTGTGCGCGATAAAGGAGTTGGTTCGCTGTGTGCTCGTATCAAAATCCTGACAATCGACTTTCCATCCTGCAGATGAACTCCGAGCTCGAGGATGCTCAACTTGAGCTGCTCAGTGCTCACTACGCGGTTCATCAGCTTCGGCTTCACTATTCTTCCGATGACCTGGCGCGCTTCGGCCGCCACGATGTCCTGCGCAAGTCAGCCGAGGCGGCTACTGCCCTGCACGACTTTTACGCCGACGTCGAAAGCAAGCTTCCCCAGACTGGGCCGACTCCTGCCGTTCCGCAGCCCAGCCCCGAGCAGATTGCCGAGGCTATCGCCTGGATCGCGGCTTACCTGCGGGAACAGCGCGAGCATTATTTCCCGGTTGCCAGTCCGCTCACCAACGAGTGTAAGGCTCACATGTGGCCGTATTTCGCGGCTGGCATGCTCGACCGCATTCGCATCATCGAACTTCGGGGCGCGCGGGTGCGTGTGCCGGAGTTTTTCGGCAAGGTGCGCGCCCTCGGTTTTGAACCCCCCGAGATTACACACATGGACTCGGTTACATTTCTCGACGTCATCGCTTTCAACCAGCGCTTGTCGGAGAGGGCGCTGTTCCACGCCTTGGTACACGCCGTACAGATCGATGTTCTCGGACTGCAGCGCTACGCGGAACTCTGGGTGTACGGTTTCCTCAAAACCAGGACGCACTATACCGTCCCTCTCGAAGTGCACGCGTTCTCCTTGTCCTCAAAGTTCCTGCGGCCCACCATGGAAAAGTTTTCGGTGGAGGATGAAGTCCTCCGCTGGATAGCCGACGGCCGCTACTAAACAAGTTGTTCCACCCCCACGCAAAAGTGAGGGCAGCGCACATACGCCGCCCTCATCTTTTTTCTCCTGAGCCGCAAATCCCTCCCGCGCGCCGCGAACGACGCAACGACTCACGAGCAAGTCTGAGACACGGACCATTTGTCAAATCGCTGTGAGACGGCGCCGGAGCGGCTACAATAAGAAAACGAGTTCCCCATGCCAGATGATCCCATCGTCATCTCCCCCGGGCCGCAGTTTCGGCTGGCCATGTTGCTGGCCATCGTCGCGGATGCGCTTCAGCTTGTGATTTTTCCCGCGTTCGTAGGAGGCGCGCTCTCGCCCGCCGACGACCTGCTCGACGTTGGCATTGCCGCCACGATGGTGCGTCTGCTGGGATGGCACTGGGAATTCCTGCCAACGTTTTTCGTGAAGCTCGTGCCCGGCGTCGATCTCGTCCCCTTCTGGACCATCGCCGTCGCCAGCGTCTGGCGCAAAGCCAAAGCCGCTGGCGTCACCGGCGAAGTGTCTGACCCGGATAAAAAGTTCCTGCCGCACTGAAACGCGCAGACTGGGCCCAAAGCGTGGCCCTGAACTCAGTCGCGATCGCGGTCGCGGTCGTCCCAGTCGCGTTCATCGTGCCAGCGCCGCTCGTGCTCGTCCCACCAGCGATGGTGCTCGCGCCAGCATTTTTCCCGCGCTTCCCGCAACTCGCGCCGTTCATGATCCGCCTGCTTGCTGTCTCGCCCGTGATGCTCAACCGCTTCATGCAATTCGTGCTCAGCGTGCTGAATACGCCGCTGGCAGCGCTCGTCGATTTCCTCTTGCGACTGAGCAAACGCTCTCGGCGCCGCGCTCGACGCCACCAAGGCCGCGGCGATCCCCATCGACAACATCCAAGTTTTCATCCATCCGAAACGCACTTCCATGCCGAATCCTCCAACAGGGTGGTTTTAACTTCGGCATGGATAGATGCGGATCGTAGTCACCGCCGCGCTACGGTGAATCCGGTAGCCCGCCGTGAGCGTGGTGCAGCCTTCACCAACAACGTCCTAAGCTAGGTAATACTCTCGAACGCACATCGCTGCCCAGGCCAACGAGGCTCAAGCAGGTGGTCCACAATTTCGATCAGTTCCGAGTGGGCACGCTTGTCGATCAGCGCACATACGCCAAGTTCGCGAAGTCGCGCCGTTTGGTCGAACGACGGTAACCGGTGATAAGTAACGACTGCGAGCAACCCAATGCCGGCGCTCCTGCATTCGGTCAGGGTTTCCACCGAGTCTCTGTCCGACAAGTGGTCATCCAGGACCAACAGATCAAAGCCACCTTCGGACAGCAACTTGCATGCCTCGGCGCCGCTCAGCGCGACGGTCGTGGCGTAGCCCCTTTCCTCTAACGCGCGTTCCAGTGCGACCAGCACGTCCTCATCATTGTCGGCAACCAAAATCCTTCCTGCATCATTTCCTGTCATCTCGCACTCCTTTCAAGTTCCTCAACTGACGTTGTCGTCACGGATCCGCGGAGAAAGGCTAAGTCGCTTAACCATTGCCGGACTACAAGTCGGCTATGGCGCGGCCGCCCTCCCCGCGGACCCGCTTCATCCACCCCCGATTTCTCAGCTGCCTTTGGCCGACACGGCCTCAAGACCCAGAGTGTCGCAGGCGTGACGTCCTCCTAATCCAGGATGGCGTCCAGTTTCATGTGCAACACATCGGCATGCTCGTGGATATCGCTCACCGCTTCACCATATTCCGGGAAGTACACGATGCCGCGATTGTCCTTGATTAGTTCGAACGCTCGCGTTGTGCTCTGGGCGACGGAATCCAGATGAGGCCGTGCGTGCTCGATTGCCATTTTCTGACTCTCGCTCGCGTGCGGTTTCAGCGCCTCAAGTTCGGCTAGAGTCACGCTTAACTGGTTGACGTGATCCTTGACTGCCCATAACTGATGGGTGTGGGTCTGCCAAGACACACGCGATCTTCCGTGTGCGTCGAGGACATCGGCCTCGCGGCGCAACTGCGACGCCGCATCTTTGAAGTCCGCGAGCCGATCTGCCACTTGACCTTGTCCATCTCCGTTTGGCACGCGGCTTTCAGCAGATGCCGGTTGTGCCACTGTCGCAACCAACAACACAGCGAAGCCGAATAATCCCATTTTTAGTTTTTTCGTGAGCAACATTTCGTCAGCCCCCGTTTCGTATGTCTGTGGGCTCGTAAGTTCCAAAGCATTTCTGCAAATCCGATGCGGCCAGGGGGCGAACCCGCAGTCCCCTGGTATGGCTGATCAACGCGACCATTCCCGCTGCTCCGACTGGCGTTTCCCCTGGTCTGTGCCAACCACCCGGAGCAACCCTAAGAAATAGAGCGCCGAATCCAGAGCGTGTCGCTCCTTTGTTTCGTTCGAACCTGCGTACCACAACTCTCTGGAGCGGCGTCGAATAGCGTCGCTAGCTTCGTCAATCCGCGCCAGCAACCTGCCGCTGTCTGCTTCCAGAAGCGCCTGTCGATACAGCTCAGGCCAGCGTCCGGACGTATCCGACATGGGGCATACCCTCCTCTCAGAAGACGGTGATTTCCCTTGCGAGATTTCTCTCGAGAACGTTGATCGTCAGGTTTGTGTGGAAAGAGTGGTGCTAACAGCGCAGCAGACAAAAAGATCGCAGATGAGATCGACCGTCGTGAAGCGCGAAATTCGACGCGCGCTCTGAGACGTAGCTCAGCCGGGCAGCGCGTCGAGCGGCTGCAACAGTGCCGGCCAACTGCCCTCGCGCTCGTGCCCTGCCTGGAGCACGAGGAGATGCCGCTGCCAGCGAAGTCGCAGAATTGACAGCAGGAAAAATCTGAACGTCATCCTCGGAGACGGCGGCCAGGGGCACGCACAGCAACAGGGCCGCCAACCCGAGAAAGATCATCGTTTTGCGAATGGCATCCATAGTCCAACCGAAAATCAAAGCGAAACGCCTTACCCCTATTTCATTGTTGAGATGCCTGACCAACTGAATTGGAGGTATCGGCAAAGCAGAAAATCACTCCGGCGGTCGAATCCCACGACGCCCATGTGGGGACAGCCGCCTCGGCTGTCCCAGCTTGTGTAGGGGCGGATGCCTCGTCCGCCCGGCGGCCCAGCAGTATCGGGCCTCAGCCGTCGGCCGGAGATGTGCAACGATGAATCACACGAAGAATGCCCCAGCCGCAAACCGGCGAAAGAATGTAGCCCACAGCGCAAGCTGTGGGTGCTGAGTCAACAATCAACGAGCCCCGGAGGGGCGAAAGAAATAGCCCAGCGCTTCAGCGCACGCCTAATTTCCAACCGTAAGTTCACCAATCCAACCGCCGCGGTGCCCATCCGAGGCGTCCTCCACCGCGAACCTCGACCCGGAAACCCTGGGGACCGCTGGAATCCTTCGACTGCGCTCAGGGCACGCTATCCAGGGCGGGCGTCCCTGCGTGCTTCTCGACGCTTCAGACCACGGCACCCATTATCCCCACTGTCCTACATCGATACTGTTCTGGATGAGCATCTTCGATCCTCATCCAGCCGCCGGTGACCTTCCGGGTGTGATGACCTAACTCTCCTTCGACCGTCCAAGTGATGTAGTTTTGGAAACGAAGGTCACTACCATGCCCATCCCTATGAACATGCTCCGAAGACACATGCTCCGAGGTTTGCCGCTGCTGGTTCTGGCGGTGACGGTGTGTTTATTCGCCGCACCCCTGTTCGCCGCCCCAATGACCGATAGGGACCGCGAACACCTGCTTGTGCACTTCGAGATGACTACGCAAATGGTGGCCGAGCAGGTGCGCGGATTGTCGCCGGCGCAACTTGAGTACAAGGCTTCGCCGGACCGCTGGAGCATCCGGGAAGTTGTTTCGCATTTGGCAGTGGCCGAGCCAGACTATTGGCGCGAGATCCAGAAGGCCCTAAAGGCGGCTCCGGATATGAATGCCAAGAAATCGGCGGCTACCGACGCCGACATCATGTGGTATGGCATCGATCGCGTGGTGCATACCAAGACCGGCGGCGGCCACGAAAAAGTCGATACCTACAAGGACCTCGGGGAGGCCCTGGCGAAGTTTCAGGCGTTGCGCGCCACCATGATCGAATACATTAAGACCACCAACGACGACCTGAGGGCCCACAGCTTTGGAGAGTATGGAGAGGTGATCGATTGCTGGCAGTGGATGCTGGAAATCTCCACGCATGCCGAGCGGCATATCCAGCAGATTCGCGAGATCAAGAACGATCCGAACTTCCCGAAGAAATGAATCGCGGGCCAGGGTTGGTAAGTGGTGCTTCTGCGCTCCACAAAGTCTGTCAGTCCACTTCGTGACATATCTGTCAGTCCACTTCGTGACATAGAAGAGAGCTACGCCCCAGGCTCCTGCGGGACTGATGGCTCCTGTTCCTCAACCGAGAACTCACTCGCGTCCCACAAATATTCAATGCGGTGATTGTTCCCGCGCAAGAAACGGACGACGGCTCCGGTGTATCTTGTGTCGATTTCTGAAGGAGAACGATCAACCGCCATGACCCCAGAAGATCGTGACCGGATGATCGAACTCTGCAAACGCATCGCTCGAGAAACCGATCCCAAGAAACTCGCGTCCTGGATTGATGAGTTGAACGGGATTATTCACAGCAAGATCAGGGAACTCCGCGATGCGCGCCGGGCTTCGTAAGCCGCGGATCTCAAGATGTCACCAGATATTCATGTAGGCGTGAGGGGCAAAGGAAACCCCTGCCCAGGAACAGCCGAGGGCGGTTGTCCCTACGTGGATCTGTGACGCCTCAAACGAAAATCCCCACTTCTCCCAAAACGGGGAGAAGTGGGGCACCCGATTCTTGCTGGCCACTGACCCGGGCCACTGCTGCTAAGTTCCTTCGTTCCAACCTGCCAAATACTCTTCCTGCTCCGGCGTGAGCTTGTCGATTTTGATGCTCATCGACTCCAGCTTCAGCTTCGCTACCCGCTTGTCGAGGTCGTCGGGGACGCGGTAGACCTTGGGCTCGAGCTTCTTCGCGTTCTTCACCATGTACTCGACGCTCAGGGCCTGATCGGCGAAGCTCATGTCCATCACGCTCGCGGGGTGACCTTCGGCGGCGGACAGGTTGATGAGGCGGCCCTCGCCTAGCAGGTTGATCTTGCGTCCGTCTTTCAGCGAGTACTCGTCGACAAAATTACGCGTTGTCCGCTTCGAAGACGACATACTCTCCAGCGCTGGGATATCGATCTCAACGTTGAAGTGGCCCGAATTGGAGATAATCGCGCCGTCTTTCATCAACGCGAAATGATCCTTGGTCAGCACGCTCTTGTTGCCGGTGACGGTGCAGAAGACGTCGCCGAGCTTGGCGGCTTCCGCCATGCTCATGACGCGGAAGCCGTCCATCACGGCCTCGAGCGCCTTCGTTGGATCAACTTCGGTGACGATGACTTCGGCTCCGGCGCCACGGGCGCGCGAAGCGAGGCCGCGGCCGCACCATCCGTAGCCGGCCACAACGAACTTCGATCCCGCAAGCAGGAAATTGGTCGCGCGGATGATGCCGTCGATGGTGGACTGTCCGGTGCCGTAGCGGTTGTCGAACAGATGCTTGGTGTCCGCGTCGTTCACGGCGACGATGGGGAACTTCAAGACCCCTTCCTTTGCCATGGCGCGCAGGCGGATGACGCCGGTCGTCGTCTCTTCCGTGCCGCCGATCACGCCTTCCAGCGCGTCAGTGCGCTTAGTGTGCAGGAGGCCGACCAGGTCAGCACCGTCGTCCATGGTGATCTGCGGCTTGTGATCGATGGCGGCAAGAATGTGGCCGTAGTAGGTGTCGTTGTCTTCACCCTTGATGGCGAACACGGGAATGTTGTGGTCGCGGACCAGCGACGCGGCAACATCGTCCTGAGTTGACAGCGGGTTCGAGGCGCACAGCACGACTTCGGCTCCCCCGTCGCGCAGGCAGATCGCCAGGTTCGCGGTCTCGGCAGTGACGTGCAGACAGGCCGAAATGCGAATCCCCTTCAGCGGCTGATTCTTGATGAACTCTTTTCGAATAATCTGGAGAACTTTCATCGACTGATTCGCCCACTCGATGCGCTTCTTGCCCAGATCGGCCAGTTCGACGTTCTTGATGTCGCAGTTAATGGCGGCGGTTGACATACTTTTCCTCTTCTTTTTTAGCTTCTTCGCTTCGTTGCTTGGCTTCGCGGCGCGCGGAAAGCGGGAGAAAGATTAACGTTTGATGAACAGATACCGGTTGAGTCTCACTAGCATTTTCGCAGAATACACGAGTTTGGGGAACTGGTCAGGATGCCAAATCTTCTTCAGCCACCCGCCTTTGGGACCTAGCCCCGAATTGCACTTCTGGGCGTGCAAAAGCCTGAACCACAGAGGTCACTGAGGAAAATCGTTTTTTCTCTGTGTTCCTCTGTGGTGAACGGCTTTCGCGTTACTTTCGCGCGATCGCAGGCTCGCGTAAACCGGCATCGCTGGCCAGCTTGGCGGCTTTGTCGGTCAGTTCCCAGGTGAAGTCGGCATCGCTGCGTCCGAAGTGGCCGTAGGCGGCGGTCTTCTTATAGATCGGACGGCGCAGATTCAGCGAGTCGATGATTCCCCGCGGCGTCAGCTTGAAGTGGGCCCGGATAATGTCGGGAATGATCGCGGGATCAACCTTCTCGGTCCCAAACGTCTCGACCAGCACGCTGACCGGGTCGGCCACGCCGATGGCATACGCAAGCTGCACCTCGCAGCGATCGGCGAGTCCGCCGGCCACGACGTTCTTCGCGATGTGCCGCGCCATGTAGGCGGCCGAGCGATCGACCTTGGTCGGATCTTTGCCGCTGAAGGCGCCACCGCCGTGACGTCCCATGCCGCCGTAGGTGTCGACGATGATCTTGCGCCCGGTGAGTCCGGTATCTCCCATCGGCCCGCCGATGACGAAGCGTCCCGTCGGATTGATGTGGTACTTCGTATCCTCGTCAAGAAGCTGCGGCGGAATCACAGCCTGAATCACGTGCTTCAGAATACTGGAGCGCAGTTCGTCGTTGGTGACGGTCTCCGAATGTTGCGTAGAGATCACGACGGCATCGACACGAATCACTTTGCCGTTCGCATCGTATTCAACTGTGACTTGGGATTTGCCGTCGGGCCGGAGGAAGGGAAGCTTTCCGTTCTTGCGAACCTGAGAGAGCCGCATGGTCAGCTTGTGCGCCAGAGAAATTGGAGTGGGCATCAGCTCCTCATTCTCATTCACCGCGTAGCCAAACATCATTCCCTGGTCGCCGGCGCCGCCCGTGTCTACGCCCATGGCGATGTCGCCGGATTGTTTGTTGATGCTGGAGATGACGGCGCAGGTGTTGCAGTCGAAGCCGTAGACGGCGTTGTCGTAGCCGATAGCGCCGCACGGTGCCGCGGACGACCTGCTGGAAGTCGACGTAGGCCTTGGTGGTGATCTCACCGGCGATAACGACGAGGCCAGTGGCGGTGAGGGTTTCGCAGGCGACGCGGCTGACAGGGTCATCGGTGAGGCAGGCATCGAGGATGGCGTCGGAAATCTGGTCGGCGATCTTGTCGGGATGTCCTTCGGTCACTGATTCGGAGGTGAATAAATAGCGATTCTTGGATGGCAATGGTGTGTCTCCTTAAGATTGCACTGGGCCGAGGGCCACAGGGCAAGTCGTTACGGGCCTGGTTTCACCACATTGATTTGGAAACATCGTTGGTTAAACCAGCGGAAATCCTAACTGGCCGCGAGGCGGCTCATGCGGAGGAAGTCCTCAATAAAGCATAGCTGAGCGGGGGCGGGTAGGCAATGGAATTGGGCGTAAGGGGTTGTGGGGGAGCTGAATAGCGGAAATCGCGAGTTGGGCGGGAGGAGGACTGACGTGCTGGAAACAGATGCCTTTACAATGCTGGCATGGCCGGGCGGGAATGCTATCACTGCAAGCAGTGGATCGAGGAAGGCGAGGCGCACGACTGCTGGACGACAACGGAAGCTGCTTTGACCAAGGAGCTGTCTGAGGATCTGCGGGATGCCTGGGAACGGCTGCGAGAGGCTGCGGCGTCGTTCGGGGATCAACGGATTTATGCTTCCCACAAATCGATCATGTTCTCACGAAAATCGTGCTATTTCTTCGTGCGTCCGAAGAGGAGTTTTCTGGAGGTGTGCGTCTTCCTGGGGCGTACGGTGAAGGCTCCTCAAGTGCAACGGGTCGATCGGGCATCGAAATCCAAATTCTGGCACATCATTCAGATCCGACACCGCGATGAGGTGGAGTCGCCGGTCACTGACTGGCTTCGGGAAGCGTACGACTTTTCCGAGAGATCAGGGTCAAAGGATGAGTCAGCCGGGCCGAAGCGGAAAAAGAAAGCGAAGGCCGCGCGACGGTGAAACAGGGCTGGTGGATCGTCTGGCGCAGGATCTTTCCGCGGCCCATTTCCGGTGAGTGAGTAAGGGTCCTTTGACTCCGCAGGACCGCCGTTTGCTCACCGTCCTGCTGCGCTCAGGAAGACAGTGAGACGAGTTGTCGGTTGTGGTATGAAAAGTCAAAATCCTCACCCTGTCTCCGCAAAGTGCGCGGAGACAAGGATCGGGCACCCTCTTAAATTATTCGTAGCGAAGGGCGGTCATGGGGTCTACTCCTACGGCTTTTCTGGCGGGGGCTGAGCACGCTATCGCTGCTACCAGACTCAGCAAAACTGTGACCGCCAGCAAGATCATGGGATCGTGGGAGCTGCCTTCGGCCCAACGTGCTAGGAGTTTGTTCAGGGCAAGCGTCAGGAGCACGCCGACCACAATTCCTGCGCCGATGCTCACCACGGTTGAGGAGAAGGCAATCTTCAATACGTGACCACGGCGAGCGCCGAGCGCGATGCGAATGCCAAACTCGTTGGTGCGTTGGGCTACGGAATAAGAGACGACGCTGTAAAGGCCGACCGCGGCCAGAGCGAGCGCGAGGACCGCGAAAGCCCCGAAGAGCCAGGCGACTAACTGCTCTTGTTCATATTCTGGTTGGCCCGCTAATCCAGTGATCGAGATCCTGAACCTGTCCGTTGATCTGCTGATCCGGGTCGACAGAGTTGACCTGCATTCCGATGGCGTGCAGAAGTTTGAGCGGGGACGCATCGGAGCGGACGAGAATCTGCGTCCATTGCTCGCATCGAGAGCGTGTAGGGGACGAAGATTTCAGGCAGGATTGGATTGCGCAGGCCATCGTCGCGTTTGTCTGCGATCACGCCAACAATCTGCAGCCACGAGTCCGAGTCTTGGGCAGTGGCGACGAAGGGTAGCGCTTCTTTTTTTCGGGGACTCGGAGAGAGCGTCCTAGTACGTCACCGTTGGGGAAGTAGAGTTTGGCCATGGTTTGATTGATGACCGCCAGATGGGCCGCATTGTGATTCTCGGCCTCGTCCCAGATTCGTCCTTGGGCAACGGGAATGCGCAGCAGCGGGAAATATCCCGGGCTGACGAAGTTGACACGAACTTTTTGATCATCGTGGCGCGGGCTGGCCGAGGATCTCGATTCCGGTTCCCCATCCGTTAGAAGGTGGCGTGGCGTTGCTCGAGATCGCAGTCATAGTAACGCCGGGAACAGACGCCGCGCGGCGGTGCAACTCTTCGAAATACGCCTGGCGAGCTTTCCAGTTGGGATAGGCCCCTTCATGCACGGGAATTCCGACGGACATGACATTGTGCGGATCGTAACCAAGAGGCGTGTGCAGGAGGTGAAGAAATCCCTGCATGGCGGCTCCAGCTCCAGCAAGCATTAGGAGCGTGAGAGCGACCTGCGCGCTGGTGAGGAGACTGTGCGTGGTTCGTCCATAAACCGCGCCAACGATCTTTCGCGTGCTGGACTGCATGACCTGGCTGACTTGCGGACGAGAGAGCTGCAGGGCGGGCCAGAGCCCGAAGAGCAGGCCGGTGAGCATGGCGATGGTGACACTGAAGGCCAGCACGGGCAGGTTGATCTGTATGTCGGCCTCATGCGGGAAGGAATACTTCGGCAGCAGATGGATGATGATGGCAAGCGCGCGATAGGCGAAGAGCACCCCGAGAGCGGCGCCGGTGAAGGAGAGCAACAACGACTCGGTCAGGAGCTGGCGGATGAGGCGCGGCCGGCTTGCGCCGATGGCGGTGCGAACGGCGAGTTCGTGTTGCCGCACCGTGCCGCGAGCGAGGAGAAGGATCGAGACATTGCCGCATCCGATAGCGAGAAGAAGGGCTACTGCAGTAAACAAAAGATACAAGGTGCCACCGAGATCATGAACGAAATTGTCGTTCAGACCGACAACAGTAAACTGGAAATGGCCGCTGGGGAAATGCTTGGGCGTTTCCTTGGCGAACTGGTCGATCAGAGGGGATAACGCGGCGTTTGCCATTTCATGGGTGACACCGGGCTTCAGGCGAAGGCCGACATAGTACGCCCTGACGGGATCATTTGTAACTTTAAGGGGGAGATAGACATCACCGTCATCCCAGGTGAAGCGCGGGGCGGCTACTCCCACGATGGTGTAGTTCTTGCGGACTAACTGGATGGTACGCCCCAGGATCGTCGGGTCGGAGTTGAAGTGGCGCTGCCAGAATTTGTAGCCCAGCACGGCGACCGGCTGCGGTTCCTGTCCGTCGATCGCGTCGGAAGGGATCAGGCCGCGTCCAAGCGCGGGCGGGACTCCCATGAAGTTGAAGCCGTTGGAAGTCATGTACACGCCCTGAACATCTTCGGGAAGATCGTGGCCGGTGACGGTGAGGCTCCAGTCATCGGAGATGAAGGCGTCTTCGACGGCCGGCGATTTCCGAATCTCCTGCCATTGGCCGCCGGTCAGACCGAATCCGCGTTCTTGCGACGAGGCGTCGCGGAGCCGCATGTGGACCATGCGGTCGGAGGCGGCGTAAGGATAAGGATCCATCAGGATGGCATGGATGACGCTGAAGACGGCGGTGGTGGCCCCAATGCCGAGTGCCAGGGACAGGATTGCGGTGAAGGCGAAGCCGGGATTCCTGGCGAGTTGACGGAGCGTATAGCGGAAGTCTTGCAGGAGAGTTTGCATGGGCGTCGTCCTTGTGGAGGATAGACGGATCAGGTGGGGATTGGTACGGCGTAAAGTGCGAATGTTTGTCGGGGGACGAGGCGATGTTTTATTGAGCGGCTCCTCTGGGATGGGTTAGTGGGGCGTCTACCGGATTCCGGCACCTCCCGGGTGCCACGGACTTGGCTCTAAGTGGCTGAGCGGGAATTAAATCGCGGATTTTGGGCAGGTGGATGGGCGAAATCGGGAAGTGGGTGAAATTGTTGAGGCAAGCTCATGACACTCTCACTTCAAGCCCGCCATGGATACGGGGGCCGACTTCCCATCAGGAGCTTTGGAATCAACAGGATCGAAGCCCTTGGGCCCCGCCGAAATATATTTCATCCGCCCGTCCAACCTCTTCACCAGATTGACATTCCCACTCGTGTAGTGAACTTCCGGAAGTTGCGGACTACCGTAACCCACGCGATACCATGAAGTTTTGGCCACGCTAGTGGTACTGGAGATGTTTTGAGAACTCAACGAATCTGGCTGCTGATCCTGGCGGCAGTTGCTATAGTTGCGCCTTTGGAGGCACAGGACAACAGCGTCCCTCAGTCGGGGACGGGACATATCGTCGGCACGGTCACCGACTTGAACGGCGACATCCTTTCCGGCGCCACCGTCGTTCTGCAGGGCACCGGCCTCAACCATCCTTCCAAATTGCTGTCGGATGACAACGGATTCTTTCAGTTCGCGCAACTCGATGCTGGAACGTATCGTGTCACCATCACGGCTCCGGATTTTGCCGATTGGACTTCGCCCGAACTTGTCCTGAGTCCCGGCCAGTACCTGATCGTCACCGACTCCAAACTCCATATCTCGCAGGTCGCGACCACGGTGAACGTCGCTTATACGCGGGAGGAAGTTGCCACCGAGCAGGTTAAGGTCGCAGAGACGCAGCGCGTCTTCGGCATCATTCCCAATTTCTACGTCGTCTATGATCCCAGCCCCGTGCCCCTGACGACCAAACTCAAGTTTCAACTTGCGATGAAAACCTCAACCGACATTTTCACCATTCTCGGCGTCGGCGTGCTGGCGGGCATCAACCAGGCGGGAGACACTCCCGACTACGGCCAGGGTTGGGACGGTTACGGCAAGCGCTTTGGCGCTGCGGCGGCTGACGGTCTTACTGACATCATGATTGGGGGAGCCATCCTGCCCTCGCTGCTGCACCAGGATCCTCGCTACTACTACCAGGGAACCGGAAGCAACAAATCCCGCGCCCTGCACGCGCTTTCCAGCCCATTCGTCTGCCGAGGCGACAACGGACAGCGGCAGCCAAACTACTCGAGCATCGGCGGGGATCTGGGGTCGGCGGCTCTCTCCAACCTGTACTATCCGCAGTCCAACCGCGGCGCCAACCTGGTGTTCGAGAATTTCTTCATCTCCACCGGCGAGCGCATGGTCAGCAGTGTGGTCCAGGAATTCGTCCTGGGGCGACTGACCACCAGACACAAAGATAAGTTCTAATCTCTTTGCCGGGCGGCCACGTTTTCCACCTAGACCCGGGGATACATTCAAAATTTAAATGTATTTGAGCCACCAGGCCGTGCCCTTGGCCTTCAAATCGGCGAACCAGCGGCAGGCGAAATAGAGCAGCGCGACTGTGATTGCCCAGACCAGGTAGAGCAGTGGAAGGCTCCACGGATAACCTTCGGGTGGTTCCGGGTTGCCCATGGGATGATTGGTGAACAGCCACGGGCTGACGAAGCCAAGGCGGATCTTGGAGACGACTAGTGCAAGCGCGTGGATCAGGGGAATGTGAAGGACGTAGAAAAAAAATGGGACACGTCCGAACATGGCGATGACGCGGGAAAAAGCGCCGGATGCGCTTTCGAGAAGCGGAATGAACCCAATCATCGGTCCCAGGGTCATCAGCAGAAAGTTGAGTGAGGCTGGATATTTCGTGCAATTGAGAAAAGACAGAACAGCTGGCATAGGCGGCGCGCCGTTCTGGGAGATTACGGAACGATGCCAGGGGCGCGGGTCACCATAGAGGTTGAAGCCGCGAAGCAGCAAGAAGAGAGTGACTGCTCCAAGGCCTATTAATAAACAGATTTGTTTTCTGCGTGCGGGTTCGAGGGAAAGCACCTTGCCGAAGGCGTAACCTGCAGCCATGACGCCGATCCAGGGAACGATTGAGTAGAGCACGATCAGGTTGGGGCCATCAGGGCCGAACTGTACGGGGCCTGCGAAAAATCCGACGTAGCCAATCTTCCAGAGCGCGGAGAATCTATTTCCGTCCATTCCTTCCAGCAGTTTTCCGATGTGCGGGTCCATCAGGTTGTGAGCGGCGATGATCATCACGCCGACTGCGGCTGAGATGGGGAGAGGCAGTTTGACCAGAGCCGCCATCAGGATCATGCCGCATCCGATGACCCAAATGACGCCGGCCATTTCGTAGTGTGCAAAATCAAAGTTGAAGGTCCAGGCGAGTCGGAGGATTGTGAGCTCGAGGAGAATGAGCCAGAGGCCGCGGATTAGGAGGAAGCGCGAAACGTCGGCATGCTTGCGGGCGTAGAAGAAGATGCTGGTTCCGGCGAGAAAGATGAAAGCGGGCGCGCAAAAATGCGTGATCCATCGAGTGAAGAAAATTCCGGGAGTGGGGCCGCCCGCGGGAAGGCCGGAGTAGACGCGGACATGATCGATGGCCATGATGACCATGACGGCGCCGCGGATGATATCGACCGATGCGATGCGCGAGGTGGCCGCAGGCGCTGCCACGGCGGGAACAGTCTGAAGAGTCGTGCTCATGGAGTTCTCCGAAATGACGTGTTGTGTTGGCGTGTCCCCTACGCCGACGCCTTCGTGTGCTTGATATACGAACATAACTTCGACGGGGAAGAAATAAAAACGTTTGACGGAGGTTAGAGCATCGAATGTCTATCCTTGCAAAAAAATAACGGTAGGGCCACCCGGGATTGAAGAGGGCTCGGCAGTGTTCAATTGCGCGTTTTGCGCACCCCGGACGGATGCGTCCGGGCTACATTGGCGCCTTCACTGTGGTGTCGATTGTGGCGTGGCGGCAGCGTGCATGCCTTGCGCGTCGAAGATGAAGGTCTTGGCTTCTGCTTCAGCGCCCTGGGGCGCGATCTCTTCGCCATTCCAAAGAAAGCTGACTCCGGCTGCGTTGCCAACCCTGACGACCAGCTCGCGCGTGGCATGGAAGGAAGTGGCAGCGGGTGCGATGAGAGTTTCCTGGGTGAGGAGTTGTCCGTCAGAGGTGACGGAGATCCAGGTGCTTTCGCTGGCGCGGACGATTAGTTTGAGCGTGGCCGCAGGTTTCTCGGCGGGTTTCGCGGCCGTCGCGCCGAAGGAACGGATGGTCACATCACCCTTCTTTTCTACCTTGACCGCATTCGGATCTGCGCTGGTTCCCGCCGGCAGGACAGGAGCAGGAGCGCGCTTGGCAGGCGGCGGATTTTCTGATGAGGACTCCTGCGATTCGCTTGAAGGGCGCGCCGACGAACTGACGGTGGGCGTCGGCGTCGCAGATGCGGTGGGCACTGGCGCTGCAGAAGATGACGGGGGCGGCGTGCTTTGCACTGGCGCTGCAGAAGCTGTAGTCGATGGCGCGGAGGCCGGCGAACCGCTCGACGCCCCTGCCGTTCGGCTGTTGCGGGAATGTCGGGTCCACAAGAAGAACACCGCGAGCAGGAGGCAAGTGGCGGCGGCGATTCGTATCCAGGAAATCCCCGAAGAGGGTCGGCCGAAGTATTCCTTCTTCGCGGCTCGGATATGTTCGGGGCGTGGAAGGTGCAACTCAGGGAGTTCTTCGACGTTGATGGGCGCCTGGACCTTGACCTCCGGCTTGACGGGCGCCTGGACTTTAGCTTCCGGCTTGATGGGCGGAACCGGCGCTGCCTTCGTGACCACCGGCGCGTATGGGCTACGGCGCTCAGCCGCATCCCATCCTTCATGGGAATCGATTTGCGCCTGTCGCAGGCATGCGAGGTAGTCGTTGACGGCATTCTCGGAATCGAGGCCGAGGTGCTTGGCGTACGCGCGGATGAATCCTTTATTGAAGACTCCGCCGGGAAGCAAGTCGAAGTGTTCCTCTTCGATCGCTTGCAGCATGCGCGTGCTGATCTTGGTGACGTTGGAAACGTCGTCGAGCGAGAGCTCTTTTTTCTCGCGCGCCTTGCGGAATTTGTCGCCGAACTCGCCCACGTTCTAAAGATCCTTCGGGTGTGTGTTGGCAACATCATAGGACAACACGCGAGAGCGCGCTACGGGACGGACGGACAGGGGCTGGGTAACCGGGGCGGCAGGGGACCTCAGACCTCCCGGGGTTGGATTCTGGAGATGCGGAACAATCGCCGACTGTGCCTCCAGCCCGCGGACGATCCTATTAGATACTGGATGAAGAATCGGGCCGCGGCACAGGACGTCAAAATCCCCACCCTGTCGCACTCGGCAAGGATGGGGCACCCCCCTTGGCCCCCAAGGTCAGGCGTTTTATGGTTGAAGTCTATCTGCCGTCAGAACGGGCAGTTGCTGTTGCCCGGGTCTGGAAGGTCGGTACGGAGCGGGTTTGCACCCACCGGGACGATGTACGTCACGACCGCCTCTGCGATGCTTCCCGTCTCGTTTCTTACCATATGGATATGCTGGCTGGTCGCGGCTTCAACCGCCCCGGTTCCCGCGGTAAAGACGTGCGGTGAACAGGTAGGATCGTGACCCTCGTAAACGGTCAGCGTACCTGTCCGCACCGTGAAGAACACAGGTCCGGGATGAGTGTGCCAGCCGCTGTAGCCACCGGGCTGAAAGGTTACGATCTGCGTGGCCAAATCAACAGGCTGTTCCGCCTCCATTTCCATTTCCCAGTCCAGCGCCTTATCCTTTCTCTTCACGCTGAACTCCGGCAGGGTTGCCCGTCCGACGAGGGTGAACGACAAACCTGAAGGTGGAGTCGCGTGGGCACTGAACTTGAACACGCACAGAACTGCGGTTGCGACCAGGCAGACCAAAAGCGCTCGAGCGAGAATCCTGCGTACTGTCATAGATAGCCTCCTAGTTGGCTTGGTGTGAGAATCCCTCTGACCAGCGACAGGAGCAAGCTGCAAAAGGCCGCACAGGCACGTTTGCGGTGTAATGCGGCTTAATTGCCGTGTTAGCGTCCGCGTGTTAGAATTCGGCGCCTTTCGGCAAGGTCCGGGATAGGGAGTCGTATATGAAGGATCCCTCGCCAGTCTCTTCTCCAGAGTCGTCTGGCCAGCCCGCCGAGGTCCCCCTTGATTCCTGGAAGGCAATTGCCACCTATGTAAAACGGGACGTCAGTACCGTCCAACGCTGGGAAAAGCGTGAGGGCATGCCGGTTCATCGCCACGTCCACGAGAGGCGGGGCTCGGTTTACGCCTACAGTTCCGAACTCGACGCTTGGTTGCAAGGTCGTGGGCTACGTTTGGAGGAGGAGAAAGAAAATAGGGCCGAAGCGTCGGAAGAGGAGGAAGCTGAACACAGACCAAGCGAACGCCGCTTGGCGCGCCGCTGGCTTGTTCTGTGCGGGATCACGGTCCTTGGTCTGGTAGCCGTCACTTATATCACGACCCGCGGCCGCACCGGGACTGCGACACGGCCCAAAATCCAGTCTCTGGCTGTGCTCCCGCTGAGAAACCTCTCGGGCGATCCGACGCAGGACTATTTTGCCGAGGGGATGACTGAGGCGGTTATCGGACGCCTATCCATGATCCGCGGGCTTCGCGTCATCTCTCATACATCTGTCACGCGCTACAAGGATACCCACACCGCCGTACCGGAGATCGCCAAAACCCTGGGCGTCGATGCTATTGTCGAAGGCTCCGTCGTACGGGAGGGCAATCGCATCCGCGTTCACGCCCAGTTAATTCGCTGTGCCACCGACGAACACTTCTGGTCCGAGACCTACGACCGCGAAGTCGGGGATGCCCTCGCTCTTGAGAGCGAGGTGGCACAAGCTATTGCTGCAAGAGTGGAGGTCTCGGTCAGCGGCGCAGAACGCGCCAGGCTGATAGCCGCGCGCCCAGTCTCGCCGGAGGTCTATGAGAGCTATCTCAAGGGGCTGTTCGTCGAAAACTACAGCAAAGCAGCAGTGGAGAAAAGCATTGCTTATTTTGAGGAAGCGATCAGGAAGGACCCGGCGTTTGCACCGGCTCACCTTGGCCTTGCAAACGCTTATGACGCACTCGCCACAAGCGGCATCGGCGGGGCTTCCCCGAGTGAAGTGCGGCCAAAAGTGATCAGCGCCGCCCGAAAGGCGCTGGAACTGGACCCAACGCTTGCCGAAGCACACGGCCTGCTGGCGGTTGTATATCAGGAACAATGGCAGTGGGGAGAGGCCGAGGGCGAATACAAGCTCGCGCTCGAGTTGAAGCCGAACGACGCCGGGGCGCACCTGGCATATGCGGGATGGTTGCTGTGTCAGGGGCGCACGGAGGAGGCGCAGGTGTGGTCCCGGCGTGCCCGAGAACTGGACCCGCTCGGTGTTGGCGGCAATAACGTTGGGTGGATCCTATTTCACTCACGGCATTACGATGAAGCCATTCGAGAACTGCGAAGCGCTCTGGCAGTGCGCCCTAATGATGGCTCGATTTACTGGTTTCTGGGGTTCGCGCTGATCGCAAACGGTCAAGCGGACGAAGCGATTTCGGTGCTGGAAAACGCGCTCGCTCTCACAGATCGTAGTCCGGCTGTGATCGGCGTGCTTGTTAGGGCGTATGCGCATGCTGGGCGTCGCGCCGAAGCACTCCGTCTTCTTGATGAATTAAAACGACGGCAGCAGAAAAGGTATATTCCGACCGCGGCTTTTGTGAACGCTTATCTGGGACTCGGGGACAACGAACGGGCGATTGCCTGGCTTGAGCAGGCATACAAGGAACAGTCATCGATTATCCAATACCTCAAAGTGCATCCCTTCTTTGATCCCCTCCGCGGCGATCCCCGTTTTGAGGACTTGGTGCGCCGCGTCGGGCTCGATCAGGCTCGGTAGCCACCTCTACCGGGTTGGGGGGCAAGCCTCGCTAAGCTCGTCTCGTCTTCGGTGCGATCTCAATTGCTGCGTTGTGCGCGCTTCGGGAGTTGCTCCTATTGTTGCGAGGTTGTTGGCTTGCGCAGGGTCACTGTGAACTGGGCCTGGCAGGTTTTGGAGGGGTCGTCGAAGGCATTGCCGGTGCGGTCGCCTTCGGAGGCGTCGAAGAACAGTCCCCGCTTGACGCGATCGGGCAGGCCGGTAAAACGGGCTTTGCCATCGACGTTGGTGCTGACTTCAAGGTCGAGTTTGTGGGCGCTCATGAAGCCGTAGGCGATGTGGACTTTAATTTTGGCCAGGTAAATGGGCTTGTTGGCGGTGTCAGTGATGGTGAAGTCGGCGGTGCAGGGGCCGAGGGCGCCGTCGATGACGGGGATGGATTTGGGGTCGGGAGTTTGGGCGAGGGCGGGTGCAGCCAGAAGCAGCGCCAGCAGGATCGTTTTCATCCAGGTGCGATTATAAAGCCTTTCACTGAGGACACTGTGAGGGAGTCGCTCCTTGGCCAGAAATGCAGCGAGCGTCGGAGGCCGGTCCCGGCCATTGCCCATAGCGGCTAGTCAGGCAAGAATACCTTCCGGTCAGCCGACCAACCAATCGCAATCTCGGATTGGACTATGTGCGCTATATTGACCACGATTCGTCTGGTCGGTTCTGCAAGGCATTTCAAAATCCGATTCCTGAACCGGGTACGAAGATTGGAGTGGAAATGAAGCGCTCGACAATTCTCCTTTTGCTGGCAATTGCGTCCAAGACCTGTTCTCTTTCCGCACAAACGTCTGCGGTGCCCGAAATTCAGTATCGCTCGGTGCCTGATTTCTTGCACCTTCCGGCGGACCTCTATTTTGGCGAGGTTACTGGTGTGGCCGTGAATTCGAAAGGCCACATCTTCGTGTTCTCTCGCGGCAACACAACCGGTCCCGCCTATGGTGCGGCCGCGGCGCAGCTGCTGGAATTCGGTCCGGATGGGAAATTCCTGCGGGAGATCGGCCACAACCTCTATGCCTGGTCCTACGCACACACGGTCAAAATTGATCCGCAGGACAACATCTGGGTCACCGACAAGGGTTCGGATGTTGTGGTCAAATTCACTCCCGACGGCCGAGTCTCCATGGTTTTCGGGCGCAGGCAAGAGGCGTCAGACGATGGGACTGGGCCGCTGAAAGAAGTCCAACCTCCTCTGCCACCCGAAGATGGATTGTTCAGACAAGTGACGGATGTGGCTTGGGATTCCGCAGGCAATACCTATATAAGTGACGGGTACATAAATTCAAGAATTGCCAAGGTCGATAAGGATGGCAATTGGCTGACGTCGTGGGGCGAACCCGGGGACAAACCCGGTCAATTCCACACTCCGCACAGCATTGCTATTGACGCGCAAAACAATATTTATGTGGCGGACCGCGGGAACCATCGCATACAAGTATTCGACACAAATGGTAAATTCCTGCGCCAGATCATTATCGATATCCCGGTTCCGTCAGATGCAAGACCCGCGATTGGCAACAAAACAGATCATCCCTCGGGTTCGAGAATGCCAGGTTCTCCTTGGGCCATTTGCATCACCCCTCCGCCACATCAAGTGCTGTTCAGCTCAGATGCGTTTCCGGGAAGGATCTATAAGCTCAGCCTCGATGGAAAGCTTCTTGGCGTGTTCGGCAAGTCTGGAAAACAGTTAGGTCAGTTCGGTTGGATTCACGAGATTGCTTGTCCGTCGGAGAATGAACTGTACGTCGGCGAGCTCTTGAACTGGCGTGCACAAAAGATCGTCCTGGAACCAGCACACTGATCCTGTGTTAGCGATGCGGTAACCCAGTTGTGGACAGTTGACGGGCAAGCCTGATGTTATCGACTAGACTCCGGTTGCCGGCAGCCCAGCCCGAGGCGTGTTTTCAACCGAGAACCACTGGTTTCCTTCGATCTGCGACATTGCATTTCTTCTCAAACGCATGCGAGCATGGCAGGCATGAAATCGATTCGACTTCGATGCATCCTGCCGGCGGTCATGAGTGCGGCATTCTTTTTCGGTAAAGTTCCTGCACTTTCGGGATTCCCCAATTCGCAGGTCGCGGACAACGCATCAACGGCTACCCAGAGAGACGGATCGCACGATTTCGATTTTCTCATCGGTGACTGGAAAGCACATGTTCGTCGACTCCCCGAACGCTTGAAGGGTTCGAATGTCTGGGTCGAATACAATGGCATCTCGAATCATAAAAAGCTTCTCGACAGCAACGCTAATTTCGAAGAGTTTGACGTTTCCAGTCCCGATCACAAGCTCCGCATAAAGGCACAAACGCTCCGGCTCTATAATCACGAATCGCACCAGTGGAGCATTTACCTGGTGGATCTCGACAAGGGTACTCTCGAGCTTCCGCCTGTTGTGGGCCAGTTCAACGGAACGCGGGGTGAATTCTACAACCAGCAAACTTGGGAAGGCCGCGCCGTCCTTGTGCGCTATGTCTGGCTCAACATTTCACCTAAATCATCGCGAATGGAACAGTCTTTTTCGTCAGACGGCGGAAAGACATGGGAAGTTAACTGGGTATGTGAGCTCTCACGATAAATATCGCTATCCCATTCTTTCAACGCCGGGCCGGGACTCTCCCTCTCCGGGTGCAAAATCGCTCGAACGCACTCGTTGATGGATTTTTAGGTTCGCCTTCGCAGACTGCGGGCCTTCACAATCTGTCGGCACTGATTGAAGGTACGCACCGACGTGATCACTCGTTCCGCAGTGCCACCATGGGCTCTACGCCTGCAGCACGCCGCGCCGGCACCAGCGATGCCAGCAGCGCAGCCAAGGCGAGCGTCAGCACCGCCAGCGCGAGCATGATTGGGTTCCATGGCTTGACGCCGAACAGTTGATCCGACATTAGTTTGCCGGCGCCAATCGCTGCGGGAATCCCAATCGCCATCCCGATGCCTATCTGGGAAAAGGCGCCGCGCAGCACCATCTTTAAGACCCTCATGCGATCCGCTCCCAGCGCCATCCGAACCCCAATCTCTCCGGTCCGTTGTTGCACGGTGTACGCCATGACTCCGTACAGCCCGACCGCAGCCAGGACCAGCCCGACCACGCCGAAGAGTGCGGTGAGAGTTGAGATCATTTCTTCCTGCTGGAAGTCAGCGCTCACGACTTTGGTATACGGGTCGACGCCGTAGAGAACCAGATTGGGATCGACGTCTGCCAGCGCCTTGCGCACGCGATCTTCCATTCCCGGCGGGTCTCCCGGCGCCCAGATCACGATGTTGTACAGATAATGAGACCAGATTTCGCCGCTCACGTACGCCGGATCGTCGTACTCCACGCTCTGCGCCTCCGGCACCCAGTACATCGGCCGCACCGGGTCTTTGTAGTCGTAGGTCATATAGCGCATGTCTCGCACGACTCCGACTATTTCGAACGAGGAGGAATATTTGACCTTGCCGGGCCCAAAATGCTGCCCGATCGGGTTCTGGTCTTTGAAGAACCTCTTCGCAAAAGCTTCATTGATCACGGCTACCTTTCTCGTCGTCGCCGTGTCCTCTTCCGTAATAGGTCGGCCCGATACGATTTTGGCGCCCAGAGCATCGAAGAATCCCGGCATTACCCGGACGAATCCCGCTCCTGTATCTTCCTTGGCTCCCGGCTCTGGCTGACCTTCCACCCGAACGCCGTTATTCCAGCTATCGCCAGTCATCGGGGCGTAGAGCGCGGGTGCCACCATCCGCACGCCGGGGATCTGCTGCAGGTGATCGTCGATTTGCCGGAACATTGGTTCCATTCGTTCCGGCTTGTAATTTCCCAGCGTGGGATTGATCCACGCGATATACCGGCCCTGCGTCTCGAATCCAAATTTCTGGTGCTGCAAGTTCCGCAGGCTCTGGCCGAGCAGGGCAGCGGCGGAGAGGAGTACGAGCGACATCGCCGCCTGCGCGATCACCAGCGATCTCTGCGCCCACGAGCGACCGCCAGACACCGAACGGTTTGCCCCGCGAAGCGCTTCGATGGGATCAGCGTGCGAAGTCATCCACGCTGGCGCGATCCCGAAGAGTATTCCCGTCAAAACGGACATACCCAGTGTGAAGAAGAGCACAGGTAAGGATGGAGCTGCGCTGATGGGCACGTAGTTGTTGGGGCCGCCAATCTGGAAAGCCAGATGCAAAATCACCCTTGTTCCGGCGTACGCCACTCCTATGCCTAAGGCCCCCCCGACCGCTGCCAGCATGATGCACTCGACCAAAGATTTGCGAACAAGCCGTGTTCGCGGAGCGCCGAGCGCCACTCGTATCGAGGTTTGCGCACGATCCTTCAACCCGCGCGCCAGCATCAGATTTGCCACGTTCCCGCACGCCACCAGCAGTACACATCCGGCAGCCACCAGAAGCAGCTTCAGGCCATCCTCATACTGATCCCGCAAGGATGCCACCCCGGCGCCTCCCGGAACGAGGTGCAGCGTTTGCTGTTGCCATAGCTGCTTCTCGCCCGGTTCCATATCGGGAACGTGACTCGCCAGCCAGTCATAAAATTCGACCTTCAGCTTTGCTTCGAGCGATTTGGGATTCACTCCGGGACGCACTCTTCCGATCAGGTCCAGGAAGTTGGTGTTTGGCCGTTTCAACCGCGCCGTCGCTCCATCGATCAATGGTTCGGCGGTCAGTGGCAGCCAGAAGTCCGGCATGCCCCACCCAGCCAGCTTCGCCCCGAAGAATCCTGGCGCAGCCACGCCGACCACCGTGAACGGATTTCCATTGATCTGGTAGCCTGCTCCGACGACAGAAGGATCAGATCCGTACTTGTCGTGCCATATGCGGTAGCTCATCACCGCGACGGGCGGCGCTCCCTCCTGATCGTCCTCGTCGGTCAACAGGCGGCCAATCCACGGCTGCACGCCAAAGGTCCGGAAGAAATTCCCGGATACATACTCCCCGTTGCGGGTGTCCACCTGTGCCTGTGATCCCACTCTGCGGACGCCAAGAGGCGCATTGCCGGCCTGCAACGCGGCAAGGTCTTCGAACTCCGGAGTGTGAGTGCGAAAATGCTTGTACGCCTCCCACGAGAACAGCGCAAAATCGCCGTCCTCGCCTTGTGTATACCCACCCCAGTTGCAGCAGCGAACTTTGTCTCCGATCCGCCACAGCTCAGCCGGTTTGGTCACCGGCAGCGACTTCAGCATCACCTGGTGAACCAGGGTAAAGATTGCCGTCGTAGCTCCGATACCCAGTGCCAGTGTGATCAAACCTGTTGCTGTAAAGCTAGGCGCCTTCCTCAACTGCCGCACAGCGTCACGCAAATCGGTCAGCATTTATCCCTCGTATGGAGTTTTGACGTAGCTTGGGCAAATCGGTTATTACCAAGTTTCATTGTCAAAACGTTAACATGGCGCTACATCCGCAATAATGATCGAGTCGTCCCGAATATAGATCCTTTCGGAACACGAACGACCTTCGGGCTGACAGGCCGACTGGTAGAACGTCATTCCCGAGTCACGCCCGTGGCATTGATACGGTTGGCGTTACGGGTACGGGTTACCAACGTTCATTGCCCGTACTCGAAAGTGACCCTTATAATTTTTGAACGCCACCCTACCAGTGAGGATTGAACGGGATTTCCATGCCTGAGGCCGGCACTCAATTGACTCGCCAGAGCCAGGAGCTGACGATTTTTCATGACGTGGCGAAGACTCTCACGTCGTCGTTGGACCTTGACTCCATCCTGCAGACCATCATGGAGAAGATGGCGGAATATTTCCGCCCGGATACGTGGTCACTCCTGATGGTCGACGAAGGTCACGACGAGCTGTATTTCGCCATCGCCGTCGGGGACAAGGCGGAGGCGCTGAAGAACGTGCGGCTGAAAGTCGGCGAAGGGATCGCCGGGTGGGTAGCGAAGCACGGAGAATCACGGATCGTGCCGGACGTGCGCAATGATCCGTATTTCGCCAGCCGCGTCGACGATGCGACGAAGTGGGAAACCCGGTCAGTCATCTGTGTGCCGCTGCGGTCGAAGCTGCGGGTGCTGGGCGTGATCCAGCTGGTGAACGTCGACATGGAACGATTCAAGGAGCCGGAGCTGTTCTTCCTGAATGCGCTGTGCGACTACGCTGCGATTGCGATCGAGAATGCGCGGTGGGTCGAGAAGATTCAGGAACTGACGATCACCGACGATTGCACCGGTCTCTACAATGCACGACATCTTTATAAGACGCTGGAGACCGAGGTGTACCGGTCGTCGCGATTCGGGTATGAGTTCAGCATCCTGTTTATTGACCTCGATCATTTCAAGACCGTGAACGATACGCACGGGCATTTGATCGGGAGCAAGCTGCTGGCGGAGATCGGATATCTTATCAAGGCGCAGTTGCGGTTGATCGATTTTGCGTTCCGCTATGGCGGGGATGAGTTCGTCGTCCTGCTGCCGCAGACCGGCAAGGACCAGGCGCTGGTGGTGGCGAAACGGTTGCGCGATGCGCTGCGCGCCAGCGCGTTCTGCCGGGAAGAAGGGTTGAATCTGAATGTGCGGGCGTCGATTGGCGTGGCCACCTATCCGCATGACGCACGGTCGGCCCATGATGTAATCCGCCAGGCCGATGGAATGATGTACATGGTGAAGAATTCCACCCGGGACAATATTGGAGTGGCGCAGCGGGGGATGCTGCAGGAGTAGGGTTTCCCAGGCGTCAAGCGTCGGGCGTTGAAGTCGGCTGGCCCTCTCGCATGAATCGTGCCAGTTGTTCTGGCGCGCACCGGGAGACTAGCCAGATCAAGGTTGACCGATAGCAGACTGCTGAACTGCCTGAACATCGGCTCCCGGTTTACACGCCTGCTTGAGTATTTCAAAGCCTACCGCTTTACTGTTATTGGCTTCGCCTTCCCTTGCAATTCGCCAAACAGCTTCGAGGTCCTCTGGATCAACTGCTGGCACAGGTTCTCCCGGCTTCCCGCCGAATCTCGGAGGATCCTGTAGTCCGCTCAATTTCTCATCATCCATAGGCTTGTTCCCTCATCGCGGGCCATGATACGGCAAGCTACCGTTCCAATCAGGCGTCTGTCTCTCATTGAAGGGGTTTTGAGTTCCCATGGGCCTGCGGCCCACCCATTGACATGAAAATGGGGTTGAGTTGTGCGTGTACGCTGATGGAGCGTGGACGGCGAAGATCTGTTTACACTCTGGATGAAGTGAGGCCGTTTTTGAGTTTGATCGGGAACGCGCGTTTTGAACCAATCTGTGTCGCGCCACCCCTGCTAGAAGGAGGGGTGGTAGCACGTGACGGTGTGTAACCTTTTTCGCGTGCGTTCTGCCGCTTCCACGCCAGGAGGAAGCGATGAAGGTCGCGGGGATTGACGTACACAAGAAAGTGTTGATGGTCGTTGTGGTGGATGCGAGTACGCCGGAAGAGAAACCAGCGCGGCGGCGATTCGTCACGATGCCGAGCGAGTTGCAGCGCCTATTGACGTGGTTGCGGGAGCAGGGGGTAGAAGAGGCGGTGATGGAATCGACTGCCCAGTACTGGCGGTCGGTGTGGCTGGAACTGGAGCCGCACATGCGTTTGCACTTGGCGCAGGCGTTTTCCAACCGTGCTCCACGTGGGCGTAAGCATGATTTCAAGGATGCCGAGCGGTTGGTGCGGCGACTGATCGCCAACGAGCTGATTTTAAGTTTTGTGCCCAACGGCGAACAGCGTATCTGGCGGAGCATGACCCGCATGAAGCTGCAACTCACGCGCGACCGAGTACGACTGCAGAACCAGATCGAGTGTTTGCTGGAAGAAATGCGGATCAAGCTGTCGATTGTCGTCAGCAATCTACTGGGTGCCAGCGGGTTGCGCATTCTGCATGCTTTGGCAAACGGAGAGACCGACCCGAAGAAGTTGGCGCAACTGGGTGGTGAGCGGCTGCAGTGCACCGAGGAGCAACTGGTCGATGCTTTGACGGGAAGAGCACAGCCCGTGCATGGGGAGATGTTGGCCTTGCAGCTGAGCGACTGCAGTTGATCGATCAGCAAATGGCTCGGCTCAATAGCATGATCGCGGCAGCCATGAAGTCGCATCAAGACGCCGTGATTCGACTGGCGGAAGTACCTGGTCTGGGAGTGGATTCGGCGCAACAAATCATCGCCGAGGTGGGCGCTCAGGCCAGTACATTCCCATCGGCAGCGGAGTTGACGTCGTGGGTGGGAACCTGTCCCGGCAAGGAGGAAAGCGCGGAGCAGAACCACAGCAGTCGCTCCGCGAAAGGCAATAAATATCTGCGGCGAGTGCTGAACCAAGCAGCACACGCTGCGGTGGCGAAGAAAGGCAGTCATTTTCAAGCTGTGTTCCGGCGTTTGCTGCCCCGCCTAGGCTATCAGTCCGCCATCTGGGCGGTTGCCCATCGGCTCTGTCGTCTAGTTTGGAAGATCTTGCATGAAGGGGTGCGATTTATCGAGCAAGGCCACGAAGTGGGTCCGCGAGAAAAGAAGAAACGTGCCCAGATGCTGGCGCGAGCACTTCGCAAGCTCGGCTATGAGGTCACCATCACACCCATAAACCAAGTTGCCGCCACAGGCTGCTGTCTAGATCTAGGAGAGGATTTTCGACGGAGTGTAATGGATTTTGCAACACTTACAGCTTCCATTCATAATGAGCCGTAAATGCCGAGGGAGGTGAATGATGCCGGTCGAAACCATGACGAGCGCGAACGTAAAGCAGGCGGTGCCGCTTTTCGGCGTGACCAACATGGAAGCGTCGCTGCGATTCTATGTGGACGGGCTTGGGTTCAAAATGAAGCGCTGGTGGATTCCAGATCAGGCTGATGGTCAAGATGATTACAAGCCCGACGGGAGGATTCGCTGGTGCTGGCTGGAGCTTGGCGAGGCTGCGATTATGCTGCAGGAGTTTTTGCCGGAACGCCAGCCGAAGGAAACGCTGGGAAGTGGAGTCAACGTCTGTTTTCAGTGCCAAGACGCCCTGGGGCTCTATCGCGAGTTCAAATCGCGCGGAATCCAGACCCGGAATCGTCCATCTGTGGGAAACCGCTTGTGGGTTGTGCCGGTGACTGATCCTGACGGCTATCGCATGGAGTTTTCGAGCCCGACTGACGCGCCAGAAGATACCGAACTGGAGGAGTAGCTTGGCTCGCCAACTGACCTAGAAGGCCATTTCACTCAAAACCCCCGCCGGGGGATTTTGAGTGTAATGGCGAGTTGGTGTTGAAAAACTCGGTTCGAAGACGTGTTTTCTGCTCTGGGGAGTTTCTTCCGGTTCGTGTTTTTCGTGCGGTAGTCTGTTTCTTACGCGGTTGCCATCGCTGGTTGCGCTCTCATGTGGAGGAACCGCACCAGTCGTTTCAGGTTCTGTGCCACGGCAGCTAGGTAGAACTGTTCACGCACGAACTTGATTCTGCGTAGGCGCAAGCGCCGCAATCCAATCAGGTTCTTTAGTTCCGAGAACAGAGCCTCCACTTTCCGTCGCTTGCGTAGCGCCACGGCGAACTCCGGGGTCTTGGCTACCTCATCGGCCTTCTGTCTTGCCGCTTCGCAAGTATGGATCGCGATCGTACGGAACTTGCCGTGCGTGCACTGCGGCTTCTGCCCACATCCTCGACAGCGCTTAACCGTCGAGTAGTACCGGTGCGCACGGTTCCGTTTGTTAATACCCACGTAGTTGAGGCGCTTGCCTGCGGGGCAGAGATAGCAGTTTTCTTCCGGCACGTAAGTGAACTTCTCGATTCCGTAGAGATCAGGGGGCGAGTTCGGACCTTCCTTCACGCGAATGTAAGGTGTAATCCCACGTTCATCGAGCCATTGCAGCATTTCCCCGTTGCCGTAGGTGTTATCGGCTGCCACCCCCTTTGGCCGCCGACCATATCGTTCGCAGTAGCGATCGATCATATCGCGTGCCGCCGCACTCTCTTGACTCAAGCGGGCGGCCGTCGCTTGCACCCCAACGATCACACAGCTTTCATTGTCGATCAGATAGTTATCGAAGTAACCCAGTTCGGCAGCGCGATTTCCCTTGGTCAGGTACGTCGAATCCGGATCGGTGGTCGACACCTTGTCTTGCTGATGGATAGGCTCGCCATCGCCGTTCTCCTGCTCTAG
Source organism: Terriglobia bacterium (assembly GCA_963743105.1). GTDB lineage: Bacteria > Acidobacteriota > Terriglobia > Terriglobales > Acidobacteriaceae > Sulfotelmatobacter. Next base: position 121,089 of record CAVUOS010000014.1, read on the forward strand.
TTCTTCCAGGTACTTCCGCGCCCCATAGTTCACTTGCGCTGCCTCCGTGAACTGTTCGCGGGGGATACGACTGTGATGGCCTGCGTTCGCCATGATGAAGCTGCCATCGACCGACATCTGCTCGCCCTCCACCAGACCCGCCGCGATGCACTGCTCTACGATGCGCTCAAACAACTCCTGAAACAGGTTCGACTCCTGAAAGCGGCCATGCCGGTTCTTCGAGAACGTCGAGTGATGGGGAATCTCCTGCTCGAACCCTAATCCGGTGAACCAGCGCCACGCCAAGTGCATACGCAGTTCTTCCAGCAACTTCCGCTCACTGGTAATGCCGTAGAGATACCCCAGCAGCAGGATCCGCAACAACACTTCCGGATCAATCGACGGTCGCCCCGTTTCGCTGTAGGATGCACGCAACTTCTCACGCACAAAATCGAAACTGACGTAGCGGTCTATGAAACGTAACAAGTGGTTTTCAGGAACCTGATCTTCGATGCGGAAGTAGTAGAACAACGACTCCGAACGGTCGTGTTGCCCCATCATAAGCAGCCAGCCTCCGAGATTGGCGATCGCCTGCAGCATCATTAACTCTCGTCTGCTTATAACCTTGCTGTTGTCGCCCTCGCAAGCACCAACTCGGTGACTTTTTCAACACCAACGAGATTTTGCAACAACTAATGCGACGTCGTAGTCTGACGGCCCCATTTGTCCATTTGACACCCGCAATTCACGCAAGTGCCGCCTCCCCAAAGTGCCTCACGCAGCGACTTGGGAGCACGTACCTTCGGCATCGCACGATTGCAGCAAGGGCAGGTCACGGGCTTTAAGTTTACGCCCCAACCGTTCTTCACGAGGGTGCCGTAAACCACCAGCAGAATGCCGATGAGGAGAGCCCAAGCCATGATGAGGTATATCGCGTTCATCACTCTGTCGGGAACAAACGCTATCGCGCTGTGCACCAGCGCGAAGAGCACGATACCAACCAGAATGGCCTTTGCGTGTTTCATGCTCTGATTCTCAATGCATTATGCCTCATCATCGCGAGCAATTTGAACCATAACTGTCGAAAGCAGGCCTTTGCGCTCAAATTTCGAGTTCTTTCGATCTGAGGAGTTTGAAACTCATCGGAAGATGAGCGCAATCGGGATACTTCGCCAAACAAGACGAATATTATGTATCCCTCAATCCCTCTAGCAACACCGAACGGCGGTCGTAGGGAAGTGGGCCATCCGGCGGTTGCTAATGGGTGAGGTCCGAAAGATATTCCCGGCGCTTCAGTACCGACAACACAGACGACTCGAGAGGAGTCTCTTTGCTTGCCAGTGTTTCTCTAGCTCGCGACCCTCTTAAGGAGTTCGGGCCGCGTATTCATCCCAAAATCCTGTTCGATGCGAGCGTACCAAGTCTCGTCATCGGCAGAATACAAAGCGACCCATTCTTCATCGGTGAAGCTCTTGCGCCATTGCAGGAACGCCGCCGCCCCAGGTCCAACCGGGTGACGCAGTTGCCAGGTTCCACTTTCGGCGACCTCGAGAATCTTCTTCGCAACATCCGAAGGGGGCACCGGATTGTTCTGCAGCGACACTTCAAAAATAGCGGCAATGCGCACGTATTGTGGATAGGATGAGTCTGGAGCGACCTCCAGCCTGTGCGCCATCTCGGTATCGATGATGCCCGGTTGGACAACCGCGACGCGCACGTTGAACATCTTCATCTCTCCCGCGAGTCCTTCACTTAGCGCTTCCAGAGCCCACTTAGTCGCCATATACGGTGTGAGGGGCGAGCTGCTGATCTGGCCAGCAACTGAGCTGACGTTGATGATGCATCCGCTGCGGCGCTGGCGCATCTGCGGTAGCACCGCCTGAATACACCGGAGCGCACCAAAATAGTTGGTTTCCATGACGGCACGGAATTCCGTTAGCGGAAGCTCTTCAATCGAGCCGGCGCGCTCGATGCCCGCGTTATTGACGAGCACATCGACCGGTCCGTATTCGCGGTGAATTGTCTTGAAGGCTTCAGTAACGGATTCGTCGGAGTCCACATCCATGGAGAGAATCCTGATGGCAAGATTCTCGCGACTGGCAACCTCGGCGAGCTGCGGCGAACGCGAGGGACTGCGCATAGTCGCGAGCACGTTGTGTCCAGCGCGCGCGAACGCGAGCGCGGTTTCATAGCCGATGCCTTTACTGGTTCCTGTGATCAGAACGAGTGCCATCCTGGCCTCCTAGCGGGATTTGTCGCCCGAGAAAAAGTGCCCGAATTATACCTCTAGTCAGAGTGAGGACCTTGCGACTCTTTCATCGCCGCCATTCCAGGCATTCGTGCATGGATCGTAACTGTTGAAAACAGGCGTGTCTGTTGAAAAAGTCCCTCAGTTGATGCTTGTCGGGTTGTAAGGTTCGGGTTATAAGCAGGCCAGAGTACTCGATGCTGCTGTTCACGATTGCCTTTGGAGGCCTGCTCATGATGGGACACCAAGCCCGCGGGGAGTCGCTGTTTTATTACTTCCGCTTAGAAGATCAGGTTCCCGAAAATCATCTGCTACGCCTCATTGATCGCCACGTCAATTTCGAATTTATTCGAGCCAAGTTGAAGGACCGCTATAGCGACGCGGGAAGGCCATCGATCGATCCCGAACTGCTGCTGCGCATGCTGCTGGTCGGCTATCTCTACGGTGTGACGAGTGAAAGGAAACTGGTGGAAGAGCTACGCATGCATCTGGCGTGGCGATGGTTCACCGGACTGGGCTTCGATCAAGAGATTCCCCACCACTCTACGTTTTCCAAGAACCGGCATGGACGATTCCAGGAATCGAATTTGTTTCAGGAGTTGTTTGAGGAGATCGTCGCCCGTTGCGTGGCAGCGGGGTTGGTGAAGGGCAAGCACATGTCGGTGGACGGCAGTTTCATTCAGGCCAATGCGGATCATCACAGCCGCGTTCCCCCCGAACAACTGGCGGAAGTGGCTAAGGTGAACCACACGGTGCGCGAGTATTTAGTCGAACTGGAGCGGGAGAACCCGGTCGAACCTGCGGTTGCGCAGCAAGACAAAGTCTCGACTACGGATCCCGACTCGACCTATGCGACCAAAGGCGGTCCGGCACGGCTCGGCTACTACGACAATTATCTGGTGGATAACGCAAGTTGCGTCATCGTGGGAGTGCAAGCTACGCCGGCACGGATGAGTCAGGAGAGCGTAGCGGCCCGTGACATGATCGAACGCTATCGCGAACGTTACGGCTACCTGCCCCAGACTCTGGCCGCGGATACCACCTACGGCAACGGCGAACTTCTGAAATGGCTCGATGAGCACACGTCCTGGCCCCCTGCACGAGTTCTACATGGCTCGAGTGGAGAAGGGGATCCGGCCGACGATGGCGCGTCTGACCCTGGCCCGCAAGATCGCCACGATCGCCTTAACGATGTGGAAGAAAGGAGTGGATTTCGATCCACAAAACTTGCCTCGGCATGACGAAGTAACTGTACAGCAGCATGCTTGTGGCTTTCAAGCAGTAGCTCGCGTCGCGCTTCCAGACGTACCGGTTGCAACAGATCCAGTTGCCAGTCGTCGCAAAGGGCTACGCGGATCGCGGTTTTCTTGGGAATGAAAAGAGATTTCATCAAAAGCAAATCGGCCAATCGTCAAAGTGTTCCTGCAGGAACATTCTTAGTAAACATGCTCAGAATCCTTGCATTCTGCTCCACAACCGACTCGCCTTTCTGAAGCCTGAAGCCTATTTCACGGGTACGTCCGGCTTCCACGGATTAGGATTGGCCGGTGCTTTGGGGTTCACGCCGAAATCCCAGACGTAGAGATTCATTGCGCCCTTCTCGGCCATTTCCACCAGGGCATATTCGCCGGGGGTGAGGTGCTCGGTGGGAGTGAGTTTGAGCCATCCGCCCTTGATGTTGTTGATGGTCGTCTTGACGGAGTGCTGCTCGTGGGAGACTTTGCCGCTGACCTGGCGCTTGACGCCGCCCACGATGCGCTTGTTGCCTTTGACTTCGACGCGGAGGATCAGGAAGCGATCGAAGCTTGTCGGCGGTTGCGCGGCCTGCGCAGGTTGTTGTGGCTTTTGTGGTTCGGACGCGGGCGAGGCATCGGCCCGAGCTCCGGGCTCGGCCGCCGGCGCGTCGTCGAGCTTGATATAGAGCGCGGGCACCTCGACGTGCGCCTGGATGGCAGCGTGAGCGCCTTCGAGTTCGATCGTGTGCTTGAGTCCAGCGACCGGATTCATAGCGCCCTTAAAGATGTTGATCTTGGTATCACGGTTGATGTCGCCGGCGGTCTGATTAATCTCAACGAGCTGAGCCTCACTTTGAAAGTTGTCCAAGAGGAATACGCCCGAATCTTCCGGGATGCGCAGTCCTGGCGCGACCTCGGGCAAGGGGACCTCAGTGCGTTCCAGTTCCTTGTCGAGTTCGACGGCTGCTGGGGAAGAGGCCTCGGCGGCGCGATCTGTCTCGTATTTTTCCGTGGCGGGCCAGTCGACCAGGGAGTTAGGAAGTTCCTCCCAGTCCTCGCGTTCGGTGCTGTAGTAGCGGACGCGATTGCCTTTCACTTCGTATTTGGTGACAAGCTGGTAGGAGCCGTCTTTGAGGATAAGGCGGCGGGGTGTGTCCTGCGCGAGAGTTGCCTGGGCAAGCAATGCGATGACGACGAGTACGAGAGATGAGGACAGAGGGAGCATCGGTTTCATTATCGCGCTGCGGGCGAGCGGAGTCGAATGGGCTGCGAGGAAGATTGGGCGTGAGAATACGGTCGGCAGCCTAGGGGAGACGGCTGCCCGACAGCGGGTTGGGAGACCGTCGCTTGCGGTCAGGCATTTACCTGATGATGATTACGGAGTTGCATGTAGTATCCTGATGAGCTCGGTTACGAAACGCTACCAATGAAACGAAATCTTATACTGTCTCCCGGTCTGTATCTCACTTGCATCGCGGCGGCTCTGGCGCAATCGGGGCCGGCGCCACTGGCCAGCGCAGCGAATGGCGCTCCTCAGGGTCAACCTGTTTCTTACGCGTCGGTGACACAGTTGAATGGAATGCTGTCGCAGATCGAAGCGGCGTCGAAGAATACGCAGACAGATTTAGGCAAGCTGCGAATCGACAGGTGGAAAGCGGATGGGTCGTACAAAAAGCAGGCACTGGGGAATGTGGATTCGATTCAGAGGAACCTACAAGGCGCTCTGCCGGAGATCATGGCGCAACTGCGCAATGCCCCGGAGGATCTGCCACCGACGTTCAAGCTGTATCGAAATCTCGATGCGTTGTATGACGTCTTGCGCAATGTGACCGAGGACGCGGCCGCCTATGGGTCGAAGGATGATCTGCAAGCGCTGTCGAACGATCTGAGCGCGTTCGAGGGGACGCGGAAGCAGCTGGCGGAGCGGATTGAGAATTTGTCGTCGTCCAAGGAAGCGGAGCTGACGCGGCTGCGAACACAGTTGAAAACGCTGCAGGCGGAGGTCGAGGCGGCGCCTCCGAAGAAGATTGTGGTGGATGATACGGAGCCTCCGAAGAAGCCGGCGGCGAAGAAAAAGCCAGCGAAGGCGGCGACTCCTCCCGCAACGAAGCCTCCCGCGGGATCCACGCAGACACCGCCTGCGCCGCAGCAGGGGCAGACGAAGCCGCAATAAGCCGCCCACCCTCTGGGGTTAAAGCCCGCATTGTTCTCCGTCGCTTCACGCGGCCCTTAAAGGGCCTCTCTTCCACCACGGATGCACCGGGCGATCGCGGATGACCTTTTTCCGCGGTGATGTCGGCCGTGGTTTTGAGCGGAATCTGATAACCTTCCCAACGCATCTACAACGGATAACTTCCGTCTCGTAATTTATGACTTCTGACGTGCACATCGTCGGCGTTATGTCTGGCGTGGCCATCATCTGGGTGGTGTTGCTGGATGCGTTTGAGACTGTGGTGCTGCCGCGGCGGGTGCTGCGGAATTTCAGGCTCACCGCTTACTTTTATCGGCGGACCTGGATTCCGTGGCGCAAGGTTGCGAGCCGCATCAAGCCGGCGTCGCGGCAGCAGAATTTTCTGGGATATTTCGGGCCGCTGTCGTTGATTTTGCTGCTGGGATTTTGGGCGGCGGGTCTGATCTTTGGCTTTGCCCTGATTCAGTATGGGATGGGCGGGCATGAACAGCTCAGCCGAGAGCGGCTCAACTTCGGCAAGATTCTGTATCACAGCGGGGAGACGTTTTTCACGCTCGGATACGGCGACATCGTGCCGACCTCGGGCGGCGCGCGGGCGCTGTCGGTGATTGAAGCCGGGATGGGGTTTGCCTTTCTGGGCGTGGTGATCGGGTACATCCCGGTGGTGTACTCGTCGTTCTCGCGCAGAGAGATTCAGATTTCAATGCTCGATGCCCGGGCGGGATCGCCTCCGGCCGCGGTTGAGTTGCTGGTGCGGCTGGCGGGGCGAACGGAAGATCCGGGCATGGATCAGCAGGTATTGGATGAGGTGCTGCGCGATTGGGAACGCTGGTCGGCGGAATTGCTGGAGTCGCAGATTTCCTATCCGGTACTGGCGTTCTTTCGATCCCAACACAGCAATCAATCGTGGGTGGCGGCGCTGACCACGATGCTGGACGTGACTTCGCTGGTGCTGACGGGAATTGAGGGAGTGCATCCGGGCCAGGCGAAGCTGACGTTTGCCATGGCCCGGCACGCGGCGGTCGACCTCACGCAGGTGGTGAACGCAAAGTACGATCCGGCGGAGCCGGAGCGGTTAGCGGATTCGGAGTACGAAATGTTGCGCGCGGCCCTGGAGTCGGCGGGGTTGAAACTTCGAAGCGATGATTATGGGCGGGGCAAGCTGGCCAAGCTGCGGACGATGTATGAGCCGTATGTGCATTCGACGGCCCGGCATCTGATGTTGACGTTGCCGCCGTGGAACCATCCCGAGAAGGTGCGGGACAACTGGCAGGCCGGGCCGTGGGATCGCCTGGTTCAGGCGCGGGGGCTGGCAGTGCTGGGTCAGAAGCCGCGGACGACCGTACCAGGCGGGGATCTGGATCATTTTTGAGGTCTCAGAGGTTTCCGGCCCCGTTGTGTGTTGTGTTGAGTTGTACGTGAGAACGCGTGTCGCCCCTGGGGCACTTCTTAGCGCAAACACTTTCCCAAAATTGTAGTGACGCGAACACCGGGTGCAGTAATCGGGATCCGGTCAATGAGCAATCGTGGTGATTGCTCGCAACGACGCGCCAACGATCCCGCCTTTGCGATGCGCGAGCATGGCCGGATCTCGCAAGTCGCGGCTTTCGACCGTACTATGCCGCGTTCAGGCCCTGGTAAAGCCACACACCCACGAGCGCCAGCAGAAATACTCCAGACCCAATGCTGAACACGCGCACTGGAATGGCAAGCCGGTTGAGCTTGGCCAGCAGTTCCGTCTGCTCATCGTGCATATGCGAACTCGCGTCATCCAGAAACAACTGGTCATCCCGATGCATGGTAAGCGTGCTCTTGTAGATCAGGAGGACGATAAGACCAATAGCGAAAACTCCGAAGATCACAGCCATAACAGTCAGCGTCATAAACCACCTCGGCCCGCGCAGAGGGCTTTCCTGCCCTCTCAGTTCATTGTAGTCCTTTTACGGGGATAAGCCGACCGAGGGAGCCATTTCGCAAAGAGGTGATGAACATCACAGACCAAGAAGCAGCAAGGGTCTCTAATACGGCAGGAGGTCATCAAACTGAATATCGCAAAAGCTGGGCCCGGCTCCTCCACCGCGAGGGCATCTCGCCCAGCCGGTACTTGACGGCGGGGAGTCGAGCCAGTTCTCATCGGACGCGCAGCAATGAACGCGTGGACCTACCAGCAGGTGACTCTAAGGAGTTTCCCCGCACGACCTTGATCGAAAAGTGTTGTGTGGAGGTACGCATGCACCAGCAAGAACGATGGTCACTTCTACTTCTGTGTATTTTTCTCCCGGCCGTTCTCCTGCCAGCAGGTCAGAAGAATATGACGACCTCACCGGAGCGTAACACCGTCGAAGGAGCGAAGATTTTTCAATACCATTGTGCTGCGTGCCATGGAGCTGATGGGCGAGGGCATGGACCGGCATCAGCCTCCCTTAAACATCCGGCACCGGACTTGACTCGAATCTCGCAAAGAAGCGGCGGGAAGTTCCCCTACCAACGTGTAAGGGCGATCATTGAAGGAAAAGAACCTGCAATGCCTGCCCACGGCGATAAAGAGATGCCGATTTGGGGGCCGATCTTCCATGAGGTCGAAGCGGATCAAGACTGGGGGGAAGTAAGGCTGGACGCAATCACCAGGCACATGGAGTCCCTTCAGCAAAAATAACCCTTCAAGAGTCCGTGCGGAGCTTCGCTCCGCGAACAGCCGAAGGCGCCTGTCCCCACATAGAATCGCTTATTCTTCGACGGCGACGACCTGTTCGATCAGTGCGTCCTTTGCAAGTCGTTCTACGGAACCGTTCTTGTCGACGCGGTAGATTCCGCTGCCATTCGAGTAAAGAACGGAGCCATCGGAATACAAGTCATAGCAGAGGACGCCTCTGGCTACGACATCTTCCGTTGCGCTTTTACGGCGGATCAGTTCCCAGCTTTTCGGAACTAGCGCGGGAGTGCCATCATCGCCGCGGTCGGCGGCCTTGTCGGCGTCCAGCAGGTTGCCCCAGACCATCATCTTGCGGAGGTCGGCGTGTTTCTGGCGGGCGTTACCTGTGGTGGTCAACGTGTTTCCCGTGTAACGAACCGTGAAAAAATTCAGGAACTGAAAGACCGCGTAGAGAAGACGAAAGGGCAGGAGAACGAGATCGAGTGCGGCACGCCAGGGGCTGGCGGGCTGATTGGGATCGCGATAGGGACGGCGGATGTAGTAGAGCGAGCCGTCATTCGCCAGTTGCGGCGTTAGCAGATCGAATCTGGGATCCTCAGCTAGCGTGGTCACTGTGCCGGCTTCGAGATCGAGTTTGTGGACGGCGAAGGGGGCTTGCGTGACGGCGAATCCGGCGCGATTGCGTCCGATGGCGGAGGATTGGAAGACGAGTTCGCGGGCGGAACCGGGAACCCAGTGCGGGGCGTCGTCGATTGTGTCGCCCTGGGTGACGTCGCGCATGTCGGTGCCGTCGGCGCGCATCACGGCGATCGAGGACTGGCCGCCTTTGCGTTGAACGACGCATGCCAAAGATTCCTGACCGGGGCCTGCGGCCAGGCGGCGGACGCGGAAGTCGGCGGTGTGCAGGAGGCGGAGTTCGTCGGAGGCCCGCTCGCGCAGGAGGAAGACTCCGCCGATGTCGTCCGTGGACAGGCTGTAGTAGAGTTCGCCAGGCTTGCATCCGGAGCTGATGCCGGTGATGTCGATGTGGAAATCCGTCGGATCATCCGCGGCGTTGCGCCCCCAGAGGAGGCCTCCCGACATGAATTTCGCGCCGGTGCCCTGGGTCTTCCACGAGTTGCGATTTTGGATTTGGACGGCGCGCTCGCGGACAGATTCCCCGAATTTGCTGTCGATGGGGCGTACGGGATCGTCGCCCAGTTTGAGGTGGAGTTGGCCTTGCGATAAGTAGGCGTAGGAATGGCTCATGGCTTTTCGTCGAGGGTAGCGGATTCCGGAAGCGTCGGGGTAGGTTACTTTGGAGCCACGGTGGGGTGATACCATTCCTTTTTCTTGTGGGCTAGACAAATCGTCCACCACAGAGGGCACAAAGGGGCACAGCGAAAACCCTTGAAGAATATCGGCGAGAACGTGGTGCGGATTGAAGCTTCGGCGTTGAGTGCCCTGGCGGATCGGATTGCGGGGCCGATGGCGGTGGCGTTTCAGACGGCTGTCGATCTGATGTTTTGCTGCGCCGGGCGCGTAGTGGTGACCGGGATGGGAAAGAGCGGGCTCATCGCGCGGAAGATTGCGGCGACCCTGAGTTCGACGGGGACTCCGGCGCTCTATCTGCATCCGGTGGAGGCGTTGCACGGGGATTTGGGGATGGTGGTGCGGGGGGATGTGGTGCTGGCTCTGTCCGCTTCGGGCGAGACGGAGGAGATTCTAGCTTTGCTGGCGACTATCAAGAGGTTGCAGGTGCCGCTGATCTCGATGACGGGGGATGAGATCTGTGAGTCCAGGGATTCCCACCCTTCGAAAGGCACGAGGGGTGGGGCGCCCAACTTTATCGTAGGGGAGGGAAAGTCAAAGGCAGCGGGCGGGGCCGTCCGCTCCACACTGGCTTCTTCGGCGGATGTGGCGCTTGATTGCTCTGTGGCGGAGGAGGCTTGTGCTTTGGGGCTGGCGCCTACTGCTTCTACTACGACCATGCTGGCTTTAGGGGATGCCCTGGCGGTTACGTTGAGTGAGCGGCGCGGGTTCAAGGAAGAAGATTTTGCGAATCTGCATCCGGGGGGGAAGTTGGGGAAGCGGCTGGCTCGGGTGGAGTCGTTGATGCATAGCGGAGATGCGCTGCCTTGCGTAACTCCTGCGAGTCGGATGCCCGATGTGATTTATGAAATGTCACGGAAGAAGTTGGGAGTGGCGGCGGTGGTGGAGGACGAGCGGCTGGTGGGGATCATCAGCGATGGAGATTTGCGGCGGCTGCTGGAGAAGCGTGGGAAAGATGTCATGGATATGACGGCGGGGGAGGCGATGACGAGGTCGCCGAAGACGATTGCGAAGCACGAATTCGCGGCAACGGCCCTCGCGGTTATGGAAGAAAAGAAGATTACATCGTTGATGGTCGTGGATGATGGCGCGAAACTGGAAGGAATCGTGCACTTGCATGATCTTTGGACTACAGAATTGGTTTAGGTGAGAAGGTGACTATGTATCACTACGATCCCAATACGGCGCTGGAAGAGTTGAATGAGGATGCGACGTTGCCGAATCCTGTGCATGTGCGGGACATGATTCTGCGCAAGAAGCTGACGGCCGACAAATCGCTTGAGTTGAACCGGCTGTTTGTGGAGTATCAGAAGTTTTTTGGGGAGGCGCAGAAGCTGGGAAAAGAGATCTTGAGGCAATTGGCGGGATAGCAACTCAAGCTACACTCAGCCGCTAAAGGCGGACGACAAATGAGCATTCTTGAGGGCAGCGCTGAATAGTTTGCGCGCGAATTGGTCTTTCACCCTTTCGGGGCTTCGCTGCTTCCGGTCATCGTGTACTCGCAAAGCCGTAGTGAATCATCTCGTAGATGGCAGGTGCTACGGCGTTGGGCCCGCCGATAAAGCGGAATTGCAGGTAGTCCAGTCCTACTATGGCGCCAATTGCGGGCACCTCTGAATCCCAATGTTCACGAGAGCCTTTGTTGCGGCAGGCCACAATCATCGCAATGGCTCCGCCAACGTGGGTTGCGATAAAAACTTTCGAACGGAAAACTTGTTGGTTGGTTCGGAGCGGCGGGTCTTGCCAGCCTCGGTACGTCCAGAAGTGCACGCTGGAAGGGTCGCGTTCGGGTTGCGGTCCCGAGTCAGGCAAAGGAGGATACTGCCCAATCAGCTTATGCACCCACTCTGGGCAGGCTTTGCCGTTGCGTGCCATACACGTGGTTGCCTGGGTTGTTGATGGGGCGTTTGGAAGGGCCGCGTTCTGCGTCTCCGGAGAAAGAGGAACTGTGTCCTGGCAGTTGCTCAGTGTTGCGCCAAATAGAATGCCCAGGAAAGCTACTAACAAAGTGGGGCTAATTCTGTGTTTCAC
>CAVUOS010000015.1:0-135367 GCA_963743105.1 Terriglobia bacterium
GATTTCGTCAGTCATCCAATCCCGTACACAGTGGACATTTTGTAAATGCACCGATTGAAGCCTAGCACTTTGTAACCGTAGGCATTCCGATCCGCCGAATCCCTCCTTCCATGCCGCCTTGACAAAGGCTCATTCAGAGCGCACTGTTGGAGCGCAATTTCGGGAGCCTCTTCCTAGCCAATCTATCTTTCCTTTCCTAGGCTCTGGCTTTCGAATTCGTTTTCGCCTCGTACTACTGTCCGTCGGGTTCTACAAGACAAGTTCGGTAAGAAGTGCGTCATGAGGCGCACCGCTTTGGGTTCGGATCAGTAATTTCAACCGAGGAACAATGGCGTCCGAGGAGGACAACATGAAAAACCCAACGATAGATTTCCCTGATTCAATCAGATCATTAGCCAAGGCCACAGCGTCTGTCCTGGCCCTGTTTACGCTGTTGGCTGCTGTCTCTACAGTTGCGGATGCACAGGTCACTGTCTGTGCCAGAAAAGCCTCGGGTGACTTCGGAAACCCGGTTCATACGCTTGTGCCTTTCGTGCCGGCCCTCACGGTCACTCGGCGGGCAAATCCAGTTCACATACGTCATGGAGTGGTGCAGTTTGGTATCGGACTCATCACCGGCCCGAATGGCGCACCGTGGGACAACGGCCCGTTACAGACTCCACTTCAAGAAGCCAGGGGCGTGGCGCGCGGACACGTAAACAATCTCGCGGCTCTAATCGGGGTCTTCGTGCCTAAGTCGAGGGTCGATGCGCCGGGCTTCCAGGCAATAGATGGCACCAAGAATCTGACACCGGCGGGTCGTTCCGAGTACGCTCTTCTTCATTGGTACTTCCAAGACCATCAGGTGCATGGGGCTGGGACGCTTTTCCTAGGAATCAATGATGAGGGCGTCGAGGACAATGGCGGGGGATTTATGGTCCAGGTCACCGGCCCTTGATCAAGTCCATCCTGTCTAGGAAATCGCCACTCACTCATAGCTCCCAGCCCAGGGGCGGCCGGCATGACTGTTTCCAGATCTCGATTACGCTCAAAATCCCCCGGCAGGGGTTTTGACTGAAATGGCCTGGTTACAGCAGCAATCAATTTGTGTCTGTTCACATGCGGTTAGAAGCAACTTGGATTCCTGCTTGTACTCGCAAGAAGGCATTGGTTCTGGGGTGTTGGTGTGCTCTGACATACGAATGCTGGTGCTGAACTCGACACTTTGTTAGGATGGCGTTGTTTTGCGAGCACCCGAACAGCGAATCCTGTCCGCACTTGACGATCATATTGCCGTACTTGACCGGCACGGCAACATCACCTACGTAAATGAATCCTGGATTCGCTTCGCTCATGAGAACGGAGCAAGGCCAGCTTCTACTGGGGTGGGAATCAACTACCTTGAAATCTGTCGCCGTTCGCTAGAATCGTGCCCTGAGGTTCAGCAACTCCTAGCTGGTATTCAGGCGATAATGGATGGTTCAAGCCCACACTTCCGCTCTGAATATCGTTGCGATTCACCAACTGAACAGCGCTGGTTCGAGATGAGGGTGAACCCGCTGGCGACTCCAGAGGATGGCGTCGTTCTCTGCCACAGCGACATGAGCGAACTCAGTAAAGCAAGATCGAACATGAGTCGAAAGCTGATTGAAGCACAAGAGCAAGAGCGCGCCCGAATCGCACAGAGAGCTTCACGACGACATCAACCAACGACTTGCAATATTGGCAAACGAACTCGAACAACTCCAAGGGACCAGCTCCTTCCCAGGTTCGGAATCGTGTGCATGCATTCCGAAGGCAGACGGACAGAAATATCGGATGATGTGCAAGCCTTGTCGCACGAGTTGCACTCCTCAAAACTGGAATATCTGGGTGCCGTTGCGGCAATGAAAAGTTGGTGCAAAGAATTCGGCGAGCGGCAGAGAATCGAAGTAGAGTTCGGGAACCAGTGGAAGACCTCTGTCGCACCGGAAATCGGACTTTGCCTGTTTCGGGTTCTACAGGAAGCCCTGCACAATGCCGCCAAGCACAGCGGGGCGAAACGGATTGAAGTGCAACTCCGGTCAGACTCGCGTGAGATTCATCTCGTCATCAGTGATTTAGGTCGCGGTTTCGATCTCGAAGCAGCCCTGCAAGGCCACGGTCTTGGTATCACAAGTATGAAGGAGCGAGTTGGGCTGGCGAACGGAACCATCGTAATTCAGTCAAGACCAATGTGTGGCACTAACATCCACGTTTGCGTGCCTCTCACGTCGGCACTCGCTTCCCAGCGGCCTATGCATTCAGATCAATCTAGGGGCAACTGTTGAAACATCTCGATTGCACTCAAAATGCCCAGAACAAGGATTCTGAGTGTAAGGCCTGATAGCAACACTTGAGCCTTGACAGGACAAACCGCGTCGCCTATCGTCTCCCCGTGCAAAACACGTCTCTGGCGGGTGCCCCACCCTTTGTCCGTTGTTTTGTCTTTCCCGCTTCGAAACTGTGGGTGCCCCGCGCTTGCGTTTTTTGCAAGGGCGGGTGCGCGCACCTTTTCAACCTAGTACAGATTAGGGTGGCCCATCCTTTGCGCCTTTCGCAAAGGGTGGGCATTCCCAATTCTGACCACGTGGGATTTTGACGTTGCCCTGTTTTCGTCTCGAACTTTTTCAGACGGTCGATTAGCTGCATGCGTTATAGGGGAGAGAGCATCGAATCCCACCCTTTGCAAAAAACGCAAGGATGGGGCACCCTCAGTGGGAATATTGCGCGCTTCTCAGAAAGCAGAGTTTGTGGGATTCGGTTCGTTGCCAGTGTGGATGGGAGTGGCAGGGTGCCGTACTGGATCGCGGGCAGGTCATTCCGCTCCCCGCGCCAACAGAAAAGTCCGCCTGAGACGAAACGACGCTTACGCCGAAGAAGCTGGGGACTGTCCCCGGAGTCTTCCCGCCGCTCCGCCCTGCTTTGCCGGACAGCGTCCAGCAAAGCAGGGGCAAAGCGAATCGGAAACGCACCTCAGAACGGCTCGTACTTTGCGTTCACGGTGCCGGTCTTCTGTGGTCCGAGTTCGAGAACCCAGAACAACTCCACCGAACCGTCGACGGACGCTTGATATCCGGCGTAATTTGCACCTGGGCTGCAGGGATTTGGGCCGCCACTCGTATTCTGGGCGATCCCTTCGAAGCCATAGGGTACATTCGGTTGCCCAATCTCCTCGAGCATTAAGCCAAGGGAATTTTCCCCGTGCGAATTGTTCAGTGCTGCGTAACCCCAGGCGCCGTACTGGCTGGAGTCGAAGGATTCAAGGAAAGTGGTGTCAGTAAAGGGACCGCTCGCAGGATCTACATCGGCATAGCGCACCAGATAAGCGTCTTTGGTTATGCCGGTGTTGTTCTTGAGCGCCATCGTGATCTTGGCAAACGGTTGCGCTCCGGCCTGTTTAGTAATCGTCTGGGTCAGGGTCCACAAACCATCCGTAGTGGTTCGGGCGATCTTTACAAGACTGGCTGTGCTCGAAAGCAGAACCGGCGCGCCCCACGTTCCGCTATCGATGTATGCCCAGTCGTAGTACGAGACGCCTGTCGAAATGTCGCAAACGCCATATCCTTCGGCGGCGCCGCCTTGGGCAATGGAATCAAAACCGCTCGGGCTTTGCAGCGACACGATATTCCCATTCACCGTCACGCAGTAACTCAGGAAACTGTTGAGCTTTCCGGGAACGGTGAAAGAGTAGGTGCAAGTGGCTGTGGCGGGGGCGAGGGAGTCGCTGTGCACGTTGATGGAAGGTGTGCCAGCGGACGGATGCGCCCGTACCCGGGGCGGCATCAGAGAGGGCGTGTACTGCCCTTGAGCAACTGCTGCGAACATCGTGGCTACAACTGCAAACATCAAAACCGCTTTGTATTTCATATCGAGGCTCCTCCTAGAGTCGAATTGAGTGATGGGCCCAGCCTCGAGCGCCGGCGTTGGTACGCACGGGCCCTGGGATGGATTTGTGATCTGATCCGAAGAGCGAACTGCCACCCTCGGCTTTCGAAACGAGGAAGTTGTTCCGACTTAAGTTAAGGGAAGAATTGTGAGGGGGGAACTACGTGGCCAAACTGGAGTGAGATTCCCATAACTCCGCTTCCATGTCAAGGGGAAAAGATCGAGGAGAGGTGAAAATGTGATGGTGGAGAAAAAATTTAGTACACGGCTGGAGTGGTTTCCGGACGCAACCGACTTATTGCTGTTTGATAAGTTCCTAATTGCACTCATCTAACTACGGCGGGTGGCCACCTTTGATCTCTTTGGATGGTGCCACGACGGAGGGTGGCCCATCCTTGCGTTCTTTGCAAGGGTTGAGAACTTCGACCTATACGTTCTTACGATTTTGTTTGAGGTTGACGTCCGTGCTTCCCACCCTTTCGCACAAGACAACAAAACACAAAATGCGAAAGGATGGGGCTCCCGCTTAAAGGAATAGTGGCAACAGAAATCAGAACCAATGAGCCTGGCCCACCCGCGGTCAACATTCACCGGCTCGGGCTGATGCTGGGGGGCCCTTCAGCAACTCTCGTGAATGCGTTCCTTCTTTCCTGTCCTTCTTTCGATGGTGATTATGCTTGAGCAGCAACTTTGTATTGGGACATAACACCCCATTCTGAGAATACAAAGCCGTCTTCCGTCGCGTACACCTCAATCCCTTCTGACCAAGCTTCTTCAACGTTCATTTTGAAGTGCGCCATGACATCCGCCTTGTGAAAATGCGTGTACAGATCAGGTGCATCGTTGGCAAAAGCTTCAGCAAGGCGCTGCAAGTTCTTCCGCGTAATCTTGAGTGCTACTGTATCTTCCATGCCCCACCCCCCCGCACAGACTAGCAACCTGCAAGCAATTCCACATGGCCCGATGGTGTGATTGCCAATGTCTCCAAGGTGGGGTTTCGCCCCGCTTTTCCATGCAAGCAATGGGAACCGAATATCCACAGTTCGGACGGCGGGTGCCACAGCAGCGCGCAAACAAATGGAAGAGTTGGCCTCTGGGTCGAGTTTGTTACCCCCGTTAGCGTGGGGAATTGACACATAACATGTGTCCACGTATACTGTGGGCGTGAACGTCACCCTCTCCATCGACGAGCAACTGGTCACCCGAGCCCGCAAGAAGGCGGAAGCTCTGGGCAAGAGCCTCAATCAGATGATCCGCGACTACCTGCAAACTGTGGCTGGCGGAGACGACCCTGAGCGCAGCATCGAGGAGTTCAAACGCCTCTCGGGACAAGGACACTCTCGTGGCTGGCGCTTCATTCGCGACGAGATCCATGAGCGTTCGTAGCTTTTTCGACACCAACGTTCTCATCTACGCCGACGACAAGGGAGCGCCCGCAAAGCAGAAGCGCGCGGTAGAACTTGTGTCCGAGCACCGGCGGTCCAGGACCGGGGTAATCTCTCTTCAGGTGTTGCAGGAATATTTCGTCACCGTCACGCGAAAGCTGCATGTAGATGCCCGCATTGCCCGCCGAAAGGTCGAACTGCTGGCAGAGTTCGACGTTGCCTCGCCTGACGTTGCCGACGTTTTGGCGGCGATCGACCTCCACCGGCTTCATGACATCAATTTCTGGGACGCTTTGATCGTGCGCTCCGCGAAACAGGCGGGATGTAACGTGCTCTTCTCCGAAGACATGCAAGCGGCACGCGAGATCGACGGAGTCCGGATCATAAATCCGTTCCAGTAGGAAAGGCGGCGTCCTGTTTGTTTTCCACACTCCCAACATGTGACATCTGCCCTTGCGCACAGCCTCGCGATTGCGCAATGATCGTCGAGGCCGTGACGGTGGGTGGAAGCGCATCCGTCCCATTCTGGGAATTTATCCCAGGGGCGCGAAGGGTAAGTTCTTTGACATCAAGATTTTGCCCGCAAGTGATTGAGCGCCATAGATTACTTGGCGATTTCCCGCTAACTCGAAGATTCCAGAGAATCGAGGGGGAGGGGGATCCCCTCGGCGGTCGCCTAGTCCCATTTCGGAACGCTACCAGAATTTATTTTCTCAAGAATTTTACACGCCCGATCGATGGTCGGAGCAGCGGCTGAAGCCGCAGCTCGGAAGCTCGCAGCTGCCCGCACGCTCGGCTTCGCCTCGCGGGACGGACGAAGGCGTCCGTCCCTACACAAGCAAAGGCCTGACGCCTAATCCCCTACTGCGCTTACTTCTTCCTGCACATCCGCGTGTGTCACTGCGGCCGCTGTGCCGAATTGCAGGATGCCATCTTCCAATCGGCTAAGCTTCATTGTGAATGAGTCGAGGATATAGTTCTGTCGAATCAGCCACGGCGCGGTTGCGGCCTGCTTGGGCAGGTCGGCTGCGGCGCGCTGAACGTATCCGGAGTTGAGATTCAGCAACGGTCGTGCCTCGAGTGCTGAGGGATTGCACGCCGGCTTGCACGTGCGGTAGCCGTGACGATCCATGTGGTTCAACACGCGGCAGACGTACGTCGACGCGAGATCTGCGCGCAGCGTCCACGAAGCGTTGGTGTAGCCGATGCAGAAGGCAAAGTTCGGAACGTTGCTCAGCATCGTCCCCTTGTAGATGAAGCTGCGAGGCGTATCCACCGGCGCGCCATCGACTGTGAGGCGCACGGCTCCCAGAGCGAGCATCTGCAATCCGGTCGCGGACACGACGATGTCCGCTTCCAGTTCGTCCCCCGATTTCAGGCGAACTCCGCGTTCGGTGAAGGTCTCGATCTCGTCGGTCACCACCGACGCGCGGCCCGTGCTGATGGCCTGGAATAAGTCGGAATCCGGAACCAGGCACAAGCGCTGATCCCACGGCTTGTACCGCGGGTTGAAGTGCCTATCGACCTCGTAGCCTGGTGGCAGAACTTTCGCCGCTTCGGCGCGCAGCATGCGGCGCATCCGGTCGGGCGCGCGCTGGCTGAGCTGGTAGAGCCCCATACTGATCAGAATGTTCTTCCAGCGTACCAGTCGAAGTGCGGCGCGCTGCGGCAACACCCGACGGATTAGATTGGCGAGAGGATCGTGATTCGGCAGGTTCAGGATGTACGTCGGCGAACGCTGCAGCATGGTGACATGCGCGGCCGTGTGCGACATTGCGGGGACGAGTGTAACCGCAGTCGCACCGCTGCCGATGACAACGACTTTCTTCCCCGCGTAGTCGAGATCTTCCGGCCAATGCTGCGGATGGATCACCCGTCCGAGGAAACGTTCGGCGCCGGGGAAACTCGGCTCGTAGCCTGCATCGTAGCGGTAGTAGCCGGTGCATCCGTAGAGGAAGTCGCAGGAGTAGCGGAGGGTTTTGCCGGTCTCGTCACTCTTTGCTTCAATGGTCCAGCGCGCATCCTCCGATGACCAGGAAGCAGAAAGGACGCGCTGACGAAATCGGATGTGGCGATCGATGCCGAATTCACTGGCGGTATCGCGGACATATTTCAGGATGGTCGCTCCGTCGCCGATGTGCTGGACCTCTTTCCACGGACGGAAGGGATATCCGAGCGTGAACATGTCGGAGTCAGAGCGCACGCCCGGGTAGCGGAACAGGTCCCAGGTGCCACCGATCTCCGCACGCGCTTCGAGGATCACGTAGCGCTTGCGCGGACAGCGCGTCTGCAGGCGATATCCCGCGCCGATGCCAGAGAGTCCGGCACCGATGATGATGACGTCAAAGTGTTCGGTGGAAGGGGTCAGATGCGCCTCCCGCGCTGCTTCCGTGTGGGAAGCAAAAGTGCTTCATTATGCGCCGGAATGCGGGGGATTGCCAACGACGTTTGCCTAGCTGTCGGTAGTTGCAACGGTCGCGTCGCGACCGGGACGGACGAGGCGTCCGTTCCTACACAAGCTTACTTCGCTGCGCTCGCTACCTTTACGCCTTTGGAATTCGACGCGTAGCGTGCGATGCCCTTGTAGAGGGCTTCGGCGATCTGTTCGCGGTAGCCGTCGCTGCGGAGTTTTTGTTCATCCGTGGGACTGGAGACGAAGGAGACTTCCGCCAGAATTCCCGGCATGGCGCTTTCAGTGAGGACGACGAAGCCGGCTTCTTTGATGCCGCGGTCGCGCAGGCCCGGATTCTGCACCGACAACGTTCCATACAAAGACCGCTGCACGCTCGACGCCAGCCGCCGTGACTGCTCGATACGGTCACGCAATTCCCCGGGCGTGAGCGTTGGCATCGGAACATTCTTCGGAGTAGAGCGCATGGCCGCTTCCTTGGGGCCAGCGGGATTGCTGAGGTCCTTCGAACCGGGTGCTGAGAAGAGATTCGTGTAGTAGGTTTCAATGCCGCGCGCCGAAGGTGTATCGCTGTAGTTGGCGTGCACGGAGACGAAGAGATCTGCCTGCGCCGTATTGGCGATCACGGCGCGCTCATCGAGCGGAATGTAATTGTCGTCGGGGCGGGTGTAGATCACGTCCGCGCCGAGGCGCGACTCGAGCAGCCTGCCCAGCCGTTGGGAGATTTCAAACACCAGATCTTTTTCCAGCAGCCCACGGCGGCCCACGGTGCCAAGGTCCCATCCGCCGTGACCGGCATCGACGACGATGCGCATCTTCGGCACCTTCAAACGCATTTGCAGGTCGTCCTTCGTCGGAGGCGGAACCACAATCGCCAGCTTGCTCTTCTCCACTTCAGGAGCGTTGGGGAAGAGGTTGACTGCGGACTTCGGAGTGGTACCGGCTTTGTTGACCTGAATGACCAGCCGATAGGGATCGCGCTCGAGACTGACCTGGGGAGCCGAAAGCGACGCGCTGTTCTTGGCTTCGAGCACCACGCGCGTCATGCCTGACACGGACTGCGCCACGCGAATGTGGCTAAGCAGCGTGTCTCCCTCAATTAACTTGCCCTTTAACTCGGCCGCGAGTTGAGTGTCGCGCAGATCGAAATAGAAACGCTCGGGATTGGAGAGATGTCCGGGCTCGTACTGCACCTGATCTTCAAGGTCGAGAACGATGGTGCTGGAGTCGGCCGACGACCAGTGACGCACTCCGGTGACGTGTGGAAACTTCGACAACTCCTGCGGCGACGCAGGCGTGTTTTCCGGCTGGTCGGAATCGGGAAGGTCACCGGAGGGCTCGGCTGCGCTGTCGGCAGACTGCTGTTCGGGATTCGTCTGAGCCGGTTGCGCAATGGGCTGGTTCTGCACCATCTGGTCGCCGATTTGCGCGTTCTTCAACTTCCACCATACTCCCGCGCCGAATGCGGCCGCGATGACAACGCCCACTAGCATGAACACCATCCACGGACGCTGGGGCTTGTCGCCGTCGAATTGCCCGAAGCTGAGTGCGGGCACAGGCGTGGCGTTGGACTTGACGTCAAGAAATGGGAGGGATCGCCGCGGTGGGCGCGGCTACTTTCTTCGCAGGAACTGTAAGCGCCGCGACCGAAGCTGCGGCGGCAATCCTGAGGCAGCCCCGGCTTCGGCACTGGCTGCGGAATCACTGGCTTCACCGGCGCAGCGGTTGCAGGAACTGCCGGAGTGACAGCCGGAGTCGCCGGCGGAGTCGGAGCAACAATCTTGGAGGGCGTCACCGGCTGTGCCGCGATTGGCGCGGCGGGCACCGGCTTCGGTGGCAACGGGCTTGGAGCAACAACAACTGGCGCTATTTTCGCTTCGTATCTGGGCGGCTCTGGCTTCGGCGGTTCGGGCTTGGGTGCCTCGGGCTGTGCTGGCTGCAACCTGCTCTCGGCTGCCTGGGCCGACTGCGCGAATCGGTCCTCGTCCTCAGGCTTGAGCGCGCCGAGGATGAGTTCGGCCAGCAGTGTCAGGTTGCGGATGTCGATTTCGTTGAAGGCGAAAGGCCACGAGGAGAAAGCTTCAAGCACCCCGATGACGCGGCGGCGTCCGCATAGCGGCACGGCCACCATGGAGCGGGCACCCATCTTGCGGCAGGCCTCAAGATTCAGGCGCGCGTCGGTTTCGGTATCGTCGCAGTTGATGATCTGCGCGGTGCGGAAGCAGGCACCCGAAAAAGCCGAGTCGCGGTCGATGCGCGTGCCGGGATCGGGACGCACTGTACCGGCAGCCGCGCGGAGAACGATCTCGCTATTCTCAGCGAGCGCGATGGCCAGCCCATCGGCGCCGGTAATGGCGACGGCGCGCTCGGCGACCAACTGCAGAACTTCATCCAGAACAAAAAGCTCAGTAGGCTCGAACTCGGCTGGCGGAGTCGCGGAGTCGAACCCGGTGTTCTGCGAAGCCAGCGCTTTGCGGCGGCGTACTTGATCGTGCAGAGCAGAGAAGGCGAGCAGCGCTTGCAGCGCATCGCGCTGCGATGGCTTGCTGCTATCGCTCTCGCCCGCATCCTTGACTTGCGCATGCGTATGCGCGTGCGGCCACGCGGGCAGACTCGGCGCCCGAAAGGGAGTCCGCCATTTCAATGTCGGGCTTAGAGGTCAATGAGGCCATCGCCTAGATAGCTCACGCTTAAGGTATCGAGGATTGCGGTGACTTTCAATTACCGGTGGATGACCCTTTGGGCATGTACTTCCGTGTATTCGTTCGCATTCTCGAACAGGTGGCGAAAGTCGGGATGGCGGGGGCAGGTCTGGAGTAGAATCCGGCGGAAACCATCAACCCCGAAGGACACGCTTCGACTGCGCTGAGGGCAGGCTAAGGACACGAAGGAAAGGGAGCCATGCGACAACCCAGGACCCACGGGTCTCCTTCCACTGCGATTGCGGCGGGAATTGTGATCGGTATGCTGGCGATGACGATCATCCCGGCAGCCATTGCACTGCATTCGGTGAGTACGCCCGCCACGCTGCAGGTTCCGCCCAATGCGTCGCCGCATGGATATACCTGGAGCCTGCTGCTGTTCATGGTGCCGATCGTCGTGATCGCCGTATGGTTTCTGCCAAGCGCGGGGCTGGATATTCCGCAGCGGGCTTTCTGGCGGACGATCGGGATTCTCGCGCCCGTCGGTTGCCTGCTGGATGTGATCTTTGCGCAGTGGTTCTTCCTGTTCCCGAATCCGCGGGCCACGCTGGGCATCCGGGCGCCGGCAGTGGGACACTGGGTGCCTATCGAGGAGTATTTTTTTTATCTCACCGGGTTCATCATGATTCTCCTGCTCTACGTGTGGCTCAGCGAGTACTGGCTGGCAGCGTACACAGTCGAGGACTACCGAGGCGAGGCGCGGGCCTTGCCGAAGCTGCTGAAGTTTCATCCCATGTCTCTTGTGATCGGAGTGGTGCTGATTGCGGCGGCTGTCGCCTACAAGAAATGGTTCTCGGATGTGCGCGAGGGACTGCCGGGCTACTTCATCGTGCTCGTCGCAGGAGGCCTAGTTCCCTCGGTCAGTTTCTATCCGGTCACGCGGCGGTTCATCAACTGGCGCGCCCTGAGCCTGACGATGTATTTCATCCTGCTGATCAGCATGCTTTGGGAGGCGACGCTGGCTTTGCCGTACGGATGGTGGAACTACCAGCATCGGGCGATGATGGGCGTCTTCATCGGAGCGTGGTCCGAACTGCCTGTCGAGGCCGTGCTGGTATGGCTGGCGGTGACGTACGGGACGGTGATTCTGTTCGAGGCCGTGAAGATCTGGCAGGCTTCGGGACGGAAAGCGCGGGAGGCGTTCCTGGGAACGCCGTAGAGACGTTGCTTGCGGCGCTCGGCTTCGCCTTCGCCGGACGAATGCGTCCGTCCCTGCATAAGATGAACGAACCAGTGTGGTTACTCAGAAGTTACTACAGCGCAGGATAACATCCTTGGATACCTCCGGCTGACGGCGATTGGTGAATATGGACGCAGGACTCACTCCCGTGCGTCAGGCACGGGCGCAGCATCGGCACGAACTGCGCACGCTCGCCTACGTCACCCTCGATCAGGCCAACGGTGGGATCGTACGCAATCTCACACACAGCGGCATCGGCGTGCAGGTGGTGGCGGCGGTGCGTCCGCGGCAGCAGTTGCGCGTGCGTTTTGAACTGCGCTACCCGCGCCTGCAGGTAGAGACGCGCGCCGAAGTGGTGTGGGCCACGTTTTCGGGACAGTGCGGCATCCGCTTTCTCGATATGCCCCCGGCGTTGAAGCAGCAGATTAACCGCTGGATCTTTGGCAATCTTCTGGAAGGCATTTCTCTACATACCGAGCACGCGGGACCGATTTTCGATCCGAGGCACGATAACGAGGTGCGCGAGCAGGCCGCGGGTAATGGTTGCTCTTCGATCGTGACGGAAGAGGAAAACGACGGGCTGATGGTCTCGACGGCGCCCGTGAAAATAATTGCTCTGCCCGTGCGGCGCGAACCGCAGGAACCGGTGCTCCGCCATGAAGATGCTATGGGCGAGACGCGGCCTTCTTCACGAGAGCTGGACTGGTTATCGCAACCACTGTCGGGGCGAACATTAGCCTGGACAGTGGACGCACTGGTGGTTGTAGCAGCCTTGCTTTTGTTCACGCTCGTTTTTCTGTCAGTGACACGGGAGGCTCCAAAATGGCCGGCGTCGATGGTGATCGGTGCCGCTTTAGCGATGGCTGGGCTGTATTGGGCATTCTTTCGCTACTTCGCGGGCGGGAGTCTGGGGACGAGACTGGCACGAATTGCTGACGGCGAGTGCGAGGATCGCGAGCTGGAGCAAGAGCCGTTTCGCTAGGATCAAAGCCTTGACCACAAAGGACACCCTTCGACTACGCTCAGGGCAGGCGAGGGCACACGACGGATTTCCTTTGTGTACCTTCGTGCCCTTCTGGTTTCAGGTTTAGTTTGCGAGAAACTGCTGAGCGAGCCAGAGTTCCAGCGCCCTCTGCTGCTGCGCCGGGACCTTCACGAACCGAACGCCGACATTGCCGCTTTTGTCTTGCCAGACGACTTCGGCTCGCGCGTGCAATTCCGCCTTGGTTCCGGGAAGCTCACATGAGATCTGCAGGGCACCGGGATCAAGGGCACGTTCGGTCGAGATTCGCATGCCGCCCTGACTGACGTTGACCAGGTGCGCGTCCAACTTCCTGCGGCCCTTGTGTTTGAGCGAGACGGGTATTTCAACTCCAATGCGGTGATAGCGCAGGCGTCCGTCGAGGATCATACAGCGGGCCGCCGAGAGCGTGCGCACAGCCTGCTCGACGGATATGGGTTTTTCGAAGGCGAACAGGGCGCCGCTCTGATCGAGACTAACCATGCCGTCACGATTGCCCATGATGACCAGGGGAACGGTGTTGAACTGTCTCCCGTGCGTCTGCAGTTCGCGGAAGAGCTGGGCCGTTCCATTCAGGTCGCAATCGACGATGAGGGCGTCAATTTTTGAGTGAGAGAGCCGCGCCATGGCTCTTTGAGGTTCGCACTCGACCGAAACGTCCATGTGAAGACCGCCGAGGATACACTCCAGAACGCTGACTTCCTGCCAGTCGCGCGAGACCACCATCGAGGAAAGTGTCATGTCTCACTGTAGCCATGGGTGCAGTAACGCCGTAGATCACTAACGTAACGGAGCTGTTTGCTCCGCCGCCTCGCAGCTTGCGGAAAAAGTCGTTTTATATCCGAACAACGTCCCTCAGCGGCTAAAGCCGGACTGATTTTGTGGAATTAGCGGCGCGGTTTGAAGCCGCGCCCTTTCAGAACGGTTTACAGACTGCATTTCCACAAGCTGCTCGGGAACATCACTTGCTGAGTCGGGTGAGGACCACGTGGTCGCTGAAGGGGCGCTCGATGACGCGATCGATGTTCCAGCCGACTCCTTGCGCCAGAGGGAGAAAGACGGGCAACCCGCGAGGCCGGGTGGCCGCGCGGCTGGTTTCATGCAGGCGGCGAATGGGTTCGTCGGCACGGGTAACGGAGCCCACGACCGCGATAACCTCTGTCGCCGTGTGCACCGCTTTGAGGTTGGCTGCGATCTCGTCGTCGGATCCGTATTCAAACAGGCCGCCTTCCGACGAGCAAATCGCCAGAGCTCCCTTCGCGCGAACCTCGCTCAGTACAGGGGCGAGAGCGGATGCCTGGGACCAGTCATAGCGGATGTGGCGGAACGAAATCTTGAGGCCGCGCAGTGGGCCTCCGTCTGAGCAAAGGGCCGTCAGTGCTGATTCCCCAAACTGGGGAGCAACCTCTTCGAGATCAAGGACAGCGAGGAATATAGAGCGCTGAGCGAGCAGCCGGGCTGATTTCTGCTGGAGCAAGATCAGAGCGTTCATGGAATCGATTGCGGTACCGCCTGCAATGTTGAGGAAGTAGAGAGGCCGGTGGAGATCTTCGCCAAGGGGGGGAATCAGTGTATCGGCCATCAGATGAGCCATATCCTGCAGCCGTAGGCGGACAGCGAGGGCAGGCAACGCTACAGCGATCTTGCGATCGATCGGGTTCGCATACGCTCCCAGCATCTCCGGTCCAAGCTTGAGGAGGTAGGTATTCATCGCGTTCAGGAAGGTGCATTGTGCCTGCCCGATGCCGCGAGCGAGGACGGATCCACGAAGCAGAAACCGCAAAAGACGGGTGCGAAGGAATGAAGGCAAGGCTCGAAAGGGAACACCCTGTTGCAGAAAGTTATTGGTAAGCATCTTCTGTTCGGGGTCGGTCATCGTAAGGGCAAATGCCGGATGAGAGACGTCGACCACGGGCAGTTCGATCCCGTCTGGCGCGACCACGTATTGAACGCCTGGTTTCTTGTTCTTTTCCAGCATGTTATGAGTCTCCGTAATGACCGGGTCATGACGCTGATTCCCGGCCACTTTTGGCGAACTGATTGGGTGCAGGCAACGTTTCACTTAAAGATGCGGGACTGAACCGGCGGATTCCTAGTTTGGGTGCCCGGGGATGACATTAGACCTCTAACGGTCGTCGACAGGGCTATCCTCGACAAGAAGGTGCAATACATAGACGATGCGGACTGTGACTGAGATTTTCGGCCGGATTTTCCGCAATCTGTGGGCGCATAAATTGCGCTCGTTGTTGCATGCGCCGCGGTGCGCGCGATTTAGGCTACTTCGTGTTGGCGTCCAGCACCCTTGATCACTCAAATCTGAGAGCACGAATGGGATCGATGATGGTCGCTCGCTTTGCAGGGATGTAGCATGCGATGAGCGTCAGCAACACGATTGTGATGCCGACTTGCGCCAGAATCGCGGGTTCCGACGCCCGCACGCCATAGAGGATCGTTTGCATCAGGCGTACCACGCCAACGCCGGCCAACAAACCGATTCCGAGGCCAATCATCGCCGAGCGCGCGGCCTCTCGCATTACTAGATGAAGGATGTGAGGCCTCTCGGCTCCCAGAGCCAAACGAACGCCGATCTCGTGCGTTCGCTGATGGACCGCGAAAGCCACAATCCCTGAAATACCGACCAGGGCCAACAGCAAGGCCAGAGCGGAGAAGCAGGAAGACACTGCCGAAGCAAACCTGGGGACCATGACCTGGTCGTCGATATATTGTTCGAGGGTTGCCGTTTTGGAGATCGGCTGGTCTGGATCGAGCGCATGGATTTTCGAACGGATTGTCCGCACGAGTTGCTCCGGCGGAGTCGAGCTGCGGACAACCACAGTCGCCCAATTCAACCATTCCGCTGATTTCTGCTCGTAAGGCAGGTAAAGCGCGGGTACTTCATTACTGCCGAGGGCAATTTGCTTCACGTCGTCGACCACTCCAACAATGGAAAACCAGCGTGGATCCTCTTCCAGCCGAATGTCCTTACCCAAGGGATCGCTGGCTGACCAGAGTCGCCTGGCCATCGAGCGGTTGATAACCGCCGCAGGAGGAGCCGTGGGTGTGTCCTGCGCATCCAGAAAGCGCCCCCGGACCAGGGAGATCTGCATCGTGGAAAAGTAGTCTGCCGTCACCCAACGCACACCTGCCTGCGGCAATTTGTCTTTCGGGAGTTCGCGGTCTTCCGGTCGCACTACGCGAAACGTCATGCTGTTCTGACGCAGAGGCAAGTCGCTCACTGCCCCGGCGTTAACCACACCCGGGAGGTTACGTACCTCTTCCAAAAGATCACGCAGGAAGGCATTTTGTCGCTGCCTGGTCGCATACTTAGCCTTCGAAAATGTGAGATCGAGGGCCACGGCGTTCTGGGGATTAAAACCGGGATCAACGGCTACGAGTCGTGTGAAGCTACGGACGATGGCCATGGCTCCAACAAAAAGCATGACAGCGAACGCCACTTGAGAAATGACGAGCGCCTGGCGTATGCGCAGGGTTCGGACTGGTCCGCGATGTATGCTGTTGGGCAGACTGGCGCAGCTACTCCGCAGCGCCGGAACCTGGCCACAAATGACCACGGAGACGGCCACAAGTAAAACCGCCAGTCTGAGCGCCGATTCATTCACGGCTATCTGATCCAATACAGGGACGATCCGAAGCAGTTCAGTTCGCATCAAGGCGACTACCCAGTAGGACAGCAGGATTCCTGCGAGGCCGCCAGTTCCGGCAAGAATCAGGCTCTCCATGAGCAACTGACAGACGATCCTCAGCCGCGTGGCTCCGAGGATGAGCCGGGTTTCGAATTCCCCCTCCCTTGCTTTGGCGTGAGCCAACATGAGCCCCGCGATATTGAAGCAAGCGGCCAGGAAGAGCAACGTTACCGCTGCTTGCAAGAGGAGAAGTGGTTTACGGACTGAACCGAACTGCGTCTCGCGCAGTGTCACAATGCGGCTATCCCAACCCGTGTTGGAGGCAGGATACGCTCGCTGAAGGCGCTCAGTAGTGACGTCCATGACCTGCTGCGCGTTCTGAACCGTGACACCTGGTTTGAGCCGCCCAAAAACGCTGAGCCATTTGCCTGTCCGGTTCTGGCGGTCTGCTGGAGCAAGGGAGAGCGGCACCCATAACTCGGCCTGCTTGCTGGGATAGGCGAACGCTGCAGGCATAATCCCGATCACCGTCATCTTCGAGCCGTTCAGGGTTACGGTCTGATCACCAATTTGGGCAGACGGGAAGAGCCTCTGCCATAAGCGGTCACTCACTACGGCGACATCGGACTTGCCCACTTCGTCCTCGTCAGGACGAAACGTCCGGCCTTGCAGCGGCAGGATTTGCAGGGCGTTAAAGAAGTCGGGAGAGACAATCGCTCCGTTGATGCGTTCGGGTTGGTCTGTTCCGGTTAGGTTGAAGGCCCAATTCGTGTACGCCGCCAAGGCAGAGAAGCACTGGCTTTGCGTCTTCCAGTCGTAAAAGTTGGCTGCCGACACGGCGCCGGTGACAACCCCTTCTTTCGCGTTGGATTCCGATACGACTACCAGTTCCTGGCCTCGCGGATATGGCGTAGGGGCCCAGAGTGCCGCGTACAGAACGGTGAAGCTTGTAACTGTGGCGGCGACTCCGAGCGCAATGGTGGCAATCGCGAAAGTTGCAAAAGCGGGCCTGTGGCTTAGGGTTCGCAATGAAAACAAGACGTCGCGCCGAAGGCCGTCAACGAAAGATCCAAGATAGGAATCGGGACTCCGGCTGAGAGCGTTTGCGTGCCAGCGATCGATGGCTGGCATTCTGCCTCGCTTGCTGGCTGCAATTTCTTCGGAAAATTGTGCCCAGTCTGAAATGTGTTGACGGGCGCGTTCCTCTGCTTCAACTTCAGTGACACCGCCGGCGAGTTCGTCGCGGTAGGCATCGTCTAACTGCTGCGCGATTTCTTCGACGATTTGTGACTCGCGGCCGGGCTGCAGCGGGGGCAGATCCAAGTGATTCCGTACATACTTCTTCCAGTCAGGCATTGCGTGGCCTCACAATCTGATTGACGGCCAATACGAACTCGTCCCAGGCGTTGCGCTGGGACTGGAGGAACTGGATGCCCTTGGGAGTCAAGCGAAAATAGCGGCGCCGGCGCTCCCCCGATTTCTCGATCCATTTGCCGCTGATGAAACCTTTCTCTTCGAGACGGCACAGGATCGGGTACAGCGATGCGATACGAAATGTGATCTGCCCCTGCGACAGTTGTTCGATGAGTTTGCCGATCTCGTATCCATGCCGCTGGCGCGGCTCTAGCAAACTGAGAACTAGTAGCTCGGCACTGCCTTTCTTGAGTTCGTGGCTGAACATACTTCGGCACAATATACTTCGACGAAGTATATGTCAACATCTCGGTTGCTGCTTGACCCTAATCTCCCCCTCAACGGCGAGAGACGCCCCCCGCGAACGTGGCTTCTCAGTTGCAGGTATCGGGAAACGAGAAACCTGGTTGGCACACGATGCTACATTCGTAAAAGAGGAACTTCGAGACATCCAAGGACGTACTCTCGGTATGATCGGCGTGATTGGTCCGGTAGATACCAAAGGCGAAAAAGGCGTAGGTAAGGCCTTCAGGGCGGCGCTGGTCGAATGTCTGCTGGAGGCTTGGGAAGTGATACCCCAGGTGCTCGTTCTCTTTATAGTCGGATTGGGTATATGTCTTGTCTGCTCCATGGTTTACGGCCTTTTCTGTGACCCCGATGGAGTGCATGTGGCCGCCAGGCTGGATGCCCTCTCAATTGATCCTGAAAAGTGGATTCACCGGTCGTGATTCATGCATCACAATGGAAGAAAACGAGATTCCACGTTTGGTTTT
Source organism: Terriglobia bacterium (assembly GCA_963743105.1). Classification (GTDB taxonomy): domain Bacteria; phylum Acidobacteriota; class Terriglobia; order Terriglobales; family Acidobacteriaceae; genus Sulfotelmatobacter. Next base: position 18,414 of record CAVUOS010000015.1, read on the forward strand.
GTAATATCTGCCTTGCACGCACGTCTAACAGAGAATGAGGTTCTGCGAAGGTTCCTGAACTGAGGGAGTAGGCGTCTCGCTATGCGGAGTGTTTTTGACATCTTCGGACAGATTTTCCGCAATCTATGGGCGCATAAATTGCGCTCGTTCCTCACCATGTTCGGCATCGCCTGGGGCGTGGGATCGTTGCTCCTGCTGGTCGGCGTGGGGGAAGGCTTTCGCTCGGGCAACAAGCGCGAACTGGCCGAATTCGGCAAAGACATCATGTTCCTGTTCCCCGGACGCGCTCCCGCGGTCAAGGGCAACATGACTTCGGCGCGTTCCTATCTGCTCACCTACCAGGATTATGAGGACATCCGGCACGCTCCGGAAGTACGCAACGCCTGCCCGATTATTTCGCGCGGCGATCTGCACGAGGTGAGCGAGTTTTCCAATGGAAGCGGGGAAGTTCTGGGGACTGAGCCGCAGCTGAACGAGATCAGTTACCTGCCTCTGCAAGAGGGCCGCTGGCTCAACAATCTGGACGGCGCGCAGGGCCGCAACGTGGTGGTGCTGGGCAACCAGCTGGCGAAGGTTCTTTTCCCCGGACGTCCGGCACTGGGCGCGTTCATCCTGATCAACGGATTGCGCTTCGAGGTGATCGGGAGCATGCCCCACCTGGGTCGCGGCGACAATATGTGGCTCAATAACCGAGCGCTACATTCCCTATGAAGTGATGGCGGCGAACTTTCCGCTGAAAGGCGAGAACCACCAGAACTCTATTTCGTTCATCGAGTATCAACCACATGTGACTGCCGAACACATCATCGCGCGCGACGCGGTGCACAAGATCGTGGGTCACAACCACGGGTTCGATGCCAGCGATGAGAATGCTTTCGACGAATGGGATTCGATCGAGGAGTCGAAGATGGTGGGCACGATCTTCGACGTAATGAACATGTTTCTGGGCGCGGTGGGCCTGGTTACGCTGGCGCTGGGCGCGATCGGCGTCATCAACATCATGCTGGTCGCGGTGAGCGAACGCACGCAGGAGATTGGGCTGCGCAAGGCGCTGGGCGCGACGAACCGGAATATCCTGTTCCACTTCTTTCTCGAAGGACTGCTTCTGACGCTGGGCAGCGGCATGCTCGGCTTGGCCTTTGCGGGCGGCCTGATGGGATTGATGGGCGGAGTGCAGGGCCCGCAGGGATTCGATCCTCCGAAGCTGGTGCCCATGTCGGCGATGCTCGCAATTGGATGCCTCACGCTGGCCGGTGTGATCGCGGGCCTGTATCCGGCGCGTAAAGCAGCCATGCTGCAGCCGGTGGAAGCGCTGCGCCAGGAATAAAGATGATTCGAGATCTTCTCCACGAAGCCTACACAGCGATGCGCCACAATCGACGCCGCACCGCGCTGACCATGCTCGGCATGGCCTGGGGCATCGCGACGGTGGTGATGCTGCTGGCCTATGGCGACGGCTTCGGGCAGGCGTGCGCCAATATTTTCGCCAACTTCGGCACCAAGCTGGTGATCGTGGTGCCGGGGAAGACTTCGATGCAGGCCGGCGGTCAGAAGTCGGGAGTCGAAGTCCGCTTCACGCAGGAGGATGTGGACGCCCTCGACACCAATCTTCCCCAGATCACTCACATTACGGCAGAAGTGGGCAAGCAAGCCAATGTGCAGTACGAGAACCGTGTCTTCACGTTTCCGGTGAGCGGAAATAATCCCAATGTGTATGACATTCGTTCCCTCAAACTGGGTGTGGGACGCTTCTACAACATGGAAGACCAGGTGCAGCGCGGGCGCGTAGCCGTGATCGGTTCGGAAGCGAAGGACAAGCTGTTCTCCGGGCGCAATGCTCTGGGTGAGCACATTCGGCTCGATGGCATCAGCTTCGAAGTGGTCGGCGTGCTGGCCGCCAAGATGCAGGAAGGTAACGACGACATCAACCGGGTCGTCTATGTTCCCTTCAGCACGATGAGCGATCTGAAGAGCACGCACTACCTGGACACGATCTGGTTCAACTATCAGACGCCCGAGTACCAGAAGATTGAGCCCGCGGTGCGGACGATTTTAGCCGGACAGCACAAGTTCAACGAGTCGGACCGGGAAGCGGTGCGAGTGTTCAACCTGATGAATCAGCTGCATCAGTTCGAGATCATCACGTTGGGCCTGAAGATTCTGATGGGATTCATCGGGACGCTGACGCTCGGCATCGGCGGCGTAGGGCTGATGAACATCATGCTGGTGTCGGTGACACAGCGCACGCGGGAGATCGGCGTGCAGAAGGCTCTGGGCGCGCGCCGGCGCTACATCCTGCTGCAGTTCCTGGCCGAGGCCCTGACGATTACGTTTATCGGCGGCGTGCTGGGAGTGGTTCTGGCCTACGCGGTTGCGCTGTCGGTGGGCCGGCTTACTTTGTACAGCGCGTTCGCCAAGAACGGCGAAGCGGGAGACATCCGCCTGATCATTCAACCCACGACCCTGATTGCGTCGACGTTGATTCTGGGAGCTGTGGGGCTGATCAGCGGGATGATTCCAGCGCTACGGGCGTCGCGACTGGATCCGATCGAGTCGTTAAGGCACGAATAACGCGCCGAAAAAACCGAAAACCTAATCGTGCCGCAGCGTCTTCATGGGATCAATCGCGGTGGCCTGTCGAGCAGGAATATAGCTGGCGAAAAATGTCACAGCGATCAATAGGGATGAAACCAGAACCAAGGTCAGCACATCATGGGGTTTCACGCCGTATAGGAATTCCGCCAGCAAGGGCGCGGCGGCAAAAGATGCGGCTACGCCAATGATCACGCCGAGAATCGACAGCATCATGGCCTGCCCCAAAACCAGACTCAGCACATTCGTCCTCTGTGCTCCCAGTGCCATTCGCAGCCCAAGCTCGTGGCTGCGCTCGCCCACCGAGTACGAGATCACGCCATAGATTCCCATGGCCGCGAGGACCAACGCTACGCAGGCAAAGATGCCCAACAATTGGCTGAGGGAACTCCACTGCCGCGCCGAATTCGCAACCATCTGGTCGACCCTCGTGATTCCAAACACGGGCGAGTCTGGCGCGAGCTGGGAAAGAACAGTGCGCACATTCTGGATCAGGGTCGGCGAGACGGACTGGGTGCGGATCACGATGGTTTTGTGAACGCGGCTCTCCGTCCATCCGGGCACCGTGTGCGGGGGCAGTTGCGGGATGTTGACGTAAGCCTCGGGGTCGGACTCCTGCACGAGGCCAAATCGCTTCACGTTTCCCGCGACGCCAACGATTTGTCGCGGCCGCTCCTCCGGGGAAGAATCAAAGGTGATCGTTTGGCCGAGTGGGTCTTGATTCGGCCAGAACTGTCGCGCCATGGCTTGGTTGATCACCACGACCGGCGCGGCAGTTGCCGTATCCTGCTCGGTGACGCCGTGGCCTCGCAGGATCGGGATGCCCACCAAACTGAAATAATTAGAGCTGATTCCCGCCAGGAGCACTCTCGGCCGTTCTGCCCGGGGAGGGACGGCGCGGCCCGCAATGGTAAAGCCGGGGAAAGCCGGTTCGGCGTCTTCGGAAAGCGGCAGCCAGTCGACCAAGGCGACACTTTCAACGCCGGCCATACTGCCGACGCGTTCCAGCGCCTGGCGGCAGAAAATTCCGACGGACGGGTGAATCACGTTCAGCCCGGTTTTGTCTTGCTGGGTCGCGTCCATGTACTTCTCGCCGGTCAGCCGCACTTCCACTGCGAGAAGATGATCGGGATTGAATCCGGGGCTGGTGTGCAGGATACGAGTCAGGGTGTTGATCATCAGCCCCGCGCAGATCAACGACACCAGCGCCACTGCGATCTCGGCCACTACGATGATGTTTCGCGTGCGGTGACGTGACCGGGTGGCGGTGCTGCGGCCTCCCTCGCGCAGGCACTCATTGACATCGTTTCCCGATGCGCGATACGCGGGGATCAACCCGAACACAAGGCCGGTGAGAACGCAAATGCCCAAGGTAAAGAGCAAGACCCGGCCGTCCACAAGTATGGCCGTGGTTCGTGGGAACAGCTGCGGGGCCAAAACGTCAAGAATCCGCACACCGCCGAAAGACAGCGCCAGACCTAATACGCCTCCGGATAAGGAGAGAAGAACGTTCTCGGTCAGCAGTTGACCGACCAGTCTTCTCCGGCTGGCGCCCAGCGCGACGCGTACGCCCATCTCCTTCTTTCGTCCCTCCCCTCGAACCAACAGCAGGTTAGCGACGTTGGCACAGGCGATCAGCAGCACAAACCCGACGGCTGCGAAAAGCAGATACAGAGTCTGTTCCCACCAGCCGAACAAGCCCTTCTGCAAAGGATCAACTCTAATTCCCATGCCTTTGTAGACATCGGGAAAGGCCTGAGCCAGATGAAGAGCCGTTACATTCATCGCGGCTTGCGCCTGTTGAACCGAAACGCCTAGCTTCAATTTTCCGATTCCAACCAGGAATCGGGGATCATCGAAACCGGAGTCTGCGGGATCTGCCATGCCGTGGATGAAGTAAACCTCGGGAACTCCTGTGCCAAAGAGGTTGAATCCTGGATTCATGACCGCACTAACCGTTGTTGACGCTGTGTCGACGAAGATACTGCGCCCGAGCACATTCGGGTCACCTCCGAAGTGGTGCTGCCAGAATTCATAGCTGATTGCGACAGTATCCAATCCCCGCTTCTCAGTCACGGGGTCCGTTGGGACTTTGCCCATGAAAGCTTTGACACCCAGCAGCGAGAATAGCCGCACACTGACGTGCTGCACACCGACGCGCTCCGCAGAGCCAGCGCCCGACATCGCCACCATGTCCGGTCCCGAGACACACTCAATTTGCTCGAATACCTGGTTGTCGGCTCTCCAGTGGGCTACGTCGGTGCCGGAGACGGGTTCACGCTCATGCGCAGACTCCGGGAAGCGATTAAACAGGGCTACGAGCCGGTCCTGGTCGGGATAAGGAAGAGGACGCAGAAGAAGCGCATCAATCGCAGTGAAAATGGTGGTGGTGCCGCCGATTCCAATGGCGAGCGTCAGGACCGCGACCAGCGTGAAAACCGGGCTTTTGCAAAGTCCGCGAGTCGCGTAGCGGAGGTCCTGCCCCAGGGCTTCGATCCAACCTGCCATGGACCCGGTGCGGACCATGCCAAAGTGTAACTCACCATGCGCCCAGGTCGATTACGGAGTGATTCTGAAGACGGTGACACCAGTAAACGGAGTCCTGCGAGGAGAGAGTCCCTTGGGGCTGGCAATCGGTAAGAACCCGCGCACGCCCCTCCTAACACCGAAACTTAGTCGTGCCGCAGCGTCTGCATGGGATCGATCGCAGTAGCGTGCCGAGCCGGAATATAGCTGGCGAAAAACGTCACCGCGATCAGGAGGGATGAGACCAGAACCGTAGTCAGCACATCGTGAGGTTTCACCCCGTAGAGGAATTCGGCCAGCAAGGGCGCAGCGGCAAAAGATGCGGCCACGCCAATCGTAACTCCGAGAATCGACAGAATCATGGCCTGTCCCAAAACCAGTCTCAGCACATTCTTCCGCTGCGCTCCCAGTGCCATTCGCAGCCCAAGCTCATGGCTTCGTTCCCCGACGGAATACGAAATGACTCCGTAAATCCCGATCGCGGCGAGAATCAACGCCAGCGCCGCAAACAGCCCCAACAGTTGAGAGAGAACACTCCAGGGCCGCGCCGAGTTTAAGACTGTTTGTTCCACCGTGCGAACTCCAAAGACGGGTGAATCCGGCGCAAGTCCCGAAATCGTTCGACGCACGTTCTCGATCAGCCCCGCAGACTTGGATTGGGTGCGGATTACCAGGCTTTTGTGAACTCGGCTTTCCGTCCAGCCGGACACGATGCGCGCCGGCAGTTGCAGGTAAGAGACAAACGCCTGGGGTTGCGAATCCATGGTCAGCATGAACTGTTTCACGTTCCCCACAATGCCGACAATTTGCCGAGGCCGTTCCTCTGGGGAGGAGTCGAACGTAATCTCGTGGCCGATCGGATCTTCGCTGGGCCAGAACTGCCGCGCCATCGCTTCGCTAATCACGACCACTGGCACAGATGTCTCGGTATCCTGCTCCGTGACGCCCCGGCCCCGCAGGATCGGGATGCCCATCAAACGAAAATAATCCGGACTGACTGAATAACGGAGAACGCTCGGCTTTTCCGCGGATGCATCCGTGCTCCGGCCTACGATGGTGAAGCCCGGACCTGCAGGCTGGGTGTTATCGGCGAGCGGCAGCCAGTCAATCAACGCCGCACCTTCTACGCCGGGTATGTTTCTCACCCGCTCCAGTACCCGCCGGCAGAAAATGACGACGGGCGGCTGTATTACGTTTAAGTTGGGGTCGGTGGAGTCCATGTACTTTTCTCCGGTCAGCCGTACTTCCGCCGTGAGGAGATGGTCGGGATTAAATCCCGGACTCGTGTGCAAAATGCGCGCCAGCGTGTTGATCATGAGTCCCGCACAAACCAGCGACACCAACGCCACTGCAATCTCGGACACAACCAGGATGTTTCGCGTGCGATGACGGGCCTTGGTGGCGGTGCTCCGGCCTCCCTCGCGCAAGCATTCGTTGGGGTCGTGTTTCGATGCGCGATAGGCCGGGATCATTCCGAACACCAGACCGGTCACGATGCAGATGCCAACGGTAAAAGACAGAACCCGACCGTCCAGGGACGCTCCTGCCATCGGAAGCAGATATGCGGACTGCGCACCGAGAATCCGGATGCCCCCAAAAGACAAAACCAGACCAGCCACTCCTCCCACCAGGGAGAGGAGAACGCTCTCGGTCAGGAGTTGCCGGATTAGACTCCTTCGGCTCGCGCCCAGCGCGACGCGTACACCGATTTCCTTTCGCCGCCCGTCCCCTCGAACTAGCAGCAGGTTGGCGACATTTGCACACGCAATCAGCAGAACAAACCCGACTGCCGCGAAGAGCAGGTAGAAGACCTCCGCCGACCAGCCAAACAAGCCTTTCTGCAAGGGCTCAACCCTCACCCCGACGTCTTTGTACGCCTCGGGAAAAGTTTGCGCCAAGCGTTGCGCGGTCAGGTTCATCGCCGACTGCGCTTGCGGCAAAGGAACCCCGCGCTTCAGTTTCCCGACGGCAATTACCCATCTCGGATCGTTGACGCCTGAGTCCCCGACGTTCCCCATGCCGCCGATTTGGAAAATCTCAGGAGGTCCTGTCCCAAAAAGATCAAATCCGGGATTCATAACCGCCACGATAGTTGCAGACCAGGTGTCCACGAAAATGCTCTGACCAAGAACCTTCGGATCGCCGGCGAAGTGGCGCTGCCAGAATTCATAGCTAAGGGCGACACCGGTAGATCCCTTCTGTTCGCTCAGATCGTCGGTCGGCAGGCTGCCCAGAAAAGACTTGATACCGAGCAACGGGAGCAGTCGCGCACTCACATGTTGAACGCCAACGCGTTCAGCAGAACCCGCGCTTGACATTGCGACCATGTCTGGCATCGACACCCACTCTATTTCCTCGAACACCTGGTTGTCGGCTCTCCAGTGAGCCACGTCCGTGCTCGAGACCCGTCCACGATCTTGCGGAAATTTCGCGTAGGTCATCGACAGGGCAGCAAGTCGATCCTGATCAGGATAGGGAAGGGGACGGAGAAAAAGTGCATCGACGGCGATAAAGATTGTGGTGGTGCCGCCGATTCCGAGGGCCAGCGTCAGGACAGCGACCAGCGTAAATACCGGGCTCTTGCAGAGCCCTCGAGCCGCGTAGCGCACGTCCTGACCCAGCGCTTCGATCCAACTCGCAATGGACCCCGTGCGGACCATGGCAAAGTGTAACTCAACAACCGGCGTAAGGATTTCGACGTTTGAATCCGGACGCTTACTTGCTTCGATACCAGTCGACAGTGCGCCGAAGTCCCTCTTCGAAATCTACTTTGGGCTTGTAGCCGAGTCCCGCTTCGGCTTTCGAGATATCCGCCAGCGAGTGCTTGATGTCGCCGCCGCGCTCGGGGCCGTACTTCGGTTGTCCTTTATAGCCGGTGAGGCCCTGCAGCGCCGTGAACGTTTCGTTCAGTGTGACTCGGCGGCCCGTGGCTACGTTGAACATCTCTCCGGCGGCCCGGTTAGCCGGAGCGGTGCAGGCTAACAGGTTCGCGTCGACTGCATTGTCGATGTAGGTGAAATCGCGGCTCTGTTCACCGTCGCCGTGAATGGCGGGCTGCTCACCGCGCAGCATCTGCGTGATGAACCTGGCCAGCACGCCGGAATAGGGGGACGAAGGATCCTGGCGCGGGCCGAAGATGTTGAAGTAGCGCAGGCTGACAGTTTCGAGGCCGTAGCAGCGGTAAAACGAAATCATGTAGTGCTCGCTGGCCAGCTTGGCTACGGCATAAGGAGAAATCGGGTCCGGTTTCATGTTTTCGTGCTTCGGCATCGTGGGCGTGTCTCCGTAAGCGGACGATGAAGCCGCGTATATGACGCGCTTCACTTTCGCGTCGCGCGCGGCCACGAGCACGTTGACAGTGCCGTCGACGTTGGCGCGATTACTGCCCAGCGGATCGAGAACGGATTTCGGCACGGAAGGAATGGCGGCCTGGTGAAGGACGAAGTCCACTCCGCTGCAGGCCTGGTGCATCGCGTCGAGGTTGCCGATGTCAGCCTCGCGAAAGTCGATGCGATCAAGAATTTCGCCGATGTTTTCGCGGCTGCCGCTGGCGAAGTTGTCGACGCCGCGGACTTGATCGCCGCGAGAGAACACAGCACGGGCCAGAGATGATCCGATGAAGCCAGCAACTCCGGTTATCAGGTAGAGAGACATGACCCATCATCATAACGAAATCTTGTGAAAAACAGGTTTCAGAGTTTCAAGGTTTCAATGTTTCAAAGAACGGTGCGGCGCAGAATTCGGCCGCTCGATCGGCTTAGACCTTTTGTTGATCGCAGAGGTCGCAACGGAATGCCGCCGAGCGCGCTGAGACTGGCAATGCGTTGGGGAATTTAAACGGCCGCGGAGAACCTTGAAACTCTGAAATCTTGAAACCCTGAAACCGTGTTTATTTCTGGCTCTTTTTCATCAGTCTTACGAAGTCATCCCGCATCAGCACCTGGTGGATTTCGAAGTGCTCGATCACAACGCGAATGGCGGCCTCGGGATTCGTAATCGCGGGCAAGGTCTCCATCGGGCCAGTGGATGGATGCGGCGAGTTGACGCCCGGTCCCATAATCACGCAGGGACGAGAAAGGCTGGCCAGCAGCTGTTTCAGGCGAATGGCATTCTCATCCGACATGTCTTCGAAAGCGATTCCCATACCCAGGTACGGATACGAGATGCGCACTTTGCCCCTGGTCTCGACGCGGATGCCACCGGCTTCCAGTTTCATGTGCAGCAGTGTGCCTGCGGGATACGTAGCCTGCGCCTCGACGTAGCAGCCGTGCAGGCTGATATCGGTGAAACTGGCCCAGGTGCGAACGTCGCATCCCTCCTCGCGGACCTCGGCGCTGCCTTCGCACTTGTAGCGGGGGCTGCGGCGCTTCTCGGCGCCCTGAAAGTCTTCTCCATTCTGGGCTGTGGATGCATTCTCCATAAGCCGCTCTGGCTCGCGTGCTGGCACTGCAGCCGTGCCCGTTTGCGAACTGGTGGCGTGCTTCAAAGCCCGCAGATATGCGGTGCCGTCGTTAATTTCCTCAGCCATAACAAATCCTGCGGTTAGATCGTTGCTTGCGTCATTGAGTCCGTGCTGGAGAAGGCAGATCGCTGGGCCAACTCCGGGAACTCTTCCTTTTCTATCGGAAGGAAGAGTGTAGGAGATTAGAGCGGCTCGAAGGGTGAGACCTTCTTAATGTTGGGGCGGAGGCGACGGAGCCTCGTCCGTGGCGGCCAACGACACCTGCCGGATCTGTTTCCACAGTTCATCGCGCCCGGCGCCGGTCTTCGAGGAGAAGGGAAGCAGCCGGGCCGCGGGGTATTCCTGCCCGAGGGTACGCAGGACATTATGGAGTTGATTGTTGGAAAGGCGGTCGCTCTTAGTAGCGACCAGTAAAACCTGTCGTCCACTGGCGCTGAGAAAATCCAGCAACTGCCGGTCGCTTTCCTGCGGCGGCACATTGACGTCGATCAGCGCGACGCAGAGGGCCAGTGTAGGACGGTCGTTGAGATAGGGCTCGATAAACTTGGGCCACTCCTGCGAGATCTCGCGGGAAATCTTGGCGTATCCGTAGCCGGGTAGATCGGCAAAGATGAGTTCGGGATGCGGCTTCCCGGGCCAGCGGATTTCGAAAAAGTTAATGCTGCGCGTGCGTCCGGGAGTGGAACTGGTGCGCGCCAGCTTGGTGCCAACCAGGGAGTTGATGACGCTCGACTTGCCGACGTTGGAACGTCCCAGGAATGCGACTTCTGCGACGGACGGGGCAGGGAAGTGGGAGACGTCTGTTGCCGCGGCCAGAAATCGCGATAGCACCCTCATATCCAAGTTTCCTACGACACGAGTGGGCTTGGCAAGGGAGGGTGGGGGCCAACATGCGTACTTGTCGACCAATTTTGTACAAATTGTTGACATCTCATAGACCTTCGACCATTGTCCTAACCCTTACGATGCATGGATGCACGAAGGATTGCGTCCGTATTTGAGTTGTGAATCATGGTGACTGCCGTCAGTTCTCCCGCAGTTGCCACCGTCAGCAAGAGACCATCGATTTCCCAGGGGCCATCATCTCGAATCGTTTCCGTGGACATCTTGCGTGGAATCGTCATGGTCATCATGGCGTTGGATCACACCCGGGATTTCCTCACTTATGTGCGGACGTATCCTGAGGACATGGCGCACACTTATGGCGCGCTCTTCTTTACGCGTTTCATCACGCATTACTGTGCTCCCGTCTTCGCTTTTCTGGCTGGAAACGGCGCATACCTTTCGACAAGGCGGGGAAAGTCAATCCAGCAGGTCTCACGATTCTTTCTCACTCGCGGGCTTTGGCTTGTGCTGCTCGAACTCACCATCGTTGACTTCGCGTGGGGCTTTGTCCCTTGGGCGCACGCGGGAGTGATCTGGATCCTGGGTTGGAGCATGGTTGCGATGGCGCTGATCGTGCGACTCCCGCTGCGATGGATCGCCGTGCTGGGGCTCGCCATGATCACGGCGCATAATCTACTCGACGGCATCAATCCCGCATCGTTTGGAAGTTTCAACTGGCTGTGGATACTGCTGCACTCGCCTGGCCGAATTCCGATCACCGCTACTTTTTCGTTTTCTGTCCGCTATGTCTTGATTCCGTGGGTCGGGGTGATGGCAGCGGGTTTTGCGTTCGGGAGTCTGTTACACCGGCCTGATCGCAGCAAGTTGATTCTGCGGATCGGAATCATCGCGACCGCGCTGTTCTTTGTGCTGCGTGCGATCAATCTTTACGGAAATGGAATCGCAGGGTTGCCCTTCGGATATCCCCGTTCCGCGGGGCCGTGGAGTGTCCAGCCCAATCTCTCTCTAAGCGTGATCTCATTCTTCAACACACTCAAGTATCCGCCTTCTCTCGACTATCTGCTCATGACGCTCGGCCCGTCCCTGATCCTGCTGGGACTACTCGACCGCACAAGAGTGGAACGCGGGCTGAGCCGGATTTTTCTGGTGTTCGGCCGAGTGCCGCTGTTTTACTACGTTCTGCACATTTACCTTCTTCACCTGATGGCGATCGTGGTTGCCGTGCTCTTTCACCAGCCGGTTTGGCATGGCACCATCATCGCGGACTTTGCACAGCGCCCGAACGGCTACGGTCATGGCCTGCCTTTCATCTACGCGATGTGGATTCTCGCCGTGGCCATTCTCTACATTCCGTGCCGATGGTTCATGGAATTCCGCAGTCGCCATCGGGATTGGACATGGCTGAGCTATCTGTGAGTCGTGGCCAGTAGTGGTGGCCAGTCGATCGATGCTGCGGACCCCGTAGAGTAACGTTGGACTCTGGATCGGCGTAGATCAGAACGTCGGCTCCATTCAGAGAAACAGTAAAAATCTGAACTTCACGGCCCTAGATTCCCGCCGATCCTCTGACACTGTTCGTCTTCGATAGTCCAAGCTCCTCATCACGGTAGAGGAGCACGTCTTGCATCTAGTGAGATGCGAATCCCTGTCGATTGGTGCAGGCGCTTAGTGCCACGCCCTGGCGCTCGAAAGGACCAACGATGGCCAGAAAGGCGCACTGTAGAATAGGGCATCCAGTGGTCGCGTCATTCGGAGTGAGTATCAATTCTCATGAACGACAATCAGCAACCAGCATTGACTCTGCTTGCCATCGGCCTGCTTGGGCTCGGCGTGCTAGCTCTCACCTACGGCGATTTTGCACTGGTGTGGCAGCCAGTTCCCGCGTGGCTCCCGGCACGGACCGCGGTGGCCTATGGCTCCGGCGGTCTTATGATTCTGCTGGGGGCGGGACTCTTGATTCCCGCCAGCCGTACTTGGTCGGTGCGTATCCTGTTTCCGTACCTCATCGCATGGGCGCTGCTCAAGCTGCCGGATGTTGTCACCAATCCGCGAACAGAAGGTTCCTGGCTCGGCTTCGGGGAACTTACTCTGCTGCTGTCCGGTGGATGGACGCTCTTCGCCCGGTTAAGTGGTGTTCCACAAGGATCGCCGGCCGGGTTTCTTTCAGGCGAGCGCGGGGTCCGCATGGCGCGCATCCTGTTCGCAGTTTCGATTGTGCCGATCGGCCTCTCGCATCTCGTCTACGTGGACGCAACCGTCGGCTTCGTGCCCCATTGGCTCCCCTTCCACAAAGGCTGGGCCTACCTCACCGGCGCGGGACAGATTGCCAGCGGCCTGGGAGTCTTGTTCAACGTGCTTCCGCGCGTCGCCGCCTGGGCTGAGGCCGGACAAATCACGCTGTACACGTTTTTGGTCTGGCTGCCGGCGATTCTCGCCGCCCCCAAAACGCGCCTCAACTGGACGGCATTCTTCATTTCCTGGATCTTCGGGGCCGCCGCTTGGGCGGTTGCGCAGAATATGCCGTCGAATCGGGCCGATCCAAGAGCAGCCAGCTAATCCCACACCGTAAGTGGACACCATTTCCCAAAGAGCTCTAAGCGGATTCGAAGTGATCCACACCGTAGGCTCCGAACCCCAATGAACCGTCGATCTACTATTATCATGTGGTCTTGTCGTGCTCTCGTCCATCCACCTTGCGCAGCATCTTTTGCCAGCTTTGCCCTCGATGCCGATCTGCACGGATTTTCCTTTCCTCCGTTTACTGGGGTTTCCCCAAAATGCATGATTACTGTCCCGGGTGCGGTCTGCACTTCAATCGAGAGCCGGGATATTTTCTCGGAGCCATGTACATCAGTTACGGCTTGGGCCTTGCCTTCATCTTTGTTCTTGGCGCAGCCCTCTGGCTGCTGACCCGTTGGCGTGTGGACAAGATAGCAATCTGGGCGGTCCTGCTGTTCCTGCCGTTCGCGCCGATGCTGACGTTTGTTTCGCGTGTGCTTTGGATTTATCTCGACCAGAAGTTCGATCCGGAGCGTTAGTGCCGGGGCCCCAGTGGGTGCAGCGTCTGGCGCACCCTGGATACGCCACTTGATCGTGTGCCGAGGATCATTGATGGTCGGCAGGGTCGGATATATACTCGCCACGAATCGCACATACGATGGAGGCGGCTATGGAGAGACACCTTAAGCTCGCATCCCTGCTCGTCGCTGCAGTTCTGATCTCCACGGGATGCGGCGATGCCAACCGAGATTGCAACTTGACCGCACTCTCGGTCGCGCCGCGAATTGCCAGCGCAGACCACACCGCGGCGGCATCCGGTAATCAAGTTCAGTTCTTCGCAGGTCCCGTCACTCCCAAGGTCTGCGCCACCGCGGCTTGTGTGAATTGCTGGGGCCAGACATGGACGGTCTCGGACCCAGTCAATGTTTCGATCAGCAACAATGCCAACGATAACGGAACTGCGACTTGCCTGGGCGCAACGAGTGGAGCAGTCACGGTTACGGCCACGGTCCAAGACGCAGGCAAGAGCACCCAGACCGTGACTGGAACCGCTACGCTGACCTGCAAGTGAGGCCCCAGTATGTTGGGAAATCGCCTGCTTGCGGCAGTTATTGCAACGGAGCTACATGGCTTCTAGATGAAGCAAGTCTATTTCTTTACCGGCGGTGGGTAGTTTTTCAGGAGCTTTTTTACTGCTTTTGCCAAGTTCTTCTGCTGCTTCTCTGGCTTGGCCTTCGGGTCAATTGTTTTGCTTACTACTCCTCGCCAGATTAAATGGTGACCCGCCGAATCGTACATGTCCAAGTCCAACTGACCTTTATAGATTGTCGACGTCGACCCAGAGGTTGTTGTTGTACCCATCCCACCATACCAACCTCCTCCCCATCCCGGCCCATAGCCATAACCGGTACTGTAGGAAGTGAATTGCTTCTCCTCGCCAACAGCGGGCTGATACCCGATGTAAAGATTGGCGTCGTCTCCCTCAACCTTGGTCAAACCTTTCGTAGCGAGTTCCGCATCGATTGAATCCTTGATTTGCTTATCCACAAGGTCGCTGACCTTGTCCGCGTCTTTGATGGGAACCCATTTGTATGTTTTGAATTTTGAGAAGTCCGCATCTTTGTCGAAGTTGTAGCGGACATCCTGAGCGACGGAACTAGCCGCCAGCAGTAACGTAACAACTGAGAGAACAAAAAATCTTTTCATATCCTATCTCCAATCCCGACCGACTAGCCCTTCGTCTCATGCGGCGTCCTGGGTTGATGGAGGGAATAACAGAAGATTCCCTTGATCTTGCTTACGCTAGCGCCTCAGGAGGGCGCGTCATACTGCCAAAACTGACAGCAAGGGTTAAAGGCGCGAGAAGGGTCCCGTCCAGCAGTGAACCTGCAGGACATTCAGCGCAGCAGTTCAGAGCAACTGTGACCGCCACCGGCCGAAGGTTGGGCCGTTGAATAGTCGTACTCCTTTGGAGGTCCGACCGATGATGGGCGACAACTCGCGCGAGCGCTCGCTGACCAGGCGACGTGTGGTTTGAATGGAGTCTCCTGCTTGGTCAACACTCCTGCCGTATGATATTCCGCAAAGGGGGAAGCAGGTCTCATGGGCATTGCATATCTCGTGATTACGATTATCCTCGCGGCGATTGTGACGTTTTCTGGCATTGGAAAGATTCGCCATGATCCGCATATCGTGCAGGTCATCCACGAAGTCGTCGGCGTACCGATGAAGTATTTTCCGCTTCTGGCAGCTTGCGAGTTTGCCGGTGCTTTGGGCGTAGTTCTCGGCATCTGGTGGCCTCTCCTCGGGGTTGCGGCGGGCATCGGGCTCGTCCTCTACTTTGTGGGCGCGGTGGTGTCGCATCTGCGTGTCGGGGATATCAAAGGCATTGGACCCGCCGCATTCATTTTGGTGGTCGCGGCGGCAGCACTTGCCCTGCGCATCCTGGCCTACAAGATACATTCTGCTGGATAGTTGTCGAAATACCGCCGTGGTGCTCAATGACCAACGGTCAAAACGTGTAATGGCCTTCTATGAGAAGGTCATAAAAGTCAAGGCCGACGTGGCGGCCTACCTTAGATTAATTGCTTTCCATCTGCATAACCCTCCGGTGGTGACGTGGGGAGCTGTCAAGGGCGCCCCCGAACAGGGGGAGACAAACCCGCCCGGGAACTGGATCGCTCCACCCGGTAACAATCGGAGCGGCGGTGGAGGTAACAAAGCCGTCGGAGCCTCCGGTGTAGAGGGTCGCTAGGCGACTTGGCGAGTCTGCAGGCCGTAACGTGAGTGAACGCTGAGCAGGCCCCGAAAACCATAATGCAGGAGCCGACCCATCCGAAATTTGGGGAAGGCCGAGGTCGAGGGATTAGTAATGAGCGATTAAGTCTCTCGGACCTGCCGGGGTAGTGGCGACAGCATGCAGACACAGGGGATCAGGCGCAACACGGGAAGCCCCAGCGGTGATCGCTGTTCGCGATCAACTGGCAACTCGCGAGAGCCAGGCCGGGCCGTTTGGGGTGGCGGAGAGGTCCGTACTACCGAAGAAGCCGGGTAACTCCGGCCGAGGGAAGGGACCTCAGTTAAAGACGGACGCAACAAGCAACGAAGGACATGGGGATTGACGATGAGTCTAGCAGCCCCAGGTTTGTGTTCAGAAGTTGCAGACGGCGCCACACGGAACATGGTGTGTCTTTTCCGAGAGCCGGATGCGGTAACTCCGCCTGTCCGGTTCGATAAGCGGGGGTGTGGAAACGAGGCATGGGGAAGCTATTGAGGCACCGGCAAACGAAAGGACCGGTCTCGGCTAGGCTTCACCTAAACTGTCGCGCCACCCCTCGATTCACCCAGTTAGCGGCCCAAAACGTTGACGTAGCTATCAAGCAGCCCGAAAGAAGGCCAATGCTACCTGGGCGAACTGAGCTGCATCCTGCGAGAAGACTGGACCGTGTCCGCGATTCGGGACAACCCACAAGGCCGAACCGGGCATTGCACGATACATATCGACAGCCATCTCAACTGGGTAAAGCGGATCGCGGTCTCCGTAAACGATCAATGTTCGGGCTCTGATCCTGGACAATGATGGCGGCGTGAAATTCATATCGTCGTAGCTGCCTTTCATCTCCCGAGCCCAATTCCACAGCGCAGCAATCTGTTGATCACCGAGCTTATGAGACTTGCGCATCGCCGCCCACGCGTCCGCAGGTTGGTTTTCGGGAGTGGGCACCTGACGCATCATCGCGCGTGCCTGTTCAGGGAAATACATCGTGGCACTAACGACAACCATGGCTTCGATTCGATCAGGCTGCATCGTTGCCATATGGAGAAGGATGTTTCCTCCCATGCTCAATCCAATGGCGCGGCACTTGTTAATCCCGAGATGGTCAAGGAGAGCGAGCGCGTCCAGCGCACATTGGCGATGTGTAATCGTGCTCTGAGGATTGTTCGTTCTACCGTGGCCACGAGCGTCGGGCTTGATAAGGGTGTATTCATGCACGAAGGCCTCCCCGCCAGCGTGAATCCAATTTTCGTGACATCCCGTGCCGCCATGTAAGAGCAGAAGGGGTTCTCCGCTGCCTTCGATTTCGTAAAAAATGTCGATGTCATTGATTCGGACGGTCTCGCTTTTCATGAGGTGAATTGTGAGGGCGATGGCGTCAAAAAAACAATCTAGTAAACGCGCGTGATAGAATCTATGATCCACTCACAGCAAAACGTTCCTTTCCCGAGACGCAACTTCATTCCTGCTATCAATCTGTTGATAAATCTCTATAACGCTCATTGACCAGTCGCGGCCACCCCAAAGCCCCGCTCGGCAACTGGCACGACAATTCTTTCGCGAGCAGTCACTCTGATTTCCACAGGCGACGACGGATAGCGCGATATGCCCGCTGTAACAGGAAACCCATAGTGAGAAGGCACAGTAACAGCAGCAACAATCCGAGATAGTTAAGAAGCCACTGGGGAACAGAAGGGACTCTAATCAGGACGATGAGCGCTGCAAAGACGACCAGCGAAATGATGCCACAGCGAACGAATTTATTTCCCGGGTGAGTCTTAAATACTTTCCAAAAAGTGAAGAGGTACAGGCACAATACACCAAGGCCGAGCGCGCTGGTTTGCCAAGATTGCGGCATCTAATTTTCAGCCTGTTCTCCGAGAGTGCCTTTAGGATAAGCCCCAATGCGCTTCGTGGTTGGATGAGAGCGAAGGTGTCGAAACTCGGTTACACTCATCATCAGCGACCAACCTTCAAGAACGGCTTGGCATTCGACATTCGGTCAGGTGCCCTAGCTCAACCCCAGCGGCCGCCTGTTCTCCACGTCGTCATCTTTTACTGGTCGGAGTTTGTGCCAGAGAGACACAAGCCTCCGGCGACTGCTGCGCCAATCCCGATGCTGATCACCAGAAACCAGCGATAAGCCGGCATCCAGATGGCTGTCGCCGCAACAATCGCGGCCGCAACTACCAACGCCGCTGTGCCTCGGATAGGGATCGTCATAGACCTTTGTAGAGCCGCTGCGTGCGGCGGTTGCCTTGATCCCGAGGTGAGGTGACCAGCAGCGTCTCTTGTGACTTTATTCCCCTAGCGAACGTTGGTAACCACTCCATTCTCTCGGGTGTGCTGGCCGGATTCAACTTAAGAACATGTCCGCCGATGAAACCAGTAGCAAGTGAGAGGGAGAGCGCCATGGAGAACATGCCGAAATCCAAACTGGAAATGCATACGCTGCTGCTCTGTACCGATGTACCGTTCCTCGGGATTACGCGTAATGTTCTCAACCGCTTGCAGGTCACGCCGACGATGGTGAATACCTCGGCGGCGGCCCCGGCGGCCGTCCAGACCAACGAATTTGACGTGATCATCGTCGATTGGCGGGAGATCGACAACCTGGCGGAATTTCTCAGCGCTGTTCGCCACTCCAAGCTGAACCAGGATTGCGTGCTGGTTGCGATTATGCGGGACCTGCTCGATATGCGGCAGGCATTTGCGGCGGGAGTGCACTTTCTGATTCACAAACCGGCGTCGGCGGTGCAGATCGAGCGCTGCCTGCGGGCGGCCTACAATGCTACCGTGGCGCGGCGGCGCAAGCAGCATCGCGAGCCGGTTGCGATTCTGGCCTCGGTCAGCACTCGCACCCAGCCGCTCGGCGAGGCTACGGTGGTGAATCTGAGCGAAGGCGGAGCGAAGCTGCGTACCAGCGTGCAGGATTTTGTTGCGGGAGTCTCGCTCAGTTCGGGCGATGACGTGGATTTGAGGTTTGCTTTGCCAGGTACCGAGGAAATGCTCGACATCGATGGCACGGTCGTGTGGGCGACTGCAGATACTTGCGGAGTGCGGTTTCGTCACCTTCCGGAAACTCAGCGGACGGCGCTCGAGCAGTGGCTCACAGAATGTGTGGAGCGGTCGATCTCCCGGGTGTGCGAGCGGATCCGGGAAGCGTGCGCGTAGAGAATCCTCACCACAGAGGGCACAGAGGAACACAGAGGAAATAAAAAAAAGGCCCGCTTGCAGCGGGCCCCTCTACTCTCCAAAAAGATTTACTGGTGTGCGGTCGGACTGTCCGGAGTTGTCGAAGTCAACGGCGGTGCGATCGGCTGCGTGACTTCTTCCTCGATCTTCGGCAGAGGCGATTCCAGAGCGATCTGCAGCACCTGGTCCATGGTATCGACGAAGTGCATCTTCATCGCCGAGCGAAGATTCTCGGGAACCTCGGCCAGGTCTTTCTCGTTGTCCTTTGGCAGGATCACTTCGAACAATCCCGCACGGTGAGCCGCCAAGAGCTTTTCTTTCAGGCCGCCGATGGGAAGCACCTTGCCGCGTAGGGTGATTTCGCCAGTCATCGCCAAATCACGGCGCACCGGAATCTTGCTCAGCGCGCTGGAAATTGCGGTCGCGATCGTAATGCCGGCTGAGGGCCCATCTTTCGGAATGGCGCCTTCGGGCACGTGCACGTGGAGATCGAGATTACGGTAGAAGTCGCGGGAGAGCCCGAGGCGGTTGGCGCGGGAGCGCACGTATGACATCGCGGCCTGCGCAGATTCCTGCATCACATCGCCAAGCTTGCCGGTGAGCGTGAGCTTGCCCTTGCCGTCAACAACCGTAGCTTCCGTGCTGAGGATCGAGCCTCCGACTTCAGTCCAAGCGAGGCCTGTAACCAGGCCGACTTCGGATTTCTCGTGCGCCAAGGTGTCGCGGAACTTGATTACGCCCAGGAAGTCGTTTACGTTGGCGCCGGTGATGGCGATGGAGAAGTTCTCGCCTTCCTTCACGACCTTGCGCGCGACTTTCCGGCAGACGTTGCCGATTTCGCGCTCCAGGTTGCGCACGCCCGCTTCGCGGGTGTAGGAACGGATTAACGCGGTAATCGCGTCGTCGGAGAACTTGATGTTCTTTTCCGACAGGCCCGCCGCCAGCATCTGCTTCTTCACCAGGAATTGTTTGGCGATCTCGACCTTTTCCTGCTCGGTGTAGCCGTGCAGCCGGAGCACTTCCATGCGGTCCTGCAGCGCCGGAGGAATGGTGTGCATTACGTTGGCAGTGGCTACGAAGAAGACCTGCGACAGGTCGTATTCGACGTCGAGGTAGTGGTCGACGAACATGAAATTCTGTTCGGGGTCGAGCACTTCGAGCAACGCGGCCGACGGGTCGCCGCGGAAGTCCATCGACATCTTGTCGACTTCATCGAGCATGAAGACCGGATTCTTGGTGCCGGCCTTCTTCATCATCTGGATGATCTGGCCGGGCAAGGCACCGATGTAGGTGCGGCGATGGCCGCGGATCTCGGCTTCATCGCGTACGCCGCCGAGCGACATGCGGACGAACTTGCGCCCGGTGGCCTTGGCGATCGACATTCCCAGCGAAGTCTTGCCGACGCCCGGAGGTCCGACGAAACAGAGAATCGATCCTTTGGGATTCTTCACCAACTGGCGCACAGCGAGGAACTCAAGGATGCGTTCCTTGATCTTCTCCAGCCCATAGTGATCTTCGTTCAGAACCTTCTCGGCGCGGGCGATATTGCGGATTTCCTTCGAGCGCTTCTTCCATGGAACAGCCAGCAGCCAGTCCAGATAGTTGCGCGAGACCGTGGACTCGGCCGACATCGGCGGCATGGCTTCGAGTTTCTTCAGTTCCTGCAGTGCCTTGTCTTTCACTTCTTTCGGCATGCCGGCGGATTCGATTTTTTTCTTCAGTTCGTCGAACTCGCTCTTCTCGCCGCGGCCCAATTCCTTCTGGATGGCTTTGATCTTTTCGTTGAGGTAGTACTCTTTTTGCGCCTTCTCCATCTGGCGCTTCACGCGCGACTGGATGGTGCGGTCGACATTGAGCTTTTCGATTTCGATGTCGAGCACGTCGGCGATACGGGTCAGGCGTTCGGCGGGATCAAAGATCTCGAGCAGTTCCTGCTTCTCTTCAATCGAGAGCTGCAGGTTCGCGGAGATGACGTCGGTCAGCTTGGCCGGGTCTTCCATGCGTACGGCTGAAATCATCGTTTCGTAATTAAGCGCCTGACAAAGTTTCACGTACTGCTCGAACAGCGACGTGACCCGCTGCATGCTGGCTTCGATCGGCTGATTGGTTTCGGTGGCGAAACGGGCGACACGCACCGTAGCCTGCATGTATCCGTCGGTATCAGTGACCTGCAGAATCTTGCCGCGCTCAATGCCCTCGACCAGAACTTTGATATTGCCATCGGGCAGCTTTAGGCTCTGCACGATGTTGACGATGGTGCCGACCTGATAGATCTCGTTGGCCTTCGGCTCGTCGATGGAGGCATCGTGCTGCGTCGCCAGGAAAATCTTCTTATCCGCTGCCAGTGCTTCTTCCAGAGCGCGCACGCTCGATTCGCGGCCCACTACGAACGGGGTCATCATGAACGGAAAAATGACCACGTCCCGAATGGGCATCATGGGCAGTTTCTTGGATTCGTACTTTTCCTTCGATGTAGTCACTGACTCTCCTGGGGTGCCGACCAAACGAACGAACTACTAGGATTTTACATTGAGCGTAGGGTCGGGGGGAATGACATTTAAGTTCTAGGGTTCTCAGACCAGACAGGTGCCCAAAAACAATAACCACGAAGGAAATCCAGGCTTCATTCGTGCCCCTTGGTTAAGGGCGGTCTGGTAAACCTATCCTGCTTTTTCCATCACGGTAGCGAACGAGGCACTGCGCTTTTCCACCATCTCGCGGGTCACTTCGAATTCCTTTAACTTCTTCTGGCTTGGGAGGTTAAACATCAAGTCAAGCATGAGCTCTTCGAGGATCATGCGCAGCCCGCGGGCACCCACCTTGCGCGCCATAGCCTGGCGGGCGATGGCCCGGAGCGCTTCATCGGCGAACTTAAGGCGAACATTCTCGAACTCAAACAGCCGCTGGTACTGCTTGACGATTGCATTCTTGGGACGGGTGAGGATTTCGATCAGCGCGAACTCGTCAAGATCTTCAAGCATGCCGACGACGGGCAGGCGACCCACAAATTCCGGAATGAGCCCGAACTTGATAAGGTCCTCGGGCTGAACTTCCTGCAAGAGTTCCTGAGTCTTCTTCTTGGAAGCGAACGAGTCTTCCTTTTCAGCGTCCTCGCCGGAGCGGAAACCGAGCGACTTTTTGCCCATCCTGCGGGACACGATCTTGTCGAGTCCGACGAACGCACCGCCGCAGATGAAAAGGATGTTCGTAGTGTCGACGGGTGTGAACTCCTGGTGCGGATGCTTGCGTCCACCTTGCGGAGGAACGTTCGCAATCGTCCCTTCCAGAATTTTCAGCAGCGCCTGCTGCACGCCTTCGCCCGAAACGTCGCGCGTGATCGACGGATTCTCGTCCTTGCGGCCGATCTTGTCGACCTCGTCAATGTAGATGATGCCCGTCTGGGTGCGGCTCACGTCGCCATCGGCGGCCTGCAGCAGCTTCAAGATGATGTTCTCGACGTCTTCGCCGACGTAGCCAGCTTCGGTCAGAGTAGTGGCGTCAACAATAGCGAACGGCACATCCAGCATGCGCGCCAAGGTCTGAGCAAGCAACGTCTTGCCCGTGCCCGTCGGCCCGATCAGCATGATGTTCGACTTCGAAAGCTCAATCCCATCGCCCGTCTTCTGGCGATTCATGAAGATGCGCTTGTAGTGGTTATAGACCGCGACCGCCAGCTTCTTCTTCGTCTGTTCCTGCCCGATGACGTATTCATCCAGGAACGTTTTCACTTCCTGGGGCTTGGGCAATTGATTCGGCGTGCTGGATGGCGGGGTGGCAGTACGGTCATCTTCGAGGATCGAGTTGCACACCGCAACGCACTCGTCACAAATGTAGGCGCGGGGATAATCGCTGGGCGAGGAGATCAGTTTAGCTACAGCGTCCTGCGATTTGTGGCAGAACGAACAACGTAGTATCTCTTCGGTTCCCGACTTGTTTTTCACTCGGCTGTACTCCTTTAATCAGGGCCCAGAGACCAGGATCAGAAGTCTCTTCTTGCTCTGTGTTCTGCTCTCTTGACCCTGCTGTCTGGCCCCTGACCTCTGACCGCTACCAGCGAAGGCCGATCATACCGCTTTTGCCGTCTTATAGATGATATCGTCTATGATTCCGTATTCCTTAGCCTGTTGGGCATTCATAATGAAATCGCGCTCGACATCTTTTTCTACCTTGTCGAGTTTTTGGCCGCTATGCTTGGAAAGCAACTGGTTTGTGATCTCACGCATGCGCAATATCTCGCGCGCATGGATATCAATATCAGTAGCTTGCCCCGACAAGCCGCCCATGGACGGCTGATGTATTAGAATTCGTGAATTCGGAAGTGCCAATCTCTTTTTGGGTTCACCTGATGCCAAAAGTAACGCGGCCATCGATGCCGCTTGGCCAACGCACAGCGTCATCACGTCGTTTTTCACGTACTGCATGGTGTCGTAAATCGCCATGCCGGCCGTGATCGAGCCACCCGGAGAGTTGATGTAAAGCTGGATGTCCTTCTCCGGATCTTCCTGAGCCAGAAACAACATCTGGGCGATCACCAGGTTGGCGATGTTGTCGTCGATCGGCGTGCCGATGAAGATAATGTTGTCGCGGAGCAGGCGGGAGTAGATGTCGTAGGCGCGTTCGCCCCGCCCGGTCTGCTCGATGACCATCGGTACCAGCATCATTTGCGGATCTTGATTATGTCGATCGTTTTTTTTCACGTTCACCTGCCACACTCCGCCCCAGCCTGACCTCTTACTGGAATGGAGAGGATTCGATAAGGTCTGCGCCTTCGGGACTACGCAGACAGATGATACAGAAATTCGAGGGTCTTTTCGCTGCGGATTCTGTTCCGGATTCTATCGAGGCCCCCATCCTGTGTCAAACGAGTGCGGACCGCTTCCGGAGCCTGTTTCGACTGATGTGCCAGCGCCTCAAGTTCATGATTCAACTCGTCATCGCTGACCTCAATCTTCTCCAGCTCCGCAATGCGTTCCAGTAACAACGACGACTTCACATCCTGTACGGCCTGATCTCTTTGCCCTGCGCGCAGCCGGGGCAGGTCCATCTTCTTCAGGTCTTCCATCTTCATCCCCTGGGCTGCAAGGGCGCGCAAGCCACGCTCGAGACGCAGATCAATCTGCCGATCGACCAGCGATTCGGGAACTTCGAAATCATTGCGCTTGACGAGTTCAGCAACGAGTTTGTCCTTGGCCTCGCGCTCGGCATTGCGTTTGCGCTCGGCGATCATGTTCTCGCGAATCTGCTTGCGCACCTGATCGAGGCTGGTAAATTCTCCCAGTTCCTTGGAGAAGTCGTCGTTGAGCTCGGGCAATGTTTTTTGCTTTACGGCCCCAATCTTGACGGTGTAGATGAAGGTCTTTCCCGCAAGACGCTTGTCATTCGTATCCTCGGGATAGATGACTTCAAACTCGCGCGTGTCTCCAGCGTTCGCTCCGCGGAGGTTCGCGGAGAACTCGGGCACTGTATTCTTGCCACCGATCTCGATCAGCACTTCATCCATGTGGACAGGCTTGGTCTTGTCGTCCGCATCTTTCGGCCGGCCGTCCATGGAAGCCTGGGCGAAGTCGCCATCGCCCAGCGAACTGCCTTCGATGGTCGTGAACGTCGCGTGCTGCTCCCGGACATTGTTCAGCGCCTCCTCGACTTCCTCGTCCTTCACGTCGATCTGCGGATGGTCGGCGCGCAGCTCCTTGTAGCCCTCAATCTTGATCTCGGGCATGATCTCGAAGCTGGCCTTGAAGCGCAGCGGCTCGCCCTCATGAATGTGAAGGTCGGTGACGCGTGGCTGCGACACCGGAACCATGCCGAGTTTCTCGGCTTCCTTGCGGAAGTAGCGTGGCACGAGCGCCTCGACCACATCGCTCTTCAGATCTTCCTTAAAGCGCTGCCGGATAATCGAGGCCGGAACGTGCCCGGCACGGAACCCAGGCAGGCGCGCCACCTTCTGATACTTCTGGATCAAAGTTTCAGTTTCGCGGGTGACTTCTTCGGCCGGGATTTCGACCGAAATCTCCCGTTTCACACTGTCTTGCTTGGTTTCAGTTGTCTCTGTAGGACTCACAATTTCCTTCTCAGCGCGCGAGTGACATCTGAAATCTGCGGCCCCGGATCCGCGGTCTTCCGCGGTCCTTCGCGCAAAGGACCCATTCACACGCCGTTAATCTCTGAGTGTAAAGAGACAGAGGGAAGGCGTCAAACGAGGAGGGGGAGAAGGGAAAGAGACCATCCTAGAGACACCTGTCGAGATGGTAAACATTTGAAAGTAGATCAAACGGGCTGAAAAATCTTGATTGTGCTGTTGAAGGGAAAGGGATGGTCTTAGAGACACCCCCTTGTGAAACAAAACGAGTTGAACTAATCCCGGAAATTCATGCGACCCAAAAGATTTTGGAAGCGTCGGTCTGAACGCACGTTGTCAATGCGCGGATCGCTCTTTAGGAAGTACGGAAGTTCACCCGACCGTTCCCTATAGGCCTTTTCCAATAACTCGAGGGCTTTATTATTGTTGCCCAGTCCAGCATAGATTGTTGCGATCATGTAAGGCGAAACGTAGCTGATCTCAGATCGTCGAAGCAAATCATGGAGAATCTTTTCAGCTGCTACCCGATTTCCCGTTTTGATATACGTGTGAGCCAGTGAGGCAACTGGATCGAGATCACCGTCTGACAATTCGGTTGCTTTCTGATATTCGGTCATTGCTTCCAACGTTCGTCCCGACCCCTCATACCCGTTGCCAAGTATGTAGTGGCCAAGCCAAGAACTTGGATGTGAACTTATCTGAAGTTCCCCTAATTCCAACATTTCGTCATAGTTGCGAATTTGGTAGTAGATGAGGGCTTTGTATATGAGGTAGTCGTCCATCAGGGGATCAAGCTCATGAGACTTTGTGATTTCCCCCAAAGCTTCTTCAGTTCGGCCAGTGCAGCCTAGGTAGTGTGCGTAATACTCGTGAAATGTCGCGGAGTTTGGACACAGCGCAATGGTCGTCTTCAGCTCTTTCTCTGCCGACTGCCAGTCCCAGTCATATTGCCAATTGAGCCATGCAAGAGACCAATGAGCATCGCAGCTGGAATCATCGAGTTCCAAGGCCTTGCGGACAGCTTGCTTTGCCGGTGGAAAGGCATCCCGTGGCGATAGCCACAAAAACTGCCCGAGGTTGCGATAGGCCCGTGCCAGCTCCACATAAGCCGGAGCAAAGTCAGGATCCTTCTGGATAGCAACTTCAAAGTAGCTCTTCGCTTTCTCGATCTCATGATGCTTGACACGATCTAGAGAGAGCCCTTTGAGATAGGCCTCGTAAGCCTCAGGATTTACCTTGCGAGCTTGGCGCGATCGGGCCTGTTGTGCGGGCTCAAATGGCAGAACAACGGAGGACTGGACCCCCGGCTGAGCCGATGGACGGTACAACAGACTGGTGCGAATGCCACCTAAATCCAAGACGAAGGAAGCTACTGCAATCATTGCCAGACCGCCAGCGAATTGACCCCAATTCCCATTTCGTGACGTCCTCTGATCGGTAATTAGCGAAGGCAGGTCCTCCTTTGTCTCCGACACCTCGCGGCTGTCTAATTCGTTTACCTCATGGACAAAGCGATACCCCAGTTTGGGCAGCGTTTCAATGTAGCGTGGAGTTTCGGCCGAGTCACATAGGGCATCCCGAATCTTCTTAATCGCGCTGTTCAGGCCTTGATCGAAATCGACAAAGGTGTCGGCCGGCCACAGGGCGCGGCGAAATTCCTCCCGAGTGACGAGTTCACCCGGATGATCGAGCAGCATCTGGAGAACCCGGAAAGCTTGCGGGGCGAGTTTTATTCGCGATCCGTGCTTGAAAAGTTCATGGGTGGGCAGGTGAACCTCATAGGCATCGAAGCTCACTACATCGGAATGGCGCGGTATCTGTGCCACGGCCTTCGCAACGCCCCCAGTTGGGCTGATAGTCTAGCACAGGGTCGGCGCCTCCCAGTTGTTCGTGAACAAGACGCAAGTTATGTAGTTTCAATGAATTGGATGCCTATCTATAAACTAGGAGAAAAGCATCGACCAAACATTGCCGAATTTGTTGGGTCCGGTCGATTCTCCCGGAACGTTGCGCAAACGGCGCACACAGGAGAATCAAATGCGAGCGATAAAACAATTCAGTTTTTGGCTTACGGCGGTCCTGCTTCTGGTCACTGCGGCGAACGCTTCAGATGATGTCAAGGTTCTCCCGATTCGCGATGAACAGCAACTCTACGAATTCATTGCAGAATTCAACAATAGCGGCCCGACCAACCTTCAGTTCGGCTATCTCGCCAACATCGCTGGCCTGAATTCCGTCTTCAGCAGCACCACCACCAAGGATGAAACCACGGCATTGTTCACGGTTGTGATCACTGCCGACGCATTCCAAGTGGTGAATCATGGCGCATCCAGAATCACAGACCGCAAGGGAACGTGCACCATTTATCTGAACAATGGCCCCTCAGACTTCACCAACCCAGCCAGTTTCAGTCAAGGCACGCCTATTCAAGTGTCGACCTACCGCCAGACAGTGCTGGTGAATACAGTCACCAATGAGTTCCTGTCCACAAATACTCACACAATCACTGCGGTAGAAACATTCACGCTGAATGGCATGAGTTATCGTTTGGGACAGTTGGGAAAGTCGTACCGCTCGACCTATAACGGCTATGTGGCAGTGAATCAGCCGCCCTTTGTAACAGGGTCGTTTGCGGCACTTGCAATCGGCCTGAAGTAAATCGCAATCCCGGATCTTGGGTCGTCTCTTGGCGGGTGGCCCGGCCTTTGATCTTGTCGACCCAACCACACAAGTGGGCGGGTGGCCCATCCTTGCGTTC
Organism: Terriglobia bacterium; assembly: GCA_963743105.1. GTDB lineage: Bacteria > Acidobacteriota > Terriglobia > Terriglobales > Acidobacteriaceae > Sulfotelmatobacter. The sequence goes on from CAVUOS010000015.1 coordinate 46,147, forward strand.
TTTGCAAGGGTGGGAACCACGGACCTATAAGTCTCGGACGTTCGCCCCTTTTCTTCGATCTGGCGAGTGCCTCGCGTGCTTCCGATCACGATGCTCCGTGATCCCCCTCACCGACATCACTGCCCAATTTTTGAGAGCTTAAAGTAGCTACTAAGTGTGGCAAGCCTCCACGGACCCCAAAATCCGATGGGGGTTTTGTATTTGGGGCCTGAGAACAGTACCCGATGACAAACCAGGTCTTTTGATAACCAGAAGGCGGGAAAAGGGCCTGCTCCTCGCTCAGCCAAGGAGCAGGCAGGCGGAGCGTTGGCTGAAATAAGAGTCACATCGCCAAAGCGTCATCCTGAACGCAGCCGCAGTTGAGGCGGCGTAAAGGATCTCCCGGCACCCACGCGGCAAGGAGATCCCTTCCGCAAAAAAACCGGCCCCGCTCGGGATGACGGCATTGAAAATTTTCTGCGCCCTAACTCCTTCGTTTCCAAGATTTTGCCCGCAACTCCTTGCAGCCCATAGACTACTTCGCAATTTTCCCCCAACTCCATGATTTAAAAGAATCGGGAGGGAGGGGGGAGGGAGAGGATGACCGAGAGTCTTTGAAACCTTGAAATCTTGAACTTTGAGACTTTTCGAAATCAGACGGCACGTTCATCCGGTTTTTTCTGAGAACACTCTCTAATCGCAAGAAACGCAGGCTAAAGTATTCTTTCGTGGTACTGCTCCTTCTGGGGGTGCTGATGCTTCGCCCAACCTTTGGCCCGCTAGTCCTCGTCGCTGGAATCCTTGTCTCACCCATCTTGGGACAGCAAGCACCCGTTCAAGACCCACCGGACTTGCATGTAGAATTCCGTTCCGCAACAGGATCAAACCGTTTTCGCGTCGGTGAGGTGATTCCGCTTGAAGTATCGTTATCAAGCACGACGCCCGGTCGTTACTTGGAACCTTGTGCGCTGTTCAATGAGAGCGGTTTCGGGTTCCCTCGGTGTCGTTTCCTGAGCCAGTGGTCATTCGCGCTGACGCCCGAAGGCGGTTGGCTCGATTTCAGTGGTCAGGGAACGGGCGGCGGCCAGGCATACGATGTTCCAAACCGCGATCTTACTTCGCAGCCCGTCACATTCTCCTATGTCTTGACGCATCGATACCGGGTTGAGAAGCCAGGCGAATATCAGCTCCGCCTGTCAATGCTGATCGGTTTGGATGACGAAACGACACAGCTCAAATCGCGCCCGGATTCATCAGTTTTGCCACACTCCGTCAGGGTTACGCGGGACATTACGTTGCAGATCGTGCCGGCCGAAAAGGAGTGGCAAGACGAGATTCTGCGCGAGGGCGAAAAAGCTTATGCCTCGCCTCGCCCGCCCGACACAGATCCCCCTTCTAAAGAATTGCTGGAATACACGCAAGCCACACGAGCACTCTGCACCGTGGGAACACCAGAAGCGGCACGCGTCTTTGCCAGGTTTCTTGCAGAGGGCAAAAACGAAGTCCGAATCTGCCTGGAACGGTCTGCAAGTCGAGCGGCCGCGATCGAGGAGATGCAGCGCCTCTTGATTGATCCGGATACGATTGTGACCCCGAATTTCTTTCAAGCCCTCGTATCGCTGATCTATCAACAGGAAGTATCGGAGAAGGCTTCCGGAAATATTCTTCATCAGCAGATTACGGATATTGAACGGAACATGTTGGTCGCTTCTCTTGCGCAGAAGCGCGGCTCTGCCCAGTATTTGTCGCTTCCTGCGGTCTTGCAAAGCCCGCCGCGGGTAATCGCTGCGGATTACGCACCTCCGTACGAGCTGCCATTCTCAAACTCGGTGATTGCCGTCATTGCTGCAGATTTCGATCACCTTCCAGCCGATTCGCAAGAATGGTTGCTGCGGCAAGCTTGGAACCGAGTCGATTCTCCCCTCATGCTCCCAATCGTGCGACGCAAAGCGGAGAGCGGCGACGGTCCGGCTCTGTTGCATTGGTTGGAACTCGATCCCGATGCGGCAATGACATTTATTCGAGAAGAGATAGTTCGTCCGCAGCCACGCTTTTCCTCTTATTACCTTCGCCTGCCCGAGACCTCGCTTCCCGGTCAGGAGCGCCAGATCGCGGAAAATTTCATCTCTCTGACGGACGAAGCCGGCCTTGTGCATGGCGCGACATTACTGCATCGGTACGCCACGCGGCGAGCATTGCCGATTGTACGGCCCTTCATTGATGCGAACTTTGCGCAGTGGCCCTGCGCACTCCGGTTGCCGGTGCTTGCTTACCTGCTAAAGGCTTCACCGTCAGAAGCCGCTTCGCGGGTGGCGCAAGCTTTGCATGATGAAGGCGCAACTCGTGACTGTACGAATGCGTTCTTAACCGATCTTGGTTCCCTTGAGCCAAGCCCAGTGCTGGAGCGGTTAGCAATAGAGCAGATTGAAGATGTCGGCGCGGTTGCTGTCGATGGTGCGAATTATTTGAGGCGTTACGGGTCCCCAGCCGCCAAGGCGGAAATTTGGCAGCAACTGCAGCGTTGGCATCAGCAGTTTGTCTCCAGCGGGGCCGAAAAACGGTTCAACAGCGGGGCCGCGACGAAGAATGACATGACCCAAAGCGACTTGATCAGAGCACTGACCGAGGCATTCGAAGGCGCGCAGGCTTGGCTGCTGTCACCCGAGGAGGCCCACGGCATGCAGGCTCTGCTGGGCCCGGAAACTGTCGCTAGATTAGCGTGCAGGTTTCACTGTGGCGCGTCCTTCGCAGTCGATGCCAGGTCTGCTGTTTATGAAATTCGGGGCCACGTAGCCGACGAATGGGACTGGCGGGAAAGTCCAATGGAGTATCTAAATCCAGTGGAGCGTCTGCACTACTCGATCAACCAGTACCGGTGTCCTGATCTACAGGCCGTCAAGCACAAACTTTTGCAGTTTCCGACGGGCACGACCTTTACTTTTGGCCTGCCGGACGACTTTACCGCCCTAGACCGCGATGAAATGCTTGACATCAAGAATTTCTTGCTGAAACGGGGCTACAAGCTGCACAACTCGCAGGACTTGTATCTTCTGACTGATCGAACAAATTGATCGTAAGAAATTACGTTTTGTGGACATATCGCGCATTCGTTTTCTTACAAAGTCCCTGCCGGGCAGATCCGCTTTCGAAATCTATTTTTGCCAGAAACGCAAACCATTGTTCACCCGGATCATGCCGGCTGAAAGGTGGCCATCGGCAAGAGAGCACCAAACTCCTGGCGTTCCGATGGAACAAACACTGATTGTTTGCCCTTGACGATATAGACAGGCTCAGTATCATTCACTGCAATAGTTCGGCGACCCTAGTAAACAGAAAGGCGACAGTGATGGGCAGAATGTTGCTCCTTGCACTCCCAACAACAACGACGACGGCGCCGGTTAGCAGATCCGAAAGTGACGAGTCTCCTCTTCTTGCGAACCGAATCCTGCCGGTCGTGATGGTAGCGCTGCTGGTTGGAGTCAGCTACTACGTTGGGACACGCATCGGGTTTGCCTGGACTCCGGCCGGTCGACCGAATTCGACTTTTTGGCCTCCCAATGCCATTCTTCTTGCCGCCTTACTGGTGGTTCGACGGAAAGAATGGTGGACGCTCCTCCTGACAGTGCTTGCGGCTCACATGGTCGCTCAACTACAGGCCGGAGTGCCGGCTTGGACAGCGGGAGGCTGGTTCTTAACCAATAGTAGCGAGGCATTAATCGGAGCCTATTGCATTACACGATTTACCGATTCCGCAAGAAGGCTCGACGGCGTGCGCGGGGTTCTCGTCTTTGTCGTTTTTGGTGTCCTGTTTGCTCCCTTGGCAACTTCATTTCTTGATGCTTTTGCCGTGGTGATCACTGGCTGGGGCAAAGGTTATTGGCCGCTCAGTCTGGAGCGATTTTCGACGAATGCGTTGGCCGTGTTGACGATCGTCCCACCGATAGTACTCTGGCGCTCAAACCCGATTTCCTGGATCCGCAGGGTCGGTGTGGCTCGACTTGCGGAGGCCGCTCTGCTGGCGATTGGGACAATGCTGGTTGCCATTGTGGTTTTCGGCTTGAAGGCGGTATCGCCTGCGACTACTCCGGCATTGCTGTATGTTCCTCTTCCATTCTTGCTGTGGGCTGCTGCCCGATTTGGTTTGGGTGGATTGAGCACGTCTCTCTTGTCCCTCGCGCTGATCTCGACGTGGTACACAATGCACGGACGACAACCGTTCCCAAACGCGTCCATGTCGCAGAATATTCTTTCCCTGCAAATCTTATTTTGTGTCGTTGCGGTGCCGCTCATGTTCCTCTCCGCGGTCATGGCAGAGTCGCGACGGACGCAGGAGTTGCTGCGTAAGACCAGCGTCAGCCTGATTGCGGCACAGGAGCAGGAACGTCACCGAATCGCACGTGAACTTCACGACGACCTCGGACAGGCGTTGGCGTTGACTAGCGTAACGATTGATGGGCTTCTAGAAGGATCCGGTGAGTCTTTGAAGCCTGCTTTGACTGATTTATCAAGTCAAATCTCTGCCATTTCCGATACGGCGCGTGAGATATCGCACGGTCTCTACCCGACGCACCTGGAGTACTTAGGCCTTGCAAAGGCTTTGAAGAGACTGTGCGATGAATTTAGAAGTGGAAAAAACATTCCAATTCATTTAACGATGGGCAATTTCCCGGACCAATTGCAGCCCTCGATCTCGCTTTCCCTATATCGCATCGCCCAGGAAACGATGCATAACATCATTACCCATAGCCAAGCCAAGAGCGTGCAGGTGGAACTGGGTGCCGACGATACACAAATATCACTTCGGATTATCGACGACGGAGTTGGTTTCGATCCCAGTCACCAAGAATCGGGCCTGGGGCTCGAAAGCATGCGACAACGAGTCCGAGCAGTAGGCGGATTCATTGACATTTCATCTTCCCCGAATTCAGGCACTCGAATTGAAGTCCAGGTGCCGTTTCGCGAACGTGGTTCGGACGATGTTCCGGGTGTGGCTTAATCTCGGCATAGTTTGGGGAAGATCAGGGAGCACTCGCTTACACGAAGTGGACTGTAAGGAGGACGTTTCACGGGCGATAAACGGCTGAATGCTCTGCACAGATTCGCTGGAAGGCTTCACCGTCCATCCCGCCATCAATATTGCCCAAGGAATACCCGCACAAAATAGAGACGTCGAATCTCTTGGCCAGTTGATTGCCGAGTTTTTCGTCCTGAATCACGATCTCTAGGCCACCTCGTCTCCACAGGAGATCCGCAGCCTCTCCAAAAAGTGCAACGCGGGGATGCTCACCCTTAGCAGCATTTGCCGCTTTGAGAATGAGAGTGCCGTAGCCTTCCAGAAATCGAACTGAATCAAGCACGCCATTGACGATAAACGGCGAGAGTATGTCTGCAGCATCCAAGGCTATGTATCTGCCCTGGTCAATAGCCGCACCAATGTCCAAACCGTAAGCCTGCAATCTCCGAACCAGGCCGTCCCGATGTGACTCGGTCGCGACCACGATAGCCGCATTTCCGGCCTTGAGAGCATCTGCGACGAACTGCGACAGACGATCGAGAAGTTGCCGATCGTCAGAATAAAACACGACCTCGTGATGGCGCACAATCTCAGCGGTGTGTAACGGCAGTGGCGCGACTTTCTTTCTCGAAACAGGTTCAGTTGTCTGCTCAGCTCTACGATCGTTGACAGTCTGAACCGACACACTGGCACTAACAAACTCCTTACCCTGAAGGACGGCCTCCACGGCGGGGAACAGATCGCGTGCGGCATCCGACTTTACGACGTAGCCGAGTGCGCCCGTGCGCAAGGCTTCTTCTACAATGTCCGAAGAGCGATTTTCGGTTACGAAAAGGATTTTGGAGTTGGGAGAAAGCTTTCGGATTCGTCTTGCGGCTTCGATGCCATTCAGGCCAGGCAGTCCAATATCCAGCAAAATCAATTCTGGTTGGAGCTCCCGCGCCCTCTGAACCGCTTCCGCACCATCCGCTACTTCGCAGATGACTTGTAACTCCGCCCTGCTCTGTACCGCTGAAACGATAAAACGCCGAAACTCTGGGTAATCCTCCACCACGAGAACCCGGATTGAGGAGACAGGCATGTAGCTCCTTTTAACCTCTTCGAGGCCAGAAACTACTGTCAGCTTCTGCAATCGAATACCATGGCGCTATTGCATTCTTGCTTCGTTAACTCAGAAGCAATGTTGAGTTGCTTTCGAACCGCGTTCCGCTGACCTTGCTGTTCCTCAACGGTCGTAAGGTTGGAGTTAGTTTAATCGTTTTAATGCCGTGCGGGAATGACACGAACAGGCCATGATTTCCGATTTGGAGGAGGGCAGGGGCGGTCGTCGAATCGAGATCGACCGCCCCCTGCGTGTGCAGGCCACTCGCACCGGGGGAGGCATGCTCTCTCGGATGTAATTTGTACAACACCTTTGTGAGTGTGATGCAATTCTCAGCAAATATTCCTCGCAATGCGATACCTCCAAGATGTCGTCCAGACGTCTTATGGCACCCTCGATGCTCTTGGGCAACGACAGGCCAATGTCCGTTGATGCAAGAATTAACACTCATGAAGAACGAGAAACTCAAGTCTACGACCGTTCGCTTCACCGACTCGGACCTGCATCTCATTGACCGTCTTCAAGAAAAACTTGGGCTCGGTATGATTCACATCATTCGGCTTGCGATTCGGCGCTTGGCTGAGAATGAGAATCTGCTGCCCTCCAACTCTGCCCTTAGAAAACGTTAATACACGCGATATTCCACCAACGTACGGATGTACGGGGACTATGGGGGGACATGCCTGGTGGGTCCGATATGGGCTCCCCATGTTGAAGGGTGGGCCAGGCGCCAAGGTCGCGGCATGTCCCGCAGCCCCGGGTGCATTGGAGCATCACGAGGGGGCGGCCCACATCTTCGTGGGGTCAAGTGGTGGTAGGGCGGAAGATGTGGGCCTGCAGGGTGCTCTACACATAACTGAGGACGTTGGGCTTTACGACTGTAGCTTCTGACAGCTCACCAGCAAAATGCGTATGGTCCCAACCACGTCAATTCTTTGTGTCAAATCACTTCCGCTGAGATCTGAACTTGCGCGGCTGTGGCGGGGTTCACTTCGATCGTCTTAGCCACGCCTGCCACTCGTCGATACGATTCAATCCTGTCCGCATGTTCGTAGGTGTCGGTCACAATGACCACTTCGTCCGCGCCCGTATCACTGACCAGCCGCTGCAGGGCCGCCTTCACGGTGGCATCCGATCCCACAATCGCCGCGCTCAGTTTGTTCTCCACAGCGGCCCGCTCCAATTCCTGCCAAAGCGGCTCCATGGAATCGACCGGCGGCAACAATTCCACCGGCTGGTTTCGGATCAGTCGCAGAAAGCGTTGCTGAGGAGTGGTGAACAACCGTCTCGCCTTGACATCGGACTCAGCGGCAATCACCTGCACCGCGATCATCAGATACGGACTCCGAAACGCCTCGCTCGAACGGAACTGCTCCCGGTACAGCTGTGCCGCCGCATACAGATAGTCAGGAGCAAAGTGCGCTGCGAACGCAAACGGCAAGCCCAGCCTGGCTGCCAGTTGCGCGCTGAAGCCGCTCGACCCCAGCAACGTGATCGGGATATTGCTTCCCTGGCCGGGGATTGCTTTTACCGCCTGTCCTGGTCTCTCGGGACCCAGGTACCTACGGAGTTCGTCCAGCAGGGCCGGAAAATCCTCGCCGCTCTGTCGATGATCCCGACGCAGAGCGCGCATCGTCGCAAAGTCGCCACCCGGAGCCCGGCCCAGCCCCAGATCAATTCGCCCCGGATACAACGCCTCCAACGTCCCAAACTGTTCCGCCACCACTAGCGGTGGATGGTTCGGCAGCATCACTCCGCCGCTGCCCACGCGAATTGTCTTCGTCGCTCCGGCAACATGTCCTATCAGCACGGGCGTCGCCGAGCATGCCAATCCCGAGATAGAGTGGTGTTCCGCCAGCCAATAGCGCGTGTATCCCAATTGCTCTACGTGTTGCGCCAGGTTCACCGAGCGAGCAATTGCGCTGCCCGCAGGTTCCCCGGCTCGCATTCCGACGAGATCCAGTACCGAAACCGCTAATCCATTGCTCATCGTAAGTTAGATGAATGGACTAGCGGTGCGATGCAACGCCGCGAGAAAGCACGACGGTGCGTTTACTGTACGCTTTGGATAACCGAAGCTGAGCTCTTGCTGATGTTGGAGTTGCCGTAATACGTCGCCGTGACCCTGGTTGAACCCACCGCCAGCGTGGAAATTGTGAACTTTGCTTTGCCGCCGCTGAGTTGAGCTGTGCCCAGCACAGTCTTGCCTGACGTGAAGGTGACTGGTCCAGTGGGATTCACAGTCGGCGACGAAATTGTCGCAGTGAACGTTACCGCCTGACCTTGCGCAGACGGATGCAGCGACGAAGCGAGCCTGGCAGAGCTCGTGGCCTGAAGCACGAGCTGATTCAGCACGGCAGAGGTGCTACCTGAATTGACCGCGTCCCCCGTGTACACGGCCGTCAGCGGAAAAGTGCCAGCGTTGAGATTGGACCGGGTTAGAGTCGCTACGCCGCTGTTGTCCAGTGTTGCCGAACCGATCGAGTAGATGCCCCACCTGAACTGTACCTTCCCTGTCGGAATAAGTGATCCGGAGGGGGTAACCGTCGCGGTCCACGTCACCTTCTGCCCATAGGTGGATGGGTCCAAGCTCGATCTAAGAGAGGTCGGAGATTTGACGAAGGTTGTATTGTTCAGCAGCACAGTCACAGTGCCCCTTGTCCCGCTGATTGGTCCTCCACAGAGAGAGTTATTCTGGTTGCAACTATTAGCTAGTAGCAGGTCTGGTCTGCCGTCGCCATTCACGTCACCCACCGCCACTCCGAGGGTCTGATAACCACCAGAAGCGTACTCCGATGCGAGCTGGAAGGTTCCGTCGCCGTAGCCGAAGAGCACAGACACAGCGCCGCCGTTATTGCCATTGGCGCCCATAGACTGGGTGGTTAGCACGAGGTCGGGCGGGCCGTCGCCGTTCACATCGGCCACGGCCACCGACGAAATCTGCGCCACGTTAGCCTTGTCGCCGGAGCTGTAGGCCACCGCGGTCCGAAAAGTGCCATCGCCGTTACCGAGCAGCACACCTACTGTGCCGGACCATGAGTTCGCGGCAACTAGGTCGAGTTTGCCATCTCCGTTTAGATCCGCGACTTTTAGTGAATACGGGTATGTCCCGCCCGTAAAGTATGTTGTCGCCGCCTGGAAAGTACCGTCGCCATTGCCCAGCAGCACCGCCACTGCTCCTTTAGTCGCACCCGCCACCAGCAGGTCCGGTCTGCCATCGTCATTCATGTCTGCGACTGCCACCGACAGGGCGTAAGTTCCACCCGAGCTGTAGGTCACCACGTCGCGGAAAGTGCCATCACCGTTGCCGAGCAGTACACCCACGGAACCATCGCAATTGCTGTCTGCACACTCATTAGCCACCAACAGGTCGGACTTGCCATCGTCGTTCACATCAGCGACCGCCACGGATACAGGAAACAGCCCACCCGATCCATAGCTAACTGCTGTTTGGAAACTCCCGTCGCCATTGCCCAACAACACGCCTACCGTGTCAGAGCCCCCGTTCGCTATCACCAGGTCAGGCTTATGGTCGCCGTTCACGTCCGCAATCGCTATCGAAACTGGCCAAAAAGGTCCCGAACTGCCGCCCGTGCCGTAGACCACGGCTGCCTGGAAGGTTCCGTCCCCGTTGCCCAACAAGACACCACTCCCGCCCCGCTTGAAGCACAACCGCTTGTCGCGCACTCGTTTCCCACTACAAGGTCGAGTTTGTCATCTCCGTTAACATCACCCACCGCAACGAAGGAAGCGGTGAACCCGCCTGAGTCGTAGGCGACCGGAGGCAGAAACGCATCATCCGGGGTCACGGGTGGGCCCTGCGGCATAACAACAACAGGAGGACTCTTAGACTGCCCCGCATCCATCACTTGGACAGCGGTGGTCACGACTGCAATCGTTGCGAGTGCGATCAGCACTCCCGCGAAAAATGTCTTCAATTGTGTGCGAGTCCGCATAAGCGATCTCCTTCCAAGTCCGCGAGTATCATGCAGGAGCGTGCGGACTGCGCCGGGGAACAGGTCGGGCCTGCTCAGACAGAATCGGCTTTCTGCGAAAGACTCTGGTGAGGTGGTGTCGCTAAGTACATCAGGACAATGCGCCCTGCCGGCGTGCTTGTCAAGAAAGCGGTTGGACGAGATGTGCGCGCCCAGTCTGGGGCCGACGCTTAGGCATCCTGTCCCAAGGCGGCAGACGCGTTGATTCTTTTACAAAGTCGACCGTCGATGCACTCTTCCTAAACGATATAATTTTGGCCGCGAAACGTTGCTGAATTTCGCGCGTGAAAGTTCATGGCCTTGGCCACCCGAAAATTCGGTACCACTTGTCCGATCTGCAAACACTTCTGTTTTCTCAGCTACATTGAGATCGAAGAGACAGCCTCAGTGGGCGAATTGCGCGCCAAGCTTCTGCGGCAGGGATGGCTGGGGGAGTTGGCACGCTGCGACGATCCGAAGTGTAGTGGGGAGACCTTCTGCGCCTGGAATCAGGCGGTATTCCCGCGCTAGCGCTCCGCCTTTTGCTGGTTTGCTAACTACGAACGACTAACGACTAACACGCATAATCCCGCGGCTTTTCTTCTGGAATATGCAAACGTCTCTGCCGGCGGTGTCTTGAAAGCGTCCGTTCACCAACGCTGCCGGCAGAGACGTAACGAGTGACGTCTCTACGAAGGTAGGGCCGGCATCCCTGCCGGCTGTCGCGGGGCATCTTGCCCCCGCTTTTTCTGTGATGTAATGGCCAAGTGTCCTGGCTCACAGTCCTCAATCGCGAAGTGATCGGCTGCACGCGCTGTCCGCGCCTCGTTGCCTACCGAGAGCAAGTTGCGCGCGAGAAGCGTCGCGCTTATCGCGACTGGGAATACTGGGGCAAGCCCGTACCCGGATTCGGCGATGAGGACGCGCGCGTCCTCATCATGGGCTTGGCTCCCGGCGCGCACGGCTCGAACCGCACCGGGCGTCCGTTCACCGGCGATGCGTCAGGTAACTTCATGTATCCCGTGTTGTACGAGACGGGATTCGCCAGCCAGCCGACCGCCACCGATCGAAATGACGGCCTGAAACTCAAAGATCTCTACATCACCGCCGCCGTCCGCTGTGCGCCGCCCGACAATAAGCCACTGCCGCAGGAACTGGCGGAGTGCTCCATCTTTCTCGATCGTGAAATTGCGGGGCTGGAAAAGGTGAAAGTCGTAGTGGCGCTGGGCAAGATCGGCTTCGATGCCTACTTGAATTACCTGAAGCGTCGCGGACTGCTTCCCAGCCGCCAGCCTTACCTCTTCAAGCACGGCGCCCATTGCCAGATGCCCGACGGTAAGGTGTTACTCGCGTCGTATCATCCGTCAAATCAGAACACGCAAACCGGCAAGCTGACGCGGGAAATGTTTGTGAAGATATTCAAGCAGGCGGCAAAACTTGCCGATGGATGAGGGGAAGCGCCGCGAGCCCGGACTGTGGAACCTCCCCTCGAAGGGGTTGCAGCCGACAAAGCAGGTTACTGACCGGGGCGGCGCTTTTCTTGCCGTCCTGTCGGGTACGCTACGGGGGAGCGCGGAAATTGTTGATTGTTGATTCTTTATTCAATCCGACGCGTGCGGGTGTTATTCAACAATCATCAATCATTAATCAACAATCTCTCCGTGCCTCCGTGGTGAAACCGCCGCTACCTCAGCTTGGTCACCGTGACTTCCAGTTGATACTGATGCTTTGAGTTTGGGTCGTCTACGACTCCCACGACCATGGGCTTGCCCAACACTGCGACCGTGCTTGCCTCCATTCTCATCTGACGAATTGCTGGATGCATCGTCTGCTGCTGCTGTTCCGGGAGGACGAAGTTGGTCAGATCGGCGCTCACCTTTAACGATACGTTTTCTCCGAGAGAGGCCATATCCGACCGATCCGTCAAACGGCAGCGGATATTCATACCGACGTCCAGGTATTGAAATTCTCCTTGCTTGGACTCGACGGGCACCTTCGTTCCAATCCTGATCTCGCTCCAGTCGCCCGAGCGGGAGTGCATAGAATACTGCCGCGTGTTGATCTTCTTTGCGTCGTCCATTTCATTCAGAGAGAAGTCGAGGCGGTAAGCGTACGCTGCCTTCTCCTCTTCTGCCGCCTTGGGCGAGTCCGCTTTCTGGGCACAAACCCTTGCGGGCCCAGCCGCAATTGCTGCCAGAGCCAGTGCTATTGCCAAAACCGTCTTCCTCAACATGGAATTGTTCTCCTTTGTGTCTATCGAACTTGTGAATCACTTCCGTCGGATCCCGCTTCCCGCGACTCCCGCTCCCGATCTCTCTCCGACGCCTCTTTTCTGGCTCGGGCAACCAACACTGCCTCATCGTGGAATTGTGCGACGTAAGCCGCCAGGATTTGTTCCTGCTCGCTGAGGGGGTGGGGCGAGGGGAACTGATCGAGTTTGGGAACGGCCGCCACCACAGTCGCGGAACCCAGGGCGTGGGTTCTATGGGTCAGGCGTGGACGCGGGGTTGCATTGGCATGGTGTGCTACGTTTTTTTCTGACCCCGCGCCGGAGTGCTCCGTCGAGGTTGGATGATTTGCAATCTCTGGATGCGACGGTGCACGCGATCTCCAGGCCAGTGTGATCACTATTAGAAGTACCGCCGCTAGCGCAGTCGCGAGACTCCACCTCCACCATGCCCCGTTTGCCAACGGCGCTGCCGAACGCAGATTGGCCAGAACACGCTCTTCCAGTCCCGTGCGGGGCTCGACTGCGGCGTATTTCGCGAGCGCCGCATCGAGTACACGGTCCAGTTCGTCGCCTCTGCTCCCTTTGTCGAGTTCCGCCATATGCTTCACCTTCATCTGCTGGTTGTTTTTACGGACAGCTTGTCTTTAAGAATCTGTCGCGCGCGAAAGACGCGCGATCTTACTGCCGCCTCGTGAATGTTCAGTGTCGCGGCAATCTCCCGCGGCGACATTTCTTCGATTGCCGACAGGATCAGGGGCGCGCGCAACTTCTCAGGCAAGGCGGCAATCAGTTTTTCGAGAACTGCGCCAACCTGTGTTCCCTGAATCGTCTGATCCGCGGACGCATGGGGCGAAACAACTTCCCGCATCTGTTGCTCTGGCTGGTCCAGCGGAATTTCCTGTCTGCGTCCGCTTCGTTTACTGCGGTCGACCGCGACCCGCCATGCAATGCGCGCCAGCCAAGTCTTCGGATCTTCAACCGCGGCGAGCTTCGAACTGTAACGCAGCACGCGCAGGAACGTCTCCTGGGTGGCATCTTCGGCATCGTGATGCCGGCGGAGAACCGCATATGCGATGCGATAGACGAGCCGCGAGTGTTGCCGGACCATTCCTTCTATGGCTTCATCTCGGCTGCTGTCGGCCGCCGCTGCTCCGCTCAGGATCGCCTCTCCTGCCAGCACTCGTCTGCCCTCAATCATGAAGACCGCTCTCGGGATGATTCTGTTCAGGAATTTCTGGAAGAAGAACGGCCGGGGAACAGATGCTTGCAGTATTGAAGAAAGTTGTCATTCCGAAGCGCCGGCCTTTTGGCGCGAGGAATCTGCTGTCTGATGGCGGCGGCAAGAAGCAGATTCCTCCGCCTTCGCTGCGCTCAGGGTCGGAATGACAAAGGCGGAGGAGCGACCGCCACGTGGGCGGCGCACCCGCGCCACATTAGATCCCGACTATGACCGGTTCCGTTTCCAGCCGCACGCCCCAGATTTCGTCGACGCGCTGCTGGATTTGATCTTTCAAGGCAAGAATTTCGGCGGCGGTGGCTCCGCCACGGTTCACAAGGGCGAGTGCATGTTTGCTGGAGATGCCGGCATGGCCGAATCCGTAGCCGCGCATGAATCCCGAGTGCTCGACCAGCCAGGCAGCGGAAACTTTGCGGCTCTTCTCGAGCGCGGGATAGCTCGGAATCGTGAGCTTCTTGGCGTCGGCACGCTTCTTCAAGTCTTTGTGCTGCTCTTCCGATAGCACGGGATTCTTGAAAAACGATCCCGCACTCCGGCAGTCGGGGTCGCCCTCTACAATCAACATGCCCTTTCGCGCGCGGATATGACGGACGGCCTCCCGCGTTTCGGCGAGATTCGGTGTAGCTTCGCGGCCTTCGAAGTGACGCTTGAGGTCGGCGTATTCCAGGTGCGGTTCGCCACCAGGCACGAGCGCAAAAGTGACTCGCAAAATGATGAAGCGTCCCCGCTCGGTCGTATTGAAAATGCTTGAGCGATACGAGAACCCGCAAGCCTCATTGCAAAGCTCGCGCACCTGATTGTCTTTGAGATCGAACACCTCGACCGACTCGATCGTGCTCGAAACTTCCTGGCCGTACGCGCCGACATTTTGTACCGGCGTGCCGCCGAGGCTCCCGGGAATTCCGCTCAGGCATTCCACTCCGGCGCAGTGGGCCATGACTGCGTGCGATACGAAGCTGTCCCAGGATTCTCCGGCGCCGGTATCAAACAAGAGCCCTGCCATCGTCCGCGTCCCCTGCCCGCCGCTCAATGCCTTTGATTCCGATCTTGAGCACCAGGCCGGGCCAGCCCGAGTCGGCGACCACGAGATTGCTCCCACCTCCGAGAATAAAGAGCGGAAGATCCTGAGTCCGTGCATAGCGAACGGACGCCTCCACGTCTGCGATCGACTTGGCCTCAATAAAAAAACGGGCCGGCCCTCCGATTCGGAAAGTCGTCAGCGGCGCGAGCGGAATGTATTCCTGCACCTGCATCGATACCACAATATACAGGCGACTCGCGCAAAGCATCCAGAAACTGGGTGCAGAACTGGGACGCCCCACTTCTCCCAACTTTTGGGAGAAGGGGAGTTTCGTCTGCGCACACCGTTCCGCCAACTTTCGTTAGAATAGAGTGAACCCGAAGAGGAGAGACCAGAAATGCCGATGTATCCCGAAATCATGTGCGTTCCCATGCGCGAGGAACTGACCCGCCTGGGGATCGAAGAGCTGCGTACCGCGGAGGAAGTCGACAATGCGGTGAAGATTTCCGGCACGACGATCGTGGTCGTGAACTCCATTTGTGGTTGCGCGGCCGGGCGCATGCGTCCTGCTGTTCGCCTTGCATTGCAAAGTGGGCCTCGCCCAGACCACGCGTACTCGGTTTTTGCCGGACAGGAGACGGAAGCGACGGAGCGCGCCCGCAGTTACTTCACCGGATATCCGCCATCTTCGCCCTCGATCGCGATTTTGCGCGACGGCCAACTTGTCTACATGATGCCTCGTCGCGACATTGAGTCCCGCGAGGCCCCCGCCATTGCCGCCGACTTGAAAGCTGCATTCGATCGTTTCTGCAGCAAGCCGGCCGCCATAGGGTAGCGCCTCTGTCCTCGGCGGCTGTCCGGCTGGCAGCATGTCCCCCCGACCGGCCTGTCCGCATCAGCATCACTTGCCCGCTCGCACAACAAAATCCACCACACCGGGTTTCTACAGTCAGCGATGTACTGTGCGGCCCGAAGCCACCGCGCCGCTGATCTCCGCATCTGGCATTTACGCGCCTCTTCGGAATTTGAAGCGAGAGGATTCTCATGAAGCAGTTTGCAGTGACATTTGTATTGTTCATGAGCATGGCACTGATCGGTTGTGGGTCGAACAACTTGAATTCTTCCGATGTTGATGGGAGCTGGAATGCTACCTTGATCAGCGGTGGCAATCAGACCGTCTTCGCCTTCGGAACTTCGATTTGAAGGTGAACGGCGACGGTTCGCTGAGCGTTTCCAATTTCAGCTTTACCACCAACTCGCCATGTTTCGTATCGGACGAGACCGAGAGCGGTTCTTTCACACTCAGCGGAAACTTCAATGGAATGGTGAATGGGAAATTCGGTTTCACCGTGCAGTCAGGATCGCCCGCCGGCAATACGCTTGCGCTCTCCGGGACCGGAAGCGGCAACACGGAACGGGACGTGAGGGCTGCACCGGCAACGGCACGTTCACCATGACAAAGGTGTAAGGGATTCAGGGCGCCAGGCTTGCGGGCTCCGGGAAAGGCCGGAAACCGAAAGCCTGACGCCTGACGGCCCTCTACATCCATTGACGGCTCTACCCGCATCTCTCTATTCTCGTAGTGATTCCATTCGAAGGACGGTCCATGAATAAGCTTGCCCTGGTGGCCCTGCTGGCGCTCGAACTCGCGGTCTCGGGATGCGGTACGAGCGGCGCGCCATCGACGACCACGGACACCGAGGCCACGGGAAATTGGGAGGCACAGCTTACTGGCGGTACCGACCAGGCGAGCCTGCTGAACTTCGTGACCACCTTCAACGTAACCAATAGCGGGCCTCTCGACATCACGGGCTTTGGCTTCTTCAATGCAGGATCGTGTTTTGCGACTGGCACCGACGCCGAAACCGTCTCCGGCGCTGCGACCTTGACTGCGAGTTCAACGAATGCAGTCACCGGCTCGCTCAATCTGACCATTACTTCCAGCACGAATGGCAGTGTCTTGACCTTGAATTCCGGAACTCTGACCGGCACATCCAACGGTACGATAGGCACAACGGGCACGCTGAGCAACGGAGTTGTGGTGGGGACATGGACTCTCTCCCCGGGAAGCGGCGTGACCGGCTGCAATTCGGGAACCGGCAATTACATTCTGTGTCAGGACAAAGCCACCTGTACTCCCGCCACCGCGGCCGCTGTGGTCAAGAAGTCCGATTAAAAGTTACCTACCTGTCTCCGTATAAATAGTTTTGCAAGGGCGCGGCTTTAGCCGCGCCGCCCAAAGCCAGAAAAGACGCGGCCTTCGGCCCTGAGGGAAGCACGCTGAGCTCCACCCTTCCTTCGTCCCATATCTCTGCTATAAAGTGAGAACCATGAAGCGCTCGCTTCGTGAGATCGCGGAAGCGCTGGAAGCCCGCCTGATTGGCGACGGCAGTGTTGAGATTGCCGGCGTGTCGAGCCTCGAATCGGCGTCGCCGAGTGACCTTGTGTTCGTCGACGATGAGAAGCATCTCGCCGGGGCGCTGCAATCCCGAGCGAGCGCCATCATCGCAGGAGAGTTCGCTTCGGCCTTAAACGGCGATCGTCCTCTGCTCATCATTGATCACCCGAAGCTGGCTTTTGCCCGCGCTGCCCGCATGTTGGTGTCCGATGACGGCCGGCAGCAAGGGAATATTCACCCGAGCGCTGTAGTCGAAGCATCCGCTGTGCTCGGAACGGGCGTGCGCGTCGAGGCGGGTGCGGTGATCGGAGAACACGCGCGAATCAAGGATCGCGCCCGGATCGGCGCGGGATCGGTGATCGGCGCCGGGGTCACGATCGGCAGCCAGTGCGAGATTTATCCGAACGTCACCATTTATCCGGGCACGACTGTTGGCGACCGCGTGATGATTCATGCCGGAGCGGTGCTGGGCAGCGATGGCTTTGGCTACGTGCGTGACCGCAAGACCGGGGCACTATGAAAAGTTTCCCCAGGTCGGGCGACTGGTGATTGAAGACGATGTCGAGATCGGCGCGAATGCTACGGTCGACCGCGGGGCGCTGGAGGAAACCCGTATCCGGCGGGGCACGAAGATCGACAACCTCGTGCACATTGGCCACAACTGCGATCTCGGCGAAGATGTCGTGATCGCCGCGCAGACCGGCCTCTCCGGCAGCATCGTAATCGAAAACGGCGTCGTGCTCGGCGGGCAGGTCGGCATCGGCGAGCACGCTCGCATTGGCGAGGGCGTCATGCTGGGCGGCCAGGGCGGAGTCCTGCCGAACAAAATTCTCCGTGGCAGAGGCGTGGCATTCTGGGGAACTCCCGCGCAGCCGTTGCGGCAATATCTGAAACAACTGGCAACATTGGCGCGGCTGGCTAAGAAGGATTGACCGTGGCACTCGTGGTGATTGGCGGGCATTCACGCAGTGTGGGGAAAACCTCGGTCGTCGCCGGCCTGATTTCCGCGCTCCGCGAATTCGACTGGACTGCGGTGAAGATCACCCAATACGGCCACGGAATTTGCTCGGCCAACGGCGAAGCCTGCGATTGCGCTACCGGCGACCATTCGTGGGCGATCACAGAAGAGCGTGATCGGACTGGTGAGTCCGACACGTCGCGCTTTCTGGTGGCCGGAGCATCGCGGGTTTTCTGGGTGCGAACCGAGCAGGGAAGACTCGCCGAGGCGATGCCCACGCTGCGCAATCGCCTCGAAAGCGCACGCAATGTGATCATAGAATCCAACAGCGTCTTGAAGTTCCTGCGTCCCGATCTCTATCTAACGATCCTCGATCCCGCAAACGCAGACTTCAAGAGGTCCGCCCAAGAATTTCTCGACCGCGCGGATGCTGTGATCTTGCATGAACACCATGGCGCAACCGGATGGAACTCCGTCTCCCTAAAGCCAGTCGCCGACCGTCCAGTCTTCCGCATCACACCGCCACAATATGTCACCCCGCAAATCGTAGAATTCTTCCGAGCAAAGGTGATCCCAGCCGAACTGAAAACGGAAAAGTGACCACTGGCCCCTGACCCTGAGAACTGCTCCCGCTCTTTGCTATTCTTCCCACGTGCGCCAAATCCACCCCAGCGCCTGGATTCTCGCCATCCTGTCGGCGATCTTGCAGGTCGTGATCTTCCCGCTTACCGGGCGTCTACATTCTTTCCTGGTTCGCAATCGCACCGTTGCTGGTCGCCTTGCTGCGCGCCCGTCCCGCAGGAGCGTTGGAAGTCGCCGGCTCGGTCCGCCTGCAGCCGGCCACGCCATGGCAAGGATTTCTGCTGGGCTACGTCTGCGGCATCGTCTGGTACGCCGGAACCTGCTACTGGATTTACGACACCATGCGCCAGTACGGCGGCCTGAACCCGCCCATGGCGCTGCTGGCGCTGTTTCTCTTTTGCTGTTATCTCGGCCTGTACCACGGAGTCTTTCGGATTGCTGGTGAGCTTGCTCGCCCGTCCGCGCGACCACCGCCGCGCCCTGGTGATTGCTCCATTTCTTTGGGTCGCGGTCGAACTGGCGCGAACCCGCATCACCGGATTTCCCTGGAACCTGCTGGGCATCGCGCAAGTCGATAACGTCGCGCTGTGCCGCATAGCTGGATGGACCGGTGTGTACGGAATTTCTTTCGAGATCGTGCTGGTCAACGTCGCGATGGCCGCCGCATTTCTGATCCCGCGGACAAGCGTGGCATGATGTTGCCGCCGCGCTCGCGGCCGCCGCGGTGTTGCAGTCCGGCAGGCTGGTCGAAGCGCCACCCGCCAAGGCCGACCGGACGCGTTGCTGGTGCAGCAGAATATTCCGGTTGCTGCCGATTGGACTACCGGCCCAATTCGAGCAGACGCTGCGCGAGTTGACTGAGCTGACCGTGAACTCCGACGCGCACAACCCGGGCACCAAGATCGAACTCATCGTCTGGCCGGAATCGCCCGCGCCCTTTTTCACCAATGACGCGAAGTTTCGAGCGAGTCATCAGCGAGATGGCCCGCAGCACAGGCACATGGATCGTCGTCGGTGCGATCGGTAGCGACGCCGCTCACCCTACGATGAAGGGACGCATGTTCAACTCCGCCGCGCTAATCAGTCCGCAGGGCGACTGGACGGCCCGCTACGACAAAGTCCATCTCGTCCCTTTCGGCGAATATCTTCCGTTCCCAAGCCTGTTCTCTTTCGCCGGAGGCCTGACCAAAGAAGTCGGCCAGTTCGAGCGTGGCAAATCGCGGCAGCCCTTGAACGCCGGCGGCGAGAAGCTCGGCACGTTCATCTGCTACGAGTCGATCTTTCCCGACGAAGTGCGCCAGTCCGCCGATCTGGCGCGCAGGTGTTCGTGAACATCTCCAACGACGGCTGGTATGGCGACAGCGGCGCCTACGCGCAGCACCTGAATCAGACCCGCATGCGCGCCATCGAGAACGACCGCTGGCTGCTGCAGTGCGACCAACACCGGCGTGACTGCTGCGATCGATCCCTTGGGGACGCATCGCGCGCCGGCATTCCGCGCAAAGAGCGAACCGCGCTGGTCGCGCCCTATGCCCTCACTTCGGTCACCACGTTCTACACCCGCCACGGCGACTGGTTCGCTTATGCTTGTGCGATAATTTCTGATTGGAGCGCTGATCGCGCGCTTCGCATCTCGCAACCGCAAGAAGGCTGATACATCCTCATGAATCAAGAGTTCGAACAGGAATACGAAAAGCTGAGCAAGAAAGTCCACGACCTCCGGGAGTATCTTTGACGCGGAGAAAGTCCGTCCGCAACTAGCTGAAATCGAAAAGCAGGCCTCCGACCCGAATCTGTGGTCGAATCCCGCAACGTTCGCAGCAGGTGATGCGCGAGAAGAAGCGCCTGGAGCACGTGCTCGCGACCGACGCTGATCTGGCGCGCCGCAGCGACGACATCGCCGCCTATTTCGACCTCGCCAAGGAAGGCGAGAACGTTGACGCCGACCTGCAGCGCGAAATCGATGCGCTCCGCGAACTGGTCGATAAGCTGGAAACTGAGACGCTGCTCTCCGGCGAAAACGATGCGCGCAACGCTATCGTCACCATCCATCCCGGCGCGGGCGGCACCGAGTCGCAGGACTGGGCTGACATGCTGCTGCGCATGTACTTGCGATGGGCCGAGCGGCAGGGATTCGAGACGGTGCTCTACGACTACCAGCCGGGCGAAGAAGCCGGATTGAAGTCGGCGACGTTCGCGGTCAATGGTGAATATGCCTTCGGGCTGCTCAGCGGCGAAATCGGCGTGCACCGCCTGGTCCGCATCTCGCCATTCGATCAGGCCAAGCGGCGGCATACGTCGTTTGCCAGCGTGTTCGTGTCGCCGGAAATCGACGACAGCATCGAAGTCGTCATCAAGCCCGAGGACATCCGCATCGATACTTACCGTTCGAGCGGCAAGGGTGGACAACACGTGAACACCACGGATTCCGCCGTGCGCATCACGCACATTGCCACCGGGACTGGTGGCCAATTGCCAGAACGAGCGCTCGCAGCACAAGAACAAGGACCGCGCCATGAGCATGTTGCGCTCGAAGCTCTACGAATTCGAGATGGAGAAGAAGCGCGCGGCCACCAAGAAGATCGAAGACTCCAAGCTCGACATCGAGTTCGGATCGCAGATTCGTTCCTACGTGCTGCAGCCGTACCGCATGATCAAAGATCACCGCACCAAGACGGAAGTCGGCGATGTGGATCGCGTGATCGATGGCGATCTGCAGCCGTTCATCCGTGCGTATTTGCTGGCGCGGCGCGGAGAGAAGCAGTGACTCGTTCTGCTCACACATTTTGTCATCCCGTGCGTAGTCGAAGGATCCCTACCACGCAAATACGGCTGCGGGAGTAGGGATCCTTCGACTGCGCGGATTTCGCATAAGGCGCGAAATCCGCTCCGCTCAGGATGACAGGGCTTAAGTGACTTAGAAGAAAACTTGGATGATGAGGAAATCCGCTTCGAAAGCGCTCTGTGAAGCTCGGCCCGCGCTTTCTCGGTGCATTCACCTTCGCCGCCGAAAAGCACTCCGGGCAAGCTCGCAAGGCCTCGACCATCCCCTACATAGCCCATCTCATGGGTGTCGCATCGCTCGTACTCGAGGCCGGAGGCGATGAAGACCTCGCCATCGCCGCCCTGCTGCACGACGTCGTCGAAGATTGTGGCGGCGCTCCCATGTTGAAAGAAGTCCGTCGCCTGTTCGGCAATCGTGTTGCCGAAGGTCGTCGACGGGTGCACGGATGCCGACACTTATCCCCAAGCCTCCATGGCGCGAGCGTAAAGAAAGATATCTCCGCCGGCTGAAGAAGGAAAACGCGGACACGCGCCTCGTCTCTGCCGCTGACAAGCTGAACAACGTCCGCTCGATTCTCAGCGACTACCGTGCCATCGGCGAATCTGTATGGTCACGGTTCAACGGTGGACGTGACGGTACTCTTTGGTACTATCGGACGTTGCGGGACGAATTTCTTCGCGGCAAACCGAACCGCATCACTCGCGACCTCGAACTGGCTGTGAACGAACTCGAATTGCTGACTGGAGTTTCCGGCCATGAGCCCCGAGTTACGGCGAAGCTCAACCGTTGATGGTATCGCCGTTAATTTATGGCACGCATGATCGATCAAATCCGCGCATCGAAGCTGCCTTCGAACATGATGCAGTTCGCTGCCCGCGGCGCTCTCCAGGTGCCCGCGGCAGAGAACATCGAGATTCTCGTTTACCTCGCGCTTCATAACAAAGTATTCGGCGAACTGGCCCGCATGACCCTGGCCGGATGGGATGAAAAGTCTTCCCTGGCAGCGGCTGTCCGATCCTCAGACGCCGACGCGAAGTATTGGACTATTTCATATCCGCCCGACAACCTTCGCCCTAGACTGCTGCCCGCATTGCTCCAGAATCCCTCGGTGACCGAGAACGCAGTTGGTGAAGCTCTGCGACCTCGGCCATGCGCGACATCGGTCGAAGTCATTTTCAAGAGCCATCGCGCGAAATCGCTGCCGGCCGTGCGTGAACGTGCTGAAGTCGAATCCGTATCTGCGGAAGGAAGAAGCCGAGGAGCTTCGGCGAAAATTTCCGACCGTCCCCGCGGTCGGTAAAGAATCGCCGACTCCGCCAGCAGCCTGAGGCGGAATGCGTCCGCTGTCGCAGTGCGGAGACTTCTGAGGCGGCGATTCCAAGTGCGCAACCCAGTCACGAAGGCGATCACGATTGCGCCATCGGTCCTGATCAGCGACGAAATCGTGACTGGCTTACATGACAGAGCATGCCGCACGCCATTGCCGCCGAGGGTGAGAAACCCTTCCAGGCCATCGGCGGAGTCGTGGAATTGCTCGGACAAGATTACTTTCCCGGTGTTCGACTCCGAGGAAATCTACCACACCACCAGCACTCCGAGCCCGCACCATCTCCAACCGCGGCCAAGCCGCATCGTGGAACCGCGGCGCTCAGGGAAACCGCCTGCTCCGCCGAAGCGCGAGAACACGCTGCAGAAGATCAACGGTCTCGACGTGAAGGGCCGCATCCAACTGGCGTTGAAGGGCAGCAAGGAAGAGCGCTCGATCCTGATCCGCGACGGTACTAAGGTTGTCTCCTTCGCCGTGCTCGAGGCGCCGAAGCTCTCCGATGGCGAAGTGGAAAAGTTCGCCAGCCAGAAAAATGTTCTTGAGGCCGTGCTCCGGCAGATCCCGTTGAAGCGGCGCTTCATGAAGAACTACATCGTGGTGCGTAATCTGGTGCGCCAATCCGCGGACCCCGCTCGATCTCGGCCTGGGCTTGATGAAGAACCTGCCTGATCAGGATCTGAAGAACCTATCTGCCAACAAGGAAGTTTCAGAAACGATTCGCAAGCTTGCTTTGAAAATGTACAAGCAGAAGCTGGACGCCGCCAACAAGAAATAGAACTAGGAGGGCCGTGGCTTCGTCGCCCTCAATCCGATCCGATCGCCGATCTTGCTCCGGCGCTCGAAAACCATCGCAGTCGTCGGCCTCTCCTGCAATCCGCTTGCGCCCCAGCCACGGCGTCTCCGCCTATATGCAGAGCTCACGGATATCGCATCATCCCGGTGAATCCGAACATCGAGGAATGCCTGGGCGAGAAAGCCTATCCGTCGTTGCTGGATGTCCCGGAGAAGATCGACATCGTCGATATTTTTCGCCGCTCCGAATTTGTGGAAGAAATCGTCGATCAGGCCATTCAACTCAAGGTCCCGGCCATCTGGATGCAGGAAGACGTGATCCACGAAAAGGCGGCCGAGAAAGCGCGCCAGGCTGGAATCTTCGTGGTGATGGACCGCTGCATCCTGAAGGAACACCGCGCGCGCTTCCGGTGAGACTTACGTTCCAACGCCGACAAACACCGCGCTGGCGTCGTCGCGCACGCCAAGCCCGTTCGCGAAGGTCCGCACCTCATCGACAATGCTCACCGCCGACGCTCCCGGCTTGATCGCGTGCTCGGCAAGCCGGGACGAGCCATATTCTTCGTCAGCTCCGCATTCTCCGCTTCGGTGATCCCGTCGCTGTAGAAAATCAGTTTCGATCCGCTCGACAAGTAGATCAGCGTCTCTGAGTAGTCTCCGCATCCCAGGCCCAACGGCAGTCCGCGTTCCACATCGAGAAAGTGTTCGCCCGTCGTCATCGATGAAGAGCGGCCGCAGATGCCCGGCATTGGCAAACACCACGGTGTGTGTCGCGGGTCGAGCACCGCATACACCATCGTCACGAATTTCCAGCCGGGAAGTCGTCGACCAGCAATTCATTCAACCGCGTCAGCACTTCGCCCGGAGAGCAGCAGGCTTCGGCCAGCGACCGCAACATCCCGCGAGTAGCCGACATCAGCAGCGCCGCGGCCGTGCCTTTGCCCGAAACATCCGCGAGCACGATTCCCCAACGTCCATCCGGAGAAGGGAATGAAGTCGTACCAGTCGCCGCCCACGCCCGCGCCGGTACGCTCGTCCAGAGATTGCGAAGCCAGGAATGTACGGCGAACTCTTCGGCAACAGCGCTTGCTGAATCACGCGTGCTTCCTGCGCGTCGCGATCCATCGCCGCGCGCTCCGACGCGCTCAAATTCGAACCGCCGCGCGTTGTGAATCGCGATCGCAACGTGATCACACAGAGCCTGCAGAATTCTTAGTTTCGGCCGTGGAAAGGCATCCAAGTCGCGGATGCGATGCCGTGAATACTCCCACGAGTCGGTCACCCACCTTGAGTGGAATCGCAACTTCCGAGAGCGTGAGGTTCTCGCAGCAGATGTAATACCGGTCCTTGCGGACATCCGGCGCGTAGTGCATACGGCCCGTCGCGGCCACGTGGCCAACCATTCCTTCCTGGCCGATTTTCAGCCGATGTCCTTTACCATGCAGTCGGCAGCCGCGCACGCGAGGCCAGCACCATCTCCTGCTGCTCTTCATCGTGCAGGAAGACGCTGGCTTCCACGCAACCGAACGAGCTGCGCGACGTCGTTCACAATCTTGTCGATGAGTTGGTCGAGGTCGAGGATCGATGTGATCGTCTGCGCGCTCTTCTGCACGCGCTGCAACTCTTCCACCAGATCGGTCGGGCAGAGGGCGAACCACGAATTCGTTGCTGGCGAGACTGGGTATCGCAGCCATATGAAAACCTGTCCTTAGAGGGAAGGCTGAATACCCGAATGATAGTGTTAAAGATGCTGCAGGGAAGCGTTTACGATTCTTTACTTTTGCTCAGCTTGGCTCGGACGCGAGCTTTCATGCGAGGCGCGATCGATGCCGCTTGATCTCCTCCAGGCGCTCGCGGATGCGCTTTTCGATGCCTTCATTCGTCGGCTGGTAGTACACGCGGCCACGCAGATTGTCGGGCAGGCACTCCATGTCGGCCACTTTGCTCTTCGAGTTCGTGCGCGTACTGGTAGCCGCGCCGTAGCCGAGACCCTTCATCAGACTCGTCGGCGCATTGCGCAGGTGCAGCGGCACCGGCTTCGGCCGCCGTCTGCTCGACATCCTGCTGCACCGTCGCCATAGGCGTTGTACAGGGCGTTCGACTTGGGCGCGACCGACAGATAAACGACCGCCTGCGCCAGCGCCAGATTGCCCTCCGGCATGCCGATGAAATCGACCGCATCGCGCGCCGCCATGCACAGCGACAAGCGCATTCGGATCGGCCAGCCCGATATCTTCCACCGCCATCCGCACCACGCGCCGCGCTACATACAGCGGATCTTCTCCCGCCTCGAGCATGCGCCCCAGCCAATACAAAGCCGCGTCCGGATCGCTGTTGCGCACCGATTTATGCAGCGCCGAAATCAGGTTGTAATGCTCTTCGCCGGACTTGTCGTACAGGAGAACGCGCCTTTGCAACGCGTCGTGCAACGATCTCGTCAGTGATCTCAGCGTCGGGTGCCCCATTCTCCCTGATGCTGCGAGCAGTGGGGTTTCGCCAGCCCGGCAGCAACTTCCAGAACGTTATAAGCACTGCGCGCATCGCCACTGGTGTAGCTGGCGATCTTCTTCAGCACATCATCGGAAGCTTAAGATTCATCTCGCCGAGCCCGCGTTCGCGGTCGTCGAGCGCGCGTCGCAGCAGCAGCACAATCTGCTCTTCGGTCAGCGGCTGCAGCACATACACGCGGCAGCGCGAAAGCAGCGCGGAGTTGATCTCGAACGAGGGATTCTCGGTGGTCGCGCCGATCAGCCGGATGTTGCCCTTCTCCACATGCGGCAGGAACGCGTCCTGCTGCGCCTTGTTGAAGCGATGAATCTCGTCAATGAAGACGATGGTCCGCGTGCCGTATTGTCGCGCGCGCTCGGCGTCGGCCATGACCTGCTTGATCTCTTTGATCCCGGCCAGCACCGCGGAGAACTCAATGAACTCCGCCTTCGTCATGCTCGCGATGATCTTGGCGAGCGTGGTCTTGCCCGTGCCCGGAGGTCCCCAGAAGATCAGCGAGCCGGCATCATCGCGCTCGATCTGAACCCGCAGCGGTTTTCCCGGCCCAATCAGGTGTTCCTGCCCGACAAACTCATCCAGCGTGCGCGGACGCATGCGATCCGCCAGCGGCCGCGTTGTATCGGCGCCGCCGCCCGCATTCGGAATGGGCTGAAAAAGGCTCAAAGGCTTCCCGTCTAGAAACCCAGCTTAACGCATTGGGGTAAAGATTTCCTTCGTGAAACTTCGTGTCCTTTGTGGTTGTTCGATTTTTTTTCGGAAATCTGCTAGTCGGTGAACGCGCGCGAAATTTCCACAAACCGCAATTCCGGCGCAGCCGGAAGCGCCCCGATTTCCGCCGCGTAACGATAGAACAACTGCAGATCCCTCCCTGGCATCCCGGATCGAGCTGGTAGTGGATATTCTCGGTGAGATAGGTGCGGACTTCTGCTTCGCTCAGCCCAACTTCGGTGCCCACTCGCGCGCGATCTGCTCGATGTTTTCGGGACTCCAATCCGTGATCCCGCGATTCCCGAAACACCGCTGCCAGATCCACGCGGATCCGCTTCCCGCAACGCCTCCCCGCGCACCGCCCAGAAAGCGAACACAAACGGCTTGCCCGTGAAGCGAATCCATTCTTCCGCCAGATCGAGCGTGTGGTACTGATGCGATCCACTCTGAGAGCGGGATCGCCGATCACGAGCGCGGCATCGATGCAGTCGAGCATGTTCTCAAGATCGGGCGCCATCGGCGTAAAGGTTCGACCGCCGCCCAGCCAATGCTCAAACAAGAATTTTCGTCAACGCCACGGATGTCATCGACGAAGTATCCAGGGCCACGGTCCGAATGTTCTACCGGAATCTGCTGACCAGCAGAATCGATCGCACCGGTCGGCGCGCGGCAATGGCGACATCCGGAAGGATCTGCAGATCAGGAATCTCGGCGTAGGCCGCGGCCGGAATGATCCCGATGTCGGCGTCCTTCGGCCAAGTTCGTGGCGCAAGCCGAAGGCAAAGTGTAGGAAATATCGAAATTCGCGCCAGCCTCGTCCGTGTTCGAAATCCCACATCAAAGGGACTGTATTCAGGAAGGAGATTGCGGAAATACGAAGACGTCTCATTCGCAGTCTGAATTGGATCTTTTACGATTTTAACAAAGGCCTGTGATGGCTCTCCCTTGACAGCATTCTCCAGCGGTAGACAGTCCGCTCGGAGTCACTTGTGTCCAATCGTTGCCGTATCTCCCGCGCCACGAGAATGCGACACGCACTCGAGTGGCTCGCGCTCACCCTCACGCCCGGCCTCGGCCCGACCCGGGCCCGAAGCTGGTGGAACATTTCGGCACCGTCGCGGCCGTCTTCCGCGCCTCGCTCACCGAACTGGAGCCGCCGGACTTCTGGCCGTCTCGGCGCAGTCGCTGGCGACCGGCAAATCCGATGCGAACTGGCGCAGGAGGAAATCGCCCGCGCCATGGCCGCCGGCGTGATCGTGCTTGTCTGTCGAACGATGCTTCCTACCCGCCTCGCCTGAAAGAAATCTACGATCCCCCCTCGTTCTTTATGTCCGCGGCGACGTCGAGTGCTGTCGCAGCCCGGCATCGCCGTGGTCGGCACCCGCCACCCGACGCCTTACGGATCCGGCATGGCCGAACGTCTCGCCATCGATCTTGCCGCTCGTGGACTGGTCATTCTTAGCGGCATGGCGCGAGGCGTCGACACCGCCGGCCATCGCGGAGCGATCTCTGCAAAAGGAAAACGGTGGCCGTGTTCGGAACGGGAGTCGACGTTATTTACCCAAAGGAGAACACCCGCCTCGCGGACCAGATCGTCGCGCTCGGCGGGGCGCTCATCTCCGAGATTCCCACTGGGCACATTCGCCGCCCCGCAGAATTTCCCGATCCGCAATCGCATCATCAGCGGCATGTCGATGGGCGTGCTGGTGGTCGAGGCCGCCGAATACAGCGGCACGCGCATCACAGCACGCTGCGCACTCGAGCAGAATCGCGAGGTCTTCGCGGTGCCCGGCAACGTCACCAACAAGAATTCCTGGGGACCGAACACGCTCATCAAACAGGGCGCCAAGCTGGTGGCGACGTGGGAGGACGTATGGGAGGAACTCCCACAGAAGTGCGACTTGCGCTGGCCCCGCCGACCCGATGAATCGCCAGGCGAGGGAGACCGCATCTCTATTCCAGCGGCGACAACCTCTCAGCCCGCACGAGAGCAAGATTTACGCCCTGCTCAAAGCGGACGAAGCCACGCACATCGATGACATCGTGGAGCGACTGGAGCAGGACATGTCGTCGTCCGAAATTTTCGCAGCCCTGTTCGAGTTGGAGCTGGCGGGGAAGGTAAGGCAGATGCCGGGGAAGAATTTTGTGAGGAGCTTCTAGCTGTCAGCTATCTAGCTGTGAGCTTCAGCGATCAACGATGGCTGAGAGGACGGTTGATGTGAAGGATTTCAAGGATCTGAAAGTTTGGAAGAAAGCGCACGAGCTCACACTAGACTTTACGCGACGACTCGGCGTTTCCCGAAGGAAGAAATTTACGGGCTGACAAGTCAGATTCGTCGTGCTGCGTCTTCGATCGGAGCGAATATCGCTGAGGGATGCGGTCGAAGATCGGATGGTGAGATGGCGCGTTTTCTTCAAATCGCCGATGGGCTCGGCGAGCGAGCTGGAATATCATCTGCTGCTGGCACGCGATTTGGAATTGCTTGACGGCAGGACAATTTCGCGATGCTTGCGCAGAGTCGTCTGAAGTGCAGCGATGCTGACAGCACTGATTCAGCGTTACAGCCTGTCGGTAGCGACAGTAGCTGAGCGAGCGGACGCAAGTGCTGGTAGCTAGAAGCTCATAGCTAAAAGCTCAGAGCTTGCCCACCGTAACTTGTTACCAACTCGCATTCGTGCTAGCTTCAAAACAAGCAAACGCATAAAGAGGAAACATTGTCCAAAGGTTTAGTGATCGTTGAGTCGCCCGCCAAGGCGAAGACGATTCAGAAATATCTTGGCAAAGGATTCACGGTTGAGGCCTCTCTCGGCCACGTGAAGGATCTGCCCAAGAGCACCCTGGGCGTCGATATCGACAACGAGTTCGATACCGAATACATCGTCATTCCCGGCAAAGAAAAGGTCCTCGCCAAGCTGAAGAAGCTGGCCGAGGGAGCCGACACACATCTTCCTCGCGCCTGACCCGGACCGCGAAGGCGAAGCCATCGCTGCGCATCTCGCCGACGAACTCGGTGACGACGGCGGAAAAAAGAAGAAATCCAAAAAGAAGTAAAGATAAGGATAACGACGGCCTGCCGCGCATCCAGCGCGTGACCTTCAACGAAATCACGCAGCGCGCCGTCCGCGAAGCCTTCGAGCATCCGCGCGAAATCGATCAGAACCTGGTCGACGCGCAACAGGCCCGCCGCGTTCTCGATCGCCTGGTCGGCTACCAGGTTTCGCCGCTGCTCTGGGACAAAGTCCGCCGTGGTCTCTCCGCCGGGCGTGTGCAGACCGTTGCCCTTCGCTTGATCGTCGAGCGCGAGCGCGAAATCAAGGCGTTCGAGAAGAAGGAATACTGGACCATCGACGCGCACCTCGCTGCCGCCAAGCCGCCGGCGTTCGACGCCCGCTTCGTCGGCAAGGGCGAAGAGAAGATCGAAGTCCCCAACGGCGAAGAAGCCGAAAAGATTCGCGCTTTCGTGGAGAAAGCCGACTGGCTGGTCCGCTCGGTCGACAGCAAAGAGCGCCGCCGCAATGCCGCTCCGCCGTTCACCACCAGCAAACTGCAGCAGGATTCCTCGCGCAAGCTGCGTTTCAGCGTGAAGCGCACCATGATGATCGCCCAGCGCCTATATGAAGGCGTGGAACTCGGCGAAGAAGGTCTGGTCGGCCTCATTACTTATATGCGTACCGATTCGACCCGCGTTTCGAACGAAGCGCTGGCCGAAGTGCGCGAATGATCGGGAAGGAATACGGCCCGCAGTACCTGCCCGAGCAGCCCAACACGTTAAAGCGAAGAAGGGCGCGCAGGAAGCGCACGAAGCGATTCGTCCCACGTCGGCGATGCGCCATCCCGATTCAGGTCAAGCAGTATCTGAAAGAAGACGAGTTCAAGGTCTACAAGCTGATCTGGCAGCGCTTCGTCGCGTCGCAGATCAAGCCTGCCGTCTTCGACCAGACCACGGTCGACATCGACGCCAAGCAGGGCAACGACAGCTACTGGTTCCGCGTGACCGGATCGGTCATGAAGTTCGACGGCTTCCTGAAAGTTTACGAAGAGTCCAAGGAAGGCAAGGACGAGGAAGACGAGGAGCTGAAGCACAAGCTGCCGGCGCTCGAAGCCCGGCCAGAAGCTGACTCTGAAGGAACTGAAGCCGGAGCAGCACTTCACCGAACCGCCTCCGCGCTACAACGAAGCGTCGCTGGTGAAGGAACTGGAAGAGCGCGGCATCGGCCGTCCTTCGACGTACGCGGCCATTCTCACCACGATCCAGGAGCGGCAGTACGTCACGAAGCTCGGCGGCAAGTTTGCGCCCACGGAAATTGGCCTGGTGGTCACGGATCTGCTGGTCGAAAACTTCCGCGACATCTTCGATGTGGCGTACACCGCGCGCCTGGAAGAAGAACTCGACGAAATCGAAGAAGGCAAAGAGAAGTGGACCGACGCGCTCGCGGAGTTCTACAAGAAATTCCAGAAGGATCTCAAATACGCTGAGAAGCACATGGAGAACATCAAGCGTATGGAGAAGCCCACCGACGAGAAGTGCGAGCGCTGCGGCTCGCC
The DNA here is from genome assembly GCA_963743105.1 of Terriglobia bacterium. Lineage (GTDB taxonomy): Bacteria > Acidobacteriota > Terriglobia > Terriglobales > Acidobacteriaceae > Sulfotelmatobacter. Next base: position 77,308 of record CAVUOS010000015.1, read on the forward strand.
GCTGGTCATCAAGTGGGGCAAGCACGGGTCCTTCTACGCCTGCAGTTCCTACGAAAAGGACAATCCCGAAAGCTGCACGTTCACCAAAGAAAATCCCATCAACCTGCCCGATCTCGACTCGGCCGACGTGCAGGAGACGGCGCAGGAAGAGTATTGCGAGAACTGCGGCCGGGTGATGGTGCTGAAGCGCGGACGCTTCGGCCAGTTCATGGCCTGCACCGGCTATCCGGATTGCAAGACCACGCGCCGGCTCGATCAGGGCAAGCGAGTGCCGGACATCCCGCTCGATGAGCCGTGCCCGAAGTGCGGACGCAACCTGATGATCCGCCACGGCCGCTACGGCGAATTCACGTCGTGCTCCGGATATCCGGAATGCAAGTACGTGAAGCAGAACTTCATCGGCGTGAAGTGCCCGCGACTGCAAAGACGGAGAACTGGTTGAGAAGAGGGCGCGCAAGGGAAATACGTTCTACGGCTGCTCGAATTATCCGAAGTGCAAGTTCACTTCGGCGAACAAGCCGATCGCCGAAAAGTGCCCGAGTTGCGGCAGTGAGTTCCTGGTGGAGAAGAATCTTGAAGGCCGGCCCGGTGATCGCCTGTCCGAACAAAGAATGTGACTACGAGCGTACGGAGCGCCGCCTGGGCCGAATCCCGAAGCCGCAGCCAGCACAAACGCCTAATAGCAATGAGCAATGAGCGATGGGCAGTGAGCCATGAGCAAAAGGTAGCTCGTAGATCACTCGTCATCGCTGATTGCTTAGCTGCTCATGGCTGCAGTTACAATCCACACCATTCCCGGAGGAATGTAAATGTCCAAGAAAGCAACCGTAGCCGACGCTCAGCTGATTAGTTCAACTCTATGACCTTCGGCGAGAGGCCGAAATCCGTAAGGCCCGTAACTGGTGGGCCGGAGAGTTCTTTTTCCCTCAAAATGCCGATGACTTCCTCAAAGTCGCCTGGGCCATGGGCACGCAGGAAAACAACTGGCTCCGTCAGGTTGGCGGGCTACTGGGGTATGGTTACGTCGTTCGTGAACAACGGCGTCCTGAATGAACAGTTATTTCTAAGCTCCCGGCTTCAGCGGCGAACTGTTTGCTGATCTCTGCAAAAATCCATCCCTTCATGAAGGATCTGCGCCAGAAACTCAACGACCCCAACGTCTTCAGAAAGACGTCGAGACCGCCGTCACCCGGGACAAAATGGGGCCGCGACCGCCTCCAGTTCATGATCAAGCGCGTCGAAGTGATGCGCGAGGAACGAAAAGCCAGCTCCTCCGTTCAGCAGTGAGCAATGAGCAGTGAGCCATGAGCAAACCCTGAGTAAACTGGGGTGCCCCACTTTTCGCTTGCTTTTGCGAGAAGCGGGATTCGAGGGAGTTCATCGCTTCGGGAGCCTCATTGCTCCTAGCTCACTAGCTCACTGCTCCTAGCTCCCTGCCCGCTTTCTGTTATCCTAATCGGCTGTGCGGATGATCTGGTGGTTCCTGATCCTGGGCGTCAGTACGCTGGTGGTAGTGTGTGTTGCGATTGCTTTATACGTTCATCTCCGACGCCATTTGCAGAAGACGCATGACGCTCATAGTGAACCGGACCACAGTCCGCGGACAAACCGCGTCGAACACTGACGTTGCACTTGGGAGGTTCATCTTATGACAAGGCGGCTGTTCAAACTCTGCGCACCCCGCAAGAGCGCACGATTGAGGCGTTTCGGCAGGTCGCGCTGATCGTGGGTGCAAGTTTGTTGGTGGCACTGTGTGCACACATCACCATTCCACTCATGCCCCTGACTCCGGTGCCCCTGACCGTGCAGAATCTCGCTGTTTTGCTGGTCGGTCTCCTCCTGGGAAGCCGGCGGGGTCTCGCCGTTCTCTTGCTCTACCTGGTTGAAGGCATGTCCGGATTGCCGGTCTTCAATCCCACGGGCCCGGGTGGAATCGCCCAGTTGTTTGGAGTCACTGGCGGATTCTTGCTGGCGTATCCCCTGGTCGCATTCGTCGCTGGCTACATCTTCGAACGCGGATCGAAGACCTTCGCGCGCGCGGCGGTTGCGGAAATCGCCGCCGAGAGCTTGCTCTTCGCTGGAGGGCTGAGCTGGCTGTACGTTTTCACGCACTCGCTGGCAAAGGCTGCATACCTCGGACTCTACTGGTTCATCGCCGCCGAAGTGATCAAAGTGATGCTCGCCGCCGGAATCGCAGCCCGCTGGCCTCGATCCGCAAGCCGCGTGGCATGATTTTTTGAAAGGGCACGGATTTCAGCCGCCCTGCAAGCGCGCGAAAATTGTTGGGCTTAAGCTCCGAGTGCACGCTTAGCCCGACTCGACTTAAACCACTTGGAAACTCCAGCCGCGAAGCCGCGGCAATGAACGCCCGGCACAGAAATTCGTGGGACTCGACAAGAGGGCACAAGTCCCGTAGGGACGGCACCTTTTTCCTCCCGTGGTGCTTGTAGTCAGGAAATGCAATGACTGCTGTATCTGAAACCGAAAAAACAAACCGCGCCGCCACCGAACTCCGCGAAATCACCGTTGCTCACAGTCCCGACTCCGATGACGCGTTCATGTTCTATGCCTGGCCACGCATAAAATCCGAAACCCGGGCCTCCGTTTTGCCCACACGCTCTGCGATATCCAGACGTTGAACCAGAAAGCCCGCGAAGGCGTATACGATGTCAGCGCGATTTCGTTTCACGCCTATCCCTACGTTCAAGACAAATACGCCTTGATGGCCTGTGGAGGCAGCGTCGGCGAGGGATACGGCCCCATGATCGTCTCGCCCCGGCCGTTCTCGCAAAGCGACGTCAAGACCAAGCGCATCGCCGTCCCGGGCACTCTGACCACCGCCTACCTCGCGCTGCAGCTGTTCGCTCCCGGCGTTGAGACCGAGGTTGTTCCGTTCGATCAGATCATCCCGCAGGTTCTGGAAGGAAAGTATGAAGCCGGTCTCATCATTCATGAAGGCCAGCTGACCTACGACAAGTCAGGCCTGCACCGCATCGTCGATCTCGGCAAGTGGTGGCAGAAGGTCACTGGTCTGCCGCTTCCGCTCGGAGGCAATGCCATTCGCCGCTCTTTGGGTCCGCAACTCATGCCCGCCGTCACCGCTGCTCTCCGCGAGAGCATTCAGTATGGCCTCGATCACCGCGAAGAAGCGCTCGCCTATGCCATGCAGTTCGCCCGCGATCTCGATCCGCAATCTGCGGACAAGTTCGTCGGCATGTACGTGAATGAACGCACCCTCGACTACGGACCCGATGGCCGCGAAGCCGTGCGCCGCCTGCTCGATATGGGCCACAAAGCAGGAATCATCGGCCCCGAAGCGAGGGTGGATTGGGTGTAACGGGCGATGAGCATAATGAGCGATGAGCGAGCTCTGGTAGTTCCGACTCTTTTGCTTTGGAACGGCAGCTTTTCGGCAAGCCCAAATTCAGGCAGACTGTGGTTCGCTCACATGCTCATAGCTCATTGCTGATAGCTCGCATGCCCCAAACTCTCCTCATCGACGCCGACGACACGCTCTGGGAGAACAACGTCTACTTCGAGCGCGCCATCGCTCGATTCATTTCATTCCTCAACCATCACGAGTTCACGCCCGATCAAGTTCGCGGAGTCCTCAATGATGTCGAGCGCGAATGCATCGTAAAGCACGGCTACGGACTTCACAGCTTCACTCACGCTCTGGTCGATACCTTCGAACGGCTTAGCCCCGTTCCGGTCACTCCCGAGCTTCACCAACAAGTCCTCAGCTTCACCCGCATCATCGAGAACCACGACATCGAGTTCCTTCCCGAAGTTCCCCAGACGCTGGAGTATCTCTCGCAGAGACATCGCCTGATCCTCGTGACCAAAGGCGCCGAAGCCGAGCAGTCTGGAAAAGTCGAGCGCTCCGGAGTGAAGAAGTATTTCGCGGCGACGGAAATCGTGGCGGAGAAGAATGCCGACGTCTACGCCGGATCGCCGGGAAATACGAATGCGATCACACCTGCACCTGGATGATCGGCAACAGCCCCAAGTCGGATATCAACCCCGCGTTGGCCGCCGGGATGAACGCCGATCTTCGTCCCCCACGGTGACACCTGGATCCTGGAGCACGAAGAAGTAAATCCCGCCCCAGAAGGCCAGAAGCTCCTGATCGTAGGCCGCTTCGCCGAACTGCGCGAACATTTTTAACGATGTAACTGCTCATTTGGAGGCAGCTCATGTGGCGACAGCCGCCTTCGGCTGTCCCGCGAAGGCGAAGCCGAGCGGCATCTTCCCCGAAGACGGCAGTGAAATTCAGCCGTGCCCACCCGCAGCCGCGCCCAACCGCTCAAAAATCGGCACAATCCCAAATCCAAACTCCACCGCCAACCGAGACCAGTGAACCCGCCGAGGATTCCCCACAACCGCCTGTCCCCTCAACCTCACACGTACCCGAGGATTCAATCGCTCAATCTCACTCTTTAACTCCCCCACGATCACCGACTCGCAAGCGGCGTTATAAAGCCGTGCGCCAACCGCGGCGCCTGCAATAACTGCAGAAGCATCGTCGCCACATCTTCCACATGAACGAGCAGAATCCTCTCCGAATCTGCATAGGGAATATCAATCTCCGCCGGACCAGCCTTCTCGAGACACTCGAAGATCTCGCTCCTCCACGCCGATGTAGCCGACCGCGCCCCCGGACCCACCACCCGCCCGATCCTGAGGCTCACGAATTCAAGCCCGTGCGTGTGCCGATACGCTTCTCCCAACTGCTCGACGTACAGCTTCGCGGCGCCATACAAATCCTCCGGCGCCACGCGATCCATCTCCGTCACAACCTGGTCCGCTGGGCAAGTCCCATAAACGCTCAGCGAACTTCCGAAGAGGAACCGCGACACTTCAAACTGCCTTGCCATTTCCATCAAATTAACGCTGCCCTGAATGTTGATCTTTGTGGCAAGCAATGGCTCGCGTTGCGCCGCCGTCGGCAACACCGCCGCCAGATGTACGATCCCATCAATCCGCTGTCGCCGAAACAGTCGTCTCCAACGCCGCGGAGATCCGTAATGTCGCACACGACTTCGTCGGACGCCATGTTCGCCGGCGTCACGTCGATTGAAATCACCCGATCTCCATGACACTGTAAAAGTTTCCCCACCGATTTCCCGATAAAGCCCCGCCCCCGTCACCAGCACGCCACCTTGCTTGTCAGTCTCCATGATTTCCATCACCGGGGAATCACCGGCGTCACTGTGTTCACATCTCAGTTACTATCGCATCAAACTAACCAACACCGCCCCTCTCGCGCTGGTTATTGTTCGCATGCTACCCTCATTCTGCTCTGCGATCTGGCTCCCACTTCGTCGGTGGCGATTCAGACCAACAATCTAAGACGGTTGCTGCACACGGTCGAGGCGCTTTCCGAACTCGGGCCGGCCCTGACGGCCGAGCGCGAGTTCTCGGAAACCTCGCGACTCATGCTGTCTGCCGTCATGGAAGCAGCGGGTGCGCGCGAAGGCGCGCTGTTTTTGTTCAGCGAGAAGCCCGCCGTCCTGAGTTCCTCCACCGCGCTGGGATTCGCCCTCATGCCGGATCCCGCCTTCATTCCGCTCCTCCCCAAACACGTGCACGCTCTTACCGCAGCGCGCGGACCCATCGTTCTCAATTCCTCGACCTACTCGGTCTTCCTGAGTTCGAACGGCAATGTCGCGCCAGAATTGTTCAAGTGCCTGGCTCCGCTGAAAGCCGGAGGCCGTCTCGCCGGCGTCATCGGCCTGGGCCGCCGTCCCGGCGAAGCGCTTTACGAAGACAATGAACTCGACGCCCTCGAATTGCTCTGCAGCTACGTCGCTCTCGCCGTTCAGAATTACGCGCTCACTCAGACGATTGCGCAGCGTGTCTCCGAAAATCTGCGCCTCATGGCCTCGCTGCACGGCTTCTACGACAATGCGCTCGAAGCCTTCGCCACCGCCATTGACGTCAAGCATGTGAACATTCACGGGCATTCCTTGCGCGTTGGCCGCTACGCCGCCGCCATCGGCGACGCCATGGGCATGGACCCCAACGACGTCGCCGCCCTCCGCAGCGCGGGATATCTGCATGACATCGGAAAGGTCGCCGTCGATCGCCGCCTCTTCGGCAAAACGAGCGCGCTCGATCCCGACGAATTTCGCGAGATGGCCGATCACACGACGGTCGGTCACCAGATCGTCCGAAGCGTTACGTTTCCCTGGCCCAGAATTCCTGAGACCGTGCGCTGGCACCACGAACGCAGTGATGGCTCCGGTTATCCCGACAAACTTTCACAAGAAGAAGTGCCAATCTCGGTTCGCATCGTCGGCGTCGCCGATTCCTTCGACGCCATGACCAGCGCCCGCCCCTACCGTGCTCCTCTGTCGATCGGAAGCGCACTCAGCGACCTCGTACGCCTGTCGCCAGAGAAGTTCGATCCCAACATTGTCCAGGCTCTTCTGATCCAGGTCCGTCGCGACGCCGTCGGCAGCAGCCGCATTCCTCTGCTCGAGGGCACGTCCGTCAACATCGCGGCCACTGACATCGATCATCTAGCCGCAACTCTGCAACACAAAGTATCCCGCGGCCGGACCATCGTGATTTAGCACTTCCCTAGCAGCACCATATGGAGACCCCATCCGACGTGGAGATCGCCGTGTAGGGACAGCCGTCTTCGGCGGTAGAGGTTTGTGGAAGAGCTGAGCCCTTAGCGCCGCGTCAGGTACCGCCAGGGACGCAGTCGCTGGGCCCCCATTGTTACTGCATCCTCTGAACTCACTCTCCCACAATGACTTCCGCCATCCAATAAATCAGACAACTTTTTCCTCTCCCCGGGTTCATAATCAGAGACATTCTTCTTTCCCGGGAGTCCCGATGCGATCCAGCATGACTCGCGTAGCGCTGTCACTCTTGTGTCTCAGCCTTGCATGCGCCGTCCCGCAATTGCTCGCCAGGAAGAAGAACCAGCCCATCAACGCAGCTTCGAACGAACAGAAGCGCGCGGTGCACGCCCTGAATCGCCTCACCTTCGGGCCCCGTCCCGGCGATGTGCAGCAGGTGATGGCCACGGGCGTCGACCACTGGATCGATCTGCAACTGCATCCCGAAAAAATCGCTGACAAAGACGTGGAAGCCCGCCTCGAGCCACTGCGCACGCTGCGCATGAGCACCAAGGAAATCCTCGAAGACTTTCCCGACCGTCAGATGGTGAAACAAGTGGCGGAGGGCAAGCGGCCCATGCCTTCCGATCCGGCGCGCCGCGCGGTGTATCAGGCAGGGATTGCCCGCATCGATGAAAAACAAGAACGAAAAGAGAACAAGAGCTTCGCCGCTGCCCAGCCTCCCGCTCCTGACGAGCCCGCGGCCACTGAAAGCGCCAAGACCGCTGAAGAACTCGCCGCTGCAGCGGCCGCTACCGCAGAGCCTGCATCGCCCGATGCCAATGCAACGAATGAAATGGACGCTGGCAAGAATGATATGTCACCGAACGACACCACTGAGGCTCGTGTAGGGGCAGACGCCTCGTCCGCCTTGCGGAGCGGAGCGACGCATGCCGCACTCCGAGAAGCCACCACGCCCAGGCCAACTCCTGCCGAAGAAGCCGAAGCGCTCCGCCGTGAAGATCGTCTCTATGCTGATTTACAGGTCCAGGCTCTCATCGATCTTCCGCCCAACGAGCGCTATAACAAAGTTCTCGCCATGTCAGCCGACGAACACGTCGCTCTTGCTCACTCCTTGAAAGATGGCAAAGGAAAGGCATTTCTCGAGGGCCTCGATCCCAGGCAGAAAGAGGTCCTGCAGGCCATGAACAATCCGTCGGCCGTTGTGGTCGAGGAACTCTCGCCAGGCCAAGCTGTTGCGCGCCATCTACAGCGAGCGCCAACTCGAAGAAGTGATGACCGACTTCTGGTTCAACCACTTCAACGTCTTCGTCGGAAAAGGTCCAGAGCGATTACTGCTTACCAACTACGAGCGAGATGTGATCCGTCCGCACGCTCTTGGGAAATTCGGGGACCTGCTTGTCGCTACGGCGAAGAGTCCGGCGATGCTGTTCTATCTCGACAACTGGCTGAGCGTGGGCCCGCACTCATTGCAGGGAATGGGAGTTCCGGCAAAGCCCATGATGCGGCGCGGTCCCTACGGGCATCCGCGCGCTGATCGCGGACCCAATCCCAACGCCAAGCGCAAGAAAAACAGTGGTCTGAACGAAAACTACGGCCGTGAGTTGCTCGAACTGCACACGCTCAGCGTGAACGGTGGTTACTCGCAGCGCGACGTGACGGAGGTAGCAAAGGTCTTCACCGGATGGACCATTGGCAAGCCTTTTGAGGGAATGAGTTTCCGCTACGATTCCCGCATGCACGAGCCCGGACCGAAATTTGTTCTCGGACATCACATCGAACCGAAGGGAGAAGACGAGGGCAGGGAAGTGCTGCACATGCTAGCGACCAGCCCACAGACCGCTCACTTCATCTCGCTCAAACTCGCACAACGTTTCGTCTCCGACGATCCGCCGCTCGCTCTGGTCGATCGCATGGCCAAGACATTTGAGAAGAAGAAGGGTGACATTCGCGAAGTGCTGTCGACGCTTTTCCACTCTCCCGAATTCTGGTCCGACGGAACTTATCGCGCCAAGGTGAAAACTCCACTGGATTTCATAGCTTCCGCCGTTCGCGCCACAGGGGCTGGCGTGGATGATACGCTCCCTCTCGTTCGCCAGCTGAACAACATGGGCATGCCGCTCTACGGAGCGCAGCCGCCGACTGGCTACTCGATGAAGGCGGAAACCTGGGTGAGTTCAGCGGCCCTGCTGAACCGCATGAATTTTGCCCTCGCTCTTACGTCCGGCAAGATCCGAGGAGTGAAAGTCGATGCCGTGCAACTCGCAGGAGGCCCCCCTGCGCCGCCGGATGTAACCGCCACGCTGTCCGCGATGGAAGCCATGCTTCTCGCGTCAGACGTGTCGAAGCAAACCCACGACTCGATCGTCGCGCAGATGGAAACGCCGGTAAAGGCCGGCGAAAAGAAAGACAAGGCCGTCAAGCCGCCGGATGTAAGCACGATGGCCGGATTGTTGTTAGGTTCGCCTGAGTTTCAGAGAAAATAGCTTGCAGCTGCTAGCTTCTAGGTAATCGAAACGCAGGATTGTTGCTGCGAATTTTAGAGAGATAGGCGGGAATGGGGAAGGAGATGGATGGGGAATGAGGTTGATGGGAATAAGGTGGAAGAGCGGCCCTTTAGGGCCGCGTCAGCCGTACAAAATTTCACGGGCTTTAGCCCCCGTGCCAAGCTTCTAGCTCGAAGCTAGCAGCTAGAAGCTAGGAGCTGTCTTATGCCAACTCGTCGCATCTTCCTCCGAAATAGCGCCCTCGCCGTCGTCGGCACCGCCGCGGTCCCGAGTTTCTTGACTCGCGCGGTTTTCGGAGCCACAGAGAATGGCGACCGTCCCAAGCGCCTGGTCGTGATCTTCCAGCGCGGCGCCGCCGATGGACTCAACATCGTCGTCCCTCACGGCGAGCCGCAGTACTACGCCATGCGACCCAGCATCAATATTCCCAAGAAATCGGTGCTCGATCTCAATGGCTTCTTCGGCCTGCATCCGTCCCTCGCGCCTTTGCAGCCGCTGTGGCAACAACGCCACCTGGCGATCGTACACGCCGCGGGCTCGCCCGACTCCACCCGTTCTCACTTCGATGCCCAGGACTTCATGGAAACCGGCACGCCCGGCGTAAAGATCACCGAAGATGGATGGCTCAACCGTTCGCTCCATGGCCTGCCTCCTGTTCCGAAAAATTCTCCCTTCCGCGCCATCGCCTTAAGCCCATCGCTCCCCCGCATCCTGAGCGGCCCCGAACCCGCGGTCGCGATGAACAACATAAACGACTTTTCCGTCGGCGGAAAAAGTCCCAAGCCTTCGCTCGCAGCCACTACGTTTGAAGCCATGTATGACCACTCGTCCGACAGCGGTGCTGCACACAACCGGCGAAGAGACTTTCGATGCGGTCAAGATGCTGAAGGCGGCGGATCCCGGCAAATATTCGCCCGCGCCCGGAGCCAACTATCCCAAGGGACGCTTCGGTAACAGCCTCCGCCAGCTAGTGCAACTGATCAAAGCAAATGTCGGTGTGCAGGTCGCGTTCGCGGACATCAGCGGATGGGATCACCACGTCAACGAGGGCGCTGTGCAAGGCCAACTCGCCAACGTCCTCTCCGACTTCTCGCAAGCGCTGGTCGCCTTCTGGACCGATCTCGGCGATCTCGGTGAAGACACGGTGATCGTTACCATGTCGGAGTTCGGCCGCACGGCACGCGAAAACGGCAACCGCGGCACCGACCACGGCCACGCCAACGTGATGTTCGTTCTGGGCGGCCCAGTCAAGGGAGGCAAAGTCTACGGCCGCTGGCCCGGCTTGGATCAATCACAACTCTACGAAGGCCGCGACCTCGCCCTGACGACCGACTTCCGCCAGGTAATCGGCGAAGCAATTTCGACGCATATGGGCAATAAGAATCTAGGATGGGTCTTCCCGGGATTCGACAACCAACCAGGAAAATTTCTGAAGTTTCTAGGGTAGCGCCGTGGTCCCGCCGGATGTCGCGGTGGCGTCTCGCCCCCTCGCTCAACCTGAAGAGCGCTAAAACCTGCTCGCGGGATTCCATGCGCGGCCGCGACGCTAAACCTCGATGAGGGGTCGGTGGAGGAGCGCGTGCTTGAGCACCGCGCCAGAAGCAAGTAAAGACGCGGGCTTTAGCCCCTGACGGAAGGCTGCTGGATTCCTTCCGGCGCGGCAGGCGCACCGCATTCCTCGCAAAATTTTGCAAGCGGCGAGATTTGATGACCATTCAGACATCGTCGCTCTGCATCGAGCCTATCTACATGGACGAGCGAGAACATAACGCAAAATGAAACCGAATAAAAGGTGGCAGGAAAGATGAGGAAGCTGTCCGGTCCCGGATTATTGCCTCGCGGCAAAGGAACAACGAACACTACCAATATTACAAACCCGATAACCACCCACAACCCGGTTCTCATCCATGCTGGGCAACCACGCAGCGCAGCTTTCCATAAATCGCGCTGTTTATAGTCGCGCGTAAGCCGGTTCATCAACAACACGGTTGGCAGCCAAACCACGAAAATCCCGGGAAACAGAAACCGAATCGCTACTTTTCCAACTTCCGGGCCGGCTGCGAAGCTGCCTGCGTAAAGAAGAAAACTGGCCAAGAGACCGATGGCGGCCAAGATCATCACGGGATACGCAATGACTCGCATTATTAGCTGCTAACCGAGGTCGATAAAAACTTCCCCGTTCTCTACCTTGATGGGATAAGTCTTTAATTTCTGATCCGGATGATCCACCGCAACGCCCGTCTTCGGATCCCATTTCCAGGCATGCCATGGGCAGACAATCTTTCCGTCTTCAACCATGCCCTGTCCCAGCGAGCCGCCCTGGTGCAGGCATTCGTTATCCATGGCGCTGAGCTTGCCCCAGACGTTGGCGATGCAGATCATCTTTCCGTTGCAGGGAAAATCCCGCGTTTCGTTCGTGGTGGGTAGATGAGCTTGGGAAATGATCCGGGTGAAGGCCATAGGTTTGAGCTATGAGCTGTGAGCAATGAGCTACTTTGCTTTGCTATGAACCTATCCCAAGCGAGCACGTCAGCGAAGGCTCATAGCTCGAAGCTCACAGCTATTTCGGCTGCAGCGTCTGCGCGATCATGATCTGGCGCTTGAAATTCTCCACCATGTTCGGATCCAGCCGCACCTCGGTGGGCTTCCTGGCCAGCGTCATCGTGTCGATCTTGTCCTGCAGCTTCAGCAGCGCGTAAAACAAGTTCTCCGGACGCGGCGGGCACCCGGTCACATAAACGTCTACCGGGACAATCTTATCCACGCCCTGCAGCACCGCATAAGTATTAAACGGACCACCCACCGACGAGCAAGCGCCCATCGAGATCACCCACTTCGGGTCCGGCATCTGATCGTAAATCCGCTTGACCACGGGCGCCATCTTCAGCGTGACCGTCCCGGCCACAATCATTAGATCGCTCTGCCGCGGGCTGGGACGAAACACCTCCGACCCAAAGCGCGCGATATCAAAGCGCGAGGTAGACGACGCGATCATCTCGATGGCGCAGCAAGCTAACCCAAACGTCATCGGCCAAACCGCCGATTTCCGCGCCCAGTTGAAGACATAGTCGACAGTCGAAATCAGAAAATTCTTCTCAAACTTGTTTTGCAACCAGCCGCTCATGCAGAACCCTCGCAGACGCCTACACAGGCAGGATAGGGAAGGCGGGAGGCGGTGTCAAACCAGGAAAAGGAGAACCGCAGAACCGTCAAACGAGGGGAACCTTCGGGGTTCACGCGGTGTCATTCGGACGTATGGAACATGCTATGCCCGGGTCGGCAGCGACGGAAAGGGCTCCGTTAGAAATAAGGATGATGGCTTTATGCTCCCACTTACAACACGGTTGCCGATCTGCCTTGGAATGCTTGCATCAGCAGTAGTCGCGCTTGCTCTTTGCCCCGTGCCGCGATCTACGACCCTATCGGCTGCTGGGGCTCTGTTCCTTGCCGCCGCTTACGTTCTTGCAACGGTCTGCATCGGTGCAGCCGTGTTTGCCGCATGCGGGGTTATCGTTGCTAAGCGCGAACTTGAAGTTCCGATCTGGCGGGTGTTGCCGTTCTTCTGTTGCGTGGCCGCTTGGATCACGCCGTTAGCTGCCTTTTATGCCCGGGATTCGTTGTGGGCTGTTTTGGCCGGATTCGTATTATCGATTCTCGTTTCCAGACTGATTTATCGCTACTATCCGGCGAGCCGCACGGCTGAGATGTTCCCAACAAGCGCCGAGTCCCAAAGCATAGATCCTCACGCAACTCGCCGCATTGGGCTCACGTTTGCGGCCCTCCTGCTGCAGTTCGGGGCGCTTTCCACCGTGGCATCAATGGCTCACCTGGCTACCATTCTGATCAGCTGCGCGATTGTCGTGCTCTCTTTTTTTCACCAGTCGGCCAATCAGCCGCAATCGAACTTACGATTCCCCAAAGCGCTCCCGTTGTCGATCATGTTGGGTTTGGCGATCATCTTGGTTGCAGCTAGTCTGACACCGTATCTGGAGTTCCCAACCGAGGACGCGAGTGCAGATTCCGTTGCGTCCACCCAGTATTCGTCACCAAAGCCGAGAAGGAGATCGTCAAAGGCAAGTCTTGTTCAATCCGCAAAGTCGTGGTTTCGGAGCTTCCTGGCCCACAACTCACAATCAGGCTCTCAGGGCAAACGTTCCGGCGGATCAACTGCAGATCGCCCGTACCCCGCTCTGCAAGCCCTATTCGGAGAAGGCGACACAGCGAACGGATCAGAATCCAATCCGTGGAAGAGGGAATTGAACTCGAGAAAATCAACTGCGCTCGTGGCGGCTGATTCAGAGCCGGGAGTAATTCTGCGGCCCAACGTGACGGATCACATCACGATAGTCCCTCCCTCGCCGATGCGACGAGTATTTGATGCGAAGCCGAGCTGGCGCACGACCGATTCCGTCTCAATTCCGTTCTATGGCGCGTACTGGTTCTTCAAAACCTCCGATAAGACGCTGCCAGCTGGAGCGATAGATATCAGTGGTGACCCGGATTCGATCGTGTTCAAGACCACAGACTTCAGCCCAATTTCAATGGAGGCGCGCCAGAATTTCGGTTCGCCAATCCGATTGTCATGCTGCAGCGCAATTGAATTTGTCATTTCCAACGCCGACCGCCACCCAGGAACGGTAAAAGTGGAATTGATCTTGACGAATACGACACTGCACGGCCGGCCTGGCCTGTCGCTCGGGATCTTGCCGGTGAACTCGACGCTGCACTGGTTTCCGGGTGACGACAGGCCTCCAGTCACGGAAGTGCTGAGTTTTCGATTGCCAGCACATCTGGCGATTCAGACCTTTGATGAGGCCACAATCCGTTTCGAAATGGAATCTCCCCGCGAGCGTTTCAGCGCAAAGATCGCAGTCCAGAAGTTTCGTTTGATTCCCCGTCTCTTTTGACGCGCCCCTACCGTTCCACCCTCCGCAACACAACCGGAATACTCGACGGCACCTCCCAGGTCGCATCAATCGACGGATCGGACCCGTCCGGCGCCGGCCCAATCGCTGGACGCCCCGGTTCCTCCCTGGGAGGCTTCGGTGACTCCCACGGCAAATTGACCGAGCGCTGCAGTTCAATGCGATCTCCCTTGAGCGCACCCTTGAAGTCGCTGCTTCCGGATTTGAAGGCCACGCGATCTCCGTCGACGGTCCCTTCCACAATAGGTGCGGGGACATCGTCTCCCCCAAAAAATCCGGCGGCCCCTTCGACCGTTCCCGTCAGCTTGCTGCCATCCTGACGCAGGGTGAATACAGCGTTGACGCCCACGAGCATGGAAATGAAATCGTCCCCCGGTCCACCGGACGGTAGAACAGGCCTCCACAGCCCCGTGACTCCCGCGCCCGACGGTACCTCGCGCTGCCACACCGCGACCTGCGGACGGAGCTTCACGGGCTTCGCAACAATGCTCGCGGAGGTCGAGGCAAGACCAGGCGACGTCGCCTCTACTGTAATGTTCCCGGCTGTCTTGGAGGACTGCACCAGCGCCATGCAGAAGCCGGAGAATGCCTTGCGCGACGTCCCCTTATCGGAGGCATGATCCGTCGGATCGCCGTTGCCCACGCCGATCAACTTTCCCGCGCCGGAGACTCGGAACGTCACTTCATTGTCGGTGATGGGAACAGTGCGCCCTTGCGCGTCCTGCACTTCTACCGCGAACATGGCAACATCCTCGCCGTCGGCGGAGACGCCCTCGCGATCCGCGCGCAGCACCAACTTCGCCGCCGGTCCGGTCGTCTCGCGCTTGGCCTTCATCACCTGCTTTCCATCTTTCCAGCCCCGGGCCTCGATGGAACCCGAGGCGTACTTCACCACCCACGCTGCATGTGAATCCTTCTTTATATCTTTCGCGCCCAGGCTCTTGCCGTTGACGAACAACTCGACGCGATCCAGGTTCGAGTAAGCCCAGACTGCGATCTCCTTACCCTCCATCCCTGGCCAGTTCCAGTGCGGGAAGATGTGCAGCACGGGTTTCGCCGTCCACCACGACTGGTAGTAATAAAACGAATCCTTGGGAAATCCGCACGTGTCGATGATGCCGTATTGCGAGCTGATGTTGGGCCACGTGTACGGTGAGGGCTCGCCACGATAATCGAAACCCGTCCACACGAATCCACCCGAGAGCCACGGCCTTGCATTGCAGAAGCGCCACCAACCCTCAGCCGATGCGCGCCCCGTAGTCGTGTAAGGGTCGTACGAGCTCACGAATCCCTTGGCGCGATCGGTGATGTAGATGCCACGAGTGCCCACAGCGCTCACCGTTTCCGTTCCCATCACCGGCTTGTCCGGATGCTTCTTGTGGAACTCCTCAGCCTGCGGGTCCATGTAGTTGTAACCCGCCACATCGCACGCCTCCAGCCCGCCCGTTCCAATGGCCCCGGCGGGAGCGATGGAAACCGGCCGTGAACCGTCGTGCTCCTTTGCCACGGCCTTCATCGCGCTCAGGATCAGCCCGCCCCGAGCCGTGTTGGCCTGCCCTTCTTCGTTTCCCATCGACCACATAAACACGCTGGGATGATTACGATCGCGCCGCACCAGATTCTCAAACTGGCTGAGCCCTTCTAGATTCGACGACATCATGCGCGTCTCGTCAAAGATCAGCATGCCCATCAGGTCGCATGCGTCCAGCAATTCCGGCGTAGGCGGATTGTGCGATGTTCGAATCGAGTTACAGCCCATTTCCTGCAATTTGGCGACGCGGTAGTACTGCACCGCATCCGGCAGCGCAGCGCCCAGTCCGGCATGGTCCTGATGGTTGCAGGTGCCCTTCAGCTTTACCGGATTGCCATTCAGCATCAGGCCTTTCTCGGCGTCAAACTCGGCAGTCCGAATGCCGAACAAAGTTTCATACCGATCCACCACTTGGCCGTCAGCTTGAATCTCGGTGACCAGCTTGTAGAGATGCCTCTCCTCAAGCGACCACAAGCGCGGCTGCTTCACCACGATCTCCTGTCGGTAACTGTGATCGTTCCCGGCAGCAATCGACGCAGCCGGAGCGGTGTCCTTCCCCACCGCCTGTCCGGAAGGATCGAGAATCGTCGAGGTGACTCGCGCATTGCGGCTGGCAGTTCCGTGGTTGCTCACTTCCGTCAGCACGGAAAGGGAAGCTTCGGCGGACCGGACTTGCGACTTCACGAACGTGCCCCATTGTTTCACGTGCAGCGGGCTGGTCTTCGCCAGCCATACGTGGCGATAAATGCCCGCACCCTCATAGAACCATCCATCGCTCTCGGTGGCATCGATGCGCACCAGCAAGACGTTGCGCTGGCCGAGATACGCGAAATCCGTTACGTCGAAGCGGAATGGATCGTAGCCGCCGCTGTGCCGCCCAATATAGAAGCCGTTGAGCACCACCATGGTTTCGCGGTAAGCGCCGTCGAACTCGAGCGTGATCCGCTTGCCCGCATCCTCCGCGGGAATTTCAAAGACTCGCCGGTACCACCCCACGCTGGTCGCTGGATACTTCCGGCCGAGCGGGTAAAAGCCTTTGTTCAACAGATCCGGGTCATTCTCGAATGGCAACTCCACCGCCCAGTCGTGCGGCAGGTCGAGGCTCTTCCACTCGCTATCGTCGTAGGCGATGGAGCAGGCGGGCATGAAATTACCTGTCTTCTGGAAATTGCCCACCGCCGGACCGCCGAATCCGAAGTCCTTGCCCGGATCATCGGCATGCCCGAAGTGAAAGCGCCATCCGAAGTCGAGGAGCAATCGCTCGCGCCCAGCGCCCGGAGTAGGAGAAGCGAGGGTGTTGTCATCAACCACCGGAGTCGACTCTGGTGCCGGCGTATGAGCGGCGAGATCGAAGGGAATTTGTTTAGCGGCGGCAACGGCAGCGGGTGCCAGCAGTCCGGCCTTAAGTACGTCGCGGCGGGTAGGCATGTCTCCTCCAGGTCAGCGCTTTTGAAAATGGAATCTCGGTTATTCAGGGAGCATCGTAGATAAAGAGATCCGAGTTCAGAGATTAGAGATCAAAGCGACCGAAGTATAACGCTCGCCGATTGCGCTTCACAACGACTCGAGTCACCAGTGAGTGAAAGCGATCGATGCATGGGAGTTGGGGAGCTTGCTCGTTTTCATCGCATAAGGTTTTGGTGGAAGAGCGGCGCTTTTAGCGCCGCGTTAGATGCACTCAAACACGGGCTTTAGCCCCCGTGAGAACGCAATCGAGCGATCCGCCCTTAGTGCGCCGCCCCAGCCGGCCCTCGCCCCACCGACTTCTTCAGCGCAAACACAATCGGCACGCACGCAAAACAAACCAGCGCCATATACCGAAAGTCATCCACGTACGACCAAAGCCGCGACTGCGCCGTCAGCGCATGGTCCAGCAGTCCATAAGCCTGCTGCGTCGCCGTCGTAGGCGATGCCCCCTGTGCCCCCAGGTATTGCTGTATTCCCGCGACTGCTCCCCGCACTTCCGGCCGTCCCGGTGCCAGCGAAGCGCCCAATTCATTGCGATGGATCTGCTCATGCCGCGCTACGATCGTATTCACAATCGAAATCCCGATGCTTCCCCCGATATTGCGCATCAGGTTATACAATCCGCTGGCATTGCCAATCTCTTCGTTCTTCAGGAACGCCATGGTCGTGGTCGAGAGCGGCACGAACACGCATCCTGAGCCAAACCCGCTCAGCACAACCGGCCACAGAAGACTCCACTGCCCGATCGAAAGATTGACCTGGCTGAACCATAGGCTGGTCACGGCAAACAGGCAAAATCCGAACGCAATTAGATACCGGTTATCGATCTTCGCCGTCAGGTATCCGATCATCGGCATGGCAAGAATGGCGCCGACGCCGCGCGGACTCACCGCCCATCCCGCCGCCAGCGCCGTATATCCCATGAGTTCCTGATAGAACAGCGGCAGCAGAGTGATCAATCCGTATATAGCGGCGCCGAACAATCCGATCAGCAGACATCCCATCGAGAAGTTGCGGTGTCGAAACACGCGCAGATCCACCAGCGGCTTGTCGTGCCGGAATTCCCGTATGAGAAACATGGCGAAGCTGATCACCAGGACCGCCGCCGCCCATCGAATCCAGGTAGCTCCGAACCAGTCATCTTCCTGCCCCTTGTCGAGGATGATTTGCAGGGCGCCCAACCACACCGCCAGCAAGCCCAATCCGATGCCGTCAAACTTTCCCGGGTGCGCGCTCTTGATATACGGCGGATCCTCCACGTACCGCGAGATCATGAATACCGCGAACGCGCCGACAGGAATGTTGATGTAGAACGCCCATCGCCAGGAATAAGTATCTGTAAGCCATCCGCCCAGAGTAGGCCCCAATACGGGCGCGACGACCACGCCCAAAGCAAACACAGCCATCGCCATCCCGCGCTTCTGTGGAGGAAACGTCTCCAGCAATATGGACTGCGACAGGGGCTGCAGTGCCCCACCCCCAGCCCCCTGTACAGCCCGCGCCAACAGGATCATCCCCAGGCTGGTTGCCGCCCCGCAGGCAAACGACGAGAGTGTGAACAAGAAGATGCAGAACAGCAGAAACCGTTTGCGTCCAAACCTCAGCGAAAACCACGAACTCGCCGGCAGCACGACGGCATTGGCCACCAGATAGCTCGTCAGCACCCACGTCGCTTCATCGTTCGTCGCCGACAAGCTCCCGGCGATGTACGGCAGCGCGACCGCTGCAATGGAAGTGTCGAGCACTTCCATGAACGTCGCCAGCATCACCGCAACCGCAATCAACCACGGATTAACGGTCGGCGCGTTGTGTGTCACTTGTGGTGGCGTCATTCCTTTCCACTTTCGGGGGCGACAACAGAGTGAGTTCTAGAGATGCTTTCGATGCAGTTGAGGTTTTAAAAATGTTTTGCCAGGCGGAAATCAAGACTCTTAGTTCGCGGAGAGCAGTAGCCCAATCTGCGACAACCGACCATTAACTGGCGGCCAGTACCCTGACGCCATACGGTTCCAGACTCACCGAACTGGAAGAGGATTTGCCCGAGAGCAAATCAAGGTAGCTCTCCTTTAACGGAATATCCACTGCTTTTGAGGTGTGGTTGAGAAGATACGTCCATCGTTGCGATCCGTCGCGCCGGACCGTCATCTCAACTCCAGATGGCACACCCAGGGACTGTCGAATTCCGTTCGCTGCCAGCAACGTGAACAGAACGCGGCCAAGCTCCGAAGGCTCAAGGTGTGACCCGATATAGATCGCTCGACCTTTACCGAAAGAATTCGAAGTGATCGCAGCCTTTCCCGCGTGACCGACAGTGTAGGTGGCAAGCACCTCGGTACCCTGACGCGGCTCAAGGATGTCAGCCCAAATGCGGCATTCGGCCCGGGGCCCAGTCAGCAGGCCTGCAAATTGCACGCCCTGCTTTGCTGAATACAAAGGTTGATAATCGATAACCTCAACCCCCATCACTTCCCTCAACAGCCCCGGTAGAGCTGTTTCGATAATGCGGCTCGCCTCATCCTTCACCCCCAACCGCACTCCGGTGATGAAGACACCGCCTCCTTCCACGAAAGCGCGAATGCATTTGGCCTGCTCCGGCGACACGATATACATCAGCGGAGCGCAAACAACCTTGTAGACGGACAAGTCCTGCTTGCCGTCCACAACATCGATACCCGCGTGAGTCGCAGCCACGCAGCCATACCAGGTCATGATTTCTGAGACGTATTTGAGCTTCGGCTGGCCGGGCTGAATGGCAAGCGCCCAGTCGGAGTTGTAGTCGTACAGCACAGCAACGTCCGCCGTATACGACGCGTTGAGCGCCTTCTCGCCCAAACTTTTCAGTTCACGAATGGTCTGCTGAATTTCGTCGAAGCCGGGACTCTTTGTTCGATCGTGATTGAGCATCCCGTGCCAGTATTCCTCCGCACCTGAGCGAGCCGAATCCCAGCGAAAATAGTTGATTCCCATCGCTCCGTGCGCGATTGCCTGATACGACCACAGGCGTAACTGCCCCGGCTCCGGTTGAGCTGAAAACGTCGGCTGGCCTGCTTTGCCGGATTGCTCTTCCATGATGAGAAAGGGCTTGCCATTTTTGACGCTTCGCATGAAGTCGTGGGCGAAGGAAACCATGGCAGCTGACGCTTCCGGGGTGATGCTGAAGTTGGGGTCGCCGGACGCAAAGACTTCAAAAACACCTGGATAGTTATCCGACGCGACAAAGTCCAGGTCCCGATACAGATCGCGCATATCGATGGTGTCGATAAACCCACCCACATTGTTCGTAGTGACGAAGTGGGATGGGCAGAGCCACCGTAACACCTTCAGTTGCTCCTGCATGAATGAGACATTGGCGGTGCTCTGATAGCGATCGTAGTCAAGGGCGAAGCCCGGATTCGGCGGCGCTCCGGAGGGTAGGGGCACCGCCACTTGCGAAAAATCGGTGTAGACGTTGCTCCAGAATACCGTGCCCCATTCTCGGTTCACCGCCTCAAGAGAGCCATACTTTGCCTTGAGCCATTGCTGAAACCCTTCCCGGCAGGAACGGCAATAGCAACGAGAAGCGCTGCCCAGCGTGAGTTCATTGTCGATCTGCCATCCCACTATTCCTGATACAGAGGTGAAAGCTTTCGCCATCTCCGTCGCGACCGCATTCGCGAGACGCCGGTAAGTAGCGTTGGTGGGGCAGGTGAATCGACGTGTCCCTGGACTGAGAGTCACTCCGTTTTCGTTGACCAGAAGAATCTCCGGGTATTTGGCAGATAACCATGGCGGAGGGGCGGCGGTGGGAGTGCCAAGGATAACGGCGATGCCATGCCGATGCAGGACATCGACCGCCCGCTTGAGCCATTGAAAGTCGAACGTTCCCTCTCGCGGCTCCATGAGAGACCAGGCGAACTCGGCGATTCGAACATTGGTGATCCCGACCTCAGCCATCGCCACGGCGTCTTGTTCCCACAACGCTTCGGCTGTCTGATCCGGATAGTAGTCCACCCCAAAAAAGAGCGGTAAAGGCGTCCGAGTCGCGGCGGGCGTCTGCGTTGCCGACGACGCAGCACTCAATGGCTTGTTGAGGAGAAGACCTATCGCACCTGCGCCAGTCAGAAGTACAAACCGTCGACGATCCATCTGGATTTCCCGTTCTCTTGCGTTCATGCGCTGCATGATCCTTGCTCGATGCCTCTACATGCCTGCAATGTTATTCGCTAGAGTGTAATGCTGGAGAACTGCCAATCTGGAAGTAATTCTTAAAGTAGCCGCCCCTGTTTTGAACGGGCATGGCTTCAACCGTGGCGTTACGAGCCGAGAGAGCTTGCGGCTTTAGCCGCTGACGGCCGCAACTCTACTCTACGCTCGCAGCCTAATGTAATGGCGCGCAACTTCCGAGGCATATCGCATTCCGACCAACTCCTTGTGGGCCGCGAGCCATCCGCTCAGACGAGTGTGCCCTGACGAAGGTCCCTCGGGCGCCAGCAGGTTGCCCATCAGTCCGCGATACTCCTCCCACGTAAGCACCACGTCCCCAACCAACCATCCCGTTATTAGGGTCGCAAGGTAGGCCCACTTGCTTGGCACATGGACCAAGTGAACTGAGCGTCCAATGGAGCGGGCGATCAGTCTGACTAACTCCTCGAACGTGTAAGTTTCCGGCCCCACCGCATCGATCACTGCATTCCCACGCGCGTCCACGGCTTCAGCCATGAGCCTCGCCATGTCCTCCACATAAATCGGACGAATTCGATACAAGCCATCTCCCGGTATGCCGAACACAGGAAATCGCCGCACGAACCAAGCAATGTTGTTGATGAGTATGTCTTCGGCTCCGAATATCACGGTGGGCCGCACGATCGTGTACGCAAGCCCGGAATCGATCACCGCCTGCTCCAATTCCGCCTTCCCGCGATAGTAGCCGAGCGGAGACTCCGCCGACGGATTCGCGATGCTCACATGCACAATCCGCCCGACTCCGGCTTCCTTCGCCGCCTCGATCAACGTCCGCGTATTCCGTACCGCCGCCTCGAACGTGGACTCTCCGCGAGGAAATCGAACCCAATAGGTATTGATCAGCGTAGACGTGCCGAGAAGCGACTCTCTGAGTTGGTCGGGACGATCGAAGTTATAAGGAAAGACCTCCACGGCTTCACCAAAAGGGTTCTGCCGCTGAGGATGCCCGGTCAGAGTGCGAACCCGGCATCCACGGTCAAGCAGAAGTCGGGCAACGTACTTTCCCGTGTAACTGAACGCACCGGTAATTGTGATTGTCTTGTGCTCAGCGTTTTCGCCCTGCATCACCCACTCTTGTTTTGAAAGGGCACGGCTTTTACAGGCCGCGGAAAAAGTCTGTCAGCCAATCGATCTCGGGTGGCGCAGCGCTTCAGCGCTGCGATAACCGTTTTGTTTTGAATGGCGGCTTTAGCCGCTGAGGGCCGCAACTCTATCCACTCGCCGCCTCCACCAACTCCAGCGCCGACTTCCGCAAAGGCTTCATCAAAGGCAGCGACGAAATCCGCAACAGATTCACCAACAAACTCAGACTCTTCTCCATCAACCGCTGCGTCCGCTCCTGATCCGGGGAGCGGTCGTAGAGCCAGAACATGATCAGAGCCATCTGGTACAACCAGAGCAGATACGGCAACCGCGGCTTAAGATCCGACGGAATCTTCACATCGCCGCCCTCAATCGCCACCCGCATCTGTTCCACCGCCGCATCGCGAATCAGGCGTGATTCCTCGCTGAACGGTGATAGCGGGTCCGCCCCGTCCGGCGCGTGACGGAATAGCGCGGCACAGAACTTGCGATTCGGTGCCAGCAACTTCAGTCGTTGATCGAGCACCGCCCGAATCCGCTCTTTCAGCTTCTTTTTGTCCGTGAGCGCCCCGCCCACCATTGACATACTGGTCTCGTGCATTTCGCGATAAAACGCCAGCACGATGGCGTCCTTGGAGGAGTAGTAGTAGTAAGCGCCGCCCAGTGCTACGCCAGCCTTGGCCGCAATGTCGCGCATGGTCGTCTCCTCGAACCCCTTCTCCCGAAACATTTCCATCGCGGCTTCGTAAATCTTGCGGCGCGTGTCTTCCGCGCGCGGCGTGATTCTGGGCTTAATCGTGGGGTTGCTCATAGTAAATATTCCCGAACAGTGGACATCGGTGCGTTGCCCGGCAAAGCGCACGGCTCAAGTTCGACCTGTCGCAATTCCCCGGCAATCGCTTCCGGATCTTCCGCGTTGAGCATCTTCGAAAGCCAGTGCCGGTTCTTCGACAACGCCGCGAAAGCCTGGCGCGCCAGCGGCATCAGAACCGGATGCGTTAGCCGCGACGCCCACTCGCGGTACTCCAGCATGGCATACAGGACCATGATCCACGCGCGGTCGTTCAAATAGACGGCGCCTTCATCGCTGATCACGGCGAGATCTTCTTTCCCGGCGATGCGATCCATTTCCGGAAACAGCCGCTTCGCCTTCTCCGACCCCTGCTCCACCACCGCCAGCCCGATCCACGACCGTTGCACCAGGATCCAGTTCTTCAACCGCCAGCACAGTTCGCACTTCGGATCGTAGAGCACGTAGAGTTTTTCCATATCGGACCTCCTCTTTCAACTCCGCCCCAGATTCTCAGGCCCTGTCTTTGAAACTCTGAAACCTTGAAACCTTGAAACCTGCGCTCCGTCTTCACCGTGGCACTGCCACCTTCAGCATGGCATCCGGCGCCACCGGAGGAGTCACCGGAGGCCGCGGTACCCGCGCGCTCCGCCGAATGCGCGAGAAGACGTACAGGTTGAAGAAGTGCATCCCGCCCAGTATCAGCAGCACCATCCCCATCTTGTCGCTCAGCAGTTCTATCGCGCTGCGCGAAGTGTTGATCACATCTGCTGTCTTCAGCGCCAGCGACACAAATCCGATGTTGATCAGATAGAACCCCACCACCAGCAGATGGTTCACCGAGTCCGCCAGTTCTCGATTCCCATGAAAGGCATCCACCAGGAAGATGGCCCCGCGCTTATACAGGGTGCGTGCCACCCAGATCGTCAGGGTGACGCTGATCAGCAGGTACGTAAGGTACGTGACCACGATAATGTTGTTGGCTGTATTCATGGCTCCCTCCCAAGGGGTATTGAACGTGTTCAAAACAACCATAAAGCCGCGCCCAGGGCCTGTCAAGGGAGAAAAGTGAACGTGTTCAAATGCTTATGTTTCCAACCAGTTGCAGCATGCGCTCGGAGGTATGCGCATCCCCCGGCAACCTTACCTGCGATTGCGATGGAAGCCTCACCCGGACGACTGCTGGATCCTGCGGTAGAATGCGTGACATTCGTTTGTTGGGCTCCGACGTAGGCAATCACCAACATCTGATCCGGATGCAACTGAGGGAGGGGACACCAATGCGACCTCGGATTGCGCTTCTCGCGCTGAGCTTGCTCGCTGTACCTCTGTGCGCCCAAGTGCAGAGCGTCGGGGACGTGTCCTTCGCCGTTCCCGACGGCTGGAAGTATCAGCAAGGCTCTGATTACGGCGGTATGGTCTTGACCCAGGCGAAGAATTACTGGGTGGTGGCCGTGTACACGCCTATGCCGAGCAGCGGCGATGCCACCACCGACTTGAAGACCGCGTGGAAACGGATCGTGCTTGCTGGCCCTGACTATCAGGGCTATCCCTTGCTTCCTTTCTACGACATTGCCCACACCGTCGGCTATCCGGGGAAACGCGCCGATGCATCCAGCATCAATCGGGCGACCTACACGCGGCTGTACGTGCTTGAGGCCGGCAAAAGCTTCATCCCGGTGGCGGCGGTCAGTAACGATGGCATGGTGCTTAACACGCTGGAATATCTCACGAATGCTGTGCTGGGGAGCGTGCGGCTGGCGCCTCTAAAAGCGGCGCCCATCCGGACCAATCTCACACTGGCAGACCTGGCAGGGGATTGGCAAAGCGGCGCCGCCAACAGCATTAGTTTTTACAGCAGTTCGACCGGTTCCTATCAGAGCACGTCCAACAGCTACATCGGTGCTGCATACCATATCGCCGCCAATGGAGCGTTCACCTACAAGATGAGCGGCGTGATCAACAACCGTTCGGCCAGCGACGACGACTCAGGCACAGTGGAACTGGGCGCCGAGTTTGTCACTTTCCATGGCCACGCCCACGTGGTCCGTTACCGCTTCTTGAATCTCCAGCAGGCGATCGATGGCTCGACCGTGCTTACATTTCTTCCACCCGCCCAGGACCCAGCGACCCTCAGCTTCATTCGGGATAGCGAATGGTGGGTGCGCAAGAAGTGACCGCCTCGGTCTCGATAACATTCGTTTGGAGCGCAGAATTCTTGCTTGGTACACTGTGCCGATCGTGGCACTGACGAGGTCACAGATGGCGGCAAGAGCAAGTACGGATGCAACGACGCAGGGTCAGAGGAAGTTCATCACTTTCGATGCCGGCAGTATTACTGGGATTTTGCTCGGAAAGAAGGTCGGCCAATGACAACACTCACGCCCGGGATTTCCCGCGTACAACTCTGGGCCGGCCGCGTCATGAGCGGTCTCGCAGCGCTATTTCTTCTATGGGATGGAGGCATGAAACTCCTGAAACCAGCTTTCGTCGTGAAAGCAACTCTGGAGTTGGGATATCCGCAATCCGACATTGTAGGAATCGGCATGATTCTGCTGGCCTGCACACTTTTGTATCTGCTTCCTCGCACCGCCGTCCTCGGAGCAATCTTGCTGACCGGATACCTTGGTGGCGCCATCGCGAGTCAGATTCGCATTCAAGCGAGTTGGTTCAATGTGGTTTTCGCACTCGTTTTCGCTTGCCTCCTGTGGGGAGGTCTTTGGTTGCGGGACATTCGCGTCCGGAACTTCCTGCGCAAAGCATCACAGATGCGCTGAGGGTTTCCCAGCGCTCACGCCTTCGCAGGCCAGCTGATCTGTCCCCCGCGCTGGTGCGCCAGGTTCCCGATGTGCCCCGCCCGCGCCGCCGCAACTCCCGCTTCCACCGGAGCATTCGGCTCTTTCCGCGTCTTGATGCATTCGAAGAAATTCTCCATGTGTGTGATCGTTCCATCACGGTAGCTGCGTTCGTTGAGTATCGGATTCTGATCCCTCTGCACCCCCTCGCGATAAACCGTGAATCCCCCGCGATCGATCTTTAACGTCGCATCCGTCCCGCGAAACTCCAGCCCTCCGTCATCGATCGACGAACACATCATGCCTTCGTACACCACATCAAACCCGGGATAGCGGAACGCCGCCTGGATCGTGTCCGGACAATCCCACTGATCGAACACGTATTTGTCGGCGACCATGCAAGCCTGCCGCGGCGTGTCCGCCTTCATCGCCCAATGCACCACATCGATCCAGTGGGTGAACAGGTCGGTCATCGCCCCGCCACCAAAGTTCCAGAACCATCGCCAATGCGCGAATTTCTCATCACTGAAAGCCTGTTCAGGCGCCGACCCAAGCCACAGCTTCCAATCGAGCGCCTGCTGGTCGACCGGCTTTGATACCCAGTTCCGCTGATAGTTTTGCCACCAGTACGTCCGCACCTGCACCACGCGCCCCAGGCTTCCCGCCTGAATCAGATCGACGGCATCGCGAAAATGCGTCCAACTGCGCTGCTGCATGCCACACTGCAGGATCTGTTTGCTCGATCGAACCGCCTTCGTCAGCGTGGCGCCTTCCTCAATCGTGTGCGTCACAGGTTTCTCGAGGAATACGTCTTTGCCCGACTTTAGCGCGTCGAGCGCCATCGGCACATGCCAGTGGTCCGGAGATGCAATGATCACCGCGTCGATTTCCTTGTCGAGAACTTCCCGATAGTCCAGATGCGTTGTAGCCAGCCCGTTCGCCCGTTCTTTGACCGCATCGCGATTCGGACCGTACACATCACTCACCGCCACAATTTCGTAAGCGCCGGCCTTGTCCGCGGAATCGAGCAGGCCCTTCATGCGATGTCCGGCTCCGATAACTCCAATCCGAAGTTTCTCGTTGGCGCCAAACACGCGGGTGGAAGCCAGAGCGGTCATTCCGCTGGCAATAATGAAGCTGCGGCGAGTAATCATGGGAGGAACCTCCTTGGGCGGATGAATGGTATCAAGTTTCCGTGTGTTGTGTAGGGCGGGCGCAGTTGCCCTGAGCGAAGTCGAAGGGTCCGACCCGCGACTATGAGCGAAGGGAAGGGGAGGGTGCCACTGCCACAGGTGCGGAAGGCGAGAGCCTCACATCCCCATTGAAAGCTTCAGACACGATCCAGCTCAATTTCGGTGTATGCTCTTGGACACTATGCGCATCCCCTTTTCGATGTATTTCGCGTTTACAATTTTTATTGCGATGGCTGTCCCTCTCTACTCACAACAACAATCCTCGGCCAAGCCCGAAGACACCGAAGTCTGGCAGCCCGAACCAAAAGTCGTCACACCGGCCGCAAACAGCGGCGCGCCACCATCAGACGCGATCGTTCTCTTCGACGGAAAGAATCTGGACGAGTGGGTGTCGGCCAACGATCGCTCGCAACCGGCGAAATGGAACGTCGCCGACGGCATCCTCGTTGTGAGTAAGACCGCCGGCAATATCGAGACCAAACGCACCTTCCACAACTACCAGTACCACATGGAGTGGAAGGTTCCCGAAAGCATCACCGGTTCGGGTCAGGCAAGAGGGAACAGCGGCCTCTTCCTGGCTTCCACAGGGCCCGGAGACGCCGGCTACGAACTGCAAGTGCTCGACTCCTACAACAACAAAACCTACGTCAACGGCATGGCCGCAAGCATTTACAAGCAGAGCATCCCGCTCGCAAACCCGGCTCGCAAGCCCGGCGAGTGGCAAATCTACGATGTCGTCTGGATCGCTCCTACGTTCAACGCCGACGGCAGCCTCAAAACCCCGGCATACGTGACCGCGTTCTTCAACGGAGTGCTGGTCGAAAATCACTTCGAACTGAAAGGCGAGACGCGCTACATCGGCCAGCCATTCTATAAGAAATTCGACGGCGCGCCCATCAAGCTGCAAGCTCACGGCGACAAGAGCGAGCCGCTCAGCTTCCGGAATATCTGGGTGAGAGAACTGCCTTAGTTCGTTACCCGATCGCGCCAAGGCCCCCGGGAAATGACTAGCCTTCTTTCCCTGTGCGCCTCTGTGTCCTCCGTTGTGAACGGTTTTAATGCAGCCGCTAATCCAGTCTGCCGGCAAGCTCTCCTCCCTCATCAGCTAATCGCCATTTGAAGGGTCTTCGGAGCCTTCGGTAGAATGAGAAGTTCTGTGGGATCTCCTATGTCCTTAACCAAACAGCAAGCTCTCGAGATGTTCGAGTCCGATGACCTGATCGGCATCGGTATGGAAGCCGACGCGGTACGCCGCCGCCTTCATCCCGAAGGCGTGGTCACCTACATCATCGACCGCAACATTAATTACACCAACTTCTGCACCGAGTATTGCACCTTCTGCGCGTTCTATCGCCCGTTGAAGGGCCCCGTCGCGAAGGAAGGTTACATCCTCGACTTCGACACTATCTACGACAAGATTCGCGAGACCGTGGAACTCGGCGGCACCGGCGTGTTAATGCAGGGCGGCTTGCATCCTGATCTCAAGATCGACTGGCACGAGAAGATGCTCCGAGGCATCAAGCAGCGCTTCCCCAAAGTGCATCTCCATTGCTATTCGGCGTCAGAGATCATCGCCATAGCCGAATACAGCGCGCTGAGCATCCGTGACACAATTTTCCGCCTGCGCGATGCCGGCCTCGACTCCATCCCCGGTGGCGGCGCCGAAATCCTCGACGACGAAGTCCGCTACAAGATCGCCCGCCTCAAGTGCTTGACAGAGGACTGGATCAACGTCCACCGCACCGCGCATCAGATTGGCATGCGCACCACCGCAACCATGATGTTCGGCGTGGGCGAGAATTACGAGCACCGCATCAACCATTTCCAGCGGCTCTATGAACTGCAGCAAGAGACCGGCGGTTTCACCGCCTTCATCCCCTGGAGCTTCCAGCCCCAGAACACCGCGCTGGGCGGTCGTCACTGGGACGAAGCAACAGCGGTCGAGTATCTGAAGGTGCTCGCCATCTCGCGCCTGTATCTCTCGAATTTTCTCAACGTGCAGTCCAGTTGGGTGACGCAAGGATTGAAAGTTTGCCAGATGGGCCTGCGCTTCGGCGGCAACGACGTCGGCTCTGTGATGCTGGAAGAAAATGTAGTACGCGCAGCCGGCGTAACAAACTGCACAACCGAGGAAGAGTTGCGCCGTATTATCCGCGACGCGGGATTCCGTCCCGCACAGCGGGACACGCTGTACCGGCAGTACTTTCTAAACTAGCCAGTTTCGTGGAAGAGCGGCCCTTTAGGGCCGCGTTAGGCCGATGACGAGTGCGGGCTTTAGCCCGAGGTTTTTTAAATGTCCTACCCAATCAAAGTTTGCGTAGTTTGCGGTGAAGAATTCGAACTCAAACCCGGCAAGCCCGGTTTCGCCAACCGCTGCCCCGAGTGCAGCGACGAAGAATCGAGCGGTTCCCAAAATTCCGCTGACCCATTGAAAGCCGACAAAGGCGCCAACGCCGCCCGCCGCGAAGCCATGCGTAACCTGCTCTATCGTAAAGACAGCTGACCAGCCTGTCCTCTGTGCTCCTCCGTGCCCTCTGTGGTGAATAAGAAGTAGTCGGCTCGCATAGCTTCTGAGCAATGAGCGATGAGCAGCCCGATCCGGTTTAGCTCATAGCTCACAGCTTAAAGCTCACCGCTACTAGAAGACATATTTTTGACATCGTTATTACATCTCTGCTCAATCCAATCTCACTTCACTGAATCCAATTCACTACGCGCTAAAACAATTTTTATCCGGATTGAGTCCGTACATTCGGAGGACCCACGTGTGTCTAGTCATCAAGCCGGTGCGAAGCGGGCGCGTCACGAGTCATCGTGAAACCCACTTAAGAAAGAGGAAAGTTATGCAGAATCTCAAGAAGTCCGTGTTGTTCGTGTTGATGACTGTATTTGTTGCGTCGCTTGCGCTTATGCCCGCGCAGGCCCAGTCTGGCAGCCTCTCGGCAAATGTCCCATTCGATTTCGTATTGGGGAAAACCACGTTGAAGGCTGACACCTATCGCATCCAAACGAAGGGTTCGTTCATTGAACTGGTGAACGCGCAAGGAAGATCCACCTACACCCTGCTTCTCCCGGGCAGCGATGCCGCCAACCGCAACGGGCAGCCCTATCTGGTCTTCACCCGCTACGGAACGGAATCGTTCCTCAGCAAGATTGTGTTCGCGGCTGACAATATCCACAACCTGCCGCGCAGCGCCAGGGAAAAAGAGATGATGGCCCATGTGACCTCGGGTGAAGAGATCGCGGTGCTCATCCAGCCAGCGCGGTAAGTGCCTTTTTGTACGCGCGTGCGGGCAGCCAGCATAGCGAGAGCAAGGGAGGATAGGCTCGCGGTGCTGGCGCCCGCGTCATTCCGGATGTGTTCATGTCCTGGTCGAGTCGGAGGGCATGACCGGCTTGTACTCCACCTCGGCCTGATCTTTCACCCGCTTGAGGACGAGCGGCAGCGTGCCTCCACCCTGCGTCCACGTGCCGTCAATGGAGGCAAGGTCTGCTGCAATTTTGCCGTCGAAGACGCCGCCGATTCCTTTCGCTTCGATCTTCAACGCCGCCCCGTTGCGCGTCACCGAAGACGTAGGAATCCCTTTCGCCCCCTGATCCGGGCTGTCCATGGTCGCGATTAATCCGTCTTCGGTATTCATGATGTGAAACACGACCTGCAGCTTGCTCATCCCCGTGTCGAGCGTCCCCGTCCACATCCCATCGATGTCAGTCGGCTTTGCCGGCTTGTGCTCGGCTTTGATCGGCGCAGTAGCACGCTTAAACTCCAGCGGCAGCGGCTTGCTTTGCGTCCATGTCCCCGATATCGATTTGCCATCCGCAGCAACGGTCCCCTCATATGTCCCCTGCACCGCCACAACGTCGAGATTCAGCTTGGACCCTTTAAGAGTCGCCGATTTCACGGGGATGCCGTTTGCCCCAGGTTGATCAATGCTATCGAGCGTGGCCGTCAGGCTCCCGTCGGCAGCCTTCGTGATGTGCAGCACGAGTCGAAGTTTGCCCATGCCGGTGTTCAGCGTCCCCTGCCAGTCGCCCGCAATGTCCTGCGCGCAAGCCAGGGTTGCGGCTATTGTCAGAAGGAAGAGGATGAATACGCGTTTCATGCGATCGCCCTCCTTGGGCGAGTAGAAATCAGATCCACACCCAAGTGAGGTGGGTTTCGTCACCCAGATGCGGCGCGTTTCGTCCCTGAGGGACGTTTGACAAGAGCCCGCCAGTTTCACGGGCGGGTAGCGTGCGGACATTGAGCCCGTGCCGTAGGCACGGCTGAACCCACCGAGTAGCACGTTTCAACCGTTCTCCCATCACCGCGCCATCCGGCGTTGAAACGCCGTGCTATTTTCAACTGCTCCTGGGGGGATGCCTCGCCCGTTGATTGCTATTTCACTGCGACGCATTGAGATCATCGATCGAGCGCTGCAAACACCTAGCCGCCCGCAGGTTCATCTTCCAAATCCCAACAAACACCAGCACCATGAACAGATCGAATGCCGCCACTCCCATCCACCGTACTGGCCGCGGAAACGACACCGCATAAGCGATCGTCAACATCACATATCCCGGAACCAACGGCGCCAGATACCACGGCCACACATTCTCGACGGCGTCGCGCTGCCGCTCCAGCTCTCTCCGGAAGAACTGCAGAGAACTGGAAGCTTCCAGACCGGCGGGCAGACTCTTGACCGAGCCTTTGCGATGAAGCTGAATCGCAATCCAGATCATGGCCGCGATGAACACTCCGTACGCAATGCGGAACAGAAGCTCGTGAGTGTCGAACAGGAAATAGGCGAAGAGCCCGGATACGATCAGGCAGCCTACCGATTCGCGGCGATTTCTCCATCGGATCTTGCGCTCGAACTTTCCTGCGCGCTTGCGAATTTCCTCGGCTGACATTTTAATTCCCTCCACGGGCTGGTCCTGCCACAGCTTCTGCGCGGGATTTTGCACTTCCATCATGATTCGCTCCCTCCCTGCTGAAACTGGCGCGCCAGCATGTTCTTGATACGGTGAATTTTGGTGGCTACGTTTCCCGCTGAGAGTCCCGTGATCTCTCCAATTTCGGCGGCATCCAGCCCTTCCAGATAAGAAAGGATCACGTGCCGATCGAGCGGTTTGAGCCGTTGGATCAGCCCGAGCAGGCGATCGAGCGCGTGACTGCGATCGGCCGCAAGCTGTCCGCTGTTCGCGTCCGGAAGGTTTTCCAGCTCTTCCAGCCCGACCAACTCCTGCCCGCGGGTTCGACGCTGCCGTAGGACATGCGAGGCGCCAACGTTGTGCGCCACGCGATAAATCCAGGTTCGAAGCGAACAGCGCCCGTCAAAGCCGTCAAAGCTTCGCCACAGCGCGACGTGAATTTCCTGCACGAGATCGCGCCGCAGATCCGGATCGGCCTCGTAAGCGCGAGCCAGCCGCTCTAGCGCTGCGCCGAACGTTGTCGCGGTTTCCTGGTAGAGTTCGTCCTGTGCCGATGTCATCGTGGACGCTGCCGCCGTCGGGATGGCCTCAATTGCGCTCACATCTAGGTAGTCAATGGAAAAGGAAATTTCTTACAGCCCAATATCGGGACGTTAAATCATACTCATCCCTGCAGATTGTGAGACGGCCATGTGGGAACAGCGGCGCAGGATTTCCTAGACGTGCATCGGAGCCGTACTCCCTCGCCCGCACTGCCTTGCAGACATCCCATGCATCGGTCGCAACAGCGCCTGGGGATAGGGATATAACGCCTGTTGGATGGTCAGTCCTTGTACATCAATCTGCGAAAGGTCAGCCAGGCCAATCCCGCTCTGCTCGGCCAGCAGCAGGTGATTGTCGCAGCCTGCGAAGGGCGGAGTCCCGCGGGCGGCGCGCGGATCGGCGTATCCCATCAAGGCCACGCCAACCGCATCGGTCGACACTGCGTTTAGCCCTGCGATCACGATCCCCGGCGAAGTCGGCGCCGCATTCGGCGCCCACGGCCCCTCGCCTCCGCTCATCGCTGTGATCCCATCGATGATGCCCATGTGAACCGGCCGCGCCGCGTTGATGTCGGCCACGATGCGCGGAATCCGCGAGCCTGCGTCCACCGGAGGCGTGCTCATCTTCGCTCCAGGCGGTTGAATCCCTGTCCAATCTGCCGTTCCGCTGCCATGCAGCGGGCCACGCCAAAGCACCGCATCTTCGCTGCCGGCATCCTGGCCATAAAGGGCATTGGGAGTGGATCCGAAGACGTTCTTCATCGACAACGTGACCCCCGCCGTGAGGTGCTGCTTCAACTTCGCCAGCGAGAAGAAAACGTCCGTATCCTGGTAGCAGTGATTCAACTCAAAATACGAGAATAGATATCCGGCTCCGGAGACATTCAGCCGTGCATACTGGTTGCCGCTGCCCAGATTGCGAGTGTTTTCGACCGCTACGTTGCCCAACCCGAGCAGCGTCGGCACGTCCCATCCCGCCATGGCGAGAACCTGATCCAGCGGCAACCGGAAGGGCGCTGAGTCCACAAACCGGACCTTCTGCGCCCCAGCAGCCAGCAGCAACGTAGCCAGAGCCGTCGCCGTCGCTCCATGCGTGATATAAGACTCTCCCGCCGGCCTCCCAAACTGATCCCGGTAGGTGCCGTCACTCGTCAGATTCACCTTCACCGTGACCGTCTTTCCGTTGACCAGCCCTCCAATCCCTCCCAGAAGGGCTAAGGCCTGCCCCAGCGACTCCTGCACCGCCTGGGAGTCATACGTTGTGCAGGAGACGATCGCCACTTTGGCATCGGAGCGAGGAGGCGGAGGGGGCGGGTTGAGTTCTTGGTTGTTGCTCCCGCATCCGCTCGACAGTGCGAATGGCGCCCCGGCGGCCAGCCCCAAGCCAAAACGCAGAAATCCCCGTCGCGTAGAATCCAACACCTTATCGTTCATGGCAGTCTCCAAAGAGTTGCGCTACCAATATGCACCACGCTGAATGTGTCGGTCGGTGATGCTCGTCACGAGCGCTGTATGCGCGATCCCAGATCGCGACAGGTGGGATCTTCGACAAACAGTCGTCGAAGAGCACAAGGAAAGGCAAGCGCGGACGAGAACGAGCATCGGCCCACGCACACTCGGTCGCGAAAACTCGATATTGGTCGAAGACCTTCTCAGAGCTTGAGGGAATCCACGTTTTCCTTCGCGAACTTCTGTGCCCTTTGTGGTGAACGCTCCTGCCCGCATCCGAAAACAGAACTGGGTCGAAAAACCTCGCCCCGCGCGCCTTTTGAGCTTGGATTCAGGATCAACGCACGATAAAATGTAATGGACGAATCGCTCCCAGCCTCCCCGATTGACCTCATGAAGCTGGTGCCCGCACTCCTGTTGAGTCTGTTCATAGGCACGAGCCTGCTCGCGCAACAGGCGACCAAATCGCGCGCGGCGATCGAAGGCATGGTCACTCGCGATCCCGACAGCCAGCCGGTGAAGAAGGCTCTGATCGAGCTGATCGCTGAGA
This sequence comes from Terriglobia bacterium, assembly GCA_963743105.1. Taxonomy (GTDB): domain Bacteria; phylum Acidobacteriota; class Terriglobia; order Terriglobales; family Acidobacteriaceae; genus Sulfotelmatobacter. The sequence goes on from CAVUOS010000015.1 coordinate 111,868, forward strand.
ATCAAACCCAGGGCGGGAACTACACCACGATCACGGGTACCGATGGCGGATTCCGTATCGAGAACATCGCGCCCGGCCGGTATCACCTGTTTGCCGAGCGCACCGGCCTGCTCGACACGGATAAGCAACGTGGTCACACCGATGGCCGGATTCTCACACTCACCGCCGGACAGGAACTCAAAGACCTGCATCTCCGCCTGCAAGCTGCCGCTGTCATTCGCGGACGCGTGAGCGACGAAGATGGCGATCCCTTGCCCAGCGCGGAAATCACCGTGCTGCGCCAGAGCTTCGTCGCCGGACACAAACATTGGGAGCAGGCCGGAGCGGAACGCACCAACGACCTTGGCGAATACCGCATCGCGAACCTGCCCGCCGGGAACGTATACATTTCCGTCAGCCCGCCGCCTGATTTCAAGAGCCTGATCGAGAATGCAGGAACGGCGGCCGACACACGCAATGCCAAGCCCGATGCGTCGGCGTCATCGACCTATCAAACGACGTACTATCCCGGTACTGCCGACCGCAGCCAGGCCGTGCCGATAACGTTGCATCCGGGAGATGAGTTCCCCGCGAATTTCTCGCTGACGCCGAGTCCGAGTCTAAGTATCCGTGGCGCGGTCGTGAATGTTCCGCCCCGCGCGTCGGCGACGATCATGTTGCAGTCGCGTGATTTCAGCCTGGTGCTGAACGGCGCCGAGATGCACACCGACGGCAGCTTCGTCATACACGATGTCTCGCCGGGCAGTTATACGCTCCTGGCCACGATCGAAGGATCGCCCGTGCCGATGACCGCTCGACAGTCTCTGCAGGTTGGGTCGACGAACGTCGAAGGACTGCGCTTGTCACCCCAGCCGGGAACCACAATCCATGGACGCGTACACGTTGACTCGCGAAACAGCACCAGCCGCTTCGATCCGGAGCGAGTCTTCCTGGCTCTGCAATCGGTCGACAGCGAGCAGGATGAGGGCGTTCTTCCGGGCCGCGATACCTTCTCCAACCTCGCGCATGTCGCTGCAGACGGAAGTTTTCAATGGACGGATGTTCCATCCGGCAGTTATTACGTGCAGGTAATGGGCGACACCACGGCCAACGAAGGCTGGTTCGTGAAATCGGTAGGGGCGGGCGGGCGTGAAATCAATGAGTCGGGAATCAGTGTCGACGGCGGTACAGTCACGCTAGAACTGGTTGTGAGCGCCAATGGCGGCGTGGCCGAAGGTGTCGCTGTGGATGGCAAAGGTGAACCGGTTGCGAATGCTATGGTCGTAGCGGTACCGGAAGCCGGAATGCGAGCCCGCACGGATCACTATCGCAAAACAGTTACAGACCAGACGGGGAGATTCACTCTGCGCGGCCTTCGTCCGGGAGACTACACGGTCTTTGCCTGGGAAAGCGTAGAGGGCGAAGCCTACTACAACTCGGATTTCCTGAAAGCTTACGAAGGGCAGGGAAGCGCGATGCACGTCTCCGAAGGCGAGCGGAAGAGTCTTCAGTTAGACGCCATTCCGGAGTCCGTCACAAGTGAGTAGAGGTTTCCGTCTTAATGTTTTGAAAGACCGCGGACTTTACTCACACCGCATCGAGCAGTGAATCAAACGCCCACGCACCGAGATATTTTGGCCCCAACTCCCCGAGATATCTTGTCATTCCGAACGTGAAGCGGAGGAATCTGCTTTGCCGGCAGTTGGTGCGCCACCAATGACAGCAGATTCCTCACGGCAAACGACGCCGTTCGGAATGACAACGTGACCGGAAGGGGCGCGTTTCTTTCTGAGTTTGAATTACCTCACAACCGGTGAATCCTTGTCCGCGGGCTTGGAGTCATCCGCGTGAATCTTGCCGTCATCCTCTGCATAAAAAGACCGATGCGTGGCGTCGAGAATTTTCGGCATCATGGTCAGCACGTAGCTGTCCTTTTTCCCTTTGAAGCCGACCGTGTAATCGCCGCGGTTGGGGTCGACCATGCGCTTGGTGAAGCTTCCGGAGTGGACGAGTTCGGTAAGCGCGGTGGCGTAGTGTCCGTATTGCTTGTTGAATGCTTTCTGGGCGCGGATCAACCCGCGCACGTAGGCAAGCGCCACGGATTCGGAGTCGGACCGCGCGGGATCGCCCTTGTATTTCGGGGTGTACGCGGATCCAGGCTCAGTCTGCGGCGGCGCCGTAGGCGCGGGTTCGGATTGTTGGCCGAAGGCTGAGGCGGCGAATGTGAGGATGAAAACAGAGAGAATCCATGCGGGACGGTTCATTCGGGCTCCGTTTGGGTGGTTTCAGAATTTCACCACGGAGTCACCGAGACACGGAGAAAAACCATGAAAAAAGGTGTTTCTCGGTGTCTCCGTGCCTCCGTGGTGGGTTTTGAGCGCTCAAATTCATGTTACTCCCGTAATTTCCCTTCGGTCACCTTCTCTTTGCTTCGTGACGAATTATTACTATGCTGAATAGAAGAATCTAGGCCCCACAGGGAAAACTATGAAAGCAGCAGTCGCCAGAAAACCAGTCATCCGAATCGCGGTGGTGGAAAGCGATCCTTTACGCTTCGTCGGGTTCCGCGCATTGTTCGACTCCGAACCAGAGTTCGAACTCGTCTCCGCGGGGCTGCCCGAGATCAGCTTGCTGCAAGGTATCGACCTTATCCTGCTTGGGAACCGTTCCGGGCAAAACCTGTTCGACGTGATGGCCAGCCTGAAGGCTACGCGTCCGGATCTGAAGATCATCGTGACCGGATCGGGCATCGACGAGGAAACCATTCTGAAGGCGATTGCTTCCGGGGCCAAGGGCTACGTCGATGAGGCTGCTCTGCCGTCGGAGTTTGCGCAGGCGATCCGCATTGTGCATCAGGGATCGGTCTGGGCTCCGCGCCGGGTGCTGTCGCTGTTCATCGAACGCGTGTCTTCGGCGCCAGGGCGCATTTTCCCTGCGGGCCGTGTGACCTTCACCGATCGCGAGAAGGAAGTCCTCGAGATGCTGGTGGCGGGACGCTCCAACAAAGAGATTGGCGCACAGCTCGGGATCGAGGAACGCACGGTGAAGGCTCACGTTGCCAAGCTGATGCGCAAAGTGGGCGTACAGAACCGCATCGCGCTGTCAGTACACGCAATCACGCATTCTCTGGTCACAACGAAATAGGTTTGAACTGTGAGCTGTGAGCAGTGAGCTATGAGCTTCGAGCAAACCGGCTCGAAGAGATTTTCCTGAAGTAGGGCGAAGCAAGCCGAAATCATGGAACTCATAGCTCTTCGCTTACGCTTCCGCAGGCGTAATCACTGGGGCACTTACCTTCGTAATCTTGCCGCCTGCGGCCCTCTGACGCATACTCGCTTCACCTACCACAGAACCTGGGAGACGGGGTTGAGAGTGGCGATTAGGGTCACTGCTTTCAGCCCCGCATTTTTTTGGCTCCAACAACCCCCGGTAATTCCTAAGAGTCCTCTCCGAACCGCACCGTGCAACTTCGGGTTCATCATTTACAATCCAAGGAAATAGATTCGAGTCGTTAGGTGGTGAGGCATATGAAAAGACTATGGCTTTTGGCGGTTGTGCTGTCTCTTTCTTCATTGGCGTTGGCCGTGGATGAACCCAAAGAGTCCAAGACTGCGGACCGTGTGCAGTCGGCTGCCGATGTTCTGAATGAAATTCAGTCAGCGCCGGATTCCGGTGTTCCGCAAGAGATTCTGAGTCGCGCGGAGTGCGTGGCTGTGGTTCCATCGATGTTGAAGGGCGGTTTCATTGTCGGCGCAAAGTATGGGCGTGGCGTTGCCAGTTGCCGCACGCCGAAGGGCTGGAGCGCCCCGGCATTTTTCCTGGTTGAGGGCGGCAGCTTCGGATTTCAGATCGGAGGGCAGGCCGTGGATCTGGTCATGCTGATCATGAACAATGATGGCATGCAGCATCTGTTGTCGAGCCAGTTTGCTCTGGGAGCCGACGCTTCCGTCGCGGCGGGACCTGTAGGCCGTCACGCCGAAGGCAATACCGACTGGAAGATGCGCGCGCAGGTGCTCACCTACTCACGGGCTCGCGGAGTGTTTGCCGGAGCGACACTAAATGGCGCTGTCATGAAGCAGGACAAGGACAGCACTCGCGACTTCTACGGGCACATGGTGACCTTCAAAGCTGCGCTGACAGGCGAGGTCGAGGCCCCAGCGCCTGCAAATCCCTTCTTGAGTTCGTTGTCGAAATGGGCGACGGAAGCGGCAAAGTAAATTAGCAGTTGCGAGCTTTCGAACTGCGAACTGCGAGTTGCGAGTAGGGTGCAGTCGCGGCTCAAGGCCGCTACAGGCTTGTCATGAATTCTCCGATCATTGCTCCGGCGCTGGCTGGGTCTGTGCTTGGTCAAGTCCGCTCCGACTTTGTGATTGCAGAATGGAAAGACGCAGGCGGTCCGCCGGGACCGCCGCGATGGATTGCTCCCCTGCACCTTCATCGCAATGATGATGAAGCCTGGTATGTTCTCGAAGGCACCCTCTGTGTGCGAGTAGGGAAAGAAGTGGTGGAAGCGCACGCCGGATCGGCGGTGTTCGTGCCACGCGGAACGGCTCATACATATTGGAATCCTGATCCTGGGCTGGTGCGATATCTGCTCGTCATGACATCGAACGTCTACTCGCTGATTCAGGATATCCACGCGATGACCGATCGCTCCCCAACGGCGCTGTCGGCCCTATTCGATGGGCATGACTCGGAACTGCTGGAGTAGCCAGTGGTATTCAGCAGAAACAGCGTCTCAGGCCTCAGTTCGCACGCACTTGGCGTTCCCATCCACAGCATCGGAGCTTCCGGCGACATCCGGCCCCTCACGGTGGCTTCGCCGCGGTTCAGAATGATAATCGCAAGGGCTTGAGTGCTGAATGCGGGATGGCCGCATGGTACATTGACCCTTCCACTCTTCTCTGATGCGGCGGAAACTGGAATACGCGGCAGCCTGGCCGTTTCTGAAAATCATAGGGAATCTGCCGCGACCGCTTTCCCGCGCGTTTGCGATCGGCATGGCGCAGCTTGTCTACCTGCTGCATTTTCGTTTGCGGCAGGTGGGAATGCGCAATCTGGAGATGGTGCTCCCGGAAAAGAGTCTGGGCGAGCGGCGGCGAATCTTGCGGGGCGTGTTCACTTCGCTGGGCCGGCAACTGGCGGAACTGTGCCAATTTCCCCGATACACTGCGCAAAATGTAGACGAGGTCGTTGGGTACGACGGTCTGGAGAATTACGAGCGCGCCTACGCGCGCGGCAAAGGCGTGCTGTTTCTCACCGCCCACTTCGGAGGCTGGGAACTCTCCGCTTTTGCTCACTCACTGCATGGGCATTGGCTGCATGTCGTGATGCGGCCAATGGACAATCCGTATCTCGACCAACTGCTCCAGAGTTATCGCACGATGCACGGCAACAAAGTTGTGCCAAAAGATGACTTTGTACGCGGATTGCTCGCCGCCATGAGAGCCGGCGAGACGGTAGGAATATTGATGGACACGAATATGACTCCGCCGCAGGGTGTGTTCGTGGATTTTTTCGGCATTCCGGCGTGCACCGCCAGCGGCTTGGCACGGATCGCTTTGCGCACGGATGCGGCCGTTGTGCCGGGTTTTACGATCTGGGATGAGGCGTTGGGAAAGTACCGTTTGCGATTTGATCCTGCGCTGGAACTGGTACGCACCGGCAATCTGGAAGCCGACATCGTCGCCAATACCCAGAAGTTCACCAAGGTGATCGAAGACTATGTGAGGCAGTATCCGGATCAGTGGTTATGGGTGCACCGGCGGTGGAAGACGCGCCCGGAACGGGAGGCACCGCTGTATTGAGCCCTGGAGTACACCATGCGACCGGCGCGCGGAAATTCATAAGAATGGCAGGAGGGCTCGGAAATATTGAGTGAGATGCGGGCGGAGCTCGTGGAGTTCGTGCAGACACGAATCCGATGCTGAGGACGGAGCCAACCTACGGATTCAGCAGCAGCTTCGATTTCGTGCGAAACAACCGGTAGTGTGAATAGGAGTGGCTCTCGCGGAGCGTTGAGCCCGCCAGGTTCGAAGTGACCACGACCTGTCGCGGCAGCCAGAGTGCCGACGCGATTTCCGCTACACGCACCTCTGTAAACTGAGTGTCGGCTGTTAACTGGCGCAGAGGTACTCCCGGCGGTGGCGAAAGAAGATCCGTCCGCAAGCGCACGATCCGAAAATCGGTCGCGTCGACCCAGGCCACCCCTTGCCTGAAGATCCTGTAGACTTTCTCGTGATATTCGACCGTGGCCGGGACGGGAACAACCCGGGGTTTCTGTGCGAAGGCCACAACCAGCGTTTGACGTCCCCCCAACTTCTCTTGTCCCAGATAGCGAAACTCCGCTTGCATTCGGTTGGAGGGATAGAAATTGAGCCATTCGTTGACGAACCCTTGAGAGGGTGGAGCTCCTCCCGAACCCGGCAGCGATCTGCCGGAGGGCAGAGCGGCGGACGATGAATCTGACGAACGTGCGCTGGCCTCAGCCGCCTTTTCGAGTTCTTGCGTCTGAAACTTTTCGCCGCTCTTTGCGTCGACACGAAATTCATCGAGCACAATGGCGTTCGATCTTGAGATATGTTGCAGAACAAGAAAGGAGAAATTCTGCAGCCTCTTGATGCCGTCCCGGTCGGAGATGACCGCCTCATCGGAAAGAAGGTTTGGCGTCCGGCGGGCGATGTCAACCGTTTTCGTTCCAATCTTGTCGAGAAGCGCTGAGAGTTGTGACTGGTCCTCTGCGGCCTTCAGGTGCTTCAGTTCGGGGACGGTTTTCCGCAATTCCACTGTCGAGCATGAAGTAAAGTTCGGGGTCTTGATTTCCGGAACCGGCGGAGTGCTCCGGATAGCAGCGGGTTCCGCGGGGCTGTTGAGGATATCGATTTCATCCGGCTTGGCGGGGTTGGGTGAGTTTTGGCTGCTGTCATCGGGCGACGGATTCTGTTGCGCGAATGCGCCGGCTTGCCACAGACACAATGCAGCGAACAGGGCTGCGTTCAGGATCCATCGTCGGCAAGGCACGCTCTCTCCCGGGGTTAATGCTTCTACGGAAAATGGTACACCGAGGCGGTCGAGCGTTCTTATGATTTGTTTCCGGCGGCACGATCCTCCTCAACTCAGCTTCCGGTAAAATCGAGAGTTCTATGGAAACTATTATGGAAACTTCTACATCGCTGGATCGAATCGCTGAACTTGAGCGGCAGTATTTGCTGCAGACCTACAACCGTTATCCCGTGGTCCTGGCGCGTGGGAAGGGCGTGTTTCTCTGGGACACTGAGGGCAAAAAGTATCTCGATTTCGTTTCCGGGATTGGAGTGAATGCGCTGGGGCATGCGCACCCGCGGATCGTGAAGGCGATTCGCGATCAGGCGGCGAAGCTGATTCATGTGTCGAACCTTTACTACCACGAATATCAGGGCCCGCTGGCGGAGAAGCTGTGTCGGCTCTCGGGACTGAACCGGGCGTTCTTCTCCAACAGCGGGACCGAGGCGATTGAGGGATCGATCAAGCTGGCGCGGCTGGCGGGACATCGCGCTGGAGGAGATGCGAAGTGCCGGCTGGTGGCGCTGGATGGCTCGTATCACGGGCGGACGTTTGGCGCGCTGTCGCTGACGGGACAAGACAAGCATCGCAAGGGATTCGAACCGTTGCTCGGAGACGTGACGTTCGTGAAGCAAAACGACGTAGAGGGGATGCGCGCGGCGGTGAACGACAATACCTGCGCGATCGTGCTGGAGCCGATTTTCGGGGAGGGCGGAATTTACGAGTGTTCGGTCGAGTTTCTGCGCGAGTGTCGAGCGCTGGCGGATCGGCATCGGGCGGCGCTGATCTTCGATGAGATTCAATGCGGGCTGGGGCGGACCGGAACGATCTTTGCATTTCAGAGTTTTGGCGTGACGCCGGACATTGTGGCCATTGCTAAGCCCATCGCGGCGGGGCTTCCGCTCGGAGCGTTCATCGCTAAGGAGGAATTTGCCACGGCGATTTCGCCCGGTCAGCACGGGACTACGTTTGGCGGCGGGCCGCTGGCCTGCAGGGTTGCCCTGGAGTTCCTGTCGATCGTCGAGGAAGAAAAGCTGCTGGAGAATGTGAACAAGGTTGGCGCGTATTTGCAGGAAAAGTTGAAAGAGCTGGTGTCGAAGCGGAACGCGGCGATTGGCGTGCGCGGGCGCGGATTCATTCAGGGGATTCAGCTGGAGATTCCGGCGCGTCCGATTGTGGATGCGGGATTGGCGGAAGGCGTGTTGTTCAACAGCACCCAGGATACGGTTGTGCGATTCCTGCCGCCGTTTTTGATGGAAGAGAAGCATGTGGATAAAGGGATTCGCGTGTTAAAGAAGTTGCTGGGGAAGAAACGGCCGGCAGCGGCATAGGGAGTAAGGAAGCGAGCCAGACGCGCGATTTATTCGCCCGCAAAAAGCGCGGGCGATTCGTGCGGCTCGCCCAGATCCTTCGGCGGGCAAAATCCGCCCGCCTCAGGATGACAATCGTGAGAACTGATGAGAATCGCGAAAACAGCAATCCTGAAAAAATCGGGGAGCCGAAGCTCCCCAAAGTGAAGCGACAGAGGCGTTGTTTCACTTAAATAGAGGGCGCGGGAAGGGAAAGAGTTGTCCTCGACGCGGGAAGAATTTGGAATGCACACTGGCGTGGTGAGCGAGATTCGAGAAATCCTGACCACAGGCGCCCCGGCTTTGGGAAAAGGCGTGGAAGAGTGCTGGATCGACTTCGATGGCGCACGGATGCGCTATCTTCGCGCGGGGTCCGGGCCGGCAATCCTATTGCTGCATGGGCTGATGGGGTATTCGTTCTCGTGGCGCTATGCCATGCCTGCACTTGCGCCTTTCCGCACCTGTTATGCGCCGGACATGCTGGGGGCGGGATTTTCCGACCGTCCGAAAGTTGATCATTCGATGCGAGCGACCGCTTTGCGGCTGCTGCAATTCGTGGAGGGCTTAAAACTCGACTCGTTCGATCTGCTGGGTACCTCGCGCGGCGGAGCGGTGGCAATGTGCGCTGCGGCAGAGTGCGTCAAAAGAGGCAAGCCGCAGGTTCGAAGTCTGATCCTGGTTGCGCCGGTGAATCCTTATTCGGAGCACGGGCGGTGGCTGGCGCCGTTTTGCGGGACTCGGTTGGGGACAGCAATCGTCCGCCCGGTGATGGAACGGTTTCCCTCGCTTTATCCGTTTTGGCACGGCCGCATGTTCGCGGACCAGAAAAAGATTCCCTCGGATAGCCTGGACGGGTACAAGGCTCCGCTGACAAAGCCGGGATTGTTCGAGCACGCGCTCAGCATCGTCAGGACCTGGAGCGCGGATTTGCGCGAACTGGAGGAGTTGCTGCCAACACTCTCGTCGATTCCGACGATTCTTATGTGGGGCAGCAAGGATCCGGCGGTTTATTTTTCTTCGATGGAGCGACTGGCGAGACATCTTCCTGGAGCCGAGAAAGTAGTGTTTCAGGACGTGGGGCACTTGCCGTACGAGGAGTGCGCGGACGAGTTTAACCGGGCCTTAATAAGGTTCTTACAGAAATAAATCGTTTTTCTCGCATCGGGGCGTGGGCCAGGAGCCCTCGCGACAGCCGGCGGGGGCGCCGACGCTACATGACTCAAACCATTCTCGATTTCTTGCGCAACGCCATTGTTCAGTATGGGTATTGGGCGGTGGGCGGGGCGTTGCTGCTGGAGAATGCAGGCATCCCGGTTCCGGGGGAAACCATTCTGCTGCTGGCCAGCTTTCTTGCCTACTCCGAGCATGATTTGCGGCTTCCCTGGATCATGGTGGTAGGGACGATTGCCGCGACGCTTGGCGACAATCTGGGATTCACCCTGGGGCATTATGGCGGGCGTCCGCTGCTGACACGGTATCAGTCATTTTTCCGAATTAAAGATTCTACGATCGAGCGAGGGGAACAACTGTTTGCACGGTATGGGGCGCTGACCATTTTCTTCGCGCGATTTGTGTTCGGGATGCGCATCATTGCCGGACCGCTGGCGGGCGTGCTGCGGATGCCGTGGAAACGATTTGCCGTTTTCAACTTTTTGGGAGCGGCGGTGTGGGTTGGGGTGATCTCAAGCGTGGGGTATTTGTTTGGCCGGCATTGGGACACTCTGGAAGAGTGGATGGATCGCTTCAACATCGTGGTGGTAGTTGTTGTGGTTGCGATCGTGGTGGTTTGGTGGTGGCGCAACCGCCGGGCCAATCGACGGGCATCTGGGGAGTAACCTTTTGCGCCGGGTCGGCGCTTGCCCATGCGGCTATACTGTGCGGAGTCGCGGTCGGGGTCTCTCTTCGAATTGGGGCGGGCATTTCCGTGGCATTCGCAGGAAATCACATCGGTTGCGTCCGGGCCGCAATTCGGACGAGGAGGAAGCTATGAAGAAGTTGGGGTTCATGACTCTGCTCATTACGGCGACACTTCTGTTTACCCTCGTGTTTTCGGCGGCGGCCGCGGGGCCGAAACCGGCGGCAGTGCCCGTGCCTGCGGCAGCCGCGGTCCCAGCAGCCCCGGCTCCGGTCGCGACGCCAGAGCGGCATCCGCACATCGAGGAAGCGCTGGAGCACATGCGGGCGGCCAAGAAGGAGCTCGAGTCGGCGGAGCACGATTTCGAGGGGCATCGTGCGAAGTCGATTGATCACCTCAATGAGGCAATGCACGAAGCGGAAGTCTGCATGAAGATGAAGTAAATCAGCTCGACTTGCCCCAAACGTCAAAAGGCAGCGTCTCAGGACGCTGCCTTTTAAATATGACCCGGTTTCGCTGCGCAGGCGAGTTTATTTCGATCCGAAGGTGTGGCCGATCGAGCCTCCAATGCGAAAGACGTGATCAGAATGGAATTCGAAATTGTTGGGGATGAAATAGTAATGGGCTTCGGGGCGGACGAAGAATGTTCTCCAGAAGTAATAGCGCACTCCCACACCGGCGTGCAGCAGGAAATGCGTGTTATTGACGTTGGTGCTGCAGCCGCTACTGAAGTTGCAGTTGGTTTGCCCGTAAAACACCAGGGTCTCGCCGCCGACTCCAGCCATGAAGTCGCCGCGAATTTTTGTGGCCATGCGGCGGGCGTACACAGCATTTACGTCGTAGAGAATCGGGCGGTAGTACTGGTAGCCGTTGTAGAGGCCTTCTTTGGCCCGGAACGCACCTTCTATGTTGAGCCCGAGACGTTTCTCCCCGAGATACTGGAGGCTGGCATTGGCATAGAGCCCGCCACTTTCGGCCGGAGGGGGAAAGGCTTGAGAAGCGGTGAGCGGTCCGGGAGACCACAGCGTGCTCGCGCCGCCCGCGAGGTCTATCTGCTGGGCAGGGGCGAAGCTGACGAGCGCAGCCAGCACGCATGCGAGCAGGAAGACAGTTCTCGATTCCCAGTGCTCAGTTCTCCGTGAAAATCGCGCACAAATTCTCAGGCCCCGGTTGCCGGCTTCCAGGAGCCGGTCGAAGATTGTTTTTCTAAGAACTGGGAACTGAGAACTGGGAACTCTTAGCATCGGTCCGGGTCGCTTACTCCGGACCAATGGTGTATCCGATCGATGCGCCGACGTGAATGACGTGGTCGGAGGTGAAGTTGTCACCGTTGTTCACGATGTGGTAGTAGCGAAATTCCGGACGAATGAACATGTGTCCCCAAACGTAGTAGCGAATGCCAGCGCCCGCATCCATCAGGAAGTGGTTGGAACTGGTGTAGCACGCGCCAAAGTAGTAACAGTTGGCGGTGTTGGTATAGCCGTAGAAGCGAGTGCTCTGCCATCCGATTCCGCCGAACAGGTCAAGGCCAGCTTTCTTGCTGAGGCGAGGCTGATAGACACCATTGAACGAGAATAGAAGAGGTCTGTAGGGCTGACCGCCGGGTCCGCCAAATTCCGCTTGGCTGGCTTTCCAGTTCACATCGAAGGCCGCACCGATGCGGCGCTTAAAAACGACATCCGCGCCGAGGTTCATGTAAAAGCCGCCCTTCTCGGGGCAGACCGCATTGCCGCTCGAACTGAGGCCACAGTTTGTGCCCAGGATAAGAGGGGCCGAAGCGGATGAGGAGAGCATCGTTCCGCCGCCGATATAGGCATCGCCCTGTTGGGCCGAAGCCAGGCTGCAAAGTGCAAAGAGCCCGATTACAACTGCGATGAAGGCAGTCTTTCTCAAGTGAAACCTCCTGATTGACAGGCCTCGCGGTTAGGATGCGGCCGCCAAAGCTTTTGGATGCAAGCGCCTAGGTGAGCTCTCATCATAATTCGAATGGAGAGCAACATTCAAATCCAGGCGTAAAGAATCACGAAAATCCGCAGAAAGAATTCGGAAGTAGGGATGAACCCTTTCGAAAAAGGAAAGTTGCTCGGACTGGCTATCTGGATGTGCCGCCCCCGCGGAGGACGTGGTCAAGGGCAATCGGGCCGGCTCCGAAGAAGATCAGCGCGAAGGCAAGTGTGGCTGCAGCCAGCGGGAATTCGAATCCGGGGCGATCGGGTGATCCCATCAGTCCGTTGTGCAAATGGACTTTCCAGATGGCGACGCACAGGTTGATGCAGACGGCACACGCCGCGGGGCGGGTGAAGAATCCCACTAACAGCAGTAATCCGCCGAGCAACTCGGTGAATGCCGAGACGTAGCCCAGCCAGGTGGGAAGGCCCATGCCTCCGATGATATGGGCAAACTGGTGTAGCCCGCCGAAAACCTTGTGGTATCCGTGAACCGTCATGATGGAGCCCAGCGCGATGCGCATGACAAGCAGGGCCAAGGGCTGCAAGCGATCGAGATAGCGCAAGTTGTGCCTCCGGAGTGTAGGGAATAGATTAACGCACGACCTCGAGCGCGACGAAGGTTTCAGAATGGCGGAGGCGTTGTTCACGGTCTGAAGCCCAAGTCCGCGTTCGATTGGACGCGGCGCTAAAGCATCTTCCACCAAGATTTGGTCGCTCCAGCAACAGTCCGAATTCAGCGCGCGATGGGCACCGAGTTTACAAACGTAACATTCTTGGAGAGGGAACCGTTGATTGTCCAGAAAAACCATTGCACCGCCGCACGGGTTTTGATAACGTGGTTCGCCGCAGGACGCTGCTTCGGGTAATGCGGATGCCCTCAGCGATTGCGTTTTGCCGGTCCTCGTCTCGGGGCCTCTGGAAACATTCGAAAGCAGTGTGCGTGATCCCCCACGCGCCCACCTTAGTTAGACTGCCGCAAATCCTTGAATTGAGGAGTGTGCGATGTCGCTGAGTACTGACCCGGGTTTCAAACTCTTCCTGCGTAATCTTGTTGTTTGCGCCTCATTGGCAGCCGTTTCGATGTTAGCGGTTGGACAGCAGAAGAACGCTCCTCCGCCGCACCCCGCGCCGGCGCCCCATGCCAGCGCTCCGCCTCACAACTCGGCGCCAAGCCATTCCGCTCCTCCGCAACATTCCAATGGAACGGCGAGCCACGGCAACGGAGGCAACATGAGCCATCCGGGTAATGGCAACACGAGCAACGCCAGCCACGGCTCAACGAACACAGCGGGCCATGGGGGGAACAACTCGAATACCGTGCATGGCGGGAGCAACGCCAATTCCACGCACGGGGGGACGAATAATTCTGCCCACGGCGGAAACGGCGCGAATACTGCCCATGGTGGAACGAATGCTGCTGGTCATGGCGGGAACAACGCGAACAACGCGCACGGCGGAACGGGAAACGCGGGGCACAATGCGGGTAACATGGGCCACAACGCGAATAGCGCCATGGGCCATGGCCCGAACGCTGCGCACAACGGTCCGAACGGCGGACATCTTGGGAACCGGACTCCTCCCGGACATCAGGTATCGCTGAGGGGAGGCGGCACTGCGCACATCCGTCCCAATGGACAGATCCGCACCGTGAATCGCAATGGCATGCACATTGAACACGGAATGCATGGCGGACGAACCGTGGTCAGCACGCATAACGGAGTGCGGGTGGTGAGCGTCGGACACCGCGGCGGTTACGTGCAGCGCGCGTACGTAGTGCGCGGCGGGCACTCGTATTATTCGCGCACCTACTACTATCACGGCGCCTACCGCACCGGCGTGTATCGCGGCTACTACTACGGCGGACATCCCTACTACGGCTACTATCCGGCGTATTACTACCATCCCGTGTATTACGGGTGGGCCTATAATCCGTGGCCCGCACCCGTCTACTACGGCTGGGGCTGGGCAGGCCAGCCTTGGTATGGCTATTACGGTCCGTATTACGCGCCCTATCCCGTATATCCGTCAGCGGCGTACTGGATTACAGACTTCATGATCGCAGCAACGTTGCAGGCTGCGTATGAAGCGCAAGCCGCCGACAACTGGCTAACTCCCTACAAGCTCGACGGCACGCTGGTGGCGAGCTTGAACCCGATTGTGCCTCCAGACGCCAAGCCGGCGATGAGCGAAGCGGTCAAGAAGGAACTGTCCGAGGAGGTAAAGGCCACTCTCGCCGTCGAACAGGCGGAAGCGGCAAAACCAAGCAGCAGCAACTCGTCGGGAGGTCAGGCGACGGAATCGAAAGAGGCCCCGCCAGCCCTCGATCCGAAATTCCGAACCTTTATCGTTTCCTCGGATCTCAGCCTTGTGCCTGAGAGCGGCGACGAGTGCGCGCTATCGCAAGGAGACGTTATCACTCGAACCTCGGAAACTCCCGATGACGACGGCAACGTTACCGTGAAAGTCGTGGCCAGCACGAAATCAGACTGCGCCATCGGGTCGGAAGGTACAGTTTCGACCGACGATTTGCAGGAAATGTACAACCATTTTCGTGAGCAACTCAAAGACGGCATGAGCGAGCTGGCCAAGAAGAATGGCACCGGCGGCCTTCCGAAGGCGCCGGATACCGCTACTGTCAAAGGAGACGTCCCCGCGCCCGAGCCTGACAAGAGCGCCGAGAAGTCTCTCAAAGAACAGCAAGACGCTGCCGACCAGACTGAGTCTGAGGTCAAACAGGAAGCCAGTTCCGGCGGCGCACAGTGAAACGAAGTGCAGGGCAAGAAAACGGAGCGTCCGCGAACAGCGGACGCTCCTGCTTGCAAGTTTGAATGCGCTCGGATTGGCGCACTGATGAGGACCTTTCAGGAGGCTTTCCAGATGTCACAGAGATTGCGGACTCTCTATTCAGATGCAGGTGTTGCGATAACGTTCATTACGCTGGCAGTTCTTGTGCAGTTACCGCTCTACGGCCAGGCGCCCACGCTGCAGGAACAACTCGCGGCGCAGTACAAACTGGTCAAGATGGGGTCGGACACCAGCGGATATTCGGTTGTGGAAGAGGGAACGCTGCTGGCGCTTCAGAAGGGCGGAGTCATGGGAGTGCCCTACTCCGACCATACTACCCTCAGCAATAAGTATGAAAACGGAACGGTGCACAGCCCCAACGCCGCCATGGCGGAGGCGCGCAAAAAGGTGTTTGGGCACTTCTCGCAAACTCAGTCGGAAGGCCAGACCACTCACCTGTTCCGGAAGGGTGACAAGGTGTATCCCACCAAGATTGAAGTGAAAGTGGACAAGGACATGGTCGTCATGGGGATCGTTGCCTGCGACACGTGCAACAATACGGATCCGCCGACCTACAACAAGGCCAATGTCGAGTTTCAATTCCCCAAGGGATCTCTCGCCAAGGCGAGCGCCGGTGACGTGGAGGACACGATCGGGCAACTGCTCGCTATCAGCGACGACTCCCAGCAGTCGCAAGGGGGCGATCAGCAGGGCGGGGGCCAGCAGCAGGGCGACCAACCGCAGGGGCAGCAACAAGGCGCCGGACAACAGCAACAGGCTGAGGCTGATCCACAAACAATCCAGATGGGGATGACTGCGGATCAGGTCGTGGCCGCAATGGGCAAGCCGGCCAAGTTGGTGAATCTTGGTCCGAAGCAGATTTACGTCTACAAAGATCTCAAGGTGACGTTTCTGAACGGCAGGGTAGTGGACGTGCAGTAGGAGTCACGGCCCAGCTTACCCTTGGACCGGGAGTTTTGAGGAAAAATATCAGACTGCGGCGCGGGCCGCAGGGCAGCGCGCACCGTGTACGAAGGCGGGACACTGACATTCCTAAACGCCAAAGTTGCCGATGTGCGGTAACCCGATTGCCATGCGACGGCTCCGGTGGAAAGACTGCAAAAACAACAGCTTGGACCAGCGGCGTAGTACCTCCGTACCGTGCCTAGTACTTCAGTTACCGGTATGCGGATGACCGCGCATGGTCGAAGCGCCCAATCCCAGTAATAGTATCCTCTCAACAAACTACCCCAATATATAGATATCGGCTCATAACCCTAGCCCTTCGCATTCCAGAAAAGCGGTAAGAAACCCCGAAAAACGCGGAGATTCGCTTGGAGGAGGGGTTTTTCCGGGCTGATATATGCTCGGGACACCGATAGCCCTCTGAGCCGATAGACAGGGTGAGGACGTCTCCGGAAGCAATCCCGCGGGGCCGTGAAAACGGGCGGGAAGAAGAGCAGCGGAGAGAGAGCAAAAAGGAACTATGGCCGACTCGCGAGAAGTAATGAACATTCGCCAGGCGTCGCAATATCTGGGCGTGAGTCCGGACACGCTGTACAAGTACGTCGGCGAACAGAAGATTCCCGCGTTCAAGCTGGGGAACCGCTGGCGGTTCAAGAAGTCGCGACTGGATCAGTGGATGGAAGAGAAGTCGAGCGAGATGGAACCGCAGGCGAAACGGAAACCGAAGGCGGCGACGAAGGCTGCCGGACAGATTTAGTGAAACCGACGCGGGCACGAGTGCCCGCGCCACACATAAAGGGTGGACACATGTTTGGACTCGGATCGAAATCGATTGTTGGTCTGGACGTAGGGTCATCGAGCATCAAGGCGGTGGAGTTGAAGAAGAAGGGCGGGCAGATTGAAGTCGCGCATCTCGGCCTGGAACCTCTGTCGTCCGATATCGTGGTCGACTCCATGATCGTCGACTCGGGCACAGTGTCGAGCGCGATCTCGAAACTGTTCCTCGACAACCAGATCAAGACCAAGGCTGTGGCCACGGCGGTCAGCGGACACTCCGTGATCGTGAAGAAAATCTCGCTACCCTCGATGAGCGACCAGGAACTGGCCGAAACCATCGAGAAGGAAGCGGCCCAGCACATTCCTTTCGACTTGGCCGACGTGAGCCTCGATTACCAGATTCTGTCCGACGAAGTCGGCAGCCCTCAGATGGATGTTCTGCTGGTGGCGGTGAAGAAGGACAAGATTCTGAACTACACCAACGTGCTCTCGATGGCGGGCCGCACCCCGGCTATTGTCGACATTGACGCGTTGGCCCTGCAGAACTGCTACGAGTACAACTACCAACCGGCGCCGGGCCAGGTAGTGGCACTGCTGAACCTGGGCGCCAGCGTGATGAACATCAACATCGTGAAGGGCACGACGCCTCTGTTCCCGCGCGACGTCAGCGTGGGCGGGCATCAATACACGGACTCGCTGCAGAAGGAACTGGACCTGAGCTTCGAAGATGCAGAAGCGCTGAAGCTGGGCCGTAAGGTGGGCACCGTCAGCGAGGACGCCAAGCAGCCGATCCTGCAGCAGGTCACCGAAATTATCGTGCTGGAAATTCAGAAGACGTTCGACTTCTTCCGCGCCAGCGCAGCGGGAGAGCACATCGAGAAGATCTACCTGGCGGGCGGTTCGTCGAAGGTGCCCGGCCTGGTGGAAGCGTTACGGCAGGAGTTCTCGATGCCGGTGGAATTGTTGAATCCGTTCCAGCGGGTGATGCCGCCGACAGAAGGTTTGGGAGCGGAACTGGTGGAGCAGAATCCCGGCCAGATGGCAGTTGCAGTGGGTTTGGCCCTGAGGAGCTTTGAATCCCTATGATCAAAATCAATCTTCTCGAATCCTCCAAAGGAAAGGGCAAACGCGGTGGCAGTGGCCCCTCGATGCCCACGATGGAAATGGGCGATATGGGGTCGCCCAAGCTGAAGGTCCTGGTCATTATGGTGATCGTCGGCTTGGTGAACCTGGGCTACTGGTATCGGCTCGACCATCTCTCGAAAGAAATTGACTCGAAGATGAAAGTGGCCGAGCAGCGGAACCGCGAGTTGGCCGATGTGAAAGCCCGCTTCCTGGAGCGGCAGAACCAGGCCAACCTTTACCAGCGGCGCGTGGATGTGATCAAGCAGTTGCACGATGGACAGACCGGCCCGGTCAACCTGATGGCCATGATGGGCGAAACCATCAACAACACCGAGGCCGTGTGGTTGAACAAGATGGATGATCAGGGCACGAGCGTGAACCTGGAAGGGACGGCGCTCTCCACCGATGCGGTGGCAAATCTGATCGCGAATCTGCAGAAGACGGGTTTCTTCAAGAACGTCGAGATCAAGGAAACCTACCAGGACGAGCAGGTCAAGGAGATGCAGGCGTTTCAGTTCACCCTGACCTGCGACAAGGCTGCAGGGGAAAACCAGACCGGGAAGGGAAAGTCGTAGAGGCGACCTATGGCGAACTTTAGCGAACTGTCGGGCATCAAGCAATGGGGGCTGGTGATACTGGGTGGAGTGGCCGTGACCGCGGCGCTGTACTTCACGGTATTCAAGAGCCAGAACGATAAGAACGCGGCTGCGCAGCATGCCCTGGAAGAAAAAATCCGGGAGAACAATGAGCTGGAGTCGTACCGGCCGAAGCTGAAACAGATTGAGCAGCAACTGGCCGAGCTCAAACAGCAGCTGGAAATCGAGCAGCGCATTGTTCCCGACGAAAAGCAAGTCGACGGATTCATCACCATGATGGATGCCGAAGCGTTCAAGGCGGGCGTGGAACTGCGCCGGTACACGGCGAAGGACGTCAAGCAGCAGCAGTACTACACCGAAGTTCCGTTCGAGATGGAACTGGACGGGCAGTACTACTCGGTGCTGAAGTTCTTCGACCATGTGAGCAAGCTGGAGCGCATCGTCAATATCGGCGGACTGTTGGTTGCGACCACGAAGAATCCGACCGGCGCAAAGGCCAAGCGGACGTATCAGTACACACCGAACGAGAGCATCGTGGCGACGTTTACCGCGACCACGTATTTCAGTCGTGATTTGCAACCTCCTGCAGCAGCCGCCGGAGCAAAACTGGCGACCACCGCGGCGGCGAGATAGGGATACCCATGAAGACGGCGATAAAGCTGACCACTGGCACTCTGGCAATCGCACTCACAATGACGATGGGCGCTGCTTTCTGTGCGCAAGCTGAGGCACAGAACCCGGACGCCATCGACAACGCGCGCAGCGTGGCGAAATCGCTGCAGCAAAAGCAGGCTAACGATACCGACGCGGCTCTGAACGCGGCTGGCGTTCCGGCCACGACGTCCAAGCCTGCGCCCGGCGCTCCGGCGCCGGCAGTGAAGCCGGCGGTGATTCCGGGGGAGCAGAAGCCGATCGTGTTGGCGCCTCCGAAGCCAGTTCCGGCGGCAGCAGCTCCAGCGGACAAGCCTGCTGCGAAGGCCGCCGCACCGAAGGCGGAACCCGCCTCGGGCGCGAACAACCAGCTGACGCACGTCAACGTAGTTCCGGGCAGCGACGATATTCAGATCGAGATTAGCTCCAGCCGCGCCATGACTCCTCGCGTGACCAAGTTGAGTTCTCCGGCGCGCCTATTGGTTGAGCTGCCGGAAACGGTGGTAGCGAGCGCCCAGAACAAGATTCCGGTGGGCAGTGGTGGGGTGAAGGGCGTCCGCATCGGCATGGACGGCAAGAATCCACCTACCACCAGCGTTGTGGTGGATCTCGAGAAAGCGCTGGCGTACGACGTGGCTCCTGGACCTGCGGGGAAGGTGACTTTGATCCTGCATACGCAGGGAGACGCGCCGGCAGTAGCCAAGAGCGCTCCGGCCCCGACTCCGGCGAAGGCATCTTCGGCTAAACCGCTGTCGCAAAAGCTGCTCCAGAGTCCAAGGCTCCGGCGACGAAAGCTCCAGAAACGAAAGTCGCGGTTGCGAAAGCTGCCGCTCCGAAGTCGGAAACCAAGCAGGATGCGAAAGCAGCCGCCGCGGCCAAGACCGCGAGTGTGGCAGCGGCAGCTCCGGCTCCGACCGCAGCCAAGCCTGAGCCAGCCAAGCCCAAGGCCGAAGAGAAGAAATGGGCGATGGATGGCAAGCGCGATCCGTTCTTCAGTCCCGTCGTGCATCAAGAGGGATCGGGTTGTTCGACAGGCAAAAAGTGCCTGGAGATCAACGCCATCAACCTGCGCGGAGTCGTGAAATCGGACAACGGTTTCATCGCCGTGGTCACCAACAACATCGGCAAGGCGTACTTTCTGCGCGAAAACGATCCCGTGTTCAACGGCTACGTGGTGAGGATTACGGGAGATTCAGTTGTGTTCCAGGAAACAGTGCAGGACAAGCTGGGCAAGACATCGACGCATGAAGTGGTGAAGAAAATCTTTACTCCGGCGGTTTAGATCAAGTTGCACGAAGGACATGCGGGCCAGGCCCGCAGGTGGGGAGAGGCGAAATGCGAAAGCAACCAGTAATCATCTTCGTATCGTTGCTGCTGATGGGAGTGGTGGCTGCGGCTGCCCAGACGCCCAGCCAGCTCGATCGAGTCAACGTAATCCGAGACGCGGACAATGTCCGGGTCGAGATGACAGCCAGCGGCACAGTCACGCCGAAGCTCAGCACCCTGGACTCACCCGCGCGCGTGGTGATCGATCTGCCGGAGACCGTGATGGCGACCGGCCAGAACCATATCGCGGTGGGCACGGCCGGGATCAAGGGCGTGCGCATTGGCATGGATGGCCAGGCGCATCCGACGACCCGCGTCGTGGTCGACCTCGAGAAGGCGCTGGCCTACGAGTTGACCCCGGGTCCGGCGGGCAAGCTGGTATTGACGCTGCACGGCAACGCCGCTGCGCAGCCGAAGACCGTGGCTGCGGAGTCGAGCGCCCCGATGACGCATCCGATGTCACCCTTCTCGCCGCGCGTGATGGATATGCGCTCGGCGCCGAAGACGGTCGCGCCCACGACGAAGCCCGCCGAGAAGAGCTCGGCTTCGCCAACTGACTTCGTATTCGTCGAGCCTACGTATCAGGCAAAGACCGAAACCAAGACCGAAACAACGACGGAAACGAAGAGCGATACGGCAGACGAGCCCACGGTTCGCTCGCAGGAAGCTGCCGCGCGCTTCTCCGACAAGACCGCCGCTGAGCTTCTGCCGGTGAGCATGCATGCCGCTCCCCAGGCGGTGAGCTCCAGCGGAGCCGCCCAGAGTTCGACCGGAATCACTCCGGCGGTGAATCTGGCGGCCGAGCAGAAAGCTCAGATGAGCCAGCAGGGAGTCGGCAGCCGGCCCGCGCTATACGGGCGAGCCGATCTCGGTGAACCTGAAAGACGTCGACCTCAAAGACTTCTTCCGGCTGGTCCACGAAATCAGCGGATTGAACGTTGTGCTCGATCCCAACGTGCACGGCACGCTGACGATCGTGCTCGACGACGTGCCGTGGGATCAGGCCCTGGACATCGTTCTGAAGAACAACGATCTGGCCCGCGAACTCGAAGGCAACGTTCTGCGCATCGCGACCGTCGAAACCTTGAAGAAGGAAGCCGACGCGCGGCGCGCACAGATCGAATCCGAAGCGCTGGCGGTGGAAAAGGTTTCGGTGACACGCTTCCTGAGCTATGCCAAGGCGAAGGACGCCATCACGACCGTAAAGAAGTTCCTCTCGCAGCGCGGCGACGTTGTGGCGGACGACCGCACCAACGCCGTGATCATCAACGACATTCCGAAAGTGATTCCGGTGATCGACCGCCTGCTGACGCAGCTCGATCGCAAGACGCAGGAAGTGGAAATCGAAGCCCGCGTGGTGGCCGCGACCCGTTCCTTCGCGCGCGACATCGGCACCCAGTTCGGCTTTGGCTGGGGCAATGGGCATAGCGCGATCGGCGGAAACTCAGGCGCCGGCACCACGAATACCAACGTGGGCGGCCTGACGCCAGGCTACATTACGACTCCGGCGAACGGAGCGGGCACGGGAAATACGATCCCGCTGTTTTCGAACCTGGGCGTCACGCAGCCTTCGAGCGGTTTGACGTTCCTGAACGCCAGCAACACCGTGCGGCTGGACTTCCAGCTTTCGATGGCGGAGTCGCGCGGCTTGTTGAAAGTGCTCTCGCGTCCGCGCGTGGTCACGCAGAACAACATTCAGGCTCTGGTGAAGCAGGGCGTGCGTGTTCCGATCGTGACGCAGGCGCAGTTGGGCGGTCCTCCGACCGTGACCTACGTGGACGCGTTCCTGCGGCTGACGGTGACTCCGCAGATCACGTCGGAGAACACCATCTTCCTGAACGTCGACGTGGAAAACACCACGCCGAACTTCGGACAGGAAGTGCAGGGCAACCCCGAACTGATCACGCAGCAGGCCACCACGCAGGTGCTGGTGACCGATGGCGGCACGGTGGTGATCGGCGGCGTCATTCAAACCCAGAACTCGATCAACATCTCGCAGGTTCCGCTGCTCGGCAACCTGCCGTTCCTGGGCAACCTGTTCAAGCACACCAAGGTCAACACCCAGAACCAGGAGCTGATTTTCTTCATCACTCCGAGAATCATTCAGACGTAGCGAGTAGCGAGTACTGAGCAAGACCCGCCGGCCTGGAAGCTTTCAGGCCGGCTTTTTTGGGTTCTCGGTTTCAGTTGCGCGATGCAGGGCGGGCGAGTTGGGTGGCATTTCGTTTTGGGAATATCGATACAAATATTTCTCGTCCGGTGTTATCGCGCACAGATTCGATAGGGCGGGTGTGACACGGTGCGAGGGCGGGGGCACTTATGGGCGACTCTTACAGGGATCTGATTGCGTGCCGAAAGGCGATGCAGTTGGTTCGAGAGATTTATGCAGCGACGCGACTGTTTCCGCGTGATGAGTTAGATGGGTTGACCAGCCAGTTTGCGTAGGGCGGCTGTCTCCGTTCCGAGCAATATTGCTGAAGGTCAGGCGCGATTCTCTCCGAAGGAGTTCTGGCTTTTTCTTAGCCATGCACGCGGATCACTGGTGGAAATTGAAACGCAGATTCTGATTGCGCAAGCCTCGGATATCTACCCTCCGCCCGGAGAGGCTGTACTGCGGAGTCGGCGGAATCAGGCAAGGACCTCGACGGCCTGATCGCCTCGATCAAGCAGGCAGCATAAGGTGCTTACAATGGAAACGGCAGGGTTTAGCTTTTTCTGAGAACTGAGAACTGAGAACTGAGAACTGAGAACTGAGAACTGAGAACTGAGAACTGAGAACTGCGAACCTCCTGCTGTCCTCGATGACTCCCATCAATGGATTTCCGCGCGCGCCAGCAAAGCTCCGGGAGCGTCTCCCAGTTGCCCGGTTTGAAGGGTTGCTCGTCAGCCATCTTCCTAACGTTCGTATCTTTGCGGCTTTCCGGGGAGTGCGGGACTGCTGGTCGTGGACCAGGCGGCAGCATGTCTTCACAGACGTGCCTACGACACCCCGGCGCCCCAGGAAGTGAAGGGCGCCAAGGTCGTCATTGCGCGCAAGGCTCCGCTAGCAGCGGTTGGCGACTTTTTTGCTAAGCGGCGGAAACATCCTCGCGGACTGACGAT
>CAVUOS010000016.1:0-59857 GCA_963743105.1 Terriglobia bacterium
ACCTCGGCTGGCCTTCAACCGGATTGTCGTCGTGCGCTATCGCATGTACCTCGAATCGCGGCATCTGGCCGCCAACACCATCAACCAACAACTCGCTGCCGTTCGTCGATTGGCTCATGAAGCCGCCGACGCGGGCTTGTTGAGTCCCGAGTTGGCGGCGGGCATCAGCCGAGTGAAAGGCGTGAAGCAACTCGGGTTCCGTGCTGGTAATTGGCTGAGCGCGGAGCAGAGTTCGGAAGTTCTGAAACATGCTTGTGGCGACAGCATGCGTGCCAAGCGCGACTACGCCATGCTGGCCATGCTGTTTGGCTGCGGTTTCCGCAGATCGGAACTGGTCGGGATTGGAGCTGGACGAAATCCAGGTGCGTCAGGGGCACTGGGCGGTGGTTGATCTGATCGGCAAAGGCGGCCACATCCGCACCGTGCCTATTCCCGAACTGGGTCAAAGCCGCTCTCGACCAGTGGACACGAGCGGCTGGGGTCACCGAGGGAAAGATCTTCCGGGCGGTCGCCGGAAGGGAAAGGTGTGGGGGAGTGGCATCTCGCAGAACGTTGTGTGGTACGTGGTCAAGAAGTTGCTGCGAGAGAGCGGGCTTGGAGCACATTGCACCGCACGACCTGCGCCGCTATGCCGCATGGAAAACTATGCCGAGTCCCCGTCCGAACGCGCTGAAGTTGGCGGATTTCCTCTTCGGGCACTCGGCATAGTTTGAGGGCACTTTCTGGTATCGGTGGACCAGGAGGTGGTCTATGCATCGATTCTTTTCGAAGCCTGAAACTCTATTGAGGTTGCGTCGGGGACCTTTGGGCAACTACCTGGATCGGTACGCCGACTGGCTTTCGGAGCAGGGCTTCTGCCGGGTGCATGCCCGGTTACAGTTGGTCCAAATCGCCGATTTCAGTCTCTGGCTCGACAAGCGGGGACTGACCATCCTCAATGTCCAACCCGCGACAGTCGATTCCTTCATTGAAGATCGACAGCGAAGGATCAAACCTCGCGCCGAGCGGTCCACATTACAGCGCTTTCTGAAACTGGTGAGACCCGAGGTATGTACTCAGGTTTCCCCACCCCTTACTGCTTTGCAAGTCGTTCTCCAAGATTTCCGCCGTTATTTTCTGGAGGAGCGCGGAGCTGCTCCCGTGTCTTATCTCGCGTTTCAGCCCATTCTCCACCAATTCCTTTCGGATTGCTTTCCTGATGGCACCGTCGACTGCGCCCGTCTGACTGCAAAAGATGTGATTGGATTCGTCCGCCGTCACGCCTATCGTCACAGCCCAGGCCGTGCCAAGTTGTTGATTACAGCCCTGCGCGTTTTCCTTCGCTATTTGTGCCAGCGCGGGAGCATCACCAGCGATCTGGCAGCCAGCGTCCCCCGTGTGGCCATGTGGCCAGGATCAACTATCCCGAAGTTCCTTTCTCCGGATCAAGTTCGCCAAGTGCTGGCTCAGTGCGATCAGAACAGCGCCATCGGCGAGCGGAATTACGCCATTCTGCTACTGCTTTGCCGACTGGGCTTCCGTGCTGATGAGATCGTGCGTCTCACCCTTGACAACATTGACTGGGAGAACAGTCGCCTCAGCTTCCGCGGCAAAGGTGGACATTGGGCTCAGATGCCTTTGCCGGCCGACGTCGGAGAAGCCATCGTCCGCTATCTTCAGCACGGGCGCCCCCTTTCCCCATGTCGGCGCTTATTCCTCCGTCATGCCGCGCCCAAGACTGGTTTCGCCAACTCGGGAGCTATTTCCACTTTGGTCCGGCGGACGATCATCCGAGCTGGCATCAGCTCCCAGCGTAAGGGTTCACATTTGTTCCGGCACAGTCTTGCTACACGCATGGTCAACGAGGGCTCTTCTTTTCCCGAGATTGCAGAACTGCTGCGGCACCAATCGATCGAAACGACAAACCTCTATGCCAAAGTTGATTTTCAGACGCTCCGAACCATCGCACTGCCGTGGCCGGGAGGTGCGCAATGACTCCACTACACCAAGCTGTCCAGGATTACTTGGTTCTGCGCCGCAGTCTGGGATTCAAGCTCCGTTGTACCGGGGCTTTGCTCTTGAAGTTCGCCGCCTTCGCCGAATCCCGAGGAGCAGAATACGTGACGACCTCACTAGCCCTGGAGTGGGCTACTCAATCCCTTCATCAGCAACCAGCCACGTGGGCCGACCGAATGAAGGCCGTTCGGGTCTTCGCTAGATTCCAACATGCCATCGACCCTCGAACTGAAGTCCCACCTTTTGGCTTGTTGCCTTATCGACCTCCTCGTTTGCGGCCCTACCTTTACACCGACGAGGAGATTAGGCGCTTGCTCGAAGCCACAACGCACTTACGTTCCAGGAAAGGAATGCGACCTCCCACTTACCACTGTTTGCTCGGTCTCCTGGCCGTATCGGGCCTGCGTATCAGCGAAGCCTTGGCACTGCGGCAGCAAGACGTTGATCTCCAGGCGGGAATACTCACCATTCGTCAGAGCAAGTTCCGGAAGTCACGCCTGGTGCCTCTTCACACTTCGACGGTGAATGTCATGCGTCATTACGTCGAGCGGCGAGATTTGCTACTTCCTACCCGAGGCAGCGATTTCTTCTTCGTCTCCGATTCGGGCCGCCCGCTGGAGGTGTCGGCCGTGCGCCGCACGTTTTATGAACTCTCCCGCTGGGCTGGCCTGCGACAGGGAGCCATCAACCACGGACCGCGCCTCCACGATTTCCGCCACCGCTTTGCCGTCGAAACCTTAATCCGCTGGTACCGTGCCGGGCAGGACGTGCAGCGTCGCCTCCCCGTGCTCTCTACCTACTTGGGTCATGCCCATGTCAGTGACACCTACTGGTACTTATCGCATTGCCCCGAGCTGATGGAGTGGGCGGTCAAGCGGCTGGACAGTCAGTGGGAGGTACGGCAATGAACACCGCCTGCCGCGTGTCTTTTTTACTCCAACAGTTCTTCACCCAACGGCTCATGAACCAACGGAGTGTGAGCTCACATACCATCGCTTGCTATCGCGACACTTTTCGTCTGCTGCTCGAGTTTATTCATCGACAAAAGCACCGGGTACCTTCGCAACTCACTTGGGAGGACTTCGATGCACCGTTGATCGGGGCCTTTCTCGATCACTGTGAGAGAGACCGCCACAATGTGGCTCGCACCCGCAACCTTCGTCTCACCGCCATTCGTTCCTTCTTCCGCTATGTCTCCTTCCAGGAGCCCGCTGAGGCATCCAGAATCCAACAGATCCTCGTCATTCCCAATAAGCGTCAGCCGCGGAGGCTGATCGGGTTCCTGACTTATCCCGAGGTGGAAGCTTTGCTCGCTGCCCCGGATCAGCGCACCTGGAGCGGACGCCGGGACCACACTTTCCTCCTGCTCGCTGTTCAAACCGGGCTTCGACTCTCGGAGGTGACCGGATTGCGCCGGCAAGATGTCATCCTCGGTACCGGCGCTCACGTCTACTGCCTGGGCAAAGGCCGCAAGGAACGTCGCACTCCGCTTGCGAAACGCACGGTTGACGTTTTACGTGGCTGGCTCCGAGAGCCAGCACGCGGTCGGGATGATATCGTGTTCCCGAACGCGCGCGGTGGCCGTTTGAGTGCCGACGGCGCGCAGTACCTGCTCGCAAAACACTTGGCGACGGCCCGCCAGAACTGCCCCTCACTTCGCGAGAAACGCGTCACGCTACATGTGCTTCGCCACACAACAGCAATGGCGCTGCTCCAGGGCGGCGTCGATACCTCGTCCATCGCGCTGTGGCTTGGGCACGAATCACCTGCAACCACACACATCTACCTGGATGCGAACTTGGCGCTCAAAGAACAAATCCTTGCCAAGATGGGAACTTGGGACGGAACGAAAACAGGGCGTTACCGTCCGGAAGACCCTGTCTTGATGTTCCTGAAGAGCCTGTAAACGGGCATCCAGAACTATGCCGAGTCGTCTAACAGGAAATCCGTCGCCACAGCGCGTTTCGCACCGGGACTCGGCATAGTTTTCCATGCGGCATAGCGCCGCTCATGCCGATCACGGCATGAGCGCCGAACTTGTGCGAAGCTGTGCCACACAAACGGCGGCGAGATCGAGCAGATTCAATTCCTACTCGGCTCATGCCTCGGTGCGGACTACGGAACGTTACCTCGGCTGCAAGCAGAACCTCGGGCATCCGGTAAACGACCTGTTCCGGCTGGGGAACTTAGCGGTTGCAGCGTAGAATACGGTTCGCATGGCTCGTGCCCTAGCCAACCTCTTGGGAACAACCGCATTGTTTCTGACGAGCCTGCTTTGGCTCTCGCTGCTGGATGCGGGCAGAGTAGATCACTTCGTTGACAGTATTGCCGGAGCGCAACACGAGTACAAGATCGTTCTTGGCACAGCGTTCGTGGCAGTGGTGTTTGTGCTCGTGGCCGCAATTCGTGGGGCCAAATTGTGGTTTCTTGGATTGGCGTATTCGGTGGGAACGTTGGGGTTCTTCACTTACGCACTCTCGCAATGGTTCTGACCGTGCATGGCGTCCCGCTCGAACTCGGTGGGCGGTTTTGAGTGTAATGGCCTTCCATGAGAAGGCCGGTCGGAGTCAAGTCGATTCTTCACTGGCTTCATTGAACAAGGTTTTGTTCTCCCGCCGAGTGGCCGCTGTCGCCATGCTTCCATCCGCACTCTCGAGGAGCGATTGGTTTCGCTCGGTGCATGTTGGGCGTTCTCGGTTCAGCCGGTGCTGCCATCTGTTTGGCGCCCTGTGGTTCTGCTGTTGCAGAGTGGAGCCTGGGCCAGGCCGTTAACGCAGTCACCGGAACTCGGCTTTGGGCTTTTGTCTTTTCTCTTCCTAGGAACGGTTTTGTTTTTACGCGGCTGCGGCTACTGTCGTACGGCTGCTGTTGTGTAACGGTTCGTACACTTCTCCGCTTACCCACAGGTGATGCAGCAACACTGCCAACTTTCTCGCAGTCGCCACGATCGCTCGTTTCTTGCCGGTTCTCCCTCCCCGCTCTGCTAGTTTCAGGCCCCAGCGCCGCAGATCGCAGTCCACGCCGAACGGACCCAGAATGTGCTGCGCTCCTTGCACCAACAACGATGATCCATCGCGCAATGGTGGGGCTATTTTGTTCACTTCTTTAATTCACTTCTGAAGGCTAATAAATACCTTTGAATCGTTTTCTGCGAGCTTCTTTTTCTTGCGTACAAAAAGGCTCAATCCCTCGGGCTTCGTTTTCACTGCATAGTTCCCAACGGATCCCTTCGTACGTGGAAGGGGCACCGTCAAACTCGAATGGTTCTGGAACGTATCCCACGCTTCGACTGTCACACGTTTTGCCGTCGATACCGAATTTCCATATTTCAAGTCTTGCCTCGTACCTCATATCAACATCTATTCCGTCTGCTGCGACCCTAACAACTTTGCCCGAACGGTAGTAGACTCCGCCGCTTACCATATAAACAACCTGACCAACCGCCAGCGATTTAGTGTTCATAGGGATTCCACGTCTATGTACTGTTTAGTGATTTCTTTAACCGTGGCTTCTTTGAATTGGTCGCCGCTTTGCATTCAGACTTTCTGACCAACCACCAGATTTTTCGTGTCCATGTCTCAATTCCCTATTTCGGTCTTGGGTAAAAGGTTGAAAACATCCTCTCGCACCAAGCGTCATGGGCTTCTTTTGCTTTTGCTTCCTGTGCTTTCTCTGCTTCCCTGTCTCTCTCTCGCAGTTCCCAAGGCCCCCACTCAGGGGGCATGGTAGCAGTACCACCCACTCGGCGGTAGCGACCGTCTTCTGTTTCATTGCCCTCTTTGTCGAACTGTGCTAATTGGCCCCATTCACTTTTCACTTCCACCCCGCTAGGTAGAAGCCGGACAACCGTAGCCTCAAACCATCCACAACCAAATACCCAAACTTTCTGACCAACCACCAGTGTCTTCGTGTCCATAATCAGTAACCTCCAAACGCCGCCATAGTACGCGCTAGGAGTAGTCTAGGCTGGCTTTCGGATGCACTCGCAAATGTAGTTCCACCATTCCGTCAGTGCCTTAGCCTCTGCCTCTGCCCTGATGTCCTCGAAGGTGGGATGGCTGGGAGGATATGGTGATTCCGTCTCTATCACCTCAAAGCAGTGCTCACATCGTCCGCCACGGTCAATCACAAAATGTCCGCACACTTTTACTTTCATGCGCTGTCTCAGGCTCCGCATAAGCTGCCTCAGGCTCCTCATTTGTGGGGTGTATGCCTCTTTGGACTCTCCCAGACCATGACCTGACGTAACAGGCATTACGAAAGGTCAGAGCACTAAAGTAATCCCT
The DNA here is from genome assembly GCA_963743105.1 of Terriglobia bacterium. Lineage (GTDB taxonomy): Bacteria > Acidobacteriota > Terriglobia > Terriglobales > Acidobacteriaceae > Sulfotelmatobacter. The sequence goes on from CAVUOS010000016.1 coordinate 6,282, forward strand.
CGCTGCAACCCACCCGGTCACACGGCGCTGTCGATTCACCCCCCCAACCACTCCCAAGGAGAACATCCTCGGAGAATGGTGGGGCCTTTGTTGTTGGCGACTTACTTCGTCGGCTTTGCCAGCTTCACGTAGTCGAACAGGTCGTAGCAGGCTTCTCCTTGCTTGTCCCTGCCCTTCTTGTCCTTGAATGTGATAGGCGTGCAGAGTAGCTGAGTCTTGTCAAGGCGATTGAGCATATACCTGTATTGAAACGTGTGCGGGCCGGATTGTCCCAGCGGTGTCAATGCAAAGGACGCTTCAAGCGCGTCTGTTTCAGAGAGATGACCTATCGCCCACGAGAACCACAGGTCCACGTGGACCGGAAGCTGTGTCCCATTGTCCAGTGTGAACATCTGCAAGCCGGGAGAGTTTGTGCAGGAGATGCTGCTACCCTCCATCGAACAGTACGAATTATAGGTATGGCCGTTGATGGTGACGTGTGCCTCGCTGTCATGCGGAGCCATGAGGAACTCCACCGTTCCCGTGTGGTCGTACACCACGGGTTTCTTGGCGAAGGTGGTGCCAACCATTGCCAGCATGAGTGCAAGTGTTGTGATGATGTATTTCATTTTTCTCCTGTGGTGCTTTGAATTTGTAGTGTCAGCCCAGCAAGCTGAGCTTCTGATGTACAGCCTGCAAGTCCTCAGTCATCAGGTTCGCGTAGCGCCGCGTCATCTCTAATGAACTGTGTCCGAGCATTTTCTGAAGGTGGAACACGCTGCCACCTTTGCGCAGGTAGTTCACGGCGAAGGTGTGGCGGAAAGCGTGCAGCGTGCGCACCGGAGGGCCGAAGCCCAGTCGCTTGCACAACAGCTTCATGTCGCGCCGTACGATGTCCTTGTTGAGTCTGCACCCCTGCCTCGTGGTGAGCAGCAACGCATGTGGCGGCATCTCGCGCGTGTACCGGAACAGGGCCTTGCGAAGCTCAAACGAGAAGGGCAGCTTGCGTCCCTTGCCGCCCTTGCCCTGAGTGACGATCAGCAGCAGGTTGTCGAGATCGCAATCTTCGACGCGGAGATCAAGCGCCTCGCTGATCCTCACCCCGGTGTCGAACAGGATGAGCGCCAGCAGGTGCAGTCGCTTCTGGTAGTAGCCCTTCGGTTTGAAGCTGATGATGCGCTTGACCTGCTCGCTGGTGAAGGTGGGCAGGACCAACTGCGGCTCCTTGAGCTTGGGAACACGGAGTGGGGAGCCGGACCACCGCAGGTACGCATTCACGGCACGGATCACGCAGTTTGCAGCCCGTAGCCTTCAGGCCCCTCGCGCGCATCCCCATGACGAGAGCTTTGAGATCGGCCTCGCTGGGTGACTCGACGTTGAGCGCCCCGAGGCTCCGGTGATACCAGTCCACGGTCGCGGGAGAGACATTCTTGAGGTACTGACGTTCTTGGATGAACTTCTCGAAAAGGGGCTGCATGATGTCTCCTCTTGGAAAAGCAGGAGATCAACCCGCTTTTCCGAAGGCAGGAGGTCAATCACCCCTGCCTCTATTTAAGGAAACGCTCGCAACCCCTTGATACTACACAATTTGGTGGGCAGTGCAGGACTCGAACCTGCGACCTCCTGCTTGTAAGGCAGGCGCTCTAACCAGCTGAGCTAACCGCCCCTTTTGGATTCTACCAGTTAGGCCACATTCCATGTCACCAGTGCACACGTTAGTGCACGAGAATCAGTTCTCGGTGCATTTGTTCTCTTGAGGCCAAGCGCTGCACATGCGCGAAGATTGCCCCCTTCCATTCCAGCAGCTGCCTTGCGCTGCTGATCTGACAGAGGATGTACATAGGTCTCAAGCGTTATGCGACTGTGGGCGTCCACTTAACCCCGATCAACTGCGCGGGGCATTACGGTCTTCGCTTGCGAAGATCGGGGCTCTAGCGAAAACTTTGCCGGAATCCGGCAGCGTCCGTCCTTGTGCCTATGCGCCCAGCGGCGTCAAGTTGTAGCACCGCGCAAGATCATTAATATTCGCGCGCAAAGCTGCCCAGTATCGTTCTGCCTGCGTGCCGTTGTTCCCTTTAGTCATCACCTGATTAACCCGACGCGCGCTGTCCATGACCTGCTCCATTTGCGCCTTTGTCTCCAGATAATTCGAGGTTGCATCGAACTTGCGCCGCAGGCGGTTTGTGGTGCGATTCAGATCGTCCATGGCATCTTCGAGATCGTCTTTTGACTGCTTGGCTTGGTTTCCCCGAGCTTCTGCGTTCGCTGAATTTGAACGCTGTCGGCGTGAAGTCGATCCGCTGCTCTGCGCCGATTCCCCCCGGTTCTTCGCGTCTTCGCCGCGGTTGTCGAGATACTTGCGAAATTCGTCCACGCCATCTTCTACTTTGCGGATGCGGTCGGCCACTTGACCCTTTGCAAACGGAGTCGTCTGGCCGTGCGTAGTCGTGGAAAGGTTGAAAGCGGCAAAGGTCGCCATACAACAAAATAGAGTTCGCGCCCTGCGGTTCATATCGGGCCTCCTACTGAAAAACCTGTGTTCAGTAAATTGGGACGGAAGTTTGAGTTAGCCCTTTTCCCCGAAGCCTGCTCAGGGGGTGATCTTACTTTGTTTACAAGGACTGGACACTGTCGGTTATTACAGGCGGACAGCGAGCACGCACAAGGCGGGTGATGGTGGATTGTTTGACGAAAAATTGCGATCACACCGCACCAAGCGGCAGCTGCGTCCAGCTACTTCCCAACAATAGTGAGACTCGGCTTCTAGGCTGCCCATTCCGCGTGTTTGTCCGCGTTCATTTGAACGATCTCTCGGGTCGATGGAGCGTAAGGCGATTTTTTACCAGCACGCCTCAAATGAGGTCCATGCGGAAAATCGTGCTCTGTTCCGCGATACACCTCCAAACACAGCAGCCAGCTGGTCAGCAGAAACAAGGCGATCATCAACACAGCGAATACAGTCATATCCCCTACTCCCAGTTGGATTGGACGGACACATTCAGGAGTTGCAACCTTCTATTTCCATCCTTAGGCTGAGGGTCGGGGTCAATGAGTGCCGACCAACTTTGCAAACCTGTTCCTTCTGAGGAAAACAACTCTGATTCCTGGTTCCTATGGCGCACTGGTTCGCCACCTCGTAGGTCGCGAATCTGCCGTACTCGTAGTGCGTGCGAAAATCTTTTTCACCCGACGCTACCGATACCAACTCTCGGACCACGTAGATGTTTTTCATGGTCGCAATTCTCTCTTGGCCTAACTTCGGATTCAATACCGACATTCAGTCAGAGCAGGTCAGGCCTTTTTCTCAGCTTGCCGGTTTTCCTCATTGTGGGGTGGGAAAGGACTACGTGGATCCACGTAGCCGGGTGTTGCGGTTTCTTCAGATCAATTCATACCGCTTCAGACTAGCTCCATGGATATTTTGTCTTTTCGGATGCATGATCGCAAGCACTTCCCTATCAGTGCTAGTGGGCCATTTCCAGGAAGAATGTCCGCTTTTTCGCAAAAGAACGGCGGTAACACGTAAAGGGAAGTAGGCGAGTTCGCCAGCCCCATGGGAGGAGCAGCCATGGCAATGCAGTTTCAGGATTTCGACGGTAATTACGTGGATCGGCTTCGTTCCGGCGATGCCAGCACCCAACATCATTTCGTTGCTTACTTCGGCGAACTGATTCGGCTGAAGGCGGGGAAGCGTTTGGGTTCGATTGCCGCAATCGAAGATGTTCGGCAAGAGACCCTCACGCGCGTCCTGCGGCTTTTGGCCAAACAGAGCATCCATCAGCCGGAACGCCTCGGGCCCTTCGTCAATTCTGTGTGCAACAACGTATTACATGAGCATCATCGAACGTGCAGCCGAGAGGTTTCGGCTGACGCCGGAGTCTTCGACGCCATTCGTGATCCAGCTATGAGTGTCACCGAAGCCATTGACCGGCGCCAAATGCAACAAAGGGTTCGGCAGACTCTCGACGAACTCCCGGAAAAAGATCGCTGCTTGTTGAAGGCTCTGTTCCTTGAGGAACGGAATAAAGATGAGGTGTGCCGCGATTTTGGTGTGACCCGTGACTACCTCAGAGTTCTTGTTTATCGCGCCAAACAATCCTTTAAGTCGCACTATTTGCGGGCAACGCCAAGAATACCAACACGGATTTGCTCTGCCCGGGTAGCTCGATCCTCGCGGACCAACGGAGCCACCGCAACGAAACATTCCCAGTTGTCCATGGGCTTAACGCCATAGCTCGTTCTCCCGTCCGTGCGGTGATCAGTCCTAACCATTAACCGGCAAAAACTGTATCCAGGAGCACAGGCGGAATTAGCGCTCAAACTTCGACTCCTTTCGATTCACTTCACATCTGAAGCATTTGGAAAGTGGACGGAAGATGTGTGGGATCGGGATGTTCACCAGCTACACGAATCGGTCGTCGGTGTGGTGCCGATCCTCCGCGGCGCGTAGCGCTCGCTCCCACACGAAAGGCCGAAGTACCTCATGGCTGAAAGGGCATGGGTAAGGTCGTTACCAATAGCTAGATCGTGCGGAAACGCAGGGTGGATATGCACTTCGGGCACCTCAATTCGGCAAGAGACGGCTGATACGATCCTTGAATGCCGGTTATCGTCAGTGAGGTGAAAGCTTCGGAAACCAAGGGCAGCGAGCACGCCCAAGCGTCCGACAAAGTGTCGGCGCTAGTGGAGGTGTTGCGCAACCATTCTTATGTGGAGATCCGGCAACGGATGTATGACAGTCCTCCCGGGAGTTCGTGGTGGACCGCGTGCCGGGCTGAACTTGACCTGCGCAATGGACAGCAATTCGGTGAAGCCGCGCTGGCCATGTCGAGGACCTCGGACAAAATGAGGGCTTCGCTGCAGCACTTTGAGCAGTTGGCGGATACTCTGCAACAGTCCACGAAGGATGTCGCCGACCTGCTGCGTGGGACTCAGGAGGCGGGTCGCCGGCTGGAGATTGCGGTCTATGTCACCATTGGGATAACGCTAGTGCAATTCTTCAATCTGATCTTCGAAATCTTCCGCAAGCATCGGTAAGCGCCGTGTCGCAACACGCTACCAACTGGTCAATGAGTTCTATCGCGATTTTACGCCATGGGTCGGCAAACCAAGTTCGCGAGCGAAGAGAACACGTGAAAGCCGAAGAGGACCTTCGGAATGAAGTGCTTCTCCAACAAGCGCTTTGAGCGTTCCGCCCTTCGTCGGTCAGCATCACAGACTTCACTATCATCGCAGAACGCTCCCGCTGCCAGACCTCGATCATTCCAAGCCGACAGTGCTCAACTGCCTCAGGTCACCCGGATCGAGCAGCGTCTACGAATTTGTCCTCGATCAGTCTTTGCGTGGTTCTGCTCCGAACCTCGGCTCGCTTTCAGCCGGATTGTGGTCACTCGTTACCGCATGTACCTCGAATCGCGTGTGCGAGGCCCGGTTGCCGGTGAATAGTCTTCCTCAAACTGGCGGGTGCCGTTTGTTCCCGGTTTGCGATAAAGTCAAACGAAGATCTCGAAGGATAAGGTGTGCGCATGAATCGGTCCCGCAGGGTAATTGTGTTGATCATGCTACTTGTGCTGGCCGCCACCTTGGTGGGTGCGTTTATGACTCGGGGGGTGATGGCGTATCTTCCGTTTCTGCAGGCCAGGAAGGGGAGTTGGACGGGAGCCTATGTGCCGCTGGGAATTGTGGATCAACGGCCTTGGCAGACAGCGGCGGCTCTAGCGGCACTGGCGCAGTCGGCGGAGGAGAAGAAACTCGCCAGGGAGGCTGAGCGTCTTGCGGATCACGAAGTCGACCAGGCGTTCTCGCAGTCACTGAGGCAGGCATCGTTTGCAAAACCAACTCTGAACGGTAAGGCGTTGGCACTGCAACAAAGGGTCAACGAGCTACAGGAAACGATCAAGAATGATGAGGCTCGCGTCGCGTCACTCAGTGCGGGCGCGGGCGCGAAACCAGCGGCCGGTGCGGTTTCCAGCACCAGCGACCTGGAGATTGCGAAAGCGCAACTCAGCCTCGACCAAGCCGAGTTGGCCGATTCGATCGAGGACCTCGCACGTGAAAGTGGAGATCGGCGAGTCAAGCTGCAGCAGGAACTGGCGGCGCGTCAAGCCGCCATGAAGCGCTACAGGGAGAACGCGTCCACGGACGAGGGGCAAACTGCTGTCGCATCAGCCGAACAGTACAAGACGTTCGCCCAGCAGCTCTCCACGTGGCGTTCTTTGCGAACGAGAACGGAATTGGTTGCCCAGGCGCAACAGTTGGCCAAGGCTGACGTGACTGCGCTCTCGGGCGATGAAGAAAGCATGAAGGCAGAGGCCGCTGTCCTCGCGGCCAAAGCGCCGGCAGAATCACCTTCGGAACGAATCGAGCGGCTGCAGCGGCTGAGCGTTCAACAGAACATCCTGAGTATCCTCCATGATCGGCTGGGAGCGCAGCAGCAGCTCGAGGATCTCTACAGGCGCTGGGGAGAGCAAGTCGAGTTACAGCAAAAGATCGTAGTTCACCTGATATTGCAGTCTGTCGCGATGATTGCGGCGATCTGCATTTTGGTGATCCTGGCGGGGTGGGGTCTGCAAGTGGCGCTGGAGAGAATGGTTCGTGATCCTCGCCAAAGACAGACGTTAAAAACGGTTCTAAATCTGGGGACGCAACTGGTCGGGCTGCTACTTGTTCTGCTGATCATATTCGGCGTACCACAGCAGATGCCGACCATTTTGGGCCTGGTGACCGCAGGACTGACCGTGGTGTTTCAGGATTTCATCCTGGCATTCTGCGGTTGGTTCGTTTTGATGGGGCCCAACGGAGTGAGGGTTCGGGACTGGGTCGAGATTGATGGAGTGGGAGGCGAGGTGGTACAGCTCGGGCTGTTCCGCACGTGGCTGCTGGAAACAGGAAATTGGACGGCGCATGGACATCCTACGGGCAGGAGAGTCTCGTTCCTGAACGGCTATGCCATACGCGGGAAGTATTTCAACTTCTCCACTGTGGGACAGTGGATGTGGGATGAGATTAAGGTGAGCGTTCCTCCGGGAACGAGTATTCATCCGCTACTGAAGGGAATTTATGACGCGACGGTGAAGATCACGGAAGCGGATGCGAAGATGGCGGAAATGGAATGGAAGCGGGTGACGCACGAAGAGGGCTCGCCACAGTTTAGCGCCATGCCGTCGGTCAATCTCAGGCCGGCGGGGGCCGGCGTGGACATCGTCATTCGTTACATCACTCGTGCGGGCGTGAGAGTGGAGACCAGGAATCAACTGTTCTCGATGATCGTCGAGCTGATGCAAGGCGGGGAAAAAGAGTAGGAAAGTTGCCCCACGAGGGAGTTTGAGAGGGTGCGGGACGGAGCGTCGAGGCTGAAATTGGGCCTTAGGCGTTGTCGTGTTGAACCCGGATGATAGGCTGCCGCCATGAACAAACAAAATCGTAGATCGTTTCTGACCACCTGCTGGGCTGCCGGCTTAGCTGTGACTTTCCCGTCAAGGTTCTACCTTCAGACCTCGGATAAGTCGGGCACTCGACTTCCAGTTGTCGGCTCGGGGGAGCACACTTACGAGTGCGTCCATGACTGGCTTGTTCCGCCGGACGGACTGGTGTGGGGCGACACCCATGGGCTTTGCCAGGATGAGCAAGGGAACATCTACGTCGGGCATACGGTCCACAAGTCAAGCATGCGTGGCGAGGCGATTGTTGTCTTTGATCCGAAAGGCCGATTCATTCGTGCGTTCGGGGAAGGTTTTCGTGGGGGAGCACACGGGCTGAAACTGCGGCGCGAAGGCAAAACAGAGTACCTGTATCACTGCGACATCAACCGCTGCCGCGTGGTAAAGACCACGCTTACGGGTGAAGAAATCTGGATCCATGGCTACCCGCGTGAGGACTCGAGCTATAGCGAGCGACCGATCGACTTCGTGCCTACGAATGTAGCGTTCGCTTCCAATGGCGATTTCTACGTGGGTGACGGCTACGGCTCGAGTCACATCCTGCGCTATTCTCTAGATGGAAAATTTCTCGGTGAGATCGGCAAGCCGGGGCAGGGCGACGGAGAGTTCCAGACTCCTCACGGTCTCTGGGTCGACGACCGGGGAGAAACACCCCTCCTGACCGTGGCCGACCGCGGCAATAGAAGAATTCAGATCTTCACGCTCGACGGCACCTACCTGAAGACAATCAAAGACGTGGAGCACATGCGGATGCCTTGCAACTTCCATATCCAGGGCGGGTGGATGGTGTGCCCCGATCTCGATAGTCAAGTATGTATTCTCGATCGTGAACACAAGGTGGTGGCGCAACTGGGGGACGGCAAGGAGGAAAACGGCGATGTGGGATCCCGACGCAGCCAGTCACGCCCGCAGTTTACGCCAGGAAAATTCATCACGCCGCATGACGCTATTTTTCTCGACAATGGCGACATTCTGGTAGCCGAATGGCTGCCCATCGGGCGACTCACGCTTCTGCGCAGGACTTAACCGGGGCCGTGGTACTCGACCAAGCATTATCAATTTAAAGATCGGCGCCGCGGGATGACAATCAGAAAATAAGTTTGCCGACCAAGCTCTCGGGCACGGATCCCCCTGGGAGGATGCCTGTCTGCCCGGCATAGAAATGCGAGAGCTTCGGAAGCTTTGCAATCGCCGGCAATACCGCCGGTGTAATCGGAGTGCCATACATATTCAACGATTCTAGCTGAGTCAGGGTCTCCAGGCGTAACAGTGTGGCGTCGGTAAGGCGCGTGTCCATGAGTCGCAGCACGCGAAGCTGTTTCATGGCGGCAATGGCAGGGGCAGAACGGTCAGTGACCGCCGTGCGGGAGAGGTCGGCAACAACGATGTGCTCCGCAATGGGTGCAAAGGCCTCCAGATCCCGGTCGCCAAACTTGCTTCCGAGTATCGAAGCATTCAATCGCAATTCGGCCGAGTCTCGCGAGTCATAGTCCAATATATTGGGGAATTGCATTTGCAACTGCGAGACCGCGTGTGCGATCGTGGACCTCAGATTGGCTACGGTGGCGTGGTCGACCTTCTCAAATTCCACTTCGGCCGGCGCGACAGAAACCAAGGGCACGTTCTTGATGGCATTGATGGCGAGCGTGTCCGAGGCGCCAGCGCCAATCCACAACTCGATCGTCTTCACCTGGTCCGCAGTTAAGGGCTGTTTTCCCTTCGGCATGAAATCGTCATGGCTGACGGGCAACGTTATTCGACGAAACAAATCGCTGCTCTGAATTTTTCCGCTCTGAATCACCGGCCCATCTTTTCCACCCCGCATCAGGGCTTGATAACTGTCGAGCCGAAGATTCCCTTTGTGTTTGTCCGCCCCGTGGCAGTTGATGCAGCGCGCAGTGAAGATCGGCTGAATTCGTGCTCCGTAAAAAGTGTTCGGATCGGCACTCAAGGCTGACGCCGCGCTGCTGCCCTCCACACCCAGCAGACTACGCAGTCCGTTCGGCATGTGCTCGGTCAGATGATTCGGACCGAGCGACAATTGCCCACCTCGGTAACCGGTCCATGCAACGAGTCCAACTCCTAGCGCTAGCGCGATTGGGTAGGTTACGCTGAGCTCGCGCAGCTGCGTGCGCAGCCACCAGCAGAGCCAACAGATGATTGACAGCAATATACCGCCCCACATGTGCTGGGTGATCAGCTTGCCGGAATAGCCTCCGCTGCGTCCCAGGCACCATCCAACAATCGCCGCTGTGGTTGCTCCGAGCGTTGCCAGCGCCAGAACGAAATGTACCGAAAGACGTAAATACGCGAAGCGAGCGCTTCGGCCGATAATTTCCAGGATGGGCACAAGCAGGAAGAGCGCGATGGGAAAATGGATGAGCAGGGGGTGAAAACGTCCGATGAACTGCATCCACTCTGCGCGCTCATTTCCGTCCGGAGGAAGAAAGGCAACCAATGTCGCCACGATCAGTATGGGAGCCAGCATCACGAACCCGAGGCGAAATCGGCTGGGGGTTCCCCCAGCGGTTCGGTGGTGTCATGGAAGGACCACTGCTTTGGTCAATTCGGCTGGGAAGATTCATGCCAGAATTTCAGCCACCACTCGCGCCGGCTTCACGCTGGTCAGCTTTTGTTCCAGCCCTTGAAATCTGTAGTTCAGCTTGTGATGGTCGAATCCAAGTAAATAGAGCATCGTCGCGTGGAGGTCGCGAATCTCAACCGGATCCTTGACGATCTCGTATCCCATATCGTCGGTCTCTCCGTGGCTGGTGCCGGACCTTACTCCACCACCGGCCAGCCATATTGTGAAGGCGCCTGGATTGTGATCGCGGCCCACATACTTCATCTCTTGGCCGCCCCGGTTTTCTCTCATCGGAGTGCGGCCGAATTCTCCACCCCAAACCACCAGCGTGTCTTCGAGCAAACCACGCGATTTAAGGTCGGAAAGCAGCGCTGCAGTGGGCTGGTCGACTTCACGGCAGCGGTCGTTGAAGCCCAGGTTCAATGCTTCTTTGGCATCGGCACCATGCGAGTCCCATCCCCAGTGATAAAGCTGAATGAATCGAACTCCTCGCTCTGCCAATCGCCGTGCGACCAGACAGTTATTGGCAAAACTGGCCTCGCCGGGTTTCGAGCCATAATGTGCATGCACTGAATCAGGCTCTTTACGAATGTCCATCGCGTCGGTTGCATCCATCTGCATCCGAAACGCCATCTCGTATTGAGCGATTCGCGTCACCGTCTCGGGATTTCCGAATGCGGCGTAGGTCTGCTGATCGATGTCGTCAATCGTGTCGAGCATTTCGCGCCGCAATCGACCGACTTACACCGTAAGGGTTGTCGAGGTAGAGCACGGGCTCGCCGTGGGAGCGGCATTGCACTCCCTGGTACACACTCGGAAGAAAGCCAGAACTCCACAATTGCTTTCCGCCGTCGGGCGTCTTACCACCCGAAAGCAGCACGATAAACCCCGGCAAATTTTGATTCTCCGTGCCGAGACCGTAAACCACCCACGATCCGAACGATGGGTATCCGAGTCGCGGGTTCCCTGTCTGGACCAGCAATTGCGCGGGAGCATGATTGAACTGGTCCGTGCGCATGGATCTGATGAAACAGATATCGTCAATCTGCTTCTCGATGTGCGGCAGCCGGTCCGAGAGCCATTGACCGCTATTTCCCGCCTGATGAAACGGATACTGCGATCCCAGTAGCTTCGGCACACCGCTGATGAACGCGAAACGTTTCCCGGCAAGGAACGAAGCAGGGCAATCCTGCCCATCAAACTTCTTCAATTCCGGTTTATGTTCAAACAGCTCCAACTGGCTGGGCGCCCCCGCCATGTGCAGATAAATCACGCGACGTACTTTCGCTGAAAACTGCGGTGGAAGAGGAGAGAGAGGAGTCCTGCCGTCGCGGCTGAAATCAAGCGCAGCGGTTTCTGCTCGTCCCGCTTTTGCGGACGGTGCAAGCGTGGATGCCAGCGTTCCCATGAAGACCGTACCCAGGCCTCCGCCCAGGCTGCGAAGGAAATGCCGCCGCGTTCGCGCTTGAAGGAAAGCCAGCTCAACCTCGGCGGGCGGTCCGCAGGTGATTTCCATATCCGTCAGAGTTCGGGGACGCGCTTTGGAATCAGCCATAGGGATTACCTGGTCAAAGATGCATCAAGGTTGATGAGAACGCTCGCCACGGCGGTCATGGCAGACAGTTCCCGAGAATTGCTGTGTACTGTTGCAGCGGCGGATTGCAAGGTCGGTGTTGCGGCAGTCTTTTGAAAAAGTGCACGCAGCGCTGCTAGCTCCAGATCCGTCGGATCACGCGACAGGACTAGCCGTGCTCCGTACTCAATACGGGCATCAACGCTGCGTTGCTCAGCGATCATGCGTTGAGCCAGAGCTTCGGCCGCTTCGTAATACACGGGATCGTTAAGCGTCACCAGTGCCTGCAACGGCGTGTTTGTCGGAATGCGCCTGGCCAGGCTCGTGTCATGATCGGACGCATCGAAGCTGAGAAAGCTGGGATAGCCGCTAGTCCTTTTTACATACGTGTAAATCGCACGCCGGTAGCGATCAGGACCGGTTGCGTCTTTCCATTTGCTGTCGTTGTAGACGGTATTCCACACGCCGTCCGGTTGTGGTGGCATTACGGGCGGACCGCCCATCTTGTCCGACAACAAACCGCTCGCCAACAATGCCTGATCCCGAACCATCTCCGCAGTCAGTCTCTGCTGCGGACCTCGAGCCAAGAGGCGATTGTGAGGATCTCTCTCAATTAGAGCCGGATTTGCCTTGGCACTTTGGCGATAGGTTGCGCTGGTGACTAATTCACGTAGCAGGGCCTTCATGTCCCAGTGAAGTTCGTTCTGAAAATGTAGCGCAAGCCAATCGAGCAGTTCCGGATGGCTGGGTTCCTCGCCGACACTGCCGAAATTTTCGAGAGTTTCGACAATCCCTGTCCCGAACAACTGCTCCCAGTAACGATTCACAGCGGTACGCGCGGTTAACGGTTGACCGGGAGCAAAGAACCATTTTGCGAGCGTCAAGCGGTTTCGCGGCGCGCCTTCCGGCAAACGGGGAAAAATTCCCGGCACATCGGGAACCAGCGGAGGCCCGATCTTGCTGAGAAAATTCCCGCGCTCGAATTCTAGCGTGGTTCGCTGGTCGTAATCGAGCTCCTCCGCCATGACGGGGAGAGGAACGGTAGGAATCTTTTTCAGTTGGTGAGTCAGTTTTGTGAGTTGTGCGAGCTTTTCGCACCAACTGTCATCGTTGGCAAGATTTTGCCAGGATTCATCTCCACTTACGGATAGGTGGACACGTCGCACCAACGCGGGCTTGTCGTCAATTTCTTGAGTCTGCGTCAGGCGCAGTTTGATCCGACTCCCACGGCCGAGCTTGAGCGGTTTTGCAGGCACGCCCACTATCCAACGTGTGTGAAACAGATTGGGTACCGTCCGGAACCCATTGGCCCCCGGATCATCGGAAAGTTCGCGCCTCGATTGGACGGCGGCGCTTACCGCGCTTTCCAGACTCGATTCAGAATCCGGGACCAGGAAACGGAATACGATCTTGCTCTCTTGCCCATGATCTCCCGTAACCCAGGCATCGATGCGATCCACAATGAATCCGAGCTCCGGAGTATGGCGCGCAGTTTTGCTGTCGGTCGGATAAACCTCGATGCGCAATGCAGTGATCACGGGCACATCTGCCCTTACGGTCAGTCGTGAAGCCTGCTTGCCGGAGATTTCAGAACTGGCATGGAGATCCCCGTCCGAGACGGGCAGAGGCGTTTCTTTACCAGCCTCGGCCTGAGCTCTCTTGCGCGCATCAGCGATACCCTGGTTCAGATATTTGCTCTCCTCTTTTTCTTTTTTCGGGACGAGCTTTTCTCGCTTCAGGTCAGCCAACTGACGTTCTAATTCCGAAGCTTCCCATTGCGACGCCAGCGCCGCACTAGCCGTTGCGGAAGCAATGCGGATCGGGGACCATTGCGATTGCTGTTCGAGCTGCCTGCCACGAGATACCACTGCGGACCCTGACTTCGCGAGTTCCTGCTGCAACTGCGCAGCCTCGGGGTAACGCGCCTTGTCCTTTGGTACGCGCAAGACCGGAGTGTCCTCGGGAAGATCGGCATCCTGGGTGGTGTTGAAGAATGCCAGGGATTTGTAATATTCCACGTGGCGAATCGGATCGTACGGATGCGAATGGCATTGCACGCAATTGATGGTGAGACCGTTCACCACCGACCACGTAGTCGCGGACCGATCCATGACAGCGACTGTGCGGAACTCTTCGTCATCCGTACCGCCTTCATCGTTGACTGGTGTTTGGCGATGGAAGGACGTTGCGATTTGATCTTCAAACGTGGCCTCGGGAACTAAGTCGCCGGCCAATTGCGTGATTACAAATCGGTCATAGGGTACATTTCGGTTAAAGGCATCAATTACCCAGTCTCTATAGGGCCACACCCCGGGGCGCTCCATGTCTTTTTCATACCCTTTGGTATCGGCGTAGCGAGCCAGGTCGAGCCACATCGAGGCCCAGCGCTCGCCATAACGTGGTGAAGTCAACAAACGATCGACCTGCTGTTCGTAAGCATTGGGCGACGAGTCAGCGAAGAAGGAGACCTGCTCTTCTGGCGTCGGTGGAAGGCCAGTGAGGTCGAGCGAGACTCGACGCAACAAGGCAGACTTGTCAGCCTCTGGGGATGGCGAGAGGCCTTCTTTTTCGAGACGTGCAAGTACAAATCGATCGAGTGGCTGACGTGGCCACTGGCCGTGCTTGACAGCAGGGAGAGCCTCAGGCTTCGGAGCAACAAAGGCCCAATGGTCCTCCCATTTTGCGCCCTGTTTGATCCACCGTCGCAGGACGTCAATCTGTTGGGGCGATAAAGGCGGTGCATGATATGGCATCCGGGCATCAGGGTCCGAGGAGGTTGCCCGCGCAATCAATTCCGACTCATCCGGCTTTCCCGGCACAATCGTTCGCTTGCCCGATTTTCCTGTGCCCAACGCCTCTTCGCGAAACAGGAACGAGACGCCGTTTTTCTGGCGCACGCCCCCGTGGCACGGCATGCAATTTTGATTCAGGATGGGACGGACGTCGCGACTGAAGTGCACCTCATCACCGGAGCGACGCCGAAGAAAGTACGCGGCAAGAAGGAGTAGACAAACAAAGAGCAGCCCGAGCATGCGGAACCGGGCTGATTTTGAACCGGACCCTTTTAACCCACCGACCATATGCCGCTTCGCGTGGCACACATTATAGTGCTAATCATTTGCGGAGCGGGGTAAACTTGGTTCTATATGCGTAAACGACTTATCAGTCCTGCCCTAAAGACGGTCGGATCGCGCAATGAAGGTTGGCTGGATGTCGAACGGGCGGCCACTGTTGAGATCACCTCAGAGGAGAAGGATTTTCCTGTCGAGTCTGCCTTCGCTTCCGGAGAGGCTCAGGGCTGGCGCGCCGCAGAGGCGGGGCCGCAAACGATACGCCTCGTGTTTGACCAGCCGCATAGGTTGAAACGGATATCGCTGGTGTTTGAAGAAAATGAAACAGCCCGCACACAAGAGTTCGTATTGCGGTGGTCTTCCGATGGCGGAAACTCGTTTCGGGAAATTGTCCGCCAGCAGTGGAACTTCAGCCCTCCCGAGACGACACGCGAGGCCGAGGAATATCAAGTCGAGCTTTCGAGCATCGCCGTACTCGAATTGACCATCGTGCCAAATATTAGCGGCGGGACCGATCGGGCCTCGCTCAAGAGTCTGCGCCTGTCTTGAGTCGGTAATAAAAAGTGAGAATCGTTCTTTTGGTGTCTGCAGTCGAATGTGAACACTGGGAGAATTGACAGGTCGATCCCTGGAGCATTCTCGCTATCATCAACGTCGCGTCTAGCTTGTACCGTGCATTGTCTTGTTACGTGGCGAAGACAAAGGCGTTGCTCAACAACTGGTCGGGTTCATTAAGCTGAAAGTTGGGCGTGTTCCTGCAAATTTCTGGAATCGAGCGGGCTCAAGTAAGGAGGCATATGCGCAACCTGCACAATTCAACCATTTCAGTGTTGCTCGTGGGCGCGTTGTTGGGGTTTTTGGTCGCGTGTTCACGTAAGTCCGGCGACGATGTCATTGCCAAGGATATTCAGAATAAGGTTGCCACTGAACCGGAAACAAAGGACTCACAGGTCAGTGTAGTGGTAAAGGACAATAAGGTCACGCTGAGCGGCAAGGTTAGCACGCCATCCGCCCAGCAGAAGTTAGAGCAGATTGCGCATGAAGAGCCGGGAGTGGCTGACGTCGATGACCAGACGACGGTCGAGCCTGAGGCGATGGCTGCGCCTCCGCCCGTGGAGAAGCCCACGCCCCAGCCCATCGTAGTGCCGGCCGGAACCGTTCTTACCATCAGGACCGGGCAGGCATTGAGTTCCAAAAACAGCCAGACCGGCCAGACTTTTCTCGCCACGCTGGCGCAACCGGTGAGCGTGGGAGGAAGGCCGGCTCTGCCTACAGGATCGACCGTCAGTGGCAAGGTGGTAACGGCCAAGGCCAAGGGCAAGGTGAAAGGTGAAGGGCAACTGGACCTCTCGCTCACAAGCATTTCATTGGGTGGACATACGTATCAAATCCACACCAACTTGCTGAGCAGCACAACAAAGGGAAAGGGCAAAAGGACAGCCGCTACTACCGGCGGAGGCGCCGCCGGCGGCGCTTTGATCGGAGGCATCGCAGGCGGAGGTAAGGGTGCCGCTATCGGTGCTGGCGTCGGTGCAGCAGCAGGTTTTGTCGGAGGCGCTTTCACCGGGAACAAACAGATTGAAGTCCCGGCCGAGTCGGCGCTCAGCTTCACACTGGCTCAGCCTCTGACACTCCCTCCGGCCGAATGATTCGATCTCCGGCCGGTCTCCAGCGAGCGGAACGCCTCAACCACGCGGCGCAGTTTGCGCACGCAAGATCGCCATCGAGTGGGAATTTTGTCCCTCTCAGAACTGGTTGCCCCAGGCTTCGTGATTTTCGAAGCCTGGGCACCACGGACCTCGTTGCAGAGTTTCGAGTGCCTTACATGGTCGCTTCGTCCCAATGTAAGAGATCTCGAAAGCAATCCGTTGATCGGCCCACGCGCCGAAAAGTTTTCCACAGCTTTATTTTTTCCTTGTGACATGTGACCTTTACTGAGAAATCTACCTGAGTAAATCTGGGACTATGCACGACCAAGGTCCCAGGCAAACTCCATCCGGCCCACAATGCCGAACGCCCCGCACCGAAAACTCAGAGGTCAAGCAGTCCTCTGTGCCCCTGCGTGCCCTCTGTGGTGAGGCTGTTGACCCGTGGATTCCCGATTCGAAACTCCCCGCCCTGCCCAAAAACAGCATTAACTCCTTAATCCGCAAGATTTTACTCACAACCCCTGAGTTCCAAGATTTTACGCAGACCTCATCCTGGCCCTGGCCCCTAACTCCAAAGAAGCCAGGATTTTACGGCCCCACTATCAAAAAATTCTCGCAAAGGTAAACGACATGTCCAACGATCACAGTTGCACTCATATCAAAGTCACCGGAGTCCGTTGCGACTCCCCTGCTCTCCGCGGAGAGCAATTCTGTTACTTCCACCAGAACGCCCACCGCGGCGTCCGCCGTCCCAAACAATCGCGCCTCCATCCCATCGCCTTAATCGAAGACGAAGAGTCGATCCAGTACGCTCTGATGGAAGTCATCAACGCTCTGATGCGCAACACGATTGACCTGAAGCGCGCCGCGCTGATCATCCGTGCCCTGCACATCGCCGTGAAAAACGCCGCCCGCGTGAAATTCGGCATCCTAGGCAAAGGCACAGTCAAAGAGATCCCCGAATACGCCGCTCCCCCAGTCGACCTCGACGACGCCGACACGTCAGAAGCCGACCTCCCCTACAGCGCATTCCTGCCGCCGCAGTCCGAGCACCAGATCGCCGAACAGCGCCGCCGCGCCAACAAGGCCCAGGAATGGCGCGACCAACAGGCCGCAACCCGCGCCGCACTGGAACGCGCCGCCCAAACAGTTGCAGGTGGAGGGACAAGAGGTGTGAGAACGGAGGGTGTGAGGACAGGTGTAAGTGTGGGAACGAGTACAGGTGTGGGAACGAGTGTAGGTGTGAGAGCAGGTGCAGGTGTGGAGACGGGAGGTTTAAATGTGGGGACGGGCGCCTTCGCCCGTCCAGCGACCCTGAGCGAAGCGAAGGGGAGCGCCCATGTAGGGGCGGACGCCCCCGTCCGCCCCGGTCGCGAAGCGACCGTGCCCACACCCGCCACGACCACGAATGCCAAAATCGTAACGTCCGCAGCCGCAGCAGTCAGGGCAGGCCAGCCGAGGCGCCTGTCCCTACATGGTCCATCTTTTCTACGTGGGTGGTTTCGGTCGACCCGCAAGGCTCGCTTTGCTCGCGGGACGGACGAAGACGCCCGCCCCTACACAAGCGCGATTCGGACGCTGGACGACTCGGGGCCAACGACCGATGGTCGACCCGCGACGCCGCTTTTCATCCACCCGCGTGGTATAACGTTCGCGACCTCAGGAGGTCCCCTGTGCTCGACCGCCGTCATTTTCTTTCTACCGCCGCGACCGGCATCGCCGCCGCAATGGCCCTGCGTGGAAGTCTCTTCGCTCAACTCGAGAAGACGTCGCCACTGCCCGACCACTCACTGCTCGATAAGAACGAAGATGCGTATTGGGCAGCGATGCGAAAACAATTTCTCATCCCCGAAGACGAGGTTTATCTGAACAACGGCACCGTGGGATCGAGCCCTGCGCCCGTGCTGCGCGCGATTTTCGACGGCTACACCACGACCGAGAAGATGGACCAACAGGATCCGGAGGATTATCCGATCTGGGGATACGCTGCGTGGAACGAATTCCGCGATCCGCTGGCGGAGTTCGTCGGGTGCAAGCGGGACGAGATTGCGCTGCTGCGCAACGCGACCGAGGCGAACAGCTACATCGCCAACGGACTCGATATGAAGGCGGGCGATGAAGTGTTGATGACCGACCAGGAGCATCCCGGCGGCGAGCATCCCTGGGATTTGAAGGCCAAGCGCTCGGGCATAGTGATCAAAAAGATCACGCTTCCCCGCCCCGTCAAAGATGCTGCGCAAGTGCTCAACCTGTTCAATGACGCGATCACGCCGCGCACGCGGGTGATGTTCTTCAGCCATATCACGACGTTCTCTGGAGTAGTGCTGCCGGCAAAGGAACTGGCGGACTTGGCGCGCAGCAAGGGAATTCTGTCCGCCGTTGATGGCGCGCACGTACCAGGAATGATGCGGCTGAACGTGCACGACCTCGGTTGCGACATGTATTCTTCGAGCCCGCACAAGTGGCTGATGGCGCCCAAAGGCTCGGGATTCCTCTATGTGCGCGATGAAGTCATCGACCGGCTGTGGAACACGATCGCCACCGAAGGTTGGGACGATGTGAAGATTCGCGCCGAACGCTTCCAGCGGATTGGCAGTTCGAACGTGCCGGCGCTATGGGGACTGCGCGCGTCAATCAAACTGGCGAATGATATTGGGATGGATCGAATTGAGAAGCGTCATCGCATGCTCGCCGACTACATTCTCGCCGAGATGCAGAAGCGCGGCGCGGAATCCTGGACCTCGCCCGACCCGGCCCTGCGATGTGGGATCGTCAGTGTGAACGTTCCTCCGGTCCAACGCGGCGATCTCGAGAACTGGCTGTGGAAGACGCAGAAGATCCGCATCCGCGGCGGCGATCCGCACAAGCTGCGGCTGTCAACGCCGTACTACCTGCAGAAGAAGGATATTGACCGGTTCCTGGCGGGGTTTGATGAGTATAAGAAGGAAAAGGGGATCGGGTAATGCAGAACCGGTCATCTACTGTGGCACGAGGGACTCGATCAGCCGGCGGGAATCACCAGACCGTACGGATCAGTGGACTACTCAGAATTCGTTCGTCTTGCGTGATCAGAGTCAGGCCGTAGGCGCGGGCCGTGGCACCGATGAGTCGATCTCCAGGGTCTTTGGGATAGTTATGGGGGAACGTGGTCGTGAGAGCTGCGATCTCAGGCGTGACCTCAATAACTTGGACCTGCGCTTTTTCAAGTATCGTCCGAATGGCCGATTCCATACTGCCAGACGTCCTCAGCCGGCCGTGGTGATACAACAGCGCCAGTTCCCAGAGCGTGATCGACGCAATGGCCAGTTCCCCATTTTGCTCCGCTTTGCGCAGCTCGCGAGCTGCATCCCGCGACAGGCGGCTCGAGTCGGAAACCATCCAGACCAGCACGTGAGTATCGAGCAGGATCACTTCAGAGCTTCCCAATCTTCTAGCGGCACGACCGGAGAGACGATGTCGCCCAGGATTTCGATCTTCCCTTTCAGCGAGTCGAAGGCCGTGGAGCGGAATTCCTCCGCGGGCACCAACTTCGCAATGGGTTTGCCCCTTTTGGTAATGACAATCGGAGTCCTCGTGGAGTGCACTTGATCCATCACCTGCAGACACTTAGCCTTGAACTCGCCGGCAGCCATGGTCTTCATATAGTCACCTCTATATGACCATGGTCATTATAGCATGCTCAGCCTCGATTTGAGACCTCAGTCGTAGTATTCCAGGCCCAGGTGAGTGATCAGCTCCTCGCCCTTGAGATGGCGCAGGGTGTTCTTCAACTTCATCAACTGGATAAACAAATCATGCTCCGGATACAGTCCCGGAACCGTCATCGGCGACTTGAAGTAGAAGCTGAGCCACTCCTGGATACCCAAGCCCTTCAGCTCGGAGCAGCGCTGCGCCAGGTCGAGGAATAGAACCAGGTCGAGCACGATGGGCGCGGCCAGGATCGAGTCGCGGCAGAGGAAGTCGACCTTGATCTGCATGGGATAGCCGAGCCATCCGAAGATGTCGATGTTGTCCCAGCCTTCTTTATTGTCGCCGCGCGGCGGGTAATAGTTGATGCGGACCTTGTGGAATATGTTCCCGTAGAGTTCGGGATAAAGTCCGGGCTGCAGGATGTGCTCGAGCACGCCCAGCTTCGATTCTTCCTTGGTCTTGAACGAACCCGGATCGTCCAGCACTTCACCGTCGCGGTTGCCCAGGATGTTCGTCGAGTACCATCCGGCGAGGCCGAGCAGGCGGGCTTTGAAGGCTGGCGCGAGCACGGTCTTCATCAACGTCTGTCCGGTCTTGAAGTCCTTGCCGCAGATGGGCGCTTCGTGCTTGCGCGACAGCTCAAGCATCACCGGCAAGTCAACGGTGAGGTTCGGGGCGCCATTCGCGAACGGGACGCCCTCCATCAGCGACGCGTAAGCGTAGATCATCGAGGGCGCGATCATCTCGTCGTTCTCGCGCAGCGCCTTCTCGAATGCTTTCAGCGACTGGTGCGCTTCGGTGGGCTCGATGTAGGACTCGGTCGAGCCGCACCACATCGTAATCAGGCGGCTCGCGCCGCTCGACTTCTTGAATTCGCGGATGTCGTCGCGAAGTTGCTCGGCGAGATCCATCTTCGACTTGCCCTTCTTCACATTGGGGCCGTCGATCTTCTTCACGTAGTTGTGGTCGAACACCGCCGCACGCGGGGTGATCGAAGACAGGAACGGCTTCAACTGCTCGAGGAGACGGTAGTCGAGTACGCCGGCGTTGGACGCGGCCTCGAACATGTTGTCTTCGAAGATGTCCCAGCCAGTGAAGACCAGGTCGTCGAGTCCGGCGAGCGGGACAAACTCCTTCACCTTCGGAGAGCGGCCGTCGGTGCGCTTGCCCAGGCGCACGGTGCCCATCTGCGTCAGAGAACCGATGGGCTTGGCGAGGCCCTTGCGGATGGCTTCGACACCGGCGACGAAAGTTGTTGCGACCGCACCCATGCCGGGGATCATGACACCGAGTTTGCCCTTGGCGGGCTCGACTGTGCCGGTTTCTGGCTTGGGCTGGGAGCGTTTTCCGCCACCCGTTCGGGCGGCCAGCTTCATCTCGCGGCTGGCCCGTTCAGCGTGCGCCAGGGCGGTCTCGCGATGCTCGTGCTCACGGGCTGCCGGGGCGCTGGAGAACTGCTTGCGATGACGGCGGCCGTCCGCATCCCACCAGTCGGCCATAAAGACTCCCGGCTTCTTCTGATACATGATCGCCTTTCTTAGTGGCGGTGGCTAGTCACTGCCACTGCCACTGTATGAACTCTAGATCATCTCACATGCACGCCGCATCTGGCAAAAAAGCAGCCTAGGACTCCGCAATTAATCTCGATACAGAAAAAGCGGCGGAGAGTCTGATGTTCCTTCCGCCGCGTTGCGGTTGCTAACGGCGTTAGCGGATGCCCAATCTCTCGTGCAGTTGTTTGAGATGTTGGATTCGCTTCTGGATAGGATTCATGCTGTTGCTTTGGGCTGGAACCGCAGTATTCAGCCAGACAACGCTGAACCCAGCGTAACTCGCTGCGAGGTTTACCTTGGTTCCGAGCGCTTGCTGAATCTCTCTCATAGATTCTTTGAATTGGACTCCTGCACCAATGCTGTTGCATAGTGAAATCACTTCGCGTCCCAGCTAAGTTTGCCGGTCCTAGCGGAGTCCCTGATTGCATGCCAGCCGAGATCGCGGCATCGACAATCTCCTGACCTTGTCGTTCTCCACTACAGCCTGAGCCCATGCGATCCGCGTGACCGTACCTGTGTCTCTACCGGACAGCGTGCTCGTCAGACTTGCCCTGACATGCAGGGCAGAATGGAGATTCCATGACCACAATTCGCAAATTCGTTTACGCCGCAGTGCTGGCCGTGAGCGCCATGACCCTCACGCCCAACCTGGCGGCCGCGCAGGAACCGGCGCACGGTAAATTCACACTCACTCACAACGTCAACTGGGGCAATGCGGTGGTGCCGGCGGGAGACTACGAGTTCTCCTACGATCCCTACCAGGCCTCGGCGGTGTTAACCCTGACCAAGCTCAGCGGCACTCGAGCGGGATTCATGCTGCTGGTCACCAACTACGAAGACAGCAAGCCATCGGATTCGAACAAGCTTCTGCTTGAAAGCATTGGAGACGGCAGCTATGCCTCGGCGATGCAACTCGCAGACTTCGGCATGACCTTGCGCTTCAACATGCCGTCGCATCCGACGAAACAGATGGCGAAGGCGGTTCCGAGCGTGGCGACGTCCGGACAATAACGTAGCCGTAAGAACGGGAGGGCGGATATTCAACTAGGTATCCGCCCTTTTTTAGACCTGCTACGAAAGGCGTGCCGTCCGCTAAGACCGACTTTCAGTGCATGTAAAGGTGCCTTCACGGCTCATGTCGAGAGCGAAGATTCTCCTGCCACAGGGCTTGGCAACCCCTCTCAAGGGAAGATACGGGCAATCGCGCGATTTTGCGACCGAAGCGGCTCAGCCAAGGCTGAGTGATTGCGCTTTCCGGCCATTCCCTTCACCGTCGAGATGCAAATCAGGTAGCGAGCCTTGGGATGAGGCAGCAGCCTCACGATGCGCGCGCTTGCGGCGTTCTTTTGCCTCCGCGCCGGCAAGACATCAACGAACGGTGAACTTGGCAATCCTCACTGAACCGCCAGTGCCAAGCGCTGCTGCGCAATGCCGCTTGGGGCCGCATCGTCGGTCGCTGTGCAGTCCGCCGTTCGTGGGCGTCACCAGATCAGGATTGCCCCAGTAGCCCCAGCCTTGGAGCAGCGCGCTGAAATCCGCTGTCAGTTGTGCCGCTCCCGCATCGAGAATGAAGTCGGTAGTTGTACATCTGCCGTCGGCTCCCACCGCTTCAAGAATGAGACTTGAACAAGATAAGAACTGTCGTTACCAGCCCGACAAGCCCCATCAGAGCGAATAGCGAGTTCCAAACCAAGTGAAGCGGTAACTCGTAAAGAAACGGAAACTCCTTCTTGTGCTCCCGCTCCACCGTGCTCCTTAACGCTGCGAGCGACGGATCAAGTTTGTTACGCGCCTCCCTCGCGATCGCGTTATGGAGCCTAAAGCGCTCGTACAGTTTTGCGCTCAGCAAGAACGACACGAACCCCAACGCAAACAAAGCCACCGAATATGGAAGCTGAGACCGCGTTAATGAGCCTTGCTTCAACAATTCTCCGACGAGTCCGCCCGAAATTGTCGCGGTTAAGCCAGCTACTGCGCTGCGCTGAAGCTCGACGTGTCTTCCGTGAGCAGCATGCTCTTTGTAATACTCAAGTTCTGCCGACATGTAATTACCCTCCCTCGCGATTACGCGTTTTTAGGGGATTTTGAGTGTAACTGGGATTTTTCGTCAACTATCTCAGCGAACTGCGGAATGATGTGATGACGTGATGATCGAGAAGGACACGAAGTGAGGAGAAGCGCCAAGCGCGAACGAGAAATCCAAAGGCCACCGTCAGACGTGCGATAAGCCGCGACAGCCGTGCTGCGTCTTGGTAAAGCGAGGTCGCCAACGCACCGGCGAAACTCGAAACTCCCAGACAACACAAGGCCGCCGTCAACCAGACTGTAGCCCATCGCTGCGCGAAGGCTACCTCCCCCGGCCTGCCGTGCCGGGCTTTCACACTCCGCCGCTACCGGCTGGAGAATGTGCGTTCTGGCCGCGCGTGATCGACCAGAAGTCCCGTTTTAACACCCTCTTCTTGCATCCGATTTCGTAAGAGCCCTTTTTGCTTCCGTTAGGGTCGGGTCTGGGCCCCGCCTTGTCCGATTTCGGACAGGCGATTCCGTGAGCGCACAGCGCGGGGTGCTGCCGGGCTTAGGAGGTCTTCGGTTAGCGGCTGTGAAATCAACAACCTGTGTGGCATCCAGCGATGGCCCTGAGTATGCAATGGATACGCGCATGAGTGCGCGATCCAGCCAAGAAACAAACGCGGTTAGGCCGCTCAACACCGGCCGGGTTCTGATCGCCGACGATCAGCAGCACGTTCTGTTCGCGCTGCAGATGCTGTTGAACGGATCGGGCTTCTCGACCGAGACCGTCACGCATCCCACACGCGTTTTGCATGCGCTGGAGAGCGAGTCGTTCGACGCGGTCCTGATGGACCTGAACTACACGCGCGATACCGTCGGCGGCGCAGAGGGACTGGAACTGGTTTCGAAAATTCGTTCCATCGACTGTGTGGTTCCCGTCGTGGTGATGACCGCATGGAGCAGCGTGGACCTAGCGGTTGAAGCGATGCGGCGCGGCGCTTCCGATTTCGTACAAAAGCCCTGGGAGAATCGCGACCTGCTGCAGAAGCTGGAGCAGCAGCTCTCTCGGGCTCGGGAACAGCGGCAAAGGCAGCGGCAACACGAAGAAGAGCTGCGCGAAGCACGGGAGATTCAGGACAGCCTCCTTCCGAAACGATTGCCCGAAATCGCTGGCTACGAGATTGCCGCCGACACCCGGCCGCTGCGCTTCGTCGGCGGAGATTACTATAGCGTCGTGCGGATCGACGATCGGCAAACGGCTCTGTGTATCGCGGATGTCGCTGGAAAAGGGATGCCCGCGGCCCTGCTGATGTCGAGCTTGCAGGCGGCGCTGCAACCCCTGATCGGTCAGAATCTACCGCCCGCTGAATTATGTCACCGGCTCAATCGCATTCTGTGCGATCTGACTCCGGTGGGAAAATTCATTTCATTCTTCTACGGGGTGCTCGACAGTTCCGCCAATCGGTTGACGTATTGCAACGCCGGTCATAATCCGCCGCTGTTGATTCGGGCCGACGGCACATCGACGGAGTTGCACGCGGAAGGCGCGGTTTTAGGACAGCTTCCCAACTGGCTTTATCAGCAAAGCGAGTTACAGATGAGCAGGGGGGATCGCATGCTGCTCTTCACCGATGGCCTGGTCGAGGCTTGCAATCAAGACGAAGAATTCCTTGGAGAGCACAACCTGATCCGCATGGCGCGGGAGCATTCGAAATCGAGCGCCGACGGATTGCTGGGGCTCTTGATGCACGCAGCCTCCCAACATTGCGGCGAGCATTTTCAGGACGATGCCAGCCTGATTGTGGTGAAGGCACTGGAGGTTATCTCACAATGAATCGAAAGCCTTCGGCGTCCCTAAGGAGCTGAAACCCCGCGTCTTTACGGCGTAAGCGACAGGGCTAAAAGCCGTTCCCTTCCCAAAACCAGGTACGGAGGACTTAGCATTGTTGACCCGCAATGCGAATGAGGATAAGGAAACAGAGCCAGATCGGACGCGTTAACCGTCTTACGTCGCCTGCACTTGGGAATTTCCGCGCACGTCATCGCTCAGCACGATCGCTTCCGCGATTTCCTTCATCGGCTTGCGCTTCTGACGGCTCTGGCGCTGGATGGCCAAATAGGCCTGCTCTTCATTCAGACCCAGGTCGCGCTGCAGAATTCCCTTGGCGCGCTCGACAATTTTTCTGGTCTGCAGTTGTTCGGTCAGCGTGGAGTTAGCCTCTTCCAGACGCGCCAGTTCAATTTCGGCGCCAACCAGAAATCCTACGGTGGAGATCATGCGAATCTCGCGGCGGCGGTACACGTGGTGCTGCCGATGTTGCAGGTTGATGACACCGACGACGCGGCCCCTGCACATGAGGGGCACTGACAAGAAGGCTTCATAGCTATCTTCGGGAAGTTCGTGAAAAAACTGGAAACGCGGGTCCTGCGCAGCTTTCTCCGGAATAGCGACCGGTTCGCTGTGCTCCGCAACCCATCCGGTAATTCCCTGCCCGACGCGCAGTTTCAGGCGATCGACCACATCGGGATGCGGATTCTTGGACGCCCGCAAGACGAGTTCGTCATCTTCGAGCACATAAATGAGGCAGGAATCGCACTTCACCAGCGCGGTGGCAAAATCAACAACCCGGTCCAAGACTTCGTGAAATCCATCTGCTGCATTCAGACGGAGGGTAATTTCATGCAGTACATCTACGTGTGAGTCTTCAAGCGCCAAAGATGAGTCCATGACAAACATTATCGATTTGGCAGAGACGATGTCTAATTCCAAATTTTGATCGCGCGGATAAAGGAATTTCTTGAGGATTGTTACCGAGGTTTAACATCGCGCGAGGGTGTACGCGCATCGCAAAGAGTGAGACGAAACGGGAACGCTCCTACGAGCGGCGCGCTTCGCCGCCGAGCGGTCTACTTCGCCGGAACTGCCAGGAACCAGATCAGCAATCCGAACAGAATCAGCGCACCTAGAACTGAAAACAGCGTGTGCATGGGATGGAACTGAAACAGCGGATTGCGCGGTAATCGATGCCTTGTCGCCAGCATGAGACCTCCTATAGGCGCGCGCTTTCGCGGAGGCAACAGACAGCTTGTTTCTGTTATTGTCCCACTTTCCAGCGCGGCGTTCCAGTAGTTGCACGCAGGGGCTAAAAAGCCCCAATCTTATGTTGGATCTGACGCGGCGCTAAAGCGCCGCTCTTCCACTAACCTTTATGCGGCGCGGCTGAAAGCCGTGCCCTTTCAAGTCAGGTTAGCGGCGGCATTTTTCAGCCTCTGAAGCTGCGCCCTTTCAGCCATTTGTGAGACAAGTTCTGGGCACTCGGTACTAGTTAGTCCCGCCACTCAGACCTTGTGATACACCATTTCTATGCCTGACAAGATCGCCGTCATCACCGGAAGCTCGAGCGGCTTTGGGCTCCTCACATCGATCGAATTGGGGAAGGCGGGATACCGTGTCGTCGCCACCATGCGCGATCTGAGCCGGCGCGCGAAGCTTGACCAGGCGGCCGCCGCCGCGGGCGTCACCGACAAGATCGACATCCGCGAGCTTGACGTCACGCGCCCCCCAGCCATAGCCATTGTTGTAGACACCGTAGTGCGCGATTACGGACGGATCGACGTCCTGGTCAACAATGCTGGATTCGCGGTGGGGGGCTTCGCTGAAGATATCAAGCTCGAAGAACTGCGGATGCAAATGGAGACTAACTTCTTCGGCGCTGTAGCCATGACCAAGGCCGTGCTGCCCACGATGCGGAAGCAGCGCTCCGGGCACATTATTCAGATCTCGTCGATCGGAGGATTGCAGGGCTCGGCGACCCTCAGCAGCTATGCCGCGTCGAAGCACGCGCTCGAGGGGTGGAGCGAGTCGCTGCGCCTCGAAGTGAGGGCGCTCGGGATTCAAGTCGTGCTGGTCGAGCCCGGAGCATTTGATACGGGTGTCTGGACGCGGGGCGCGCGCATGGGCGAGGAGTCGAAGAAGAGCACTTCTCCGAACTTCGAACGCAGCCTGCGCATGCGCGAGGTGATTCAGAAGATTCCGAAAGCCGATCCGGGTGTGGTCGCCCTGGCCATTGTGGAGATTGCGCAGAATCCTAACCCCAGGCTGCGATATTTGGTCGGGCGCGACGCGAAGATCCAGCTGGCGCTGAAACGTCTTCTGCCTTGGAAGGCTTACGAAAAGATGATTGCGAACTTTCTGAAGATCGACAAAAAAACTTAACTACAGAGGGCACAGAGTGTCACAGAGGTTCACTCTGCGTTCCTCTGTGTGCACCTCTTGGGCTAAGGCTTCGCGTCGAGATCGACGGTCTTGATCGGCAGGTCCCAGTGGGCGTCGAGGATCTCGAAGCGGCGCTGCTCTTCCCGCGTATAGGTGTCCTGATCGGGCCAGAGTTGTTTCTTGAGAGCGTCTTCGTCGAACGCTTCGTTGGCAACGGTGGCATTCTTGAAGACGATGGTGACGCGGAAATCCCAGCGACCGTCTTCAGTGGTGTGATAGCGCGGCTGGTCCATCCAGACCTTCACCATGCGTCCCATCTCGACTTCCTTCTTCAAGAGCGGATAGTGATTTCTCTTGAAGAGCTTGAGGAATTCGTCGGCGTGTCCCCACTTGGCTTTGTAGTAGTACTCGACGACGAAAGGATGCTCCGTCGAGGGCGTTTGCGCGGGGGCAACAACCGGAACGACTGCAGCAGCGAACAACAAAGCGACCCACAGGCGGCGAGTCATGGAATCTCCTTTGAGTGAGTGCTTCTGCTTTTACATCAGGAGTGGCCTGGGATCAAGTACCGAAACGCGGGTAGGGATTCTTCGACTCCGCCGCCGTTCGCTATGCTCGCGGCAACTCCGCCCAGAATGACAAGGTGTGTGGGTTCTACTGAGGGCTGAGGCCCGAAGCCTGACGCCTGATTCTGTTCTGCCAGTGGCTCCATATAAACCAGATTGCGGCGGCAACGATGATTACTCCAATCACCGCGTCAAATTTGTGGAAGTACTTGCCCAGTTCGCGCCAATTTTCGCCGAGCTTCATGCCAAGCCAGGCGAGGCCCAGGCACCACGGCCATGATCCCAGGAAGGTGTAGATGTGGAAGCGGCCTCGCGGCATGCGGGCGATTCCGGCGGGCAGGGCTATGAACGTGCGGATCACCGGCAGCAGGCGGGCGATGAAAACGGCCAGATATCCCCAGCGTGCGAAGAAGCGATCGGCCCAATCGAGTTCACGGCGGCCCATCAGGATCCAGCGTCCGTAGCGCTCCACCAGGGGTCGGCCGCCATAGGCGCCGATCTCGTAGGCGATGAGTGAGCCCAGATTGCAGCCGATTGCCCCCGCGGTCGCGGCCCAGAAAAGATTGAAGCGGCCCTGATAGACCAGATATCCCGCAAAGGGCATGATCAATTCCGAAGGCAAGGGGATGCAGGCGGATTCGATGGTCATCAAGATGGCGATTCCGGCATAGCCGGTCGCGGCAATGATTTTGCTGATGAATACGAACAGGATGGCGAGGATCTTTTCGGTCATTGAAGGGCAGTGGCCAAGGGCCAGTAAAACATTGTCCCTCCTCAGTGTAACGAAAATTCTTCAAAGGGAGGTTGTGGAGGAGGTCCCTGACCCCTAGCCACTGATCACTGATTCTTCAGAACGAGCCTTCTTGTGTGAAAGCGTATCCGGGAAGGGTCGCGCCTTGCGGTCCTTTCGACACCTTCACGCGTACAGTCGGGGCATCGGGAGCGGTGATGCCCGCCGGGCGCAACATGGCGTACTGGCTAAAGACTTCGTTGTAGACCTTGGTGACGAGGTAGTCCTGACCGTCGGTGTCGCTGCGCCACACCTGCCCGAGTTGGATGGAATTGACTGCCACGGTATCCGTCCTGATCTGGAGTATCTCCAGAGTACCGAGGGCCGTTGAGGGCGTCAATTGCCTGGCAGGTTACCGAGGGACATGCGCGGGAATGCCGATTTGCGATTGCCGACTGCCGATTGGAAATCTTTCCGCACCCGTTGCTATGATGACCGCTCATCAACAGGAAAGGAATTCTCATGCCTCGTGGAGTTGTTCCCCGCCAACCGGCCCGTACCGGGCGCCAGGACAAGGTGCGTGTGGCGCGGGCGCTCTCGCTCGCGAAATCGAAGCAAAGGGCCGCGGTTCGAATCAAGAACGCGCCAAAGACTGCCAAGGCTTCCGTATCCCCCGAAAAAAGTGGGACGAAGGCCAGCAAACCTGGCAAACGCTACAATCCGATTGCGCCTGAACGCGTTGCAGAAATTCTGAAACACTTGAACGAAATGTATCCGGACGTGACCTGTGCTCTTACGCACGCGACCGCATGGGAGCTTCTGGTGGCAACGATTCTCTCCGCGCAGTCGACCGACGTAAACGTGAACCGGGTCACTCCGGAGCTTTTTCGGAAATATCCCACCGTGGAGGCATTCGCCGCGCTTACGCCGGAACAACTCGAGCCTGATGTGCGTTCGACCGGATTCTTCCGCAACAAGTCGAAGTCGGTCGTGGGTGCGGCCAAGAAGATCGTTGCCGAATTTGGCGGACAGGTTCCGGAAGACATCGAAACATTGCTCACGTTGCCCGGCGTAGCAAGGAAAACCGCGAACGTCGTGCTGGGCACGTGGTTCAAGAAAGCGGAAGGCGTGGTCGTCGACACGCACGTGCATCGAATTTCGCGGCGTCTGGAGCTGACAAAAGAGAATGAGCCACAGAAGATCGAGCAGGACTTGATGAAGATCATTCCGCGAGAGCGCTGGATCCTGTTCTCGCACCAGATCATCTGGCACGGCCGCAAGCTGTGCATCGCGCGCAAGCCGAAGTGCGCGGAATGCTCGCTGGAGAACATCTGCCACGCGGGAGACAAGACCTGGAGCACAGTAGAAATGCACAAGGGCGCAACGGGATAGTGGTAACGCCTCCGTCTCAGCGGCCAGCTTGGGCTGAGCGAAGAGGAAAGGTGGCGGCGCTCGCGTCCACACCCGGAACTACTCGCTCCCCATCTCGTCCAACACCGGCTCGCGCAGGCCACTGAGACGCGAACGGTGCGTGCCCAGGGTGAAT
This sequence comes from Terriglobia bacterium, assembly GCA_963743105.1. GTDB lineage: Bacteria > Acidobacteriota > Terriglobia > Terriglobales > Acidobacteriaceae > Sulfotelmatobacter. The sequence goes on from CAVUOS010000016.1 coordinate 36,888, forward strand.
ATCACGACTTGATTGCCTCCCTGCTTCAGAAACGGAGCCGGTACATAGAGTGTCTGCTGCGGACCGACATTCCAGAAGCGCCCCAGAGCATGGCCATTAATCCACACGGCACCCTTGCCCCAGCCGCGCAGGTCAAAGAACGTATCGCCGGTAGCCTGCAACTGGAAGTGGCCGTGGTAAAACGCGGGTCCAGTCGCGCCTCGCTCCGCGAGTACAAACTGCAGATGCGAGAGATCCGCCATCGGCAACGGGAAGATCTGCCATCCGGCGAGTTCGCGCCCCAACAGCGTGACCGGGCCATTGATCCCCTGCCTTTCAGCCAGTAATTCCCTACTGAAGTTAATACGGCCCGTGCCTTCGACCAAGATGTCGAGAATGTCGCCGGCCTTTGCTTCAACCTTAATACGCTCCTGCTTTATTCTGCGATCCGCCACGCCGACCAACTCTGAGTTCACGTAGACGCGAGCGTAACTGCGCAGAGCAGGCAGCACGAGCTCACCGTGAGTCGCCGATTTCAATTTCGTTCGGTAGAGGATGTAGCCGTAAGACTGGCCGAAGGCTTCCATGTTGCGCGGCTGGTCCGCATTCAGCGGGTCGGGCAAGTTTGACCACAGCGGCGCAATTTCGTGTAGCTCGAATTCTGGAACTTCAATCGCCGGAATCGGCACCGGTGGGTCGGGAATCGCCACTCCAGGGCGATATTTCGCGATCACATCGTGAAAGGCGAAGAACTTCTTCGTAAGCGCTCCGGATTCACTCACCGGGGAATCGTAGTCGTAGCTAGTCACGTCGGGCTCATAGGTCTTACGATCCCAGTTCGCGCCGCTCATGAAACCGAAGCTGGTGCCGCCATGGAACATGTAGAGATTGATGGAGTAGCCCTGGCTGAGAATCCAGTCGATCTCCCTGGCCTGCTTGGCGGCGTCGGTGACGTGATGATGCTCTCCCCAGTGATCAAACCATCCGTCCCAATATTCGGCGTTGAGCATCGGGCGGCCGGGACGAAACTTGTTAAGCTTAGCAAACTCAGACTGGGAATCGCCCGGACCGAAATTCACTGCGGCATGCACATCAGGCAGAGTCCCGGCGGCGAGTTCCTCGGCTCCGTCGGCAGTGAACAGCAGCGATTCGGTGAAACCCGCGTTCAGCAGAGCATCGCGAGTGCGTCTCATGTAGGCTTTATCGTTGCCGAATGAGCCGTATTCGTTTTCCACCTGAACCGCAAGAATAGGCCCGCCGCGCGCGAGCTGTAATGGAGCCAATTCCTGACCGAGGCGTTTGAGCCAGCGTTCTGCTGGGGCAAGAAACTTCTCGTCCGTTCCACGCAACACTATGCCCGGGTCGCTGAAGAGCCATGCGGGAATTCCGCCGAGATCCCATTCCGCGCAGGAATACGGTCCGGGGCGAAGGATCACGTAGAGTCCTTCCTCCTGCGCCATGCGGATGAATGCCGCGACGTCGAGCGAGCCCGCGAAGTCGTAAAGGCCAGGCTTGAGCTCATGCGCGTTCCAGAAGACGTAGGTTGAGACCGTGTTCAATCCCATGGACCGCGCCTTCTTCAGGCGGTCACGCCAGTATTCGCGAGGGATGCGCGCGTAGTGTATCTCGCCGGAGATAATCTGGAAGGGCTTGCCGTCGAGCACAAAGTGATCGCCTTCGATGCCGAACCTATGGACGTTAGAAGGTGCGGCGTTCTGTGCAGGTGTCAGGTAACAGAAGAGGAATACGACGGCGACCAGAGTGAGAATGCGAGAGTTCATGGATGATGTCACTCTCCTTGCGATGTGACCGAGCCCGACCTTCCTTGCTAGACTCTCTCTTCTACATCACTTTGCCAATTCACGCCATGCGTCCTGCGATTCTCTTTGCTATCGTCATCATGATGAGTTCGGTGGCCGACATTTCCGCCCAAACCCTGACTGCACCGAAAGCCGTCACAGATCCTAAGGAGATTGCATCCAAGCCCAATGCCCAAGTGGAACCGCGAAGCTTAACGATCGAGAAACTCTACATGACGCGGCAGATTGGGCGGCCGACGTGGTCGCCGGATGGAAAGAGCATTGCGTTCATTTCCAATATGAGCGGGCGGAACAATATTTGGGTGGTTCCGGCCGAGGGCGGCTTCCCTACCCAGCTCACAGTCAGCGATCAGCGGCAGACTTCGCCTACGTGGTCTCCCGATGGCAAGTGGATCGCTTATCAGTCGGACTACGACGGAGACGAGCAGTGGGACATTTTTCTCGTCTCACCGAAAACCGGGAAGGTTGTGAACGTCACGCAGACGCGTGAGATTGCGGAGACGAATCCGACGTGGTCGCCGGACGGACGCTATCTGGCATACGAGGTGAAGCCGAAGACCTCGGCGGCTGTCGAGATCGATATCTATGACATGGTCATGCGCGAGGTGAAGCACCTCACGACCAGCACTCCGCAGGACAAGCGCAATGCGAATCCGATCTGGTCGAAAGATGGGAAGCACATCGTCTATACGCAGGAGCAAGCGAAGGGCACGGACTCGAACATATTCATCGCCGATGTGGCGACCGCTACAAGCACCCTGTTGACGCCGCATAAAGAAGAACAACTTCATTTCGCGAATGACATTTCGCCGGATGGAAAGCGCGTCCTTCTGACGTCGAACGCGGCCAACGGATATGAGAACGTCGGCCTCATCGATATCGCGACAAGGAAGATTGCCTGGCTCACAAACGATAAGTGGGAAATCCGCGCCCACGAATTTTCCCCTGACGGCAAGCACATCACCGTCAGCGCCAACGTCGACGGCAACGAAGATATTTATGTGTATGATCTCGCCTCCGGCAAGTCGACGGCACTGCCGATCCCTAAAGGCGTGAATGAGCCCGCAGGGGGCCATTCGGCCTTCAGCGCCGATGGCACTCGGCTTCTCTACTATCACAATGGACCGACCGCGCCCGGCGATCTATGGGTATATCACCTCGCTAGCGGCAAGTCGCAGCAGCTCACGCATTCCCTCGTCGGCGGGATTCGCTCGGAGGACATGGTCGAGCCCTACCTGGTGCACTATCCGAGTCGGGACGGCAAGTGGACGATCTCCGCATTTCTCTACGTGCCTTTCAATATGGCGCGCAACGGGCAGAACGCGGCCATCGTGTACATCCACGGCGGGCCGACTGCGCAGACCATGAATTCCTTCAACCGCTTCGTGCAGTTCGCGGCAAATCAGGGATACATGGTGCTCGCTCCCAACTACCGCGGCTCAACCGGATATGGCAAAGAATTTCAGCAGGCGAATCTGTTTGACATGGGCGGCGGCGATCTGCAGGATGTGCTGGCCGGCGTCGAGTGGATCAAGCAGACCGGGCATCTTGATCCAAAGAAAATCGCCGTTATGGGCGGAAGTTATGGCGGCTATCTCAGTATGATGGCAGTCACCAAAGCCCCGGAAGTCTGGGCCGCGGGCGTTCCCATCGTGCCGTTCGTGAACTGGTTCACCGAAATCGAGAATGAAGATCCTGTATTGCGTGAGAGCGATCTTGCCACGATGGGTGATCCGGTCAAGAACAAGGCGCTATACGAAGAGCGCTCGCCCATCAACTTCATCGATCAGATCAAGGCGCCGTTGCTGCTGCTGGCGGGCGGACACGATCCGCGTTGCCCGAAGTCCGAGACTCAACAGGTAGTCGACGCTATTAAGAAGCGCGGCGGCACCGTCGACTATAAGATCTACGACAACGAAGGCCACGGCTTTGCCCGCGTCGAGAACCAGGTCGATGCCTACAAGCGCGTCGCAGATTTTCTGCTGGCGCATGTAGTTCCCGCCGACTGCGGTTGTTCGCTCAACGAGTAGCGTGAGCGGATTTCACACTCCGCAGAGAACGCGGAGCAAGGCCACGCCGCTAGTGAACGCAGGCGGCGGGGATTAGTCCCTCTCATTCGTTACTTTGGTCACAACTCCTCGTTTTTCACAGCTCGAATACAGCGAACATCGTATAAACTCCGTCCACCGCACGAAACCAAATCCTTCCTGAAAGACCGTCGTGCATCTGTGTCGTGCCGGCGGAGCAAGCGCAAGAATTAAACTGAGGGGCGTTTTTCATGATTTTGAACAAGGTGGGGAGAAGTGTGCTCGCTGCCGCTGCACTAGTGTGCATCGCGGCGGGAGCATGGGCGCAAGTTCCAATATCCAAACACGTCGTGCTCGTGATCAACGAGAACAGCTCATACAACGAGGTCGTGGCGAACATGCCTTGGCTCATCGGCCAGGGCAATACCCACGGCCACGCGACAAACTATCACTCTGACAACGGGGGATCGCTGCTTGACTATCTGTGGCTCGCGTCGGGCAGCTGCCATTCGAAGGCGAACTGCACGCTGCCTTCGGGCACGCACGATTTCAACTGCAGCGGAAACGATTGCTATTATCCCGGGACCGCCACCACAGATCCCATTACTGACGACAACATTTTCCGTGAAATGAATAACCACGGCATTTCGTGGAAGGTCTACGCGCAATCGTACGCTGCGGCCGGAGGAACTCCCACTACTCCAGATAATCACAAGGGCACGGCCTACTATCGACGCCATAACGGCGCCACGTGGTACAGCGACATCCTGAGCAACACCAACGGATCGGCGAAGCGCATCGTCGATCTCTCGCAGCTGACGACCGATCTGAACAACAATGCCCTCCCCCGCTTCATGATCATCGTTCCTGACGGAAATCATGACGGGCACGATTGCCCGGTCGGGATGTCGAGCTGCACCACTGGCCAGAAGCTGGCGGCGGTTGACGCATTTCTGAGCAGCACCCTGGGCCGCATTCTCGGGACGCCGGACTTCCAGCCGGGAGGCACCGGATTGGCGATCGTCACCTTCGATGAGTGCGGAGAGGGGACGAACGCCGGCTGTAGTGCGTCGGTCTACACCGCGCTGATCGGCCCGAAGGTGAAGCCGCACACGGTTTCCACAACGCCGTACAAACACGAGCACGCGCTGCGGACCATGCTCGATGCGCTTGGAATCAGGAAGTATCCCGGGGCCGCGGCTAACGCCTACGATATGTCGGATTTCTTCAGCACGGGGGGAATCAAACCGGAGGTTATGTTAAGTTCTCCCGCAAACAGCTCGACTATGGAATCGCCGGTGCCAATCCAGGCGTCGGCCTATGCCAGCCCGGGGCATTCGATTTCAGGATGGTGGATCTATGTGGACAAGGATGGCGTATATAAGGCTGGCGCAGTCTCGTCGATCCACCCCAATGTCAGTATGCACACAGGAACGCATCAGGTGGTCGTACGCGCCTGGGATTCTTCCGGAAACTTCGGCGACCAAACGCTTACCTTAACCGTGAATGCCATAAAACCTTCGGTATCTATTTCCACGCCTTCGAACAACGCAACCGTTGGTTCGCCGGTGAATGTGCGAGCATCGGCGTCGCCTTCCAGCGGACAAACGATCACGGGATGGTGGGTCTACGTGGATGGCAAAGCAAGCCACAACGGCGGCGCGACGAAATCAATCAACGCCAATCTGAAGATGTCGACCGGGACGCACAAATTGGTGGTACGCGCGTGGGATTCGTCGGGGAACTACGGCGATCACACGATCAGTGTGATCACTCCCTAGGCCTTGCGGCGGTGAAGAGCTCCGCCTTCACCGCCGTCTGTCCTCGGGCAAGTCAAGACTGGAGGAGTTTAGGTTTTAGAACTTCCCACGTCTCGCGAAAGTGGCGGGACGTGGGGCAGCCCGCATCGCGGATCTCTGCAGTAGCCGTCTCTCTCCGCGCGGCTACTGCAGCCAGATTCCTTACTGCTACTGCTGCTGTTGCTGTTCCTGATCGGTTCGCTTCGCCGTGCTCCGCACCAACACGGGCCTCGAGCGCACGACAGGGCTCGGCGTGGCCGGTTCGACCGGCTCCTTGTCTGCGCGACTCACGGTAACCGTGACGCTCAACTCGCTCTGCGCGTCTCCCTTATACACGCCACGGGTCGGAGGAACGTCGGCGTAGTCGCGTCCGATCGCTACCCGGATGTGGCGGTCCGCGCCAACCAGATTATTGGTTGGATCAAACGCCACCCATCCCAGACGCGGTACCACGGCCTCGATCCAGGCATGCGATGCGCCTTCGAGCGACCGGTCTTTCTCGTTCTCATCCCGGTGGAACATGTATCCGCTGACGTAGCGGCACGGAACCTTCAGCCGGCGCACCAGGGCGATCATGATGTGAGCAAAGTCCTGGCACACTCCCTGGCGGGTTTTGAGTGCTTCGTCAATCGGAGAATCCACCTTGGTGCTGTTCGGGACATAGGCAAAGAGCTGGTAGATGGCAGTGTTCAGCTGCGTCAGCAATTCCAGCGGATTCCCGCGCCGCTCGCACTCCAGAACTTTCGCCAGCTCTTCCAAGGCGGGCGTGGAATGTGCGAAGTTGCTGGGAAGCAGCATCTCCCAGTAATCGCCACCGGCGACGAGCGCGTCCAGATCAGACCAGTCGCCGGAATCAGCGGCGCGAGGCGCAGGTGCGCTTTGGACCTCCACCGACGACTGTGCCGTGACGGTCACCTGCGTATGGGCGGCGGCAATGTCGAAATGGTGGACCGTGTTCCCCGAAAAGTCGCGATATTGCATGATGCTCGCCGCGGGATCGATTTTGAGAGTGAAGTTGAGGCAGCGCTGGTCGCCGTCGCTGCGCGGTTGAAGGCGGACTTCCATGATGCTCTCGCGCACCGCGGGATCGTAGCGGAAGGTTGTGGTGTGGCGAACGGAATAGATCATGAGGCCTCAGGGGCTAAAGCCCTAATCTTCTTGTCACATTACGCAGCCCTAAAGGGCCGCTCTTCCACGGCACGCCATCGTCCACGGCGCACCATCGGGCCACGGCACGCCCTCGTCCAGGGCCGCTCACTGCTGCGGTGCCGCCTCTACCGAATAATCGAAATAGACCTGGTGGATCGCTGTATGCGCCTGGGCGCATTGCCAGCGCACGCTGTCGACGTAGGCACTCGCGCCCGAAGCCAGAATTTCTTCAATTTGGCTGAAGCTCAGCGTCGCCTGCAGGCGTCCCGCGAGGCGCACCGGTTGTTCGGCTTTACGCTCGGTCATCTCTCCGATCCGCGCTAAGGACGCGTGCACCATGTCCACGGAGAAGCGCACCGAATGCGGGAACTCCGGATTCAATAATAGAAACTCCGCCACGCGGAGCGGGCGCATTTCCGCCGTGTAAGCCTTGCAGTATGCCTCGAACGCGGTGCACGACTTCAGCAATCCGACCCACTCCAGATACTCCTCGCTTTCCACCGCCTGATCCAGAGGTTGTGTGAGGCTTCCGAAATGCGTGCCGATCAAACGCGCTAGCGTGTCGGTGCGTTCGACGTATCGACCAAGCTGAATGTACTGCCAGCCTTCGCCATGGGACATGGTCGAATCGGTGACTCCCTGAAACAGGTGTGCTCCTTCCTGCACGGCACGAAAGAAGATATGCGAATTCAGCAGCCACGACTCGCCCTTGGTGGTGTTGCTGACCTGAAGATACAGGCGGTTGAGTTGCTCCCACATCTCGGTGCTGCACTGCTCACGCACCTGACGCAGGTTCTCGCGAGCGGCGACGACACACGACAAAATCGAAGACGGATTGGTGCGCTCGAGCGTCAGCAGGTGCGTGATCGACAGTGGATCAATCTTGGTATCTTCTGTCCCCTGAGTCTGCAAGGCATTCAGCAGCCGCAGCCAGCGCCCTGCGCCCGATTCCGGCGACTGGTCCAACCGCAACTGCAGGTCGACTTCAATCAACCGAGCGGTGTGTTCTGCGCGCTCCAGATAGCGGCTCATCCAGTACAAACTGTCCGCTACTCGAGAAAGCATAGCTGTTCGGCTCATAAGTTCAGGGGCCAGCGGTCAGGGATCCGGGGTCAGGCAATAGGGCTCAGGCGCTGATCCCTGACCCCTGTCCTCTGTCCTCTAGCTTCTCAGTACCCATGTATCTTTACTTCCACCGCCCTGGGACGAATTCACTACCAGGGATCCGCGCCGCAGCGCGACTCGGGTCAAGCCTCCGGGCACCAGCGTGACATTTTCTCCGTACAAAATATATGGACGCAGGTCCACATGCCGCGCCTGCACTTCTCCTTCGAGAAAACATGGCGCACGCGACAGGCTCAGCGTAGGCTGGGCGATGTAATTGCGCGGCTCAGCTTCGATTCTTGTCCGGAACTCTTCCCTCTCCGCTTCGGTGCTGTGCGGACCGATTAGCATCCCATAGCCGCCTGACTCACCCACCGCTTTCACGACCAACTCGTCAAGATGTTCGAGCACATACGCTCTTTGCGACCGATCCGTTAGCAGATACGTCTGAACGTTGGCCAAAATCGGATCCTCGTTGAGATAGTAGCGAATGATCGCTGGCACGTACGCGTACAAAGCCTTATCGTCGGCCACGCCGGTGCCGATCGCGTTCGCGAGAATGACGTTTCCCGCGCGATATGCGTTGAATAGACCGGGAACGCCGAGACTCGAATCCTGGCGGAAGCACAGCGGATCGAGGAAGTCGTCATCCACGCGGCGGTAGATTACATCCACACGCCGCAGCCCCGCGGTCGTCCGCATATAGACGACGTTGTCGTGCACCAGCAGGTCGCGGCCCTCGACCAGTTCGATGCCCATCTGCTGCGCCAGGAAAGTGTGCTCGAAATAGGCGGAGTTGAAGACGCCCGGCGTCAGCAGCACGACCTTGGGTTCGTGTCGCGCCGAAGCGTTGGGCGCCAGAGCGCGCAGCGTCGACAATAGTGCCTGTGAATAGTGATCCACAGGACTCACGCCGTAATCACGAAACAGTGTTGGGAAGACCTTCTTCAGCACCTTGCGGTTGGCCAGCATGTACGAAACGCCGCTGGGCACACGCAGATTGTCTTCGAGCACGGCGAAGCTGCCGTCGGGCAGACGAACCAGGTCTGTGCCGCAGATGCTGACGTAGATTCCATTGGGCAGTGACAGCCCCCGCATCTCGCGGCGGAAGTGCCGGCAACTGTAGACCAACTCGCGCGGAATGATTCCCTCGGCCAGAATCCGGCCGGCATGGTAGATGTCTTCCAGGAAAAGATTCAGCGCCGCGATGCGCTGAGTGAGGCCGCTTTCGATCTTCCGCCACTCCTGGTAAGGGATGATTCGCGGCAGCAGATCATTGGGAAACACGCGCTCGGTGCCCTCATCGTTTCCGTAGACCGTGAACGTAATCCCCTGATGCAGAAACGAGAGGTCGGCGGCCTGCTGGCTCTTGCGCAGTTCTTCGGGAGGAAGCTCCAGCAGTCGCTGAAAAAGTGCCCGATAATGGTCGCGGGGCACGCCGGGCGAGGCGAACATCTCGTCGTAGGCCGTGTCGAAATGGTAATTGCGAAAGGGAGGACGAAATAACGTCAGAGGCACTTCCGGGCCGATCCGGTGCACGAGCGGGCGAGTTCGGGTACGGCTGGGCTGCACTTTTAGGACTCTAGGTGCTGTCCGCCGGTTCGTCCAATCAAAATTGTCTATAGGAAGGATTTGGAAAATCAGGGATCGGAGCCGGTTTACGGGTCTGAGCACTAATTGGGCGCTGCGACGTTTGTGACTCGTGCCGGGCGCTCATTTCTCACGGCTGCGCCGGCGGCGTTGGAAAGGTTGACGGGTAAATGCCCTGGGATGGGAATCTCCCCAAAAAGTGCTTTCGCCGCGCTTACCTCCGAGACCGTCGCATTGGAGAATGTGCAGATGTAGCTCTGGATCGTAGGGAAGTCATCCGTCAGGTAGGGAGTTCCCATGGCGAGAACTGCGGTTTTGTCGGTCGCGCGCGCAAGGATCCTCGACAATAAATTCGCAGTTGCGTCCGGCAGAGAGGCGGAATTCTTCTGTCCACGCGCTACAGTCCGCGTTCGCGCCCAGGACGGGACGACATACACTGCCACGACAACCCGTTGCGCGCGATCTGTTGCCTGCAACACATCATCCGAGGTGGCCGCGGCGACGCGAGGATCTACGTAGACTACATTCGCATACGGCGCTCGCTTCCGTATCTGACGCTCGAGCACGCGACCGTCCTCCGCACGGACGTTGTCGCAGAGAACGATTACGAGCAGGCTGGGCGGAACTGTGGCCCGTTGAGCCGCAAGATGCAGTGTCTTGTCGGGCTTACCGTCTAATAGCGGTAGCACCTTCCCGTTGTCGCGCACCAGAGTGATGGACGCATCCGAAATGCGCTGGCCGGCCGCAGTGCTCTCCGGACTGCCAACGAGTGTAGGGATCGCCCCCACATCTACCAGGCGATTCTGGTCGAGACCCAGGGAGGCTTTGGCCCTCAGGATCTTCAGGACGGATGCGTCGAGCCGTTTCTGCGAAATCTCACCGGTGCGGACGGCCTTCAACATTTCCCGGTAGCACGCATCCAGACTGTAGGGCATGGTGAGCACATCGTTGCCCGCATTGAAGGCGTCCACGGCTACGCGCCCGGGATTCTTGGCATAAAGGCCGACCAGTCCGGCCATATCCATGGCGTCGGTCACCACGATGCCCTTGAAGCCGAGTTGGTTCTTAAGCAAGCCGGTGACGATTGCGGGCGAAGTCGTCGCCACGCGCGTGGGGTCGGAATCAAGCGCAATCACTCGCACGTGCCCGGTCATGACGGAATCAACCCCGGCTCCGATTGCCTTTTCGAAGGGCGGAAGATCGACTGCATAAAGGCTGTGCAAATCGTCGTCCACAATCGGTACGGCCAGGTGGGAGTCGGTTGCGGTATTTCCGTGACCCGGAAAGTGCTTGGCTGTGGTCAGCATTCCGTTCGCCCGTGCGCCGCGAATATACGCCGCAACCAGATCGCCGACCTGCTGCGGATTCGCGCCAAACGCGCGTGTCCCGATGATCGGGTTCGCAGGGTTGGAATTTACGTCGGCGACGGGAAACAGGTTCCAGTGCACGCCCAGAGCCCGGCTTTCCTTGGCCGTGATGCGGCCGAACTCCTCGGCATAGGCCAAGTTGCCGGCAGCGCCAAAGGCCATCGCATGGGGAAAGACGGTCGTTCCAAAAAGATGCGCGGGCAGCACGCCCCGCTCAAAATCCCCGGCCACCAGGAGCGGCAGCTTCGCCCCCATCTGGAGCTGGTTGAGCAGAGTCACGACCAGAAAGCGTCTGCGAATATCGCGGGCTCGGCCTTGCGGCGGCGCTGACATGGCCACCGAGCCGATGTGATATTTACGAATATTATTGCGGAGCTCGAAGTAGCTGGGACTCCGCCCATTGAAGTATTCCACCCGCAGGCGGACCATGAAGAGCTGACCGACCTTCTCTTCGAGGGAAAGGCTCTTTAAAGTCTTTTCTGCCCAGCCGTCATCAGCCCGTTCGGCTGGAAGCGCTGGTGCCTGGCTAAATCGTTCCCGCGGCTGGGCAGCCGACATGGTGCACACCGCGAGAAGCAATACGAGATTACGAAGCATCGTCAGGCACGAGCATACAGGAGGATTCTAAAGGGCACGAGTCCGAGTCGAAACAACTTCTAATCGAAGGGACATGTCTGGAGTAACCGGTCGATCCTTGATGACGCAGGAGGAAACCGACCGTCCCCAATTCCCACATGCCGGGCCGGCGGAAGCAATCCCGGCGGAGTGTCCGACAAAAGCAGAAGCATTCAGGGCGCTGCAGACGGAGGCGGCGAGACGCTGCCGCCCTTTGACTTCGCTCGATCGGAAATCCCACTTCTCGCGAAGCCGGCGAGAAGCGGGGCACCCGGTCTCACGTTGCTTTCGTGGGCCGAAGGCCCATTGATACTCACTACTGTGTTTGTCCCGAGGTAAATACAGTCCAGGGGCCGGCCTTCATATCTCGCAGCAGGGGCTTTTGCCAGGAATACTCCGGATGGTGCTCCAGAAAAGGCTCGGCCAGGAAGTCGGCGCCACAGGGATGTCCGGCCCGCGCGCCGAAGCTCATTTTGGCGGCCATGGCGCTGTCGGCAGCTTTGCCCTGCACAGCGCCGCCGGGATTGTAGGCACCCCACTCCCACTCCTTGACTCCTCGCGAAGAAGTATCCACGTGGCCGCACAGGCCGCGTTCATTTGCTTGCTCCTTTTTCTCGTACGTATCGACGTGATCCGACAGGAACTGCTCCGCCATGCTCACGTCAATCTTGCCCTTCGCCTGCTTCATCAATTCTTCCCAGCGCGTATGGCGTGCATTGGGAGACGACGACGCATCATTTGGGTCGAATGATGTCGTCTCTTCTTTGATCACCTTGGGATCGCGAGCGAAATTTGAGCTTACAAAGTACCCGTCTCTCGTGCGCCATAGCGGCGTATTCTTCAACCCCAACTCCAGGTATGCGATCTCCCCAGTCTTGCGGTCACCGATCAGCCAGTCATTCGCGTATCCGCCGTTATTCCCTTCTTTAATGATGCGCACGTAGTCGTCGATGCTGTTGGCATACTGCAGCGCCTTGCGGGCACGCATGAATTCGGGCTTACCGTTGGGATCCCATCCCTCGAATTGAGTGATCGTCGTTTCGGTGATCATCATCCCGGCTGAGTTCACCCCGAAGTCGTCGTCGCTGACGATCACTCCCGGAAACCCATCCATCAGGATGCGATTGCCATGCTCCGGCTGGATGTCAAAGACGATCACCCAGCGCTCGCCTGCCAGATAGCTGGTCCAGTTATTGTGGGCGATGACGATCTGGTGATCCTTCGTCATGCTGCCGGTCGCGATGAACGCGCTGCAATTTCCCGGCGCCGTCAGCTTCGGATTCTTCGCCGACTTGTTCTGCTTGTTCAGCCACGGCAGATAGTAATCCGGCACTTCTTCGAAGGCGTTCAGCGCGACGATGTCCCAGACGTCCAGATCGACGCCGTGCGCCTTCACGCCGTCGGTAATACCCTGCAACTCCTGCTGGTACTCGGCATCAATGTGCGGCCAGAGCATCTCGCGGGCGGTCGTGCGGAAGAATTCCCAATCGTGCTGCGACTGATGCGTGTCGAAGAGCTTGATGGCCTCAAAGGCGTCCTTAATTTCGGAGGCAAGCAAATACCCGTGCTGGTAGCCGACATCCGACGGCGACCCTTCCAGATGAACATACGTCCATCCGCCCTGCTGAAAGCGGTACGCCTTGTCGAGTCGCGGATTGGCAGGAGTGGCGGCCATAGCCGCGCAAGTCAGCAAGGATGCAATGCCAAACACGAGTCCACGACGCAAGAATCTGTTCCCCATGATCCCCTCAGTATGGCCGTTGTGATTGCCGCAACATTCTAGCTGATGTATCCCCACTGATGTATCCCCAGGCTAGCTCACCAACAATTTGTCATTCCGAGCGAAGCGAGGAATCTGCTTCCGTTGGCGGTCTGGATGTCCAGGACAGCAGATTCCTGACGGCTGCGCCGCTCGGAATGACAACACCGGCTAGGATTCAGCCCAAATTCAGATGTTCGTCCGCTGCTCGGGATGGCGGCTGAGATACCAGCAAGGCTGCATCCCCGCGTGCGGAAACAGAGCGTGCACGCAGGTCTCAGGCGCGGGCGGGTCGAAGATGAACTGCGTCTTCCCGTTCTTCTGCAATACGGCGTAGGAGTGCCTGACCACAACTGAGCCGTAGGGATCCGGTTAGCGGCCACCCGCAGGCGGAACAGACCGAAGTCGACTCCGAATGTCAGAATCGCCGTCCCCAGCCTGAAGAGAACCGTACCCAGAAAGACTCGCCTGATGCGTTCCCTGAGCTTGGCCGCGGTCAGCGCCACGAGGCCAGATTATAAGCCGAACTTCAACGACTTCCTGTATGCTCCGTTGACAATTCGCTTTCCGACAGGCAAACTACCGCATTCGCCGGGAATCTCTTCTGGCGAGCGTCTGGAGATGGGATTGCGGGCTTTTCTTCCCTCCCCAGCCGTATACTCATAATCACTTCGTTCATGGCCATGACCGAGCAACGGGTGTCTTACACGCTCGACTCCTCGTTGGAGACGATTGATAGCGCTGAAGAGAAAGCTACCCGTATTGCTACCGAACTCGGGTTTGGCGACGACGAAGTCATGCAGATTTCCATGGCGGTGCGCGAAGGCGCGGTCAACGCCGTGCTGCACGGCAATGCTTACGCCGCGGACAAGAAAGTGATCCTCGCCTTCGAGCGCACCGGCAGCGAATTAGTCATCACCATCCGCGACCAGGGCAAAGGGATGGACCTAAGCAAGATTCCCAACCCCCTGGCCCCGGAAAATCTGCTCAAAACTTCCGGGCGCGGCATTTTTCTGATGCGCTCGTTTATGGATGTAGTCGAAATTCGCCCGTCCTCGACGGGCACCGAACTCAAACTCATTAAGCACGTCCACGGCCCAACCGCGGGCGGCAAGGAGGCTTCCCAGTGACAATGAAGGTTGGTAGTCGGCAGGTCGACGGAGTCGTTATTGTGGATTGCAGCGGTCGCATCACCCTCGGCGAAGGCAGTGTGATTCTTCGCGACACGGTCCGCGACCTGCTCTCCAAGGGCAACAAAAAGATTGTTCTGAATCTCCAGGACGTCAACTACATTGACAGCTCGGGCATCGGCGAACTGGTCAGCGCCTTCACGACCACCAAGAACCAGGGCGGCGAACTGAAGCTGCTGAACCTCACCAAGAAGGTCAACGATCTGCTGCAGATCACCAAGCTCTACACCGTCTTCGACGTGAAAGACGACGAAGCGTCTGCCGTGAAATCGTTCAAGTAAGACTTTAACTCTGGATTGGGCTCCCATCTCTCGCGTCGGTGCAGGCGCGAGAAATGGGAACCGTCCAGGATTGTTGACTGTGAGATTGTTGATTGTCGAATGAAGGCAATTACCGGCGCACAGCTTCCCGCTGACTCACTCGCGGGTTCCGTTCCGGAACGATCCGCCAAATAATTCCTGCCAGATCACAGACTCTGCGTCCGCCTGATTCCTACAATCGGCACATGCTCCTCTGGAATGCAGCAGTCACCAATAGCCATGTAGGGACAGCCGCCTTCGGCTGTCCGGCCGGGCAAGGCCCGGCAGCGCGCTCCCATACTCTTCGCCGCATTACGAATCCTGTCGCGCTCCTACTGTTCCTCTTCGCGGTCCCCTGTTCCGCCCGCGCTGCCGACTGCATCTCCATCCACGAGGCCGGACAGCACGTTGGCGAAACGAAATGCGTCACAGGGAAAATCATGCACGTCAAAGTCGGAGCCAAGGGTGTGCACTTCCTCGATTTCTGTGAAGACCAGATGGCCTGCCCTTTCACGGTCGTCGTCTTCGCGAATGACCTGAAAGACGTCGGGGACGTCCGCCGCCTCGCCGGACGAACCATCGAAATTCGCGGAGCTGTGAAAGCCTACGATGGCCGCCCCGAAATCATCCTGAGCCGCATCAGCCAGATCGAAGGCGGCGCCGCCATGATCCCTCCGCTGCCCAAGAACTACGATGTGGAGAACCGCGGCCACTTCAGCGCCGGAAGGCTTCGACCTACGAAGAAGCCGACAAAGACGAAGGCCAAGCCTAACAGCACCGCGACCTACGGCAATGACGTCGAAGGCGACGACCTACAGTAGAGTGCGCCCTCCAATATTCAGCGCGCGGAGGTGGTAGTCGCGAGGGCGGCTATGACCGTCACATCGCATAACGGCTAAAAAAACTCCAGATCTGCGCACAAACAGGCGCATACCTTCCATGTGGCCCGGTCCACGCAAGCCTAATCCGTGGATCTTTTACAAATCATCAACAAACTGCTGACAACAGCTTGACACTCCTCGTCCGCCGCGCTCGTACTCTGATTGTGAAATTCAGCCTGCGCCGCATGTCCGCGACGGGAAAAGATTCTTAAGCATTTGTGCGAGTCAGATCAGCCGGCTGGTAATTCCTGTCAGTAAAGATGGACGTGTTTACATTTGAATTCGGACATCATGCGATTACTTCCGAATTGTCTCCCTTTCTAAGCCTGTCGATCCGCATCCAGGCCGCGTCAACCACGTAAAACTTTTCTAACTTTTATGATTGGAGATCACATGTCTTTATCACAACTTACAGGCTCGACTCCCCGGGTCGAGTACGCTCTAGGCCATTCTTCCCATGAGTTGGACCGTCTCACTTTTCAAGGTACTGTGTTCGCACCGTTCACCAGGCAGCTCTTTTCTCAAGCAGGAATAGAACCGGGGATGCGAGTGCTCGATGTCGGCAGCGGCAGTGGAGACGTGAGCTTCCTGGCCGCCGATCTGGTCGGCGAGGGTGGGCACGTCCTCGGGGTAGATCGATCTGCGGCAGCAGTGGAACGGGCCACAGCACGTGCCATTCGCCGCAACCATCCCAACGTTACCTTTATCGTAGGCGATCCTGCTGCCATGGCGTTCGAACAGCCCTTTGACGCGATTGTCGGCCGCTTCGTGCTGATGTATCAGGACGATCCCGCCTGGAGTTTGAGCCAGATCACGAGACACCTTCGTGCAAATGGCCTGGTGGTGTTTCAGGAACTTGATACGAGCGCATGCCGCTCCTGTCCAACCGTATCTGCGTTTGACGAGGCAGCGCGCTGGCTGGCAGATGCATTGCGCGGCAGCGGTGCCCGACCCGAACTAGGACTCGAGATGCATTCGTTGTTCCTCGATTCCGGATTGCCCGCACCGGGCATGCGCTTCGATGCCGTGGTCTCTGGTGAACCGGAGAGTCCGGTTTACACGCTGCTGGCTGAAGCGGTGCGAAGTTTGGTGCCAACTCTACAAAAGCTCAATATTGCTTCGCCTGCGGATGTACACATTGATAGTCTGGCCGATCGCATTCGCAGCGAGGTCGTCGCGAGACGAGCTGTTGTGGTGTCGTACGGACTGGTCGGGGCATGGGCCACAAAGCTGGTTGCTGACGACATCGGCACATAACTGGCATGGCCAAATGGAGAGGGTTCCTCATTAGGCAGATTACGGCTGTCACACCATTCCCTTGCGCAACTCCTCCAGGGGATACTTCGTCCCGCGCCACACGATGCCGTCATTTCGCAATGTCAGGAACATCGAACGCAGGAGCGTGTAGATGAACATCGCCGTGCTCACTGGATGCAGCAGGAAGTAATACGGCGGCACCGACGAACGCCACGACATCCCGATATAGATCAGCAGAATCGATCCGAGCGCGATCGCGAATGGCAGGCGCGCCCATCCGTGGGCGAGCCAGATTCCGAGGAACGGCCCGAGATTAACAAATGCCAGGCCAAAAGCTGAGAGCAGCGTGCGCCACGATTGAAACGAAAGCACGGCAAAGAAATTCTTGGTGAGATTGTTCACGATCCCAAAAGCCCCGCGCCCCCAGCGGATCGAAATCAGATCGCCGCCGAAAACATTCCGCTGCCGGAATCCGCCGTTCTTGACGACCTTGCCCAGCTTCATGTCGTCGAGCACTTCCATGCGCAGCGCCTCGTACGTCCCGACCGCGTCGTATACGCGCCGCCGCACCAGGTTGAACGCACCCACGCCCATGTGATCGTCAGTGCTCGGGTCAGCAACTTTCCAGGGACGATGCCCGAACATAAACATCGTCTGGAAAAACGCGATCATCATATACTCGCCCGGACGCCTCATGATCATCTGGGGAAACAGCACGACATGATCGGCAGGCTCAGCCTCGGCGTAGGCGAGCGCCCGCCGCAGCGAATCGGGCTTAAAGAGCACGTCGGCATCGGTGAAAAGCAACCAGTCGCCCGTGGCCTGATTCGCCGCCGTCCACATGGCGTGCGTCTTGCCCAACCATCCCGGAGGCAATTCCGTGTGATGAATCACACGCAGCGGGTGCTCCGCTTCTCGCTGATTTTGGGAGAAAGCCAACCCTGAGCTTGTCGAAAGGTGGGGATTTTGACTTAGCCGCTCCATAATCTCGCCGGTGTGGTCGGTTGAGCGGTCATTCACCGCGATTACTTCGTAGTTGCCGTAATCGAGCGCGAGCAAAGTCCGAAGTGCCTGCTCGATCGTCTCTTCCTCGTTGCGCGCAGGAACGATGATGGAAACGCGAGGATTGCCCGAGGGTGAAACTGGGTTCCTGTCCCACTCGGGCCGGGACACGTCCGCGACGGAAGGCATGCCCAGCGCGGCATCTACAATGCGGGAAAACCAGGCAAGCGCGAGAATGGCTCCAGTGATCCAATAAAAATACGACATCCGATGTAAGTCTCGAGGTCCTTCTTCTAGCGTTTGAGACGATTTCGACCACGGCGGCACGAGGCACGGAGAATTCCAAGAGCGTTTCTCTGTGTCTCCGTCTCTCCGGGGCGATGAATGCTTCAGTGAAGCGGCTGGGCCTTGCCGTCCCCCGCTACGGCCGGCGCAAATCGCATCCCGTAAAACAGTATGGCAGAAGAAATCCCCATGGCGATCACCGGCAGGATAAAAGCCGCCTGCAGTGAGCGCCGGTCGGCGACCCAGCCCATCATGGTCGGCGAAGGCACATCCCCCAGAATGTGAATGATGAAGATATTGATGGCGATCGCGGTGGCGCGAATGTGCGCACCCACAGAATTGATGACTGCGGCGTTCAGGGGCGCGGTGTTGAGGAGCAGGAAAAACGCCGCCACGCCGATCGCCGGGATCATCACCTTCCCTTTCGAGAATAGCGCCACTATCATCACGGGCACACCCACCGCCATGCTTACTGCCGAAACGAAGTAATACGCGCTCTTCATTCGCGGCAACAAGTAATCGCCGAGCCAGCCGCCTGCCAAAGCGGCAAGAATTCCATCGATCACAATGATGATGCCAAACATCAAATTCGCCGACTCCAGCGTGTAGTGACGCTCCGTATTCAGGAACTGCGGCATCCATACCTGAATGCCCCCGAGACAGTAGGTCATGAAGGCCATTCCCAAGGTGGCAGTCAGAAACGCCGGATTGTGCAGTAGAACCAGAGTCAGCCGGTAGAGCTTTCTCAGGTAAAGGAGAATAATCAGGAAGAACTCCTTCACCAGGCTGCCTTTGAACCCTTCAGGAAGAAGGTCTCCCAACTCAGCATCCTTCATCGAATCGAATTGGCCGCGAGGCGGTTCCTTGAGAAACAAAACCACCAGAGCCAACAAGAATCCTGGAGCGGCGGCAATGTAGAACGGGAAGCGCCAGCCATGATGCGGGGCAAGATATCCGCCAAGCAGATATCCCGCGGCCGAACCAACAGGAATCGCCAGATAGAACACGCCGAGAATCCGCCCACGCACGTTCTGATGGAACAGGTCAGCGACGAATGTGGGCGCGATCGTTACAAATGTTGCCTCCCCCACTCCAACCAGCGTGTGGCGCACGAGAAGTTCGGTGTAGGTGTGCGTGACTGCGGTCAGAAGTGTGAGCCCGCTCCAGAAAATCGCACCCAGCACGATGATGAGCTTGCGGGAGTAGCGATCGGCAAGCGGCCCTACGAACGGCGCCGCGATCATGTAGAAGCCCAGAAATGCGCTGGTCAGAAGCCCGATCTTTTCTTTCGAGACGTGAAACTCTGCCTGCACCAGCGGCTGCACCGCGAATAGCACATTGCGGTCCGCGTAGTTGAGCAGATTCAGCGCCGTCAGGACAATCAGCGCGGTGCGCGGTTGGAGATCGTTCTGAGACACCGTCGAGCGAATATAACACGAGCAGAAAAGACCGGACTCGCGCTGATTCGCAAGCCGCATCAAGATCTTTAACCACGAAGGACACCCTTCGACGTTGCTCAGGGCAGGCTGCGGTACACGAAGGAAAAATGTTGCACCGTCTTCCTTCGTGAACCTTCGTGTCCTTTGTGGTTATCGCTTTTTCGGCCGCGGCCAGCGCGCCACGATCGTTGTCGAAATTCCGCCCCGCGGACGAAATTCTCCGCGCACCTCCGCCCACACCGGCTTCGCCCACTTCACCACATCTTCGAGCACTTGATTGACGACGTTCTCCTGAAAGATCCCCAGATTGCGATAGCTCTGCAAGTACTCCTTCAACGATTTCAGCTCCAGGCAAAGCTTATCGGGCATGTACTGAATCTTGAGCGCTCCAAAATCCGGCAGCCCGGTTTTCGGACACACTGAGGTGAACTCGGGATCATCAACCACGATTTCATATCCGGGAAACTGGTTCGGCCAGGTCTCAATCTCGGGAAACTTGGCATCCAAGCCGGCGGCAGCATGCTCCGGCGTGTAGCGAGGCGATTTCGGCATTTTTCTATTGTAGCGGCAGTATTCGTAGAGACGTAGCTTGCTACGTCTCTGCCGACAGCGCCACCGGATTCGGGCGAGGAGCCCCGACCCGGACTTCCTGCAGCCTCGGCCGTCGTCCAGCATCAAAGGTAGTAACCGTGCCTGGAGCGCTTGCCTGTTCTGTCGCGGCCCCTGGAATGGTAAATTACTCCGTACAGAAATTCCTTCCGCATCCTGAAAGACAACAGGTTGGCGTTGACTGACAACTCGCAAACACCGTCCCGGCGGCGGTGGATATGGATCGCGTCCGCACTCGCTCTGCTCCTGGTCGTACTCTATTCGTATCTGCACCAGACTCCGCTGAAAGTGCGCATAGTCACGCTGAAACGAGGTTCGATCCGCAGCCTGGTCTCCACCAACGGCAAGGTCGAGCCCGTCCAGAACTTCGAGGCTCATGCGCCAATTGCAACGACCGTAAAACGTCTTCTGGTAAAGGAAGGCGATCACGTGCGCAAAGGCCAACTGATGCTGGAGTTAGATGATTCCGATATCCGCACCCGAGCCCTCCGCGCCCAGGCGCAAATCAAAACGGCGCAGGCTAATCTCGCGGCCACGAAAAATAGCGGCACGCAGGAGGAACTAATCACCCTGGGCACGCAATTGATCAAAGCCCGCAGCGCCCGTGACCTCGCCCAGCGCAACCTCGACGCATACCGGCGTCTGCAGCAGCAAGGCGCCGCATCTCCCGGCGAAGTTCGTCACGCGGAAGAAACCCTAGCGGGCGCCCAGGCCGACGTGAGCATGCTCGAGCAAAAGCAAAAGGACCGCTACTCACCGCCGGAGATCGCCCGCACTGTGGCCGAGGCCGCTGAAGCGCAGGCCGCCTACGACGACGCCGTAGACGCACTGAGCAAATCGAGCGTCCGTGCTCCCTTCGGTGGAACCGTCTATTCCCTTCCCGTAAAGCAGGGCGCATTCGTCCAGACCGGCGACCTGCTTGTGCAGGAAGCCGACCTTTCAAAGGTGTTGGTGCGCGCCTTTGTCGATGAACCGGACATTGGCCGCCTGCAGATCGGCCAGCGCGTCGAGGCCACGTGGGACGCCGTCCCGGGCCGCACCTGGACCGGCTCCGTGAGCAGCGTGCCCTCCACGGTCAAGCCCCGCGGCAACCGCAACGTCGGCGAAACCACCTGCCTGATCGACAATCAGGATTTGCGCCTGCTGCCCAACATCAATCTAGGCGTGACAATTGTTGCTGCCGAGCATAACAATGTCCTCACGCTGCAGCGCGACGCCATGCACATCGACGACCGCGATCCTTACGTTTTTAAATTCGTGGACGATCACATCAAGCGCCAGAGTATTCAGTTCTCATTGCAGAACCTGACTCGCGTCGAAATTACTTCCGGCCTGTCCGAAGGTGACCACGTGGCGTTACCAGCCGAAGAGATGAAGCCGCTCTCCGATGGCGCATCCGTGAAGGTCGTGCCCTAGTATGCGCGCACCTTCGAGCTTTTCCCTTGTGGCTGCTTTGCTCCTGATGACAGGCATTGCTCTTGCGGCATCGCCCCAGGATCTACTGGCCTCAGGCCATGTCGATGAAGCCGTGCAAGTGCTGGAGCAGCAAGTGCATCAATCTCCCAACGACACAGGCGGTTACAACCTGCTCTGCCGCGCCTACCTCATGATGGAAGAATGGGATCGCGGGATCACCAACTGCGAACGCGCCCGCAATCTCGATCCACAAAATAGCCTTCATTATCTCTGGCTTGGTCGCATTTATGGCGAGAAGGCCGACCGCGCCGGATTTCTCTCCGCCGCCGGATTGGGGAAGAAAAGTCGCATTGCTTTCGAGCATGCCGTCGAACTCGAACCGCGAAATTGGGAAGCCCGCAAAGATCTCGCTGAATTCTATTTCTCGGCTCCCGGGATTGTGGGTGGAGGAAAAGACAAAGCGCGAGAGCAGGCCGAAGCGATTCGTGCTCTTAACCCCGCTGCTGCGACTGGGTGGAAGGACAAATCGCTGAGAAAAATAAAGACTACGGTGTGGCCGAGCGCGAATACCGCGCCGCCATCGCAGCCAGTCATTCGGGCGTTTGGGCATGGACAGAGCTCGCCATTTTCTTTCGCCACGTCAACCGGCTTGACGATATGCAGAAGGCGCTGCACGAGGTCGAGACCGCACCTGTGGATCATCATGAGGCTCTGATGGACGCCGCCAGCCTGCTGATGCGTACCGGCCGCGATCCCGCGCTGGGCATTCGCCTGCTGCGCCGTTACTTCTCGGTTGGTCCCGTGGAAGAAGGCCCCGCCTTCAAAGCCCACGAATACTGGGGCCAGTTACTCGAAAGGCAGGGCGATCACCACGGCGCGGCGCAGGAATACCGCGCTGCCCTTGCGCTCTTCCACAACTACCACCGCGCTCAGGAAGACCTGACCCGTGTCGAGCACTGAAGATTAAATCCGCTTGGCGCCCCGCCTGCCCGCGTTTTGCCGCTACGATGAGAGCACTGGTAGTTCAATTCCAATCGAAAACTGGCATGCTCCTATCATCTGGCATTTAGAATTTCCCTTGCATCCAACTTGTTCATACGATCGTCACTGCTGAAAGGGACGCAATGAAACCTTCGAGCCGCGGTGTGTTGATCCTGCTCTGGATTGTTGCAATCGTTCTTCTACCCGCATCCTTGCTGGCCGACCCTGTCCCGCTCAGGCGCGTCGTCGAGCTTGCCTTGTCTCACGCCACCGGCGCGGGGATCGCAGCCGCCGATGAACAGCGTGCGGCCGCCGGATACCGCGAACTGCGCGACAGCTATATCCCGCAACTCTCGACCGGCGCGGGACTGGGATACTCGTACGGTTTCCCGCTATCTCTGG
>CAVUOS010000017.1:0-31812 GCA_963743105.1 Terriglobia bacterium
AGATGAGATGAGAAGGTCGATCCCCGATCACGGATGGCGATAAGCTACCGTTGATCAACGCACTCAAAGGTGCAATCAGAGAATAAGGAGATCGACCTTGAAGAAGGATAGCAAGTCTTGCCAGCGGAGTGAAGCAACCTTGAAGCGGACGAAAGTGCGCGGTGCGGTGCAGCGAGATGCGAAAGAAGTGATGGCGGAGGTGCTGGGAAAGCTGACGGGAAAACTGGATGCGCCGGCGGTGTCGACGAGGGCAAAAGAAAATCGCAGGGGAAATCCCGTTGGCCCCAATCGCGATCGCCTGACCGTGGGAGTGGATCTAGGGGACCGCTGGAGTCAGTACTGCATTCTGGGTTTGGAGGGAGAAACGCTGGCCGAAGGACAGTTGCGGACCACGCAGGAAGATGTCAGGGAGTTCTTCCAGGCAATGACGGCGGCGCGGGTAGTGATCGAAGTAGGGACTCACTCGGCTTGGGTGCAGGACGTGATCACCGAGTGGGGACACGAGGTGCTGGTGGCCAACCCGCGGTTGATGGAAGGGTCGAAGCGTCGCAAGCGGAAGAGCGATCGCATTGATGCCAACAAGTTGGCCCGCTTGGGGCGGGTGGATCCGCAGTCGTTGTATCCGATTCGGCATCGCAGTCGGGAGGTGCGCCAGGATCTGGTGGTGTTGCGAGCCCGGGACGCCTTGGTATCGGTGCGGACGGAGTTAATCAACACCGCGCGAGGACTGGTGAAAAGTATGGGCACACGACTGCCGCGGTGTTCGAGCCCGAGCTTCGCAGAAAAGGTAAAGGATGGGATTCCGGTTGAGGTACGGGAAGCGCTGCTGCCCTTGGTGCAGTTGACAGAGACGGTGAATGATTGCATTGCGAGGTATGACCAGAAGATTGAAGAGCTGGGCCAGAAGAAGTATGGACACACGACATTGTTGCGACAAGTGAAGGGGGTGGGCCCGATCACCTCGCTGGCCTACGTGTTAACCCTGGAGGATCCGCAACGATTCAGCAGCAGTCGCGAGGTCGGGCCCTATCTGGGGCTGGTGCCGAAGCAGGAAGACTCGGGGGATAGTCAACCCCAGTTAGGAATCAGCAAGGCCGGAGATCGGATGTTACGACGGTTGCTGGTGGGGAGTTCGCAATACATGTTGGGAGCCTTCGGACCGGACACCGACTTACGGCGGTACGGATTGCGATTGTGCGAGCGTGGAGGAAAGAATGCGAAGAAGCGAGCCGTGGTGGCGGTGGCACGAAAGCTGGCCGTGTTGCTACATCACTTGTGGGTGACCGGGGATGTCTACGAACCGCTACATCACACGGGGATAGAAACCAGGACAGCACAAGCGACGGCTGCATAAGCCGGACCCAACCATGTTTCCATAAAACTTAACCGACGCAATCGCGAAAAAGACAGAAGCCCAGTGAACAGAAGATCCTTTGATGACGCGGAGGCCGATTCGTTATCGGAAAAGTTTGCCGCAACGACATCCACTCGCCTTGTTCGGGTGACTGCGGGTAATGGCCAGATCCATCGAGATCGCCAAACAGATGGCAGCACCCAACCAGCCAGGCCCTGTCACGGTTGTGATGGGGCCTGGTTTGAGATCGAACCCCAACGTGCACCGGGCCCCATGTGGCTCCTTGAGAGTGCGGATAGAAGCCGGGTAAGAGTGGTGGTTGCAGGCAAGACTTTGAGAAACGCAAGGGTACGAAGCGTCGATCAATGTACTTCTGGAACGAACGGGAATGATCGAGGCAGACAGTTCGGAAGCATTGCGGAAGGCGTGCCAATACGAACTGAAACCGAATCCACTAAGGAACGAAGCCCAACTGAACTGCGTTGCGCTTCGTTCCCAGCTCGATTGTAAGTGACGTGGTGAGCTGTCAAGGGTCAAGATGAACGCCCCCTGTTCGGGGGCGCCCTTGACAGCTCCCCACGTAGCCACCGGAGGGTTATGCAGATGGAAAGCAATTAATCTAAGGTAGGCCGCCACGTCGGCCTTGACTTTTATGACCTTCTCATAGAAGGCCATTGCACTCAAAACCCCCGCCACCGTGCCACCATCTTGCCGGCCGTGGCGACTGCATCTTGTCCCAGGTCTGTAGCCCCTTGATTCCGCGCAAGAAACAATAATCCCACCCCCCTGTAATAATCACGTTCCCCCTCCGTCTTTACTGGTGTAAGCAGCCACACGGAGGAGTACCCTGCGAAGCGTATTGGTAGAGGAACCGGCAATCGCCATTCCGCAAGAACTCGAGCGAGCCTTTCAGGCGCACCACGGCCTGGTTTTCCGCACGGCCTACCGTATCACCGGCAACGCGGCCGACGCCGAGGACGTGCTGCAAACCGTCTTCCTCCGCCTGCTTCGCCGGGCGCCCGACTCCGACGCGATGGAGAACGAAGAGAGCTATCTCCGCCGCGCCGCCATCAATGCAGCTCTCGACGTGATTCGCTCACGCCAGTCCGACCGGACGGTTGAGCTTGTTGAGGTTCCCGCACGCGGTTCAGACGGCGACGTCACCGAGTTACGCCAGGCGCTCGGACGAGCTCTCAGCAAACTGCAGCCCCGTTCGGCGGAAATTTTCACCCTTCGCTTTATCGAGGGGCTCACTAATCCAGAGATTGCCCGCATGCTCGGCATTTCACAAGTCCTGGTGGCGGTCACGGTCTATCGCACCCGGCAACAGCTCCGCAAGGAGCTCGGAAAGTATCTAGGAGGCAGGTCATGAAAAACGAGAAGTTCGATCGCTTGCTGTCGACCATCCGGAACGAAAACGTGGATGAGAAGGTTGTCGCCCAGGCCAGCAACCGGGTCTGGAAGTCGATGGCCGACTCCGCTCCGGTTGCGAACCAGATCGCCACGTTCTGCGAAGCTGCGACGACTTCCAGGCGCTCATTCCCGCTTACCTTGCCAAGGAACTGCAGCCCGCCCGGGCCATGCTCTTTGAAGATCACGTTCATTCGTGTGTCGCCTGCCGCCACGCGATGGAGCGCGCAAAAGACGGAGAGCGCCAGCAGGTTTGGCGCGCCAAGCCCAATCGGCCGAGCGCTCTGCCCTGGCGTTGGGCGATGGGAGCGGCAGCCGTCGCGGCAGTTCTGGTCGTGGCTTTCGCATTTTCGAACGGGATTCTTCCCGGTCAGCATCCGGTTCGCGCTGAGGTACAGGCCGTCGATGGTTCGTTGTATGCCGTGAGCGGGGCGGACATGCACCTGATTCCTGCGGGATACCAGATCCGCAACGGCGATGAGATCCGCACGGCAAAAGCATCTACCGCAGTGGTTCGCCTGCTCGACGGTTCTCTCGTTGAGATGGCACCGAGGGCTGACCTGGCCGTATCGGGGCAGTGGCGAGGCACAACCATTCATCTTCAAGGTGGACAAGTCATTGTGCAAGCCGCCAAGCAGCACTCTGGCCGCCGGCTCTACGTTGCCACCGATGACGGGTTGGTTTCGGTGAAAGGAACCATCTTCTCCGTGAATCGTGGAATCAAGGGTTCGCGTGTGGCCGTGATCGAGGGCGTGGTCCGTGCTGACTTCGGAAACAACAGCACCGATCTCACCGCGGGTGAGCAGGCCACATCCAGCGCCGCGGTGTCCAAAGTACCTGTGCAAAGCGAGATCGCCTGGAGCCGGAACTCCGCGAAATATCTTGCCCTGCTCGGGGACTTTTCGATCCTTCAGAAGCAGATCGCGGCCATTCCGGGACCCGGATTGCGCTACAGCTCAGACCTTCTTCCGCTCGTCCCCGACCACACGGTCGTGTATGCCGCGATTCCAAATCTGACCAATACAATCGGCGAGGCCAACCGGCTCTTCCACGACCGGCTGCAACAGAGCCCAGCGCTGCGCGATTGGTGGAAGCAACAGCAAAAGGGAAGTGGCCCAAAGCTGGAAGATGTTCTCGACCAGGTCAAGAATTTCAGCAGCTATCTTGGCGATGAGGTCGTCTTCGCCGTTGGAAAAGAAGGAACAACATATACAGCCCCGGTCGTTCTTGCCAGAGTCCGCCAGCCCGGGCTCGACGCCTTCCTGCAGTCGGAAAGCAAGCGGCTTAGTACAAATCCGTCTCATACGGACATGCAGATCGTGCGCGACCCCTGGTCGGTAACGCCAGCGGCCAACCACCCTCTACTGGTTTATTTGAACGATGGTCTGATGATTGCCAGTTCGGATTTGTCCCAGCTGCAGCTGGCCGCAAGCCGTGCCAAACAAAACGGCAGCAGCCAGTTTGCGGAAACCCAGTTCGGCCAGCAGATCGCCACTTCCTACCAGCAGGGCGTGGAGTGGCTTTTCTCCGCGGACATGGAACAAATCGTTTCCCAGAA
The DNA here is from genome assembly GCA_963743105.1 of Terriglobia bacterium. Lineage (GTDB taxonomy): Bacteria > Acidobacteriota > Terriglobia > Terriglobales > Acidobacteriaceae > Sulfotelmatobacter. Next base: position 4,323 of record CAVUOS010000017.1, read on the forward strand.
CGTACAAGCTGATAGCAATCGCCACGATCTTCCACCCGGAATCGGGGATGTTCGATACCTGATGATGGAACATCGTGATGTTGCCGGCAAGAGCGAGAGCCACGCTGATCTGACCTTCGCGTCCGAACGGCAGGGAGTCGCTTCATGGTTGGCAGCACCGGCTTCCATGGGGTCGCTGGAGTTTGTTTCGCCCGATGCCAGTATGGTGACGTCGGCAGTGATTAAGAATCCGAGAAGCATTATGGAAGAGCTTTTCAAAATGGCTGGAAGCGGCGATCCTGAATTCTCGCAGCATCTTGCCGAATTCGAAGCGAAGGCCGGAGTGAATGTTCTCAATGACATCGCCGCGCCACTCGGCGGCGAAGTCACCATGGCGTTCGATGGACCAATGGTTCCGACGCCCCGCTGGAAGCTGATCTTTGAGGTCTATGATCCCACAACGCTGCAGTCAACGATCGAGAAGCTCATCGATACTTACAACCGTGAAAATAATCGGGGGCAGGCGCTCCAGGTTACGCGGAAGCAAGTCGGCTCGCGGGTGTATTTCACGCTCAGCAGCCCGAACCAGCCTAACTACGAGATCGACTACACCTTCGTGGACAGCTACCTGATCGCAGCTCCCGACATGGGAACTATTTCGCGCGCCATCCAATCTCGCGAAGCGGGATACACACTGACGCACTCTTCGACCTTCCAGGCGCTGCTGCCGAGCGATGGTTACACCAATTTCTCGGCGATCTTCTATCACAACGTCGGACCAGTCATTGGCCCGCTCGCCGCCGAGCTAAAGGCCAGCGGCGCTCTGAATGCGCAACAACGCCAGTCCGTCGATGCGCTGACCGCCAACTCCGCCCCCGGCATGATTTATGCCTACGGCGAACCCAGCCGGATCGTGGTCGCGAGCAACACCGGCTTTATGGGATTTGATCTGGGAACGCTGCTGACAATGGGGCATAATGGGCCCTTCTTCCCGCAAATGTTTCTTGGCGACACCGTAAGCGCCACGCATTCAACGCCACCGACGCAGTGAGTACGATGACCCAACCCGGAGCACCAGTCAGCGAGAGTGGAAACCCGCTGACCGGTGCTCCGTCTGTACCTCTCATTGAGCTCAACGGCCTTACCGTCCGGTTCGGAAATCGCGACATTCTTCTCAACCTGACCGCATCGCTTCGCGGTCGTGCGATAGGATTGCTCGGCCCGAACGGCGCCGGAAAATCTACACTCATCAACACTCTTCTCGGCTTCTATAAGCCCGTTAGCGGCTCTGCCAAAGTGTTCGGAGAGGATATAAGCAACAACCTCAAGCAGATTCGCAGCCTGGTGGGCTACATGCCCGAAAATGACGCGTTCATCTCCAAGATGAATGCGGTGTCGTTCGTGCGGATGATGGGCGAACTTTCCGGTCTGCCCTCGAGAGTGGCGCTGGAGCGCGCCCATGAAGCGCTGTTTTACGTCGGCCTGGCGGAAGCCCGCTACCGTCAAGTCGGGACGTATTCGCTGGGCATGAAGCAACTGGCGAAGCTGGCGCAGGCGATCGTCCACGGGCCCAAGCTATTGATCCTTGACGAGCCGACCAACGGGCTCGATCCCTCGGCGCGGCAGCGTATGGTCCGCATGATCCGCGAGATTCGAGACAGCAAGGAAATGCGATCGTTCTGTGCTCCCATCTTCTGCGCGATGTCGAGGACACCTGTGACGAAGTGCTGATTCTCAAGCAGGGGCAGATTGCGCATTACTCCAATCTCGATGAGGAACGCCGCGCGAACAAGCGTTTCGTCGAACTCGAGATTTACGGAGCGAACGGTGACTTCACATCGGCCATCGAGAAAATGGGTTGTGAGTGCGCCGTTACGGCTAACCGCATGAAGATGGTTCTGGCGGACGGGATCGAGACCCGCGACATCTTTCGGATCGCGGCCGAGCAGCAGGTGCGGATCCGCCGTCTGAATTTCCGCCGCGACACCCTGGAAGACATTTTCCTGAAGGCGATGGAGAGTTGAACTGCAGCTAGCGAGGAGCAGGGATGGCAGTTTACAGGCGTAACTATCGACCGTATTCCGGCACGCTGACTCCGGAGTGGTCGCGGTTTCTCGTTCTTTTCCGTTATTCTCGCCGCAACCTTTTTCGCTCGAAAATTCAGACTGGATTCTTCGTGCTCTGCTTCTTTTATCCCATCGCTGTGCCTGGTGATGATCTACCTCGCGCATAGCGCAGGTTTCCTTGCGAAACTCGGCCTGCCCAGTGAGCTCATTTCCATCGACAACATGTTCTTCTTTCGATACATGAGCGTGCAGGGCGTCCTGGCGTTTCTGATGACGGCATTCGCCGGGCCCGGCCTGATTTCTCCCGATCTCGCGAACGGCGCCTTGCCGCTCTATTTCTGTCGTCCGTTCTCGCGGGCCGAGTATGTGCTGGGGAAATCGTCCGTGCTCGGAATTCTACTTTCGCAAATCACTTGGATCCCCGGCCTGATCCTGTTCGCGATTCAAGCCAGCTTCGCCGGGGCGAGCTGGACCTGGGACAACTTGTGGATCGCGGGCAGCCTCGTGGTTGCCTCCCTGATCTGGATCGCGATTCTGTCGTTGCTGGCCATGGCGCTTTCCGCGTGGGTCAAGTGGAGAATCGTCGCCGGTGCCTCGCTGCTCGCGCTGATGTTCTTCGGCGCAGGTTTCGCGCAGGCGATCAACGCCGTCATGCGACACCGATTCTGGCCACTTCGTCGACGTGGGTTACTTCATGGCGGATGGTTTGGATAGGCCTCTTCAAGGTGGATGCGGACAAATCCATTCCCGCATTCCCAGGCCTGGATTGCTCTCCTCGTCTATTGCTCGCATCTGCCTCTGGCTGCTCATGCGAAAGGTGCGCGCCTACGAGGTGGTCCGGTGAGCGACCGCATCATTTTCGAGGATGTTTCGAAGTTCTACGGCGAAATCCTGGGCGTGAACCGCGTCAATCTTTCCATTCCGCCGGGCATCACCAGCCTGGTCGGTCCCAACGGTTCCGGCAAGACCACGCTGATGAACCTGATGACCGGCCTGGTGAAGCCGTCCCGCGGCCGCATTGAGGTGCTTGGCTACCCGACCGATGACGCCGAGAACCTGTTCAAGTTCGTGGGCTACTCCACGCAGTTCGACGCCTTCCCCAAAGGCCTCACCGGATTTCAATTCATTTATTCGTACCTGTGCCTGTCCGGCATGCGGCATGACAAGACGCGAACGCACCGCCTGGCAAGCGATCGAGCGCGTCAACATGGTCGACGCCGCCGTCGCGAAAAGTCGCCAGCTTACAGCAAAGGGATGCGGCAGAGAATCCGGCTCGCGCAGGCTCTGGCGCACAATCCCAAAGTGCTGGTTCTTGATGAGCCGCTGAACGGTCTCGATCCGCTCGGCGCGATCGGAGATGATCGCGCTCTTCCGCGCCTCGGCCGCGCGAAGGCTGCTACGTGATCATTTCCAGCCACATCCTGCACGAGGTCGATGTGATCTCGGATCAGGTCATCCTGCTGAGCAACGGATACGTTGTGGCAGAAGGTCAGATCCAAACCGTGCGCAGCGAAATTCAGGAGCATCCCACGCAAATCCTGATCCGCTGTGATCGCCCACGAGAGCTTGCCGCCAGGTTGTTCGAATCGGAATACACCATCGAGGCCTCCATCCACAACGACGGCCGCGGCTTGCTCTTGAAAACCCGGGATGCTGACCGCTTCTATCTTGCGATGAATCAACTCGCGCTTGAACGGCATTCAGATTGAATCCATCGCTCCGGCCGACGACGACGTTCTTTCCGTCTACGAGTACCTGATCGGCAATGAAGAGGTTATCCGATGAACCGACTCTGGTGGACGCAGATCAAAGCGGTGATTCGTCTGGAACTAAGAAAGACCTTCTTCGCCAAACGTGGTCTGTGGATCTACGCGGTGGCCGCATTACCTGTCCTGCTCTTCATCGCCTACGCAGTTGCTATGTCCCACGAGCAGCACCGAACGGCTACGATCGCTCGGGACAGCGAAAGGCGCCTGGCGTATCAAGACCTGCTCGCAATCAAACCCGGAATGACGAAGCAGGAAGTAACTGCCATCCTCGGGAAGCCGCCCCTGGATTTTCATTGGAACGAACGTCGCCCCACTGGCCCGGGTTCGACTGAGGAGATTTCCCGCGAGAATCTTCAATACTCTGACGGACAGAATGACTTGTACGTGAACCTGGCGAACGGCAAAGTCGAAAGCATCAATATCCACGAGGGGTATAACCTCGGTGAGGACGCAGTCATGTTCGCCTGGGTCTTCCAATTCTTCTTTTTACGCCTGGCAATATTCTTTGGCTGTCTCGGAATCTTCATGAACTTATTCCGGGGTGAGGTCCTGGACCGGAGTCTGCATTTTTACTTTCTTGCGCCCATCCGTCGTGAGGTGCTGATGGCTGGAAAATTTCTGGCCGGGTTGTTGGCGACCTGCACGATCTTTATCATCAGCGAATTGCTTCAAACCGTCGCTTTCGTGTGGCACTTCAATCCGCAAACACGCGACCTGTACCTCTACCACAATCACGGGCTCGAATATGCCGCGATGTATGTGGGAGTCACGCTTCTAGCCTGCGTGGGATACGGCGCTTTCTTTCTGGTTGCAGGAATGCTCTTCCGAAACCCCATCATTCCCGCCGCAGCGGTCTTGATCTGGGAACTAATCAATCCGTTCCTGCCGGCGCTGTTGAAACAGTTCAGCGTGATCTACTACCTGAAGTCGCTCTGCCCGGTGGAGATTTCAGTTCCGCCCGGTACGCCCGGCTTGTTCGCACTACTCATCTCTAACGCCGATCCAGTTTCTCCGCCCGTGGCAATTCTAGGCATCCTCGTCGTCGCGGGGCTTGCGCTCTTCGTGTCGAGTGTCCAGGTTCGCCGCATGGAGATCAACTACACAACGGAATAGTGAATTGAGCGGTCCTGTATCCCTCTCTCGTACGCACGCCCGGAATACTCTCGAGCCGTTTAGGAATTTACGATGTCATCCTGAGCGGCGTTCTTTGCCGCGAAGGACCTATGAACTCCCTCGCTACGCCGGTGCTGCCAGCAGGTTCCATAGGTCCTTCCCAGCAGAAACGAAGCTCCAAAGAAGCGTGATCTCAATCACAGATAAACGACCCGCCCGGGACCCAACATAGTGTTCTCGGCGCCTGGTCGCTGGATTCGAGCGGCGTAGGGATACCCCGTGGCGCAGACTCCGATGTTGAAGGAACACTCGTGCGCCTTCCTAAACCGACACGCTTGCGTCTTTATTCCCAGATATTTTTCTTCGCTCTATTTCTTTGGCTTCTTCTTCGCACAGAATTCCACGGATCGCTCCGGAATTCGGCAAGCGAAATCAGGCTTCCCTATCCGGTCGGCCTCTTCTTCCAACTCGATCCTCTCATCGCATTGTCGAACGCGCTGGCGAGCCATTCCCTGTATCACGGTCTGCTCTGGTGCTTGCTCATCCTCATCCCCACAATGTTTATCGGACGCTTTTTCTGCGGGTGGATTTGCCCTCTTGGATCGATTCACCACTTCTTCGGCAACTTGAAATCCGAGAAAAAAAGAGGAAAGCAGTTGCTGGAGTCGAACCGCTACAAGCGCTGGCAGACCACGAAATATTACATCCTTGCCGCAGTACTGACCGCAGCCCTGCTCGGTACGGGCCTGGTCGGCTGGCTCGATCCTTTTTCTTTTCTCGTCCGCTCCGTCGGCCTCTCAGTATTGCCCGCTACGAACTACGCACTACAGGCAGGGTTAGGAGCGCTTGAGCACAGCCGGTTTGGGATTGTTCAAACGATTGGTAGCGCGCTGCACTTCGTCCTGGGCTCAGCCGTGCTCAGTTTCAAGCAACCATATTTTCGCCAGGGGATCTGGCTGGGGCTGATCTTCTTCTTTATCTTGGCGCTGAATTTCCGCGTTACCCGATTCTGGTGCCGGGCCCTGTGCCCGCTGGGGGCGTTGCTCGGCATCGTGTCCCGCTGGTCGGTGCTGGGACTCGTCAAAAACCCGGAGCACTGCAATGACTGCAACCGTTGCTTGCTTCGGTGTCAGGGAGGCGACGATCCCATCGGCGGCGTTCCCTGGCGGCAGCCAGAATGTCATCTGTGCCTGAACTGCGTGGACGAGTGTCCGGAACACGGCTTGCAGTTCAAATTTTTTCCTGCCCAAAAGACGGCTGGCACGAATCTGCAAAGGCGCAAGCTCCTGACGGGGCTGGCGGCAGGGGCGGCACTGGTTCCGCTGATGCGCAGTGCTCCAGGCTTCGCGGCCGAGAAGCATGAACGTTTGCTGCGGCCTCCCGGTGCCGTCGATGAAGAGTTCTTCCTCTCGCGCTGCATCCGTTGTGGCGAGTGCATGAAGGTTTGCCCCAACAACGCACTTCAGCCCGCCCTCACCGAAGCGGGCCTGGAAGGACTGTGGACCCCGGTTCTGGTACCGCGCCTCGGTTATTGCGAGACCAGTTGCGTCCTGTGCTCGCAGGTTTGTCCAACCGGTGCAATCTGGGAGATCACGGCTAAAGAAAAAGGATGGTCGGTCGACATCTCAAGCGCCGCAAAGCCAGTGCGACTGGGAACCGCTTTCTACGATCGCGGCCGTTGCCTGCCTTGGGCCATGGCGACAGACTGCATTGTGTGTGAAGAGTGGTGTCCGACTTCTCCCAAAGCGGTTTACTTACGCCCCGCAGAAGTCATCGACGCGGCAGGAAATGTGAAGCAGGTGAAGCAGCCTTATCTGGATCCCTCGCGCTGCGTGGGATGCGGTGCCTGTGAGCATGCCTGCCCGGTACAGGACCGGCCAGCAGTTTACGTCACAAGTGTCGGAGAAAGCCGCTCGCGCAGCAATCAGATTCTGCTGAATCGGAGGAAAGCGTAGGGCCTCATGCAAAGCGACAACAATACGTTGAACCGTCGGGACGCACTGATCAAGCTGCTGCGCGTCGCCGGAGCAGGTGCAGGAGCGGCCGGGCTTGGCGTTTGGCTCAGCCGGAACAGTTTGCGTCCCGAAGCCGCGCTGGCTACGGCCGCCAGGCACGGTCATGGAGTCCCAGCCGATCCAGCTCTGCCGGAAATGGCCATCATCCAAGGCGACGATCCCGCGTCGCTGGCGCGTCAGGCAGTCGAAGAACTTGGAGGGATGCGCCGCTTCGTCAACCGCGGCGACATCGTCCTGGTGAAGCCGAACATCGGATGGGACCGAACTCCGGAGCAGGCGGCGAACACGAATCCGGATGTCGTAGCCGAAATCGTCCGCCAATGTCTGGGTTCAGGAGCGAAACGCGTCATCGTGGCCGACGTGAGCTGCAACGAGGCGCGCCGCTGTTTTCAACGCTCCGGCATCGCCGAAGCTGCGCAGCGTGCCGGTGCGGAAATCATCTTGCCCGAGCCCTCGCGCTTCAAAGATGTCGATCTCAAAGGAGAAGTCCTGCGCGAGTGGCAGATTTTCGATCCTTTCCTTAATGTCGACAAGGTCATCAACGTGCCGATCGCTAAGCACCACGCACTCACGGGCGCGACTCTCGGTATGAAGAACTGGTACGGAATGCTCGGTGGACAACGCAACCAGCTCCATCAGAAGATTCACGAAAGCCTCGTGGATCTTGCGGACTTTGTTCGTCCCACACTGACCGTCATTGACTGTTACCGAATATTGGTTCGCAACGGACCGACCGGAGGAAACCTGGATGACGTCCTGTTGAAGAAGACGCTGGTTGCTTCTACAGATCCAGTCGCGGTCGACGCCTATGTCGCAAAGGCCTACTGGAATCTGGACGTCGGCGCGCTCCCCTATCTGAAGCTCGCGGCCACGCGTGGATTAGGAAACTACGAATTCGAAAAAGTTCGCACGCGCGTTAAGAGCTTGTAGTCCTTGCTCAGAGAGGCGGAAACGTGCGCCCCGGGCAGATCGGTATTCTGACTGCCCGGGATTGTCGAACGCGGCAGAGCGCAGCACCTCACTGGTAGGTGAAGTTCAGTTTGTCCACGTACACCGTATACGGAGTTTGCTTGTAGTCCCCGTCCATCTGGTAGTTGACCGTGATCCCATACCAGCCAGGAGCTGAGAACGGCGGGAAGGTCGAATTCAAAACGTGGGTCTGGCCGTTCAGAGTGATCGATTGATACTTCAATTTGTTGTCTGACGTACGTTGCACCTGGAGCACGAGGTGATTCCAGGCGTTGTTAACCGGATTGCAAGGTATCCCTGTCGATATCCACTTCACGCTATTCCAGATATCCCACTCATGGCCGGGGCCAACACGGCATTCGGTGCCCCAGGTGAAGCCCATGCCGCCGAAGAACTGGTTGACGTCGAACTCGAGCGCCTGCGACGCGCCGAGATTGCTACCGTAGAAATACACGTCGTAGGTGAAATTGTGCAACGTGGGAACTAGAGTTCGAGCCGTGTCCGGAAGTTCTTGAGAGGATAGATCGCCGATCAAGTGATTGTTCCAGAGCACGTCCGTGTACGCTTCTGTGCCTCCGATGTTGTACTGAGTCGAACTCCCCGAAATCGTCGGATTCTTGATTCCCTGGTACATCGCCCAGGTCGTCTCCGGGCCGCTTGGCGTACACGACGTGCAGTCTCCATAATTAGGAGGCTGTTGCGCATAGGATCTCCATCCCCCGCTGCTCTGAATGTTCGAGATGGTTTTCCCTGAAGAGCCGACCGTGATCGTCACCGGTGCAGTCGCTGCCCCGCCACAGTTGTCCCATTCCTGGACGGTTGTGTGATAGGTTCCGGGACTCAGCGAAAGGCTTTTGTTCAAACTCGCGCCGCTGACTACATAGGCCAGTTGAGAAGGAGCGGTGTAGATCCCCATCGAAGCCACGCCCTTGGAGCAGGTGGTCGTAGCGGTGGCAACGAAATTCACGGGTGCCCCGACCGTGCTGCTGCTTGAGGGCGATACGACATGGACGCCGGAACCCGACTGGACCGTGATCTTCACTCCGGCCGTAGACGCGCCTCCACAATTGTCCCAGGCGACGACGACCGCGTTGTATGTACCGGCATTCAGGTTAATGCTTGTGTTCAGCTTGGAACCACCCACGGTGTACACCAGCGAGTATGGGGCGGGGTAAATCCCCATTGCGGCGACACCTTTTGAGCAGGAGGTGCTCGCCGTGGCTGCAAAATTGACGCTCGTACCCACCGTGCTGCCGTTCGAGGGGCTCGACACGGTAACCCCTGCGAAAGCTGATATGGCAGCGAGAAGAACGACGAGAACGGCCGTTGGAATCAGGGCATGCTTCTGCATTTGACTACTTTTCTCCGGTTGGGATTTCTTGGTCTGGGACCAGTAATGCTGGTAAATCTTTACAGCACAGAGGGATACGCCGGTTGGGCAGTAATACCCTCGGTCGTTCTAAACCGCCGCCCGCCCCGGAGCAACCTTGGGGAGTAAGCGGACTTGCTGAGCGGAGGCGTTCACTCTATACAGGCTTCCCCTTAGTGTCAAAAGGATAATGCTGTATTGCCAGTCGATTACGAATCGGTAGGACTAAGCCCGAAGTTTTGATCCGAGTTCGGGCGCGGGCCGGGCAACGCCAAAAGTTTTGCATGCAACTAATAAATTAGTTGACGTTTTACTATTTCCCACGTCGAACGAATAGCGCACAAGGAGGAGCATTTTGGCGCGCAGCAAATCCGCAACCCTGACCGAGGCCGAGTTGCGCATTATGAACGTGCTGTGGGACAAGGGACCGGCGACCGTCCACGAAGTGCTGCAGGCTCTCCCTCCCAAGCCAAATCTGGCTTACAACTCGGTGCTTACGATCATTCGGATTCTGGAGACAAAAGGCTACGTGAAGCACGTCAAAGACAGGCGTGCTCACATTTACATGCCCAAAATCGACCGGGAGGACGCGACCCGCTTTGAGGTCCGGCATCTGGTCAGCCGATTTTTCGGAAACTCCCACGAACGCCTGCTGCTTAACATTCTGGAAGAAAGCAGTATTGACGCTGAGGAACTGGCGCGAATGCGCGAATTGCTGGAAAGGAGCAAGTAGCCACCTTCATGGTCGCAGGTTTCAACACGATGGCTGAAGTCTTCGCGCTCCGGTTGCTCGATTCCCTGATTGAGGGAAGCGCCATCTGTGTGTGCGCAGCGCTGATCCTCCGAATTGTTCCCCGCCAGAATGCGGCCACTCGATTCGCAGTCTGGTTCTCAGCTTTGGTGGCCATCGCGGTGTTGCCTTGGGTCAGCGGAGCCTGGCTACACGCAGGGGTTGCGAATCCCGCCGCAAGGCATCCCGCCATTGCCTTGCCCGAATCCTGGGCAATCTACTTCCTGATTGGTTGGGGACTCCTCGCGCTCTGGTTCTCTCTAAGACTGGGCAGGGCCGTCTGGCATCTGCATGGTTTGCGAAGAAACTGCATCGCCGTTGATCCCTGTGAACTCGATCCAGTCCTGCAACAAACCCTGCAACGTCACGGCGGCCGGCGGCGAGTTGCGCTCTGCACTTCAGAGCAAGTGCGAGTTCCTGCGGCTGTCGGTCTAATGAAGCCGGCGATCCTGATTCCCCATTCGCTGATGGGCGAGCTCTCGCCCGCCGAACTGAACCAGGTTGTTCTTCACGAACTCGCGCACTTTCGTCGATGGGACGACTGGACCAACCTGATTCAGCAAGCCGTGACTGCCCTCCTGTTCTTTCATCCAGCCATCTGGTGGATCGAGAAGAAACTCGGTTTAGAGAGGGAGATGGCGTGTGATGATGCGGTTCTGGCGGAAACCGCCAGTCCGCGAGCTTACGCCGAATGCCTGGCGCGGCTGGCAGAGAAGACTTTTGGGAATCGGAGCATCGCGCTCGCACAGTCAGTCTTGGGCAAGGTTCGTCAGACGTCAGCTCGAGTCGCTCGAATCCTTGACGTCAACAAGCCGGCGCCGGGTCGATATACCTCGCGGCTGGCAGTGTCGCTGGTGGCCGTTCTCGCGATCGCATGCGCCGGTCTCTATTCAAGAAGCCCTAAGCTGATCGCTTTCGAGAGATCTCCCCAGGCTCAGGCACAGGCAAGAGTCTACGAGAATGCAACTCTCTCTGCGACTGCTTCCGTGCTTCCCGCAGAGCGGACCACCAGACTGCCTATCACTCCGGTGAAGTTGACGGAGAGATCGGTCAATCGCAAGACTCTGCATGCGCCGAAAACCGCGGCCTTGCCGGCCCGGTCTCCCAAAGCTCCGCAAGGATCGCTGGTTCACCTGACCGGATCGAAATCCGCTGCGGTACCTTTTACCGAAACGTTCTGGATCATCGTCGAGAGCCACGGCACGAATCTTGAGCAACAGCATGTTCATCAAATTGAGATGTGGCGTGTGACCGTTCTTAGAAACGTGGGTGCCGCACCCACCAACCTGGTTCCCCGGAAAACATAAATCATGCCGCTTGTTCGCATGGGGTATTTGTCTGCAGTGTGTAACTAACGAATTAGTTGTAACGAAAACCATTTGGAGGAGTGTAAAGTCATGGCTGTTGGACAGTGGAAAGAAAATGCAAGCAAATGGACGCGGCGACTGTTGGCGCCTGTATTGGCGCTGGCCCTCGTCGGGTCGTTCGTAACTTATGAATTCGTCAAGCCCGCCGCTGCAAATGCTGCTGCGAATGTAGCTCCAGCCGCAGCACCGCTTGATGTAGACAGTGTCGGCGCGCTGATGGCACTCGACAAAGCCATGGAGACGCTCGCGGCACGCGTCACGCCGGCCGTCGTCAATGTGACCGTCACTTCGAAGACCAAACCGGAAACCGCCGGCGGAGAAATGCCAGACGACATGCAGCAATTCTTCGGACAATCAAACCCGTTCGGACAGTTCTTTGGACCCCACGGCCGCCGTCAGCCGCAGATCGAACATGGCATGGGCAGCGGCGTCGTGATCTCTCCTGACGGATACATCGTCACCAACAATCACGTGGTCGATGGAGCCGTGGATATTCGCGTTACCACCAGCAATCGCCGAGTCCTCAAGGCCAAGCTCATCGGAACCGATCCGGTGACCGATCTCGCTGTCCTGAAGGTCAATGCTTCGGACCTTGCGAGCGTGCCGTGGGGAGACTCGAAAGAACTGCGGCCCGGCCAGACGGTCCTTGCATTCGGTAATCCCTACGGATTCCGTTTCACCGTCACGCGCGGGATTGTAAGTGCCCTGAACCGCGCGAACCCTGATCCCAGCAACCCCAGCAAGCCTGGGGAGTTTATTCAAACCGATGCTGCGATCAATCCCGGAAATTCCGGAGGAGCTCTCGTAAATGCCCGCGGTGAGGTTGTGGGCATCAACACGTTCCTGATTTCGCCATCGGGTACATTCTCTGGAATGGGCTTTGCAATTCCCACCCAGATCGTCAGACCGACGGTCGAAACTCTGATTCGCGATGGCAAAGTCCGCCATGGACGCATGGGCATCGGTATCGCCGATGTCACGCCGGAAAACGCCAAGTTCTTCGGCGATAAAGCTGCCATGGGAGGCGTCGTGACCCAGGTGGAAGCCGACTCGCCGGCCGCCAAGGCAGGCCTACAGATTGGCGACGTGATCACCGAGGTCGACGGTCACAAGGTGACTGATGCTGGAGAGCTCCAGGTCGTAGTGGGACAGAAGCAGCCCGGAACGAAAATCGAACTCACCGTTCTCCGCGACGGCAAGACGATGACGACTCCAGTCACGCTCGAGGAACTCGGCAGCCGCAATGGCGAAGGAGCGTCGCCTTCGGGCGAGAGTACCGGCAAGATGCGCTGGGGAATGGGACTCGGCAACCTAACGCCGGATCTGCGCGATCAACTGCAGGCGCCGCGTGACATTCACGGCGCTGTGATCGAGCAGGTGCAACCAGGAAGTCCCGCAGACAATGCTGGATTGCAGCAAGGCGACATCATTCTCGAAGTGAACCGCCATAAGGTTCAGTCAGCGAGTGATGTCCAGCAGGCTCTTTCGAACGTCGGAAAAGGGGAAGATGCGCTCGTGCTGGTCTGGTCCAACGGCGGCAACTCGTTCCGAGTATTGCATGCCGGGGAAGGCGCCTAAAGAAAAGCTCTTTTAGCTTGCGAAAGAAATGCACCTTGTAAAACCGTTTTGAAAGGGCGCGGCTTCAAGCCGCGCCGCTAGTTCCACAAAATCGGTCCGGCTTTAGCCGCTGAGGGACGTTGTCCGCATATAAGTTGAGTTTTTCAGCACGGTGCTTAGCGTCTTAGAAGATTCCCGCTCTCACACCCACCGCAAAAAAGAAGTCCCGGCAATAACTGCCGGGACTTCTTGTTTCTTTCCTGTCGAGTTTATCTACAACTACGATGCCCGGCGTTGGCGATTCAGGCTCTCGTTCTCGTCTTCTTCTGATTCGGAGCCTTGTCCACCCTTCTTCTGGCTGGTCTCTCCGCTCTGCTGCCCGCCTGTTTGACCTTGTCCAGGCTGACCGGACTGGTTGCCCTGTTGACCGGTCTGTCCACTTTGCTGACGGTTTTTCTCCATGTCGTCTGCCATTAGTATCCCTCCTATGGATGCGCGTCGTGGCGCACTCAGTGATTTGAATACACTGCCTCTTAGTTGCGGACCGTTGGTCCGGGGTTGGGAGCTTAGGGTATTTCCGAGATCTGAATCGCGGGTGTTTCGGACGGAGTCACTGACTTAAGCCGTTCCAACTCTTCGAGCGTCTTCTCCCACGCCCCTGCCTTCTTCTTGGTCGCAATTGGCGCATTTTCGTCTCCGTAATATGCAAGCAGGTTCTCCCGCAGATCGGGAGTGAGCATGCGGAAGTCATCGCGAGCCAGATAGTCGAGCAGACGCGCGTAGGCTTCGTCGGACAGTTTGTATTCACCGGCATGCGTCTTTTGCCCCGTGTCAAAATCCGTGTTCGGAAGGTGAAGATCCTTCTTTCTCACCTCCACAAGCAAACTACGGTATTGATCGAGAGTTTGATTCACGCTCGCGATATACAAGTCCTCAGTCTTGCGGGTCGGGATTGTGAAATCGAGCGCTTTGAAGGGCCCTATCTTCGGAACAAATTTCAGGAAGAACGCCAGTATCCGGGTGCCAGTTCCCGGCCGCCGATATCCCTTTCCCCATTCGCGCTGATAGCTGGCGCGTGAAAGATTGTAGCGAAACTTCCGCGAATTAAAGTTGGGTGTTTCCGCAACCAGCTCCTTCTTTCTCGCAACCAGCGCCACTCGCGTCATCTCCGGGATGATCTTGCTGATCGAGCGCCGGAAAGTTCCGATTGCCAGATCCTCATTCGAGATCACCACGTTGAGAGGAACACCGTACGTATCCAGGAACGCACGTTCCAACACCGGTTTTGAAACCTCAAATCCGATGAAGTCGTGGTATCGGTCTGACGTGTAGCGATTCTTGGCCACCTGCGTCATGTCAAATCCAAACTCCGTTCGGATGTGCGCCTTTGGATTGTCCTCATAGGTCACCATATCGCCATATTTTGCCTGCAGCTTTGGAAACAGGATGGCCACCGATTGATTGACTACGGGGTGCCCCACGTTGTCGGCAGAGTAGTGCGAAAGCGCGCCCAGCGCGAATGCATACTCGTTCAGATCGTTGGATTCACTGATGAGATTGGAGATGAAATCGCCACTGCGGACGTAATGCGTGAGATCGCTGAAGAACTTGTTGCCGAAGGGATAGTAGCCCATGTCTTGCACTAACGATCCCCCATAGGCGAACGCGTGTGCTTTTCTGAGATCCTCAGCGCTCGCGTCAGGAAAGCGTTTCTTCAGGAGAGGTTCAATGTCATCCTTCCAGAGCAGGTCGACAACTTGCTCATGGGTCAGGACGGAGTACGCGCGGCAACCAGCCGGGAGTCCGACCAGCAGAGCAACCGCAATGATCGTCCTCAACGCACTCTGCAACAGGTTTGTCATAAGAAGACTCGATTCAATGTCTCGGGTTAAAGACCTGTGCCCGGGTTCCGGCGCGATACGATCCTCTCTTTTCCCGCTAGCCCACTTAAGGCAGTCTTACTTAGTTGCGAACACTCCCCCAAGGTTGGCCAAGTTGTTGGAAATGCGCAATCGGCGGCAGTTCCCGTCAGGTCCATCCCGAGTCTCAGTACAGACACTATTCCCCCCGGATACCAACTTCTCGCTACTGACACGCGTGAAGCGTGAGGATAGCGTGTAAATGACAGATTCGCCCGGTTCAATATCTGATACCGGTGAACTGCATGTGCGCTGTTGAGTACAACGCCAAGAGATGAAGGAGAGATCATGAGCATCTGGACAGTGTTATTCATTATTTTGCTGATCGCATGGCTGGGCGGCTTCACCGTGTTCCACGTCGCGTCGGGAATGATTCACTTGCTGTTGGTGTTCGCGGTCATTTCCCTTGTCTTGCATTTCGTTATGGGCAGACGGGCCGTCTGAACGGCCCTCCGGCTCCGGCCGGTTCCCTTGCCGGGCGCGTGATTCCGCGCGCCCGCATATACAGGAATTACCTTAGGGATTCCCATCCCTGGACATGGTCCAATCCTCGGTGAGCGCACGAAACGCTGTGCCCTCAATTGCGCATAGGGCCAATTTCCCCATACCCGTCGAGTTCTCCCGTTGTTGATGGCGAGGCATTTACGGCCGGGCTGTGTTCCGGCCCGGGTTGGAATGAGGTCCCAGCGCGTCCTTTCAGGTGTGGGGAGATTCAACGATGAAGAGGTCGACCCTCAACGAAACTGCACCGGCCCCCAACGATCCAATCGCATCCCTCCCGAAAAACAATGGAAAACCGAAGTCCCACGAACAGTCTCTTGATCTCAATGTGATACTCGCTGCTTTGCAGAACATGAGAAATGGAGACTTCACCGTGCGCCTTCCGGGCACGTGGGTCGGACTGTCAGGGAAGATTGCCGATACTTTCAACGACATCGTTGCCGCGAACCAACACATGGCCCAGGAGTTCAAGCGTGTCGGCCACGTCGTCGGAAAGCAGGGCAAGACTCGCGAAAGAACCCGCTTTCACGAATCCAGGGGTGCCTGGGGTGAGATGGAGGGGTCGGTCAACACGCTCGTTGAGGACCTGCTACGCCCAACCGCAGAGGTCACGCGCGCCATCGCAGCTGTTGCACAAGGCGATCTGACGCAGACCGTCCGCCTCGACGTGGATGGCCGTCCGCTGGAAGGCGAGTTCCTGCGTTCCGCCAATCTCGTCAACACCATGATTCAGCAGCTCGGCGTATTCACCGCCGAGGTCACGCGCGTCGCCCGCGAAGTGGGAACCGAAGGCAAACTCGGTGGCCAGGCGCAGGTTCCCGACGTCGCCGGTACGTGGAAAGACCTCACCGACAACGTGAACCTGATGGCCAGCAACCTTACCGGCCAGGTTCGTAACATCGCGGAAGTCGCCACCGCCGTCGCGAGCGGCGATCTGTCCCGCAAGATCACCGTCGACGTGCGCGGCGAGATTCTGCAGCTCAAAGAAGCCATCAACACGATGGTGGATCAGCTGCGCTCGTTCGCATCCGAAGTAACCCGTGTGGCGCGCGAAGTCGGTACCGATGGAAAACTCGGCGGCCAGGCCGTGGTGCCCGGCGTGGCCGGTACGTGGAAGGATTTGACCGACTCCGTGAACGCGATGGCCGGAAACCTCACGGCTCAGGTCCGAAACATCGCTGAGGTGACGACGGCAGTTGCCCGCGGCGACTTGTCGCGCAAAATCACGGTCGACGTAAAAGGAGAAATTCTCGAACTCAAGGACACCATCAACACGATGGTGGATCAGCTCAACGCATTCGCCGGTGAAGTCACGCGCGTGGCCCGCGAAGTCGGTACCGAAGGCAAACTCGGCGGTCAGGCTCAGGTGTTCGGCGTCGGCGGTACCTGGAAAGATCTCACCGACAACGTGAATTTCATGGCCAGCAACCTGACCGGACAGGTTCGTAACATCGCGGAAGTGGCGACAGCCATCGCCAGCGGCGATTTGTCCCGCAAGATCACGGTTGACGTCCGCGGCGAAATCCTGCAGCTCAAAGAAACCCTCAACACGATGGTCGACCAGCTCAACCGGTTCGCTGGTGAAGTAACGCGCGTGGCCCGCGAAGTCGGTACGGAAGGCCGCTTGGGCGGCCAGGCAAACGTGCCCGGTGTCGCTGGTACGTGGAAAGATCTGACGGACTCGGTGAACTCGATGGCCGGAAACCTTACCGGCCAGGTACGAAACATCGCCGAAGTGACCACGGCCGTGGCCCGCGGCGATCTGTCACGCAAGATCACGGTCGATGTGAAGGGCGAAATTCTCGAGCTGAAGAACACCATCAACACGATGGTGGACCAGCTCAATGCGTTTGCCGGTGAAGTCACGCGTGTCGCCCGCGAAGTCGGTACGGAAGGAAAACTCGGAGGCCAGGCGCAGGTGCCCGGCGTCGCAGGCACGTGGAAGGATCTCACCGACAACGTCAACTTCATGGCCAGCAACCTTACCGGCCAGGTGCGAAACATCGCCGAAGTCGCGACCGCTGTGGCTCGCGGTGACTTGTCGCGCAAAATCACCGTAGACGTGAAGGGCGAAATTCTCGAACTCAAAGACACCATCAACACGATGGTGGATCAGCTCCGTTCCTTCGCATCCGAAGTAACGCGCGTGGCCCGCGAAGTTGGTACCGACGGAAAGCTCGGCGGCCAGGCGCTCGTGCCCGGCGTCGGCGGAACGTGGAAAGATCTCACCGATTCCGTGAACTCCATGGCCAGCAACTTGACTGGCCAGGTGAGAAACATCGCTGAAGTTTCGACGGCCATCGCCAGCGGCGATTTGTCGAAGAAAATCACGGTGAACGTCAGCGGCGAAATTCTGCTGCTGAAGGAAACCATCAACACTATGGTGGACCAGCTGAACGCGTTCGCCGCCGAAGTGACCCGCGTGGCCCGCGAAGTCGGTACCGAAGGAAAGCTCGGCGGCCAGGCGCAGGTGCCCGGAGTCGCGGGAACCTGGAAGGATCTCACCGACTCGGTGAACTCGATGGCCGGCAACTTGACGGCCCAAGTCCGAAACATCGCCGAAGTCACGACCGCCGTCGCTCGCGGTGACTTGTCGCGCAAGATTACGGTCGACGTGAAGGGCGAAATTCTCGAACTCAAGAACACCATCAACACGATGGTGGACCAGCTCAATGCGTTCGCGGGTGAAGTCACGCGCGTGGCCCGCGAGGTAGGAACCGAAGGCCGACTGGGCGGACAGGCGAACGTGCCCGGTGTCGCTGGCACCTGGAAGGATCTCACCGACAACGTGAACTTCATGGCCAGTAACCTGACTGGTCAGGTCCGAAATATTGCCGAAGTCGCGACGGCCATCGCCAGCGGCGATCTGTCGCGCAAGATTACGGTCGACGTGCGCGGCGAAATCCTGCAGCTCAAAGAGACGCTGAACACGATGGTCGAGCAGTTGCGCTCATTCGCTGCCGAAGTGACGCGCGTCGCTCGCGAAGTGGGTTCCGAAGGCCGGCTCGGTGGACAAGCCAACGTGCCCGGTGTCGCTGGAACCTGGAAAGATCTCACGGACTCGGTCAACGCCATGGCCGGTAACCTCACGGCGCAAGTCCGAAACATCGCCGAAGTGACAACCGCCGTGGCCCGTGGCGACCTCTCCCGCAAGATCACGGTCGATGTGAAGGGTGAAATCCTCGAACTCAAGAACACCATCAACACGATGGTGGACCAACTCAACGCATTCGCCGCCGAGGTAACGCGCGTTGGCCGCGAAGTCGGCACCGACGGCAAGCTCGGAGGACAGGCGCAAGTCCCGGGAGTTGCCGGCATCTGGAAGGATCTCACGGACAACGTTAACGTCATGGCGGTGAACCTCACCGAGCAGGTGCGCGGTATTGCCAAAGTCGTGACGGCCGTTGCTAACGGAGACCTTACCCAGAAGTTGACCGTGAATGCCAAAGGCGAGATTGCAGCCTTGGCAGAAACCATCAACAACATGACGGGCACGCTTGCCACGTTCGCCGATCAGGTGACCACCGTGGCTCGCGAAGTCGGTGTCGAAGGCAGACTGGGTGGCCAGGCCAACGTCCCCGGCGCTGCCGGAACGTGGAAGGACCTCACTGGGAACGTCAACCTGCTTGCTGACAACCTGACGAACCAGGTGCGAGCCATCGCAGAAGTCGCAACCGCCGTAACCAAAGGCGACCTGACTCGGTCCATTCAGGTTGACGCCCGCGGCGAAGTCGCAGAGTTGAAAGACAACATCAACACGATGATCGATAACCTGCGACTCACGACCGATCGTAATACCGAGCAAGACTGGCTCAAGACGAACCTGGCTCGCTTTACCGGCATGCTTCAGGGTCAACGCGACCTCGGTACCGTGGGCCGCATGTTGCTCTCCGAGTTGGCGCCTTTGGTAAACGCTCAGCAAGGCGTGATCTATCAGATGGAAACCGAGGAGACCGCTGGCCTGGTGCTGCTATCTGCGTTTGCCGACGATGGCCAGAACGGTCATCTCCGTCAATTGAAAATTGGTGAGGGCTTGGTCGGACAGGTTGCGTCAGAAAAGCGTCGCATGTTGATCACCGATCTGCCCGACAAGACAGTTCCGATTCGTTCGGGTCTGTTTGCATCGGTTCCAAGAAACGTCATCGTGCTGCCGGTGTTATTCGAAGACCGCGTCAAGGCGGTCATCGAGCTGGCGTCTCTGAGCTCCTTCACAGCCTCGCATCTGGCGTTCCTCGAGCAACTGACTGCCAGCATTGGCATCGTGTTGAACAGTATCGAAGCCACGATGCAGACCGAAGGCCTGCTCAAGCAGTCGCAGCAGTTAGCCGCTGAGCTGCAAACTCAACAGAAAGAATTGCAGCAGACCAACGAGCAGCTCGCGCAAAAGGCGCAACAGCTTGCCGAACAGAACGTAGAAGTCGAACGCAAGAATCAGGAAATCGAGCAAGCCCGTCGTGCCTTGGAAGAGAAGGCAAAGGAGCTAGCCCTGACTTCCAAGTACAAATCCGAGTTCCTTGCCAACATGTCCCACGAGTTGCGGACACCGTTGAACTCGATTCTCGTGCTCGGCCAACAGCTCAGCGAAAACCCCGATCACAACCTGACACCGAAACAGGTCGAGTTTGCCCGCACCATCCATGCTGCCGGAACAGACTTGCTCAACCTCATCAGCGACATTCTTGATCTCTCCAAGATCGAGTCCGGAACGGTGTCCGTTGAGGCCGAAGAAGTCTTCTTTACGAATCTCATGGAGATGGTCGCTCGGCCGTTCCGGCACGAGGCAGAGAACCGGAAGCTTTCCTTCGAGGTAACCGCCGATTCGCGCCTTCCACGCAGTCTGGTGACCGACTCCAAGCGCCTGCAACAGGTGCTCAAGAACCTGCTATCCAATGCATTCAAATTCACGGACCACGGTTCCGTCCGACTGTCGGTCTCCGTTGCTGACAAGCGTTGGAGCCAGGATCATCCGATTCTGAGCGGCGCCGCATCCGTGGTGGCGTTTGAAGTTTCTGACTCCGGTATCGGAATCGCTCCCGATAAGCAGCGCATCATCTTCGAAGCGTTCCAGCAGGCCGACGCCAGCACCAGCCGCAAGTACGGCGGAACCGGACTGGGTCTGGCCATCAGCCGTGAGTTGGCCAGCCTCCTGGGCGGTGAAATTCAGCTTCGCAGCACTCCCGGTGAGGGCAGCACCTTCACGCTCTTCCTGCCGCTCACCTATGTCGGGCCATCGGCCTCGAGGCTGATGCCGGGCGATTGGAAGACGCCAGTTGCTCCGCTGAAGCTGTCGACCATGGTCGTGACGGAGCATCCGGTGGAGGTGATCGACGATGACCGCGACAGCCTCCATCCCGACGACGCCGTGCTTCTCGTCGTCGAGGATGATCCGCACTATGCCCGCGTGCTCCGCGACCTCGCGCGCGACAAAGGGTTCAAAGTGCTAGCGGCTTTGCGCGGTGCGGAAGCCCTTGCGCTTGCCCGCGAGTTTCATCCCAGCGCCGTTTCGTTGGACGTTTTCTTGCCCGACATGCTGGGCTGGACTGTGCTCAACCATCTCAAGCAGGATCCGGCGACTCGGCATATACCGGTGCAGATGCTCACCTTGGATGAAGATCGCCAGCACGGCCTTGCCCGCGGCGCGTTCGCGTTCGTAACCAAGCCCACAAACGCGAACGACCTCGAATCGGCGTTAGCGCGGATCAAGGAATATGCCGCTCCTCGCCGCAAGCGCTTGTTGATTGTCGAAGACAATCCCGCCGAACAGCTCAGTATCCGCGAACTTCTGGGTTCGGACGATATAGACGTTGTTGTTGCTGCCACTGGATCCGAGGCGTTGAAGCTGGTCCAGGACGAGTCCTTCGACTGCGCAGTACTCGACTTGCGGCTGCCTGATATGACAGGCTTCGATATCCTGGAACGCATGCGCGATTTGCCCAGCGTCCGGGAACTGCCCGTCGTTGTCTTCACCGGCAAGGAGTTGTCACCGGACGAAGACGCGAGGCTGCACACTCTGGCCCGCAGTGTGGTTGTGAAAGGAGTGGAATCTCCAGAGAGACTGCTCGATGAAACAGCGCTCTTCCTGCATCGCGTGGTGTCTGATCTTCCGCAGGAAAAGCAGAAGATGCTCGATCGCCTACACCGATCGGATGAGGCGCTGGTTGGCAAAAAGGTCCTTGTGGTCGACGACGATATGCGCAACATTTTTGCCCTCAGCAGCGTGCTCGAACGTCGCGGCATGGCAGTGCTGACCGCGGGAACCGGGCGAGAAGCCATTTCGATGCTGGAGTCCACACCTGATGTCGCGATCGTTCTCATGGACATCATGATGCCCGAAATGGATGGATACGCGACCATGCAGGTGATCCGGCAGAACTCGTCGTTCCGCCGGCTGCCAATCATCGCCTTGACAGCCAAGGCTATGAAGGGTGATCGCGAGAAGTGTCTGGAAGCGGGCGCTTCAGAGTATCTAGCCAAGCCCGTGAACACGGAACAATTACTTTCTGCATTGCGTATGTGGCTGCACCGATGAGCATAGGTCCAGGTACAGAAATTACACCTAATCCGATTCGTGAGCCGTCCGAGAGACCCGGCACTCAAGAGCACGTGAACATCTTGATGGTCGACGACCAGCCGGGCAAATTGCTGACCTACGAAGCGATTCTCTCCGACTTGGGCGAAAACCTGATCAAGGCTACGTCTGCCAAGGAGGCCCTCGAAAAGCTACTCAAGACCGATGTGGCCGTTGTGCTGATGGACGTGAGCATGCCGGAGATCGATGGCTTTGAGCTCGCCGAGATTATCCGTCAGCATCCGCGCTTCCAAAAGACGGCGATCATCTTCATCTCCGCGGTACATCTCACTGATCTGGATCGCCTCAAAGGCTATCAACACGGAGCCGTGGACTATCTCTCAGTTCCCATCGTTCCGGAAGTCTTGCGCGCGAAGGTGAAAGTTTTCACCGAGCTCCACCGTAAGAATCGGCAGCTCGAGCGGCTAAACAGCGAGCTCGAACAAAGGGTCACCGAACGCACCGCTGAGTTGCAACAAAAAGCCGTCGCCTTGCACACACTGAACACAGAGTTGGCCCAGCGGAATCAGGAACTGGACGCCATTGTGCAGACTGCCCCCGATATTATCTTCAGCCGCAATCCTGACGGCAGCCGGGACTACATCAGCACTCGCTTTTACGATTACACCGGAGCCCCACCCGATACCGCAATGGGCTTCGGCTGGGTGGAATACGTGCATGCCGACGACAAGAAACAGAGTCACGAAAGCTGGATGCATTCCGTGCAGTCGGGCAAACTCTATGAATGTGAATACCGGCTGCGCGGCGCGGACTCGCAATACCGCTGGTTCCGCGCGCGGGCGGTCCCTCTGCGCGATGGCCAGGGAACTATTGTGAAGTGGTACGGGACCTGTTCTGACATTCACGACAGTAAACTGCTGGAACAATCGATCCGTGAAAACGCGATCGAACTCGAACGCATGGTTGAAAACAGGACCGCCGCGCTTCGACGCCTCTCAAATCGCATGATGACCATGCAAGACGAAGAGCGTCGCCGGATTGCGCGCGAGATCCATGATGGCCTCGGTCAGGAACTCGCCGCGGCAAAGATGATTCTCGACGGCATTCTGGCCAAGGATTCTTCGCCGTCCCTGCGGCGGGCTTCCCTGGACGCTAGCCAGTTGATCGACCGGGCGATCTCGCAGGTTCGTACTATCTCTCACCTGTTGCATCCGCCGCTGCTCGATGAAGTTGGGCTGGTCTCCGCGCTTCGTTGGTTTCTCGAAGGTCTGTCCGAACGCAGTGGCATCCGTACGGTATTGAAAGTCGATCCCCCGGATCTCGGCCGTCTCAGGTCGGAACTGGAGACTGCGATCTTCCGCATTATCCAGGAGGCGCTCACCAACATGTTCCGTCACTCCGGAGCCCACAACGGCAGCGTAACCCTGATCCAAAAGGACGGAAATATTTCCGTTACGGTCTGTGATGACGGGAAGGGCATAGAGGAGCAAGTCATTCAGTTGCGTCCGGAGAGCCTCGGCGTTGGTATCGGCGGCATGCGACAACGCGTGACCGAACTCGGAGGCAGTCTGCGCCTGGCGAACGCCAACCCCGGGACTGTGGTCGAAGTCGTTATTCCTGCTGTGTTGCGAGACGACAAGGTTGGAGTTGCCGTTCATGCTTGAGGCTTGGTGAGATTTCCGCGGCAAGGGCAGGTCTTTGGCGACCCACAATTTACTTTGCCATCTCACCATTAAATTGCTGAATCAAGCCGTAGCATTCGCATGCGGAACTCTCCAGCTTTTTGCGGTTCAGGACCCTGACCGACCCGTGCGAATAATCGATGATGTTCTTCTTGCGCAATCCGCCGGCGGCCAGGCTCACGCTGGGACGATCGGTACCCAGCATCGTCGCCAGAAAATCGTGCGTGATTTTCAGCAAACCGGAGCCGACTCGGTCCTGAATCAGAAGCAGCCAGCGCGCCAGCCGCTGCTCCAGGTCGTGCAAGCGATTGCAACCCGCAGTCTGCGCTGCCTGCAATCCGTGAACCGTGGCATACCGGTTCAGCAGGTTCTGCAGTTGAGGACTCGTCTTCAGCGCGGCCTGCAAGTCGTCGACGGCCAGCTGGAATCCGTTTCCGCTGACCTGCATGATGGCCTCGTGCGGACTATGGCGGATGCCTGCTGCGACCGGAATCGGCGCAAACCCTTCATTCCCAATCACGCCCACCTCGACGCTCTCATTGTGGTTCGTGTTGAATACCAGCGACGCCATTCCGGCGTTGAGGAAGTAGGCGAATTCCAATTTCTTGCGCGGTTCGTGCAACACCGTGTAGTGCGGTAGGTCGAGGTAGTGTAAACCCTCCCGGATCACGGCGAATTCGTCATCTGGAATCCCCAGCAAAATGCCGTTTCTGATCGGCTTGCCTTCGAAATTCGTCCGCTCGCCTGGGCGCAAAACCTGAGATTCATTGGACTTAGTGACTACTCGATTGTTCTTTCCCAAAGTAAACTCCGTGCCACTTCGATTTCACATTGAGATGCCAATTGAAACGCGGTGGGAAGTTGCTGAAATCCCGTACCTACACAGCTCTCCGCTCTGAGGAAATACAGGGTTTCCTTTATTCCGGCACAAGACCGTGTGCATTAGTTTGTAGGGAGTCCTACAATCGTTTCAGATAGCGCGGTGCGCGCCCGAGTCCGTGTCGACCTTGATTGCATGCCCCTCCGGATCCTGATCGCCGACGATAACGCCATATTCCGGAAGGCTCTCCGTCGACTACTCGAGGGCGCGGACCACTGGGAGATCGTCGAGGCCAAAAACGGCGAAGAAGCCGTCGCAAAATCGATCGAGACTCGACCCAACCTCATCATCATCGACCTTGCCATGCCCGGCAAAGACGGCTTGGCGGCTGCCCGCGACATCTCCGCATCGCTTCCTGCCACCCCGATCCTGATGTGCACCATGCACATGTCTCCCCTCGTTGAAGCCGAGGCACTGAAGTCGGGAATCCGCAAGGTACTCTCCAAGGCAGATAGCAGCCTTCTGGTTCCGGCGATTCGGCAATTGCTCAATCCGGAGCCGCCGTCCGATCAGAGTGCAGCTTCGGAGATTATTCCGCCACCAGTCGTCGCGCCGGACCCCGCCCTGACCGCGACTCTCTCGCCCACAGCCCCCACCGAGGCCGCCAGTGAGCCGGTCCCGCCTGCCTCGCCCAAAAACGTGGCGTAGGGCTGACTCTTAATGACCCTGACCAGTTTGCAGGGCCCGAAACGCCCCCTTGTCATCCTGAGGACCGCGCTTTTGCGGCCCGAAGGACCTGAACAACGCTTGTACAGCTTGCGGAAAAAATGCGGTTGGTTGGTAAACCGTTTTGAAAGGGTGCGGCTTCAAGCCGCTCCGCTAAGTTCCACCAAAATCAGTCCGGCTTTAGCCGCTGAGGGTCGTTGTCCGCATCTAAAACGCGTTTTCCGCAAGCTGTTGTATCGCCGACGGCTTTGCCCCGGTGTGACGTGGCAGTTTCCTCCGCTCTGTGATCCGAATCACAGCACCGCGTCGCGCGATGCTCAAAAACTTGTCAATAGGCAGAAATTACACAATCGAGCTTAAGTCACTGAAACCATTCGTAAAATAAAGTCCGAAACCCTTGCCGGTTTACCCCTCCGAATTTGCTATTCTGAAAGTAGAGAGCAGAAATCAACAGGCGCGGCCTACAGGTCGCGCCTTTTTTATTGGGGGCGAAGCCCGGGTAGGTGAACTTCTTGGCGAGCGAGGTCGTGCGAACGACCAACGACCAGCGAGCAACCAGGCGTAATCGGGGATGAAAGATTGGGAAAATTTCAGAACATTTAAGGAGCGAGGCGAATGGGTCGAACTGCAATTCATGGCCGATGCCGCCTCGCACGGATATCACGTTCTCAAACCCTGCGGAGACTCCCTCGAATACGACGTCGCCGTCGAACACAACAGCGACATGATTCGAGTGCAGGTCAAATCCAGCTCAGTCCGCAACGGCACGGGCTATTTCTGTCAATTCCGCCGCAACTGGCTGGTCAAAGAACCATATAGCATCGATGAGCTGGACATATTCGCGACGTACATCATTCCGGAAAAGGTCTGGTACCTGATCCCCGCCGCAGTCCTGCTCACGCCCCCTCGCAAGGTCGGGATAACGGTGTGCCCCATGACCGCGCTCCGAAAGAACCGCTACCGCTACGAGCAATACCGCGAGGCCTGGGAGTTGCTGGGAAAAACAAGATGCGCCCTGAGCAAATGTGGGAAAGCGCACGCGGCGTACATCAGAGGTCTGACAAAAGCCACGTCGAACGAAAGAGCACGTCGTCATCGTGACCGAATCAAGATCGTGAACGAAGCAAGATTGTAAGCGAAGCAAGATTGGGAACGAAGCATCGTTTTGAAGGGGCGCGGCTTGTAGCCGCGCCGTCCCAAGCGAGAAACGATGCGGGCTATAGTGTGTGCGTGAGAACCTCGAAATTTCTGTCGTCGGTTGACAGGTCTTAGTGGAAGAGCGGCGCTTTAGCGCCGCGTCAGACGCAACACGGGACGCGGGCTTTAGCCCCTGAGGGAGGCCTCTCGGGTCCACCAGCATGACTCATGAGACCAATCCCAGCCGGGCCGCGGTCCCTGCCGCGGAGCGGCGAAATAATTTAGCCCAGGCCGTAAACCCTGGGTAAGCAGAAAGGATGGACCCAGTCCCGGAGGGGCGACCGATAATAGCCCGCCAGTTCACTGGCGGGTAACGAGCCATAAAGCTGAAACCGTGCCGGAGGCACGGCTGAACCACGCGAAGCGCTCAACTACGACACAGACTCCTGAGGGACGACAGAGAGGCTGTATCGTGTCGGCCCGCCCCCGGGTGTCTCGGCCCCGTCCCACGGAGCGTGGAAGAGCGGCCCTTCAGGGCCGCGCTAGGTCCGTATACGACGGATGGGCTTTAGCCCCCGTCCATCGCCAGAGCACGCGATGTGGCTCGCCGAACTCCATTATGTGCCCGGCTGAGCACGCAAACAACGGAACCAGTCCCGCAGGGACGACCGATAATAGCCCGCCAGTTCACTGGCGGGTAACGAGCCATAAAGCTGAAACCGTGCCGGAGGCACGCCTGAACCACGCGGAGCGCTCAACTACGACACAGGCTCCTGAGGACGACAAAAAAGTCGAACAATCATTCCTCGGTCGCGTACTGACTGGGTCCGATTCGCAGTCAAGGAAACCCCACGCGACTCGCAACCGTGGAATCCCACCCTTGACAAAGAATGTCAACGATGGCGCACCCGGCTTTTGGACGTTGGGGTTGGGGTTGCTCTTTCGGTTGCTTTTGACTTCCTCGATCCAGACGCGCCGGATCGCCGCCCTGATAATCCGGCGAGCTGGCGCGGCTGGCCGGGATGCGTCGGTCTACGGGATTCGAAAGCCTCCGTTGCACGGCCGGTGACAGCGCTTTTTGCTGGCGCCGGACGTGCCCGGGCGGGACGCCGCGCGGGCGAGGTCCAGCGCTCCAAGTGCCGAGGATCGGTTCGACGCTACTCTGAGGTGTCCTGGCGGGGG
>CAVUOS010000018.1:0-61805 GCA_963743105.1 Terriglobia bacterium
AAGATCGCCTCGAGCGCAGGGAACGAGGATGCCGCCTCCAGCGCCTCCGGGCGGACGGTTGGGCGCGCCGTCGTCCTCGTCGCCATTCGCCTCTGACCTCCTTTCAGCGCCCGTGGACGACGCGCACGGCAAGATTGAAGCCGTCGATGAAGTTCGAGCTGAGCCGCACCGGTGGCCCGGTCAGCTCGAAGCGGACGTTCCGTGCCAGGATCTCCTCGAGGAGGATCCGGATCTCGAGGTTCGCGAGGAACGAGCCGAGACAAAAGCGCGGCCCGCCGCGGCCGAAGGTCACGTGCGGGTTTGGACGGCAGCGGCCCACGTCGAACCGATACGGGTCGGGGAACACCGCCTCGTCGAAGTTCGCCGCGAGGTACCAGAGCGCGACGCGGTCGCCCGCCTGGATCGGGACGCCGCGGATCTCGGTGTCGCGGGTCGCCGTGCGACGGAAGTAGATGACCGGCGTCCCGTAGCGCAGGATCTCGTCCACGGCCGTCGGAATGAGGGACGGATCGGCGCGAGGCGGTCGAACTCGTCCGGGTGCTCCATGAGGGCGAGGCAGCCCTGGGAGATCTGGTCCGCGTCGTCTCGTTGCCGGCGAAGATGAAGAGCTGGAAGAAGTTGCGGTACTCGGTGTCGGTCAGGCGCTCCCCGTCCACCTCCGCATGGACCAGCCGCGACACCAGGTCGTCGGTCGGATGCTCCCGCCGCTTCTCTCCGATCTTTCGCCCGTACTCGAAGACGTGCCAGGCGGCCGGCGTGCCGAATGGCAGGAGCCGCGGATCGATGTCGGTTGGGTACTTCTCCGGGTCTGGGCGGTAGTCCGGATCGGTCGCCGATGCCATCTCGCTCGTCAGCTCGATGAGCAGCGGGGCGTCCCCTTCGGGAAGCCCGAGGACCGAGATGAGCACGCTGATCGGCAGGGGCTCGGAGATCTCCGTGACGAAGTCGAACTCGCCCTGCGCGATCGCCCGGTCGAGGAGCTCCTGCGCGATCTTTCTCGTGTACGCCTCGTACTCCCGTACCTTGCTGCGCGTGAACGCGTAGGACACGAGCGTGCGCAGGCGCCCATGGTCGGGCGGGTTCCGTCTCGATCAGCGACGTCCGCGCCGCGAGCGCGTCGGGCTCCCGGTCCTCCAGCGCGATGTGACCGAGTTGCGACGAGAACGCCTGCGGATCCTTTCCCACGGCGACGACGTCCGTGTGCGTGCTGAGGAGCCAGAACCCACCGCGCGTCCCCCGAACGGGTGCCAGTGCACCGGGTCGTGCTCCCGCAGGGCTGCGAGCGTCTCGTGTGGTACGCCCTCCGCGTAGACGCTGGGACTCGCGACGTCGACCCCGGCGAGGTCGTCCTGAACGAGCGTCATCGTCCGCCTTTCGCCTTCGGTTTGCTCTCGGCCTCACAATCGGCAACGCGGCTCCGGCCACGCGCGATACTAGCTACCGCCGTCGATTGTCTCTACGGGACAATCACGATATCGATTGGTAGCGGGTGACTGTTCCTCTCGTTCGCGGACGAGGCCCTGGGGCCGGGTAGAAGCCCTGCTTCCGATACCGCTCCAGGCTGACCGTCGTGGGCGACTCCCTGACGCGTCCTGAGAGTCGGCAGGCCCACCGGGTTGCTCGTCACCTGCTCCAGCTCGATCGCGCGCCGGTAATCACACGCAGCGGCATGAGGACGTTGCGTGGGCACGCGCGTGTGGCCGTGGACGACCACAGGCTTGTACACGTCGCCGGAGCGGTTGCGCATCGAACCGGACTTCACGCCGGCGATGCGACTCGCCGCCTGGTGCCCAGCCGCGCAGCGGGATCACCCAGCGAACCCACGACGACGGAGCCCGACCGCCACCCGTGACGCCCGCCTTCATGCCACGGCCCCCGAAGAGGTGCTCGGACCCGATGAGCGCCTTCGTCCACGCGTGCAGGTCACGCGCCTCTTGGCCGTCGATCGTTCTCGGCGTGTGGTCGTCCGGGTTCGCGCACGCCACTGGCGTGCGCGAGAAGTCCGTGATCGCCTTCATGAAGCTCGGGCGATGCGTACCGCTTTCGCTGCTCGAGCCTCGACGCTTCCGGTGCGTTCGAGCGAGCTGCGTGTCCGCTGGCGGCGTCCCGCATCGTGTCCTGGCGGCGTCCCCGCATGATCGACTGGCGGGGGTTGTCACGCGTCCCAAGCCGCGCGCATCACCACGATCCAGGGGGTCGGCGTCGAAGGGACGGTCAGGGGCGTTTCGCGGGGTTCTGCGGGTATCGACGGCCAGTGACTCGTGCGCGCAGCCCTCGCAGGTGAAGTGCGTACGAGCCTGTCTGGGAGCGGGATTCGCGCTCCTGGAGCGACGTACCGAACGAACAGGGGTGGCAGGACTTGAACCCGCGACCTACGGTTTTGGAGACCGCTCGTAACCAGACGGTTTGCGGGGACTTTCGGGGCCGTCCTTCACGGCGTCCGTCATTCAGGTGGTTCGTCACCACCAACGTTCCCCATCATCGAGACGCCTACTCGAGCCGGCCACATATGCCCAACGATTCCGTCTGGCGCTCTCGGGCACGGCTTTGCCAGCTCGCTCCTCGGTGCGTGATTCGAGAGTCCACACCACCCGCAGAACGGAGGCCGTTGACGGAAGAACCACACCTTGCCGGCATAAGCGCCACCGCACACGATCACTGCCGCTTCGAGGATCGCCGCGATGTCCGCGATGTCCCTCAGACTCATGTCCCGCTCAGTCCCAATAGTCGGTCGAGCGCGGCCGCGGCGGTTCGTCGTTCGGTCGGGTAGAGATGCCCGTACCGGTCAACCGTAGTCGTGATCGACGTATGTCCCATGAAACGCGCGAGCGCTGTGATCGGCACGCCGGCGAGGATCATAAGGCTCGCGTACGTGTGCCGCGCATCGTGCATGGAGAGCGGTTCGAGGCTCGACGCATTCCAGGCCCGCTCAGCGCGGTCGGCGAGCGCGTCGGCGCTCTCGACTCCTCCCCCACGCCGCGAGACGACGAGTCCACCGCCGACGCGGCCCGTCAGGAGCCGATACTCCAAGAGAATCTGGCGGAGTTCGCCCGCGACGGGGACCATCCGCTCGGCGGCGGGCGTCTTCGGCGCGGTCATCTGCTTCGTCCGATTACACCAAGCGCGGCGGACGTGAAGCTCACCCGCATCGAGGTCGACCTCGCTCCATTCGAGCGCACGGACCTCGCCGAGGCGGAGACCCGCGTAGAGGGCCAGCGCCCACGCGGCGCGGTCGCCCGGGTCGAGCACGGCGAGGAGCGCCGCGGCTTCGGCTGGAGTCGCAAAACGGTCGCGCCGCCCCGTGTCGGCCGGGAGATCGAGCTCCGAGGTCGGGTTGACGACGACGACGCCGTCGCGGATCCCGCGGCGGAAGATGACGCGAAGCGGCATAAGGACGTTCCGGACCGTGCTCGGCCGCTTCCCGTCCGCGACGAGCCGATCGGCGAGTGCCTGGCATGCTGGCGGCGGACGTCGCCCAGGCGGCGCGCGCCGAGATCCGGGTAGACCCAGCTGGATGAGGGACGCCTCGTACCCCTCGACGACGCTCGGCTTGAACGGTCGCCCGCTCCTGTTTCGGACGCTCCCAGCGCGCATCCCGGCGACGAGCGCCTCGCCCGCCGCGCGGACCGTCGGCGCGCGAGCGGCCGTGACCTCGCCGCGGTTGATCCCGCGCGTCGTGTCCGCGCGCCACGCCTTCGCGGCCCGTTCTGAACGGAACGTACGGCGGAGCCGTCGGCCGGCGGCGGCGTCCCAGACGCTCGCCTCGTAGCCCGGCGAGCAGCGGCAGCGGGCGTCCCGCTCCGAGCGGCGCGGGCAGCGGCGCGAGTGGACTTGGCGTATCCCCGTCGCGCGCGTGCTCATCGTGCCGCGGTCGGGTAGCGTGCTGCCTGCATGGGAAGTCTGAACCTCCTGTGCCAGGCCCGGAGCGTTGCCGCGCTGCCGGGCCGCCTACGCTTGTCCGCTCGATCGTACCGTGACGGACGTTCATCGGACGGCCTGCCGTTCGAGCCAGCGTTCGAGCTCCCGGACCGGGACGAGCCGCGCCCGGCCGACGTACACGACGCGGAGGTCGGGCAAGACCTGCTCGTAGAAGGCGGAGCGGCCGAGCCCAATCGCCTCAGCTGCCTCCTCCGGGCGGAGCGCGAGGCATGGGACACGGCGCCTTTGGCGCTCGGCGCTCACGGCCGCTCCTCCCGCTCCCACTGGACGTGTGCATCACGCCAGGCGCGGTACTCGCCGGCTGAGCGGATTGCTTCCGATTCCTCCGAGGCGGCGAGCAGCCGCCGCTCGGTCTCGAGCTGGTCGAACTTGCGAACGACCTCATCCTCCGACAGGTTCAAGAATGCGTCCGGAGGAACGTGAGGCGGGAGTCCACCAGTCTGAGCACTCGTCCAGGCGCCGTAGATTCTCCAGAAGTCGTCCGCGACGAACTCGACGTCGGGGTGACCGAGCGGGATGTCCTTCCAGGACGGCACGCGGTCCGCGCAGGTCCAGCGTCCAACACTCATGATGTCGAGTCCTGTCGCCACGGGGTCAGCCCGTCTCCCCCCGGTTCGGCCGGCCACAGCGCCGCAGCGAGAAGGCCGAGGCGCTCGGTGACAGACATCTCTGCGCCGGCCGCCACGACAGTACGCACGGCGTCCAGCCGCAGGCCGAGCGGCACGTCGCTGAGCTCATGCGCGCGGACAGCCACCGAGACCGGCGCCTCGAGGTCGAAGCAGAGCTGCTCGCTCATCGCCAGTCCTTCCGCTCCGCCCACGCGACCGCGGCGGCGACCTTGTGCGAGCAGCTGACCGGGTTCGCGTTCGCGCCCGCGGGACACTCGCACCAGACGCCTTCCGGCCGAGCCTCGACGCGCCAGAGGTCCGAGTCGCCGCCGACGATCGCCGACGGGTGATCCGAGACGAGGGCGGAGCGATCGGTGGAGGCGATCAGGACGCGACGCTGCTCGAGGAGCCGCTGCGCTTTCGGGGCGACGGCGGCTGACGGCTGGCGGGCGGTCATCGCCGCGCCTCCGGGTCGAGGAGGGACGGGTGCGGGTCTGCTCCCGCACCCTCCCGCTCCCCTTATAGGGCGGGGAGCGGGGAGCGGTTGCTGATCGACCCCCGCACCCAAGGTGGGAGCGGACCGCTCCCCCACCGCTCCCGGCTCCGGGAGCAGATGTCGGATGGTGGGGTCATCGGCGAGGTAGAGGCGGGCACGTCGACCCTCCTCGCAATGGTCGAGCGCCTGCTCGACGCCGGCGGCGACCTTCGACACGTTCACGAGCCGCCGGGCGGCGAGCAGTTCGTCGCGGAGCGCCATGCGCCGCTGCCGGTTGACGCCGGGGGTCTCCTTCTCGATCGCCGTCCAGCCGGTCCCTGGCCGCTCGGCGATCGCGGCGAGGATCTGCTCGGCGAGTTTCCCGTCGGTCACCTCCTCGGACTCCTCGACCGCGAACCCCTCGCCGGGCGTCCAGATGAGGTGGAGAGTCGTCGCGTGCCGGGGAACTCGCCCAGCGCGCCTTCTGGACGTGGACGCGGGTGTGGCCATGTCCCTGCCCGGACACGTGGAGGAGCGTGTCACCGCTCCCCTCCCAGGCGCCGCTGACCTTGCCGCCCTTGTTCTCATGATGGACGAGGACGAACGTGACCGGCCGCCCGGAGAGGCAGCGGACATCGCCGACGAGCCTCAGGAAGTCGCGGACCTCCTGGAGTGTCCCGCGTCTGTTCATCCCAAGCCGAGTCACCGGTCCGGCGATCACGATGTCGACGTCTCGATTGCGGATGGCCGCGGCGAGCGCCTCCCGCCACTCCCGGTCACCGAACGAGAACCGCGCCCACGGCGACTCCAGCACGCTGACCCGGCGGTCGAGCGGCGACCCCGACCACCCGGCGAGCTTCCGCCGGAGCTTCGCGCGGAACAGCGGTCGCGGCCCCTCTATTCTCGACCAGGAGCACGTGCATCGGCCGGCTCGACGGCATCCGAGCCACGCCTCTCCGCGGCCCAGTGGCAGGCCGCGTCGATCATCAGCGTCGTCTTGCCAGTGCCGCCGTCGCCGTAGACGAGGACGTCGCCGCTCCGGCAACAAAATGTCGCCGGGCTCGCCAACGAGCGCCGCCGCCCCTCCTCCACGGCGCCGACGAACTCGTCGAGGCTCAAATGGCTAGCCGCGCGTCCAGCG
Source organism: Terriglobia bacterium (assembly GCA_963743105.1). GTDB lineage: Bacteria > Acidobacteriota > Terriglobia > Terriglobales > Acidobacteriaceae > Sulfotelmatobacter. Next base: position 6,164 of record CAVUOS010000018.1, read on the forward strand.
CGGCCTCGACGTCGGCGCTGCTGCGCGGCGAGAGGTAGCTGCGCGGCGCACCACGTCGTCTCCTCCTCGTCCGCCGCGGGATCCTCGGCGGCGTTGAGCTCACCGAGGAGATCGACGAGCACGCCCTCGGCGCTGAAGACGTCCCGATAGGTGAGGTATTCGAGCGCGGCCTCGACGCGGTAGCGGAGGTCACACAGCCCTAGCGGCGGCCCGGTACTCATCGCGCCACCCCCGCTCGGCCGCAGAGCCGGGGCGGCTCAGGATCACCTGAGGGGTCGTCGGAGGGCGGCCCTCGGCGAGCGTGGGCCCGGCCCCGGCGATGCTCCCGCGATCGCGCTCTCAGGCGCACGGGAGGGCGGGGAGTTCGGCGCGACGGTCGACCGCGCGGCTCCATCACGGGTATGCGGCGAGCGGACCGGAGTCCGAGAAGGTGAGCCGCCGGATGATTTCGCAGAAGGATCGCGGCCGTGGTCTCACGAGCACCAGGAGGCATCGACATCAGCTTCCTGCAGACGTCCGCCGTCAGCAGCGGGCCCTAGCAACCTGCTTGCTCGAACATCGTCCATGTCGCGGAATTTCCTTCTGATCGGGAGGGGCCGACAGTTTCCGGCCCGGTAGGCGCCACATCTTAGGAGGGTCCGTCGGACGGACAAGGAGAACGGCCCGGGGAGCGATCAGAGCTCCCCGGGCACCTCCGCGTCTACGGCTCCGCAACCGAAGACTCGGCGCGAACCGTAACTTGCACCGCGGACGAACCGCTAGCTGCCCTCAAAGGCCACCGTGAAGCGCTCTCGCCCGAGCGGAGCCCCCAAGCGAGCCCCGGGTTACTTCACGCGGAAGCGGCTGACGTGCCTGCTCCCACCTGCTTGTCGGACGCGTTGAGTGCGATGGTCGAAACCTCGACGACTCCGGGTTTCGACAGAACGCCCTCGAACTTCTCCGTGGTCGTTCCATCAGCGTTCTTCGGTGGCTGTTCGCTCTTCACCAGCACCCCGGTATCGACGCGCCGGAGCCGTTGTAAGAGTTGTCGTGACGGTGTCGCCAAGGTTTTTCCAGGACACCGTGACCGCGAAACCGCGGCTATCTCCAAACGTCTGCGTGATCGTCGGCGACGAGATGGTGGCCTGCGCCGCCGCCGGTTGCGAAGCTGGGCGCGTGCTGTACAGCGCCGCCCCGATCGCCGCCAGGAGAAGCACCAATCCGGCGCGGGCCACCCAGATCGGCGGTCCCAGCGATCGGTGGAGGGTCTGACTGAGAAGGTCAAGTCGAGCCGGCTTCACCGCAACCTCATGGGTCCAGTTCGTGCCGATCAACGACGCCGCGACAGCGCCCATCGCGAGCACGACTGCGAGGTCCATCGCGCCGGTGCTTGTGATCTTGTCGCTGAGAGCCAAGAGGCCGAAAAGGCCGGCCGCTGTCGCGACCAGCCCAGCTTGGGCCACGGGGAGCCCCAGAGCGGTCTTTAGTCGGTCGTAGGAGACGTCCGGCGCGTAGAGCTTCGGAACAGCGTCGAGCATAAGCTTGTCGCTCGGCGTCAGAGGTCTCAATCGCACCGTTACGGTGCCCGCCCCGTCACCGCTGCAGGCTTCGACGAGCCGCGTCTTCGTCGAGGACCTCCGTGGTGTCCTTGTTGACGATGACGGCCAGTCGCCAGTCCGCGCTGACGCTGAGCATTTCGTCAACCTTCTCCGACGATAGCGGCGCCGCGGCTGCCTCGGCTGCGAAGCCGATCACTCCGGGCGGCGCCACTGCCGGAAGCCCTTCGTCCCAGAACGCCGCCTCTACGGCATTCGTCGCATTCGTAGTTCCCTTGCTGGCCAGAAAAGTCACTGGGCGCGCAGTCGCCATATGGCGATCGTCCCGAATGGCACAAACAATGTCAAGGCAATGACAGCCCCGCCTGCGAATTTCTCTCGCGAAAAGCTGGCGGGGTTTTCATCGACATGGTCGCCCGTAGTCATGCGCCGCCCCCCAGCCTCAGCGCCCCCGACCCTCGGCCGAGCGCCCAGGACCGCCGGACAGCCGTACGGCGTTCTCCGGAGTCCGCACATCGTAGGAGGGAACGCCCCGGCGATCGCCGCCAAACCTGCCGACGTCGCGACGGAGCGCCGGGAGACGAGCTTCCTCCCCCGACGCGTGCCTGAGAGCCGCCTTCATGGCTCCGGTGATGACCGGCGCGCTCAGGTCGGCGCGCGGGCGGTGCACGCGGGCCCTACGCGGGCTCAGGCTGAGACGCCTCGGTCCAGTCCGCCGTCGCCCCATTGGGCCCCCTGAAAACGAACGTCGGCTGGTCGTAGGCGTCGACGCGTGCGTTCTCGATCGGGCCGAACGACAGGAGTTCGGTGTCGCAGCGGCCCGGCGGGACGACGCTGTAGACGTCTGCCGAGAAGATATGGCCGTCAACCGATCGCAGCTCGAAGTGCGCCGGGCCCGCCGCGCCCCAGATGTGGGCGTACGCGCAGATGTGGATGTGCGCTTCCACGGTCATCGGGGGTGGCGGATCGCAGTCTTGGATCTCATACTCCTCTTGGCCCGCGCACCCGGGACTCGTCAGGACCCAGCCGTTGACGGAGACCAGCGCTCCCGATACCGCGGCGGGGTCGTAGATGCTGTGGTGGGGGCACGTATGGGCGCGCGCGACCAGGGGCTGTCCGAGTTCGACCAGGGGCTGTCCGAGTTCAAAAAAGAAGGCGACTTCATGAAGTGCCATTTCATCGAGCAGTTCACCAAGCCCGATGAAAAAATTTCGATTTACCGCACCGGCAAGTTCGTTGATTTCTGCCGCGGGCCGCATATCCCATCGACGGGGAAGATCAAGGCATTCAAGCTGCTGAATATCGCCGGGGCTTACTGGCTCGGAGATGAGAAGAATCCGCAGCTGCAGCGGATCTATGGGACGTCGTTTTTTTCCAAGAAGGATCTCGAAGATTATCTGAAGCATGTGGAGGAGACCAAGAAGCGCGATCATCGCGTGCTCGGCAAGCAGCTGGACCTTTTCTCGATTCAGGAACTAGCCGGTCCGGGGCTGATCTTCTGGCATCCCAAGGGTGGGATCATCCGCAAAGAGATGGAAGACTGGATGCGCGAGGAGTACATCAAGCGCGGGTATTCGCTGGTGTACACGCCTCATGTGGCAAGAAGGCAGCTGTTTTACACCTCGGGCCATGAGGGGTACTACTCGCAGAACATGTTCGACGCGATGGAACTCGATGACGCCGAGTACCGGCTGAAACCGATGAACTGCCCGGGGCACATCCTGGTCTACCGCGATTCGCTGAAGTCGTATCGCGATCTGCCGGTGCGGTTGGGTGAACTGGGCACGGTGTATCGCTACGAGCGTTCAGGGGTGATGCATGGGCTGTTGCGGGTGCGCGGGTTTACGCAGGACGACGCGCATATCTTCTGCACGCCGGAGCAGATTGAAGGGGAGATTGCCGACTGCCTGGAGTTTGCTCTTGATGTGTTGAAGGATTTCGGATTCGACAAGTTCCAGACGGAGCTTTCAACCTGGAATCCGGACGATCGCAAGAATTTTGTCGGCAGCGAAGAGCAGTGGAATCACGCCACGCAGTCGCTGGAGAAAGTGCTCAAAGCGCGAGGGATCGATTACAAGACGATTCCCGGCGAGGCGGCGTTCTACGGGCCGAAGATCGACATCAAGCTGGTGGACGCGATCGGGCGGTTGTGGCAGCTGTCGACCGTGCAGTTTGACTTCAACTTGCCGCAGCGTTTCGGATTGGAATACGTGGCAGAAGATGGATCGCGCAAGCAGCCGGTGATGGTGCATCGCGCGCTGTATGGGTCAGTCGAACGATTCTTTGGCGTGCTGATTGAGCACTATGCCGGGGCGTTTCCGGTGTGGCTGTCTCCGGTACAGGCCGTGATGATTCCGATCAGCGAGCGGCATGCGGAGTATGCGAACAAAGTGGCAGCGCAGTTGAAGGCGATCGGCGTGCGCGTGGAAGTCGACGCGCGCAACGAGAAGATGAACGCCAAGATCCGCGAGCACGCGATGCAGAAGGTGCCGTTTCTCCTGGTGGTCGGAGACAAGGAGGCCGAGGCGGGGAAGGTGAATGTCCGCACGCGCGGGAAAGAGAAGACCGAGGACATGCTGGCGGCCGACTTTGTGGAGAAGATTGGGAAGCTGATTGCGGAGAAGAGCCCGGGCCTCTGAAAAGAGTCGCGTCTAACATTGGGAACGCCGGCTTTGCATCGCCGAGGCGGGCCCGCTCACTCCAGCCATTTACACTCCGCATCAATTTTGTTACGAATCCCGAACAAACCGCACTATTCACTAGACGGCGCGGGCGAACGGGACTAAGGTGATCTCCTCTTCCCCTTAACCTTCAAATCAGACACGCCGTCCTTTTCAGGGCGCGAGCAGGAGTGCAACCATGAGCATTGGACATTATGGGTGGGTGCCGGACCTACCGGATCAGCGTGACTTGGTCTATGCGGCACCAGCAGCGACGATTATGGCGCTGCCGACAGCCGTGGATCTTCGGGCGCAATGCCCGGGGGTCTATGATCAGGGCCAACTGGGCAGCTGCACAGGCAACGCCATCGCCGGAGCCTTCGAATTTGAGCGGATCAAACAAGGACTCAGTGACTTCGCTCCCTCGCGCTTGTTCATCTACTACAACGAGCGCGTGATGGAACACACCGTCAATTCCGATGCCGGCGCGGAGATACGGGACGGCATCAAGGTTGTGGCGAAACAAGGCGTTCCGCCCGAGAGCGACTGGCCCTATGACATCACGAAGTTTACGGAAAAGCCTCCTGCCAAGGCCTACACCGATGCCGCCAAGAACCAGGTGACTTCTTATCACCGGGTGAGCCGCGTGCTCAATCAATTCAAAGGATGCCTGGCTTCCGGATATCCCTTCGTATTAGGTTTCACAGTGTATGACTCCTTTGAAAGCGCCCAGGTCGCGCACACCGGGCATTTGAACATGCCGCAACCGGGCGAGTCGGTCGTGGGAGGTCATGCCGTCATGGCTGTCGGTTACGACGACCAGCACCAGCGCTTCATCATCCGCAATTCCTGGGGACCGGATTGGGGCATGAAAGGTTACTTCACCATGCCCTATCAGTACCTGATGGAACCAAACCTTTCGGACGACTTCTGGACGATCCGCCTGGTCGAAGATGGTGGAAATGGAAAAAAGCCGACGCCGAAGAAAAAGAAAAAGCACTAAGGGTTGAGCGGGCGTGGATTCAGGGCTGGACGCGGACCGTCATGCCGAAGGTCCGCGCCGGCTCTGCGTTGCTTTCCCAGGAGCGACGGTACTCCAAGGTAAGTGAGCAGGCGCCAGATACGCCAGCTCGAAAGAGCCAGGTGTGTGTGCCGCTGCCGCCTGTTTTTCTCGAAGCAGGTTGAAAGGACTCACGGAGCAGCCGACATGTAGGTTCGGCGCTGTTCTTGAGGGTCCAACGATAACCGGCCGTCTGAGTCTCAGGCAGGGAAAGATCGAACTCCTCACCAGTCGGGATCTCGACGGCACTTCCGTTGGCGGTTTCATCAAATTGCATTGCCATACGTCATCAGTTGTATACCGGCCGGCGATGGTTGGCTCGATTCGAGATACCAGCGGCACCACGCAATCCGCGGTTGTACCATGTTTTCGTGCACTCGTTGACGGAAGCACTTGTCAGCCACATTCGGCGCCATGAACTGCTGCGGGCTGGAGACCGCGTGGGCGCAGCGGTTTCCGGAGGCATTGATTCGGTTGCCCTGTTGCGGCTGCTGCTGGAGTTGCGGGGCGAACTGGGGATTGTTCTCTCGGTTGTTCATTTCAATCACAAGTTGCGCGGGGAGGAGTCGGATCGTGATGAGCGATTCGTCGCTGATTTGGCCCGCGAGCATGATCTGGAGTTTCTCTCCGATGGCGATGATGTGGCCCAGTATGCGGCTCTGGAAGGCGTCAGTGTGGAAGCTGCGGCGCGGGAGTTGCGGTATGGATTCTTCCGATATCTGCTCAGGGAAGGTGGCGAAGATGAGCCGCAGGGGCTAAAGCCCGATCTGCCTGATTCGCCTGTACGCGGCCCTGAAGGGCCGCTCTTCCACGGCGCGGCTGAAACGCGATTCCTTCCAAAGCTTGACAAGATCATCACCGGGCACACTCTTGATGACCAGGCCGAGACCGTTCTGATGCGGATCATTCGCGGCACGGGAGTAACGGGACTGAGCGGGATTCATCCGCGGATTCCGGTAGAGAACGACGACGCCGATGTCTCCGGGGAAATCGTGCGGCCGCTGCTCAGCACTCGGCGGCGCCAACTGGAGCGATACCTAAAAGACATCGGCCAGGTTTGGCGGGAAGACTCGAGCAACTCCAACGATGCTTTCACGCGGAACCGGCTGCGGAAATTGGTTCTTCCCTTGCTTGAGAAGGAATTCAACCCTGCGGTCGCCGAGAATCTGGCAGACCTGGCGGAAATTGCCCGCGGCGAAGAAGAGTACTGGGAGAACGAAGTTGCCGGGTGGATGGGAACCGCGGTCCACTGGATCGAGCCCGACTGGGGACGGCAGGCGAGCGAGAAAACCGGGTTTGTTCAGATTTCTCTCTCGGCCGGTCCCCCCTCCGCCTCCGTTGATGCCGATCTGCAATCGAGAATTCAGAGTGCCGAATGGCTGGTTGCGAATGCCTCGGTCAGCCGCCCCTGGTTCCTCAGCGAGCCGATCGCCGTGCAGCGGCGGGTGGTGAAGGCTATCGGGGAACACGCGGGTATTCCGTTGGAGTTTAAGCACATTGGGGAAATCCTGCGCTTCGCTGGCGAGGAAGGGCCTGCAGGCCGGGAACTCAGTTTGCCGCTCGGGTGGAAGCTTGTGCGATATGCGGAGGAGCTATTATTTGTGACTCCCGATCTGCAGCAACGAGAGGGCCCACGAGATTTTGTCCATGACCTTGCCGTGCCCGGAAGCGCGGTTCTGGCTGAGATCGGGACGGTTATGGAAGCGCATCGCGTTCCCGCTGATATGGTCGCGGAGTATAATCCGGATCAACTCTTGGACGCAGAATCCTTGCCCGGACCGTTAAGGGTGCGGAACTGGCGTGCGGGAGACCGGTTTTGGCCGGCACACACCAAATCCCCCAAGAAGATCAAGGAACTGCTGCAGGAGCGTCAGGTGGCGCAGCCGGACCGGGCGCTGTGGCCCGTTATTGTGAGTGGAAACGAGATTGTCTGGGTCCGGGGATTTGACACCCACGCGAAATACAGGGCCACGCCGGGACATGATGCACTTCTGATCGCGGAAAGAAGTGGGGTCAAGGCAGAGGAGACGTAGAATCGTCGTAAGCAGCCGGAGGCGCGCAAGCTCCATGAATGCAATCAGAGTCGAGCCGATGCGGCAAGTCATCTCGGCCGAGCAGATACAGAAGCGAGTCAAAGAACTAGCGCGGCAAATCTCCGACGATTACAGGGGCCAGACCATCCAGATATTGGCAGTACTGGAGAATGCCTTCATGTTCCAGGCCGATCTGGTGCGGGCTTTGGAGGTGCCGGTGGTCTGCCAGTTCATCAAGCCGAAGTACACGCGGCCACAGGGCGGTCCCGGCAACGATGTCATGGAGATCTTCTTCAGCCACGAGCCGGATATCCGGGGCAAACACATCCTGCTGGTGGAGGGGCTGGTGCACTCGGGGGTGACCAGCGAGTTCCTGATGAACGATCTGCGAGCCAGGGGGGCGGCATCGGTGAAGCTGGCGACTTTGCTCGACCGGCAATCAGCACGGCGCGTGCCGCTGCAGCCGGACTATTTCGGGTTTCTAGTAGACGAGACTTTTCTGGTTGGATATGGCTTAGGCGAGCTGGAACAGACGAACCGCAATTTGCCCTACCTTGGCGCTGGAACCCAAACAGTCCCCGTGACTTAAGTCATGCTTGACTGGACCTATGTTTTTGCGCCGGAATATGTAGAATGGGTTAAGACTGGGAAATTAGCCGATCCGAAGTGTACGCTCGGGCATCTAATGGCATTAGGCGGCCCCCCCGATGCGGACGGTGGTCGACATTTAGGAGTTTCTAGGTGAATTCAACCGTAAAAACTGTGCTGTTCTGGCTGCTCATAGGGGTGTCTGCCCTGCTGCTGTGGGAAGTAGTCAAGAGTGCCCGGGACGGCCAGAAGGACAAAGAGGTAAACGTCACGCAGTTCATGGGTGACATCGATCAAAACAACGTTCGCGAAATTGAAGTGAACGGAATGGAAGTTCACGGCAAGTACCGCGACGGGTCGGCATTTCACACGACTGCGCCGACGAATTATTTCAGCCCGGAGATGCTTAAGAACCTGCAGAGCAAGGGCGTGGTCATCAAGTTTCATGACATCAACAGCGGAAGTCTGCCGCTGACGCTGCTCGGCACCTGGGCACCGTTGATCTTGCTGGGTGCGCTGTGGTTTTTCATGATCCGGCAGATGCAGACGGGCGGGAATAAGGCGCTCTCGTTCGGCAAGAGCCGGGCGCGGCTGCTCTCGATGCAGCAGAAAAAGGTCACGTTCAAGGACGTGGCTGGTGTGGAAGAGGCGAAGGAAGAACTTCGGGAGATCATCGAGTTCCTGCGCGAGGCGCAGAAGTTCCAGAAACTGGGTGGACGGATTCCGAAAGGAGTGCTGCTGGTAGGACCTCCGGGGACCGGCAAGACGCTATTGGCGCGAGCTGTGGCGGGCGAGGCGAACGTTCCGTTCTTCTCGATCTCGGGATCCGATTTCGTGGAAATGTTTGTAGGTGTGGGCGCGAGCCGTGTGCGCGATCTGTTCGAGCAAGGCAAGAAGAACGCACCGTGCATCATTTTCATCGATGAAATCGATGCGGTTGGACGTCATCGTGGAGCTGGTCTGGGTGGCGGGCACGATGAGCGCGAGCAGACTTTGAACCAGTTGCTGGTCGAGATGGACGGATTCGAATCGAACGAAGGCGTCATCCTGATGGCAGCGACGAACCGGCCCGATGTGCTGGATCCGGCGCTGCTGCGGCCGGGACGTTTTGACCGGCGCGTTGTGGTGAGCCGTCCGGACGTGCGGGGACGCGAAGAAATTCTGCGTGTGCACACCCGCAAGATTCCTCTGGCTGAGGATGTCGATCTCTCCGTGCTGGCTCGCGGGACTCCGGGATTCTCCGGCGCCGATCTGGCGAACATGGTGAATGAAGCTGCGTTGGCGGCGGCTCGGCAGAACCGCAAGGCTGTCCTGCAGTATGACTTCGAGCTCGCCAAAGACAAAGTCCTGATGGGCGTCGAGCGCAAGTCGCTGCTGCTGACCGACGAGGAGAAGCGGAATACAGCCTATCACGAGGCTGGACATGCTCTGGTGGCGGCGAAGATGCCGCACTCGGATCCACTGCACAAAGTCACGATCATTCCGCGCGGCATGGCGTTAGGCGTCACTATGCAGCTGCCTACGGATGACCGTCACAACTACTACAAGAACTATCTTGAGACCCAGATCGCCATCCTGATGGGCGGACGCATTGCGGAAGAGATGTTCCTGAACGTGATGAGCACCGGGGCCGGCAACGACATCGAGCGGGCGACCGACATGGCGCGCAAGATGGTCTGCGAATGGGGCATGAGCGAGCTCGGTCCGCTGACCTTCGGCAAGAAGGAAGAGCAGATCTTCCTGGGCCGCGAGATTGCACAGCATCGCGATTACAGCGAAGACACGGCCATCAAGATCGATCAGGAAGTGCGCAAGCTGGTCAACAGCGGCTATACCACGGCCAAGCAGATCCTTTCGGACAACCGGGATACGCTGGAAAAAATAGCGCGGGCGCTGATTGAGCGGGAAGTTCTCGATGCGAACGAGATCAAGCTGCTGGTCGAAGGTAAGGAACTTCCGCCGCTTCCGCCTCCTACATCGAAGCCGGATGACGGTGTGCAGCACGTGATCAAGCCTGACCTGCAACCTGGACGAGCTAAGGGTGGCGAGCGGCCAGCGACAGCATAAACAATCGTAGTGTCTTAACCTCATGGGCGGCCTGATGGCCGCCCATTTTATTGCTATGCGGTGGCCTCGAAGTACTGCTCCTAACCCTCTCAAATTCGGCCTGTTACTCAGTCGATTCGGCATGCTTCTGGGGCAATTTTGGAGGTCGAATTATGGTATAATTATTACAGTCGTCATCGATCCTAAGTGTTTTAGATTTCAATAACTTGAAGTTGGTTCTCGGGGCTTAAAGGGAATCGGATCGGGGCGGATTTTCCAGCCAAATTCCAGGGCGGTAGCGGCAAAAATTTCGGGACATTTTCGCGGAGCGGGATGGCCACCAAAGAGATTAATACTCCCATCACAGAGACAAAAACAAAAAACGGGACAGTGACTCCGATTAACGGCGGGCACGCGAACAGCAGCAGCGACTACACCGCCGATTCGATCAAAGTCCTCGGCGGCATGGAGGCGGTGCGCAAGCGTCCGGCGATGTACATCGGATCGACCGGCGAACTGGGCCTGCACCATCTCGTGTACGAAGTCGTCGACAATTCCGTCGACGAGGCGCTGGCTGGATTCGCCACGAAAATTGAAGCCACGATTCACATCGACAATTCCATCACCGTGACGGACGACGGCCGCGGCATTCCTGTTGACGACATGGACATCGATGGCGAGAAGGTTTCCGCGGCGCAGGTCGTAATGACCACGCTGCATGCTGGCGGAAAATTCGATTCGTCGACGTATAAAGTCTCTGGTGGATTGCATGGTGTGGGCGTGTCTTGCGTGAACGCGCTGAGCGAGGAACTGGAACTGGAAATCTGGCGCGACGGAGCTACCTGGCAACAAACCTATTCCAAGGGCGAGCCCACCAGCAAGCTGAAGAAGACCGGCGTGGCGAAAGTGAAGACGGGCACGAAAGTCCATTTCGTGCCGGATAAAACCATCTTCACCGCCACCGAGTACAACTTCGACACACTGGCACAGCGGCTGCGCGAGTTGGCGTTCCTGAACAAGGGATTGCTGATCACGCTGACCGATGAGCGGACGACAGATCCGAAGACCGGCGAGCCAAAGCACACCGATTTCAAGTACAACGGCGGAATTGCGGAGTTTATCAAGCATCTCAATCGCGGGAAGCAGGTGCTGCACGACAAGCCGATTTACATGGAGGATGACCGTAACGGTGTCCACATGGAGATCGGTCTGCAGTACAACGATGCGTACTCGGAAACGATTTTCAGCTTTGCCAACAATATCAACACGGTTGATGGCGGCACGCACCTTTCCGGGTTCCGCACAGCGTTGACCCGCACGATTAACTACGCCGGTCAGCAGATGGGACTGTTCAGGGACGTCAAAGAGAACCTGACGGGCGATGACGTTCGCGAAGGACTGGTGGCGGTCATCAGCGTGAAGCTGTCACAGCCGCAGTTCGAAGGCCAGACCAAGGGCAAGCTGAACTCTGACATCGCCGGGACGGTCACGCAGTTTGTGAACGAACGGCTGGGAGCGTTCTTCGAGCAAAATTCCGCGGTTGCGAAGAAGATCATCAACAAAGCGATCGATGCGGCGCGGGCTCGCGAGGCCGCCCGGAAGGCTCGCGATCTAACGCGTCGCAAGGGCGCGCTTGATTCCGGCGGGCTGCCTGGCAAACTGGCCGATTGCTCCGAGCGCGATCCGAACCGCTGCGAGTTGTTCCTGGTCGAGGGGGAGTCCGCAGGCGGGACGGCGAAACAGGGACGCGACCGCCGTTTTCAGGCGATTCTGCCGCTCAAGGGAAAAATTCTCAACGTCGAGAAAGCTCGCATCGACAAGGCTCTGGCTCATGAAGAGATCCGCGCCATGATTACGGCGCTGGGAATGGGCGTGGGGAACAATGATGTAGAGATTGAAAAGCTTCGCTACGGCAAAGTCATCTTAATGACCGACGCCGACGTGGACGGATCTCACATCCGGACGCTTTTGCTAACGTTCTTCTTCCGGCAGATGAAGCCGCTGATCGAGCGCGGGAATGTCTATATCGCGCAGCCGCCGTTGTTTTCGCTCAAGAAGGGTAAGTCGCAGCAGTACATCAAGGACGAGCGCGAGTTCGTAAAAGTCATGGTGAAGCGCGCGGCTGACGGGCTTAGTATCCGCTACGGAGAAGGCGCGGCCAAAATTGAAGGCAAAGACCTGGCGCGGTTCATGACGGTGCTCGACGAGTATCTCGGGTTCTTTGACAAGCTCGACAAACGCGTGCGCAATGAACGCGTCACGGAGCTGATTCCCAAGTTCGATCTCGCCAAGCGCGCAGATTTCGAAGGCGACAAGAAGGCTCCGCCGAAAAAAATCGAGCGCCTGGAAAAAGAGCTGAGGAAGATGGAGAAGGACGAAGGCTTCAAGAGTGTAGAGGCGCGCTTCGACGAAGAGCACAATCTGTGGGAAGTGAGTTTCGTGAACAAGCACGGCGCCGAGCACGTCATCAATTGGTTGCTGTCGTCTAGCGCTGAGTGCAGGCAGCTCATTGCGAAATTCAAGCAGATCGAGCCTTACATGGAGCCTCCGTTCGTTGTGGAAACGCTCGCCAAGGCGGCGCCGGCATCGAGCAACGGAGACGGCCTCGAGGACGAGACGGCCACTGCGGGAGAGGACAAGGCCGAAAAGAAGGCGGCGGCCAAGACTCCGAAGCGCAAGGAAGTCGAGGTTGTCGAGAAGACGAATGTTCGCGAGCTTCGTGACTACGTCATCAACGAAGGCCGCAAGGACTTCACGATTCAGCGCTACAAAGGGCTCGGCGAGATGACCGCTCCGCAGCTTTGGGAAACGACGATGGATCCGGAACGGCGTACTCTGCTATCGGTCAGGCTCGAAGACATCGCGGAGTGCGAGACGATCTTCACCACGCTGATGGGAGAAGACGTGGAGGCGCGGCGCAAGTTCATCGAAGAGAATGCGCTGGATGTGAAGAACCTGGATATCTAACTTCTTCTCCGCGGATTAACGCGGATGAACTCGGATACAAACCTGAATGGCGGCCTTGACGGCCGCCATTTTCTTTTCCGCCTGCGCATCATCCGGCAGCTTACAATTCCGACCATGAAATATATCCGGCCGTCTTTTCTGTTGACGATCATCTGTTTAAGCAGCTTGCTTTTGGGACAGTCTTCTCCCGCACCTACTCCTCCGATGGGATGGAACAGTTGGGATTCCTACGGCACTACCGTCCGCGAGGAGCAGGTCAAAGCCAATGCTGACTGGATGGCGGAGCATCTCGCGAAATATGGGTGGAAGTACATTGTCGTTGATATCCAGTGGTACGAGCCAAATGCACAGGGGCATGATTACAAGCCTGGAGCGCCGCTGACGATGGACGATTACGGTCGGCTAATGCCGGCCGTGAATCGCTTTCCCTCATCCGCGAACGGCGCCGGGTTCAAGCCATTGGCCGACTACGTTCATAGCAAGGGGCTGAAGTTTGGCATTCACATCATGCGCGGCATTCCCAGGGAGGCAGTCGAGAAGAACTTACCTATCAAGGGGACGTCTCATCGCGCATCGGATATCGCCGACAAAGAGAACGGCTGCCGATGGAATCCGGATATGTGGGGCGTTGATACCACCAAGCCGGGATCGCAGGCGTACTACGATTCGATTGCGGACTTGTATGCGTCTTGGGGAGTGGACTTCGTCAAAGCCGATGATATGGGCAGCCATCTCTACCAGCCGGCAGAGATGAAGGCGCTGAGCTCAGCTCTTCGAAAGACCGGACGGCCCAATCGTATTAAGCATTTCGCCAGGGCCGGCACCAATCTCGGAGGCCGAGTTCTTCGAGAAATATGCACAGATGTGGAGGATCTCCGACGATTTCTGGGATGACTGGAGGCTCCTGCGCCAGCAGTTTGACTACGCGCGCGACTGGACGCAGTTCGTGGGTAAGAACGACACGTGGCCGGATGCGGATATGCTTCCGCTGGGTAAGCTTCGCGTCACGAGTGTGGAAGGTGGAGGCGCGCCTACGAAATTCACCGCTGATGAGCAGCAGACCGTGATGACGCTGTGGAGCATCTTTCGTTCGCCGTTGATCTTTGGCGGCGATTTGCCCAGCAATGATTCGGCAACGACTGCGCTAATCACAAACGAAGAGGTGATCGAGGTGAACCAGCACAGCCATGGCGGGCATCAAGTGCTAGAGCGAGGGAATGTTCGTGTGTGGGTGGCGGATGGCGAGCGGCCCGGAGAACGTTACGTCGCAGTGTTTAATTTGGGAGAGGCTTCGGAGCTAGTGCATATTGCATGGAGCGATCTGAAGATGCCGGGGACGGTAAGCACGGTGCACGACCTCTGGGGCCGGAAACCCATCGAAGCGGTTCACGGAGTGTATGCGAGTTTGCGGCCGCACGCGAGTGTGCTGTACAGGGTCACGACGCAGAATCGATAAGGCTATCCGCGTCCCACAGCAAACCTTCAGGCGCTAAAGCGCTGACCAATTTCTTAGCGTTCTGCACGAGTAAAGAGGTTTGCGGAAAACTCCGATCGCCGCGATAGGCGACCACCGGGGCTGAAGCCCATTGTTGATTCTGTGCGATTTACGCGGCGCTAAAGCACCGCTCTTCCACGGTACCGCCGGCATTCAGGAGTTTTTCCGCAACCTCTAAACTCGTGACCTTCCTGATTTGTCGTGGTGTCAAACTGCAGCGAACTCCAGTGAGCACGTTACTTCAATCCTTCGACGAGGTACAGATCGGCCAGCATGCGGTGGTAGCCGAATACGCAGGTCTTGGCGTCCGGCGTCATCAGGATGGGGCCGATATTCTCGACGCCCGCGGGATCGTAGGGCATGAGTTCTTTCCAGAGGGTGCGCTGACCCGTCTGGATATCCAGGCGGTAAACTCTCGCGGGAAGCTCTCCTGGCTGGTAGATGTAGAGTCCGCGGCCGTCAGTGCTGAACGTGATCGGTTGCTCGCCCGGGTTCAGTCCCGGTAGGGGTCGGGGATCGCCTCCAGCCGCTGGATACAAGTAGCCCTTCTTGTCGGGGCCGATGCCGGCAATCTGCTGCGAATCCGGAGAGATCGCGAATGAGGTACCGTTCACGCCTTCGGGAGAGATCGGCTCGGACTTGCCAGAGCCCATATCGTAAACATAAAGACGCACACCTTTGCCGGGCTCGTCGGCGGCGAACAGGATTCGTTTGCCATCGGGGAACCAGTGCGCCCAACTGTGATTGATGTTGTCTTTCGTCAAGTCGCGGGGTTCACCTGAGCGCGTGGGCAAAAGCTTGAATTGCGAGGGCGATTCCTGAGTTTGAGCGATGGCCCACTTGCCATCGGGCGATAATGAGACCGCGCCACCTTCGCCCAGCAGAACCGCAGGCGAACCATCCGTTTTGCGAATGTAGACAGCGTAGGTCAGGCCGCTGGATTTGGAATAGTCCAGAGCGCCGCCCCCGCCTTCTTCGTCGAACAGCAGGGTCTTGCCGTCTGCGGAAAGATCGGAAGGATACGTGTAGTCGAGCCATGAGAGTTCGTGCTGCTTCGGATCGTCGGAGAATAGGCCAAGCAATTCGCGGCGCCAGTCGGCACGAACCAGCAGGACTCGGCCATCCTTCGCGATGTCGAGTAGCATGAGTGCGCCGGGCAGGCGAGCGACGATGCGCTCCTTACCATCGAGCGAAGTGGCGTAGAGGGTACGATCGGTTCCAGATTTGCTCGCCGTAAACCAAATTTCTTTTCCGTTCGGAGCCCAGGCCAGTCCCTGAATCGTGAACCACTGGGCGGAAAGGAGTTTCTTGTTGCCGGCCATGTCGACGATCGCGAGGGAGCCACTGTCGTCCCCTTGCAATGGATGGTCAGCAAAAGCGATGTAGTCTCCCTTCGGAGAAACGCGAGGGTGACCGACCCAACCTCCGGTCTGATACAGAGGTTTGCCGATCGGGTATTCGAGGCGGTTTCGGCCTCCGATGTCGCGTACCACAGCTTGGCTGTTGCCGTCGGGCGACCAATCAGCCCACTGCACCTGCTCGAGCACCTCGCGGGGAGCGCCCCCGGAGAGCGGAGCGCGGGCGAGCGTTCCCATGCTGACCCACGCGCCAACGGCCTTGCTGTTCAGCAAGACGGCCATTTCGGCAGTGGCTGAGACCGACATAAGCTGCGTATGGCTCAGACCCATGGAGCGCGATTCCGGAGCTTCTGGGCGCGCCGTAAAGACGTCGGTCGGATTTCCCTGCCAAGCCGCGCTGTAGAGGATTGTTTGGCCGTCAGGAGCGAACCGGGCAGAACGAATGCTGCCGCGACGGAAGGTGAGCTGTCGATACAGCGGCGGCTGCAGCGGCGGCGGTGTGAAAAATAGTTTGCCACCGTAAAGTCCGAGTCCTGCCGCGACGATTAATCCGATCGCGAATATCAGTGCGCGCGATGATTTCTTTCCGGCCGCTTGTGGCGGCGTCACCACGACGGTCGTACCGGAAGATGACGCGACAGCCTCGGGTTCCGTCGCCACGGCAGAGCGGGAAGAGTCGATGGTGCGCTTGAGACGTTTCAGGTCCGCGCGCAACTCGGCCGCCGTCTGGCAGCGCATGTCACGATCTTTTTCCAGTGCCTTGGCTATGATTTCGTCCAGCTTCGGCGGCAGGTCGCGATTCAGCTTGACGGTTGCTGTGGGCGTGCGATTGAGAATGGCCTCGGTCACAACGGCGGAAGTCTCTCCGCGAAAAGGCAGTACGCCTGTCGCCATCTCGTAAAGAACCACGCCAAACGAGAACAAATCTGTGCGGCCATCAAGCTCTTTTCCCCGCAACTGCTCGGGAGACATGTACGCCACCGTGCCCACTGCGGTGCCAGGATTCGTAAGGTCGAGGTTGGTGGCGTCGGCAACCGTTTGCGAATCGCCGCTGGTGGGGCGCGCTGCACGCGCCACTTTCGCCAGCCCGAAATCGAGAATCTTGGCGTGCCCACGATCGGTCACGAAGATATTCGCCGGTTTGATGTCGCGGTGCACGATCCCCTTGGCGTGGGCAGCATCCAGAGCGTCGGCGACTTCGATCGAGAGTAACAGCAGGCGCTCGATCTCCATCGGCTTGCGATCGATGAGGTGCTTCAGCGTTTGCCCGCTAAGGCATTCCATCACGATGAAAGCCTGTCCGTTATGCTCGCCAATTTCGTGGATGGTGCAGATGTTGGGATGATTCAAGGCCGAGGCGGAGCGCGCTTCGCGACGAAACCGTTCCAGCGCCTGCGGGTCCTGCGAGGCGTCATCAGGCAGAAACTTGAGAGCTACGAAACGGCCGAGCAGAGTGTCCTCGGCCTTGTACACAACGCCCATTCCGCCGCCGCCGAGGAGTTCAGCAATCCGATAGTGGGAGACGGTTTGGCCGATCATCTTGGGCGATTGTGACGGGTCTGTGGGGCTCAGTGCCACAGTTTAGGGGGGAACCGGGCGCGAGCAATCTTAAGGGGAAATCGAGGTTCCGTCAATGCGGTGCGCATTGAAATTGCCTGCAAACATGAGCTGATATGGCGTTCTTCTCCAGAACGAGGAAAGTGGGAACAAAGTCAGCGGCCTGAACCTCTATATCGAATAGCAGTTGCTGAGCGAAGGAGCAACGTTATGACGACCTGGGCACCGCGTTGGAGATCGTTTTGGACAAGCTCAAAGAACTTGAGGACGGCGTGGTTGGTGACGGCAGGTATTGTGGCGTTGTACGTTGGCGCGGTCCATCCCTCTGCACGAACGCCAGGAATAAACAATTCCAAAGCTGCCGGGGTTGCGGCATACGACTCTGAGCCCATTGGGCTCTGGCGTCAAGCCCGAATCTCGCTGCAACAGGGAATGGATCACGATAAGTACGTCGTCGCCGAAGGCATCACCGCTGGACACCAAACCATGGCCTCTATGAGCGCGGCGCCGCTGTCCTTGCCCGCCTCTAGAGAGCCGGACGCTGACCGCAAAACCATCCGTACCAGTTCTCTCGAAATGATCGTCCAGAAGCCGGCCGAGGCAGCAGAGCGAATTCGGGTCTTGGCAGACAGCTTTGGCGGGTTCCTCGTCAGCTCTCAGATCAGCGGAGGCGAGCAGGCTAGCAGCGGATCGCTGACTATCCGCGTACCGGCGGAGCGCTTCGAAGAAGCCCGTGCAGCTATTCGAAAACTGGGACTGAGAGTCGAAAGTGAGAGAGTGGAGGCGCAAGACGTCACACGACAGTACGTCGACGAATCTGCCAGTCTTCGCAATCTGAGAGCCGAGGAGGAGCAATACCTCTCGATCCTTAAGCACGCTCGAACTGTGAAGGACACGCTCGAAGTAAGTGAGAAACTGAGCGAGGTACGTGGCCACATCGAGCAACAACAGGCGGAGTTCGAGGCTTTGTCTAAGCAGATCGACACCGTGAGCATGACGATATCGCTATGGGCAGAAACTGAAGCGCGCGTGTTCGGGCTCAACTGGCGCCCGTTGTATCAGATCAAGATTGCATTCCGAGATGGGCTACAAGGCTTGGCGATCTACGCGTCCACGATGATTGGCTTTTTGTTCTACCTGCCGACGGTGACATTGTGGTTGGCGACGATTTTGATCGGCGCGGCATTTGGTTGGAGGATACTGCGGCGGCTTGGGCGCTGGGCATTTCGACCAAACATTGCCGCGCCAACAACCCAGAGCTGATGTGGTTCGCTCACCTGGTCCGAGCTTCTGACGTACTCGCAGCTAGGTCTTATCGTGGGAGTCGAGAATCTTGACGGCCTCTGCTTCAGGTTTTTCGCCTCGAAACACCCGGGAGATTCCGCGTACGATGCGGCGCATTGGCAGTTCGCCTTTTGCGTCGGCAAAGAAGGCTTCGCCGATGCGAGTTCCGCGGTAGAACCAGCGCTTCAGCAAGGCCAGGTGCTCCATCGTTTCCAGAGCTGACGTTGGGCTGCCGGGCGGAAATGCCTGCAAGGTCTCTTGTACGCGCGTCTCCATCGACTGTGATTTCGCATGTTCCGCAGGCTGGATGGTGAAAGGGATAGGGCCAGAGATTCGGCCGGATGTGATTCGGAAAAACGTAACCGACCCGGTGAGGTGACTGGGCTGGATCATCAGCGCCGAGAGCCGATCGAGGCGCTGCACGATTTCCGGAAGCTGGCCTACGACTGGCTTGAGCTTCTCCACTTTTGCGTGAATGGCTGCCGCATTTTCGAAGGCCAGATTGGCCGAGGCGGCTTCGCGCTCATCCGAGAATTGGCGCAGGAGTGAGTCGCCTCGGGAATCGAAATACGCCTGCACCCGTGTGACTTCCGCCTCGTATTCCTTATCGGTGCAGCCCTTAAAGCACGGAGCCAGGCACATCTTCATCTCGGAATAAATGCAGCCGGGGAACTTGGGGTCGGGATGCAGATCGTCGACGCAACGGCGCATTTTGAAGAAATCAAGCGAGTCGTTCATGAACTTTTCGGCGGCGACGCGGGAAACGAAGGGGCCGTAATAGAGAGAGCGGCCGGTGAGCCGTCCGAGTCGTGTGGTGATGGAGGCGCGCGGATATTCGTTTTCCAGATGGAGCTTCACCAATGGAGGGAACCGGAAGCGCAGACGATGCTGGTAGGCCTTCGGAAAAGCTTCGCGCAGGACGCGGTAGAGCAGGAAGCCGGATTCGAAGTCCGAGCCGGTCGGCGTGAATTCAATAAGACGAACGCGATCGCGCAGGTTGAGCTTCTTGGTGCGTTCTTCGACCGGACCTAGCAGGCGTTGCAGGCGGCGGTGCAGGTTGGCGGTTTTGCTGACGTAAGGCTCGGCGTTGGCATCCGCGCCGCGCAGGAGGAAGACGGCGGGGCCGGCGGGAACGCTCGAAAATACGTCGGCGTCCCGGGCCGGGGTGAACTCGATGCGGTCGGTTAGCACTAGTTCGATTCTAGTGGGATTTCACCGCGGAGGCACAGAGCCGTGGAGCGGAGCCCTGAGTGGAAATCCGCTAGCCACAGTCGGCAGGATCCTTGCGGCTCTGTACCGCCGCAAATCCCACCCAATTTTATTTGCTAGCGGAAATTGGCGCTGCGGAATTTCTGGCGGAAGTCTGTTCCTTCCAGGCTCACAACGCGACACATCTCGTGCAGCCGGGAGCGCATGCGCTCGCCGATCCGGTCACCGAGCGTTTCGGCACGGTTGGCGGCTCTGGCGGGGGACAATGAAGGTGCCACCGCAGCTGCCGGCTGGTCTTCGAAATTTGTGGTGATGATCGTGGTGCGATTGTTGTTATAGCGAGTATTCAGGATCAGGCTGACTGTATCCCAGACCCACTCGGTCGGTTTCACTGCGCCCAGTTCGTCCAGAACCAGAACGTCAGTCTCAAACACGGGGCGCAGCACGTCTAGCTCCGTGGTCTGAACCGTAGAGTTATAGGAGTTCTGAATTTCCTTCAGCAGTTCGCGATAGTCGTAGAACAGGCACGCAATGCCCCGGGTCTGGATCAGCTCCTTTAGGATTCCGACGGCTAGGTGAGTCTTGCCCGTGCCAATCGTGCCGATAATCAATAGGCCTTTGTCGCCTCGGGGATCGCACTTCTTGGCGAAGCTAGATGCGACGAAATGCGCCTCGGCGAGGGAGGGATGAGCGCCGGGAAAGTCGGTGTCGTAATTTGTGAGTTCACAATGCTCGTAGCGTCGTGGAATACGGGCTGCGGCCAACAAAGAATCGGCGCGCGCGCGCAACTGGCAGTCGCAACGGGTGACACGCCGGTCGTTGAGGCTGCGGCGGCTATCGCCTGGCGAAACAGTCTTCCACCCTGTGCCTTCACATAATGGGCAAACTTGAACTGGGGCCTTGATCACCGAAACATCCTTATCCGATGGTTGAGATTCTTCAGCATTCGCGTTCTTCTTCCGGACGCTCCCTTCGCTTTGCTCAGGGTCGCGGGGCGGACGAAGCCGTCCGCCCCTACACAATCTTAATATTTTGACTTTGCACCCAGAGGCGGGGTTTGCGCAAGGTGGAATCCAGGATCCGCTGTGTACATCCTGTGAAGGAGTAGGAGCACCTGTGGAGAGCGGAGGAAATCCCAGCCCCAGGCCCGAAAAGCCGCTCCTCTAGCCCCAATGCGGGACGTGGAGGTGCGAAACGGGCTTCCGGCGCGGATTTTCACAGTTGACATTCGCTGCAGAGGGAGGACAATACCAAACGATCAGGTTTCCCAACTCATCCCTAACCACTTTGCTTCCCGGTCTGGGCTGGGCATGAAAGAGACCTGCGAGGAGAAACTATGAATAAGGCCGATCTGGTTGACAAGATCGCAGGCGCGTGTGAAATCAGCAAGGCGCAGGCTACGACAGCCATTGATACCGCCGTTGAGAGCGTTACGTCTGCCCTCCGCAAAGGAGATCGCGTGGCGTTGATTGGCTTCGGCACGTTCTCCGTGTCGCAGAGAAAAGCGCGGAATGGGCGCAATCCACAAACCGGCGCGACCATTAAGATTGCCGCACGCAAAGTCGCGAAGTTCACCCCTGGGGCCGAACTCAAGAAAGCAGTCAATAAGAAATAACTGAGGCAAGATAGGTTTGCGAGACGGCAGGGGGTCGGCCCTGCCGTTTTTTGTTGCGACCGCCGCGATGTATGACATGCGAACATTTCGTTCCAAACCCATCGCTTTCTGGCTGCTGCTGGCTTCCCTTGCGATCGCATCAGGGCAGGAACGCGGTCTGCCATTTAGCCCATGGCGGCGCGTCTTCGCGGTCCCCATTATTTCTCCACGCGGGAACGAGTGGGAGTCTGCAGGAACCTTTAATCCAGCCGTTGTAGAGCGCGAAGGCAAGATCGTCATGCTGTATCGCGCCCAGGATAGGCAAGGCATTTCGAGGCTCGGATATGCGCAGAGCACTGACGGAATTCATTTCATGCGAAAAGATGAACCGGTTTTGAGCCCCGCAGAGGCGTACGAAAAAGACGGAGGCGTTGAGGACCCGCGCCTGGTTCAATTCGGCGACACGTACTATTTGACCTACACCGGGTACAACAAGACTGACGCCCAGCTTTGCCTCGCCACCAGCAAGGACCTGATTCACTGGGAACGAAGGGGCGTCATCATCCCAGCGAACAAAGGAAACTGGAATGTGAAATGGACGAAGTCCGGGGCCATTGTTCCCGACAAGATCGATGGCAAATACTGGATGTATTTCCTGGGCACGAGCGCGGACGGCAAGGATCAGGCGGGGCTCGCATCATCGACGGACCTGCTTCACTGGACGGACGCTACGCAGACGCCCGTGCTGGCCGTCAGGACCGGGAGGTTTGATTCGCGGGTCGCGGAACCGGGTCCGGCGCCAATCATCACACCAGAAGGAATCGTACTCATCTATAACGGTGCCGATGACAAACTCGTTTATCGGACCGGTGTCGCAATCTTCGACCGCAACGATCCTCGGAAGTTGCTCTGGCGAAGCGAAACTCCTATCTTTTCTCCCCAGAAAGAGTGGGAGAAAGTTGGGCAGGTACCCAACGTGGTCTTTGTCGAAGGCATGGTCCGCCAGAAAGATCGATATCTCTTCTACTACGGCGGCGCCGACAAGTGCGTCGGCGTGGCGGAGGCATCCGTTCCTAAATGAAGCTACCTCGCTTGACGGGTATATGTGTATGTGATGTCGAAATGTACACACCCCAGAGGTGTGATCCTAGTCCAAGTCCCATGTTGAACTCATGTCATCATCATCATCATCTGCCCTGCTCAGCTCATCCCGACTCAATTCATTGCCATGGCGATGCGGTGTCTGATTGCCGGCGGGGGCGCAGCGTGGTGATGGGTAGAGTCCGAGGTGAGGGAACGCCCGGGAGTTTACTCGGCTTTCACACGACTGCTAACATACACCTCGCCTTGGAGAACTGCATCGACTGCCAGCGGTAGCTCGATTGCATCAGACTTCAACAAGTACCCGACTGCTCCAAAGCCGAGGGCCCCCCGCACGACTTCGGAGGAAGAATCCTGACTCAGGATGACTACCTTAGAATTGGGGGAAAGCTTGCGAATTCGTCGCAAGGCCTCCATTCCGTTCATCTTGGGGAGTGATAGATCCAACAGAATCAAATCAGGCTGGAGTCCGTGCGCCTGATCGACGGCTTGCAATCCGTCGCAAGCTTCACCGACGACCACGCATTGAGTGTCTTTCTGAAGCAGTGAATGCAAGAGTTGGCGGAACTCCTCGTAGTCCTCGACTATGAGTGCTCGGCATGGTGGCATCTGAATTTCACTAGCTAATATCCGCTCGGCTGTCGGGGAAAGCAAGCGAACTCTGGTGCTCGAAACTCTGCCAAAGGTGGGGTCGGGTTGCGATGAACTAAGGTTGTTCCTGGACACGGCTACTGACAAACTGCGCTCCGTGTAGCACTGTTTCAACGGCGGATGGAAGGTCCGTCGCATCGGATTTTAGGAGGTATCCGCACGCGCCCAGGCAAAGTGCCCCTTTGGCAATCTCTGGAGAAGAAATCTGAGTCACGAAGAGTATTTTGGAATTGGGCGAAACTTTACGAATTCGGCGAGCCGCCTCCATGCCATTCAGTGTGGGGAGGCCGAGGTCCAATAGAATGAGATCCGGATGCAGTTTTTCGGCCTGCTGGACTGCCTGCAACCCGTCTGAGGCTTCACCAACAACTTCGCAGCGAGTCTCCTCTTGCAATGTTGAACAGAGGAAATGCCGGAAGTCGTCCATATCATCAACGACGAGTGTTCTCACGCAGGGCATTTTCGTAACCAAGTGTCCTCCAGATTCCGAGGGGGATCAATACCGTGTGTTGTGCGGTTTGGCGAATAATTCGTTCAGGCAGTGCGTGATATTTCTATAGGCTGGAGACTGTACAACTTGCCAGCCTGTGTACGGTTTTTCCTGAAATGACCACACAATTGATACATACCACAGGCTTTGAAGCCCCGGATGGCACCCCTGTCAGAACTGACAGATCCCTAGAATATCTAGCAGAGGTTTAGACTGTCCCCTAAAAATCGTGGAGTGAGCTGATACTGGTGGGGGACCTGTAACCGTCCTAATGATTATCGAATCCACCGCTGCTCGAATCGTGCGCCGTCGTGTGAGGCAGTCCTGGATTTTCCAATCCTTGCCAAAACGGATGATAAGATTCCACCCAACAAGGCGGACATCGGAGCTGCGGGAGGCCCGAATTGGCTGCCTGCTCACCTTCGCCGGTCTAATTGGCGCGTTCCTTTCGCCATCGTCCCCTCTCTACGCCCAATCCCGAGCCGCCCTACAAGGCAGGGTCGTGGACCCGACTGGTGTTGTAATGGCTGGGGTAAATATCACTGTGCGTAATCGTGCAACCGGCTTCGAACGAATTGTGCAAACCGACGGAGAAGGTAATTATCAGGTGGCGGCCCTCCCGGTCGGCGCTTATCGTATTGAGGTCCACGCGTCTGGTTTCCAGTCCCAAATTGTGGAGAGCCTGATAGTCGAGGTTGATCTGACAGCTGTGCAAGACTTTCAGCTCCGACTCGGCGACGTCTCTCAGGAGGTGACCGTCACTGCCGCATCCCAGACCCTGGAGCGGACAACCATATCCGTCGGGCATGTGGTCGACCCGCGAGAGGTTCAGGAGACTCCACTCAACGGCCGGCATTTCCTCGACATCATGGTGCTCACTCCAGGGTCGGTGACGGCGCCACAAAACGGGTTCTCGACTCCACCCATGCGCGGTCTCGGAGCTCTAGCGATCAACACTTCCGGCAATCGCGAGGAAACGGTTAATTATTTGGTGAACGGTATTACCCTCAACAATCTGACCTACAGTTCGATCAGCTTCCAACCCTCGATCGACACAGTCCAGGAGTCCAAAATTGACAACTCGACCTTCAGTGCCGAATACGGGCAGAGCTCCGGGGCAGTTGTCAACATTGCCACGCGCTCCGGTACTAACGACCTCCATGGCGAGTTGTTCGAGTTCCTGCGCAACGATGCGCTCGATGCACGCAACTTCTTCGACTTTGACTCCGATCATCCACCGCTCTTCAAGCGCAACCAGTTCGGCGGCAATCTGGGTGGCCCCATCATTAAGAACAAAGCATTCTTTTTCTTCTCTTATGAGGGGCTGCGCCAAAGCCAGGGACTCGAGCTGAACAGTGTCGTTCTCAGCGATGCCGAGCGTGCTTCTGCGCTCGACCCCGTGATCGTGAAGTTGATCCAGTTGATCCCACGAGCGAACTTTTTGGATTCGTCAGGCACGCCGCGTTTCATAGGTTCGGCAACCGCTCCGGTCGAGGTCGATCAGTGGACGGGGGACGTAAGCTACAACCTGGCAAAGAACAGCCGACTGCATGGATATTACGACATCCAGCACAACGACAGTACTGAGCCGAATCTTTTCGGCAATACCATCCCTGGCTTCGGCCACCGTTTGTATGCGCGGCGGCAGATTTTCACCCTGAACGAGACGGACACCTTCGGCTCCAACGTGGTCAACGAAGCACGCTTCGGATTCAATCGTCTCTACGCGACCAACACTCCGAATGCACAACTCAACCCTGCCGACTATGGCATCCTTGACGGCATCAGCCAGCCCATCGGGCTGCCTCAAATCAACATTGCCGGCGGCAGCCTCAACTTTGGTGGGCCGGCACGTTTCCCGTCTGGGCGCGGTGACACAACCTTTGTCGTCGCAGACATCATGAGCCTTCTATCCGGACAACATTCGCTTAAATTCGGTGGCGAGTACCGGCAATTCCTCAACAATAATTTTAGGGTCGGCACCGGTACGTTCAATTTCCCAACCGTCGCCGACTTCCTCGCCGACGCGGCGAACTCTTTTAGCATTACCTTGGGCAATCAATCGAGCAGCATTGCCGAGGGCGCTCTCGGCTTTTTTGTGCAAGACAATTATAGGATCCGTCCGAACCTGACGTTCGAACTCGGCTTGCGTTACGACTGGAATATGACGCCAAGCGAACGCTACAATCGTTTCATTGTCTTCGACCCGCAGAGCGCCTCGCTGTTGCGCGTGGGCGTAGACTTTGATGAGATTTATCACCAGAACAGCAGGAATGTTCAGCCGCGCGTCGGTTTCGCTTGGGATCCCTTCGGGCGCGGTAAGACAGTAGTGCGCACGGCTTACGCAATCCTGACGGACCAGCCCATGACAAGCGTGGTATCCGGCACCAGTACGAACCCGCCGCTCGCCATACCGCTCACCTTTACAGGGACGGTCCAGTTCGAAAACGCCATTAACCTTGCTCAGGCGACCGGACTTGCCCCCCAGACGGTCGATCACGGCTTCGACAACGCATACATGCAGTCGTGGAATTTGAATATCCAGCACGAGCTGACACCGGACCTTGCATTGATGGTTGGCTACTTCGGATCGAAGGGGACGCACCTGATCATACGGCGCAATATCAACCAGCCAGTGGATGGTGCGCGGCCTTACCCATCGCTGTCCACGTCGAGCCCGATACTGCCGGGCACGCCGCTGGGCAACATCACGCAGGCAGAAGGGACGGGCAACTCCAGTTACAACGCCCTCTGGGTGACGGGGAACCAGCGACTTGCGCGTGGCCTACAATTGAACGCTTCCTACATCTGGTCGAAATCGCTCGACTACAACTCGCTTAGCTCGCAAGGCGTCGTCGTTCAGAATAGCTATAATCTACGAGGCGATCATGGGATGTCGGATTTCGACGCGCGCCACCGCTTCGTGGTCAGCGCGATCTACGAGTTGCCATTTCGCGGCAACCAGTATGTTGAGGGTTGGCAGCTCGCCGCGATCGTCCAGATACAGAGCGGGAATCCGGTGAACATAGTCACCAGCAACGTGACGGTCAACGGCGTGGCCAACACACTCCGACCTGATGTGACCGGCCCTATCAACACTATCGGCAACGTGGAGCGTTGGTTCGATACTTCGGTGTTTACCGCCGTCGACCGCTTCGGTAACCTCGGCCGTAATGTAGTCGAAGGGCCCGGCTTCAATAACACGGATTTTTCGATCATTAAGGACACCAAGCTCGGAGAAAGGATTCTTGCGCAGTTCCGGGCCGAGTTCTTCGACGTTTTCAACCACGCGAACTTCGGTCAGCCAGGCAACGTCGTTGGAACTCCGAACTTTGGTCGTATCACCAATACGCGCTTCCCAACAGGGGAATCCGGATCATCGCGACAAGTCCAATTCGCATTGAAACTGGTTTTCTAGTGAGTAGGACGAAACGGACAGAGGATGGCGGCTTCTGACAGCGAGGAGTGATGGTTATGTCCCGGGAACATCCAGCTCGAATTAAATCGAGTGTGATGGGCTCGATGGTGTGGTTCATCGGGCTGGTAGTTTTTCTATTTCCCCAAGGGGCGCCCGTCAAGGCAGCTGCAGCTCCCAAAAGGATCCTCGCGCTCTATTGGTACAACAAAGACTTTCCGAGCAATGCTCCGTTCGATCGGAGTCTTCAGGCCGTTCTGAAATCAGCACCGGCCGGGAGCATTGAATACTACACGGAATACCTGGAGTCCGATCGTTTCCCCGGAGAGAACCAATCTGAGGCGTTACGCGATTATCTGCGCCAGAAGTACGCCAGCCGCTCCATCGATGTGGTCGTCGCCGTTTCGGATGTACCGCTGGATTTCCTGCTCAAGTATCGCGATAGCCTCTTCACGAAAACTCCAATTGTGTTCATCGCGATCAAGCGTCCCGCCACAAACGAGACTTCCGGGCCTGGCCTGACGGGGATTGTTCTGGGGGGCGGGTACAAGAAAACTCTCGATCTGGCGCTGAGATTACACCCCGGTACGAAGCAAGTGTTTATTATCAGCGGGACGCTCAATCATGACAAGACATATGAGACGTTGTGCCGGGAAGAGCTCCAGGGTCTTGACAGCGGAATATCCATCAATTACTTCACCGACCTTTCGGTGGACGAATTGATTTTCAAAACAAAAAATTTGCCGGAAAGATCCGTGGTCCTTTACATCTGGCAGCAGTCACAGAATGAGGGCACGCTTTTGGAATCCGCGGATATTCTGGCCGCGATTGCCCCTTCGACGACGGCTCCAATCTACGGGGTGGCCAACTGGCAGGTCGGTCGAGGAGTAGTTGGCGGTTATCTTCGCACCTTCGAGGCTGATGGGACCAGAGTGGGGGAAATTGCGCTACGGATTGCGAATGGTGCGCGGGCCCAAAACATCCCGATCGAGAGCGCCACGAAAGCACCTATATTCGATTGGGGCCAACTTCACCGCTGGGGTTTAAAGGAAAGCGCACTTCCGCCCGGCAGCGTGGTCTTGTATCGGGAACCCACTCTGTGGGAGCGAAACCGAAATTACATTCTGGCTGGTCTGGGGGTAATTGTTGCTCAGACCTTCTTAATCGCCGGGCTGTTGTGGCAACGGACACGAAGACGGAAAGCAGAACTCAAACTTGGAAAGTCGGAAGAAAAGTTCTCCAAAGCCTTTCGACAAAGCCCCTTTGCGATCACCATAGCTAGTGCTCGGGATGGTTGCTACATTGACGTTAACGAGACTTTCGAAACTCAAACTGGTTGGAAGCGCGACGAGATCATCGGTCGGACCCCGGGTGAGATCAACCTTTGGGTCAACGGGGATCAAAGAACTACGTTTGTGAGAGAGCTTGTTGAAAAGGGGAACATTAGAGATCTAGAGGTTCTACTTCGTAGAAAAGATGGTGAAATCAGAACTTCCCTCGGGTCAGCCGAACTAATCGAGGTGAATGGTGAGCCGTGCGCCCTTTCGGTGATCGCAGATATCACAGAACGCAAGCTGGCCGAAGAGGCCATCTCCGGCTTCAGCCGCAGGTTAATCGAAGCACAGGAAACAGAACGTACCCGGATCGCTAGAGAATTGCACGACGACATTAACCAGCGCCTGGCGATGGTCGCCGTAGGTCTGAAAACGCTAAGGCGAGACCTTGCGGACTCAGACCAAAAGACGAGTCGACGCATCGAAGAAGCCACCGCACAGGTGTCCGAACTGGAAAGCGATATCCAGGCTTTGTCTCATCGGTTGCATTCGTCCAAGCTTGAATACCTCGGAATTGAAGCAGCAGCCTCAGGTTTTTGCCGAGAGGTCTCCGAGCGGAATAACGTCAAGATTGACTTTCGCGGCGAGGGTATTCCGGAAGATCTTTCCAGTGAAGTCTCCCTTTGCCTTTTCCGCGTTTTGCAGGAGGCTGTCCATAATGCGGTGAAATACAGTGGTGTGGAGAAATTCGAGGTATCTCTCACTGGCCGAGAACATGACATCCAATTGAGAGTGCATGATTCTGGCGCGGGGTTCGATGCCATGCTGGCTAGCATTGGACACGGACTCGGTCTGACCAGCATGAAGGAACGGTTGCGATTGGTCAGTGGAGAACTTTCTATCGACTCAAAGCCGGGACATGGGACAACAGTGCTTGCACGAGTTCCCCGCGTTGAGGAAAGGTCAAGCGCAGGGGCAGCTGCCTGAAATTGCGATGCCTAGTTAAGTGGCAGGGATCGGATTTCATCAATCTCGACCTTCCCGCGGAGGCCGTGAATGTTGAAATTTTCCATTCCTCCGAGCACTACAGAGAATGCTTCGGTCGTTGTCGCCTCCGTGCATACTCCTCGATGCGTCGTTCATACTCGCGATAGGTCGAGGTCTTTACGAGTTCGCGACGGCTGATTTTTTCAATGATGCGTCTGCCAAACCCCTGCCGGATCAGTTTCCGAATCCCGATGTTTCTGACCAACCGACTCACGGAAAGACTAGGCTGGATCAGCGGTTCGCGCACGCGGCGCGCCCTACGCGTGTACTCGATGGGCGTCTGATGCATTGCATCCAGGTCGTCGCCCTCCTCCCAGCGGCGGTCAACTTCCTTCCCGATGCGATGGCGCTTGCCTCCAATTACGTGAGGTCTTAGCAGGCGACCACGCGTCTTCGGCTGGCAGGGTTCGCCGTCTGGGCCAAGGCTCTTTGACTCCGGGTGATAGAAGTGTCGGTGCAGAAGTTCCTCGAATGTCTCGACTATCGGCCGCTCGCCAAAGTGCGGCGAATCGAAACTGGTTCCCAGCCTGTATTCCTTCGTGTCGTTCGGGTTGTCAATGTTAAAGCACACCGCATCCATCCACTTGCTCTGGTCGGGTTCAAACCGAGTGACGATCAGGTAACGCTTTGGGTCGACATTGGCAGGTTGCCCGCAGTTCGTCAGAACAGGAACGAAGAAGAAGTCAAACGGGCGGAACCGTTTTAGCCGGTGCAGACGCTTCAGCAGGCTGTTCGTGGTCACTACCATACGCATCATTTGCGGGCGCTTGAACCATGATGGCGAACGGTTTGGCATCAGGCCGCACCCCCGTTTGACGAGCCATTCCCATGCTTCATAGACCCACATCGCGATATCTTGATCGGCATCCAAGAGTGGCGGGGAATCGGCTGGAGGGTACAGATATCCTAGTCCGTGCGCCTTGGGATCGATGATGACGATCTTTTTGCCGTCTCGTTCATAGGTCGTATAACGTTTCGCAGAGATGCAGAATGCTAGCAATTCCTTCCGGAATCCTTTCTCTGGATCGGAATCTATGTAGTTGCAGTCGAGGAATCGAAGAATTGAGCCCCCGAAGTCGTATGGATTGAGTTCCGCAAAGCGGTCAATGATCTCCTGCACCTGTGAATGGGGCAGTATGCGTCGGCTCTCACATCCGGGCACGTGCCTCAAGGTCCCACCTTCGGCATTGCTCACGACTGCAAGTGAGTCGGTATCGGTCCAGGCATACGTCCCGCCCCAGCCCTCGACAGATCTCTCAAGCATGCCGAGCAACAACCTGCCACCGGAGGTGATGAGCGCAGCGAGATACGGCGCATACCACTTTCCCGGTCTTTCAACGACTGTTCTCTTGTTCGTGACGTAGGGCTTCTCGCCAGAATAGACGCGCACCCGCGCTGCTTTTCTCCTTGGCAAGGTTTCAGGATTGAGCTCGATAAAGCAGCCATAGATCGAATTCGCGAAGAGTTTCAGCCATTGGTACAGGTCCTTGTCATCCTTCTGCCGCCTACGTTCCTCGATAACCTTGCGAAATATATCGTCGTGACCTGGGTGAATGCGGACGGCACCTCGCAAGTGCACAGCCTTCAGCCCTTTTTGTTTTCCATGGGGAACGACTCTGATCGCGATTCATGATCGCTTCAAACTCGGGCTGCTCTAGCGCGCAAACTATGCCCACGTCGGTCTCAAAGTCGTTCCCATCTGTTTTTTCTGCCAATTCGAGACCGCTCATTTCCCGCAGAGCTTGTAGACCTTCTGGGTTTAGGTGCCAACGTAACGGCGGTCCCTTTGCGGCTGGCTCGACATACGCGTCATAGGCCCTCAGACTCGCGTTCACATTTGCGGGCGCTTTTTTTCCAAGGTGCAGCTCTAAGAGATCCTTGATTTGCTTAGCTGTCACAGCCTCCACGTGGGCATTCAGACAAAACATCGCCCCTAGAATTAGGTATTGGTCGCTACGCTCACTTGGCTTTACGGCACTAGCGATAGTCGAGAAGGTGACCATTTTGGGACGGTGATTTTCCAGCCGCAATCTGCACCGCGCCGATGAGAAGTTGATTTGGGCGCTGCACTTGTCGCGAATCGACTGCCCGGAGGAGAAGTCAGATGATAACGCCACAGCAATCGAGAGCGCAACGATGAGGGAGAGCATGATCCGAATTGAGTTGAGCTGGGATAATGTTGACTTGAAGGATGAGCCGAGGATGACTTCACCTAAATCCACCTCAGATAGCTGAGTGTGTACATTTCGACATCACATACACATATACCCCTACCTCGCTTGACCCTTGGCCCGACCGCCCCTAACATCAATTGGGGTCCATGCGATTTCAAATTTTTTGCGTCTGGGCGCGTTCCACTCTCCGCTTTGCGTTCGCCTTCGGATTTATCTGGTGCTCACGAGGGCTGGTTTGCGCTCAACAATCCAAGGCTGCTCCAGCGCCATCCGCGGTAATCGCGAATTTCACCGACATCGCCGAGAAAGCCGGGCTTACCGCGCAGAACATCTTCGGGGGCATTGACACCAAGAAATACATCATCGAGACCACGGGCAATGGCGTCGCGATTTTCGACTACGACAACGATGGCTGGCCAGACATCTTCCTGGTCAACGGAACTAGGCTGGAAGGATTCCCCACGGGGAAGGCGCCGACCAATCGTCTCTATCGCAACAATCACGACGGCACATTCACGGACGTGACCGAGAAATCCGGGCTCACCGGAACGGGTTGGGGTCAGGGTGTGTGCGTGGGTGATTACGACAACGACGGCTGGGAAGATGTCTATGTCACGTATTACGGCAAGAGTCGCCTTTATCACAACGACCATGGTGTGTTCACGGAAGTTGGCGAGAAGGCCGGGGTGGCTGGTTCGGGCAAGGACTGGGGGACCGGTTGCGCATTCGTTGACTACGACCGCGATGGCCGCCTCGACCTGATGGTGGCCAACTATGTGGATTTCGATCTCGCGAGTGCACCTTCCCCGGGAGACCGGCCGACGTGCTTCTGGAAGGGTGTTCCAGTTATGTGCGGACCTCGTGGGCTTGCGGGATCCAAGAACATTCTTTACCACAATCGAGGCGATGGAACGTTTGAAGATGCCACGACGAAAGCGCACATCGTTCGCACTGACGGGCATTACGCGTTCAGCGTTTCAACTTTGGACTTTGATGAGGACGGCTGGCCTGACATCTTCATTGCCTGCGACAGCACGCCCGCAATCCTCTACCACAATAACCACGACGGGACGTTCACCGATGTTGCGGTCACTGCGGGTGCAGCGTTCAACGAAGACGGACGCGAGCAGGCGGGAATGGGATCGACGGTCGCTGATTATAACGGCGACGGTCATCTGGATATCTTCAAGACAAATTTCTCGGACGATACCTCAACGCTCTACAAGAATAATGGCGATGGAACCTTCACGGACGCAACTTCCGCCGCTGGCCTCGGCCTCTACACGCAATATCTGGGATGGGGAACGATGTTTCTCGACATCGACAACGACGGCTGGCCCGATTTGCTTTTGGTGAATGGGCACGTGTATCCGGAAGTCGATAGTCAGCACCTCGGCAGCAGTTACAAAGAGCCGCGAATTCTGTTTCATAACAACGGCGATGGGACCTACAGCGACATCTCGGCATCGGCGGGCTCGGGCGTTACTACAGCGGCTTCCTCTCGCGGCTTGGCGGTTGGCGATTTATGGAATGACGGCAGGATTTCGGCGGTGATCAATAACATGAATGCGGCCCCAAGCCTGCTGGTGAATCAGGTCAAGAGTGCAAACCATTGGATCGCGATCCGGACGGTCGGAACGAAATCGAATCGAGATGGGATTGGGGCCCGCATTCGCGTCAAGGTCGGTTCACGCATTCTTGTCGACGAAGTGCGCAGCGGGTCCAGTTACATATCGAACAGCGACATGCGCGTGCATTTCGGGCTGGGGAAAGCCGACAAGATCGAGTGGGTTGAGATTCGCTGGCCCAGTGGACTGCTGGAGCGCTTTGCCGGAGTGGCTGCGGATCAGGTTCTCACACTCAAGGAAGCTACTGGAGTTCCCGCCGAAGTTGAAACCAAGAAACCGTAGTTTGCGGCGCCCGACTTGCTGTGTGAGTTGCGAGGAGCGCGAATATCTAGTGATGGCAGAATCCCTGCCGGGAGTAGGGATCCTTCGACTCCGCTCAGGATGACACTTACCCGTCCGTTCTGCCTAACTTCCGCGCTTTGCTGTCTTCGCGAACTCCATGCTGCGCGTGATACCTGCGCCTTCCTTCACATAGAGCACCTGGTTAGCCTTCACGTCTTTGAGGGTATCGACCTGGCCGCTCGGCCAGCGGATTTCGAGCAAATCCACCTTCTCGGCTTTTCCGATACCAAAGTGAACGCGCAGATCATTCTGTGAAAAATATCCGCCGCCGCTGCGCACTTCCTCGATCTGGCGATGGGGCTTTGTTTCTCCGGGAGCCTGGGTGACACAGGTCAGTCGCGCTCCAATGCCGCTGCGGTTTGACTTGGTTCCGATGGTGCGAATTTTGATCCAGTTGTTCGACAGTTTGGAATCGCAGCGCAAGAGTTGCGGATAATCATTGACGGTGTTAACCACGATATCGATGTCTCCGTCGTTGTCAAAGTCGCCGAAGGCTGCGCCTCGAGACGGGCTCGGCTCCGAGATTCCAGGACCGACTTGAAACGATACGTCTGCAAAGTGGCCGTTGCGCAGATTCTGGTAGAGCAGCTTTCGCTGGGCATACCCTGCCTCGGTTTTCAGTTGTTCAACCTCCGGATAGACGTGGCCGTTGCAGATCAGGATGTCGGGCCAGCCGTCGTTATCCATGTCGAAGAAACCGCAGCCCCAGCCCAGGAATTGCGTATGCGCTCCAAGTCCGGCGGTGAAGGTTGTGTCTTCGAAATTCGCGCCGCCCTGATTGTGATAGAGCGAGGGTGTGTCCCCGGCGAAGTTTGTCTTGACGATATCGAGATTGCCATCCATGTCGTAGTCGGCGGCGGAGACGCCCATCCCGGCTTGCGGCTTCCCATCAGGACTTAGCGCGCATCCGGCTTCGATGGCGATGTCCTGGAATTTCCCGTTCTTCTTGTTCTGATACAACGCACTGGCGGTCGAATCATCGGCGACGTAGATATCAGGCCAGCCGTCATTATCGAAGTCGGCGGTGAGGACGCCCAAGCCGTACGTGCCATTTGCGCTGAGAATGCCGGCTGCCTCGGATACGTCGGTGAAAGTGCCATCCCCATTGTTGCGATAGAGGATATTCTTGCCTCCCTGCAGTCCGGGAGGGCCGCAGGCGACCATCACGCTCTTGTAGAGGCACGGGCCTGACTCCGGAACCGGGGCCGTGGCCAGATCGATGTCGATGTAGTTGGCGACGAACAGATCGAGTTTGCCATCGCGGTCATAGTCGACGAAGGCGCAACCAGTGTTCCAGCGCTTGCCGTTGCCCGCCACGCCAGCCTTTTGGCTTACATCTGTGAACGTGCCATCGCCATTGTTGTGGTAGAGAATGTTCTTGCCGAAGTAGGTGACGAACAGATCGTCCCAACCGTCGTTGTCATAGTCGCCAACGCAGCAGCCTTGACCCCAGCCCGAATGCGCGACGCCGGCTTTTAGAGTTACGTCAGTGAACGTGCCATCGCGATTATTGCGGAACAAGTGCGACGTCGGCTGGCTGCTTGCGGGAAAACCTTCGAGCCGCGTTCCATTCACCAGGAAGATGTCGAGCCAGCCATCATTGTCGTAATCGTAGAAGGCCACTCCGCATCCTGTCGTTTCGAGCAGGTATTTGTTCTTATGCTCTCCGCCAAAGATGGTCTTCGTGTTCAGGCCTGACTCGCGAGCTACGTTGAGAAAGCTGATGCCGAGGTCGGTACTCTGCTCTTTCGGAGGAGTCGCATTCTGTCGCGGACTCGCCGATAGCCTTAGAGGGCGCCCCAGTGCGAGTACGCTTTCCAAGGAAAGAACCAGCGCTGATCGGCTGAGTGATCTGAGAAAGACGCGGCGTGAAGAAGACAAGAGGTTGCTACCTGGCTCGCTGGGTCGTGCTAAGATTCGCCCTTCCCTCTTATATGCAAGGGAACCGCGAATTTGCAAGCGCCAGCGGAGCCGAATTCCCCATGCAAAAGACGACGGCAAGCGAATTCAGGACTGTCCGGCGCTCGTTCATTAGGCCATGGATTCTGTGCGCTTGCGCCATAGCGACGTGCCTTGCCCGCCCGCAGTCCCAGGCTCAGACACAGCCGAGCCTGGAGTTGACACGCACGATTCGTACTTGGGAGTTTCTGCCGGTGGTGGGCACTCGTGCTGGACTTTTCGGGAACGAGACCGGCCGCATGGAGGCGTGGGTATATCCGCTGAAGATTTTCCGCGAGTTTCATCTTACGTTTCATGTTGGAGATCGAGCCCTTCCCGCCGAGAGCCTGGCACGCACGCTGACGGTTCGTGCCGAGTCGGCATCGATCCTGTATGTCGGGGATTCTTTCCGCGTGCGAGAGAC
Organism: Terriglobia bacterium; assembly: GCA_963743105.1. Classification (GTDB taxonomy): domain Bacteria; phylum Acidobacteriota; class Terriglobia; order Terriglobales; family Acidobacteriaceae; genus Sulfotelmatobacter. The sequence continues at coordinate 42,034 of CAVUOS010000018.1, forward strand.
GCTGTGCGTTCCGGTCAACGAACCCGGAGCCGTGATTTTACTGGATGTTGAAACCGAACAACCCCTGGAGATCGAAGCGGCATTTACGCCCGATTTCCAACTGGAATGGCCGGCGGGCCTGGGCGGAACTTACTCGACCTGGGACGCGAAGGAGCGAGCTTTCTTGGTCGGCGAGGAGGCGCGCAAGTACGCAGCCTTTGTCGGCTCCCCGACTGCCGAGGCGGCCCATGCGGCATATCAGACGAACTATTCCGCGTCCGACGAAGATTCGATGCGCCTGGGAGTGACGCAAAAAGGGAAAGAAACGAAGGTTGTGGTGATCGCGGCGTCTTTCTCCGGTCCTGCCGATGCGGCGAAAGCATACGAGCATCTGCTGAGTTCGAATTTGGACGCGGAGCGGCAGACGGCTGAGTACTACCGTGCGTACCTTGAGAAAACTGTCGCTCTTGAGTTGCCGGACATTGCCCTGCAGCAAGCTTACGACTGGGCGCGCATCAGCACGGTGCAGGGCGTGGTGAGCAATCCCTACTTGGGCACCGGACTTGTCGCCGGCTACAGAACCTCGGGCGTGGGACAGCGTCCAGGCTTCGCGTGGTTCTTTGGGCGCGACTCGGAGTGGACTTCATTTGCATTGAATGCGGAAGGAGACTTCGCGACCAGCCGCGCCGCGCTTGATTTCATCAGCAAATTTCAGCGCGAAGACGGCAAGGTTCCCCACGAAATATCGCAGAGCGCCAGCCTGGTTCCGTGGTTCAAGGACTTCCCCTATCCGTGGGCCTCGGCCGATGCAACGCCCTTGTACATCATCGCGGTCAACGATTATGCGGTCCAGAGTGGGGACACGGCTTTCGTTCGCGACAAGTGGGACAACCTGTGGCGTGCCTATCAATTCTTTCGCTCGACTTACGATTCCAACGGTCTGGCACAGAACTTCCACATTGGTCACGGCTGGGTCGAAGGCGGGCCGCTGCTTCCGGTCAAAAATGAGTATTACCAGGCCGGCCTCGGCGTTGAAGCGCTGCGTGCGCTGTCCAATCTGGCCCGACTGACGGGGAAGAATGATGCCAGCAAGCAGCTCGCCGCGGAGTTCGAGAAGAATCGGGCCATCCTCGACCGTTCTTTCTGGTCTCCAGAGGCGAAGAACTACGCGTTTGCGCTCAATCAGAACGATCAGCGGGTGGATGAGTTGAGTGTGCTCACGACCGTGCCGATGTGGTTTGGTTTAGCGGAACCGGTTAGAGCCAACGAGACCATCTCAAAACTCGCGGCTGAGGATCACCAGACGGACTGGGGGATGCGGATCATCTCAAATCATTCGAAGCTCTATGACGGTTCGGGATATCACTATGGCGCGGTTTGGCCCTTGTTTACTGGCTGGGCGTCGGTGGGCGAATATCGCTACCATCGCGCTTTTCCTGCCTATGAGAACTTACGGGCGAACGCCTTGCTGGGCTTTGATGGCGCGCTCGGCCACTTCACAGAAGTGCTGTCGGGGGATTACTACCAGTCGTTCGCCACGAGTTCTCCTCACCAGATATGGTCGTCGGCAATGGTGATCAGCCCAATTCTGCGCGGGATGTTTGGTTTGCAGATCGATGCTGAAAAGCATCAAGTTACTCTGGAGCCGCACATCCCGGCGGATTGGACCTCTTTCGCGATGCGCAACATCCACGTCGGAGAGGCGGACCTGGATCTTCACTACAGAAAGACCGCCGACACGCTAACACTCGAAGCGAAGCGCAGTGGAGCGGGCGATTGCTGGGTTGAGTTCTCTCCAGCTCTGAGCCTGCGTACGCAGATCGTAAGCGTGGAATTGAACGGACGCCCACTTGCATTTAAAGCAATGCAGAATTCCAACGATCAGCACCTGCTGGTTCGCTTTCCGGTCTACGGCGGCCCTAATGGCCTTGTTATTCGTGTGAAAAATGATTTCGGGTTGACGCTGTCGATCGAATTACCGCCGCTTGGAAGTGCGAGCCGTGGATTGCGGGTGATTTCGGAATCGTGGAATGCGGCGAGGAACCAATTGACGCTGGAAGTGTCCGGGCGCGCCGGGGATCATTACGAGTTGGGGGTTTGGAATGCGGCGCAAGTTTCTTCTGTGGAAGGCGGAACCCTGAACCAACAGGGGAAGCTGGCGATTCAGATGCCACAGGCAGCCGCTGGCTCCTACGTCTCACAGAATCTGATCATCCATTTCGCACATTGAGCGGACTGCCCCACGTACTAGGATATCTAGAAGCGTTACACTACTTGGTACCGGCCGGCTTGGCACGGCAGGGACGCACGCATGCACGAACTGTCAATCGCAATGGGTATCGTGGAAGCTGCGATGGACGAAGCCAAGCAGCGCGATGTGCAAGTGAGTGCCGTGCATCTGAGGCTGGGAGCCTTGTCTGGGGTCGTGAAAGATGCATTGCTCTTTTCGTATGAGGTAGCCTGCCAGGATACGCCCCTCGAAGGATCCCGGCTGCTGATCGAAGAGGTGCCCGTGGCGGTCTTTTGTCCGCAATGCAAAGCTAAGCGCGTGCTCGAGTCGGTGCAGTCGTTCACCTGCCCGGACTGCGGATCGCCGACTGGGGATGTACTTCAGGGGAAGGAATTAGAGGTCTTCGCGCTGGAGGTGGAGGAATGAGCGAGCCGCGCCTGGTGGAAGTACGCCGAAACGTCTTGAAGCAGAATGACGTAATCGCGCGGGCTCTGCGCGATCAGTTCCGAGCCGCCGGTGTGTTCGTCGTCAGCCTGGTTTCAAGTCCCGGCTCGGGAAAGACGACCTTTCTCGAAAAGACACTGACGCAGCTACAACCCCGTTATCGTGTCGCTGCCCTTGTCGGGGATCTGGCAACCGAGAACGATGCCGTGCGTCTGGCCCGCAGCCAGGCTCCTGTCAAACAGATCACGACGGGAACGCTCTGCCACCTGGAAGCAGCCATGGTGCAAAAGGCACTGGAGGACTGGGATTTGCATCAACTCGATTTTCTTTTCATCGAGAATGTTGGCAATCTGGTCTGCCCGTCCTCGTATGACCTGGGAGAAAACCTCCGACTGGTGATGATGTCGGTCACCGAGGGTGAGGACAAGCCGCAGAAATATCCGACGATCTTCAATAGTGCGGACGTTGCGGTGATCACGAAGAACGAACTTGCCGGCGTTGTGGAATTCGATTGGGACGCGGCGCGTAAGAGCATCGAATCCGTGCGTCCTGGAATGCAGATCTTCCGTCTCTCAGCCAAGACCGGCGAGGGAATGCCAGAGTACCTGGAGTTTCTATCTCAGCGGCTAGCTGAACAACGGTCGGTTGTTCACAGCTGAATTCCTGGCCTTCAGCCGCGCGGCACTTGAGCGAGGGCCAGCAAGGTTCCCGCCGCGTACGCGATCAGAAGGCCCAAGGTGGAAGCGAGAATCACAGGACGATAACGTGTCTCCAGCAGGTCAGCCAGCACTCCGGAAACGAAGATAAATATAAATGGAATGGCGGCAAGCAGAAATCCTGCTCCGCCAGTGTGTGGATGAGCGATCGCCAGGACCACAAACAGGACGGCTACCAGGAGCGGCGCCGTATTTCCAAAGTACCGTGACCGCGGCCAAAGGCAGTAAGTGATCAGGGAGACCGGAAGTGCTATGACGAAGACGGAGAGCGCTCGCCCGATCTGCGCGGCTACTTGTTTATAGACGCCGAGCACGGTGAATCCTTGCCAGGTGAGTCCCAAAAAAATAGCATGCCGCATGCTTTCGAAAAACGTGCGTATGTGGAAGAAATAAGTTGCGAAGAGGAGGACAAGTGCGACGACGCACGCTGCAATCCATATGACAAGCCCAGCTCGCTTGCGTACCGGCGCGACGTAGAGCAGGAAAGCCAGGGCCATCGGCACCACGATGATCATTGAGAACTGGGAGCCCACCGCAATCGCGAGCGAAACACCGAGCAGCACGATCCGCCGCCAATTCCACAGCACCACTTCGCGTGGGGCGTACAGCGTGTGGGCCACAGCAATGGCGGTGAAGATCGTGCCGAATGCTCCCCAGGCAGCTACAATCTCAGGCTCGGTATGCCAACCGGCGGCTGCCTGGATCAGCGAAGGAGAGAAGCTATAGAGCGTCAGGGCGATGAACCCACCGGTATTTCCGCAGAGGCGCCGGGCAACGTACCAAAGCGATGCTCCCAGGAACACTCCGCAGGCCAGAAATGGCAGTTTGGGAAGCCAGCGCCAGTAGGTCGCTGATTCGGCAGCAAGATCCCCCGGCCAAACCAGCAGAGGGGCCGCCGAAACGAGATAAAGCAAGGGTGAGTGCTCTGTGTCGAATCCATTCTCACTGCTTTGGGACAGATGGACGAAGGGATCATCGGCTGGTTCCGTGAATGGTGCGCCCGCTAGGCTTCGTCCGTGCCACTGTTTGAGTCCCTCGCCGATACGGAGGGCCTCCTCGCCTTCCATGCTTTGCGGAGTGCTCAGTTCGGCATGAACCAGCCATAGCACTTGCACCAGGAATGCCAGCAAAATCGATGCGGCAAGAAATTGAGGACGTCCAAAGCGTTCGCGTGTGAAATAAGAGCCCATGAGGCCAAGCCGACTGTTTTACCATGGCGGAGGCTATTAAAGCGAAGATTCACGCATGAGTGATCCAGGCATCGATACAAAGGACGAATCCGCGTCGTCACACCCATCAGGTCCTGCATTCGCGGCGGCAACAGCTCCTTCTTACATCGATACTCTATTTTGGGGTCCTGACGGGCTTCGTCCCGGATGGGGCTTCGCGTTCTATGGCATTGCCTTTCTGATACTTCAACAATTCGCCGTGCAGCTGGCGTGGATTCGGGACCTGGGACACAGCGGCCTTTGGTCGATGTTGTTGGAAGAAATCGGAAATTTGGTCGCCGCCATCATCCCTGCGGTGATCCTGGCCCGGGTCGAACGGCGCTCGTGGAGCGCATACGGCCTCTCGCTGAGACAAGCCTTCAGGAGCCTGTTTTGGTTGGGAATGTTATGGGGCTTCCTGGCAATCAGCCTGCTCGTATCCGCTATCTACGCAGGACGCGGCTTCGTTCCGGGGCACGTCATACTGCACGGAGTGCGACTGCTCCGCTTTGCGGTATTTTGGGGAGCGTATTTCGTATTGGTAGGGCTGTTTGAAGATTTTTGGCTGCGCGGGTATTCGCAGTTCACGCTGACACGAGCAATTGGGTTCTGGCCTGCGGCGGTCATACTCTCTTGTGCTTTTGGTCTGATGCACCTGAGGAATAAAGGCGAGCACTGGACGGGCGCAGTGATCGCGGCCGTCATCGGCCTTTTCTTCTGCTTAACCCTGCGCCGCACCGGGAGCTTGTGGTTCGCGGTGGGATTTCACGCTGCGTGGGACTGGGGCGAAACCTTCTTCTATTCGGTTCCTGATAGCGGAATGGTTTCGCCAGGACATCTGTTGAGTTCCTCCCTGCGCGGGCCAGCTTGGCTGACCGGAGGCTCCGTTGGCCCTGAGGGCAGTCTATTATGCTTTGCCGTGATCGCTCTGGTCTGGGCAGCTTTTGACCGAGCTTATCCGCGAACCCGGACCTCCCCATCCCAATGATGTCGACGACCAGTTATTTGCGTCACCATACCTCACCTGTCCTTTTTTGGGAGCGACCGATGCGAAAGGGCGGAGTTCAGGCATCTCAATTTTAGCGACACATCTATACTGAGCGTATGACCCCAGAGGTGGATCTACTCACTCCTTTGCGCCGCTACTGGGGTTACAGCACCTTCCGACCTTTACAGGAGCGGATCGTCCGCAGCCTCCTGGCCGGTCGTGACACATGTGTCGTCATGCCGACCGGCGGCGGGAAGTCCCTCTGCTATCAACTTCCGGCGGTGATATCGGAAAAGACCGCTGTGGTGATTTCTCCTCTGATTGCCTTGATGCAGGATCAGGCGGCGCAGCTTGCTCAGATGGGGATTCCGGCGGCGGTTCTCAACAGCACTTTAAGCGGCGAGGAACAGAGCCGCGTGATGCGCGAGGCTCACCGCGGCGCCTTCCGTCTGCTTTATCTTTCGCCGGAACGTCTTCAGCGCGGCGACACGCTGGAGTGGCTGCAACATGTTCCGGTGGCGTTTTTCGCGATCGATGAAGCGCACTGCATCTCGGAATGGGGCCACGAATTTCGTCCGGAGTATCGCCAGCTCAGCAGTTTGCGCGGGAAACTCCCCGACCTCCCGATCGCCGCCTTCACCGCCAGTGCCACCCGTCACGTGCGTCACGACATCCTGGCGCAGCTCGCCTTGCGCAATCCCGACAAATACATCGCTAGTTTCCACAGGCCCAACCTGCGATATTTGGTTCGAGAGTGTAATACCGCCGACCAAACGTCACAGCTTGTCACAGCCCTGCGCCATTACCGTGAAGGAAACATAATCATCTACTCTCCAACTATCAATCGAGTCGAGGAAACCGTCGATTTCCTTGCCGGCGAAGGTATTGAAGCGGTTCCGTATCACGCAAAAATGCAGACGGATGAGCGGCGTCGAAATCAGGAACGTTGGATGTCAGATGAAGTGAAGATACTCGTCGGGACGATCGCGTTCGGCCTAGGGATCAATAAAGCCACAGTGCGAGCTGTGATCCATCTGGCGCTTCCCAAGTCTGTGGAGCAGTTTTATCAGGAGGCAGGACGCGCGGGACGCGATGGGAATCCGGCGGATTGTGTTTTGCTTTGGCGCAAGCAAGATGCCGGGATACTGGGGTATTTCGCGAATCAGATTGCTGATGCCGCGGAGCGCGATCGTGCATGGCAGCGATACTACAAGATACGGGACTTCGCCGAATCCAGTAAATGCCGGCATCGGCAGATTTGCACGCATTTCGGAGAGACTCCGAAATGGGGTTCCTGCGGAGCATGCGATATCTGCGGAATCACTCCCGAGTGGATGACGATAGCGGTAAGTCGGGCCGCCGTGCGACAAGCCGCCGCGGCTTCGTCATACTCGCGCCCTGCGATCGAGCCTGATGCCGATTTGCGAGCGTATTTGCGCGAATGGCGGCGGAACACTGCCAAACAGCAAGGCATGCCCGCATACGTTGTGCTGCATGACACAACTCTCGAAGAGATCTGCCGGATTCGGCCTTCGTCGATAGCCCAGTTGCTGACCATCCCCGGTATCGGCGAGCGGAAAGCTGAGCTGTACGGGCAAGAGATACTTACCGCGCTTCAACGCTATGGTGAGGGCTCCCGCGCATCGGCATTGCCGCAGAAAAAGACGGCTCCGACATCGGAGACTCTGCAGCTGCTTTCCGAAGGGAAGACTCTCGAGGAGATTGCCCAGATTCGCGGGCGGCAGCTCAATACGGTCATAAATGCAGTGGCCACCTTGGTGGAAACTGGTGAGGTTGAATTCCAACCTGCGTGGATCGATCGCACCAGGTACTCTGTAGTCGAGGCAGCCTGTGTTCGCGCCGGAGTTGAGAACGTTGAGAGACTGAAGCCGCTGAAAGATGTGCTCCCGCCAGAAATTACCTACGAAGAAATAAAGCTGGTGTTGGCGCGCCTGAGGCGCGATCAAGCGCAAAAGAAATCGGTACCGGCCTAGCCAAGCAACTGCTTCACCGCCTCGCGACCGGAACGCACGCAGTCGGGAACGCCGATTCCGCGATATGCATTTCCTGCCAGGGCCAAACCTGGTATGGCCTTGCGTAGGGTCTCGATTCTTTCGAGCCGCTCAAGATGTCCGACTCCGTACTGCGCCATGGCGGACTTCCACTTGTAGACACGGGCAAAAAGCGGCTCAGCGTGCAGGCCGCGGAACTGCGGGCCAAGGATTTGCTGTAATTCATCACACACGATGCCGACGATCTGTTCGTCAGTCAAATCCCAGACACCGTCGGCATTGTTCCCGGCGAAGTTGCATCGAAGCAGCGCCCGATCCTCCGGAGCGCGATGCGGAAATTTGTTGTGTACAAAGGTCGTGGCGAGCAGGCGTTTCCCTTCGCTCCGCGGGACGAGAAACCCGAATCCTGGAGGAAGCGCCTGCCGAACCTCTTGGTCGTATTCGAGTCCTATCGTTATCGACGAGCCGTATTGAATCGCACCGAGTTCGGAGGATAGATCACCGCTCACATTGCGCAATACGGAGGCCGCAGCCGGACCAGGCAATGCGACGATCACAGCGTCGAAGCGCGCCGCTTGTGCGCCAACGGAAACCGTCCAACCTCCCGACTCAGGCTGAATCGCTTTGACCGGCGTATTGGTGAGCAAAGATGCCGGGTTGAGACGCGATACGATTGTTTCGGCCAGCGATTGCATCCCGTTCTTGAGCGAAGTGAAAAGTGGAGGAGCAGGTTTTTTCGGCGCAGACGACATTTTCTTTCTCGCCGCCAGCATCGCTCGACCGAGACTACCATGGATCCGCTCCATCTCAGCGAATCGTTGAAGTACAGCGCGCACACTCAGGTGGGAGGATTCCCCTCCGTAAATGCCGGACAGCAGGGGATCGGCGAGCCGGTCCACCATCTCCCGGCCGTAGTGACGTTCCACAAAGTCGGCCACCGACTCGTCGTGATTGACCGCGCGCGGAGGGTGAAATAGCTCTCGCGCCATCCGCAGCTTGGTCTTCCAGGAGAAAAGCGGCGAGAGCCCCGTCGGCAGGATCTTCGTGGGGACCATGAACATCAACCCGTCGGGCATCTCGATGAGGCGGCCGCGAGTCAGGATGTAGGTCTTGCGGTCAGCGTCGTTCGAGCCGATGAGCTGGTCTCCGAGCCCCACGGATCGGCACAGGTCGGCAGCCCATGGCTTTTCGGTGACAAACGAGTCTGGCCCGGCTTCGACTACGCACCCGTCGATGTATTCCGTGCGCAGCACGCCGCCCAGTCGCGAAGACGATTCGTAGAGCGTGTATTCAACGTCGTGCGCCATTTGGCGACGCTGCTCAAGGTCGAAGGCAGCAGCCAGGCCGGAGATACCTCCGCCGATAATCGCGATGCGAGTCATCGTCGGCGAGTTCCGGCTTCTGGCTTTCGGTTTTTGGAAGGCGCGTATTCTTGAACAAACCGGGCGAGATTCTTTACGTTCTCTACTGGAGTTTCAGGGAGAATGCCGTGCCCAAGATTGAAAATGTGGCCGGGACGCCCGTCAGCAAGGCGAAGGATTTCCTCCGCCCGCGATTTCACTTCGTTCCACTCTGCGAACAGGAGGACCGGATCGAGGTTCCCCTGCACAGCCGCCGCATGCTCGATGCGCTCCCAGCCTTCGTCCAACGGAATGCGCCAGTCGAGGCCGATGACGTCCGCCCCGGTTTCTTTCATCGCGGGGAGAAGCGTGGCGCTGTCAGTGCCAAAGTAGATGATTGGCACGCCAGTCTTCTTCAGTTTCTTTACCATCCCGGTGACATGTGGGAGAACATAGCGACGGTAGTCTTCCACGCTCAGGCATCCGACCCAACTGTCGAAGATCTGAATGGCATCGGCGCCGCCGCGCACTTGCTCAGCGGAGTACTCGGTCGTTACCGACACGAGCTTGGTCATCAACGTGTCCCACTCGCCGCTGTGGTTGTACATCATCTTCTTGGCATGGACGTAGTTGCGGGAGCCGCCGCCTTCGATCATGTAACTGGCTAGAGTGAAGGGAGCACCACAGAATCCGATGACCGGGATGCGATCAGCGAAGTGCTTGGCCACCAAAGCCACGGCTTGGGCAACGTAGCCGAGCTCGGCCGCGCGATCGGTGCGCAGGTTTGCGATATCTTCCTTGCTGCGCACGGGTTTCTCGATAACCGGACCTTCGCCGGCGGAGAAGTGAAAGGGTAAACCCATCACCTCGAGCGGAAGCAACAGATCAGCAAAAATAATGGCAGCATCGACTCCGAGAATCTCCGCCGCCTCGATTGTGACTTGCGCTGCCAATTCGGGCTTCTTGCATATCTCCAGAAGCGAATGCTCTTTGCGGATCGCTCGGTACTCGGGCATATAGCGCCCAGCTTGGCGCATGAACCAGACCGGTGTGCGGTCGACTGGTTGAGACTTACACGCGCGGACAAAGATAGAGTTTGGGGCGGACATGAATCTTTGAATGTAGCATTTTGGCGCAGCGAAGAGAAACACGACCGTGACGTTTGAAGAACAGTGGGTCGAATAGAATTGCAATATGGCGAAGTTTGTGGGGATCGCTGGAATTATCGCTCTGTCAGTGAGTTTCACCGTCGGATTCCAGCAAAGAACTCCGCCTGCACACGCACCGGTTTTCTACAAAGATGTGTTGCCTATTCTCCAGGATCATTGCCAGAACTGCCATCGTCCGGGAGAAGTAGCACCCATGCCGCTCGTGACCTACGAGCAAACAAAACCGTGGGCAAATGCGATTTCACATGCGGTGCAGATGAAGATGATGCCACCGTGGTTCGCTGATCCGCGGTACGGACATTTTGCAAACGATCCGTCATTGACGGAGCAGCAGATCAGCACGATCTCGGCTTGGGCTTCGGCTGGCGCGCCGGCGGGCGACGAGCAACACGCGCCTGCGCCCCGAAAATGGGCAGAGGGTTGGAATATCCCCCATCCAGATCTATTGGTGAGAATGCCGAAGCCAGTGCAGATCCCGGCCCAAGGCGAAGTCGAGTACACCTACGAGATTGTGCCCACGCATTTCGCCGAAGACCGCTGGGTCCAAATGTCGGAGTTTCGCCCAGGAAGTGCGGCGCATGTCCATCATGCAGTGGTGTACATTCGCCCTCCGGATTCGCCGTGGCTTCGGCATGCCCCTATTGGAGAGCCGTTCACAGCTTCCACACTTAAGGATCCTCTCGAGCAGCGCCAGGCGCACGAGACGACCAGTGACCTGCTTCTGGTTTACGCTCCTGGCAGTTCGCCGGATCAATGGCCTGATGGCATGGCAAAATTCGTCCCTGCAGGCTCCGACCTCGTTTTCCAAATGCACTACACGACCAATGGCACGGCAGACCAGGATCAAACCAGCATCGGCATTGCTTTTGCAAAGACTCCGCCGAAGCAGCGGGTCATCACGCTGCAATTGAACAATCACGCCCTGATCATTCCTCCCGGTGCCGATGATTTCCGAGTGGAGGTTCAGGGCACCCTTCCCAACGATGCGACCCTGCTCAGTCTCTTTCCCCACATGCACCTGCGCGGAAAACGTTTTGAATATGACATCGTGCACGATGATGGCAGCGTGGAAGTGCTGTTGCGGGTGAACTATCACTTCCATTGGCAACTCAGTTATCGTCTGGCAGAGCCGCGCCTTCTAAAGGCGGGAACGAAATTGCGGGCGATTGCGTGGTACGACAATTCGAAGAACAATCCGCACAATCCTGATCCTACGAAGACCGTGACGTGGGGCGATCAGACTTCCGACGAGATGATGGTTGGCTTCTTCGATGTGGCCGTGCCCGCAGGGATGGACAAGTGGAAGTTTTTTGAGCGAAATAAGAGTTGCCAAAGAGCCCTTAATGTCATCTTCTAACGCGCTTGCAGGCACGGTCTATCCCCGGTACCCTTAAAAGGGTCCACTCCATTTGAGCGCTACCTCCACAGCCCCAGTCACTGAGACCCAGGCCAGCGTGCCTGGCGGCTTGCGGGCCGCGTCCTATTGGATGCTGGCCATCGTCTTCGCCGCGGTGTTTCTGGGATCCCTGTTTTCTCCGCCCTTGCTCGACGATGCCGACAGCACGCACGCCGAGGCCGCACGCGAGATGTTCGTCACCGGCGATTATGTGACCTTGCATGTGAACGGTGTTCGATATCTGGAAAAGGCGCCGTTGCCGTATTGGCTGGTCGTGGCCAGCTATCACCTGTTTGGCATCCACGAATTTTCTACGCGCCTTGCCCATGGCGCATTTCCGTGCTTCTGCTCGGCGTGCTGGCACTTGTTTGGGGCCGCCGCGCATTTGGCGAGCGCGCTGGAATCTATGCCGCTCTTTTTGTCTTTACGGCCGCTGGAGTGTTTCTATTCACGCGAATCCTGATTCCTGACGTGCTGCTCAGCTTGCTGATCGCGGCCTCCCTGTATTTCTTCCTGACCGCTCTCGAACCTGAAGGCGGGACATGGCGCTGGTACGCCGGATACGCTTGCATAGCGCTGGGAGTTTTGACGAAAGGCTTGATCGCGCTCGCGTTCCCGGGTGGCACGGCTTTCATATATCTCGCCGTTACCGGGGAGTGGCGTCGCTGGCGCGAGTTTCGCTTGGCTCCCGGACTTGCGTTATTTTTGCTGATTGCGGCTCCATGGCATATTCTGGCCGGCTTTCGCAATACTGGCGGACAAGGTGGCCACGGCTTCTTCTGGTTTTACTTCGTCAACGAACATTTCCTAAGATTCCTCGGAAAGCGCTACCCGCGCGACTACAACAAGCTCCCTTGGGCACTGTACTGGTCTCTGCATCTGGTATGGCTCTTCCCTTGGAGTTTGTATCTACCCGCGGCTATTCGAACCATCATCGACGTCCGGAAGGAACGCCACGACGACTTCTCCGCGCGCACCCGACTGCTTTGCTGGATTCTCGCCGGCCTCATTCTCGTCTTCTTCGCGATCTCCACGAATCAGGAGTACTACACTTTTCCCGCCTATCTGCCCCTGTTGATGCTGATCGCAGACGGAGTTGCGCGCAGTGAACGGACCGAATGCCAGAGTGGAGTGCGCAAAGGTTGGCTTAGGGTGTCTTCGGCAATCCTTGGCGGTGGTGGGCCTTGCCGCCGCAATAATCTTGTTCATTCTTTTATGGCAGTCGCGACATCTTCCGTTTGAGCCAGACATCGGCAACGTGCTCGCAAAGCACGATATGAGTGCCGACACGCTTTCCACTTCCCATATGCTCGATCTGAGCTATGAGTCCTTTGCAGCGCTAAGATTGCCGGCTGCGGTCGCAGCCGTGACATTGATAGTGATGCCAGGTTTTTCCTTCTTGCTCAGAATTAATCGTCGGCACTATGCCGCCACCTGGGTGACGGCTCTGGGTATGACGCTGTTCCTCGTGGCTGCGCACATTGCTCTGGGAAGATTCGGGCCGTATCTCTCGTCGAGAGACCTTGCGCAGAAGATCGCTGCTCAAGAACGCCCGAGAGATTGCGTGATGATCTATGGCGATCAGGCATTCGGCTCATCGCTGTTGTTCTATCTGCACACGCCTATAAAGCTGGTCGAGGGACGGACCACGTCGATGTGGTTCGGCTCGACCTTCGCTGATGCTCCTCAGATCTATCTCACCAATGCTGATTTGCAACGGGATTGGAGCGGGAACAGCCGGATATTTCTTTTCGTGCCGGCTCACCTGAAGGCCAAAGTCGATGCTCTCTTGCCGAACCGGATCGTCGTCGCAGAGCAGTCGGGAAAGGTTCGTGTATAGCAACAGGCCGTAGCGGATAATCGGGTAGAGCTAAACATTGTGTAGGGGGCTGACAACCAAACTGAGTCTGAAACTCTGCCCGCACAGGACTCGGGACAATTAACGGAATCGGCCTAGGTTCCGTCATCCGTGGCCGCGACTGTGTTCTTGGCAGGCTCAGCCTCAATGGTTACGTCGACTTCGGCTCCCGGCTTCAGCTTTACTTTTTCGCCTTTGTCGTCGATCAGTCGATTGGGCACGCGGATCTCTTTATACAAGTGATCCGCCCCCTCCACCGAAATCTGCGCCTTTTCAGGTTCTCCGCTTTCTGGGTGAGGACGGATAACCTTTTCGACCCTGCCCGGAAGTATAGTCACTGCTTTTGCTTTGCTCTTTGACACGAAGCCCTCCGCTGAGAGACCCGCGATGCGGAGTAACGATCTGGGAACCATTCAGACGAGTGAATTACTAAGGGTCTCCCAATTCGCCGTAGCCGCCATAGGTAGAACCCTGTAGGGCTGTGAATTTTTCGCTGTTCGGAAGGCCAGTTGTCGCAGCCTCCGACATGTGGCTCGATTCAGAATTTTAAGGTGATTCGTGCGCGCAACGGGAATTCAATAACAAAACCTGATAGGAACGATAAATAGTTTCGATTTCCGGGAAGGGATGGCGGACGTTACAGTGAGGCGTCGTCGAATGAGTGTGCAACAACGCGACTCCGGTCCACGGGAGAACATTCCTACAGTGTCCATGCGAGAAAAGCTGATCGCCGCCGCGGTGACGGCCGTCTTGATTCTGATCTTCGCGCAAGTAGTCTGCGCACAAACCGGTGGAGTTAATCCAAGCCCGTCGACCGATACCACTGCGCGGCTGGCCAAACTCGAGCAACAGACCGCCGAAGCCAAGAGTTCCGCCGACAATGCCTGGATGCTGACCAGCTCAGCGTTGGTTCTCCTGATGACTGGTCCGGGATTGGCCCTGTTTTACAGCGGCCTCGTGCGCAAAAAGAACGTGCTCGGCACCATGATGCAGAGCTTCGCTTTGATGGCGGTGATTACGATCTTATGGGGCCTGTTCAGCTATAGCCTGTCGTTTGGATCCGGCAACAGCTTTATCGGAGGCTTTCAGAACCTCTTCCTGAAAGGTGTGGGGTCTGCGCCCGACGCCGATTACGCCGCCACGATCCCGGCGCAAACTTTCATGGTGTATCAGTTGATGTTCGCCATCATCACACCGGGCTTGATCGCAGGCGCATTCGCTGAGCGCATGAAGTTCAGCGCGATGCTCGTGTTCATGATCTTGTGGTCCATCATCGTGTATGACCCGATGGCGCACATGGTTTGGGGCAAAGGAGGCCTCCTGAATGCCTCGCTGGGCGGGCGTTTCCCGACCCTGGATTTTGCCGGCGGCACTGTTGTTCACATTACATCGGGAGTCTCGGCGCTGGTCTGCGCGTTGTACCTGGGCAAACGCTTCGGATACCCCAAGCAAGCATGCCGCCGCACAGCGTCGTGCTCAGTTTTATCGGCGCGTGCCTGCTATGGGTGGGATGGTTCGGATTCAATGCCGGCAGCGCGCTGGCAGCTGGCAGTCTGGCCACGAGCGCATTCGTAGCGACTCATTTCGCGTCCGCCGCGGCGGCTGTGGGGTGGGCGGCGGCGGAATGGATCCGCAACGGCAAGCCGAGTGTGCTTGGCGGAATTTCGGGTTCGGTGGCAGGACTCGTGGCCATCACCCCCGCGGCGGGGTTCGTGAAGCCTATGCCCGCGCTGCTCATCGGTCTCATCGCCGGCGTTTTCTGCTACTGGATGGTAGCCAAGGTCAAGGCGAGATTCGGCTACGACGATTCGCTCGACGCTTTCGGTGTGCACGGCGCTGGTGGAACGTTGGGAGCGCTCTTGACGGGCGTTTTCGCGGTCAGCGCCGTCAACCCGATCTTCAAAGATCCGCAGTCGGGAATGTTCTCGCATCCGGTCTGCTGGAAGGAAATGCGCACCAGTTGCTGAACCAACTGGTTGGTGTCGCTATCGCGTGGGGCTCGCCATTGTCGGGAACGCTCGCGATCCTGAAATTGGTGGATCTGACCATTGGCTTACGAGTTTCCGAAGAGGACGAACTGCAAGGCCTGGATCTCTCCCAACACGGAGAAGAAGGGTACTATTGGGAAACTCCTGCTTGAGGGTTTTGGCAGAGTCGCACGACCCTGAACTCAAGGCGGCGAGTAGATCTGAAAACAGGACTTGCAAATATCATGACAAAGGTCGAAGCGGTCATTCAAAACTCAAAACTGGACGCGGTCAAAAGTGCGTTGCAGGAAATTGGTGTCGAAGGCATGACCGTGCTTGAAGTGCGCGGTCACGGCCGCCAAAAGGGACACACAGAGGTCTACCGCGGCCGCGAGTACAGCGTCGATCTCATCCCCAAGACCAAACTCGAAATGGTCCTGGCCGACGCCCTGGTCGAGAAGGCGGTGCAGGCCATTCTCGGAGCGGCACGCACCGGCAAAATTGGGGATGGCAAGATCTTTCTGTCGCGCGTCGATGAGGCCATCCGCATCCGCAACGACGAGCGCGGGGAAGGGGCTCTGTAGATTTCGCGTCCGCATGGGCGGTGAAAGGAATCTTGTCGGCACGAGATTCAAAGGCAACCACCCGGCGGCGGGCGCTGCGGGGTGGATCTTTCATGGTGGCAGCGTCCTCATTGAGCGAACTACGGGGTTCCATCAGCGACGAATCAGCACGCATTCAGCGGGAGTTTGAGGCCACGGGAGATGGGCGTGCCTGCGTGGCCCAGCGCACACGCATGGTCGAAGACATCCTCGCCAGGCTGTGGCGCGAAATTGTTTCCTCCGACGAATCCCGGCCCTGCGAATTTCACTCTGGTCGCCACCGGAGGATTCGGCCGGGGCTGGCTGTTTCCTTTTTCCGACATCGATCTCCTGTTCCTCTTCGCTGATCGCGATGCGGAGCAGGCATTCAAAGATCCCGTCCGGCGCTTCTCGCAGGAATTGTGGGACCTGCGGCTGAAGTTAAGTCCGGCTTCGCGCACGCTCGTCCGAATGCGACCGCTACGATCCCAACAACACTGAGTTCACCATCTCCCTGCTCGATTGCCGTTACCTGGCGGGCGATCGAGATCTGTTCCGCAAGCTGCACGACAAAGTGATTCCCAAGCTGGTCATGCGGGAGTCCAAGGTCTCTGCTGCAGGGCCTGGCTGAAGTCACGCGCGAACGGCACGGCAAGCACGGCAATGACGCTCTACCACCTTGAGCCGAATCTGAAAGAAGCTCCAGGCGGGCTGCGCGACTGCAACGTCGCCAACTGGCTCGCCCTGATCTCCGCCATGGACAAGCTGCACGACTGGCCCGAGGCGAGTTCGCTGCGTCCGCCGATTCGCAAGCAACTCGAGTCAGCGCTCGATTTCCTGATGTCCGCGCGATGCTTTCTTCACTTCCGCCACGGGCGGGACGACAACACGCTGAGCTGGGAAGCGCAGGATGAAGCGGCCGCACGCAAAATCGGAGCGCCGGATGCCGAGGAACTGTCGCGGCCGATTGGATGCGAATCTATTTCGGTCACGCCCGCGCCGTGCAGCGTACCGTCACGCAACTGTTGGAAGAGATTCCTGAAGCCTGGTCGGCGCTCTATCGGCAGGTGCAGAGCTGGCGCTCCCGGCTTACTACGGCAGATTTCTCCGTCGTCGACGGGCTCATCTTCCTGCAACAGCCATCGGCCCTGCAGGATCCCGAAGTGCTGCTGCGCTTGTTTCACTTCATGGCGCACCACGGATTGAAGCTGAGCGCGACCACGGAGTACCGCATCGAACAAGCACTTCCGGCGCTCGCCGCGACGCCGCCCGCGGGGCGCGGAACTCTGGCTCTATCTGCAGGAGACACTGTTGCAGCCCAATGCCGCCGATGCTCTACGCGCCATGCACTCGTTGCGGCTGCTCACCCTGCTGTTGCCGGAGTTGAAGCTGATCGACTCCCTGGTCGTCCGCGATTTCTATCATCGCTTCACGGTGGACGAGCATTCATTCCTCGCGATCGAGAGCCTCCATCGGCTGAAGCAGTCGCAGTCGGAGTGGGATAAGCGCTACGCGGAATTGTTGGGTGAGCTCGAAGACCCGGAACTGCTCTACCTGGCTCTCCTGCTGCACGACACGGGCAAAGGGATCCCGAACGGCAATCACGTGGAAGCGAGTCTGCAAGATCGCCAATCAGTGCCATGGACCGGCTCGATGTCGATCCCAAAGAACGGGCGGAGGTGTTGTTTCTGATCGCAAGCCATCTGGAGTTGTCGGCCACGCTGCGGCGCGACATTTTTGATCCCGAAACTGTTGCTGCCTTCGCGGAAAAGATGGGAACGCCCGAGCGCTTGAAGATGCTCTGCCCTGCTCACCTACGCCGATATCAAGGCGGTGAATCCCGAGGCGCTGACTCCGTGGAAAGCGGAGAACGTCTGGCAGCTCTACATGGCCGCGGATAATTATCTGAACCGCAGCGCCGACCAGCGGGTGCATGCCGAGGTCAATGACGAAAAGCTGGCGCGATTGCGCTCGCTGGCGCCCGTCACAGGCAGCAAGTTCAAGACATTTCTGGAAGGATTTCCGCAAGCGATATCTGCTCGTGCATACGGCCGAAGAAGTGATGCGCCACATGCAGATGGCTGAGGAACTCGGCAATGATCCGGTGCTGGTGGACCTGAAGCGCGGCCGGCACTGGTACGATCTGACGCTGGTGACCAAGGATCGTCCGTTCCTGTTCGCCACTCTTTCTGGTGTCCTGGCGGCCTGGGGAATGAACATCGTTAAGGCCAACGCATTCTCGAATGCGGCTGGAGCGTCGTCGACACGTTTCACTTCACCGACCGATTCCGCACACTGGAATTGAATCTCTCCGGAGTGGGCGCGCTTCAAGAACAGCGTCGTCAGCGTGATGCTGGGCGAAGCTGATCTCGAAAAAATGCTGCGCGACCGCCAGCGTTCGGAGAAGGGCGCGATCGCGAAGGTGAAAGTCGAGACGAAGATCGAATTCGACGATTCCAGTTCGTCGACGACGACACTAGTGCAGGTGATCGCCCAGGACCGCCCGCGTCTGCTGCACCGGATTGCGTCGTGCCTGTCCGAGCAGAAGTGCAACATCGAAATCGCCCTGATCGATACCGAGGGGCAGATGGCGATTGATACGTTCTACCTCACATCGGCCGGGAAAAAGCTCAAGCCGGAGCACCAGAAGCAAGTCGAAAAGGCATTGCAAGGCGAGTTGAAGGGCGAATAAGGGATCACAAAAATAGGGACATGGCTCACACGCCAGATCCCTTTTCCATCGATCCACTGCGGTCTATTTCGCCGAGAACTTAAACACCGTCTTCTGATGGAACTTCTCTCCCGGCTTCAGGATCGTGCTCGGAAAATCCGGATGGTTCGGCGAATCCGGAAAGTGCTGCGTCTCCAGGCAGAGTCCATAGCGGCGCTTGTACACGTGGCCTTCCTTGCCCGTGACCGAGCCGTCAAGGAAGTTGCCGGTGTAGAACTGAACGCCGGTTGAGTGGTCGAAACTTCCAGTACACGCCCCGTCGTCGGTTCGTAGACACGCGCAGCCAAACTGAGCCCGCGCCTTTGCGGTTCAGAACAAAGTTGTGATCGTAGCCATGCCCCAGGACCATCTGCTCATACTGTCTTCGATGCGGGCTCCAATTTTGGTCGACGTGGTGAAGTCGAACGGCGTTCCTTTGACCGGGCGAAGTTCGCCGGTAGGAATCAGATTCTTATCGACTGGCGTGAACTGTCGGCGTTGATCATGATTTCGTGATCCAGGATGTCGCCATTCCCTTCGCCCTTCAGATTGAAATAACTGTGCTGGCTGACGTTAATTGGCGTGGCTTTATCGGTGGTGGCTGTGTAGTCAATGACGAGTTCGTTTGAGTCGGTCAGAGTGTAAGTGACTTTAACTTTAAGGTTTCCCGGGAACCCTTCCTCGCCATCTTTGCTCAGGTAGGTGAAGGCCACGCCGTTCTTGCCTTTGAGCGGCTCGCCCTCCCAGAGGACCTTGTCGAAGGTTCGCGTCACCCCGCCGTGCAGCGTGTTCGGACCGTCGTTCTTGGGCAGCGTGTAGGTCTTGCCATCGAGCGTGAATGAGCCGTTGGCAATGCGGTTGGCGTAGCGTCCGACAATCGCGCCGAGGTATGGCGGATTCGGCATATAGCCTTCGGCTGTGTCGTGGCCGAGGACGATATCGGCAAGTTCGCCTTTGCGGTCCGGAACGCGAATCGCCTGGATGATGCCGCCATAATTCATGGCACGGATTTCAACGCCGTGTGAGTTGGTGAGCGTGTACAAAGATGACGGGCCTCCCGTCCCGCGTGCCGAAGTCTTGTCTGCTGGACTCCGGACTTCTGTTTCGAAGAAGCTTGTGCGAAGAGCAATCCGCCCATGGCGGTGATGAAAACAAGAGCGTATGCAGGAATCAG
>CAVUOS010000019.1:0-60818 GCA_963743105.1 Terriglobia bacterium
TGTTCCGATTGCGAAGTACAATGGTATGGCAATGACCATGACGAAGAGACAGAAGAGACATTTGGGGATCCTGGCATGGGTACTGGCTTGTTCTCCTCTGTTGTTGGGGCTTGATTCTCCCAGCGAGAAGGGACTGAAGCTGGAGCCTCAGCCCAAGGAAGTGCAATTGCGCGATGGCGGGTTTCAGGTGGGGCCGCGCACGAAGATCTTTGTACAGCTGGGACATCAGGCGGAAGACCGCATTGCTGCTGAGACCCTGGCGGAAGAGGTGCAATACCAGTCCGGATTGAAGCTCAACATTCTGGGCATGAAGGCCGAAGGCAAGGCGGAGGGTGGAGCGATCGTGCTGGCGCGGCTGGAGGATGATCGCGTGCGGCTTTTCCTGGCGCAGAATGGATTGAAGGCCGATTCGGCGGTGGGGCCTGAGGGTATTTGCTGTTCTCGGATAAAGATCACCTGATTGTGGCGGCGAATACGGGACAAGGATTGTTCTACGGTGTGCAGACCCTGCGGCAGTTGCTGCGCCCGGTGGGCAATGGCGTCATGTGCCCGGCAGTGGGAATTCGGGACTGGCCGAGTCTGCAGAAGAGCGTGCCGGCGTTGAGCCAGTTGGGTAAGCCGGAGTTTCCGAGCCGACCGCGGTGAAATAGTTTGAAGCGTTGGTTTGCGATTTCAGGCGTCCCTCCGGGACGCCTTTTCTTATGCCGGCTGTCCCGGGGTTGAAAACGCCGGGCTATTCTCAGTCGCGCCTCCGGCGCGGTTAGCAGAGACCCATAAATCGGCGGGCTATCGCATACAATCCATCCATGTTTTCTGACAGAACGAACTGGCGTCTGGCGCAGAACCGGTTTACGCGGGCCGTGGAGGACATGCGCGCGCGGGGAGGTCGCCTGCTTGATCTGACCGCTTCGAATCCTACGCGAGTGGGACTGGAGTACGAGTCGGCGGCGATTCTTGGAGCGCTGGGGTCGGAGGGAGCGCTGGATTACGATCCGCAGGCGAAGGGGCTGCTCTCGGCGCGTGAGGCTGTGGCTCGATATTACTCCGAGCAGAGTTGTCGTGGTCAGCGAGACGTTGCAAGCAACGTCTCTACGAATGGGATCGAGGTGGATCCGGATCGGATTGTGCTTACTACCAGCACCAGCGAAGGGTACTCGTATGTTTTTCGACTGCTGTGCAACACGGGGGACGAGTTGCTCGTGCCGAAGCCGAGTTATCCGCTGTTTGAGTTTCTGGCGGACTTGCAAGATGTGAAGCTGGTGCCGTATCCGCTGATTTACGACCACGGGTGGCAGATGGATTTTCATTCGATGGAGAAAGCGGTGACGGCGCGGACGCGGGGAGTGGTGGTGGTGCATCCGAATAATCCGACCGGGTCGTATGTGCATGCGGAAGAGTTGGGGCCCTTGAATGAGTTCTGCCGGGCGCATGGGCTGGCGGTGATTGTGGACGAGGTGTTTCTGGACTATGCCCTACGTGATGAGATTTCGGCCGCAGATGCCGTCGAGCTTCGCTCGACTGGACATCCGGGGGCGGCTGTCCCCACATTTTCTTTGGCTGCGCCCAGCTTTGCAGCGAATCAGGATGTGCTGACCTTCACTTTGAGCGGGCTTTCTAAGATTTCCGCGCTGCCGCAGATGAAAGTGGCGTGGGTAGTGACGAGCGGGCCTTTCGGACAGGTAGCTACGGCGATGGCGCGGCTTGAGGTGATTGCGGATACGTATCTTTCGATGAATGCGCCGGTGCAGTGGGCGGTGCCGGTGATGCTGGAGGAGAGAGAGAGCATTCAGCGGCAGTTGATCGGTCGCGTCGGAGCTAATCTGGCGGAGTTGGATCGGCAACTTGGAGCACAGAAAACCTGCCAGCGGCTGAGCGTCGAGGGCGGATGGTATGCGGTACTGCGGGTTCCGGTCACGCGGTCGGACGAAGAGCTGGCGATCGAACTAGTCCGGGAGAAGTCGGTGCTGGTGCATCCGGGGCATTTTTACGATTTCGAGAGCGATGGGTATCTGGTGTTGAGCTTGATTGCGGCGGAAGAAGAGTTCAAGGAAGGGGTCGAACGGTTGCTTGAAAAATTCGGCTCTATGAATTAGATGGCGCTTCAGGGCCTCAGTGCTAATGGGGATGCTTCGGCTCCGGCTGAGCCCGAATTCTGCAGATGTTGCCTGGAATCTAGGAAAGTTCGGGCCCACCTAGGGAGTCTGGGATTCCAACCGTGAGTCCTCGCGCGGCATCTATTCTGTGCCGCTTCTGGAGGAGAAACTATGCGTCGTGAACATAAATACGTGGCTTCACTGTTCCTGTCGGCTGCTCTGATGGCGCCGCTGGGGGCTCTGGCAATACCGAGACCTCAGGATGATCACGAGAGGCACGAACAGGAAGAGCGAGAGCGACGGGTTTATGACCCGTACCACAAGGATTACCATAACTGGGATCAGCGGGAAGATCAGGCCTACCGTCACTGGCTGGAGGAGAAGCACGAGAGCTATGTGGAATTCGAGCGGCTCGACCATAAGCGGCAGGACGCCTACTGGAAGTGGCGTCATAAGCATGAGGAGCACGAGGAGCGGGAACACGAGCACCAGTAGGAAGAATGGGGTAACCGGGAGGCGGCGGATTCAATTTCCGCCGCTTCGGTTTTTTTGGCTATAATGCCTCATGCCTGCTGCATCTGGGGGAGCCACCAAGGCCGTCGGGATGGTGCCTGACGAGCTCAAGTTTGAACCGAAGTCCAAAGGTCTTGCCACGCCACGCAAGAAAAAGCCCAAAGAACTGGCAGTGATCACCGAGTGCTGTACGGGATGCGCGGGCTCGCCGGCGTGCGTCGAGTACTGCCCGGTGGAAGACTGCATGTTCTGGGTGCCGGATGAGGACAATCCGCCTTTTGGACGGATTGCGGTCGACCCTATTTTGTGTATCGGATGCAAGAAGTGTTTGAGCAAAGGGCCGGACGGATGCTTCCTGGATGGGTGTCCGTGGGATGCGATCGCAATGGTCGACACGGCTGAGGTGGAGAAGGAAGTGGGAGTGATGGCGATTTAGCTGTCAGCGCTCAGCTTTAAGCACACCTTGTCATCCTGAGGGTCGCGGTTCTTGCGATCCGAGGCACCTCTGCAATTCCTCTGCATCATCTCAGCTCGCAAGGACCCATAGATCCTTTGGGCCGCTAAATTCGCGGCCCTCAGGATGACAAGGCTTTTTCGCTCGAAGCTTGTTCCCGCGCAGATCTCAAAGACCACGCCGGCGCTACCTGGTTCTGGCTTGAATTGCTTTCTCTGTTTCCTGGGCTTGCTGGCGGACGTCGTTTGAGACGTCTGGGACGTCGCGTTCGTAGGGGCGGATCGCCGGCAAGTCCTCAGGTTGGCCGACCAGATAGAGGGCACGCAGGGCTTCCCATATCTGTTCGGTGCCGGGATCGATCACTGCTACTTCCGCACCTGATGCTACGTTTGCGCCGGTTGCGGCGACCGAACGGATGCGGCCTGGGATCGGGGAGCGGATCTCAGCGGCTGCGAAGATTCTGTCGAGCCTTCAGCTTGGCGACGAGTCCGCCTTGATGGATGGCGGTGCCGGGGCGGTCGGCGTCGACGATGGTCCCGTCGCTGGGAGCGGTGATCTGAGCGGGCTGCAGCAGGGCGACGATTTGCGGGCGGCCGGTCGCGTCTCCGAAGCGGACGAGCGAGAGAGCGGCGTTGCCGCGGACCATCGGGTGATGGGTCCTGCAGCATCTTCAGCAGGGCTTCGTGAAATCCGGCGCCGGAGGTGTCCTGGCCCATGACCCAGGCGTCGGTGTTGCGGACTTCTTCCACTGGGTTGGTGGCCAGGCGCACCAGGTCGGGATACCACTGCTTCGCGTTCGCGTCGGCGTGGCTCATGCGGTCGCCGAGTTGCACGAGCGCGTGCTGGATGTGGCGAGGCTTCTTGTCGTCGTGCAGGTATTCGGTGATCTGCTGGTCGGAGAGATGGCGTCCGAACCAGGTGTTCCACCAGAAGAGGAAGGGCATGAGGACGATGAGCCATCCGGTGAGCGAAGAAGAGGATCTTCTGGGTGCGGGACATGGAGCGCTTGGGCTTGGGGTCGGACACGGATTTCGCTTGTTGCTTGTCGGCAGAAGCGTGCTTCTAATCTATTGGTCATTGAGTGAGGCGTCGGTTGTCCGTTGTGATGTCACGGCGATTGCTAGTGCCGGCAGATTGCATAGGTCCTTCGGAGCGCACAGAACGCGCTCCTCAGGATGACAAGGCTTTGTTTGAGTCGAGAATCATTCTGCTCTCGAAAGTTTACTACTCTACGTCAGCGTCGAGGACGCGTTCCTGTTCCAGGTAGTGCGACATGGCGTATTGCGCCAGAAGCGGCGTCTGGAGGCGGATTTCGGCGCCGATCCATTCGCCTTTGGCGTGAGGGGCGTCGGGAGGATGGTTGCAGCGGCCGCCGCTGCCGAATTGCGGGCCGAAGTCGGCGGATTGGATCTGATCGAACTGGTGGATTTCTTTCCAGGCGGCATCGCCGACTGGTGCCGGAGACATCGATTTTTAGCTTCAGGATCGACATCAGGGCTCACCACAGAGGGCACAGAGGAACACAGAGTAGATCATCGTTGATTTTTGATTGATCATCAAAACGCAAATCCCAATGGATTTTCAATCAGCAATCAGCAATGAAAATCAACATTCTTCTCTAGCTGTGCGGGAACCACTGGTACAGCATGAAATAGACGATCACTCCCGTCACTGACACGTACATCCACAGCGGCCAGGTCCAGCGGGCAATGGCGCGGTGCTTGTCGTAGCGCGCTTTCAGGCCTCGGTTCAGGGTGATGATGGCCATGGGCACGATTACGATCGCCAGCGTTACGTGCGAGATCAGGATCGCGAAGTAGACTGGGCGCGCCCATCCCTGGCCTAAGAAGAGAATGTTGCCCACCTTCCAGTGAAAGAACAGATAGCAAGCCAGAAATAGTGCCGAGGCAACCACTGCGGCGATCATGCAGGCGCGGTGCGCGGCCATGCGGCCCTTTGCGATCAGGACGCGGCCGGTCAGAAGAAGTACGGCGCTGGTTCCATTCAGGCTGGCATTGAGGGCGGGGAAGAAGGCGTATTGTTCGGCGATCATAATTTCGATCAGGCGGCGGGCTTCGTCGTGCGGCGGTTGGCCATCAGGAGAGCCAGATGCGAACATCACCAGCGAAAACAGCACCAGCGTGGCCATCGCGGACTCGACGGCGAAACTGCTGTCCTGGGTCCGGGGTAGAGAAGCAAGCGCAGGGCTTCTACGCCGTAGGTCAGCGGATTCAGGTGCATGATGGCGCGAATCCATCCGGACGCGCCGTTTAGCGGGAACAGCGCTCCGGACAAAAGCCACAGAGGAATCAGAAAGAGATTCACGATGCCATGGAAAGCTTGGGAGGAATCCATGGGCCAGGCGATGGCGAAGCCCAGAGCCGTCAGGGAAAAAGAGACCAGGAACACCACTACCGCGACCAGCAGAACCTGGAGAGGATGCAGGTGGACTGCCGGCGAATGGGGCGAAGATCAGGAAGATCAGTGCCCTGGACCGCCGCGAGAGTGGTTCCGCCGAGGACCTTGCCGAGCACGATGGCGGTGCGCGGGACGGGCGCGACCAGGACCGAGAGCAGGAAGCCTTCCTTGCGATCTTCGATGACCGACATCATGGTGAAGATCGAAGTGAAGAGCACGATCAGGATCAGCGTGCCCGGATAGGAATAGTCCAGGTAATGCTGCTGGGCCCCGCCTGTCGGAACGAGAGAGTTCCGAAGCCGGAGCCAAGCACGAGCCAGAAGACCAGCGGCGAGGCGAGCACGCCCACGACGCGTCCGGGCTGGCGGTAGAAGCGGACGATCTCGCGCCACCAGAGCGTGAACGCGGGCAGGATGACTCCTGCGGAAGACGGAGTCATCGGACGCGCCAACGTTACTGCCTGGGTTGCCATCAGGATGTTGCCTTCGCAGCCGGAGTCTTGGCCGCTGGCGTGGAGGTTGCAGTTGCGGGCTTCGGCGTCACCGTGTCTTTTTTCTTCTGCAGGAATTTCAGCAAGCCTTGATCGCGGGCTTCCCAGAAGGCATTCAGCAGGAAGCATGCCGAGAGCGTGAGCAGGATCAGCGTCATGAAAAGGCCGTCGACCGTGGCAGAGAACGGGGACACGGTGATCATGCCGCTCAGAAATATCCAGACGATGCCGATCAGGGGAACTATACCGAGCACCAGAGAAAGCACGAGAATCATCGGACGCAAGTTACCTCCTCTTCTTCTTTTTTTCGTTTGCCTGGGAATCAGGCTCGGGATTTTCACTCCAGAACTTGTGGCCCGTGCGATGGATGAAAACATCTTCGAGCGCGGGCTTGCTGACGGAAATCGCCTGAATCTCGCCGGGGAAAGCTTCGACCACATCAGGCACGAAGCGATGTCCGGCTTCCTGTTCGATGCGCACCTGATTGCCAAGCACAGTGGTCGCTACATGGAAGCGACTGCGAATGTGCTGGGCGAGGGAATCGGCGTCGCGGGCGGCATCGAGCAGGATGACGTCGCCGCCGATTTCACTCTTCAATTCCGCAGGAGTGCCGAGGGCGACGAGATTGCCTTCGTTCATGATGGCGAGGCGGTCGCAGCGCTCGGCTTCTTCCATGAGATGCGTGGTGACGAGCACGCTCACGTGCTCTTCGTCGCGAAGGATGGTCAGATACTGCCAGAGGTCGCGCCGGGCGCCGGGATCGAGGCCCGTTGTAGGCTCGTCGAGAAGGAGGACACCGGGATGATGCAGGAGGCCCTTGGCTAGTTCGATGCGGCGCTGCATGCCTCCGGAGAAAGTTTCGACGCGCTCTTTGGCGCGGTCGGCGAGGCCGACTCGGGTGAGGATCTCTTCCACGCGCTTTTTCAGCGACGAGCCTTTCAGGCCGTAGAGATGTCCCTGATGCCAAAGATTCTCGTAAGCGGTTAGCTTCGGGTCGACGCTCTGGGCCTGGAACACGACGCCGATTTGGCGGCGAACGGTGGAAGGGTCTTGGGCGGCATCGCAGCCCATGACCAGGGCATGGCCGGAGGTCGGAATCATCAGCGTCGAAAGGATGCGGAAGAGAGTCGTTTTGCCACTGCCGTTGGGGCCGAGCAGTCCGAACAGTTCTGCGGGACGAACGTCGAAGGAAACACCGTTCAGAGCGGTGCGGTTCTCGTAACGATGAACCAGATTCTGAACAGAAATGACGGGCTCGGCGGACTGGCGGTCCACACCAACGGTTTCAGCTAATGCGGCGACTTTCGTGACCAATGAGAACCCCGGGGACTAGTTAACAGTTTACGACATTCGGCGCGCAGTTAGGGAGGCGGGGTGGATTTACCACGGAGGCACGGAGACACATAGAAGGGCAATTGTTGATTTGTTGGATCAATGCAAGGGGCTCAAAGCCTTATCTTGCGCTAGACGCACAGACACGTTTGGAGAAAGATCTCCCTGCTTCCGGCAATCGGAATGGCTATAGGAATGCTTCGACTCCGCCGGGACCTCGGCTTCGCTGCGGTCGCGGCTGCGCTCAGCATGAGAGGATTATGCGGCCGAGGGGTCGCGCTGGGGCTGCGGGAGGCGTTCTGCGAAAGCGACCGGGGCGTGGCGCCAGACCTGAATGGCCAGGATTACCGTAGAGGCCAGCAGGAGGGCTCCGACCGCAACATGGGTCACCGTCGAGATCACCATGGGCAACTCCGGCTGGACCGAATCGCGTCCCCAGGACACACGGGTCAAGAAAGGCGGTGAAGCCCAGGCACAATTGGGCGATCACGAGAGAAAGCATCAGAATGGCGGGACGGCGGACGGCTTCAATATTCGAGTAGACAGTCAGGGCGCGAACCGCTGTCCAGGCGAGAACGAACGAGACTACCACCGCGTGCAGGACGTGCGGCCACCAACTCAGGCCGTGGTGGCGGAACATGGCGCCGAGAATCAGTTGGACATAGAGAACAAAGATGGAGAGAAGAGTCAGAGTGAAGAGACTGGGGCGGCGATGGTCGAATTCGACACGAGGTTGTTCTTCCACCCACTTTTGCCCGGTAAAAACCGCTATGGCAACCGCGAGGCAGAAGAATGTCTGGGCCAGCGCGGCGTGAGCGGAGGAGATCGGCGGCGGGAGAAAGAACCAAACGGTAAGCCCTCCGAGAATGCCTTGGATAATGACGGTAGCAAGGGCACCCCAGCCGAGAACCCGCATCCAGCGGCGCTTTTCGACGCGCCACGTCCAGATGGCGAGGACGATGGTCAGTAGCCCGGCTACCTGAGCGATCATGCGGTGGGTGTGCTCGAACTTCACCCCGCCAACGAGCCTCGGGATTTTATAGAGTGAGCCGAACGAAGTCGGCCAGTCGGGGACGGAGAGTCCGGCGTCGTTGCTGGTGACCAAGGCTCCGGCAATGATCAGGAGAAACGTCCAGCAGGCGAGAACGACGGCGAAACGGTGAAGGCCGCGATTGTAAGTTGTGGCGACGGATTTCAGAGTAGGGCCCCTTGGTCGGAGCAAGACACTTCTTAGCGCAGTCGAGATCGTGAGCTACGTACCAACGCGGCCTGCTCCCATCAACGCGGTATTTTATCAGAGTAAAAGCGGGGGCGAGACGCCCCCGCCAGAGCCGGCAGGATGCCGGCGCTACCCGTTCAACTACATTCCCTTGAAACTGGCATCCACCGTCTTGCTGTCTTTCGGGCCGACGGTGACTTTGAGGTCTTGTGGCGGACCAAGTTTTTCGTGAACGAACTCCAACGTATAGTCGCCAGGCGGAAGGCCCTTGATCTCGTACTTGCCACTCTTGTCGGTGACCGCGAAGAACGGGCTCTTCACTACGTTGACATACATCTTCATCCACGGGTGCTGGTTGCACTTCACTGGCAGCATGATCTCTTCGCGGGCAAAAGTCTTCTCTAGCGCGGGAGAGGAAGGCGGCTGCGATTCATTCCACTCGCGATTGTCTTTCGGAGTGGGATGAATGTTGTGCGTGGTGGGATCGTCGTTCTTAATCTGTACCGTTTGGCCTGTCATTACGCCGATCACGTGAGGATGATACTGGCATCCCTTCTGGTCGAGCACCACGGGGTCTTTGGGCACATCGAAGGTGCGGTTGCCGAGGCCGTCTTTCACATAGACGAAGACATTGGCGAGGTCACCGTTGCTGACGACGGTGTTCTCGGCTTCGTTGGTGCCTTTGCAGCCCGGGTCCTGGCTCATGTCGATCTTCGCTTGCTTGGGGGCGGTGCCGTCGAATTTCACGGTGCCGCTGACAGTGGCCACAGTTGCGGGATCGATGGGTGTGGCCGCCGGAGCGGAAGCGGCGGGAGTCTCTGCCGCAGGAGCCGGTGCTTCCTCCTTCTTGCTGCATGCCGCCAGCATGAGCAACGCACACATGCCGGCTGTTAACCAAATGGTGTTTTTCATGATGTCGCCTTTCTATTTAGGAATTGCATAAGTTTTTGAATCATTTTGTTATTCCGAGCGAACCGGAGCGGAATGACGACGACTCAAGCAATCTGCTATTCTGCCGTGCATTCTACCGCGAACCTCCGCCCGCTGCATGATGGGATTCGACCGCCGCTCGTTTGTGATCGGTCGGATGCTGCACCGCTGCACTAGCGCGCGGCATGGAGGCTGCGACCCGACGCTGCTCCTCCGCTGTTAGCTGGAAGATGTAATCGGTCAGCAGCTTGCGATGATCTCCATCATAACCGTTGAAGGTTGGCGGCGTCGGTCCTGCGAAGACCCACTGGCTGTTCTGCTGTTTGAACAGGCCAGAGGGCATCGACGTTCCGGGGCTGACGGCCTGGGGATCGGTGATCCAGCGCTCGACCCAATCGGGCTTCAGGCGCTCCTTCGCCAACAGGAAGTTCGGAGCCGTGGAGATCTTGTCGTGTGAGGGATCGCCGGTAGCGTGGCACTTCAAGCACGGAGCGGCCGTGCTCGAGAACAGGCTCCGGGCCATGTCGGTTTCTTTGGCCGTGAGGGTGGGCACCTGCTCCGGGATGTAGGGGAGCGGCTGCTGCGACAAGGCTTCAAAGAATCGGACGAGTTTCCGCAGTTCGTTGTCGGAGAACGAGAACGTAGGCATGCGGACTTTCAGGTACGGGCGCACGCCGTTGCGGTTGGTGTCCGTGGTGCTGAGAGCCGGATTCGCGAGGAATTTACGCAGCCACTCGGGATCGACGCGAGCGCCTTCCGTTAGAAGCTTCGGAGGCAACTGCTCCTGCGCGTCCTGATATTGCGGCAAGGCTCATGAGGATCGTTTGCTGGCCGGGGATGAATTGGTGGCATCCCATGCAGTTGTATTTCTTGACGACCCACCAGCCTTCCTGAATGTCGTGACGCGCATCGCCGGGCTTGTACTGATAGCTGGCGGGCAGGGAAGTCTCCTGGCTGCCCATGAGGAACGTGGTGAGGTCGAGCACCTGGTCTTTAGTGAGGTGCACGTTGGGCATGCGGAGGGCTTCCGTCTCGCCCTTTACTTTGCCCTGGTCGTAGACGTTGGGCTCAGCGAGTTTGTGCTCGAAGAATCCCTTATGGTTGTACCAGGGTTTGCTGGCAGGCCCGTCGGGCAGGCGGGCGAGATCTTCCTTGTCCTTGATCGGCTCGGAGTCTTTGCCGCCACGCGCCGCGGGTTCGGTGGAAAGCGCAAAGTCGAGACGCTCGATGGGCTTGCTGCCTTCGAAGGTGAGCTCGGTGCCGATGCGTCCTTCGTCTTCCATGCCTGCGATTTCGTGGCATCCGGCGCAGCCGTAGTGGCGAACCCACTTCTTACCTTCTTCTTTCAGGTTGGGATCGTCGATGAACGAAGCTTCAGCGTAAGAAGAAGGTTCCTGCTTCTTCTGCGAGATCAGGTAGGTTGCGATGTCTTCCGCGTCCTCGGGGCTGAGACGCAGGCTTGGCATCACGGTCATGTTCTGAACCTGCAGTTCATGGCCGTCATTCGGGCACTTGCTGTGTTCGAGATCCCACTGGTAGGGAAGTCCCTTCTTTGCGTAATCCTCGGGGCCGATATCTTTCTTCTCGTGCGGGCAGTAAGGACGCGTGCGCTCGCGGGCGTTGTGAATCCAGCGGACGAGGTAGTCGTAATTGGCTTTCTCGCCGACGCGAGTGAGATTGGCGGCGAAAGTTCCGCCGCGTAGCTGGTCGCCTTCTCCGATGGAATGGCAGGCTAGGCATCCGCGAGATTCGAAGAGTTCCTTGCCGTGGGTCGCGTTGCCGGGCTTATGCTTCGCAACGGCGTCGGTGAATCCTGACTGCCAGATGAAGGCTGAGATTGCCTGAATCTGGTGATCGGTCAGGCGGAAGTTCGGCATTTTTGTTGTGGGACGGAAGTCAGTGGGCTTCTTCAGCCAGACGGGAATCCAATTCTTGTTCAGCTTGAGGCGCGACATCTTTCAGATTCGGCCCGATCTTCTTCGTGTCCTGCATCAGGCTGTGGGATTGGAAATCAAGCTGCTGCAGGCGTCCGTCGAGTTTGCTGTTGGCCACGCGAAGGTCGACCGCTTGTTGGTTGAGCTTGTTGGCTTCCTCGTTCGATTCGGCGGCGTCGGCCTGCTTCATCAGATAGGCTGTCTGTTTGATGTTGTCTTTTTTCTGCGTTTCGATCTGTTTGATCTGCTGTCCGATGTTGTTCAGGTCCTCGGGCTCTTTGTCGTAACCCTCGTAGCGATGGCAGCCATTGCATCCACGCTGGCGGAAAAGGTCTTTGCCGGCATTGATGGTCTGGAACTGCACATCGTTGCTGGCTAGGACCATGTCGGCGGAGTGGCAGGTCTGGCATCCGGCCTGGGCATTTTCTTTGGGGAAGAGGGGCCAGAGCCAGTGCTCGTAGTCGCCGTGTGCTTTCTCGACGCTCGTCGTGGCTCGGCCATTGCCCTGGTGGCATGGTGAGCAGCCGAATTTGTCGGGATCATGAATCTTGAGCAACTCTGGCTCGGGATGGCTGACAAAGGCGTCTGCGTATTCATCGGGCTTCTTTTCGCCCTTGACGGTCAAGGCGGCGGGCGTGATCTTCAGCGGCTCGCGCGCGCCCATGTGACAGGATTCGCAGCGGTCGACGATGTTGGCTTCCGCCACGTTGATCTGGACGATCGTGGGATCCCAGTCGCCGATATTTCTTCTTGAGGCCTTCGATCTGAGCCGGAGTGAGATCGACCATGTGGTCGGAGATGTAATCGTCCACCTTGGCGCGGGCTTCCGTGACCGGCTTCAGAACATCGCCTAGTTCGAGGCTGAGTTTCGTGCGTTCGTCGCGGATGTCGTTGTAGGTTTTTTCGAGTTCTTCGAAGTTGAATTTCTTCTTGCTGCCGTCGGGAAATTCGACTGTTGCCTGCTCGGCTTTGTACTTGTCGATCTCTTTCTGCTTGCTGGTCTTGGCCGAGGCGCTCTCGCTTGTCTCGAGTTCGTAGGTCAGGGCGTTGACGTACGCGCGGCGGTCCGTGAACACGCTCTGCACGGCGAGCAAGCGAGCGTTGGCGTCATCGAGTTTCTCGCGGGCGGCTTTGGCCGCGGCGGCGGAGTCCTCCGTTGCTTTCTTGACTGCGGCCGAGAGTTCGGCGTATTCCGGGTCCTTCTGGACATCCTTCTCCGAGTCTTGCGACTTAGTGCGTGCTGTATTCAGGAACGCGCTATAGCGAGTCTTGAACTGTTCCTGAAAGGCCTTCCACGGGCGCTGTCCCCAGGCTTCGTCCCATAGAGCCCAGAACAAAGTGATGATCAGGATGATCGTCGCGATCACGTAGTGCGCGGCGTACGACTTGCTCGTGATTGGATCCTGCTCGGGGGTGGGTTTATCGGGCACCAGTTCCTCCGAAAACTAGTCAGTCGGTATTCGGTAGTCGGTAGTCGTTGGTCATTGGCTCGGCTCGCACATTGCTTTGTCATTCCGAACGAGGTGAGGAATCCCTACTGCCGGCACTCGTGCTTTGGGTAGGGATCTTTCGACTGCGCCATCGATTCGCTCGCGTATCGATGGCTCCGCTCAGGATGACAAACGATTAATGACCGACGACCAACGTCGATTCTCATATGTTGAACCACGGTGTAATCCACACGTACTTGATGTGCCACAGCAGGCGCAGAGCCATCTTCAGCGGTAAGGCAATCATGGTCAGCCACAGAAACGCCATCAGCGAAAACTGCAGCAGGCTCATGCGTTGAAAATCCTTCGGCATCTTCCGGCGGAATAACGAATACACCGCCCCCCCGCCGAGTACATAAAAGCCGCCCACGATGATGGCGCCGAAAATTGCTTTGCCCATGTTCGACGTGATGCCGAAGATGTCGGGCAGGTCGCGGTTTACCTCGTAGATGAGGCGATTATGGTCCCAAGTCTGGCCGGGCCAGAACCATTGCCATCCGGGGCCGCGAATGAAAGTGCCGATGATGATCATCGCGACCCAGAGAATGATGAATCCGAACAAGAATGTCCCGATCGAGAAGCGCCGCTGCTTCCAGGTGTAATAGCCGCTGCCGAGCGGGTTGGTGTCGATGTAAGGAATCACCATCAGACCGATGATGATCATAGTCGGCATAACCACGCCAGCAATCCACGGATCGAAATAGACGAGCATCTCCTGCAGGCCAAGGAAGTACCACGGCGCCTTGGCAGGATTCATGGTGAGATTGGGATTGGCGGGCTCTTCGAGCGGCGCGTTGAGC
The DNA here is from genome assembly GCA_963743105.1 of Terriglobia bacterium. Taxonomy (GTDB): domain Bacteria; phylum Acidobacteriota; class Terriglobia; order Terriglobales; family Acidobacteriaceae; genus Sulfotelmatobacter. Next base: position 13,674 of record CAVUOS010000019.1, read on the forward strand.
GTGATCGACCAGACCATCAGGATGATGGTGATGATGATGGCGGCGAGGAACTCGATGCGCAGCAGGAAGGGCCAGACGTGGACTTCCTTTTGCCATCCGGGCTTGAAGGGCCATGTCTTGCGATGGTGCGTCTTGGCGAGTGCGGGATCGGCTTCGAGTTGGCCGATCAGAACGTCATTGGCGTGCGCCTGCTTCCACGCGAGATAGATGTAGAAAGCGAGCAGCGGAATCAGGCCCACGATCGGAACGTTGTCCGGGGCGGAGCAGATTTCCCAAAGTTGTCGCCAGTCCATAATAAGTTTCCCTTACCTCAAAATCGTAGAGACTAGCTTGCTCCGTCTCTGTCGCCAACGGATGACCTGCCTCTGTCGGCAGAGACGTTGCAAGCAACGTCTCTACGAATCATTCGCCGGCTGCTTTCGGGCCCCTTCTCGGCTTGTCGGCTTCTTCGGTCAACATAACCGGAGCGGGTCCTGAGATGCCGCCGTCTTTTCTTACACGCCAGAAGTGGACAATCATGAGCACGCTGGCCACGATTGGGATGCCGATGCAATGCCAGATGTAGGAACGCAGCAAGGCATTGGCGTCGACGATCGATCCGCCTAACAGGCCGAAGCGGACGTCATTGTACGGAGTCATGCCTAGCTGTGCGCCGAACGGGCCTTCGTGGCCGAGTAGCGGCGTGGCGCGTGCCATGTTCGTGCCCACCGTGACGGCCCAGAATCCGAGTTGATCGTCAGGCAGCAGATATCCGGTGAACGAAAGCAGCAGCGTGAATACAAGGAGGAGCACACCGATGTTCCAGTTGAATTCGCGCGGCTTCTTGTATGACCCCGTCAGGAAGACACGGAACATGTGAAGCCAGACGCCGATCACCATCAGGTGGGCAGCCCAGCGGTGCATGTTGCGGAGAATTTTTCCGAAGGGGACATCATGCTCGAGATAGAGCACATCGCGGAACGCCTGCACCTTGCTCGGGTGGTAGTAGAACATCAGCAGCACGCCGGTGTAGGTGAGGATGATGAACAGATAAAAGGTGATCCCGCCCATACCCCAGGTGTAGCTGTAACGCACGGCGTCGCGATTGATCTTCGCCGGATGCAGGTGCAGAAAGACGTTCGAGAGCACGCCCAGTGCTCGGTTGCGGGGCGTGTCGTCGTGCTTGTGGCGGAAGATCGAGGTGTAGACCTGAGTCTTGGTTGGATCTTTCAGGCATTCGATCTGTTCTTTCGCCTTAGTGGGAATGTCGGTCTTGAGGGCCTGGATATCTTCCTTGACTCCAGTGGTGACCTTTTCGAGGATTCCGACCTTACCACCGTTTTTTCCGTTGCCGCTTGCGCTGCTCGCGCCGTTGCCGCCATTCGGTTTGTTTGGGTCAGCCATGAATGATCCGATCTCTAGTTGTCATTCCGAAGCGCCCTGTTGTTGGGCACGAGGAATCTGCTGTTGCTGTATCTACACTCCGGTCAGGAATGCTCCCTGATCGTTGAATTTGCTTGGTTGCCCTTTCGGCCAGGAATACAGCTTCGAGGTGTCGACCAAGATCTGGCCGTCGGGTGCGAGTTCGATGTGGGCGCGGTCCATGGGACGCGGCGCTGGTCCTTCGAAATTGATTCCTTCGCTGTCGTATCCGCTGCCGTGGCAGGGGCACTTGAACTTGTTCTCGCTGGGCTTCCAGTCGGGCGTGCAGCCGAGGTGCGTGCAGCGGGCGTAAATCACGAAAAGGCGGTCGGGAGTGCGGTCGACCCAGATGCGGTATTTCTGCTGAAACTTGGTATCGACGCCCAGCGCGAATTCGGAGGGGTATCCGATCTTGAAAACAGAGTTGGGTTCGAAAAGGGTGCGAGGAAGAAAGAATCGAAAGAAGGCGAGGAACCATGCGGTCAGGAAGGCCGTGACCATGACCCAGACAAAGCGGCGACGTTTGCGGTCGATCTCGGTGGAGGGCGCGGTTCCGGCGATACCTCCGGCGGCGGCGGCTTTCGACGTGCCCACCGCCGGTGTGCCAACATATTTCGTGGCATCGGCGCCAGGTCTGGCCTGCGTCTTGGCCCCTTCCGGATTCGGATTGACCTTGCCGGTCTCCAACTCCGCCATGAATTCCCCTCCTTTGGCTTATCTAACTTAGGCTAATCTAACCCGGCGGCGGCCGCATACCCTGGCACCGCCAACTGCCTCCCATGAGTGCGGATCGGAATCGATAAAGGTACTGCCTGCGCGAGAGCGTCCTGCACAATCTGCCCCAGCGCTTGTATGAATTTTGGAGAATCATTGAGGCCGTCGCTCATCTCAAATTGCGTGAAGCCTAACTGCTCGGCGAGATGGCGCGCTTCGTGATCGATCTCCCCGAGGGTCTCGACATGATCGGACACGAAAGCGATCGGGACGATGCAGATCTCTCGCACCTTCTCGGCTGCGAGTTGTCGGAGGGTGTGGGTCAGGGAAGGCTGCAGCCAGCGACTGGCGCCGACTTTGCTCTGATAGCAGAGGCGGTGGGGATTGCTCCATCCGCCACGCTCCCTGACGAGACGCACCGTTTCTTCAATCTGCTTTTGGTAGGGGTCACCCTTTTCGATCACAGACATTGGGATGCTGTGAGCGCTGAAAACGATTTCCGGCCGCCCGGCCTCCGGGAAACGGGAGAGCGCCTGATTCACCTTCTCTACCACGGAGTCGAGATACATCGTATTCCGATAGAAGGTCTCGACGCAATGGACGGGGATGTCGTCGCGGAAGTGTCGGTTCCACTCATTCAAGCTCGAGCCTGTGGTCGTCGACGAATACTGGGGGTACATCGGAAGCAGCACGACTTCATCGCACTCGGCCGCGTGGAGCTGCGCGATCGCTTCACGGGTGAAGGGGTGCCAGTAGCGCATGGCGACGAAGCAGTGGGCGTCGATGCCATGGCTTCGCAATTCGGTTTGGAGGGCGCGTGCCTGCCGCTCAGTATTGGGCCGGATCGGCGAGCCTCCGCCGATGGTGGAGTAGTGATGCTGCACTTTGCGGGCGCGTGTGGTCGATATCAGCTTGGCCAACGGTTTACGGCCGATGCGGGCAAAAGGGAAGTCGATGATATCGGGATCGCAGAAGAGGTTATAGAGGAAAGGTTGGATGGCTTCCAGCGTGTCGGGTCCACCGAGCTGAAAGAGAACTATCCCCACACGCCGTGCTGTGCGCGTCATTTTCCCCAGAATCCCCAGAACGGTTCGCACTTTACTCCGAACTGAGCCTAGGAGTCAATGGGTGGAGTTCCTGAGTGTCAGCGTGATTTCGCACCGCAGAGCTGAATTTGCAAACTTCGGTCGCACCATGCAAGCTGATACGAATGCCAGAACTGCCGGATATCACGGCTTACATCCGCGCGCTGGAGAAGCGGATTATCGGCCAACCGCTGGAACGCGTGCGCATGGGAAGTCCCTTCCTGCTGCGGACGGTTGAGCCCCCGTTGGCCTGCGCCGAGGGGCGCATGGTCAAGAGTCTACGCCGAGTGGGGAAGAGAATTGCGATCGGAGTCGAAGGCGATTTCTGGCTGGTCCTGCACTTGATGATCGCGGGGCGTCTGCATTGGAAAAAGCGAGACGCGAAGCTGAGCGGGCGTCAAAATCTGGCGGCATTCGATTTTCCCAACGGGTCGCTTACGCTTACCGAAGCGGGCAGCAAGCGCCGAGCGTCGTTGCACGTGATCAGCGGGGAAGAAAATCTTGCTGCGCTCGACGCCGGGGGAATCGACGTATTTGATGCCGATGCGGATTCTTTTCGAAGCGTCCTGACCGCGGAGAATCATACGCTGAAGAGAGCGTTGACAGATCCGCGGCTGCTGAGCGGGATCGGGAATGCGTACTCGGATGAGATTCTGCATGCAGCGCGCCTTTCGCCCGTTACGCTCACCACCAATATGAAACCGGAGGAATGGGAGCGGCTCTATGCTGCGGCTCGGAGTACGTTGAAGCTTTGGATCCACCGGTTGGTCGGCGAGGCAGAGACGGAGTTTCCGGAAGGAGTGACGGCGTTCCGCCCGGAGATGGCTGTGCATGGCCGCTATGGGCTGCCTTGTCCGCGCTGTGGAGACAAGGTCTTGCGGATCCGATATGCCGATAAAGAGACCAACTACTGTGCCCGCTGTCAGACTGGAGGCAAGGTTTTGGCCGATCGGAGTCTGTCACGGCTTCTGGGATCGGACTGGCCGCGGACGCTCGAAGAGTTAGAAGCGCTGAAGAAGCGGTGAGAGAACAATGCCGGGCATGGGCCCCGGGACAGCCTTAGACCTTCCGTCGCTGTGTATCAACTCGCGTGTGGATCCGCCCATCGTCAATCATGGCTGCGAGCAGGCAAGAGTTGTCGTTCGGTGGCGCAACGTCGTAGATGGGAGTGCTTAAGGTGCATGCAGCGTACGGGATCCCGGCTACTGCACCGCGCTTTTTAGCGCTCGCAAGGTCCTTCGGAGGGCTAGCGCCCTCCTCAGGATGACATCGCGATTGAGCGCGGAACGGATGGGGTCTTACGGCAATTGCAGATTGGTCTTCTCGTCGACCACAACATTACGACGCTCCCCACCAAGTGTGTACAGGATTCGCAAACGCTTGTGGACACCGGGCAGGGGGTCAACGCCCATGCTGTAATTGTCCACGCGAAGGTAGAGCCGGCCGCCATCCACCCGGCTCCGCACAGTGTCGGTTACATTGACAAACTGCCCGTCGGCTCCGTAATACGCGCGTAGAATTTCCAGGCCGCGCTCGTGATGTTCGTAGCCCTGCTGGTTGTGCTCTTCGCGACGTTCTTCACGCTCGTGGCGTTCATGCTGTTCACGGCGTGCGTGCCAATTATCCGGATCCAGTTCTATACGGGCAACGCTTCGTTCCGGGTAGCTGTAGTCTTTGATATCGCCATCCCACTCGCGCAACCGGATGACCAGAACTTTGTTCTCGTGCGGCGCGGGATCGATCCCGAGATTGAAGCGCGTGACTTCGAGTTGAAGCACGCCGTCGTGAATGAAAGTTCGGACGCGCGCCGTTACGTCCGCCTTGCGTCCCGGAACTCCCCACTCCGCTCCTACCAGTTCACCGCCCTGCGCCAACGCCGAACCCGCCAGCAATAGCGTGCAGGCTAAAGTTGCCAATGCCCCAAGCCATGATTTCATGGAGATCTCCTTCATTCTGAAATCATAGGGTCGGATGCGTCCAGAATCACCGCACGAAAGGTCACCAACTAGCGGGTTGGGATTGGGTTTGGTGGCTAGCTGGGCGATTGCATCTCTGCAATGACGGCATCAGCGAACTCCGAGGTACCCGCTTTTCCGCCGATGTCGCGGGTTAGTTTCTCAGGATGACGGTAGACGCGCTCCAGAGCGTTGCGGATCTGCGTGGAAGCGCCGTGTTCGCCCAGATGGCGCACCATCAGCAGGGCTGAGCGCAGTAACGCGGTAGGATTCGCCAGGTTCTTGCCGGCGATGTCGGGAGCCGATCCGTGCACCGCTTCGAAGACTGCGCAATCGTCACCCAGATTTGCGCTGGGGACAAATCCCAGACCTCCGACGAAGGCAGCGCATAGGTCGGAGAGGATGTCGCCGTACAGGTTCTCCATGACCAGCATGTCGTACTGATAGGGATTCATGACGAGCTGCATGCAGGTGTTGTCCACAATGTGCTCGGCATAGGTGATCTCGGGATAATTCTTCGCGACTGCGCGGGAGCAGCGGAGGAAAAGGCCGTCGGAAAGCTTCATGATGTTCGCCTTGTGGATGGCGTGAATCTTCTTGCGCTGGTTCTTTCGCGCGTACTCGAAGGCGAACTTGGCGATGCGCGTGGAAGCCTTTTCGGTGATGACCTTCAGACTTTCCACCACGCCCGGGACGACTTCGTGCTCAAGCCCGGAGTACAGCCCTTCAGTATTTTCGCGGATGATAATGAGGTCGACATCGGGGTAGCGCGTGGGAATGTGCGGCAAGTTTCGGATGGGGCGGAAGTTGGCGTAGAGCTCGAATTTCTTGCGAAGCGCGACATTGATGCTCGGAAAACCGCCTCCCACGGGCGTTGTGACCGGGCCCTTGAGGCCGACGCGCGTACGCTCCAGCGAGGCAATCAGATCTTTAGGGATGTATTCGCCGTACTTCTCGTAGGCTTCACTGCCGACGGCGAAGGTCTCCCACTCGAACTTGACCCCGGTCGCCGCCAGAATACGGACGACAGCGTTGGTGACCTCGGGTCCGATTCCGTCGCCGGGGATGAGAGTTACTTTATGACTCATGCGTGTAATTGTCCTCGAGAGAAAGGGACCAGGGGCCAGGGATCAGGGGCCAGTTGAAATCAGGTAGCGTTGCCTGGCCACCGCTCTGACGCTGATCCCTAGTCCCTAGCCGGTCCTCACTTTCACCAGGTCCTTGAGTTCATTCATGAACTCTTTCACGTCTTTGAAATCGAGGTACACCGAGGCAAAGCGCACGTAGGCGACTTTGTCGTAGCGGCGGAGGCGGTTCATGATCAGTTCGCCGAGTTCGCTGGTTTTGCGCTCGCGCTCGGGTGATTCCATGACGAACGACTCGGCTTCGTTCACGATCTGCTCCAGTTTGCTGATCGGTACCGGCCGCTTCTCGCAGGCGCGCAGCAGACCGTTCAGCACCTTCTGACGGTCGAACTTCTCGCGGCGGCCATCCTTCTTGACCACCATGTAGGGAATTTCGTCGATGCGCTCGTAGGTGGTGAACCGCTTGGAGCACTTGAGGCACTCGCGGCGACGCCGGATCGAGTCGGCCTCTTTGCTCTCGCGAGAGTCGACTACCTTGTCATTCGCAAATCCACAGAAAGGGCATTTCATGGCGCTGGCGAATCAGATATCCGAGGTGAGCTCAATGCCTATGCCGTTAACACTTGGCAATGACGCTATGCGATTCCCTCTGTTCTGACCGATATAAAAATTGTAACAGTTGATGCGGATGGCAACAGTGACGGCGAAGTGACACCTGTCGCAAGAGGGAAATTGAAACTAATGTGGACGCAAAACGGCGCTCGCACCCCCTGCGGTACGAGCGCCAGTTTTCCCCCAAAGCCTCCCCGGTGACGGAAGGCTTGAAGTTCATGGTCCTCGATGTGGCCCTCCCCATGGATCACCGCGAGAACCTAGGCAGAAGTCTCGTCTACAGGGCTGCGCTTTTTGTCATCAGAATGTTTGCAATTTGTAAAAATTGGTATGCGCCGCTTTAGCCTCTGCAGTGGTCAGTCAAGGAGTGCTTGTAGCGGCTGGTATCATGAAATTCCCTCACTAATTGTGCGTCTTCCGCTAAATCTCGCTGTCGTTCTGCTTGGCCTGCCTGCTTTGGCTCAGAGCAACATTGGAGAGTTGCATCTGAAGGTGCGGGACCCGAATGGCGCCGTGGTGCGAACGGCCGTCGAACTTGTCTGCGAGGCTAACGACTTCCACGGTAGTTTTCAGACCGACGAGTCGGGAGCTCTGGTTGCCAAGCGGTTGGCATTTGGAGTGTACCAAGCCCGGATTCAACAGACGGGATTCGCACCCGTCTCAGTGCAGATCGAGATTCGCTCGGCAATTCCGGTTCAGTATTCCATTAACCTCTCGCTGCCTTCCGTCAGCACGTCGGTTACGGTGGAGGCTACGCCGATGTTGCTTGACCCTCACCGGGCGAATTCCGCCAACCAGATTGGTTCGACAACGATCGAATCGCGAGTGACCTCCCTACCCGGACGCTCGATGCAAGACCTCGTCAACTCACAGCCGGGATGGCTTTATGAAGGAAATGCCGTTCTGCATCCACGAGGAGCGGAGTATCAGACGCAATTTGTGGTGGATGGAATTCCTCTGACGGATAACCGGTCACCAGGTCTGGGCCCGGAGATTGACGCTGACGACGTGGATTCAGTGAGTGTATTCACCGCAGGGATCCCCGCCGAGTTTGGGCGGAAAATGGGCGGCGTCATTGAAGTCAATACGCTCAGAGAAGCCAAGCCCGGGATGCACGGCGAAGTGGATCTCTCCGGCGGCAGCTTCGATACGGCGGCGGCTTCGACGCAGGCGCAGTACGCGTGGAAGAAAAGCACACTGGGAGGCAGCGCCTCCGGAAGCATGACAAGTCACTACCTGAATCCGGTTGTGCCGGAGAACTTCACTAACCGGGGGACAACGGGAGACTTCGGGCTGCACTACGAGCGCGACCTGACCGAGCATGACCGGCTGGGATTAATCGTGCGTCACTCTCTTTCGCGCTTTCAGATTCCGAACGAACAGGTGCAGCAGGCGGCAGGGCAGCGGCAGGATGGCGACAACTTCGAGACCATGGGGATTGTGTCTTATCAGCACGGGTTTTCGTCGAACGCTCTGGGGGCTTTGCGCGGAATGGTACGCGACAATTCCGGCGGCCTTAGTTCCAATCCCCAGTCAACGCCAGTCATCGCCTTCCAAAATAACAGCTTCCGGGAGGGCTATTTCAACGGCTCGTTGGCTGTACACCATGGCCGGGAAGAGTGGAAGGCGGGAATCGAATCGGACGCACTGTTTTTGCACGAGAACTTCAGTGACATCATCACCGATCCCACCCGCTTCGACCCTGGTACGCCGACATCGTTCTCATTCACCGGAAGCCGTCCGGATCTGGAGCAATCGGCCTACGTGCAGGATCTGATTCGTCTCGGCAACTGGACGGTAAGTGCCGGGTTACGCTGGGATCATTACCAGCTCCTGGTCAACCAGAATGCGGTCAGTCCGCGGCTGTCGGTGGCGCGATACTTTCCGTCTGCAGGTCTGGTGATGCATGCCTCGTACGACCGCGTATTCCAGACGCCTTCCGCTGAAAATATTCTGCTGTCGAGTTCGTCGCAGGTTGTGTCACTGAATCCCAATGTTCTGCGCTTGCCGGTGGAACCGTCACACGGAAATTACTTCGAGGTAGGGGCAAGCAAATCGCTGTTCAGCCAGCTTCGCTTTGACGCCAATTACTTCCGTCGCAATGGCAATAACTTTGCGGACGACGATCAGATCCTGAGCACAGCGGTCAGCTTCCCGATCGCGTTCAACAAAGCGGTGATCTATGGGGCGGAAGGCAAGATTGAGATTCCGACGTGGGGACGCTTTTCCGGATACGCCAGTTATTCCTACATGGTGGGCAACGTCTGGTTTCCAGTGACCGGGGGGCTCTTCCTCGGCGACGATGCATTCAGCGCCCAGACACAGCTCACAGGGCACTTTCCCAACTCGCAGGACCAGCGGCACACGGTGCGCGTGCGAATGCGATGCCAACTCGCGCCGCGCCTTTGGGTGGCCGGATCGGCGGAATATGGCAGCGGACTGCCGTTCGAGTTTACGGGCACATATGAAGACGCGCTCGCGCAGTACGGGCAGGCGGTCGTGGACCGCGTCGACTTCGATCGCGGGCGGGTGCGGCCTTCGCTTACCGTTGGTGCTTCAATCGGCGCGGAAATTTACAAGAACGATCACTTCTCTACACACTTCCAGGCGGATTTCACCAACCTGAACAATCGGCTGAACGTAATCGATTTTGGCGGACTGTTCTCGGGAAATGCAATTGCACCGCCGCGAAGCTACGCGTTGCGCCTGCAAACGAACTTCTAGGAGATTCATTGCGGTCTTCGACTTCCTTCGCGGGCGAGCTTTTAACCGCGAAGGTCGCTAAGAAAAGCCGCCAAGGCCGCAAAGCGGGTCTTCTCAGCTTAAACCACGAAATACTTTGCGGCTGGATGATGAACCACTATTGCCGATGTGCTCTGCTCGGGCTCGAGCAGAAATCCGGAGGTGAGGCGCACGCCTACGTTTTCTTCCGGTTTGAGAAGCGCGAACAGCTTGGTCTGATCTTCCAAGTTGGGGCACGCGGGATAGCCGAACGAATATCGCGATCCGCGATACTTCTGATGAAATAGGTCGCGGATTTCAGGCGCGTCCTCTCCCGCAAAACCCAACTCTTCGCGCATTTTCTTGTGATGGAATTCGGCCAGGGCCTCGGCGGTTTCTACACTCAGGCCATGCAGGTAGAGATACTTGGTGTACTCGCCGCCTTCGAAGAGTCGCTGCGTTTCCAAACTGGCCGCAGGGCCGATGGTGACAAGGGAGAGTCCGAGCACGTCCATTTTGCCCGACGATTTCGGCGCGAAGAAATCAGCGATGGAAAGGCGGCGGCCTTCTTTCTGACGAGGGAAGGTGAAACGAAGGAGCTCAGGAAGGCCTGCCTCCCAGCGCGTGCCGCAAGGGTGCGGGGCCTGAGATTTGGGCGGCTCGTACACGACTACGTCATTGCCGTCACCCTGTGCAGGGAAGTATCCGTACACCACGGCGGGCGCGAACAGGCCGGACTCGAACACCTCGTCTTCAAGCTTGCGCAACACTGGGCGGAATTTTTCTTCGACCAGCCGCAAGTAATCGGCTTGCGATGCGGTCTTCAGCTGCCACTGATTCTTGAAGAGGGCGGTCTCGTTGATGTAGTTGAAGAGTTCCCGCAGGCTGTAGTCCTTCTTTACGCGCACGCCCCAAAACGGAGGCGTAGGGATATTGGGCGCGTCGGTTACAACCGGGCTGCGCTCGGCGAAGACCGGGCCAGTCTCTTCGTCAACGGCGGAAGCCTTGGCATATTCCTTCACGGTGCGGCCTTCCGCGATGCGTGCGTCCCGCGCTCCGTCAGCCGTTGCGAGATCTTCCATGATGTGCAGGCCAGCAAAAGCATCGTCTGCGTAGAAGACACCGTTGGCGTATTCGCGCCGTAGATCGTCTTCCACATACTTGCGGGTGAGTGCGGCCCCCCCGCAGATCACGGGGAATTCCAGCTTCTGGCGCTCGAGATCCTGGATGACGTACTTCATCTCCAGCGTCGATTTCACCAGCAGGCCGCTGAGGCCGATGGCGTCGGCCTGATGCTCCTGGGCGGCGCGGATGATCGAATCGCCGGGCTGCTTGATGCCGAGATTGACGACCTTGAATCCGTTGTTCGACAGGATGATATCGACCAGATTTTTGCCGATGTCGTGCACGTCGCCCTTCACCGTCGCGAGCACGATCGTGCCTTTCTGCGAGCCCGATTTCTTCTCCATCTTGGGCTCGAGATAGGCGACAGCCTGCTTCATCACTCCCGCGGAGTCGAGCACGGACGGCAACTGCATCTTGCGGGCGCCAAAGAGATCACCAACGGTCTTCATCCCGTCGAGTAGGACGGTGTTAATCAGCTCGAGTGGAGAATAAGTTGCCAGCGCATCGTCAAGTAATACTTCAAGGGTCTTCTTGCGGTCGCCCTCTCCGACAGATTTTTCTCCGTTGATGATGGCAAACTTCAGCTTGTCTTCCACCGAAAGGGTGTCAACGTGGGCCGTGGTCGAGGCGGCAGGCTTGCCCTTCGTGCCGGCAAAGTGCGCCATGTAGACCTGTAAAGGATCGCCCGCCGAAGTGTCGCGGTAGATCAGCTTGTGCGCGAGTTCGACTTCTTCGTGCGGGATCTTATAGAGCGGATAGATCTTTGTGTAATTGACGATAGCCATGTCGAGGCCGTGATCGACGGCATCGTGCATGAAGACGGAGTTCAGGACGCGGCGCGGGTATGCGTCGAGGCCGAAAGAAATGTTGCTGACCCCAAGGATCGTTTTGACCTGAGGTAATTCCTTCTTGATGCGCTCGACTGCCTTCAGCGTTTCCATTCCAGCCGTGCGGTACTCTTCCTGGCCGGTGGAGATGGGCAGGGTCAGGGCGTCGAAGATCAGATCAGTCGAGTCGAGCCCGTACTTGTTTACCGCCAGGTCATGGATGCGATGCGCGATCGCCACTTTCTTGTCGGCAGTGAGGGCCATGCCGTCTTCGTCGATGGTCAGTGCAATCACAGCGGCGCCGTAGCGCTTTGCCATGGGCAAAACTTTCGACGTTCGCTTCTCGCCGTCTTCCAAATTGATCGAATTGATGATGGCGCGTCCGGGGATACGCTTCAACGCTTCCTCGACAACGTCAGCTTCGGTGGAATCGACCAGGATTGGTGCGGGGACTCGCGTTGCAATCTTCTCGAGAATCGAAGTGATGTATCCCTTCTCGTCCTCGCCGACGATCGCGCAGCACAAGTCGAGCATGTGCGATCCTTCGTTCACCAATTTCTTGGCCAGCCCGAGAATCTCGTCATATTTCTTGCCCTGTACCAGTTTGCGGAAATGATCCACGCGGGTCGTAGTGTTCATTTCCTCGGCGACGATGAGCGGCTTGGGCTCGAGATCGAGTGGGACGCTGGTGTAGGCGCTGGATGCCGAGCCCACGCGCTTCACGTCGCGTTTGGCTGGTTCCACGCCGGAAACCGCGTCCACAACTGCTTTCAGGTGCTCCGGTGTCGTACCGCAACAGCCGCCGACGATGCGGACGCCGTAATCCTGCACGAAATGCTTGTGATAGTCGGCTAGTTCCTGCGGAGAAAGGTTGTAGACCGCGTGGCCGCCGACATTCTGGGGCAGGCCCGCGTTGGGCAGCACGGATATATGCTTCGTCGAATTCAACCCCAGATAGCGCACCGAATCGTTCATTTCCTTTGGACCGGTTGCGCAGTTAATTCCAATCGCATCCATGTCGAAAGGCTCTAGAGCTGTCAGCGCGGCGCCGATCTCCGTGCCCAGGAGCATTGCTCCTCTTTCGTCCTGCAGCGTAACTTGAACTTGTAGGGGCAATCGCTTGCCCGATTTCTGCATGGCCTCGAGTACGCCAATCGTAGCGATCTTGACTTGCAACAAATCCTGCGCAGTCTCGATCAGCAGGATATCGACCCCACCCTCGATTAGTGCCAATGCCTGCTCTTCGTACGCCGCCACCATGGCGTCGAAGCCGATGTGACCAAGAGAGGGCAGTTTCGTGGTGGGGCCCATCGATCCGGCAACAAACCGCGGCCGATCCTTCGTCGAGAATTGCTGCGCCACTTCTCTGGCAAGTTGCGCGCCCTTCACATTGATTTCGTGCACGCGGTCGCCGAGATCAAACTCTCCGAGGGCGATCCTGGATCCTTGAAATGTGTCCGTCTCGACCACGTCGCAGCCCACACGGAAAAAGTCCGCATGGATCTCGCGAATGATGTCGGGACGGCTCAACACCAGCACTTCGTTGCAGTTCTCCCTGCCCCAGTAATCATCCAGGGTAGGATTGCGCTTGTGGATATTCGTCCCCATCGCGCCGTCGTAGATGACGACGCGTTGCTGCACGGTTTGTAAGAAGTCAGCCATTTGTAAGCTTCTAGCTTCTAGCCGCTAGCTCCTAGCTCCTAGCTCAACACGGTTAGTCTTGCTTCTGATCCGCGTTCATCCGCGTGATCGGTGGCAATGAAGTTTGCTCCCCATACACAAACGCCGGTCTCTGATAGACCGGCGTGATGATTCGAAGCTCGTGTTGAAGCTTAGCTCCCGGGCACCATTTCCGCCGGCGCCCCACCATTCACGTCGGCCTGATTGAATACGACGTTGGCTCCCATGTGTGCTGGCCGGGGGGCCAGCATCATCTCCTTGCGGTACACCAGATCGGTGGCGTTGAAGGTCGCCAGTTCGAAACCGTGGCCGTGCGTGATTGCATCTGTCGGACACGCCTCGACACAGTATCCGCAGAAAATGCAGCGGTTGTAGTCGATGTTGTAAACCTTGGCATAGCGTTCGGCGCCACTGACGCGATTCTCCGCCGTGTTCTCGGCGGCTTCGATATAAATGCAGTTCGAAGGACACGCCGCCGCGCAGAGGAAGCAGGCGACGCACTTCTCCAGGCCGTTTTCGTCGCGCTGCAGCACGTGCGCGCCGCGAAAACGGGCTTCAATACGCGCGCCGCGGAGCGGTCCCTTCCCGTCGGGATAGTTCTCGACGATCGTGGGCCGGAACATCTCCGAGAAGGTGATGCTCATGCCCTTGGCGATCGCGGCGATATTTTTGAGAACCGGCATGTCTTTGTCAGTATACCGAAAGAGATGCGGAAACGTCGCGGTCGGACTCGTTAAAGGGGATGGAAGGCGGTCGAGCGGCGCTCGACGGGCAGCCGATGGCGGCTGTCCCCACATAACCCTACTTCGTGACCGGAGGTGGAGGGGCATGTTCCGGCACTGGCATTGCACTTTCCTGCCAGGCTGTGTACCAGAGGTCGAGCAGCATCTGCGATCCGGCGGCGAGGCGGTGAGTCGTGAAGTCGAAGGCCGCGGGAGAGCCCTTTCCGGTGAAGCCCCCGGCCTTATCGAGGGAGTAGACCTGCTCCACCAGTCCATTCGAACGCTTCAGGTAGGCTACATAGTCCGCGAACGGATCGGCCAGTCGCGAGGGAGATCTCACCAGAAGCGCAAAGTCCTTGGCAGTAATGTTCGCGGCGACGTAGGCAGTTTCAAATTGTGAGTGGATGCCATGCTCGGTCGTGTATCCGTTTGGATTCGGGCCGATCCATCCGTTGTAATGAATCGTGGTGTGAAGCGGCTGAGATCCGTCGGCAACGTAGTGGCCCAGCCATCCAGCGTAGAAAATGATCGCTTGCTGGGCGGCCTGCGTTGGCTGGTGCTCGGCCTGCCGGTGCCGGTACTCGCGGAAAGCCGCTTTCAGACGCCCGTAAATCTCCATGGTGATGTAGGGCTGCAGGCCGACGTGCTCGGGGAGGTAGTCGTCGGCGTGGTCGGGAGTCGCTGTGCGTTTGTCATAGAGCTTGCGGTAGAACTCGTAGCGGCCGGCAGGAAGTGGATCGAGCCACGCGACACGTTCGAGGTCGATGAAGTGGTCGGGCTCCTGCGCGTTCTTGAGGGCGAATTCCGCGGGATTGCGCCAGCGGTCAGGTTCCGGGCCGAGGTATGCGATCTCGGCTGCAGCACGGTGCAGGAATTGCGGCATGCCTGCCGGCAGCTTCTGAGCGGCCACGCTGTTGATGTAAATGTGTCCTTCGTTGCCCCATGCCGGTGCTGGCTGCGCCTGAACAAGAACGATGGCGATCAGCGCCAGGCAGATCAGCCATCGATTCAGGTGCTCACTTGTGTGCAAGGGCGTGATCACTCCTATGCTTTGGTCGGCTCACAACCTATCGGCGAAGAGCCATTCTAAATGAAGCATAACGCCGGATATCGCATTCCACTGAGACTCGCATGCGTGAGGATTTCATCGGTCGGGGTTCTGAAAAAGTTATCCTTGGAAAGATGAGTCAGCAGAGCAAGGAAAAACCAAGGCAAGAGGCTCCCGATGTTGGCCTGTGTGAGCAGTGCCGGTGGATGCGGAAACTGCAATCGGACCGAGGCTCGACTTTCTATATGTGCCAACGTTCGGCGACGGACCCGAATTTCCCAAAGTATCCGCGACTGCCCGTGCTGCGTTGCGCAGGGTATGATCCGATGGATTCGGCAGAGCAGTAGGGTTCGGTTGTGTTCTGGAGAATCGCTTTCCAGAGACTTCCTGAAGCGTGACTGGTATCACTGCGAGGAGTGCGATTGCGGCAGCAAGATAGTGCTTCGGTTCTTAGGAGGGCATTATGCTGCTGAAGATTTTGGCTGTCGGGGCGATTGGGCTGTTTTTCGTTTGAACTGTGGCCGTGCTCCAGGCCTGGAGCAAAAGCAGTGCAGTCGATCGGTCGGTTGGAGTTCCCTTTATGGCATTGTTCGCGGTAGGTGCAGCATGGGGGCTGAAAACGTTACACATATGGCACTGAGAGCCACGAGTAAATCGAAGAAGCAGAGCGGTGTAATTTCGCAGAATGCGTTCGCCGGGCAGGCACAGCAACCGACGCAGAAAGCGGTCGAGGAAGCCTTGGGGCAGAGCTACGCTCACTGGAAAAAGATCATTTCCGATCTGAAGAATGAGCTGAAACTCGACGGCGAAGAGTGGAATTCATCTGGGCACAAATATGGGTGGTCCCTTCGATTGCAACTCAACAAGCGGAACATCGTCTATTTCGGGCCACGAGCCGGATCGTTCATGGCGGCCTTTGTCCTCGGTGATAAGGCGGTCGCAGTCGCGCGGAAAAGTGAACTCCCTGCGTACGTGCTAGATATGATTGCGGAAGCGAAGCGCTACGCAGAGGGGACGCCCGTGCGGATCGAAGTGAGTAAACTGGAGCATGTGGAACTGGTCAAGATTCTTGCGAAAATCAAGGTGGAGAACTGAAGACCTTATTCCAACCCCAACTCCTTCGCTAGTGCCTTCCACTTGCCATCGACCAACGCCTTGGTCTTCGCGTCCATCACAATCTCATCGGGCCAGCGGCGGGTGAAGCCTTCGCTCGTCCACTTTCGGGTCGCGTCGATGCCCATCTTCGAACCGAAATCGGGCAGGCGACTGGCGTGGTCAAGGGAATCGACGGGGCCTAGCGTGAATTGAATGTCGCGTTCCGGATCGATGTGATTGAGGACTTTGAGCGTGACGTCGGCCAGGTCCTGCACGTCCACATCTTCATCGACCACTACGATGCATTTGGTAAACATCGCCTGGCCGAGCGACCAGATGGCGTTCATCATTTTTCGTGCTTGGCCGGGGTACGACTTCCTGATCGATACGATCATCAGGTTGTGAAACACGCCTTCGATGGGCATGTTGATGTCGACGAGTTCCGGGATGGTGAGCTTCATCATCGGCAGGAAGATGCGCTCGACCGCTTTGCCCATGTAAGCGTCTTCCTGGGGAGGCTTGCCGACGATTGTCGCGGCATAGATGGGGTCTTTGCGATGCGTGACGCAGGTGACGTGGAAGACCGGGTAGAGATCTTCGAGGGAGTAGAAGCCAGTGTGGTCGCCGAAGGGACCTTCGCTGCGGAGTTCGTCGAGATTGATATAGCCCTCGAGGACGATTTCGCTGGCCGCAGGCACTTCGAGGTCGACGGTCTCGCATTTGACCAGATCGACCGGCGCTCCACGGAGGAATCCGGCCACCAGGTATTCCTCAATCTCTGGGGGCGCCGGGACGATCGAGGCGAACGTAACTACCGGGTCGGTGCCGATTGCGACGGCGACCTCCATTTTGCCGGAGGGGCGATCGCCTTCGGGAAGCACGCTGCCTCCTGAACTTCGCGCCATGATGTCGACTGCTGCTCTGGATGCATCTGTGCCCGGAGCAGCCGGGCTTCGCCCTGGCTGGACGGCCGAGGCGGCCATCCCCACATGATTAGAAACCGCGGCGCGCATTCGTTCGCGGGCGTGTTCGGCGGCGTTTTTCTGGCGCTGCCAGTGCATTCCGGTGGTGCGCTCGTCGTACATCTGCATGCGGTACATGCCGAGATTGCGCTTGCCTGACTTCGGATCGCGCGTGGTCACGCACGGAAGTGTAATGAAGCGGCCGCCGTCTTTCGGCCAGCACTGCAGGATGGGGAAGTCGAGGAGCGAAAAGTTGTCACGCTGGATGACTTCTTTGCAGGGGCCCGTCGGTATGGTTCGCGGGAAAAACTTTCCGGCTTCGGTCAGCAGCGGCAGCATTTTCAGCTTGTCGAGGAATCCCTGGGGAGATTTCACGTCCATGAACATGCGGATGCGGGCGGCGATTTCATCGTAGGATTTCACGCCCACCGACATCTTCATGCGTGCGTCGGAGCCGAACTGGTTGATCAGAAGCTGAGAGCCAGGGTGGCCTTTGACGTTTTGAAAGAGAAGAGCGGGGCCGCCAGCTTTGCCCTTCGCGTCGCGGCCTTTCGAGACGCGGTCGGTAATTTCCGCGATCTCGAGAATTGGGTCAGCTTCGGTCAGAATGCGCTTCAGTTCGCCCGCTCGCTCGAGGGCGGCGATCCACTGGCGTAGGTCGTCAAAGGGCAAGGCATTCCTCTCAGGGTGACGGACGATTATAAGGGATTGCCTGCGAGTGGGAACTTCTTTGCCGCGGATTCACGCGGATTAACGCGAATAAACCGAGTCTTTGAGCGGATCGGTGGCCCGATGTGGTCGTGCCTCTCGCCGCAGATTGCATAGGTCCCTTCAACATCGCTCAGGGCAGGCTCTTCGCGGCAAAGAAAAGCCGCTCAGGATGACAAGGTACTCGACCCGCTACTTCCTCTGCTCGAGCTTCACACTGGCCGTGACCGGCTGGCCGTCGCGCAGCACTTTGACTTCGACCACATCCCCGACCTTGCTGCGGCGGAGCGCGTCGGTGAAATCGTAGAGGTTCTTGATGGGCTTGTCGCCGAATTGCACCAGGATGTCTCCTGCTTTGAATCCCGCCTTGGCCGCGGGTGAATTGGGGCGCACGTCGGAGAACTTGACGCCGTTTTCCACCTGTCCAAAATCCGGGACTGAGCCGAAATATGGGCCGTATCCGCCCCCACCTCCTCCGAGCGGCTTTTCTTCGGCTACAACCTGGAACGCGGGGGGCTGATCGGTGTCCGCCAATTGCAAAGCGACGCTCTCAACCATGTCGAGTAGTCGCGCCGCAGAGGGCCCGTTAATTTTGTCCCAGGTGTCAGAGGGTTTGTGATAGTCGGAATGCAGCCCCGAGAAGAAGAACAGCACCGGAATCTTTTTGGTGACGAATGAAGTGTGATCGCTGGAAGAGTAGCCTCCCGGTGAGGATTCAACCTTGAATGGCGTGTCTTTCTCCGCCTGCTCCAGCACTGCTTTGAATGTGGAACCCGTTCCGACGCCACCGATATAAACCTTGTCGTCTTTTATCCGGCCGATCATGTCCATGTTGATCATGGCCACGGCCTTCGCGAGGGGGCGAGTCGGCTCTTTCACCCACTCGGCGGACCCGAGCAGGCCGAGTTCTTCTCCAGCGAAATCCATGAACAGGATGCTGCGTTTGAGCTTTCCTCGCTGCGGAGCGAGAAGACGCGCCAGTTCGAGAACTCCCGCGGTACCGCTGGCGTTGTCATCAGCTCCGGGATGAATTTGGCCGATCTGTGACGGCGCGAGTGAGTCGAAGTTGCCGCGGCCGAGATGATCGTAATGCGCGCCGATGATGACGTACTCGTCGCTTTGTCCGGGCAACCATGCGAGCACGTTGTTCACTGTGGCCCGCACAGTTTCGATGTCGATGTTCAAGGAAAGGTGAAGTGCGCCGG
The DNA here is from genome assembly GCA_963743105.1 of Terriglobia bacterium. Taxonomy (GTDB): domain Bacteria; phylum Acidobacteriota; class Terriglobia; order Terriglobales; family Acidobacteriaceae; genus Sulfotelmatobacter. The sequence goes on from CAVUOS010000019.1 coordinate 32,619, forward strand.
GGAAGTCAAAGGAGGCCGGCTTGGTGTTGGAGTTGATCTGGTCTTGAACGTCTTTCAGTGACTTTCCCGCCGCCTGCAACCAGGCGTCGGCAATCGCGTTCTTTACTTGCACCATCACAATCCCGACATTTTCGGGCCCGCTCACGCTGCCGAAGCGAGTCAGCGAATCCGCTTCACCATCCCCCAGCTTGCCGTTGATGATCACCAGGGCCTTAGCGCCATGATTACGGGCGTTAATCGCTTTCGTGATGAGCTGCGAATGCTGCGTTAGGCCGTGTTGGCCGCCGAATCCGGAGGGCTCGTAACGCAGCACGACGACGATTTTGTCTTTGACATCAAGTCCGGCGTAGTCGTCATAGTGAAACTCGTCCGCAGTTGCGCCGTATCCGGCGAAGACAACCAAAGCAGATACCTGGCCGGATGCCGAGAAACTGAAGGGTACGAAATCCTGTTCGATCTTGAGCTCTTGTTTCTTGTCGGCAGTTTGCACGGCGCAGCGATTGTCGGACTTCAAGCGGGCGCCGGTGACGACGCTGAACGGTTGCGTGTATCCCTTCACTCCCGCGGGCTCAATCTGGAGTTCCTTATAACGTTTCTCGATGAGGTGCTCGGCGCGAATCAGGCCTTTGGTCCCGGCGCCGCGGCCTTCCATCTCGGGAGAAGCCAGCGCCTTGATGTCTGTGACGTAGCGGTTGGGATCGGCTTGGGGCGCGGATGAGGCCGCGAGCGCGGCTCCAGCAACGGCAATGACCACGAAGAGCCGGCGGAGACGAGGCAACATTTTGAATTCCCCTGAAACTCCAAAAATCGTATGGGGTGCGGGAAGCGCGTGTCAATCTTTCGGAACAGCTTTTTCAGCGGCTACGCCGTCGCCTGCACAATGACCGGTTCGACGCTGTTCCAGGCTTTGCTGCGGGGATCGATCAGATCATAATGATCTGCCCCAGGAACCTCCAGCAGGCGAGTGTCTTCTTTCTCCTTGCCGCTTCGCCGCTGCTTCAGTGCGACGTAATCGCGGCTGAATGCGGGCGGGACCACATCGTCAGAAGTGCCGTGAATCAACCATTGACGCGCCTCTGTGATGGAGAGTTGCATGGGATCTGCTTCGCGATAGTGATCGGGCACTTCGGCCGGCGTACCGCGAAGAAATTCAACCACCGCGTCATGGCTGAGATGAAGCTGATAGGCGCGCTGCAGATCTACCACGCCGGCGAGGGAGATCACCGCTTTCACGCAAGGTTCGTGAGCGGCCAGACAAAGCGCTAACTGGCCTCCTGCGGAGTGACCCGTTATCACAACTTTTTGAGCGTCCAAATTGTGCTTCTGCGCATTTTGGATAAGAAATTGGTAAGAGGAGCGGATATCGGCGAAGGTACCGGGCCATGCGCCGCCATCATTTCCCACGCGACGATATTCAAGGTTCGCCGCCGCCAGTCCCTTAGCGGCGAGCGCAGCGCAAAGATGTCCTGCGTGATCGAGATTGTATTTCGCGCGCCAGAATCCGCCATGGATGTTGATGAGCAGCGGGTGCGGCTTGGCCTTGCTCCGGGGCAGGCGGAGATCGATGAACTGATTTGGATCCGAGCCATACTTTAGCCGCAGATCCGGCGGGGGCGGCTGCCGCGAGAGGATATCTTCAGACATGCGAAATCTTCACCACAGAGGGCACAGGGTACCACAGAGGTTTTCCTCCGTGTTCCTCTGTGCCTCCTGTGGTGACGGGTTCTATTCGTAGCGCAGCGCTTCGATCGGGTCGAGATTGGCGGCGCGCAGGGCAGGCACCATGCCACTCACCACTCCCACCACAGCGAGAATGGTGGTTGCCACCAGAAGGATCATCGGCGAGACGATCAGGCGAATGTCGGCAGCCTCGGCGTGCTTGGCCAGAGCGCTGTAGAACGTAATCCGTCCAGCCAGGATCGAGACCGCGTAAGACAGAAGAATTCCGAGGAATCCACCCACCGCGGTGATGACCATGGCTTCGGCCAGGAACTGAAAAAGAATATGGTGACGCCGTGCCCCTAATGCCTTTTCGACCCCGATTTCGCGGGTCCGCTGCGTCACTGAGACCAGCATGATGTTCATCAACCCCACGCCACCAATCCCGAGCGTCACAGTACCGATGAAGGCGAGCAGGACTTTCAGTGCCAGTGTGATGATGCCGAATTGCGAAAGCTGCTTCTGGGCGTCGAAGACAAAAACCGCGCGATGGTCATCAGGCCTGAAGCTGTGAGCGGTCGCGAGCGTCTCACGGATCGTGCGGTCCATCTTGTCATGGTCGAGGCCAATGGAGTCGAGCCAGATTCCGTCGAGGTAGTGATTGTCCTTGAGCACATCCATGGAGTTGTACGGGACGTACACAACCCGGTTATTGTCGTTGTCGCCTTCCTGCATACGCGGAGCGCCGATGCCGACGACCTCGAACGTCACGCCATCGATGCGGATCCTTTCGCCGATAGCCGGCATGCCGGAAAAGAGTTTGTCGCGTGCCTCCGAAGCAATAACTGCGACCAGTCCGTGCTGCATGTTGTCAGCGTCGTCGAGGAACCGGCCCTCGGCGATGTCCAGGTTCCAGATTTTCTGGATAGAGGGATCGAGGCCCATCACGGGAAATGTGAACGAGCGGTTGTTGTTCTGGACCGTGGAGTCCTTCTGCGACATGCGAACCACATGTCGGCAGAGCGGGAGATTGTTGCGCAGCAGTTCGATGTCGTCATTGGTGAAGCGAACCTGTACGCCGGCCTTGTTGCCGCCGGCCTGCTGCGAAGTGCGTCCAGGAAACACGCCAACAGCAGTAGCACCGAAGCTTTGGAAGATGACCTCGATGGCTTTGCCGAATCCGTTGCCGTAGGACAGCAGCAACACAACAGTCGCGATCCCCCAGGCCATTCCTGCCATCGTCAGCAGAGTGCGCCGGAGGTCGTGGCGCATGGCCGAGTAGGCTTGTTTAAGCAGATCGCGATTCATGATTATTCCTTGCGCAGAGCTTCTACTGGTTCGAGCAGTGCGGCGCGTCGGGCAGGGTATAGCCCCGCCGCTACGCCTGCCACCCCGAGCGAAATCACAGCCAGCGCGGCGGTCGAAGCTACTAGTTTGGGCGGATCAAAGCCGTCCCCAAGGCTGACTTTCGATAGCGCTGCCATGAGCGCCGCTGCTCCGGCAATGCCGAAGCCGCCGCTGAGCATCGTCAGAAACGCGCCTTCGACGAAAAACTGGAACATGATGTTGTTATTCGTGGCTCCGACCGCTTTGCGCAGGCCGATCTCCCGCGTCCGGTCGGCCACTGCGACCAGCATGATGTTGATGATCCCGATGGCGCCCAGTGCGAGCGTTACCAGTCCGACGCTGCCCAGGAACATGTTCATCGCGTCGAAGATCTTTCCGATCTGATCGACCGTCTTCACAGTGTCCCACTCATCGAACGAATCTGCATTGTGGTAATCGAAACCATGGTTGCGGGCGATGATCTTGTGAACCTCCTGTTTGGCCGTTTCATGCAAAGCCCGCGATCTTGGCTGGTAGTTGATCTGAGAAATGACGTTGGTATCAATTCCGGCATTCAGCGGCGGGAAATATTCGTGCATGGTGCTGAACGGGATGTAGTTCTTGAGATTCTGCGTGTTGTTATCGCCATGTCCCACGCGCTGCAGGGTGCCGATAACCTCAAAGCGCGTGCCGTTCAGCAGAATGGTGTTTCCGATCGACGGCCGTCCTGAGAAAAGCGTCCGTCGTGTCTCGTCTCCCAGGACGATGACGCGGCGGGTCTGCGCTTCGTCCATATCGTTGATCCAGCGCCCTTCGTTGATGGGGACGTAGCGTATACGGCTGAAATCCGGGAGCACTCCGTTGATCTGGCCGCCCGCCTGAAAATAGTCGCTGACCGCACGAATGTCGCCGCGAGAAATGACAGGAGTTGCACCACCCACGCTGGGACATTCGGCGAGCACGTCTTCGTAATCACGGTAGGTCAGATAGTACTGGCGTAATGCCGTGAAGCTACCTTGGACGACGGGAGCGCGTCCCGACCAGATAAAAAGCACATTCTCGCCAATTGAGTCGAACTGCTTGCGGTTACCCGAGCGAAATCCTTCGCCCAGTCCGACGAGCAGCAGAAGGGAACCCACGCCCCAGGCAATGCCGAACATGGTGAGGAAGGAACGCAACTTGTGTGCCCAGAGAGTCTGCAGCGTCTGGCCGAAGATGTCGAAGATAACGCGCACGCTACATTATAGAGGCTGGATGCAGGCGTTGGGCGGCAGGCGTCGAGCGTCAGACTTCTGCCCCTGACCCCTCCTCATGTGTGCCGCTGCGATTCACTGACATCCGAACTCCGAGATCCGGTTGAGAATTTGGTTCCGAACTCCGCGCGACTCGGTTATTCTCTAGCCGATGACGACACTCGCGTTGAGCGAATTGCTGGGCGCCCCGGTGTATGATCCGTCGGGCGCGGCCGGACGCGTGCGCGAGGTAGCGCTGGCTCCCCAGGAAGACCGGACGCGGGTCGCATCACTCATCATCAAAACCAAGACCGGCAACCGCATGCTCCCATTTACGGCGGTTTCCGCAGTAGAAGGAGGAGTGCGTGCCACGACTGCCGCCGGGGAGTGGTCTGCGGCTAACGGTATGGAGGGCCTCTTCCTGCTCGAGCGTGACCTGCTTGACCAGCAGGTGATTGACGTAAACGGGAGAAAGGTCGTTCGCGTCAATGACGTGGACCTTGAATTCGATTCGCAAAAAGACCCCAAAAATCCTGTGCTGCGGGTTCAGTCTGTCGATGTGGGGGCGCGTGGTGCTGTCCGCCGTCTGCTGCGCGGGGTTGCTCCCCGAATTGCTTTGCATGCGCTTTTAGGAAAGATCCCGCCTCGCAGCATTCCCTGGGATTTTGTCGATCTGATCGAGACCGATCCGGCGCGCCGGGTCAAGCTCAAGATTTCGCACGAAGGCCTGGCCAAACTGCATCCGGCTGACATCGCCGACATCGTCGAAGAGTTGGCTCCTGACGAGCGTCAGGCAGTTTTCCAGACGTTGGACGAAGAGACTGCCGCCGAGGCGCTCGAAGAAGTCGAACCCAAGGTGCAGAAGGCGATCGTCGAGTCGCTCGATTCGGAGAAAGCCGCCGACATCGTCGGAGAAATGGATCCCGACGCCGCCGCCGACCTGCTGGCCGACCTGACCGAAGATCAAACCGAGCAGATCCTGATCCAGATGGAGCCCGAGGCTCAGCACGACGTCGTCGAATTGCTGGAGCACAAGGAAGAAACCGCCGCCGGGCGCATGACCACGGAGTTCCTCGCTCTTCCCGTAAACGCGACCGTGCAGAACGCGATCGATTCGTTGCGGGAGTTCGAAGGCGGCGTCGAAGCCATCAGCACCATCTACCTGGTCAATTCGAAGGGAACGCTGGCCGCCGCCGTACCGCTGGCCCGGATCGTTCTGGCGGGGACATCTGAGCCCATGCTTTCGCTGGCTCAGGAACCGCTCGTGCTCGCCCATCAAGACGCCACGGAAATGGAAGTGGCTGAACAATTCGACAAGTACAACCTGCAAACTCTTCCGGTGGTCGACAAGCACAACAAGCTAACTGGCGTAATTACCTCCGACGACGTGATCAGCATGTTGCGCTCGAAGCTGTAGGTTCAGAAGAAGTTGTGGACCAGGACAGCAAATAACTCACGTCAGCTAGCGACGGCGGAACTCATCAAATTTACGGGTTCACGATCACCTTCCCAAACATCTGGCTCTTTTCCAGGTATTCGTGCGCGGCGCGTATTTCGCTCATGGGAAACGTGCGATCGACCACCGGCTTAAGCCGTCCGGCGAAAATGTGCCCGAGGACTTCGTGCAACTCTCCCATGGTGCCCATGTAGGAACCCAGGATTCGCAACTGCCGCGCAAACAAATGTCGCAGGTCGATGCCGACGCTGGGTCCTGTGGTCGCGCCGCAGGTCACGAGAGTGCCGGCGGTTTTCAGGCATTTCGTGCTCTCCTCCCAGGTGGCCGCGCCGACATGCTCGACCACGATGTCCACCCCCTCCTTGTTCGTAATCCGGCGGACTTCTTCTGAGATCTTCTGCTTGTAGTGGTTGATACCATAATCGGCTCCGAGGGCGCGCCCTTTTTCGAGTTTGGATTCGTCCCCGGCCGTGGTGATGACGCGGCAATGAAACAGTTTCGCGATCTGAATCGCGGCGATGCCGACACCTGAACTTGCCCCGAGTATCAGTACCGTCTGCCCGGGACGCACTCCCGCCAATCCGACCAGCATGTGCCACGCGGTCACGAACACCAGCGGCACGCTGGCGGCCCGGTTGAAGTCGAGGGAGTCGGGGATAGGAATGACGCTCGCGGCGGGTGCGGCAAAGAGTTCGCAGTTACCTCCGTCGACGGCGTTGCCCAGCACGGTGAATTCGCGGCACTGGTTCTGCATACCGGCGAGGCACTTTACGCAGTGTCCGCAAAAATGGATCGGTGCGACGATCACTCGCTGGCCCGGCTTGATGCTGGGAACGTACTCTCCCACTTCCACCACTTCTCCGGCGATGTCGCTACCGAGGATATGCGGCAGCTTCACACCCGGCAGGCCTTTGCGCACCCACAGGTCAAGATGGTTGAGCGAGCAGGCCTTCACTTTCACCAGCACCTGATCCTTGCGCGGTTGTGGATCGGGGATGTCTTCGTAGGTGAGAACTTCCGGTCCCCCAAATTGATGGATACGAACGGCTTTCATGGAAATCTCCAGCTGCGATTTCAGCCTACAAGCTAACACACTCAAATCCAGTGGCAGCTTAACCTCATAAAGCACGAAGGAACACGAAGGAGAACCGACGGCTATCTTCCTTCGTGTCCTGTGTGGTTGAAGAACTTTGCAGATGCCCGAGAACAGCATTGCAGATGTAGAATCTCAGCCGTGTGAGGATCATCATCATGATTCATCGAAAGTCACTCATCCGATCTTTCCTCGGAATGCTGCTTGTCCTGCTTCTTGTTCCGGTAGCACCTACTGCCGCTCAGGAAGAGGAAGAGCATGGCCCGCCCACGCTAGCCGTGGGTACTGCGGCACCCGACTTTTGCCTGAAAGGGGTCGATGGGCAGACGCACTGCCTGAAGGAGTACGTATCCGCCAAAGTCCTGATGATTGCGTTCATCTGCAATCACTGCCCGACGTCGCAGCTCTACGAGACCCGCATCAAGCAGATCGCCGAGGATTACAAAGATCGCGGCGTTACCGTGGTCGCCATTGAGCCCAACAATCCGAGTGCGGTGCGGCTTGACGAGATGGGCTATACCGACGTTGGTGATTCCTTCGAAGAAATGCAGATCCGCGACGAATACCGGCACTTTAACTTCCCCTACCTGTACGACGGCGAGGATCAGAAGATTTCGAAACTGTACGGGCCCACGGCAACTCCGCACATGTTTATCTTCGACGCAGCTCGCAAGCTGCGTTACCAGGGGCGCGTCGATAACAATCCGCGAGAGCCGCTGGTTACGCGGCGCGACGCTCGTCTGGCGCTCGACGCCCTGCTGGCAGGCAAGCCGGTTGAGATCGCTAAGACACCGGCCGTCGGATGCTCCACAAAATGGCTGTACAAAGAGGAGGGCCGCCGCGAAGAGACGGCCGAGATCGAGAAGCAACCCGTGACGGTAAAGCCGGTCTCAGCCGACGATCTGCGCGCGCTGCGCAAGAACACGACCGGCAAGCTGCTGCTCGTCGATTTCTGGGCGACCTGGTGCGGTCCGTGCCGCAAAGAACTGCCCGCCTTCGAAACGATGTATCGCATGTACGGACATCGCGCTTTCGACCTGGTCACGGTCAGCATCAACTATCCGGACGAGAAGCCGGGAGTCGAGAAGGTGTTGCAGGCGGAACACGCGACGAGCACGAATCTCATCCTTGGCTCGACTGAACTTTACGCGCAGCTCGCGGCCTTCGATCCCGACTGGAACGCGGCGGTGCCCTATACATTGTTGATCCGGCCGGATGGCACGATCGCCTATAAGGTGCAAAGCACGAACGTCGATCCGCTGAAGCTAAAGCGCCTGATCATCGCGAACCTGGCCGATGATGACTACATCGGGCATCAGGCGTACTGGAAGTCGACGGTGGAGGCTAAGAAGTAAGATCCTGCAGCCGAGTTGACTCGTCCTGGCGGGAAACCCAATAATCAAGGCTGATGGACATCTACGAACAAATCGTCGAACTTCGCCGCCAGGGCCGCCGCGGAGCGGTCGCCACTATTGTCAACGTGCGCGGATCGATCCCTTCCTTTCAGACTGCCAAGATGCTGGTGCGCGACGACGGGTCAATCGTGGGTACGATCGGCGGTGGGTGCGTCGAGGCCGATGTCTGGCAAGCGGCTCGCGAAGTGATGGAATCGGAGAAGCCCCGAACCTTAAAGTTTGACTTGAACCAGGATCCGAAGTACGACACAGGTCTGGTGTGCGGCGGCACACTCGAGGTTTTCGTCGAACCCGTGCTTCCTCCAGCATTACTTTATCTTTTCGGCGCAGGTCACGTTGCGATTAACCTTTGCAGAACTGCGGTCCCAGCAGGATTCGACGTCATCGTCACTGACGACCGCTCGTCCTATGCCACGAAAGAACGCTTCCCCGCCGCGCGCGAAGTACACGCGCTCGATTTCGACGAGGCGATGCGGACGCTCGATCCCAATGAATCGTCCTATATCGTGATCGTCACCCGCGGCCACCGCGACGACATGCACATCTTGCGCTGGGCCGTTCAGACGCGCGCCGGCTACGTGGGCATGATCGGCTCCAAGCGCAAAGTAATTGAGATCTCTAAAGCGCTGCAGGCGGAAGGCTTGCCGGCCCATCTTTTCGAGCGCGTTCATGCCCCAATCGGGCTCGATATCGGAGCGGTCACGCCGGAGGAGATTGCAGTTGCGATCACCGCCGAATTAATCGCGATTCGCCGACACGCTGCCGCAGCTTTGCCGCACATGAGCTGGTTCAAGACGAAGCAGGAGTCGAGTGCGGAAGCAGTCGTCGACGACAGCAAGTCCAGCTAGTCGTGGCGATGGTTAAATTTTGATTGTTCATTGAAAAGCACGCTCGTCAGCTGAGGGTCTTCAATCAACAATCAAAAATCGACAAGTCCCGTCACTGACATTCTCTCGACTTTCTGCTATCTTCCGCACCATGTCCCGGTCGGTCAGCTTCGCAGGCATCATTTTGGCCGCGGGGGAATCCTCACGCATGGGGAAGGACAAGGCTTTGCTTCCGTGGCCACCAGCCGCAGACGGTCAGACTCCATCCAAAGAGAGCTTCCTTTCTGCTGCAATCCGCTCGCTGAGCCTCTCGACTGATTTTGTCGTGGTCGTGGCCGGAAACAACGAAGGCACCCTAGCGCCGATTGTCTATGCGAATGGAGCGTCGCTGGTCGTGAATCCCGATCCCGGCCGCGGTCAGTTCAGTTCCCTGCAGGTGGGCCTGCGCGAGGTTCTTAATCGCGGGCGCGACGCTGCCCTGATCACGCTGGTAGATCGGCCCCCGGCGAATGCTGCGACGGTCCAGAGACTGCGCGATTCGTTTGACGCCGCTCCGCAGAGCGTATGGGCCTTGGTCCCGGAGTTCTCGGGTAAACATGGCCACCCCGTTGTCACCGGCAGAGAAATGATGGAGCGATTCTTACGCGAGCCGGCAACCGGGAATGCACGCGAAGTTGAGCACCGGTACCCGGAACACATTCAGTATCTTCCCGTTGATGACCCTTACGTAGCCCTTAACATCAATACGCCGGAAGACTACGCCGCTCTGGTCGCGCCTGGCATCATTTAAGTCACTCAGATTTCGTGGCGGTTAATCTGCGATCTGAAATCTTCAATCCGAAATCCTGCGGCCCTCTCGCAATTGCACATTCCCTCTCGCGCACGGTATCGTCAGAGTGCATGGATCATACGAGCACCGAAGCCACTTACCCGACCGCGACTCAGTTCATTGAATCTGTTCTGCGGCTTGCCCCGCGTGTTGCGGCCTTTGACTGCGATGGAACGCTCTGGTCGGGCGATGCCGGGGAAACCTTTTTCGATTGGGAAATCAAGCGCGGTATCGTATCGGAGGAAGTTGCTCGGGCCATGCGTGCCCGATACGCCGAGTACAAAGCAGGCAAGGTCAGCGAAGAGGAGATGTGCGGCGAGATGGTGACCATGCACAAAGGACTTTCGGAACCTGCGGTGATGGGAGCCGCCACCGAGTTCATGACTTCTCATTTCCCGGGGCGCGTGTTTCCTGAGATGAAACAATTGGTTCAACAACTGCGCGAGCAGGGCTGCGAGATTTGGGCGGTGTCATCGTCGAATGAGTGGCTGATCCGCGCCGGGATGCAGCAATTTGGTATTCCCGATAGCAGAATTCTGGCGGCGAAGGTGGAACTCGACCATGGCATCGTCACCGACAAGCTGGTGCGTATTCCTTCCGGACCGGGCAAGCCGAAGGCCTTGAGCGAGGTCGCGGGTAAGGAGATTGACGTGGCCTTCGGCAATTCGCGCTGGGACGTCGACATGCTCGCGATGGCTAGGCATGCTTTCGCCGTTAACCCGAATCCTGATCTTGAGACCGCGGCGCACCAGCGCGGATGGGCGATTTACTTTCCGGACGGAACCAGCCGGCGATAAGCGATGTATTCCGCGCAACTCCTCGATCACTTTGAGAATCCGCGCAACGCGGGGGATCTGCCCGACGCACACTCCACCGTTGAGATTGAGAATCCCGTGTGTGGAGACGTGATTCGCCTCAGCCTGAAGTTCGAAGCGGGCCGGATCGCCGCGATTAAATTCAAGGCGAAGGGATGCGTCCCGGCCATGGCCTGCGGGTCGGCACTGACGGAAATTGCCTTGGGTAAGACTGCCGAGGAAGCCCGCAGGGTCACAAAGGAAGATCTCGTCCTCACCGTTGGAGGCCTGCCCGAGGCATCAGCCCACGCCGTGCAGTTGGCTCTTGATGCGCTATCGGCAGCACTCGCACAAATAAAGCGTTAGCACGCTTCAGGGCAGCTGGTTCAGATAGCACGCGCCGCTGGTGCTTTGTGCGGGCGGTGTTGGCGGCGTCTTCCACGGCGGAATATTGAAATTGAAAAACGCGGTCATATTGACCTGTGCAGCATCGCGCTTAGTCAAGGCCGGCAAACCGAACCGCGTTTCGATCAGCTTTAAAATCGCCGTGAAGTCCGCGACTTGGTGGTGCACGAAGTGCTTCTTGGCATAGGGCGAAATCACGATCAGTGGCACGCGATACCCCGTGTAGGTGAAATCGCAGGTTGGGCCCGTGACACCCGTGCAGATGTCACCAGGCAGCAAGTCCACCGGCTTGATCCCATCCGGACTTTTGGCCGGCTGCGCGGCGACATGGTCATAGAGTCCGCCGGCTTCGTCGTAGGTGAGAATGAAAGCCGAGTCCTTCCACGAGACACTATTCATCAGCGGATTGATCAGCGAGGCGACGTACTGCGCCCCCAATTGAATGTTGATCGGATAGGGATCGGAATCGGAGCCGTGTTCGTCGAGCCCTGCGGGCGAAGCGGGCTCGATCATCGCCACCTGCGGCAAAGTTCCATTTTGCACGTCAGTGAAGTACTGCGAAATCGGAACCAGGTTGTTGGGATAATTCTGCGGAATGGTATGTCCCCACTGGAAGTTCTGGATGTAACTGTATCCCAGCAGACACTGCGCCGTCGGATTCGTCGCGCACGGCGTATTCGCGGGATCGACGTAGATCTTCCAGCTGATGCCGGCGTTCTGCAGGGCCTCGAAAATCGGTTTCGCGGTAAGCAGCTTCTGGTCGTTGCTGTCGGTACCAATCGGATAGACATATCCCTGCGAGGTCGCAGCCATCAGATAGTCGCGGTTCGAAGAAGTGCGGGTCATTACCGGTGCAAACCAGCGATCCGAAGTCGAGAACTGCGACGCCATGTAGTAGTAATAATTCAAATCAGTGTCGTCGTAGTAGCCCATCACGCGGATGCCGTTAGTGTCGTAAAACGGCGGGTTGTTGTTGCGAGCGTCGTGGGCGCCGGTGTAGACGTAGCCGTCCAGGGACGGCGTAGCAGACAACGGACTGGTGAGGTTCCAATCCACGTGGCCCTCGTTCCATGACGGGCTGGGATTTTCAATGCATTGCGTAATCAGGTGATAGGAACTGACGGATGGACTGTTGTTATCCTCTTTGCAGTCGTTAGGCGGTGGATACGCCGGGTCGCATCCGGGATTGGTCGGCGGCGGACCGTAAAGTGGCGCAGCGCCCGACGTTGGATTGAACTGCGGCAGGCCGTCGAACGAGATGTCCGAAAATTTGTTGTTGCGCCAGTATTGCCGCAGCGCCCCGAAGTAGTGATCGAGGCCGCGATTCTCCTGGGCCATGAAGATGATATGGTTCAGCACCTTCACGGTCTGATTTACGTTGAAAGTGGCCGTCGCGGTCAGATTGCTGTTCATCGTGACCGTGCAGGCGCTCAGGCCTTTGCAGGCACCACTCCATCCCGCGAAGAAAGATCCCGTCGCTGCCTTGAGGGTCAATTTTACCTTCGTGCCCGCGGCAAACGAGGCGGCGCATGTGGGCTTACAACTGATTCCCGCGGGAGTGCTGGTAACTGTGCCGGAACCGGTACCAGCTACGGTCACTGTGAGCTGGTAACTCGTTGCGGGTTGTAGAGACGTCACGTCAGTTTGCGCCCAAACCGTAACCGGAGTGACGGAAGCAAGGCAGAGCGCGAGCACAGCAATAGCGATAATGAGGAATGGTTTTGGGGTCAAGGGTTCTCTCGAAGCGATATTGTGAGCGCCGATTAGATGTCGACGTCATCGCGGCGGTTGGCGGCAGAGTCACAGCAATCACGCATTCCTGGCACGCTGCCATGCATTTAAGATGGACTTATGCCACCGGATCACACCACGCACCGAATCGCGTGCCTGCAGCCGAGCGCGACTGTGATTCTCGATGCGATCGGCGAACTGGCCCGCGTCATCGCGTGCACACGCTATTGCGCCGACGTTGTACCTGGCGTCGCGGATGGCTCGCGCACCATTCTGGCGGACTCGTGGACCGCAGATTCGGCCCAGATCACCGCCGTTCAGCCTGACTGGGTGATCGCGGCCGTTCCTTTTCAGGAGAAGGCGCTCGCGGAAATTCTCAAGTCCGGTGCGCGATTCCTGGGGCTGGCTCCGAAAACGTTGGCCGATATCTACACTGACATCGCTACGATCGCCGGGGCGGTAAGAGCCTCCGACCGCGGAGAAGAAGTAATTCAGGCCATGCAACGGCGCATCGAGGAAGTTCGAGCGCGCGTCGCGGCAGCAAAACGCCCGACAGTTTTATGCGAGGAGTGGGGCAAGCCGGTGATCGCGTCGCAATCGTGGGTGGCGGAATTGATCGAGGCTGCGGGAGGAGAGTTCGCTGGAACGCCCGCCCGTCAGTGCTCCACCGATGAGATTGCTGCCCTCAACCCCGACGTTATCATCGCGGCATGGTGCGGAGCCGGAGATCGCGTTCCGCTCGAGAAAATCATTGCGGATCGTGGATGGGACCGAACCTCAGCCGCACTTTCAGGCCGCGTGTTCTGCATTCGCGACGAGTTTCTAAATACTCCCGCACCCACGCTGCTGCAGGGCCTCGATGCCCTGGCGTGGGCGATTCATCCTGAAGCTTTTCCGCGCACCAAAGGAATCCGGCAGATTACTGGCGTTCCCGCAGTTAGCGAGGAAAATCCGGCGCGCTAGGTTAAGATTGATGAATCCCGTGGCCACTCGACTGGAAGAAGTACACTCTGAAGTCTCTGCGCTGGCAGAATCTTCGCCCACGGCCCAGCGATCTCATGCGGGGCATGGTAAAGCTTCTGCATGACAAGATGCTCAAGTACAACTGGGTCGGCTTCTACCTGCTGGAACCGGGCGCGCTGCCGCCCGTTCTGGTGCTGGGAGCATTTGAAGGCGCGATGACACCGCACACCCGCATCCCTCTCAACCAGGGTATCTGCGGCGCGGCCGCTTCCAGCGGGCAAACCGTTGTGGTGGACGATGTCGCCAAAGATCCTCGCTACCTCGCCTGCTCGCTCGAAACCAAGTCTGAGATCGTCGTTCCGGTGTTTGCCCACGGAAAAGTCGTTGGCGAGCTCGACATCGATAGCCACTTCCCCGCCGCCTTCACCAGAGAACATCAGGAATTCGTGCAGCACTGCGCGGCCCTTGTAGGAAAAAAACTGGAAGCAGCCGGCGCATGAGAGTCGAGAAAGGCAACGTACGCGCGCCTGAGATTGGCCGCGTGTGGCTCAATTCCACTCCGCTGAGCTTTCGCCAATTGCGCGGGCGGGTTGTCCTGGTCGATTTCTGGGATTACACCTGCGTCAACTGCATTCGCACGTTGCCCTACGTGGAGGGCTGGCACGAACGCTATCGTGATAAGGGACTGACTGTCATCGGTGTTCATACGCCTGAGTTCACATTCGCTCAGTATGAGTCGAACGTGGAGCGCGGGATTCGCGAGTTCGGACTGACCTATCCAATTGTCATCGACAGCAACCGCGAAATCTGGAAAGCATTCGCCAACCGCTACTGGCCGACAAAGTATCTGCTCGATAAAGACGGATACCTGCGCTACGGACACTTCGGCGAGGGCGGATACGACGAGTGCGAGCAGGTGATACGCGAGTTGCTCCGCGAGATCGATCCCGCAATCGAACTTCCGCCGCTGATGGCACCGTTGCGCGAAGAAGATCATGTAGGCGCGGTTTGCTACCGAGCGACCGGAGAGTTGTACCTCGGCCATCAGCGTGGTCGTATCGGCAATGAAGGCGGCTTCAGGGAAGATCAGATCGCGGACTACTCCTTCACCGGCGCTCTCGAGGAGAACTTCTTTTACGCGAATGGTCGATGGGCATCGACAGCGGAATACTTCGAGGCCGCCGAGAAAGAACCTCACAGTTTGAGGTTGAAATACGAAGCCGCCGCCGTAAACTTGGTCATGGCTTGCCCGCACGTTCCGCATGCCGAGGTTGTGATTCTACAAGATGGTAAGCCTCTTACCGAGAAACAGGCTGGCCGTGACGCGCGCATACGCACCAACTCACAAGATCAGCCAGAAAGCTACGTGCAAGTGGATTCTCCCCGCATGTATTTCCTGGTCGACAACCACGAGTTCGGACTGCACGAACTCGAACTGCGGTGCTCCGCAGGCGTTGCGGCATTTGCTTTCACTTTCACCAGTTGCGTCGATCCAGTAGCCAGCGCGCTGGAGGCGGCGGGTCCTGCCGAGTCATGAAACGGGTGGTGGCAGCCCTCATCATGCAGGACGGCAAATTGCTGGTGTGCCAGCGGACGCGGCACCAGACGATGCCGCTGAAATGGGAGTTCCCCGGCGGAAAAATTGAAGAAGGCGAACAGCCCCGAGACGCCCTGCGTCGCGAACTCGACGAGGAATTGGGAATTGAGGCAACCATCGGCCACGAACTCGCGCGCATTCAGCACGAGTATCCGAACGGCGGCATGGTGGAGTTGCGCTTCTACATCGTTCGCGAATATAAGGGCGATCTCGAGAACCGTATCTTCAAAGACATTCAGTGGGCGAAACCGACAGACCTTGCGAAGTTTGATTTCCTCGAAGCCGACCTGACGCTGGTCACCGACCTCGCCGCCGGAAAGCTGCTTTAGCCCGAACGCAGGCTCAAGAACCACGCCGCTGTCAAGCCGATCATGATCACCGTCGTTGCCCACGCGACCGCGTTAAACAGCGGCTTGTTCACGTACTCGCCCATCAATTCTTTCTTGTTGATAAGTAACAGCATGAAGATCAGTACAAATGGCAATACCACTCCGTTCACGACCTGCGAGAGGACCGCAATCTTGACCAAAGGCAGCCCAGGAATCAGAACGACTACCCCGCCAGCGACAATCAACGCCGTATAGAGCCAATAGAAGGCAGGCGCCTCCCCGAATTTCCGTCCAACTCCCGACTCGAGTCCCAGCCCCTCGCACACCGTGTACGCGGTTGAGAGAGGAAGAATTGATGCCGCAAAAAGCGACGCATTGAACAATCCCACGGCGAAAAGAATGTAGGCATACTGCCCGGCAAGCGGCTTGAGGGCCGCCGCGGCGTCGGCCGCATAGGTGATGTTGCGGAACCCATGAATCCACAACGTCCCTGCGCACGCAACGATGATGAACCACGCCACCACGTCGGTGAAGATGCAGCCGGTCACAACGTCCAGCATCGATGCTTTGTATTGCCGGCGCGTTACCCCCTTCTCCACGATGGAGGCTTGAAGGTAGAACTGCATCCACGGAGCAATCGTCGTGCCCACCACGCCGATGACCATGTAGAGGTAAGTCTGATCGCGAAATGCCTTCGGATCGGGAGGCTTGATTGTGGCAATCGCCGCATCTTTCCAGGCAGGATGCGCGAGGACGCCGGCGAAGATGTAAGTCACATAAAAAAACGACGCCGCTAAGAACACTTTCTCTACGCTCTTGTAGTGGCCTTTGACGACGATCAGCCAGACGATCACGGCACAGACGGGAACGGTATAAAGCCGCGGCAGGCCAAACAACTCCAGGCTGGTGGCAATGCCGATGAATTCCGTGACCACATTGCCGAAGTTGGTGATGAGAATGCCAAGCATCATGAAAAACGTGATGCGCAGCCCAAATTCTTCGCGAATCAGATCGCTCAATCCCTTGCCGGTGACCGCACCCATGCGAGCACACATCTCCTGCACCACGATCAGGGCGAGCGTGATCGGGATCATGGTCCACAGCAGAAGGTATCCGAATTGCGCTCCGGCGGACGAGTAGGTGAGGATGCCGCCGGCATCATTGTCGACGTTTGCAGTAATAAACCCCGGCCCGACTACGGCAAGGAATAGCAGGATCCGGATCTTCCAACGCTTCAAGAACTTCATGCGCACTTTTCACAGACATAAAAATAGAGCAATTTAGCGACGAACGACGCCACAGGATAAACGCATGGAGGGAATCTGGCCAAACAAAAAGTACAACGCAGGAAGATTTCCAGCAAAGCTTCCCGCAGTGCGCGCTATTTCATTTGCTCAACGATCATGTCCTATATCAGGTCCTAGGGAGCCAGGCAGCGGCAGTGTCCTCTTGGGCGTCTGTGGTTTAAAATACTCACATAATGTCCCGCGAACTAAATTTTGGTCCCTACGTCGACGTCGAGAACGGCAAGAAAGTCGTCCGAGACCTGACTTTCGGTAATCCCACGCCTGAGGGCGTGGTCCTCACCACGCTCGACTCCGCTGTCAATTGGATGCGGAAGAGCTCGATCTGGCCGATGACCTTCGGCCTCGCATGTTGCGCCATCGAGATGATGTCGATGGGCGCGGCGCGTTTCGATATCGCGCGCTTTGGTGCCGAAGTGTTCCGTCCGTCGCCCCGGCAAAGCGATCTGATGATCATCGCCGGGCGCGTCTCGAACAAGATGGCGCCGGTGATTCGTCAACTGTGGGAGCAGATGCCCGAACCTAAATGGGTGCTGTCGATGGGTGCGTGCGCGACGTCGGGCGGCGTGTTCCAGAACTATGCGCTGGTGCAGAGCGTGAACCAGGTCATCCCGGTCGATGTTTACGTTCCTGGATGTCCGCCTCGTCCCGAGCAACTAATCTATGCGATCACGCTTCTGCAGGAGAAAATTCAGAAGGAACGCGGCACGATCCGCAAGGCTCTAAACCTGTCGTAGCGCAATGCCTCACGGCTGGGCAAAGACGATAATAATCTCTTTCTGCACTTCGACAGGGCTTCCGTTCAACCTAGCGGGCCGATAGGCCCACTGTCGAACGGCGGTCTCGGCCGCTGCAGCCAGCACCGGCGACCCGCCCGTCACCGCCAATGTCCGGATTGATCCATCGGTACCGATGGTGGCCAGGAGCGTGACCTTCCCGCTTAGTCTCGCCGTACGCGCCTGCATCGGATAGACCGGGTCGACTCTGTGAATCAGCGTCGGCTCGACCACACCTTGGGATACCCGCGGGGGCGCTGCCGGCATCGGCGTTTCCACGGATGTCAGCCGAGCCAACGACTCCGGATTCGCCGAAGGAACAACCTCGACCGGCGGCGGCTCTGCGAAGGTGGAAGATTCAGGAGATGTTCCTGTCGGGATCCGGACCTGTACCGTATCGGGAGCCCCCGACGCCTTCGATGCCACCGCGCCAGGAGTCGCCTCGATCGGCTTTAGTTCCGAGGCATTCTGCAGAATCTGAGACCGCGAGCGGTCAGAACGCACGTTCGGCACTCCCGGTCCTGGCTTGGGAGCAGTCATTTCGGGAGGAGAGGAATGAGTCGACTCCGCGCTGGCCGCGCGCACGCTTTGCCCGCCGATGGCGGCTTCGTCGCCGGGGACATGCCAGCTCCACCAAGCCACCGCAACCGTCAGCAACGTGAGGGCGACAGCCCCAACGATCCAAAGGCGTTTCTTGCCTGGCTGCGACAGCCCGTCGAGAATATCCTCGGTGGCCAGCGGAGGAGTCGAGTGGGCTGTAGGCTTTGCGATTGCTGGTAGCTCCCTACGTCCATGGTCGCGCGCTTCCCGCATATAAGCCATTTCGGCGACCAGGGCCAGTTCCCGCAGCGAACGGAGAGCATCGCCATCGAAGGAATTGGGACGCGCGGAGAAGGCTTCCAGGATTCCAGCCGCGCCCATGGGCCCGCGCACAGGAACGGCCGCCACCGAGCGTATTCCCAGCCTGCGGCATACCTCAGTATCCACGCGCGCATCGGTCATGGCGTCGTGGCAAACCAGCATAGTGGCCGTGCGCAAGCACTCGCCAGAAATCCCGGATTCGGCGCTGATAGGTGCGCCTATGGGCGGAGCGATGTCACCGCTGCGCGCCCGGCAAACGATCATCCCCTTTGACTCGAGCCCCAGAGCCGTGCCGTCCGCGGCGCTCAAAACCCGCGCTGCATCGGCGACGGCGTCCGCGATAGCTTCCAGCGGTTGCGAGCCGGAGGCTGCAGCTTCACGCAGGATTCTGACCAGATCGAGATCGCTGGGGGATTCCTCTACCGTCGCCTGTTCAAAATCAGGGGAACGAGGGAAATCACGATTGGAAGTAATACGTGACGCAGACGCCTCACGCGGAGCAGAAGCCATGGCCCTATCGCCTTGTGGAGAAAAATTTGGCCAGATACGAATCCGCCGCACTGCGGAAAACGCGCGATTAGCGCGAGTTTGGCCTAAAACTCCACGCATGTCAATCTCTCAGAAGGACTTTTCTACCTGATTCGCAAGTTTTTCTTCGGCTCTCTCAGTGGTACAAACAGTGGTACAAAAAAAGCTTAATCGGCATGGAAGTCGAGGGGACACGGAGGATAGCGACCAAGGAGAGCACGGCGGACGTTGCCAGTCAGCTCTTGAAAGCGTATTCTCTGCGCCCCGACCGGCACCATTCAGTGGCCGAAAACTCCAACTTGCCATGATCTCCGGCACGGTATAATTACATCTAAGGTCGAGTAGGTGCTTTATGCAACGTATCCTCCCGCCTGCATTTCTCGCACTGTTCGCCGTCTTTCTTGTGCCAAGTTACGGACAAGACACTAGTTCCGCCGCTACAGATCAGAAGTCAACGTCAGTTCCGGCTACCGAGGCGTCGCAGCCTGCCCCCGCAATCCCGACTAATGCGGCGCACATATCTAAGCAAACCCGCTTCGAGATCATCCGCGACTTCGAAACCCAGCTCGTCTATTCGCGCGCGCAGTTTCCAATGGGGTCGAAAGGGCTGACGCTGAAGGACGGTGTCACTACACCCAGTGGCCAGGAACTGCAACAACTCATCGCGTTGTGGGGACCGTCGATCAAACCGGGCGACCCGGCCCACATTTCCTTCGTGCGGATCAAAGATAACTACATTCATTTCGATCTCAACGGCGGCGCCGTGCGCCGCAAGAAGTGGTATCAGCACATCGAGGTGTCGGGAGCAGGCGGTGCTTCCGTACCGCTTTCGCGCGACCAGTCGACTGACAATCCCCACGGAAGTTACCTGGACAT
This sequence comes from Terriglobia bacterium, assembly GCA_963743105.1. Taxonomy (GTDB): domain Bacteria; phylum Acidobacteriota; class Terriglobia; order Terriglobales; family Acidobacteriaceae; genus Sulfotelmatobacter. Next base: position 52,620 of record CAVUOS010000019.1, read on the forward strand.
CTACTTCGACAAATACGTTCCTGAGATGAGCCCGGCGCAGTTACGGGCCCTGCTGTACCCGGTCCTGGACTTCAATGCCAGGAACAAAGAAGAGGCCTACCTCGATACCGTGCCGCCGAAGGTGAAAGAAGCGATCAAAGCGCATCGTGTGCTGGTCGGCATGAACACGGAAATGGTAGTGCACGCCAGGGGCAAAGCTCCGAAGAAAGTGCGGGAGAAAGACGGCGAGACTGAGTACGAAGAGTGGATCTATGGCGAGCCTCCGGCCGACGTCGACTTCGTGCGCATCATCGGGGATGAAGTGGTGCGGATCGAGACCATGAAGATTGGCGGCGAGAAAATTGTCCGCACCGAGAAAGAAGTGATTCTCGCGAAGCCCGATCAAGAGACGGAGGCCAAGAAGGAAGAACAGGACCGTCCAGCGAATGCCCCCAGCCTGCGGCGCCCCGGAGAGGATCCGGAAAACGCGCCGAAGCCTGGGGACGGCGTGAATCCCACGCCGCCGGCGGCGCCGCCCGATGTGCCGCAAGGGCCCGGGAGCGGCGGTCCGGGCAATCGAGTCGGACGGCGCTGACCCGGTTAGTCCACGAAACCCGATGGAACTCGCGCCATGTTTCAATCATCACTTCGCGGCGACTGCTGGGCGCGACATCCGCGAAAGAGAAGGCGAGTGACACGTTTCCATATTCCTGCCCGTCGACTTCCACATAGGGATAGACAAAGTAGTTCAGCGGCTTGCCATTCTGCGACGGACTTAGCTTCAAATCGCGCCCCATAGTGAACTGCACGCGATTAACGTCGTGCGATCCGAAGAAATAGTCCCGCTTCTCCGGATGCTTCCACGCCTCCGAAATATCGACCGGAATCCATCCCTTGCCGTCGACGTAGAAATCGGACCAGCAGTGATACCCGGCGATCTCGCCCGAATGCTTGTCCGGCGGAAGGGGGAATCCGATCTCGAAGCGAGCCGGAATGCCCTGCGAGCGCGCCATCGCGATGAATAGCGAATGAAAGTCGGTGCAGTTGCCCTTCTTGGCGTCGCAGGCATAGAGGACGTCGCCATGTCCCCAGCCAGTACCGGTCTTGTCATACTTCATCGTCGTGAAGACGTAATCGTAGATCGCGCGCGCCTTGTCGAGCGGGTCGCTCTTGCCGGTGGTCACTTTGACCGCCAGTTCGGCCGGCAGGCCAGTGATGGGCACAAGGGCGTCAGGCTGCAAATCCTGAATGCGATCTTTGCTGCTTAGCGCAACGGTGGATGGCTTCGGTGCGGGATTCAGCGCGTTGCGCTCGTGTCGCGTGAAATCGTACTCAACGTCGAAGTTCAAGTCGGCGGCGGATGCCTTGTCCACTTCAGCGTAGTAGATCTCGTTGCCGAACCTGGCTTCGCGTGTCCGTTTCAAAGGCAGGTCGCCCTTGGCAGAAACGATCTTTACCTCCTGATATTCGTCGGATTGCGCGGCTGGAATCCAGAGGCGAACGCGTTTACCCACGGGCACGTTCTTTACCGTGAATGCGTAGTGAAATGTGAAGTGGCGCGACTCTTGAGCGAAAACAGAAGCGCATAAGGTGAGCAGAAAAAGAGAGACAGAGATCTTGCGCAGCATCGGCGGCTTCCTTTCAGATCTTGATAACTGGGCATTGAGTACGGGCAACTGTCGTTAACGACACACGGGCGTTTAGAGGGAACGCCGTCAAGTAAAGCCGCGCTTCAGGATGCGCATGGGAAGGAGATGCCTATCGACAAGTTAAGGATGCGGTATTGTGCACGAGAATCGATACAGCAGGCAAGCTATTCGCGGGAAATTTGAAAAAAATGGAGCGGGAGACCGGGATCGAACCGGCGACATCCAGCTTGGGAAGGTAGGCAGTCATGTGCAAGTCGTTGCATAATATGGCGACTGGCGCGGGCCTTTACCCCGTAAAGTACCACCCCAGCGAGCTTCTAGTGCTGACCCGACTGCTGACCCAGCTTTAGATGCCATTCCTACCCACCTAGGAAGCTCGTGCTGCGATGCAGAGGTTCCCGACGACCGGGAAACCCTCCGGCGATCCTGCCAGCCCTAGAACGGCGTCCCAAAATGAGGTCCTCAAGAAACACAAGCTCTGATCTGACGAAGGCGCCCTCGGAGCCACTTACCTTCCCAAGGGGTCAATACGCGCCGAATGGCCCATTCTGTGGCTCTCCGATGGTCCTCGGTGGGCGCAATTTCGGAGGGTCCTTTCTGCTCAAAGAGGGCTGTCAATGTGAGCGGGTGTACACTGTACACCTAGGTCCTTCCGCAAGGCATCTCTGTATCTTCCGCATAACAAAGCACTTAATATGCGATTCGCTACTTGTTCGCCCTGCCGATTAAATGCCGAAACTCCGCCAAAGGGGTATATGAGTCGGTGAGTTCGACTCGGAAACTACCGGATTTCGAGCATGGCTCCGAGCCGATTCTCTCCGAAAACGACGTCTACATCAGTAGCCTCCCATCATCGAAAGTAAAGCTCTTAACCTCCCTACCATTTTGGTAATGACCAAAACGAACGCAGTTCCCGCCGAACGCCGTTCCATAAAACATTGCTTCGATGATCCAAATCTCATCGACACGCGCTAGGTCTGGAAAGAGAGGAACCGCGTTTCTTGATCTCATCAAGCATCCGGTCGGGATACAGGTTCATGTGCTGGCGTTCGAGCAGAAGAATGCGCTTATCAGCCGTCGTGTTGACGAGCTTTGGAAGTTTCTTTCTCAGGGCCTTTTCAATCACTGCATCGAGGTTGTCTTCAACCTGCTGCCTGCGAACGTGCAAACAGCCAGCCTCGGCAGACCGACCAGTTTGCAACGGGTCCACCCGGAGGTTAAGCCAGATATTGAAAGGGGGCTTACCGGGAATCCCCGTAATCATGACAACGATGTTCCGAGATTCCGTCGGGGAGGACCAGTCGATTCGCTTTGATCCAAGCGTGGACAGACCGGACGATCAAATCTCGTGCAACCTTGGGTTGATTCTGCAATGCGCCGACAGGCACAAACACTTGAATCCAGCGTCCTGGGACCAACAAGGACGTATCACGTTCGATTTCAAGGAATGCAGCCTCGAAAGATGCGAAGTCAGCCTTCTCGCCGACAAACGGTTCGATGATCGTGTGCTCAATAGCCAAAATCTTGCCGTCAGATTTTCTCTTCGCAAGCCAATCGACTGCTGGCTTGGTCCTCTCAATCTTGTCTGGCTGCTGATGGAGAGCATCTGCCCATGAACCATTCTCGTACGCCGAAACGAAGAGCTTTATAAAAGTGTCTTCTCGATAACTCGTGGGCATTTTCCGAGTTTGCCACTGTACGCCTTCAATGCGCTACACCGAGCCTGCCAAAAGTTAGCCGGGAACCCAGTTGGGAGTTATGAGGTGAAGTCGCAGCGTGATATTGGTTTCTACGCAAGTGGCGCGGGGGCGGGCGAGAAGTGCGAACTCACCACGGACAGCCTCTCCTACAGAACCGCATTGGGATCGACGATTGGCTGCAGGGGCCTCAGTGGTCACCCCAAAACCGGCCAACGGTGGTCAGGGCAAAACCGGCCAACGGAAGAGGCCGGGGACTCAGTTGTTTTACCCTGCAGCCTCCTGTGGAGGCAAGTCCATTTTCGTGCGCCAACTCCGAGGACCGCATTTGAGTACATGACCGTGATGGAGAAGGCGATCGAGCATGGCGGTGACGGCCGCGCTATCGCCCAGTAGTTTGCCCCAGTCTTCCACGGGTCGATTCGAAGTGAGCAGAGTGCTGGTGCGTTCATAGCGTCGCATCACGATCTCCAGCAGTTCCTCGGCGGCGGTGACGGGCAGCTTGCGCATGCCGAGGTCATCAATGATAAGGAGCGGAACCGAGGCCAACAGTTCCATATGTTCCTTGCGAGTTCCATCGATGGTGGCTTCGGCGAGTTCATCGAGCAGTTTGTGGGTTTCGCGATACAGCACGCGATAGCCCTGTTGAATGGCGGCCTGGCCGATGGCCTGAGCCAAATGACTTTTGCCGGTGCCGGGCGGCCCTAAAAACAAAGCGTCTTCGTGGCGAGCGATGAAGGCGCCGGTGGCCAGGTCGAAGACCAGACTGCGATTCATCTTCTTGTTGAAGTTGAAGTCGAAGTTGTCGAGGGACTTCTGCGGGTCGCGAAACTCGGCCTGCTTTTTCCTGCGCTCCAGCAATCGTTCACCGCGACGAGTGAGTTCGTCCGAGACCAAGCAGGAGAGGAAGTCAATGGGAGGCATGGCTTCTGCCTGAGCTTGGTGGAGACGAGTTTCAAGCACGGCGGCGATACCGCCCAGTCGTAGTTGCCGTAACGCACGATTCAACTCGATGAGATTCATTCTTTTGGCTCCTGGGTTCTGAGGTTGATGAGATCGCGGTAGTGCACCAGTTCGCGAATGAGAGGATCGACTTGCCGTAAGGTCAGTTGGGGACCACGTTCGAGATAGCGACGAACGAAGCGGTACTCATGGACTCCCATTTCGAGAGCGGCCGCGCAAGCATCCTCGACCGCGGCCATAGCCGAACTTCTTGGCCAGCGAGAGCACGCCCAGGACGCGGCGGACCCCCGGTTCTCCGAGCTGGCCATAAATAAGGTTGCAGAGTGTGCCGATGTGAGTGCCGGCTCGGCCGGCTCGCCACAGTAACTGGGAGACGCGCAGCGGTCTGTGTTTCGGGTGGTCTTCTTCTTTAATGCGATACCAGCCACGTTTCTGGCGTACATGCTCGCGCAGCAGCTGACTGTTGTGGGGATCGAGGATGCGAACGAAAAGCTCATCCCACTGCACTTGGACCAAGCGTCCGATCCAGCCTGGCGGTAGGCCGTAGTAGGCGGCCTCGACTTCGACGCAACCGTCCAGATGCACGACGCGTTGGCCGTGCTGGTAGTAGCGGAAACGGTTCCAGGGGCAGCGGGAGCAAGAACGGTTTTTCTTCGGCAAACATGGCGGCGACTTGCCGCTTGGTGGTGCCGTGGATGCGAGTATCGGCGCAGCTGGTTTCCCAACGATCCAGATAGGCTTGTGCTTCTTCCAGACTCTCGAAGCGTTTTCCTTTGAGCGGTGTCTTCTGGGCATGTCCGACGCCGCGACTCGACTTTTCCTTTTCGATCGGGATCTTGGATCCGGCACGGCAGAGCGACACCCCGTAGTGCGCCAGCACGTCGCGATAGAGTGGATTCAGAGCGGGATCGTAGAGGTCGGGGACAAGCACGCCTTCCCTCAAGTTATCGAGCACCACGATGCGGGTACTGCCACCGAGTCGACGGAAGGCTCTCTCGTGCAGCTCGGCCCAGATCCGAGAGCTGGAGCGGAAGGTCAGAAAGCGTACCGCCTTGCGGCTGTATCCCAGCGTCATCACGAACAATCGGGTGCGTCGATATTTGCCCGTCTGCGGATCGCGGACCATCGGGCCCGGTGCCGTAATCGACTTGGGCTTCTTCTCCGGGTGCGGTGAGGATCACGGCCCGTGGCTGCGGGGTTCTGGTTTCCGCGGAGCTTGCGAACGAAGCGTTTGACGGTCTGATAGCCGCCGACGAACCCGCTCTCGGACACCAGGTCCTGCCAGATCGCCATGGCATTGCGGCCCTGGCGCAGACCCAGTTCGATGGCCTCACGGAACGGTTCGCAGGCACTGGTGCACACAACGGGCTGGTGAGATTTCCCGCTCCCGGGCCTCTCAAGTCCACGCCAAACCCGGTGGTCACCCATTCCATTGGCCGGTTTTGAGGTTTTTGCTTTTGCTTTTCCTTCTTGGAAAGGTTTTCGTGGGTTGGGGTTGGCCGTGTTGGCCGGTTTTGCCGCGTCCGACCCGGTGGTCACCTCGTTGGCCGGTTTTGCCGGTGGTCGCCGTCCCCACCCACCTGGCGGCCGCACTCCGATCCCCGCCGCTTTCAGGTAGGCTCCGGCGGTCTCCCGGCGTACCCCGGTCTCTTGCTCGATGCGCCGTAAAGGCCATCCCAGCCGTCCCAGGGCGATCACTTGTTGTTGTTTTCTCTTCGCTCAAGACGTTGCTCATGCCGACGAAGGCTACAGTGCCTTACGCCGGAATCAACGTCCCCGGGCTTCATTCTCGTTGGCCGGTTTTCAGGTGACCCTCATTGGCCGGTTTTGGGTGACCGCTGAGGGCAGGGGACTGAGTTCTGCGCCTCAAGCTCAACGCCCATACCACAATCCAGTGTCGTGGCTTGCGGCTTTGGATGGTCGCGGCCCAGAGGGCTGTGTACGCTAAAGGGCTGACGGTTCCGCCCTAAAAGTATAGCCTTCGTGGATCATGGCTAAAGCCAACGACCCGCCTTTAGCGTTTGGAGAGATCATCGATCGCATCGAGCAGATGCGAGAAGAGTTGCTCATCCTTCAAAGGTCACTGGAGAAGATCGAGGACCCGCCAACAAATGACGTGGACGAGGCGGCGCTACGATGATACAGCAAACCGCCAGCTAGGGCTTCCGTGACAAATCAAAAGTAGAGCTAGGCTCAATTCGATTTCGGCGACCGCTTTGAAAGCTCGCCCTCGAAATGAGCTTCAACTTCTTCATGACTAAGCGGGTTTTTCGCGTTGGTCAATATGATGGAATAGACGACTTTGTTGCCTTCCACCTGAGCGGTAAGAAACGCCCTCTCGGCCAGTTCTTGGTTGGTGAATTTCACTCTTCTGCGATCTGCAAGCGTTTTAATCCACTCGTCGCTCATTCAGCACCCCCAAGTGGCGATTCAGTCGGCCTTTGGTCGCCATGTCCTTCTGTCAGTCCTTTCAAGACAGACCGCTTGCGGGACCTTCGCTCGACATGATCTTGGTACCACTCCAAGAACGTGTACGCTTCGCGTAAGAGGGAGTCGTACACTTGCTCCTGCGTCAGTTGGCTCGCCGGCAGAGATAGGACGGCACCTATCGGAAGCTGATGTGAAATTCTCGTGACCGCCAAGAACGCAATGAGTTCGGCGTCAGACTTCGATTCCTTCTTCGCTAGACTCTCGAATGGATGCTCCATTTCCCCTTCCTTTCTAAATCCGCGCCTATTACCAGTGTTCTGCGCAGGAAAGGACAGCTAATCGTGCAGAACAATGTTGAGAAGTGAACTGTGAACCTGCAAATCATCACCCGCGTGATAGTCAATGAACCCCAATTTCCTAAACCTGTTCATGAAAAAGCTAACCCGCGAGCGAGTCGTGCCTATCATCTCTGCGAGGGTCTCCTGACTGATATTGGCGATTAGAGTCTCGGGCGCGCCTTCCTTGCCGAAGTGAGCCAGCAACAGCAGAATCCGAGCTAGTCTCTTTTCGCTAGAATTGAAAAGCTGGTCAACCAAATCCTCTTCGTATCGGATGTTCCGCGCCAGCAGGTACGCCACGAACATGTCGGAAAACGCGTGTTCCCGGTGCAGCACTGCCATCATGGACTTCTTATCGATTCGCATCACAGAACAATCGGTCATTGCGGTTGCGGAGCACATGCGAAGAAGCTGCTCTCTAAGGCACCCTTCTCCGAAGAAATCACCCTCGTTCAGAATGCCGATTGTGGCTTCTTTCCCGGTCTTCGACACAACCGTGAGCTTTACCTTTCCTTTCAGTATGTAGAAAACAGCATCGGCCGAGTCGCCCTGAACAAAGATCGTCTGTTTCTTGAGGAACGCTGTGATCTTCCTACCGCCGTCAATGGTCGAGAGAAATGTCTTGGGATCAAATTTTTTGAGAATCTTGGCTGCTACGGGTGTCATGGTCGGCCCCCTTTCGAGAGTTCCGAATGCGCGGAAGTCAACTTCGTATGAAGGGATGAATGAATGCGTAGGAAAGCGAGACAGCAACTTTTGCGGGGAGCAACTTGGTCCGCGCTCGACAAAATAATGATTTCACCGCTGGTGTCGAAAGTCAAACGTGCCTACAGCCCGACAGTTTCAAACCGCCGCGAGCTGTGACCAGAATCACGCAGATTGTTGGCGCGCACACCAGTTCACCAAACTCTAAAAGCGATTGACACTCCTCATCAGAGACTCGTCTTTACTGTAGAAACTACTCACGATGTTGCGGGTGTCGGGAGGGAAGGCTCTATGATGAAAGGGTGGCGCAGTTCCCGTGAGAGAGAGGGAGAGTCGCTGCGCCACCAAAAAAACAACCCTGTTTGTGTGAAAAGGTACAAGACACAGCCGACCGAAAAATGGTCAAAATTGCACACTCCCAAAAAGGTGATCCCAGAG
>CAVUOS010000020.1:0-195761 GCA_963743105.1 Terriglobia bacterium
GTGAAATAGAGATATTTCGCCAATCTAAGGATGCCCTTCGCCCTCCCAAAAAAAAGTGATGTCGTCCGACCACACGCCACCACACTGCACGGCAATAGTGTGTTTTCCTTCACTAATCGCCACTGCACGCTCGCTTTTCACGATTGCACCGAACTTTAGGGCGGAAGTAAACGAGCGATTGGACTGTCGAAGCCCGAGAATACCACGCCAAGTCTCTCCGGGAGCTGCGCCCATTGTGAGAGGCCCATGCGAGTCGGGCAGAACCACGCCGTCAACGCGGAGTGATTCTCTCCATACTAAAGTCTGGCCACTCGTATTGCGGCACTCAACGAAGAATGCCGGGCCGTCATAGAGAGGATCGAACAAAGGAGAGATTTGCGGCTTGGAAGGTTGCTGCGCAAAAACGCTCCCAGCTAAGAGAAGAAGCGACGCTGCGATTGATTTCATGCCACCCGCCTGACGGTACTTTCCTAACGAGTCTACTCGATGGGTGCTGTAATCAGGCCATAGCGCTCATTGAGGGTTTTGAGTGCGACATTTCTCAGCCGGTACAGCCCGTGTCTTATGGGATTAAGCGGCACGGCTGAAGCCGAGCCCTTCCCAAAGCTAGTTTCCGAAAACTTTTTTATAAGAACCGCTAGTGCAAGACCAGGTGATGATCTTCTTCTGGAGCTTCTACCTCCGCAGATTCCGGCAACTCTTGTTGCTCGTCCGCTCGAACCAGCACCTTCTCTGATGGCGGCTTCGGCGCAGCCTCTGGCCGCTTGCGCTTCGAGTATTGCAATAGCGGCAGGAATGGGATCATCAGCAGGAACACCACGCCCATTACCCAGAACGCTTCAACGAAGGCCAGCATGGCGGCATGCTGCTGGACGAGGGCGTACATGGCAGCGATCGATTTGCGAGAGGCCGTGACTGCGTCGCTGCCATGGGCGTAGAAGTTGGCCTGCATTCCGCGGAAGAGTCGGAGGGCCTGCAGGTTCCCGGCAGTCACATTCGCGACCAGGTGGTTCTGATGTACTTGCGTCCTCCGGGCGAGGAATGTGGTCATGATGGCGATGCCGATGCTGCCGCCGATGTTGCGCATCAGGTTGAAGATGCTGGTCGCGTTTCCCATGTTTTCCGGCTGGATGCGGGCCATCGCCAAGGCCATCAACGGGATGAATAGGAAGCTAAGCGCGACTCCCTGCAGGATCTGTGCCAGGAAAATGTCCCAGAACCCGGCATAGAGATTCAGCCCCGAGAGCTGGAACATGGTGATCGATCCGAGCACCATGCCGACGAGCAGCAGGCGCCGGGGATCGGTTTTTGTCGTCAGGTGTCCTGCCAGAGGAGTGAACAGCAGCGCACCAATGCCGCGCGGAGAAAGCGCGAGGCCGGAGTTGTAAGCGGGATACCCCATCAGCGTTTGCAGATATAACGGCAGCAACACCAGGCTGGCGTAGAGAACGAATCCCAGCAGGCTGATCAGGAATACTCCGGAACTGAAGGAGCGGTTCTTCAGCACGCGCAAGTCAACCACGGGGTGCTTAGCCATCAGTTCGCGAATGATGAGTGCGACCAAACCGCACACGCACAAGGCCGTGAAGGTGCGAATGTAATTCGACGAAAACCAGTCTTTGCGCTCGCCCGTATCGAGAAGCACCTGCAAGGAGCCGATCCCCAACGCCAGAAAGCCAATGCCCCAGAGATCGACCTTGCCATCTCCACGCTTCACATAGGGCGGATCAAAAACGTAGCGGTTCATCAGGAACAGCGACAGAACGCCGACCGGCAGGTTGAGATAAAAAATCCAGCGCCAGGAGTAGTTGTCGGTGATCCACCCGCCAAGCGTTGGGCCAAGAATGGGTGCCAGCAAAATGCCAATGCCGAAGGCGGCCATGGCGTGGCCGTGCCGCTCTTTGGGGAACGTTTCGAGCAGGATGGCCTGCGCCAGGGGCTGAAGTCCTCCGCCAGTGAGGCCTTGCAGCACGCGGAAGATGATGAGTTGTGATAACGATGTCGCCAGTCCGCAGCACAAGGATGTCAGCGTGAATCCGGCGACGCAGGCCAGCAACAGGCGTTTGCGGCCCATGTGATTCGCAAGCCATCCGGAAATCGGCAGGACGATTGCGTTCGAAACCAGGTACGAGGTTACCACCCAGGTGCCTTCTTCGTTGGTGGAGGCAAGGTTCCCGGCGATATGCGGAATAGAGACGTTGACGACCGTGGTGTCGAGGACTTCCATGAAGGTCGCCAGCATCACGGAACAGGTGACGACCCAGGGATTCACGACGGGATGTGGACGAGCATCCACGCGAACGTCCGGCGACAGTTAGTCTCCTGGTATTGACGCTAAGGAAAAGGCAGGAAGGTCGCCGTGACAGGCGTCACACGGGATTGTGAGGGACTCGTGTTAAACAGATCCGGCGGCCAGTGCGGCCGCCGGATGGTTGTCGAGCGTTACATTGCGATCAGAACCGGAATTGCGGGCCCAAGGTGATGCGCATGTTGTTGTGCGCACCATTGTTGAAGAAGATGTTGTCGCCGATCTCAGCCCGAACGCCGATCGGTCCCGCAAAGGCCTCAATACCGCCTCCGGGATACAGTGCAAAGTACGTTGCACCATTTTCCAACCCCACCGCACTTACGAAACCGGTGGGCACGCCTTGGCGGGTCATCGTGAAATTTTCAAATCCGACCTTGCCGGTCAGAAAGACTCGGAATGGACCCGAACCCGTCTGAAACTTGGGTCCAAATAATCCGTGCAGTGTACGCAGTCTACCCGTGACATTCACGGTGGTCACGCCATTGCTGAAGGTGTTGGTGTAGTTTCGCTCGAAGTCGTAGCCCATCTCCGCTTCCATTTGGACGCTGGGATGGACATTGAATGCGGCTCGTCCGCCGAGGCCAATGTAATTGCTGTCGGGACCCGGGTCACCGAAGCGAAAATATTCGGCGAAGATGCCGACTTCCGTATGATCCGTGCGACCGCTTTCCTGCGCGACCACCGCAGGGGCAACGAAGAAAAGCGCCGTTAGAATAATTCCCAAATACCGTTTCATGTTTGTTGTTTACTCCTCCAAGGATTCGTCCCGTGCAGTCTTGCTGAGCACGGCCAAAGAACGAGCGGAAAGGCTCTCCCTCCGCGAAATCGGTATATGGATGCGGCACGGTTGGGCAAGGTTGGAGGCTGGAAGCCTTGCTAGGGGCCACTTCTGCGTCGGGTACACAGATAACCTGAGGGGCCACGATAAATGGCGCGGAGGATCTCCGCGCCATGGTGATGAATCCCTCAGGCTTCAGTTATTGGAGATGGCTGACTCGTGACGGTGCCGCGTCGGCCGTGCTGCTGTCGCTGCGAGGAGTCATTGAGATCACGGTGTACTCGCGCTCTTTGCCGTCGATATCTTCCACACGCAGCAGCATCTTGTCTTTCTGAATGCGGAACTGCGCCTGCTCGCCCACGGGCAGAAGCACGGGATGCTTCTCATCGCGCGGACGAATGCGGTAGATCACGTGTTCGGCTTGCAGCAGATATTCCTGACAAAGAAGCTCGTGCGTTTTCTTGCTGCCGGAATCGGTGCCGAGCATTTCGCCGGCGAAACTCTTGCCATCTTTTTCCGACACGCCGCACGCAACCGAATCCATCTGCAAGAGCTTGCCAGTTTGATATGGCTTGGGCTCCTTGGCGTACCCCATCGACACCAGAGCCAACACTACACAAGACAACATCTTGAATCGCATGTGAATTTCCCCCAGAAAAATGAACGAGCGGCGGAAATACGAGGCGTCGAGGTCCTCGGCCCGTGTGCGAGTATTTTCGACAGAGGCGACTGCTGTTGGCAGGTCACTTACGTAATAGAACTGGAGTTACCCGCGGACTCGGGAGAATGCTGTATTGAATTTTGGCTCTACAAAGAATGATCACCACAGAGGGCACAGAGTTTCACAGAGGCTAACCAGCAGTGAGTTCTTCCAGGTTTTCGAAGAAGGCCGGGTACGAGATCGCGGCGGATTCAGCGCCTTGAATCACGGTTTCGCCTACCGCGCGCAACGCCGCGATGGCGAAGGCCATGGCGATGCGGTGATCGCCGAAGGAGTCCAGTTCCGCGCCGCGAAGGGATTGCCCGCCGGGAATCTTCAGGCCGTCTTCGAATTCTTCCACCTGCGCGCCCATCTTACGAAGATTCGTTGCGACCGCCGAGATGCGGTCCGATTCCTTCACCCGCAGCTCCTTCGCGTCGCGCACTTCAATTCCCTGCTCGGTGTAGGGTGCGATCGCGGCCAGCACGGGGATTTCGTCGATCAGCGCGGCCGAGTCGGCGCCGGCGATGGTGGTGCCTTTCAGCTTCGCGCCTTCGATTTGCAGCGATCCCACCATTTCGCCGTGAATCTCTTCGAGTTGCGTCACGGAGATGTGCAGGCCCATCTGCATGAGAATGTCCAGCAAGCGGGCGCGAGTGGGATTCATCAAAAGATTGGGCAGGGTCAGCTGCGATCCGGGAAATAGAGCCGCAGCGCAGAGAAAAAAGGCCGCGCTGGAAAGATCTCCGGGAACGCGAGCCTCGATGCCGTGCAGACGCTGGCCGCCACGGATGCGAACCTCGCTTCCTGCATCGACCTTCTTACGCTGCAACTCCACTCCGAAGGCACGGAGAGCAACCTCACCGTGATTGCGCGTGCGCACTGATTCTTCGACGCGCGTTTCGCCGTCGGCAAAAAGACCCGCGAAGAGCAGGCAGGTTTTCACTTGCGCGCTGGCTACAGGCATTGTGTAGTCGATCGGTTTCAGAGGACCACCGGTGACTCGCAATGGCGGCCTTCCCTGGTGCGACTCGATCTGTGCACCCATGGCGGAAAGCGGCTTGATGACCCGTTCCATCGGGCGGCGGGAGAGGGATTCGTCGCCAATCATCTCGCTGGTAAAGCTCTGTCCGGCGACGATCCCGCTCAGCATCCGCATGGTGGAGCCGGAATTTCCACAATCAAGCGGCGTTGGCGGTGCGGCGAGCGAGAGGCCGCGGCCTTGCACTTCAATGACGTTGTGACCTTCGGACTTGCGTTCCCAATTCACGCCCATCGCGCGCATGCAACCCAGCGTGCTGGCGCAGTCGGCGCCCGTGGAATAGTTTTCGATGCGAGAAGAACCTTCGGCAATTCCCGATAGCATCCCGTAGCGGTGTGAAATCGACTTGTCGCCGGGCAGCTCGACGCTGCCACGGATACTGCGGGCCGGGTGCACAACGGCGGAGGAATCCAGTTTCATTCTCAGATCAATATAGCGGAAGAGGACGTTCTGGCGCGGGTTAGACCTTGTGGTAGATGTGATAGGTCCGAGTTGGCACTTCCTGAATCCACTTGAAATACCCGACTGAATATCGATCGCCTTTGTTCGGGGGCCAGGGATCGTAGATCCGCAGAGTGGTCCCTTTGCCTGATTGATCGTCATCTCCGCGAATTCCGACGACGGCGATCATGTGGCCGGCACTGCCACGTCCCTGGACATAGTCCTTGGCGCTCCAGAGCATGTCGAAAACTAACGGGCCTTTCGACAGCATGGATTTCAGAGCCACCGGCATCCATGAGGTTGGCGGCACCACGACCATGAGGTTGGCTTTCGCGAAGCGAGCGGCACCGCTGACGGCGTCGTCGCTCTCAGAAAAATTCCTCAGGCTTCCATCGTCCATAATTAGATCATCGGGAGTGCGAAAAACAACCGTAGAGATCGTGGAGCGAGTAACCATTGCCGTGGAGGCTGCCCAGCACGTCGTGGGTGTGCGCTGAGGTATAAACGGAATGGTATGCAGGATCGGAGGATAATCCTCTGTGTCCATGAGAGCGTTCCATGTGCAGGGTCCAACCTCGCCGTCTTCTACCAGCCAGTTCTCTTGCTGAAAGCGTAGAACGGCATCGCGAGTGTGGTTTCCGAAAGCACCATCCAGGACCAAGCGAGGGCTGGGATCGAGAACGGTATTCAGCTGGGTTTGCAACGTTTTCACGTCGCTGCAGTGGGAACCGATCTTCAGGATGGTGAATGGCATAGTGGCTGGGATATCGTCGCCGGCCTAGGCACTTCGCACATCCTTCAAAATCTCCGGTGGAATTTCCTTCAGCGTGACGCCGAATTCGAACATGGGAGTCTCGGTACCGCGTCCCCAGCGGGCGACCTCCCAATGAGCGCGTACGAATTTCACATTGGCATGCGCGGTCAGGTCCAGCAGCAGAGGAGTCTCGCCTGTATAGAACTCCTGCCGGAAGGCGGCGATGGACTTGGGCTCCCACGTGGAGCCGTCGGGCGAGCCGAAGATACTGACGTCGAGCGATTCCTGCTCGATGATCTTTGTGATGGAGAGGGTCGCAAGAAATACGCGGCTGGCGGCGCCACTGAGATCGACGGCTTCTCCGTCACCCTTGGCAGTGGCAACGGTGCCGGAGGGAACCAGCACGGATTCGGCTATGGCAGTTGTCATCGCCCGAGATTCTAACAAATTCGGAGCAGCGCGAGCGCGTCGTGCTCACCACAGAGGGCAGAGAGGAGCACAGAGGAACCCCTGGAACAACGAGCTTCGTTGTTTTACTCCGTCGGGTGCGGGGCGGTGAAGTCGCTGCAGCAGGGCTTTTGCGCCGGTTTGAATTCCATCAGTTCGACGCGGACCAAATCAGGATCGAAGACATTGAGCTGCCACTTGCCGTCTTTTCCCATCTGCGCATGCTCCTCGCCGTGCTCCTTCCAGCCATGCGATTCGAGGATGGCCTGCGCTTTTTTCATGTCGGCGACACCGTAGGAAATGTGATTCATCACGCCGGTCAGTTCGAGATCGGGATGCTGAGGTTGATTCAGCATGTATTCCAGCCAGTCGGTGCCGTCCGGGACCTGCAGAGAGACCCAGTCGGTCTCGTTGTCTTTCATGCCGCCATGCCAGTAGGGACGGAAGCCGAGGATCTCGCGGTAAAAATGGTCTTCGGCGGCTTGGTCGTAGACCAGGAAGCCCGCGTGAATCATGCGGTGCGATACGGCGTTGGGTGCGGGAGGCGCAGAGTCGTCTTTGCCGCGCTCCACGAACTCGATGCGATGGCCTTCCGGATCTTTCACCATGAAGCTGAGACTGTGGTCGGGCCGGCCTTCGATTTGTCCTGGCTTGATTCCCTTCTCGATGAGATAGCGGCGGAGCGCGCTGATATTGTCGGTGGTGAACGCAACATGATCCATGCGGTCGGTAGCTTTGGGATCGGGCGCCGGGCCGTAGCCGACCCATTGTTTGCCCGACATGTAGCGGACGGTTTCGCCCGATTCAATCGGCGTGGCGGACGGGAGGCCTAGGATCTCTACGTAGAGATGCTTCACGCCGTCGGTTGCGGTTGTGTAGAACGACACGTGATCGATGGCAGTGATGTGGGGACGCTCGAGGGGATGCGTCTGCGCAAAAGCGATCATTGGAAGGGTTGTGCAGATGAGTAGGATGAGTTTTTTCATGGCGCCTTGATTCTAGACCCGGACACCGCAGGGGCTAAAGCCCCGAATTCGCGTTCTTGTAACGCGGCCCTGAAGGGCCGCTCTTCCACGTTGCTCTTCATGTTGCTTCTGACGTAGATCATGCTTCGCGACACAGTGCTTCCCAGGCTGTGCGCGATGTGCGAGTGCCCCTCGGTCTTCCTCACACACTGTCGAGAAACTGGCGGATGATTTTGAAGGCTTCTTCCGGTTGCTCCCACGGGGAGTAATGGCCAGCTTTTGGGATCACGCGCAACTGGCTTCCTGCGATGTGGCGGCGCATGAGTTCGGCTTCGTTGATGCCGGTGAGAATGTCTTCGTCTCCGGTGACAAGCAACGTCGGTACATTGATGGTCTTCAGTGTATCGATCGAATCGGGCCGATCGGCCATGCCGCGCTGCACCTGTGCGATGTCTTCGGGCGACATGTGGCGCATCATGCGCACTGCACCGTCGACGAGGTCGGGGCGCGTCTCGCGTGTGGTCTTGCCAATGAGGCGCGGAACCATCGATTGCAGAAATGGCTCAATGCCACGCTCGAGGACATCGTTGGCCGCTTGCAACCGTGCGGCGCGGGATTCGGCGTTATCAGCGGGAGCCTTCGTGTTGCACAGACCAAGCGCAGCGACGCGGTCGCGATGTTTCCGCCAGAACTCGAAGAGAAGATAACCGCCGATGGAGACTCCGATCAGAGGGGCGCGGCCGACCTGAGCATCGTCCATCACGCGGACGATGTCGGCGGCATGCTTGGCCATCGTGGCGGGACCTTCGCCGACTCCGGATTCCCCATGCCCGCGTAAATCGGGCAGGACCAGCCGATAGCGGGATGCGAGCGATTCGGCGACCGGCATCCAGAATTCGTGATGGGCGGGGAAAGGATGGAGAAGAACTACGGCAGGTCCGTCGCCGAGGACCCAGTAGACGATTTCGGCGTCATCGCTATGTACACGATTGGCGGCCATGGCTGCCATTAGAACACGAGCGTCGCCAAGCGGCGTGCATCGTTTTAGTCTCCGGCGCCGACCGAAGTGAGGCCTACCGCGTGTCCGGCAGCGGCTGCGCACCTGTGGGCGCAGGCAGCAACAGCGGCTCTTCCGGCATGATGATCCACGCAATCAGATAGGAGAGGAAGCCGACGCCCGTCATGAACGCCACGATCAGCCACACGACTCGGACCAGCGTGACGTCTATATCGAAGTACTCGGAGAATCCGAGGCAAACACCGGCGACCTTGCGCCCGAGGCGCGGACGGACAAGTTTCAACCGGGCTAACGAGGCTCCCACCCGAATCCCACAGTAGGCGCAGACCAGGGCATCGTCCTGAATCACTTTTCCGCAATAGTTGCAGTACATAGCTCCGCCCTCAACCTATGGTACGAAAGTCAACGGTTCGATGTTCCAACTTCGTTTTTCACTACGGAGGGCACAGAGGAACACAGAGGAATACAGAAACTACTCCCGATATGCCTCTTTCATGTGGCGGCGGGCCAGGTCGGCTTGGCCGCTGTCGGCGCGGCCGGTCAGCACCGCTTCGTAGGCCTTCATCGCCAGATCACGTTTCTGGAGGAGGTCGTACATTTCTCCGGCCGCGAGGTTGGCTTTCTGGCGAATGTCGGGATCGGGATTGGGGGCCTCATTCACGAGTTCGTAGGCGGCGGCGGCCCCAGCGAGATCTTTTTTACTGCGCAGTAACTCGCCCAAGCCCCACGCCGCGAGTTCGTAGTGAAGCTTGCCGTACTTCCCTTCCCGGCCGTTTTGCCAGACCTTGCGGTACTCCGCCTCAGCCTCATCCAACTGCCCGGCAGAGCGCTGCAGATTGGCGACCTCGGTGGGGAAAAGATGGTTGCCGGGATACTTCGCGGTCAACTCCTGCATATATCCAATGGCCTCGTCGTATTGGTGCTCACGGCGAAGGAACAGGGAGAGAATCACCTTGGCGTCAGTGGAGTTCTCGCCGTCGCTCTTTGCCACGTCGCGCAGGTAGCTCAGGCCTTTTTCCTTCGATCCGTTAAGCCCGGCCAGGGCCGCCGCGACCTTTATGCTCCAAGGCAGGTTGCCCGCTACGTAGTTGTGGGTGCCGACCACCATCTTGGCGTCGGAGTAGGATGGGTCGAGTTCGAGGACGCGCTCGTGATCGTGGCGGGCGCCTACGGCATTGCGCAACGCCGAGAACCAGGCGCGCTCCACCAGCCCGGTGTAAACCGCAAACTCGGCACGTGTAACGCCACGGCAGTAGAGAGCATTGACGTCCTTCGGATTGGCTTTGAGTTGGGTCTCTTCTAGGGTCTCGGCGCGGTGTGCCAGCTCTTTGATACGATCCTTGATCTTGCTATCTGTGGGACGGGGGGCACGTCCGATAAAGCTGTCGTTCGTGTAATCGCCAGTGTTCATCGCCCCTGTCTCGTAGAGATTGCGCATGAGAATCACGGTCAGCAGATGGTTCACCGAGAAAGCGTCCTCAGGATGCTTTTCGACGACCTTCTCGAGTTCCTGTGTCGCGCGTTCGTAATCCATGTTGTAGAAGTGATCGAAGGCCACCCGGGTCTGAGGATCCTGAGGTGCGTGGGTAGGCTGAATATAAGGATCCGTCTGGGACGAGGCGAACACGCAGGACGCAATGAGGGAAGCGAGAAGCGCAATCAGGCGAGGGCAAGGCCGGAGATTCATTCGAAAATTTCTGCTTCAGAAACAATACAAGCCAGTCCGCCTAGTCTAAATGAAGTGCGCGCGTCCGGGCGTTTTGAGCGGCGGCCGAGCCCACAACTCCGCCGGAATCAAGAGCGTCATCGCGGTTCCCCATCCGCTACTCCCAACCCAGCGGAACCGACTTCTATACTCTGGTCAGCCGCAGACGGAAGGTATCGGACGGACATATTTGTGCGCCTACAATCCGGTTCGCCGAATGGAGTTCGGAGGGCTGTTCGTGCGCGGCCAGAGTGTTACGACCTGGGGCTATGGGATTTTCGAGAACCTTCGCTGCTGTTGGGTGTTTTGTTTTGGTGTGTTCCTTGAGGCCCAAGGCTTTCGTAACTGACGCAACTTTACGCAGCACGGCGCGTAAGAATTGCTTGCAGCGCGACTAGGGGCGAAAGTCAGGCGTAAGCAATTTGTTATTTTTCAGTAAGTTGCATTCGCAGAGTTTTGGTGATTGGAGTGCGATCTAAGGTTTTCCGGGTAGGTCCAACGTATGGCAGAGGTAGCACAAGGAACACCACAGGAATTCTGGCAACCGCCAACCCATCCGCTGGATGAGGAAGTCATCGTGCGCGACCCGCATCCGGCGATGGCCGAAGTGTGTCCCCGATGCACTACCGAGTTCCTGGTGGGTTCGAAGTTCTGCCATTCCTGTGGCGGACGACGTCCGGAAGCCTTTAGTTCGTCCGCGCGCGCCGATGCGGCGCTCGCCGGGTTATGGGAGCGCGTCATTGGGTCGACTCAATCCGCAATGGCGGGTTTTTCCTGGAGCAAGATTCATTTCCCTGCCTGGATGGGTCACCTGCACTTTCACGCGATCAAGAGCCGGGTAGGGCTACCGACGGGTTCGCTGATTGCCTTTGTGATCGGCTTGGCCTGCGTGGCCGGTGCCCTGCTCGTCGGATTGCTCACCGCAAAGACTCTGGTAGATTGGCAAGCCATTCAGTATTACCGGGCGGAATGGCTGTTGGCGGCCACGGCTTCGTTTGTGGCCGGCATCCTGCTCAAGAAGCCTTCTCGCGACTAATCTGATTCGCTCCCGCTGCCAGCGGCCCGCCTCTGCTGGGTCATCCTGTAAAGATGGTGCACTGGACCAGTTCCCTTTCCCAGGGACTGACCATTTGAGATGGCTGCGCTCACATAGGTCTTGGCCAGGAGCGTTGCTTCGGCCAAGCCGCGATCGAGAGCCAGGTGGCAAGCCATTGCCGTCGCGAAGGCGCACCCAGTTCCGTGGGTAGAGGTCGAACGCTGGCGCTCGGCCTTGAAAACCTCCTGTTCCGTCCCGCGCTTGGTGGTAAAGCTCAGCAGATCCATCGCCTTTTCGAGATGCCCCCCGGTGACGACCACGGCAGGGGCTCCCATCTCATGCAGCTTGGCGGCCGCCGCCCGCATTTCATCCAACTCTTCTACCCTTTTCATTCCGGTAATCACCGCCGCTTCGTCTACATTCGGAGTCACCACATCAGCCAGCGGGATAAGGCGTTCGATCAAGACCCGAGTTCCGGCTGCGTCCAGTAGGTCGGCTCCGGAGGATGACTTGAGAATGGGATCGAGAACGATATTAGGCAGCCGTCCCCTCTCGATTCCGGCCGGATTCAGGAAGTCGGCAATTGCCTTCGCAACCTTCCCTGACCCCAGCATGCCGATGTGGACGGCAGCGATTTCCAAATCGCCGACAAGTTCCACAAGCGTATCGGTAACCAATGCCGGATCGACCACCTCCACTCTCCTTACTCCGGAGGTGGATTGCACGGTCATGGCGGTGATGCAAGACACGCCATAGCAGGCATGGGCCGCAATGGTTTTTATGTCGGCGGTGACACCAGCTCCGGACGAAGGGTCAAAGCCTGCGATGGTGAGTACGACCGGTGGTTTTTCGGCCATGATCTTTCGTTCTCGAAAGCTCCGATCTTGTCCAGAGTTTGGCACAGAATCTCATATCGGCATGGTCTCGGAACCGACTTTATACGCCAGCTCTAAAGAAAAATTCTTTGCCATCAAGCGAAGGGCATCCCGATAAATACATGATTTCAGGTAGGTTGCGAGCTCTGTTCCTGTAATCCCTTGATTCCATTCAGGTTGTAAATTCTACTCTGCCGCGTCGGTCGTGCCATTTACTTGATAGTAAATGCGTAACCTTTCTGAAATAAAGGCATTTGTCTGCATCTCTATAAATTACCAATAGGTTACGTAAGACTTCCATTACTAGGAGGGCACCGTTGGACGTGTCCTTTCGCCTTGACACACAGTTTGGCAGGCCGATAGCATCTACGAACTGCAGTTAGTACCAGCCTAGGAACTGCAGAAAGTACCAGCCTTAGGCCAAGGGCACTTTTGAGTATGCGAGGAGAACTGAATGCGAAGACGTATAGCTCATGGACTGGCGATTGCTTTTCTGATCGCCGGCCTGGGAGCGGCTCAGGGACCGAACATCTCGGAGGCGAAACCGGCTCCAGTTAGTTCCGTTCAACAGAAACCCGAGGTCCGCAAACAGGTCGGAAAGACCAAACCGTATCAAGTGGGGACAGCCTCCTGGTACGGAAAAACATTCGAGGGCAAACCGACGGCCAGCGGCGAACCGTACGATATGTACGACATGACCGCCGCCCACCTGACGCTTCCCATGGGAAGCTACGTGAGGGTAACGAACCTGCGTAACGGGAAGGCTGTCGTTGTCCGAGTGAACGACCGTGGACCGATCGTCCCGGGTCGGATCATCGACCTTTCTTACGGTGCCGCCCAGGCGCTCCAAATGAAGGCACATGGGCTGCAGCGCGTACGTCTGGATCTGATCCAATCGACCAGTGTTGCTCAATCCGGGCAACAAGCAAAACCGGACTACCAGACGGTTGCTTATAACCATCCCCCTGTAGCGCAACTCCCGTAAAACCAGTACACTAGCCGGGATGACGGCTGCTCTGCCCAACCGCATCCCGAGCGATAGCATTGGCTATCGTCGTGGTGATCCGCGCCAGCGGCTCATCGTGGCGCTGGACGTTTCCACCGCCGCCGCCGCACAAAGGATCGTGGCGGCGGTGGGTGATTCCGCCCTGACCTACAAGGTGGGGATGCAGCTCTATACCGCCGTAGGACCGCAGATTGTGCGCGATCTCATAGCGTCCGGACGGCGAGTGTTTCTTGATCTGAAGTATCACGACATTCCGAATACCGTTGGCGCCGCCGTCGCAGAGGCTGAGAAGCTGGGCGTAAGCATGCTGACAATCCATGCCGCCGGGAGCACCAAGATGGTGCGAGCGGCGGTGGAGGCAGCAAAGGCACGGCCGGAATTGATGGTGCTCGCGGTCACTGTGCTCACCAGCATGCATGGACACGATCTGGAGACGATTGGGATTCCCGGGTCCATGGAAGACAGCGTAGTGCGACTGGCTACGCTCGCGCTGGCGCAAGGCTGCCAGGGCGTGGTCACCTCGGCGCGCGAGGCTTTCGCGCTGCGCGCGAAGCTGGGTGACCGATTTGCGATTGTCACTCCGGGAGTGCGTCCGGCAGGCAGTAGCGTCGGCGACCAAGCGCGGGTCGTGACGCCGGCGGAAGCAATCGCCTCGGGAGCCAGTCATATCGTGGTAGGCAGGCCGATCACGGAAGCGACCGATCCTGCGGCCGAGGCACGCGCGATTCTGGGGCAAATCAGCTCCTAAGATCGAAGGCTTCTGGTGGGGAATTGGAGATCAGCCGGTCGCAGCAATTTCACAAGATGGCCGCCTTCAATCGAAGATCAACCACCGCCGCTCAGAAGCTGTGCATCGCCTGCAAAGAGCCGATTCCCGCTGATGCAGCCGTGTGCTTTCACTGCCAGAGCAAGCAGGTCCCACAGAAAGAACCTGAATCGAAGCGGATATTGGCCTGGATCGGCGTCATCACCGCAGGGATCGGGCTGATCACGGGCCTTAGCGGCATGGTGGGACCACTCAAGGGGTGGTGGAAGCAGGGACGCCAGTCTCATGTTCTTCTCGTCACCGCGCAACGGCAGAGCGAACTCGGCGAATACTCGGCCGCCACGGACACCCTAGACGAGATTCTGAAGGCCAATCCGGGCGACAAACAGGCCCTGCACACACGGCTGGACGTCGCGATGGCGTGGATCGAAGACATGCGCACTCCAAGGCACGATTTGGATGCAGTCGCGCCTCAGGCGCGCGTGATTTTCGACCGTCTCACCCCTATCCTCGAGGGCGGACTCGGCACGTCCAAAGATTATCGCGCGGCCGATGTGGTGGCGCACCTCGGTTGGCTGAATCTCTTGAAGTGGAGAATCACTGGGCAATCGGGGATCATCGAATCGCATCTTCGCGAAGCCTTACGCATGGAACCGGAGAACGTTTTTGCGAACGCGATGTTCGGAGAATGGGTCCTGCTTACTCATGGGAACCTTGACGAAGCAAAGGCGCACTTCACGACGGCGTTGAAGAGCGGTAAAGCCAAGACATTTGTGCGGGCATGCCAGCTCGAAGGAATGATCTATGACGACGATCCCGGAGTTCGCGCGGAACTGATTCGCGTTGCCAATCAAATGCGGAAGGACAACGATCCGATCAGCGACGGCGACCGGGGAAGAATCCACTCGTACTTCAGCACGACGATCGGAACCGATGCGGAATTACGAGAAGTTGTTTCTTCGGTTCCTCCGGATGAAGCTTGGGCGACCTACGAGTGGGTGAGTCCACCGCTTGCGGAGGCGTCTGATTTCGACAAACTGGAGCGGCGGTTCATTCAGGCCAACATCGACGAGGTCTCCGGTAAACGGGAGGAGGCTCTGCAGATGTACCGGAGCCTGGAAGCAGAAATCAAGGATCCTAATCTGCGCATTTCGCAGCGCGTTCGGGAGGCGGTACGCCGGCTAAGCCGCTGAGGTTTAGAGTTTCTCGAAGAATTCGCACCCTGAGCACGAGATGTAGATCCCGCCCGGGACGCCGCGTTCGCGGTCTTTCACGCGCTTCACGATGCGCGTTGGCTTGCCGCACTTGGGGCAATCCGTGCTCTTGGTGGTATCCATGACCTTCTTGCGGTCTGCTGTTTTCGCGATCTTGGCGCCTACTGCCATGATGACTCTCTCCTGATATTTCGAATGTGTGCGCAGCGCTCCGCGTCACTCGCGCGGAACCATGTGGATGGAATGGTTTGGATCCACTCGGGAAGAATCTGGAGCTGCGTCTTTGTGCTCTTCCGCCGGGTTTCATTTTACAGTAAGGTTGTGCCGGCTGTCTTGCCGCCAGCGAGCCAGCAATACTATGCCGCGCAGATTCTGGCCGATTCTGAATACGCTTTTGTTCACGATCTTCGTGCCGGGCACGGTCGCCATCCTGATACCGCGCTGGCTGATAGGCGGATTCCCGAAACCACCAATTAGTGCTCTCACATGGATCGGAGGCCTTGTATTCCTGATCGGAGCAGCGATCTACTTCCGCTGCGCGTGGGAATTCGCCGTCCGCGGGTTGGGCACACCGGCGCCGATTGCACCTACGAAGTTTCTGGTTACGACCGCCCTCCATCGCTACGTTCGCAACCCGATGTACATCGGAGTAGTCACGGCAATCCTGGGAGAAGCAGTCCTATTCCGTTCATTTCACGTCGCAGAGTATGCGGCGGTGATGCTACTGATCGCTCACACCTTCGTGGTCTTGTACGAGGAACCTACTTTGCAGCGCCAATTCGGCGAGTCTTATGAGGAATACCGGCGGAAAGTCCCGCGCTGGATTCCACGACTCAAGATCTGAGTCTGCTTCAATTTTGGTACGCGGAGGCAGTTTTCTGCCCGCTGCATGTTCCGCTTGTCGCTCCTCTCGGGAATATGCTCTTATAAACGATTCGATCGAACTACTAGCGATGTCGTTACGACGCTGATCTTCCAGGAGGGATCGTGGGCTGGATATTTCTGTGTTCTTCTTGTTTCCGGATTCTGCAGCATTCTTTATGAAGTCATCTGGCTGAGATTGAGCATGGCGCAGTTCGGCGTCACAAGTGCCATGGTCTCGATCATGTTATCGATGTTCATGGCCGGATTAGGCCTAGGGTCTTGGATTGTGGTCGCGCGGCAAGAAGGTAGGGGAGAGCGAATCAGCGGACCAGCACTGCGCGTTACGCCCTGGTGGAGTTGGCGATCGGTTTCGGCGATGGTTGTGCCCTACCAACTGCGGCGGGGCGAAGGCTGCTGGATTGGCTCGCGGTGTCTTCCTCGCCGGCATACTACTTGGTGTCGGGAGTCTGGGTAGCGATTACGCTGATTCCGTGGTGCGCATCTTATGGGAGCCACTATTCCATTGGGGATGTTAGCGATCAGAGGTCACTTTCCCAACGCGAGTCAACGCTCATTTAGCTTCCTGTATCTCGCGAACGTGATGGGTGCGGTAGCTGGGGCAGTCCTTCCGCCGCTGTTGATTGAAGTCTATGGCTTCCGTGACACTTTGCGGATCGGCGCATTGCTGAACGGGCTACTTTTCGTTTTGCGATTCTGTGTCTGTTCGCCTGGGCGGAGCTGGATAGGATTCGCTCTTCAGTCTTCTTCGCAACCCGCCGACGGAATGGGAAACGAACAACCGCGAGCAACCGGGCGCTTGTTTTGTTGTTCATGACAGGGTTGACGAGTATGGCTGGCGAGGTTGTCTGGATTCGCCTTTTTACGCCTTACCTAGGTACTGTCGTCTACGCGTTCGCCATTATCCTGAGTGTCTATCTCGCGTCAACTTTCACCGGATCTCAGATCTATCGATACCTAGCCGGAAAGGCGCGGAAACGGGAATCTTAGTCTGGGGCTCGCTTGGTCTGGCAAGCGTGTTGCCGCTGGTCGTCAGCAGTCCCCAGTTTGCACTGCCGGCATATCAACTGCTGAATTGCCAGTGCGGGTGGCGTTGGGGATTGCGCTCTTCTCAGGTGTTTTGGGCTATCGTGACTCCGATGCTTGTGGATCGCTGGTCGGGAGGCGACCCTGATCGTGCCGGGAAAGCGTATGCGATTAACGTGGTGGGCTGCATCATTGGCCCAATCATATCTGGGTTCATACTGTTCCCCATGATGAGCGAACGTTGGGTATTGCTGGTCCTGGCGGCACCGTGGTTGATCGTCGCTTTGAGTCCGCGAATGTCCGCCGGCTCCGACACACCTGCGCCTCCCGCCTGGCATCGCTATGCATGTTATGGATTGACCGCAGCTGCGCTAGCGGTCGTTTTCACCGTCAAAGGTGTCTACGATAATCCATCCCCAGCCATCGGGTACTACGTGACAACACTGCGACGTCATGGCGAGCGGAGAAGGGATGGCCAAGCGTCTGACAGTGAATGGAGTCGGAATCACGTATCTGACGCCGATGACGAAACTGATGGCTCACTTGCCCATGGCCTTTCTGGACCACCGGCCTTCCAGCTCTTTGGTTGTGTGCTTCGGGATGGGAACAACCTATCGGTCCCTCATGTCGTGGAACGTCTCGACCACTGCAGTCGAGCTGGTCCCAAGTGTCCCGCACTTGTTCGGCTACTTCCATCCGACGGGCCTAAGTTACTGCAGAGCCGATGTCTCACATCGTGATCGACGATGGCCGCCGATACCTGGAACGAACTAACGAGCAATATGACGTTATTACGCTGGATCCGCCCCCGCCCGTCGAGGCTGCGGGCACGAGCCTGCTCTACTCGAGCGGAGTTCTATTCCACGATCCGGCGCAGACTCAGGCCCGGCGGCATGTTGCAGCAATGGCTGCCAAGAGGCGATGCGGTGGTACAGGCGGCCGTAGCGCGCGCGCTTCAGCAACGTTTCCCCTATGTCAGGGTCTTCCATTCTCTCGACAATATGGGATTCCATTTCCTCGCAAGTGAGCACCCGATTGTGAATCGCACTGCGCAGGAGTTGGTCGACCGGATGCCTAACAGCGCCACGCAGGACTTGATCGAATGGGGGTCGGCGACGAACCCGGCTGTCAGCTTTCTATCATTCTTGGTCGGGAACTCGCGCTTGAACAGATGATTTCCGGCGCTCCGGAAGCTCCTGCATTGCGAGACGATCATCCTGAAAACGAGTATTTCTTTCTCCGTGAATACCTGCACTGGAAAATTTAAGAATGCCCTCGGAATGAAAAACACAACAACACAAGACGCGAAGGGACCCTTTTTTTCGGAGCGGGCTTGGCTTCTGATTTGTCTCGCGTTAGGGGCGGTACAGGCCTGGATCTTGCGATATTCAATGATCTCGGATGGGGTCTCCTATCTGGACGTAGCCGATGCCTACTTCCGAGGCGATTGGAGCGCCGCCATCAACGGCCACTGGAGCCCCCTGTATTCCTGGTGTCTAGGCGTGGCCTTGTACGTCTTCAAACCTTCGATCTGGTGGGAGTTTACTACCGTACATATCGTGAACCTGGTGATCTATATTGGTGCACTGTTCTCGTTCCGTTTCTTCTTTCGCTCCGTTTTGCGATCTCTCAAAGAGAGAGCTTCCACCAGTTCCGATCAGTCTCTTCCTTTGTCGGAAAACGTCTTGGTAGCGCTAGGCTACGGTGTCTTTCTTTGGAGTTCCCTGGTGCTCATCGACTTGGGACGGGTCACGCCTGATCTCCTGGCGACAGCGTTGGTATTTCTCATGATGGGATACCTGGTCGAGTTAAGAGATCGCCCTTCTAAACCCGAAGTTCGCTCTGCTGGGCCTGTTGGGCGGGATGGCATATCTGGCCAGAACGATTATGTTTCCCATGGGATTGTGCCTTTTGGTGATTTTGCTGTTCTCAGCAAGAATGTCGAAGCGCAGGATCATCGGTTTCTTGATTTCCGTTGTGGTTTTTCTGCTCGTCTGCTCGACGTTCATTCTCGCTCTATCGAAGGCGAAAGGAAGGTTTACTTTTGGAGATGCTGGAAGGCTGAATTACGTCTCTTGGGTCTACCCGCACGCACCCCAGATTCATTGGCAGGGGGAACCTCAGGGCAGCGGGAGTCCGGTGCATACCACAAGAAGGCTGCTGAAAAACCCTCCTGTGTTCGAGTTCGGGGAACCGATCAAGGGGACCTACCCCCCCTGGGACGATCCATCGTATTGGAATGAAGGAATGCAGGTACACTTTCATCTGAAACCTCAGGCTCGCGTCCTGGCGCTGGGCGCCATCGCGTACGCTCGCATTCTCATTCGACAGTCGGGGTTGCTGGCCGGAGCACTCATTTTCATTTGGCTGGGAGGAAAGGAAACTCGAAGCGCAATAGCTGCCAACTGGCCCTTGTTGGCAGTGGCGGCCTTGGGCTTGGGAGCGTACGCGCTCATGGTCGTTGTAGATCGATATACCGCCGCGTCAATGGTCTGTTGTTCACCGCGATCTTCGCGGGGATTCGACTGCCCCGTAACTTGCGTTATGAAGGCGTGGCAAAGTATCTGGCGGCCGCGATTGTGGTTTCCATTCTTCTTACCGTCGCCTGGCAAGTTACAGAAAACGCCTACAAGACATTGACCGTTGGCTCCGAACCATCGTCAACCGACCAAGTCAGAGCTGCTCTTGGACTGGAGAGCCTTGGCTTGCACGCCGGGAACAAGGTTGCCGTGATCGGCTACGGATACCTAGACCACTGGGCGCGTTTGGGACGCTTCAGGATTGTCGCCGAGGCAGCTTCCGCAGGGGAAGCACGAGAGTTCTGGGCCTCTTCCCCCGCAGCACGCGATCTGGCAAACGAAAGTTTGGAAGGAACTGGAGCTCAAGCAGTGGTTGCCTGGCAGCCCCCGAACACTGCGCTCGATCCCCGCTGGAAAAAGGTCGCTAGCACCGAGTATTACGTTTATTTTTTGCAGAAGTAGATCCGAGTTTCCCACAGGTAATTTTGGTTTGCGGCCGCGCTGGCACCTTCCCTTTACGCGGTGGGTACGTGGGGAAGCCAGCATTTCGGCGCACTCGACTACCCACGCACGATGCGCATCATCATCCCCGCTGCCCTCTTTCTCACATTGGGAGCACAGACTATCCTGTCGAGCTTCTTTGTGAGTGTTCTGGGGATGCGGCGGCGTTGAATAACTGCAGGGGTTTCTATTGATTGGCAGCCCGCAGCTGCGGCGAACTGAAGTTCCCGAACTCGAGCTCCGACACGATTCCTGAAGCCGCGCCCGGCTTGGTTTCGATCCATTGTACCCAGCGGGAAAACGGTCGATTTTCTCCCTGGCGATACTTGTCCTTGACCGTCACCCGGATACTGAAACCTGACTGGAGTTGCTCGGACCAGTGGGATTCCAGATCGTGGTAACTGCCGCCATGGCCCTGGAATGCTTCCTGCAGAGCCTTCGGCGCGAAAGTGTTCATGTTGGCGTTCTGCAACCCCAGGTTGCGGATGTCCCCGGGCGCTCCGAACTGAATGCCGATCAAGTGTCCGGCGTGTTCGCCTGTGCCGCCAGACATGGTGCGCTGCGCGGAGACGATGCGATGAGTCGCGACTTTTCCGGGAACGCCGAGTTCCCCGGAGGCTTCTTTGTAGGAAAACCTTCCCTGCGTCCACTGACGAAAAACGAACTGCGCACTGATATCGGGTAATGCCATACATCTCTCCCAAACAGCGCGGTATGGTAGCACGAAGTCGAAGCGCCGGGGAGGTCTTAGTTCTGTTGTCAGTTCTCAGTTCTCAGTTCTCAGAAAGGCTAGGGCTGTTTAGGAAATTGTGCAGTCCTCTTCAGTGTCATACAGAGAGATGTTGCCTGCAGCCAAGGTCCTATGAATTCCTCGCTGCGCCGGTGCCGCCGGCGAGTTGCATAGGTCCTTCGCCGCAAAAGACGCGGCTCAGGATGACACTGTTTATGGATACGGCAATCAGGCCAATAGTCCTACTGGCTGACATGCCCCCGCAAAACAGTGATTGACGCTTTGGGCAGCATATAGAGCACGTCGGCGCCTCCTTGTACTGTCGACTTTGAGGGCGGCCCATCGGGATCGGCGTGACTGCTCTGCCCTTGCTGATGCCATTGGTATTCATTCGAGCCGAAGGTGATGCGGTCGAGTGGGCCGGAGAAGTGCCGCTCGGTCTTGCCTCCACTGAACGCAATCTTCACGGCGTGATCGTTGGATTGATCGCGGTTCACCAGCATCAGCGACCACTGGCCATCGGGACGCTCGACTGCGTAAGCGGTGACCAGAACGTGTCCGGCAGCATCGTTGACGTCGCTCGATGCTTTGAACTGCTTGTGCGGAGCGTCGATGGGCTGCACCCATTCTTTCGTGATCAGTTGCGCGGCGAGATACTGCGGCGGATATCCCACCACGTTGTAGTTCTGGTCGATCAATAGAAAGTTTCCGAATCCTGAAGCGTTTTGCGGATAGGGCATGTAATGGAAGTAGTAGGTTCCGCCTGCTCCCTCGGCCATCATGCTGCCTACGTAATCGGCGAGCCACAAGCCGGCCTTCACGGTCGAGGGCGGTGCGCCGCCTCCGATGTTGCCTTCGGTCATGAAGAAGGGAATGTTCGACGGCACGCCGTTGTCTTTCCAGACTTTCACGATGTGGTGAACATATTCTGCCTCGGGATAAAGATCGGCCCACGAGTAACTCGGGCGATCCTGGTACGGATAATGCTCGAAAGAGAAAAAAGTAAAATCGTTGAGACGGTTGTGCGCTTTCAGGTAATCCACAAAACGTCCAATCCACGAAACTTTGCCATTGGCGTCGGGCCAGACCTCGACATCGCCGAAAGTGCCCTCGAACGGCGGGCCTCCGAGCTTGGCCTCGGGCACAAGTTTGTGGATCGCTGTCGCGAACTGCAGATACAGCGCACCGTAATCTTCGGGCAGCATGTGCTGGCCGTCGGCTTCTTCTCCCATCTCGATCCACGAGATCGGGTAGTGACGCTTGTAGAGATAGGCAATTTCGTTCGCCGCATCTTCCGGTGTTGAGTAGAGCATGGCGATAGGGACCATCGTCGGCAGGCCGCGCGTCACGCCGCAGTTGAAGAAGAAGTCGAAGCCCACTTGATCGCCGCGGCTATGATCCTCGTCGGTAGCGGCGGTCCACGGATCAACCGAGGAAGGCCACGTGATGGTCTGATCGCGGCTGGGAAAGTGTGTCACGTAGTCGTTAAAGGCGCCATCCTCAGCGAGCGCACCCACGTACAGTTCGTTAATCGCATAGCCGACGCAGTTGCGCTTGTCGGCTGAGCCATGCGTGTCACAAGTATTGGAAGATTCGGTCATCCATATGCGGAGGTAGCGCACCGGAATCATCCAATCCACGAGTTTCAGAGTAACGGTGCCACCCTTGCCTTCGGTGACATTGCCGAGCGGGAACGTCTGCCATGTGCCCTTCATGGTGCCGTCGTAGAAGGGCTCAAGTTCCCCGGTCCAAAATTGCACCGCGTACTTTTTCGCGTAGGGATCAGCCCATGCGATGCGGATGGCGTTCAGATCAATCTTCGTGCCGAGGTCAATCATCACCCACTGCGGATGGAGGGAGTCGTCCTCTCCGGTGAAGGCTTTGGTCAGATAAGGATTGCTTTTCCAGTAGGAGTGAACGTCGCCGTCGGTGAGGCGTGACCAACCATTGCCGTCGCCGCGGCTGAACCCGCGATGCGGTAGGGGATACGCCCACGAGCTATGAATTTCTCCAGCGGGCTCTGCGTTTCCGACAAAGTAGCCTTCCTGCTTCTCAGGATTGCTCCACTTCCCTGCCGGATTCCAGTGCCAGGCTTCGACCATCAGCTCAGTGTTCTGGCGGTAAGTGACGGTTTGCCATCCCGCGCCAAGAATCTCCTTCAACAGCGGATCTTTGAGCAGGTGATCGGGAGTTCCGGTACGCAAGCGATCAATGGCGGCGCCCAGCGAGTGCACGGGACTGAACGTGTTGGCGACATGCGCAGGATCTGCGTCGACGGTGACTTTCTGCGCCGCCAGGGAAATTGCCAGCAGCATCACCAGAGCAGGGACAGCAAGCAGTGGAAGAAAACGATTCTCGAGACGCATGCCAACCTTCACACCCGCACGTATCACTCGCATAAGAGCAACCCTTCGTATTGAAACGATTCAGCAGCCCAAAATTCGCAAACAGGATAACACTGAAGCCTTTCCGGAACTTAGACCGTATGGAGTCAGGGATTATTTTCGGTGCCTCGGACTTGGCCGCCCACAACAAGAAACAATTCTTGACACACGGGGATAACGGAATCGAGGTACAATGCTGACCGCTCTTCGACCGGGAGAAAGCGTCCGCCTGGGGATCCAAACCGCAAGAGTAATCAGGGAACCACCTCACGCTCCGCAGACCGCTCCTCTCGGCGCCTGACTTAAAGATCGCTGGAGAAGAATTCTTATGACAAATCTGCGCATTCTCGTCGCTGCTGTCGTGTTGCTATTTGCGGCAACTCCACTCTCAAATGCACAACATTGGGTTCCCCTCGCGAATCAACCAAACGTGAACCTCGGACTCGGCAACCCCCTGTTGCTGACAGACGGGACGGTCATCTTGCACGAGGCCTGTGGACCGCGATGGTTGCGCCTGGTTCCAGACCCGTACGGAAGCTACGTCAACGGCACATGGAAGAGGATCGCTTCACTGCCCTCTGGGTACGCTCCACTCTACTTCGGTTCAGCGGTGTTGGCGGATGGCCGCGTGATGATGGCGGGCGGAGAGTACAACGCGACCAACGGAAACTGCCAGCCGGTCTGGACCACCAAGGGCGCGATCTATGACCCGAAAACTAATTCGTGGGCGATGGTAGCCCCTCCGCCAGGATGGTCATCGATCGGCGATGCCCAGAGCGTTGTTTTAGCTGATGGCACCTACATGCAAGCCAACTGCTGCAGCACGGAAAGCGCATTGCTGGATGCGACCACGTTGACGTGGAAGATCACAGGTGCGGGTAAGAGAGATGTGAATGACGAAGAAGGCTGGACCCTGCTGCCGAACGGCACAGTGCTGACCGTGGATGCCTACGTGTTCGACTACCACAAGAACGGCAAGCGATATGAGATTTATCATCCGTCAACTGGCCGGTGGACGACGCCTGGAAGTACTCCGGTGCAGCTCTGGGATTCCTATCCCGATGCAAATCATGCATCGTATGAAATCGGCCCCGGCGTTCTCAGACCCGACGGGACGGTTTTCTACATCGGGGCAAATGGCGCTCCGGGACAAGCCGGACACACTGCCACCTACGACACCAAGACGAAAACCTGGACCGCCGGACCCGATATTCCCGACGAAATGGATTCTGCGGATGGCCCGGCTACGTTGCTGCCGGGTGGAAACGTTCTGTTCCAGGCCAGCCCTGGCATCTTCAACACCGGTTCCAGGTTCTTCACCTGGGATGGAACCCAGTACCGCAACGTCACATTTGGCAACACGGACGCTCCGAATATTTCCTCGTACTACGGGAACATGCTTCTGCTGCCAACCGGCGAGGTCCTGTACACGGATTTCGGCAACGTATGGGTTTTCCAGCACGGCGGGAATCCCAAGGCCGCATGGCTCCCGCAGATTCTCTCGGCGCCCACGGCCGTTAAGCGCGGGCAAAGCTATGTCGTCTCAGGCCTGAATTTCAATGGATTCTCGCAAGGTGCCGCATACGGTGATGACGCCCAAGCGGCTACCAACTATCCCCTGGTGCAAATCACAAACCGACAGACCTTTCACGTCTACTACGCGCGGACGCACGACCACAGCACGATGGGCATTGCCTACACCACACCCGCATCGACCAATTTCGACGTGCCCGGAAACATCGAGACCGGCCTGAGCGACTTGCGGGTGGTGTGCAACGGTATTGCATCTCTTCCTGTGACGGTGAACGTGCAGTAGAAAGAATCTGCCGATTGCGGCAGGAATCGGAATGAGTCCACTGAAACGCCGCTCTAGCAGGCGGCGTTTCGATCGTCTCGCTGACAGGGTCCTGAGCGTTTTGTTGTGGCAACTCGGGACACTGTCAGCCCACCTCGCCACGTTGACCCGCATCCCTTCATCCTGCTACCGTCATCAGTTTGCCTTCTCGCGTGCGGACGGCTCTGCTGGTGCAGCAGCCGTGATCTGGGTTGCGCCGGGAACCAGGGTTCAAAGTTCAATAGCTTGGGAGATTTCCATGCCTGCCATCAAATTTCGTGGTGTCGATTTCATTCAGTACGATTCCCTGCTCACCGACGAGGAGAAGCTCGTCCGCGACACTACGCGCCAGTTTATTGAAGACAATCTGATTCCCATCATCGAGGAATGCAACCGCGCCGGACGATTTCCGCGCGAACTGGTGAAGCCGATGGCCGACCTGGGCTTCTTCGGCGCGTCGCTCAAGGGATACGGCTGCGCTGGCATGGGCAACGTGGAATACGGCCTGATGACGCAGGAACTCGAGCGCGGCGACTCGGGCGTACGGAGTTTCGTCAGTGTGCAATCGGGACTCTGTATGTATCCGATATACGAATTCGGCAGCGACGAGCAGAAAGAGACCTGGCTTCCTCCTATGCAAAAAGGCGAAAAGCTTGGATGCTTCGGCCTGACCGAGCCGGATTTTGGATCGAACCCGGGCGGTATGCGCACGCGGGCGCGCAAGGTCGGAAACGAATACGTGATCAATGGCGAGAAGATGTGGATCACCTCGGGAACGATCGCCGATGTGGCCATCATCTGGGCCAAGGTAGAGAACGAGAACGACCGCATCCGCGGGTTTCTGGTGGAGACGAACCGTCCGGGATTCAAGGCGGACGATATTCACGGAAAATGGTCGCTGCGGGCGTCAGTGACGTCAGGGCTATCGCTGCAGGATGTGCACGTGCCCGAGTCGAACCTGTTGCCAAAAACCGGCGGTCTGCGGTCTCCACTCATGTGCCTGAATCAGGCGCGCTATGGCATTGCATGGGGAGCCATCGGCGCGGCCATGTCGTGCTACGACTGCGCTCTGCAGTATTCTCTGTTGCGCAAGCAGTGGCGCGATCAGCCGATCGCCTCACATCAACTCGTGCAGGACAAGCTGACGTGGATGATTAGCGAGATCACCAAGGCGCAACTGCTCGTGCTGCAGGTAGGACGTTTGAAAGACGCAGGAAAGGTCGAGCCTCATCACGTCTCGATGGCGAAGCGAAACAACGTATGGATGGCACTGGAGTGCGCCCGGCTGTCGCGCGATATTCTCGGAGCGAACGGAGTGGCGGACGATTATCCGATCATGCGCCACCTGATGAATCTGGAGTCGGTGAAGACGTACGAAGGAACGCACGACGTACACTCGCTGATCATCGGGCAGAGCGTGACAGGGATTGACGCCTTCTAGTACTGTCGCTCGTAGAGACGTTGCTTGCAACGTCTCTGCCGGCGGCCTCGACCCTGAAGGTCCACGGGCACTGCACGCAGAGACGTAGCAAGCTACGTCTCTACGGCATCCTATCCGTACAATTCTTCCAGTAACTCGTACGCCCGCCGCAAGTGCGGGATCACGATGCTTCCGCCGACGACCAATGCCACGTTCAGCGACTCTTCCTGTTCGATGCGGGGCACGCCGAGACGATACGCCTGGATCGCATGGTAGAAGATGCAGTCATCACAACGAAGACAGGCTGAGGCGACCAATCCCATCAGCTCTTTCGTCTTCGCCGGCAGAGCACCCTCCAGGTATGTGTTGTGATCGATGTTGTAAAAGCGCTTCACTAGAAAGTTATTCGCCTTGTCGACATTTGCGTTCAGCCTTGCGCGCGTCTCAATAAAGCGTCGGGCGAGCTCGCTCTTGTCGGCCACGTATTTTTCGGTGAAGAGATAGGTCGGCTCTTTCCGTTCCGCTGCTGGCCGCTCGGGACGTTCCGCCGTAGACTGTTCCGTCGCTGGTGTCATGGGCAAATACTAGCAGAGAATGCGCGGCACGCGGGATCGCCGCCAGTCTCGAAGTAGCAGGTTCACATGCCATTCCCGCGTGGCCATCATTATGCCGTGGGCTTGTCGCGGAGTGGCTCTACGGCCATGAATTCTTCGGCAAAGCGGCGGGCGTAATTTTCCAGCAGGCCGGGAATCCGGTGCGGGTCGGAGGACCTCAGAACCAATCCGGCGTGGTGATGCTTCTTGATGCGCAGATGTACCTCGGGATCGTTGTAAGCCGAAGTATCGGGATTCTCCTGGCGCGCGAGCGACAGGATCACTCCTGCATAGTCTTCACGAGCGGGAGGAAGCTTGTAGGTGCCGTCTCCGCCAGCAACCTCGATACGGGCCCACTCACGCCATAGATTGATGCCAGTCGCGGTCTCGACCATTTCGTTGATGTAGGCTCCGCCGACACGCGCCGCACATTCCAGAAAGTAAAACTGACCATCAGCCTGGGCTTTGATGAACTCGGCGTGCGCCACTCCGCGCAGCAGTCCGAGCGCAGCAATCAGGTCAAGGTTGATTGCTCGAAGAGCCGAATCGTCTTCGCTTCCGCGAGGCACCGTAAACGTCGTGAACACTCCGCCATGAGCCACATTCATGGGCGGCTTGCCGTACTTGCTGACGTTCGAGAAGACCACCTCGTTTTCGGAGACGACCGAGTCCACGTGATACACGTCTCCCGGAACGAACTTCTCCAAGAGAAAGGTCGACTGTTTGTCTCCAAGTTGATCGAGCACCGGCCACAATTCCTCCGCGGCATGGATCTTCTTTATGCCGATCGCCGACGCCTCCTGGCGCGGCTTCAACACCCAGGGCCCGGGGACGTGATGCAGGTAGTACTGAATATCTCCGTGGTTCACGACCGGAACGAAGTCGGGTACGCGAATCTCCCGATCCAAGGCTCGCATTCGCATCGCCAGCTTGTCCCGAAAATACCGCATCGTAGTAAGGCCCATCCCGGGGATGCGCAGATGCTCCCGCAAGGTCGCGGCTGTCTCCATGTCAAATTCGTCAAGCGCGACGACGCGATCGAGTTTCTCATTGCGCGCCAGATGCGTGACCGCCTTCACAACGTCGGCGATGGGAATCTCTTCGGGAAGATAGAAGGTGTTATCCAAGCTTTCGCGAGGCCAGTCGGCGTCACGCAGCTTCTCGGCGGTCAACAGAAGCACCCGGCATCCCTGGCGCTTGCATTCGCGCATGAACTCCTGCCCTTTTTCGTAGGTCGTGATGCAAAGGAAAGTCAGTGGACGCTTGTCAGGCATGCGATTCGGCTCAAATCAGGGATAGGAGAATACCATGGGCAACGGTCAGGACGGCATTCGAACTTTCGGCGGACAAAAACGATTCGGTGAATCCTGTATTTTCATTCTGTTCGCGAGTGCGATATAGTCACACCCCGGCGCGTGAGGTTTCTGGAGCGCCAGGAGAGATCGCATGGCAACGCAGACCCGGCCGGAAGGCAAAGCCCGCACCTACGGGGAAAACATCGAAAGCGACCTCGCAGCACGGCTCCTGCGCGTGGTCGAGGTTGCGGCCATTGCATCGGCTCACACCATGGGACAGGGAGACCGCAAGCTCAGCGACCAGGTGGCTACCGAAGCCATGCGCAAGACCATGGATTCGATTCCGATGCATGGGACCATAGTAATTGGCGAGGGGGAGCGCGACGAAGCGCCCATGCTATATATCGGCGAGAAGGTGGGAGCCGAATTCCCTGACGGCACTGAAGTTCCCGAAGTTGATATCGCCGTCGATCCGCTCGAAGGCACCAACCTGTGCGCCACCGGAGCGCCCGGGGCGATTACGGTGCTCGCTGCGTCGGAGCGTGGCGGATTGCTCAACGCGCCGGACTGCTACATGGAAAAGATCGTCGTCGGGCCCTCGTGCAAAGACGCCGTTTATCTTGACGCGCCGGTGTCCCACAACCTGAAGAACATCGCCCGCCGATTGGATCGTGATGTGGACGACCTGGTGGTGATGGTACTCGATCGTCCGCGCCACGAAAAACTGGTCGCGGATATCCGCGCGGCGGGCGCTCGCATTCGATTGATTGGCGACGGCGATCTTTCGGCTGGAATCGCCGCCGCAGTCATAGGTACCGGCGTACACGCCGTGATGGGGTCCGGTGGCGCGCCGGAAGGAGTGATTACGGCGGCGGCGGTCCGCTGTCTCAACGGCTATATGCTGGGCCGGCTAGTCGTGAAGCCCGATCAGGAAGAGCGACTGGAGCGCATGGGAATCAAAGACAAGAACCGCATCTATGAAGCCGAGGATCTCGCGCCCGGCAAGCAGCTGATTTTCGCTGCGACCGGCGTGACCGACGGGGCGCTGATGAAGGGCGTACGATTCTTCGGCGAGGGCACGCGGACCTCATCGGTGATCATGACCCTGCGCACGGGGAAAGTACGGTTCGTCGAGAGCATCCATCTGGACAAGAGTCCGGATTTCAAGGTGAGATTTTCATAGACGGCAGGGCTGGCGCGGCGGTTTCGGTCCCAAAATCATCCAATAAATGGATTCTTGACGCGCAGACCGTCAATCTCCATTCCTTCCTGAAAATCTTCGCTGCAGAGGACATCGCATCCCGCTGCTAGTGCCCCTGCAACAACCAGCGAGTCATACCATTCAAACTTGTATTTCCCCGCGATCCTCAGCGCGTCTATGTAGATGACCGGCGAGGAATGTACCGCAAGGAGAGGGTAGAAAACCGCAATCAGGTATTGCTCCGCTTCGGCCACCGTCATGGGCGGTGAAAAGCGCCGCAAGGCGACATTGAAGAATTCCTGGACAACCTGAAAACTGACAACTCCCTCGCCTGTATCCACGGCTCTACGAATGAGTTGAGTCGCCCGTTTAGCTTTGCCCGGCTCGCGGGGGTCAAATGTGTACACGAAGACGTTTGTGTCAAGGAAGAATCTACCGCTCATTCATTTCATCTCTCGTGTATGGGCCCGAGGACTTAACGTGACGTAGTCTTCGCATCAGCGACTCGAAGACCTCGCCACGACCCGACTGCGCGGCATATTGAGCCAGCCAATCCCGAAATGCGGCGTTCAATGTGGTGTGCCGCGCTTGTGCGACCAGACGAGCCTGCTCGATCAAATTCTCGTCAGCACTCAGAGTCACGTTTTTCATACTAATATAGTGTACACTATTCTCGTGTTACATGGTCGGAATTTTATTACTTCAGATACTCCGAATCCTTCTTCAACTCCTCCGGAATCGGTGGGAACGGCGGCCATTCCTGCGAATACCCCTTCAATAGCGGTGCTGCGATTTCCGACCGCAAAGTTCCGTCGTGTATTGCGAACTTGTGCGGATTTCCCACCGAGTATCCTTCCCAAAGACTCACACCGGCGTAGGCTCCGTCTTTGCGCAATACGTAGTAAGTCATGTCCATGAAACGCAGCTTGTTCATGTCACCGTTGTAATTGCGCACGATGCGTTTGAGCGCGTCGATGCCGGCTTCCTGGGGTGACATGCCGTGCCGCATGTTCTCGACAATAGTGTGAGCGCCCGCGACCTTGATGTTCTCTTCCCCGCTGCCTGTGGCTCCGGCGGAGCCCACGTCCTGATCGGTGTAACAACCGGCGCCGATAATCGGCGAATCTCCGCAGCGGCCCGGCAATTTGAAGGCAAGTCCGCTGGTCGTGGTGATGCCGGACATTTCTCCCTTTTCGTTCAACACAGAACAGTGGATCGTGCCGGTTGGCGGGAACAGAACACGGCGCACGGCGGAGAGCAGGAACTCCTGTTCAATGCCTAGATTGGCGGCCCGCTGCTTCAGTTCATCGATGCGATCCTGCAGCACATCCGCATGTGGCTTGGAGCCTGGGGCTGGTGCTTGCCAATTGGGATCGGCGGTGCCCGGTCCCCACCAGTCACGATCGGAATTGAATTCTTTCCACAGCATCCAAATTTTCCGGGAGCGATCGGTCAGCAGGTTCTCGCGCGGGAAGCCCATGGCCACGGCGAATCGTTCAGCGCCTTCGCCCACCAGCATGACGTGGCCGGTGTGCTCCATGACCGCTTTGGCCACCATGGAAACATTCTTGATGTTGCGCACGCCGCCCACCGAACCGGCCCGGCGAGTTGGGCCGTGCATGCAGCAGGCGTCGAGTTCGACCACACCCTCTTCATTGGGCAGGCCGCCCAGACCGACGGAATCATCGTTGGGATCATTCTCCGGCCCTTTCACCACGCGGACTCCCGCTTCCAGCGTGTCTCCGCCGCTCTTGAGAAAAGCGTAGGCGGCTTCCGCGTAAGCGTAGCCGTTGTTGGCGCAGATGATGATCGGCTTCTTCGCAGCATCGGCTTGGGAGGCGTGTCCCTGCGGCGCAGGTTGCGCGAGGGCTGAAATTGTGCGGCCCGCAACACTTCCGGCAACAGCACCTACGACTGATGTTCTTACAAAATCGCGGCGCGAGAAAGTCATGAGTTCTCCCTGGTAAGTGAAAGGCGGAAGGCGAAGAATATCACGGCGAAGACCGTGCACACTTATGCGAAAGGAATCCGAGGAGGGTCGTGATTCAAATCGAAGGACGGGATCTTCCCCCGTCCCTGATTTAGTGCAGTGCTCAAATCCGGGACTACCTTCGGGCATACCTCCGAAGCCTGCCCGGGTATTCCGCTCCCTGCTTTTGTAACCGCTCCGCCGCGCTCGTGTTGATCGGCTGTACTTTCTCCGCCCGGAAGCGAAGCAGCGCGGCGATGTTGCCCACCTTGTCGAACTCGGGGTCGTCCTTGACGTAGAAGGTCTCGATGTCGCGGCGAACGACCCACGGCAGGATGGCTTCGCCGACATCTACAATTTCTTGCGTAGCCCGCCCGCAGACCGGGCAGTAGCTGACCAGATGGGCATCGACGTGACCGCAACCGCCGCACTCGACGGCGTGGGCCTGCAGATTCTCCCCCACGAGAAGGGTCTGCACTTCCCCTAATTCGAGCGCGCGCAAGACGCGCCGCAACCCGGTCACGCCTCTTCCATTGCTGCGCGCAAAGCTGAGTGCCTGATGGACCAGATCGCGGCGACGATCATTCTGCCATTGCTCGACAATTTGCTCCGCGTGGCTTCGGATCTCGTCCCGCGTCGCGTGCGCCACATCGGCATGAAACCGTCCAATCAGCGCCTGACTGACGTAAGGATGGAGCTGCGGCTCGAACAACGGACGATGCGCGTCCTGGCAAGCAAGAATCCATTTCTCAACAACACCCTTGTCCATCAACTCCTTCAAACTCTCAGCGATATTCTTGAAGTGCTGGCGCACCTCATCTTCGACGCGGCGCTGGGCGTGGCCGCCTTCGTATCCGGCGAATCCATCGCTCCGTCCCCGGCGGGGCAGCGGATGGAACAGGTCCTCACGTTCCGTGAGTTCGCCAAGGCGAAGATCGAAGATGCGGGCGCGATGTTTGTCCAGAAGCACAATGGCTAGAAGAGGTGAAGCACCGAGCAGATGCGCCAGAGGTTTCAGATGAAAATGGCGATCGACAAAAAACTGCGTTCCGCCCAGAGTTGGAGGCAAGTCATATTCCCGCCAGAGGTTCTGCGTTCCGCATGCAAAAACCGCTTTCGCATGAGTCCCATTCGTGCGCAGTTCTCCGGAAAGTCGGACGATGCGGTCAATGTCGGCACGCGCGTAGTCTTTCCTTCCTTTGCTTTCGAGCGCACGCATCGCCTCGCGTGCAAGGTCTTTGATAAGGATTATGTCTTCCTTATGAGCTTTATTGCGCGGAGTAGACGG
This sequence comes from Terriglobia bacterium, assembly GCA_963743105.1. Lineage (GTDB taxonomy): Bacteria > Acidobacteriota > Terriglobia > Terriglobales > Acidobacteriaceae > Sulfotelmatobacter. Next base: position 32,698 of record CAVUOS010000020.1, read on the forward strand.
TTGAAAATAAAAACTGACAGCGCAAGAGTTCTGATCTTGAAATTCAGCCAATTCACGGATTTGTTCGCGAGTCATGCTCATGGAATCTCCCCACAGATTAATGATTTCGGATTAGGCTACGCCGCTTGGAACGAACCGGCCCTCGAATTGCTTGGCCAATGCCGGTGCTTTGCGCAGGTGATCGCGCGCAGCGGAAACGAAGGCAAGCACACGCTCTGCCGGTTGGCCAGTGATCACCACAATCTCTTCCACGCTGAAGCCCTCGACCGCATGGAGGATGAAAGCCTCGCGCGGACCAGACTCCAGGTCGCGTAACGACGATGCAATCAGCCGCAGCAACTCGTCCGACGCCATGATTTGCTCCGGGGTAGCGACGCGCGAGTCGGCAATGACGGTTTCTCCCGTAATAGACTCGTCGGGCTGATGGAACTGCAACTCCGGTTCATCGCTGGCTTTCACATTGGGACGCCGGGCCGAGTCTTCCAAGTGTACGGCGTTCCCGTTGCTCTCCTCAGTGTGCGAGAGACTGTCGAGGGCTCGCAACGCGTGACGATAGAGCCAGGCTTCCAGCGCGAGCTTTTCCGGCTTCTCCTGACCGTCACTGAGGGCCGCAGCGATAGCTTCGTCGATCACTTCTTCTTTGGAAATCGAATCCGGCGCGATGATTTCCTGGGCTTCACGGAAGTAGATCTCGCGCTCGACAAAGCGATCGAGGCGCGCCAGGTTCACGTTCACGTACAAGCGGACGTCTTCGGCAGAAATGGTGGGTGGAAACACCGCCGCCAGTGTCTGCTCGAATGGAACTTCCCGGACCGGCGTTCCAGGACGGGCGCTGTTGCCGCGGCGTCCGCGATGCCATTTGTGCGATGCACGCAAAAGGTCCTTGTGCTTGTTGACCTGCTGGAGCAGGTCTTCGAACGCAGTCTTTACGGCTGCGGCCGCAGTCGGGGCCTTCGTCTGCACCGCCATCTGTCCCGAGGGCAGTCGTAAGTTCAAGGAAACACTGGTGCCCTCCTTGGGCGAGATATCTTCCACCACTCCCTTGAGGTGCACCAATTCAGGCCGGAACACCTGCAGCCTCTTCTGTAGTTTTTCGATTTGATGCTGAACGTCTTTCTCTACGGCGGGGATTTTTGGAAGACGGTAACTGACGTGAACGTTCATGAGCGCCTCGGCCTTGCAATACGAAGTTCGCGCAACCAAGTGCTTTCTTAAGCGAATTGTACACCCGGCATGAAGAAGGCAAAGGGAGAATTCGGGCAGTCTGAACACAATATTCAATTAGGAAATGTCTGGTACAAATCCCAGTTTCGCGACAAAGGTTTGCAGCCTTTTGTTCCAGCCGTTTATGATGCCCTGCCATGACTCACTGCAAGATTTTATTGACTTGTCTTCTTGGGGCGGTGTCGCTTGCTCAGGCTCCAGCTTCCAAGGAAGTGGAAGCCGTATACTCCGACGCTCATGCACTCTACCTCGATCTGCACGAGCATCCCGAACTCTCGAAGCACGAAACGCAAACTGCGGAGAAGTTGGCCGCGCGCCTGCACAACGCGGGCTATGACGTGACTGAACACGTTGGCGGGGCTGGAGTGGTCGCTATTCTGAAAAATGGCCCTGGCGCGACCATCATGCTGCGTACCGAACTCGATGCTCTGCCCGTCGAAGAAAAAACCGGCCTTCCCTACGCTAGCAAGGTTCACATGAAAGATGATGCCGGACGCGATGTTCCCGTGATGCATGCTTGCGGTCACGATCTGCACATGGCGGCATTTCTCGGAACGGCCGAGATCATGGCGCTTAGCAAGAACACCTGGCACGGGACGTTGATGCTCGTCGGTCAACCGGCGGAGGAAACGATCGGCGGAGCTAAGGACATGCTCAAGGAGGGGTTGTTCACTCGATTCCCCAAGCCTGACGTCGCAGTGGCCTTACACGTTAGCAATGCTTCGCCCGCGGGAGTTGTGACGATCACGCCGGGCGTTTTCAACACAAATTCGGATTCTTTGCGGATTACGATTCATGGCAAGGGTGGACATGGCGCTATGCCGAACACAACGGTTGATCCCATTGTGATCGCCGCCCGAACAATCCTCACGCTGCAAACGATCGCATCCCGCGAAATCAAGCCCGGGGAGATGGCCGTTGTAACCGTCGGCTACATTCGCGCCGGCACGAAGAACAACATCATTCCCGATGAAGCTGAGATGGGACTGACCGTCCGGACGTACAAAGATGACGTACGCAATCAGGTTCTGGCGGCGATCACCCGTATAGCGCGCGCCGAAGCAGCGGCAGCCAACGCGCCTCTTGAACCATCCGTGGAACGCTTCGAAGGCACGGACCACGTTTACAACAACCCCGCTTTGGCTGAACACCTCAAAGCTCCGCTGGAGGCGGCCTTGGGCAAAGGCAATGTTCAGACCAGCGAGCCGATCGCACCGTCCGAAGACTTTTCCTACTTCGTTAACCAAGGCGTGCCCGGCTTCTATTTCAGCCTGGGAGGCGCCGATCCACAGAAATTCGCCCAGGCCAAGGCAGAAGGGAATGCCTTGCCTTCCAATCATTCTCCACTCTTTGCGCCAGACGTGGATCCGGCGCTGCACACGGGGATCGCCGCCGAAGTCGCGGTGCTGAGGAACCTGCTGAACACCTCGCAGGATGAACTGCGCAAACTGACCGCGCCGCAGCCATCCCACTAAGAATCAGGAGCCGCGCAATTTTTGGCATCCGAATATGGGTTAGGGTTCAATGAGCTGAACGGCAGCTCTGCACGCTGGAATCGGATCCTGTTTTGTTGAGCGCGGCCACCTCCGCCGCGTTCAACGCGCGACGATAGACTCGCACCTCGCCAACATCGCCGTCGAAAAACAGTCCGTCATCCCGTTGCGCTCCGATCAACAATGGCCCCTGGCTCGCGCACCATGGCGCGAGTCCGGTGAAACTCTGCACCTCGCGGCCGTTCAGGTAAATGTGCAGCTCGCCCATCGTTTGATCAAATATTGCCACCGTATGCACCCATCGATCGACCGGAAGGCTCTCGCCATTGACCCAATAATCCGTCCATCGAGCCGCAAGTGTGGTGGCGCCCCATTGCGTCGCAGGATTGGGACCGGAACCGAGTCGCCACTGCGAACCCCAGGTGGTGCGTACCTGCGACACCCACGCGCTGTATGCCGCTGGATTGTGGAGGCGCACCCAGGCACTCACACTGATCGAGCCAGCTGTACTGAGATCGGGATTGTGCGGGAATTCGATGAACGCTCCCTTGCCGTCAAATCGATACGCTTTCCCTTCCCGCCCATTGCGATCAGGAGCAAGAACGGCTCCATGCGCGTCTGCTTTCGCATCGGGGTGGCAGAGATCAACTGCTGATCCTTCCAGCGGGATGTAAGCGGCTAGGCCCGAGCTGATGTCAACGCCGCCTCCGTAATTGTTCCCGATAAGTCCTCCAGCCTCGAAACCCGGAAGCGCTTTCAGCCGTGACGCATCTTCCTTCCGCCTACGTGCTTCGAGGGCCTGTATCAGGTTCTGGCGCTCAACCGCGTCGAAGCGAAAATCGTCGGCATACTCTGCGCGCAGGCGATCCCAAAAGATCGCGAGATCTGCATGGTTGGTTGACAGCTCGTCCATTATCGGCCGAGCGCATGAAAGTAGTGGGAGCGCATCGTCACTGAATGACGAGCCAAAGCGCCGAGTCCAGGCATGACGGCGCCGCTGGGCCTCGCTGAGGTAGCGGGCGGGCCCCTCGTGGGAAGCAGCGTCGGCCTGCCCAAGCGCCTCCAGCGCACGATAGAAAGCCCGATAACCCACCGAGCCATGCGTCTCCCCCGGGAATACCTCATAGTGAAATTCGATATCCGCGCTCGGAGCGCCTTCGAAGGTTTTCGCAAAGCGGATTGCGCCGACAGAAATGTCGGCCTCCTCGTCACCGCCAGCTCCGATAAATACAAACCGGGGGCCAGAAATGGGCTTGGCCAAGGCGCCCGCAAGCTCCGCAACGAAGCGATCGTCCAGACCAAAGCTGGGGCTCAGCGCAATGTTCGCTTGAAATAAGTCGGGACGTCGGATGAACGCGTACAGCGAGAACATCCCTGCGTTGGAATGGCCCGCCAGAATGCGGTACTTTCCGATCGGATATCCGGCGGCGAGTTTGGGGATGAGTTCGTCTGCCAGAAAACTAAGAAAGCGGTCCGAGGGCCCGTCAGCGAACTTGTCGCCTGCAAAAGTAGGCATCAGGTCCCGGCCACGGTCGGTATTCACGACGCCCGCCACTAATATTGGAGGCAGGCGGCCGTTGGCAGTCAGGTGACCCACAGCCGCAGAAACGTTGCGCAGATTCCACTCTCCATCGAGCAATATCAGCAACGGCATGCCTGGCGCAGGATGAGCCGGCGCTGAGACAAGAATGTCACGCTTCTCTCCCAGAATTTTCGATTCCAGTGTTTCGTGCTTTCCGAAGGTCAGTGGGAAATCCTGAGTGAGCGCTGGCAGTGCTGCAAAATGCAAGAAGACGAGTGCGATTAACACACGACGGCCTGAGATGAGTCTCATTTCATCCTCCGGCTTTCCAGTCAGGAAGGAACTTGAGACTATACAGCAACTGTGACGGATGTTTCCGTGCGTGTGACCGGCCGATAGATCGGGCTTAGTATGTATGTACACTTGTATTGACATATGAACCAATTCCCTGTAACATCGAGGTCGACTGTAGTATCAGGGCCATGCGCTTTGAGTGGGACGAAGCGAAGAATGAGCGCAATCTCCTCAAGCACAACGTGCGCTTTGAGACCGCGGCTCTGGTCTTCGATGACCCCTTTGCGCTGACGCAGCGCGACGAATCATCGGACAAGGAAGAACGCTGGATCACTTTTGGAACTATTGGAGAACGAACCATCCTTGTGGTGGTTCATACCTGGCTTGAAGCAGAAGGCGAAGAGGTAATTCGGATTATTTCTGCGCGCACCGCGGAGACACGTGAAAGGAGGACCTATGAGGAAGCTTACCAAGGAGCAAAGAAAAGATATCGCCGCCCTCGCGGCCATGAAACGACGAAGATATTGATTTTTCTGATATTCCACTCGTCTTGGACTGGAGTAAAGCCGAGATAGGCAAGTTCTATCGGCCTCCCAAGAAACCCGTAACCATTCGATTGGATGCCGACGTTCTTGATTGGCTGAAGGGGTATGGGCGTGGTTACCAAACGCGCGTCAATTTGTTGCTGCGGCACGCTATGACGAGTTCCGCAGGAAGAACTGGAAAGAGCAGCGGAGAACGGAAGAGAACCCGCCACGCTAACGCTGCGAATTGAGATTCTGGATACTCAGACTGCAACTGTGACCGACGTTTCAGTGCGAGTGACAGGACGATACAGGGTATCGCGCTCGATAGGCACCCGGCCGGCGGCACGGATCAGGCGCTCCAACTCCTCGCGACGCATGCCCTGCGGGGTAGTCGCGCCGGCATCGTGGTAAATCTTCTCCTCGATCACCGTGCCGTCCATGTCGTCGGCCCCGAAACGTAGCGAGATCTGGGCGATCTTGGCGGTCATCATCTGCCAGTAAGACTTGATATGCGGGAAGTTGTCGAGTACCAGCCGGCTGACGGCGATCTGCTTGATGTCGAGCATGCCGGTGGTCTTCGGCAGATGTTGCAGCGGCGTGTTGTCGGGATGGAAGGCCAGCGGGATGAACGTCTGGAAACCACCGGTTTCATCCTGCAGCGCGCGTAGTTTGAGCAGATGGTCGACGCGGTCTTCGTCATTCTCGACGTGACCATAAAGCATGGTGGCGTTCGACTTCAGCCCGATCTGGTGCGCGAGTTTCGCAGTTTCCAGCCACTGATCGCCGTCAATCTTGTGATCGCAGATGATGTGCCGTACGCGATCGGCAAAAATCTCCGCGCCCCCGCCCGGCAACGAGTCCACGCCAGAAGCCTTGAGCTGCTCCAGCGTCTCGCGAATCGACAACTTCGCCCGCCGTGACAGATACGCTACTTCCACCATCGTGAACGCTTTGAGATGCACCTGCGGGAATCGCTGCTTCAGACCGGAGCAAAGATCGAGAAAATACTGGAAGGGCAAGTCAGGATGCAGTCCGCCAACAATGTGAAACTCCGTGACCGCCTCGGAGTACCCCGAGGCCGCCGTCTCGAATGCTTCTTCCAGTGCCATGGTGTAAGCGCCGGGCGCGTCTTTCCTCCGCCCAAAGGCGCACAGACGGCAAGCCGCAACGCAAACATTCGTCGGATTGATATGCCGGTTGACGTTGAAATAGGTCTTGTCACCGTGCATGCGCTCGCGTACGGAGTTGGCCATCCAGCCGACGGCAAGGATGTCGCCCGTGCGGTAAAGCGCAAGAGCATCATCGGCCTTGAGCCGCTCACCGGCCAGCACCTTGTCGCAGATCGGCTTCAGCCGTGGATCATCTGTTTGGAAAGCGTGCAAAGAACCCATCCCATTGATGATATCAAGAACGGGTCTTTCCTTCGATTTTGAACAAGGTTCACAAGAACAATATTCACCAGCACAAGACTCAGCGGCTCACGATAACCCGGTCCTGAATCTGGCTGTACTCGTCTTCCGATAGGACGCGACGGGTCACAAGTTGATGAGCATTCGCGTAAGGACGCTCGGCAATGATGCGATCAGCTTGACCAGAAGCGATTCCGGGCAACGATGCCAGTTCGTCCTTTGACGCCTTATTGAGGTCGACGGTTTTCTTGCTGCTGAGCCCTTCTTTTACGCCCTGGGCGACCGCTTTGGTGTCCCGCTTGATGGCAGCGGTTTCCTCGGCGGTCTTCTGCCGGATCTGGTCTGGACTCTGGTTTGTGCAAGCCGCATTGAGGCCTAGCGAGAGGAGGACGGATGCAAGTAAGGCGCGTGAAATCATGGTATTCCGATGCCAACGGATTGAACTCGGTTGTCGCCGGATAAGATTCGTTGCCCACCCCCGGAAGCAGGACGGCATCTATCTGGGAGAGTCTTTGCGCGCCCATTCAGCAGATGGAGGAACAAATTTATGCGAAGTATTCTTGCCGCACTATTTTCGGTGGCCCTGCTGTGCGGAGCCGCGCTCGCACAGCAAACACCACCGCCCAACCCCGACACCCAAACGCCCCGCTCCGATGAACTGCCCAGTCAACCCGCGCAGCAGGGCCAATCAACCGCGCAACCAGCCGCGAATCAGGCACCAGCCCCGAATTCTCTCAAGATCGCTCCCGGCAGCGTAATTCCTGTCCAATTATCCAAAACCGTCGATGCCAAGAAGGCGAAGACCGGGGACGAGGTACTCGCCACGGTAACGCAAGACTTGAAAGCAAACAGTGGCGAAGTCGTGGTGCCCAAAGACACGAAAATGATCGGGCATGTCACCGAAGCCCAGGCTCGCAACAAGGAGCAGAAGCAGTCGGAACTGGGCATCGCCTTCGATCACGCCGTCGTGAAAGGCGATCAGATGCAGTTGCCCATGTCGATTCAGGCCGTGATCGCGCCGCTTTCGAACAGTCCGGGCGCGGGCGCTCCAGAAGGGCCACTCCGTCAGCCGCGGGTAGCGGCTCCGGGAGTTCTCCGACGACCGGATCACGGACCACAGGCACCGGCACCGGCACAAGTGCCTCGGCTCAGCCGAACTACCCCCCGGGCAGCCCATCCGAATCCTCGTCACAGGGCGAGGCGCGGCCGCCGATTACGGGAAACACCCAGGGTGTCATTGGTATGTCTGACGTGACGTTGGAATCCGGCTCGCAGAATTCGCAGCAGGGATCAGTGCTGACCTCAGAGAAAAACAACGTCAAGATCGAGAAGGGGACGATGCTGCTATTGCGAGTAAATCAATAGCGGACGTTCGGCTCTCACCTAGCGCACGCAGACCGAGTTTGCGTGCGCGAGATTTTTCATTCGATCAACAACGCAGCCGTTGAGTGCTATATCAGTGGGCGCTGGCGGCGAAGGCATTGAAACCCTGCTTGCGCTGCTCGGCCTCTTTCGGGTAGTCACCCAGCCACACATATTCGGGCTTGGTCTGCAGCAGTGACAACTTGCGCAGGTAGACCTCCGGAACGCCCTTCACAAAGCTCTTGCCTTGCACCGCTTCTCGCATCTCTGTCGCCGACCGCTGCGACTTGGCGATGTAGGCTTCCAGAGTATCGTCGTTCACGGTCTGGATGCCGAGGTCAAGGCAGACCTGGTCCCGCATCGTCAAGAATGCCTGCAATAACTCCGAGGGATTAGCGTCGGGCATGCAGATCCCGAGTGCTTTCCTCCGCCGCGTCAGGGAACTGGCAGCCTGCGGCTTGCGATCCGAAAACGAAATCGTCCAGAAATTCTGCAGGCAGCTTTGAATGGAACACTTTAACGGCATTAGAGTCTTCCCCTTGGGGAAGATCTGGCTCACTTCGGCGAAACAGTGATAGCGAGTGTGCACCAACAGACGGCAGAAGCTGGGAATCTGGGTCGGCGAATCCGATACCAGAGAAAAATCTAGCAGGCGAGTAAAGCCCAATCCCTCGAACGCCCGCGTGTAGCGGTCGAGCGCTTCCAGATTGAGCATGGGGAATTGTGCCGGCGTCGCCGGAGGAAACGAGAACGACGTGGCCATGTTCTTCAGCACGCGGCTTTTCATCGTCGCGAATGTGAAAAGAACATGGATCCAGCTGCCGAAGCGCCAAAGAATGATAAAGAGCAAAACGCCTAGCCAAATCAGTGAAGTGACCGGGGCCGAGTGTCGGCCCGGACGGCCGTATCGCGACAGCAAACCCTCGTATTCGGCTTTCGAGACGGGTTGCCATCCTTGCTGAGCCCAGAGCGTTTTCGGTCCCGATCCGAGTTTGTCGCCCGAGAGTTGAACTTTCTTGGTTCCGTAGGAAAGGAAATCGATGCGCGATCCGCCTTTCTGCACGGGGAAGGACTGCATCGTCAGATTGAAAGTGCACTCGCCCAACAAGATGGGCAAAGTTGCTTCAGCGCCGTTCGACTCGTACCCCGTCAGAAATTTGTAGTGCCAGCCCGCGGCCTTGAAGGCCTGCCGTGATTCTTTACTGAGAAAAGCATCATCCTCGTCGCCGCCGCTGCTTTCGTCGTCGGTCGCATCGTCCGACGTCAGCGTGGAATTTGCGGTGCCTTGAGCCCGCGTTGGCGCCTGCGGTTTCGGTGCAGGCACGCTGACGAATTTTTCTCCGTCCCACCTCGTGCCCACCCACTCGCCGCTTGTCGAGGGGAGAGGTGTCAATTGCAGATGTCCGTCCGACAAGGTCCAGGGGCCGTACGTTACCGTTTTCTCGGGAAGGTTGAATCGATCGAGTTGTCTGGATGCCGACAGGTGGTAAGCAACGACGTCTTGTTTATTGAAGTCGGAGAGACCACCAGCCAGGAGCGTGAGGTATGCGTACTTTGGACCGTCAAACTTCGCCTGCAGAACATTGCGGGACCGTCCAGTACTATTCAACGTCATGAAGAGGAAGGCATCGTGGTCGTTCCAGAAAACCGAAGTCTGCGCCATGTGCTGCCCTACGGCATAGCGCTTCGGCCACATCACGAATGTGGTGATCGCGGCCGCGACGACTGCCAAAAGGACGAGAATCGAGATTGCTTTCTTTTTGTCCAAAATCACGCTCCCTCGCGGGGAAAGTTAGCACGGACGGAGAGGCCCGTTCAGGGTACTTAAGTCACGGGAACTACCAGGCAGAGGATCGGAGTGTGGCGGCCTCGCCCTCCGCTAACGCCCCAGTAACAGGTCTGCGGCCACGAAGACGAAGAATAGCACCGAGATCACACCGTTCATCGTGAAGAAGGCAGCGTTGAGTTTGGAAAGATCGCTGGCTTTCACCAGTGAGTGTTCGTAAAGCAAGAGCAGGATCACAAGCCCGACTCCGGCCACGGCGAATTTCCCCAAAGCAAAGACGATCAGCAGCGCAATCATGAAGCCGACCATCACAACGTGGAAGCCACGGGCAACCCACATCGCCCCGCGGATGCCAAGAAAACGTGGAATGGAGTGCAGTCCGGACTGGCGGTCGAATTCATAATCCTGACAGGCGTAGAGAACATCGAATCCCGCTACCCAGAATGTGACGGCTGCCGTCAGCAGCAGAATGCGGGAATCAAGAGATCCACGGACCGCGATCCATGCCGCCGAGGGCGCGATGCCGAGCGCAAAGCCCAGCACCAAGTGAGACCAGCGCGTCACCCGCTTGGTGTAGGAATAGAGCAGCAACACAGCGAGTGCAACCGGCGAAAGCAGCAAAGTCAGACGATTCAACTGGCTGGCTGCCAGCACAAAAACCAGGCTCGATACTACGACGAACGTGACCACAAATGCGGGCGAGAGATGGCCGGCAGGAAGAGCACGAGTGCTCGTCCGCGGATTCGATGCATCGATCGCAGCATCGGCCCACCGGTTGAATGCCATCGCGGCAGAACGCGCCGCCACCATGGCCACGACGATCCACACCAGTTGGTGGATCGAAGGAAATCCGCCGGCTGCAAGCATGGCGCCGCAGAGAGCAAACGGGAGCGCAAAAATGGAGTGCTCCCACTTGATCATCTCGAGAGTTACGCGCAGATCGCGCAGGACGGCCACGGATCGATTGTAAAACAGAGGTCGTTAGATACTAAGTTTTAGGTGTTGGATAAACGAGGACGATTCTGGGCCAGCGCACAGGTCCACAAACCTTATGACCCAACTCCCGGGATTAAAGGCACGAAGCGGCATAGCTCACGGTACTCAATCCTGGGCTGACCGTTTTCTATGTGAACCAGCCGCAGCTGTTGCGCATCCTCCGCGCCCACGGGAATGATCATGCGCCCGCCTTCACCCAGTTGTGCGATAAGGTCAGGAGGCATCTCCGGCGCGGCGGCCGACACGAGAATCGCATCGTACGGCGCCGCTTCCGGAAATCCTCGCGTCCCATCGCCGGTCACCAGCTTCACGTTGAAGTACCCCAGTCGTTCCATCTGTGCACGCGCCGACTCCGCCAGAGAGGCGTGGCGCTCAATCGAGATCACACGCGCCGCCAACTCCGTCAGCAAAGCGGTGACGTATCCTGAGCCGGTCCCAATCTCAAGCACTTTGTCCGTCGGCGAAAGCTCCAAAGCCTCCAACATGAGTGCCACAATGTATGGTTGCGAGATTGTCTGCCCTTCCCCGATCGGCAGTGGATGATCTTCATACGCCTGGTCGCGGTACCGCTCCGGTGCAAACTCGTGACGAGGCACTCGCTCCATGGCAGCCAGCGCGCGTTCGTCGGCAATGCCGCGATGCCGCAACTGCGAGTCCACCATCTGGTGGCGAAGACTGGAATAGAGAGCGGCGCTTTCCGGAGAGGTCATGCAACGTTGGGGATGAAGCCCCAATAATTCTATTTCTTCCGCTGCCGGATGCGTACATCAAAGCTGATCACCCCGTTCTGGTCGCGCGTGCCCAGCACGGAAACGTTCCGGTTGATGTAGTACTCGCCCTGGATGATTTGCTGTGAACTCTGGGAGACGTTCGTGCTGTAGCTCAGGGACAAGTTATTGGCGAACTCCTCCTCGATGGTGATCTGCGGTCCGCGTCCGCTGGGGTTCGTTTCCGTGGTCGACCCCTGCGGATCAATTTTGATCCGGCTGACTCCGAACAGTTTCTGCATTCGGTTGCCAACGGTCGAATTGATCGCTTGATTGATGATCAGATTCGTCGCTTCGTCGTTGAACAGCGTTTGCCCCGATTGCTGTTGCAACTGCTCGGATTCCTCGCTGGTGCGACCCAGTGCCAAAAGCGCGATGATGTCGGACTTCGGCAACGGTGGCTCGGAACGATAGTTCACGTTCAGCCGATCCGGAGTTCCAGTCACGGTGACATCAAGGTCGTAATTGCGGACGTGAGTCGTCGCCTGCAGATTGACCTGAGGCTCGATTGCAACAGGATTAGCAAACGTTATGTCGCCCCGCTCCAGGCGGAACTTAATCCCGTTAAATGTGGCGTCGCCTTCCAAAATATCGGCGCGCCCTAAAACGCTCGGCCGCGCCAGGGAACCACGCAGCTTCAAATCAGCGTAGCCCGAGAGTCGTGCCACAGCCGTTTTCATCTGAAGTTCGGGCGCCGTCCGGACCGCGACGTCGAGCTTTACGTTGTAGAGTGGCGAATTGGCCGGCGTTATGGCTCCCGATTGCCGGCTGCGCTCCAGATAGGTGCTGAAGTCGAATCCCGGCGTCACCGCCAGCTTCGTCACCAGAACATCTCCCGAAACTGTCGATGCCGATTTCGTGCCGGTCCAATGCAGTTCAGCCGTGGCCATGGAACTCACACCCGGCGGATAGCGCAGCCTGACGTCCTTGCCGATCGCAGTAAGGTTGAAGTTGAGCTGCTGGTTGTAATTGGTGGCTTCGCCCTTAAGATCGAGCGTGCCGCCGCCGGCGCGGCCGGTGAGTTGTTCGATGTGAACGCGATCGCGGGTGAACACGAGTGTCCCATTCAGTTCGCTCAGACCGCTAGGGATGCCCGCATAGTTGGCCGTGCCATTTTTGATCTCGATCGTGCCCCGAGGCTGCGGATCTCGGACGGTCCCGCCCAGAGTCATGTGGATGTTGGCCTGCCCGCCGGCAGTAAGGTCTGGATCGATGCCGCCGACCAGGCGGAGATCCAGCAGCCCATCAGCCGCGATATCAAGCCTATGTCCGTCGGCATAGTAGATGGCCCCGTGGCCGGTTACGTCAGTTCCCTCTCCCACCAGATGCGTCTCCGGAATCTGCAGAGTGCGATCCGCATAGGTGAAGCGCACCGGACCTTGATTGTGCAGCTTGGCGTACTCGACATCCATAACTACGTCAGACAAATCTCCATCGAGCCTCCACTGCCGTGTGTAGCGCAGTGGTCCTTGCATCGTGACACTGCCAACCACAGCCGAGTGTCCAGTCAGTTGATCGCCGATGTATGCGCGCCACAGCGCGTCCAGATCGAGATGATCCATGTGCGCAGTGATCTTGGCCGGATAATCCCCTTGCATCCCAACGGTTCCGTCCACCGTTAGCGAGCCCTTGGGGAACTGAGAATGCCCGCTCACCACAAGTTCCCGCCCCTTCGTGGTCGTTTGCAGGAAGAAGTCGCCGGTGAGTTCGCGATCGAACGTCAGATTGCGCACATGCACTGCCGCCTCGATGACTGGCGTGCCCACCGTTCCGGAAGCTCGCAGCGTGAAGTCTGCGCGGCCCTCGATTGGCAGCTCGTCCAGGTGAATCTGGCGAATTCGAGAAAGATCAAAGTTCTTGCCCGCGAGGTCGAGCCCGAATCCGCTTGTCGACGGCGAGAAAGTGGCATCGCCCGTGACTTCAGCATCCTGATGCGTGAGGCGAATATTGCTCAGCTTGGCTTCAGCCCCTCCGAAGTGAAGATCGGCATCGAACGTTTCGATCTCCTCTCCGTAAGCTGAAGCATTCGTCGCGCGAATGTGCCCTTGCCCCTGCGGATGAGTGCGCGTTCCGTTTAGCTGCAACGACACGTCCGCTGTTCCCGAAATTGGATAGTCCAGATCGGCAAGCGCGGCCGTAGAAGCAACATCGACATTGTGGAGATTGATCCGCGACGAATATGGACTGTCCTCGGTCAGTTTTCCCTTTTGCAGGCTCGCGCTGAACTCAAAATCGGCGCTGGTGTCAGCTCGCCGCAAGCTGCCGCCACGCAGCAGAAGTTCACGGGAGGAGAAATCCACGCTCGCCCCCAGAGAGTCCCAATGTACGGCCTTTTCGGGAGTGCGCGAGGTGGCTGGGACCGTAAACTCAAAGTCCTCCGCGACCAGCGTTCCAGCAATTCTGGGTGAGGAAAACGTCCCGCCGGCGGCGCCGCTGAAGGTCGCGTTGCCATCCACTTGAAATGGCAAATCCGTGGGTCCACCCAATGCCTTCACCAATGGCCGCCACTCTTCCAGGTTCGATGTTGAAACTGAAAGATGCAGCTTGGTGGAAGCGGCGAGCGTTCCGGCGCTTACGATCTTGGAATCCGGCGTAGAAACGGAGAACCGCGAGAGTTCGAGAGAGTCGTTGATCCCCCGATATTTCCCCTGAATGTGCGCCGTTATGGGTAATTCGCGAGGCGCGGGTTGAGTCGGCGGGACCACATCAACACTGATGCCAACTTCGGCATTCCCCAGGCGTCCTTTCCAACTAGCGTCCAAGTTTCCGCTGGCCACTCCGGCTGGATGAAAGCCATCCAGGGAATGAGCGGCGGTGTCCATGGTAGAAACGGCCTCGCTGACGGAAACATCCCGCAGCCGTAGGTGGACAACGCCGGTCTGCACGTCCGGTAACTTCGCCCTTTCGCCCTTCTTAACGGGCCTCGGTACGCCGATTCGGGGCAGGTCCTGCTTTTTTTCGTTTTCCGCAGAATAGGGAACACTGTGCAGCCAATTCTCCACTTCAACGTCGCCGGTAAAGATACCTCCCAGCAACTTCCCTTGCAGCTTCGACAGCTTGATCTGATCGTCACTGAGCGAGTAGTCGGCGGATGCACTGGCCTTCTTGAAGGCAAATTGCTCGTTTTGCCAGGCCAGGTCTCGCATCGCCAGCGCTCCCGAGGTCGTGAATTCCTTCCATGACCAGTGTCCGTTTCCCTTGAACTCGGCGCTTCCATCGCGCAACTCGTTCCGTCGCGCGATAGCCGCCAGTTCCCCAAGATGGATCTTCGCATCGTAGCTTCCATCCAGATGTGGATCGCCGAAGTTGGTGATTCGGCCGCTGGCCTCAGATCGAGGATCGGCCTGAACTCCATTTCAGAGACTTGATGTCGGCGAATGTAGGCGCGAGACTGAGATCGATCGTCGTCATCCAGGAAAAAGGCCGCAGGTCCTGGATCGCCGTATCGACCTTCCCCAGCGCCAGATGACTCTCGTATCTTCCCCGCAGGAAGGAATAGTCCATCTCGACATTCGCATTTCGGACGTCGAAGTTCAGAGGAATCTTCTGATCCGCCCACAGCAATTCGCCGTTACGAACCGACAGATGATCGATCGAAAGGGAGAAAAGTTCCTCGATCGGTGAGGGGCCCGAGGCTACTGGCAACCCTCGAAGCACCGGTATGTTGGTTGAGCCATCCGGCCCAACCACAACATGGACTACAGGTCGTTCAAGAATCAGAGATTGAAAGCCGAATTGCGTGCGTAGAAAGGAAATGACTTTGACTTGGCCGACCACACTGTCGGCATGCAGCAGAGGAACGTCTGTGGGAGCTTCCTTGCCATGCACGGTGATGTTGCGGATTTCGGCCTGTAGATGAAAGGGAACGACATGAAAGCTGCCGATTTCCGCCTGCCCACCTGTGATCCGTTCAATTTCCTTGACCATCCGCTGGTGGACGTAATTCTGGAACGAATTTGTCGTGGTGTACCAGAGCCCGGCCAGCACGGCTACAACAAGGAGCCCCGTGGTGATCAGAAGATATTTCCACCAGCGCGGAGCTCTGGCGGCAGGCTGAGTCACCGGGTCTGCACTCCCTCGGCGGTGGGCCCGGGCGCGCCAGGCAGGCTCAGTTTACTTTCAGAACGCAGGGAGTGCAGCCACGAAACCATCAACTCGCTGACTTTCTCCTCGGTGAGCATCTCGCGGATCTTGGCGGAGACTTCCTCGAGGGGAACCTCGCCGGCACCCGATTGCTTCAACTGCGGAACGAACTTGTCGCGGTAATACGCTTCAATACTTTTGGAATCGATCTGCACCGTGGGACGCAGATGCGCATCCACCAGCCGCATGAGGTCAATCTGTTGCTGCACGTGGGCTACAAAGGCGTTCTCTGTCAGCCCGAACCTCGCCAGCACCGCTCTCCAGCCATCATCGGTGGCGGCTTCCGGATAGAGCTGCCGTACCTTCGCGACCTGCGCCGCCGCCTCTTCTTCCGAGGCGTGCTTGATCAGCGCCGATTTCATTTGCTCTCCCAGCAGTTCCTGGTCGATCAACCTGTCGAGCACTGCCCTCCGATCGTCCTCGGAGAAGTCACCGACAGCCCTCGCACTCAGCAAGCCCTCGTAGCGCAGGGCGTCGTTCCAGTCGCTCTGCAGGATGATTTGGCCGTTCACAATGGCGACAATGCGGTCGATCACTTCTGCCGCGGCCGCAGACCGGCCCAGAAAACTCCAGGAAAGAACGAATGCGATGATCGTGACTTTGGTGCAAACTTTTGTCATTAGAACGGTTGACCTATGCTGAAGAAAACGTTGAAGCGCCGCAACTGCTGCGTCTTTATCGTAGTCGTCGTGATATTGGTATCTGGATCCGTCTGCTTGAAAGTCTGAAAATACTTGGTTGGATTCAGGTTATACCCGAAATCAAACCGCAAAGGGCCCAAGGGTGTCTTGTATCGTACGCCAACTCCTACCGCATGCGAAGTGTAATCATAGCCGGAGTTATTGAAGTTGGTAATACACTGAGTGTCCGGTGTACTTCCGGACAAGCACTGTTGGGGATTCTGCTGATGCCAGCGCAACAGCCCCTTCAGAGCATTCGTGCGGCGCGGTAAACACATTCCCCATATCGTGAAAAACCGCAAAACCGAATCCACCTCCCAGATAGGGCAAAGAAACCGCGGGAAATCGAAGTTCCAGGTTGTTAACAAACAGTGCCGTCCCACCCACCGGAAATCCCGACGACGGATCGCGTGGTCCTGCCTGGTTTAACCCGAATCCGCGATGAGAGTTGCCACCGCCCGCAAAGAATTGCTCCGGCAGCGGGATCAGTGAGAAATCCTGGCAGAACGACTCGTTGGTGTGCGGGTCGGTCACACAAGCACCCGGCGGACGCACTTTTGTGCTGTTAAATGGCTGCTGAATACCGATGGTCGTGGACCTCGCAAACACGAACTGGCGTTCCACCTTACCCTTGCCGCCAAAGGCGTGGTAGGTGGAATTCTGGGCGAGCAGGCGGGCAAAATCCGCCTCCGAGCCTAAGACTCCAGCAGCGACGAAACCGTCCAACGTGAAGTAGTTTCCTTTAGTGCTCTCCAGCGGGTTATCCCGCTTGTCGCGAATGAAGGTAAATCCCGGTCCACCGACGCGAGCAGGCAGCGACAATACGGAAATTTCGCCCGGATTGGTATTCTCCGCAAAATTGCTGGCGCTCACGCGCCGAAAATCGAAGCGGTACGTGATCGATGAGGGCCCCGGCCTCGTACCAGGCTCGGTCCCCGCACTCCCGAACTGCTGCCGCAGGTCAATCTTCCCCTCCAGCCTCTGCGACGTAAAAGTGGCTACGTCCAGGCTGTTGTCGTAGAAGATCGTGTAGATGAGTTTGAGTTTGTCACTGTTGAGCAGCTTCGGCACTGTATAACTGATGAGCCCGCGTTGCTGCAGTCGTCCGACGTGGGACTGCAATGTTAACGTCTGGTTGCGCCCGGCGAAGTTGAGGCGGGTCACATCGAACTCCACGCGTGGGCTGACTCCGGTTTTGCCCTGCGGGGCGCTCGTTCCGGCAGGCTGCCCAGTCTGAAACTCGAAGCCAAGCCCGTAGGTAAACGTGTAGCGCTTGGCCTCGTGAACCTGCACGAGTATGTTTTTCAGCGGGTCGGTACCCTGGGGATTCTGCACGGCTGTATCGACTTGGCTGAAGATGCCGAGGTCGTAGAGCCGGGTCTGCGTGTTTAACAGATCTCGCTGGCTGAGCGGTTCCTCCGGGTGCATCTGAAGGTCTCGTTGCACCACGAAATCGCGCGTGTGCTCCAACCCCCCGACCATCACCTGGTCGACTGTGAAGCGCTCGCCTTCCTGAATGCTAAACGTCACATCTTCCCGATTCGCCTCTGTTGCAGAATGACTTGTCCCGATCTCCAGCGATGCGTTGGGAAACCCGTGATCGAAGTAGTAGCTCAGGATGCGCTCCCGATCATTGGCCAGGTCTTGTTCCGAGTATGGCTGTCCGGGCTGCGTGCTCAACTCCGGCAGATCGCTGCTCTTGACCTTCTGATTGCCGACCACCTGCATCTCGCCAACCCGCGTTCGCTCGCCTTCTTCGATAAGGATGTGCACGGCCAGTTTGTTTGACGCTCCCTCGTAGTTATCATCCACCTTGGTTTCGATCTTGACGGCTCGAAAGCCACTGCTCTTGTAGAGACCCTGCAGAGTCGCGACGTCGCTTTTCAGCAGGGCCTCGCTGTAGCGACCATGGCTCAGGAACCGCCTTGTAGACTGAATCTGCAGGTAGGAGCGAAGTTTCGCCGTGTCGAGGAAGTTTTTGTTTCCGGAAATATCAATGAGAGCCAGTTTGTGGGTACGGGCCCGCATCGATCTCGTAAATGATTTTCAGCGTCTGGGGATCGCTCTCTTTCTTAATTTCCACCTTGGCGTCGAAGTGGCCGCGGGTTTGCAGGTAGTCGAGCAGGTTCCGCTGTGCCCTCATTCAGCAGGTCGTCATCGACTGCGTTCTCTTCGTAGACAGGGATCTGCTTCTTGAGTGCGCCGCGACTGATATGAAACCCGCGCGTCGAAATCAGCACCACCGGCCCGGGGTCAATCTGAAACGTAAAGTCCACAGCGTTCTTCCCGGGATCATAGTTCTGCTCTGCGATGGAAACCTGGGCCAGCGCCCGGTTTTGCTTCTGGAATTTCCTGCGCAGCCGTTGCAACGACTCGTTCACACGCGCAGCGGTCACACGATCGCCACTATTAATGTGGGCTATCCTCTGCACTTCATACGAGGACAAGCTGGACGTACCGGTCACCTTCACTTCGCCGATGTGGGCTTGCGGACCAGCATCGATGTGAAACAGAATGTCCACCTGCTGACTGGTGAGATTGGAAGTAGTCTCCGCCGTGACGCGCGCTTTGTAGTATCCGTTCTCCTGCATCAACTGGCGGATGTTCTCCAGCGCGCGGTCCAGTTTGTCGTGGCTGTAAAGCTCTCCCAGCTGAAACTTCGACGAGTTGACGATCTGGTTTGCGCTGGGACGGCTAGGAGCTCCCTCAACATCAACTGCGCCGACAAAATAATTCGCCGAGGTCACGAACGCCAGCACAATGCCGCTGCCTGAGGGCGTGACTTCCGCCTGTATGTCGGCAAAACGTCCAGTCCCGTAAAGGACTCTGATGCTGGCGCGAACCTGGTCGCGATCGAGCGGACTTCCCACTTTTTCTGGAAGCAATTCCAGCAAGTGCTCACGGTCACGCTCGGGCACTCGAGGAAGTTCGATTGCCAAGACTGTCTTCCCCTCATAACCGGAGCCGGCCTCTTGCCGCGTCGAGGAAGAAGAGCCGGAATAGGCCTCTGTCGGTGTTGCCTCGGCCCCAACTGCCGTTATCTCCCACGACAGGACCGCGGCCCATAAGAGTGTCGTCGCGGTCAGGAATGTCGCGGTCAGTCTCGGCAAAGGTGTCCTTGGAATCGGGTGCTCACTGACTTCGATCCCTGCGCCCAATCGGTTCGTTGTACAAGCTGAGGTCAGCTTTCAGCAAGAAAGTCTTCTTCCTACCGTAAAGGACAGGAAACCACTCCTTCGTGCTCCTTCGTGCCCTTTGTGACTTAAGAATTGACAGGCCGCAAGCCGCCGTTCCTAAGCTCCACTCGACCCAGCCACTTATAATAATTGTTTTGCAGCGCAAGACTGGTGACCTCTTTGGCACAGGAACACAACAGTAATCTCAGTCAGCCTTCTCCTTTGCGAGAACGCTATTCCCGCCAGATTCTTTTCCGTGGCATCGGCGAAGAGGGACAGCAAAAGCTGGCGGCCGCCCGAGTCGCCATCGTTGGCTGCGGCGCCACCGGATCGGCCCTCGCTGGACTATTGGCTCGCGCTGGCGTTGGCACGCTTCGCATCATTGACCGCGACTACGTCGAACCCAGCAACCTGCAGCGCCAGTCGCTCTTCGATGAATCCGACGCAGCCGAATCGATTCCCAAGGCCATTGCTGCCGCGCGCAAAATCGCCGCCTTCAACTCGCAGATTGTCGATTGAACCGAAGGTTGAAGATGTGGTGCCGTCAAATATTGAAGCCTTACTTGAGGGAACCGATCTGATCCTCGACGGCACCGACAATTTCGAAACCCGCTACCTGATCAACGACTATGCCGTCGAGCGATCCCTTCCCTGGATCTATTCGGCCGCCGTGGGAAGTTATGCGGTCACATTGAATGTTGTGCCCGGACAAACCGCCTGCCTGACGTGCATCTTCCCGGATTCTCCCCACGGCATGGTGGAGACTTGCGAAACCTCCGGCATTCTGAACTCTGCCGTCAATCTCGTAGCGTCCGTCGCCGCCACCGAGGCACTGAAGTTTCTGGTCGCCGGCGCCGGTTCTCCGAAGCTCCGGCGCACACTACTTTCTTTCGATGTCTGGACGAACGAGCATGCCGAAATCTCTGCCGCCAAGCCTCGCTCGGGCTGTCGCGCCTGCGATCGAGCGGGACTTCATTCATCTCGCCGGTGAAGGACGCCCGCACATCACCTTGTGCGGCAGGAATTCGGTGCAAATCCATGAGCGGCAGCGCCCGATCGATTTCGCGGAGATGGACCGCCGCCTCCAGCCTCACGGCATCGTTCGCCACAACGACTTCGTCCTGAAGTTCTGGCGCGAGCCGTACGAGATGACACTTTTCCCCGACGGCCGCGCCATCATCAAAGGCACCACGGATACAGCAGTCGCCCGAAGCCTTTATGCCCGCTATGTAGGAAGTTGAACTTTGACTTTCTCCTCATTGACTGTCGACGATTATCAGTTGACGGTCAGCGTCAGCGTGCTACTCTTCCCTCCGCTTGTGCAACCGAGATCTCCGGAGTTCCCGCTTGGAGTCTGCGCCATGACCTTCACTTGGCCGGGCCCTGGGATGACATCCGGTGAGACCTTTACCTTCATCTGTTGAGCATTCACTATTGTGGCGGCCAGCACCGTGGAATTGATGACCACCTGCGTCGCCGAAACGAAGTTGCTGCCATTTACAGTGAGGGTTGAGCCTTGCTGCACGTCGGCAAAGCTCATGGTGTTAGGCGAAAGCGATCCGATAGCCGGTACGGGCCTGGCACTGCCGCACAGCGGATTCAGCGTATTGCTGCAGCCTGACAGCATCGAGAAACCAAGCACGACGAGACAAGCAAAGAGCACGCCGTAACTACGCAGACGCATAGGAGACACTCCTTTGGATGGGGTTTCCCGGGTATTAATGCCACGTGCAGGCATCAACTCCGGGGCCGAGCTCTCGGTGACCAACCATGCAGTCCGAGTTCCACCGAAGCGCCTGAGTTCTCCGGTCCGATTGCGTTTAATTTAAAGCAATTAGGGACAGCGGAATTATTCGGACTGTGCCCGGATACAGCGCTGATGGCCGACTTCCACCAGTCCATGGTGGTTTTTAGCCAGTTCTCGTTCAATTGCTCAACCACCGGATCGTTAGGCAACTTACATCCGCTCTGCTAATCTTCTCGTTTCGTTCATCCGATTCAAAGGGGCCCAATGCACGACACCACTCGTCCCGAGCCGAGCCGCTCTTATCGCTGGGCAGTTCTTATCTTTGTCAGCCTGGCCCAGGCGGGGAACTACTACATCTATGACAGCATCAACGCCTTAGAGCGCATTTTCATCGACCACCTCGGATTCTCCGCTACTCAGTTCGGATGGCTAAACGCCAGCTATAGCGTGGCCGCCGTGGCAACACTCCTGGTTGGCGGAATCATCATCGACCGAATCGGAACGAAAAAATCCATCCTCGCCTTCGCAGTGGTCTGCTTCCTGGGAGCGGTGCTCACTGCGTTGAAGGGAAGCGCCCCCGTAATGATCGCCGGACGCACCGTCTTAGGCCTCGGTGCCGAGTCGATGATCGTCGCCGTCACCACCGCGCTGGCGAAATGGTTCAAGGGCAAAGAACTCAGTTTCGCCTTCGGTATCAATCTGACCATTGCCCGCCTCGCCTCAGTTGCCGCCGACAACTCCCCCACCTGGGCCAATCGCGCCTTCTACCCTGATGGGCCGGGAGGGCAACCAAGTTGGCAGAACCCCCTTCTAATCGCGGTCGGCGCCGGACTCTTCGCCGTTCTATGCTCGACTATCTACTGGGCCTTGGAAAGCCGTGCCGAGAAAAGGTATGAACTTGGCAAAGCCGGCACCACAGATAAGCTGGAATTCAAGGAAATCTTTCGCTTTGACTTGTCGTATTGGCTTGTCGTGGGCCTTTGCTTCACTTTCTACTCTGCGATCTTTCCTTTTCGCACCTTCGCCATCGATTTCTTCACCAACAAGATTCTCGCCGCTCATGGAGGTACCCAGGCTGCGGAAGCGGTGCGAGTCGTCTCTTTAGAACAGGCTGGGCGGTTAAACAGCCTTTTACCCCTGGCGGCAATGATTGCCACTCCCCTGTTCGGGCTGCTTGTCGACAAGGTTGGCAAGCGGGCTCTTTTCATGATGTTCGGCTCGCTCCTGCTGATGCCGGTTTATCTCATGATGGCCTACTCGCCAACCTCGCTCTACGTACCGGTCTCGATGATGGGAATTGCATTTTCATTGATTCCGGCCGTTATGTGGCCTTCGGTGGCCTATATCGTGGATCAGTCCCGGCTAGGTACTGCCTACGCCCTGATGACTCTGATCCAGCAAATTGGCTTCTTCATACTCAACCTGCTGATCGGCAAGGCGAACGACTACGCTCGTGCGGGTTTGGACAATCCCAGCGGATATGCGCTCGGAATGTGGATCTTTTCAATCCTCGGCTTTGTGGGAATGGCCCTCGCCATATTTCTTCGTATCCGTGAAACTGGTCCGCACGGGCACAGACTTGAGACGATCACGTCCTAAGGGACGTTTTAGAGACCTAGAATTTACCAATTTTCGAAGAATGCGACTCTAAATTTGGGATAGGGTTAAATAGTTATTGCGGACAGCTGTTTAACCTCACGTACCCAAAGGGGTTCTCGCGATCTGGGAAGAGGTGGAGCAGAATCCGAAGAACGGTAGAATAGCTTTCAAAAGTGGAATCCATGAATTACTTTCGTTCCGCAGCAGCTGCTCGCAACCCATACAACGTAAAGATAGTTAGCCGCATCTCACGGGGTGCGGCCGGAAAAGGCAACTTGACCGACGCAGAACAACGGCAGACAGGCGACTCAGTCGAAGCCGAGCTTATCGAGAAGGCGAAGTTGGGAGACGCCCAGGCGTTCCAGGCCCTCTACGAGAAGCACAAACGGCGGGTATACTCGCTCTGCCTGCGGATGACTTCGAATACCGCCGAAGCTGAAGACTTGACCCAGGAGGCGTTTCTTCAGCTCTACCGCAAGATCGCGACGTTCCGCGGGGAATCGGCGTTTTCGACATGGTTGCATCGGCTTTCGGTGAACGTAGTGCTGATGCACCTGAGAAAAAAGAACCTCCCGGTGGTTTCGCTCGAAGAAACCACGCAGGGTGGCGGCGAAGACGATACGCCGAAGAAAGACTTCGGGGCAGAAGACATCGCGTTAGCCGGATCCATTGACCGGCTGCAGTTGCAGCGAGCAGTGGACGACCTCCCCCCCGGTTACCGGACGATTTTTGTTCTTCACGACGTCGAAGGTTACGAACATAATGAGATTGCCCAGATCGTGGGCTGCTCGATCGGGAACAGCAAGTCCCAGTTGCACAAAGCGCGCATGAAGTTACGCGATCTGCTCAAAATGAAGCGGGCAGAAAAAGTTGAAAAAACTGAGAAATCCTGAAGCCCCTCTACAGGCAACAAAGTAGTAGACAAAGCCGGCGAAGACCGGCAGCGGGCGGCAGGACAGAAACTGCAAGCATTTTGGAAGTGACGGTACACGAGACAGCAGAGGCTTGGGGAGAGCTGTATGACTTGCGTTGAGTTGCAAGAAAGCCTGGTAGAGAACGAAAACTGCAGCAGTGCCGCACAACGGGCTCATCTCAGAAATTGTCCCGAATGCGCGAAATTGGTTGCGGAACTGCTGGTCATCGCCTGTTCGGCGGGCGAGCTGCGGGCAGCTCATGAGCCCGATCCGCGCGTTTGGAAATCCATCGAAGCTTCGTTGAAACGGGAGGGATTGGTTCGGCCTCAGCGCAGAAGTCTTTCCCTTCTGCCGTCTTGGGGCAGTCAATGGAGTTGGGCGCGCTGGATGGCCCCGGCGGCGGCACTCCTGCTGGTCAGCATCGGCATTTACCTTCGGCAGCACTCGCAAACGCCCGACACAGCCGCGCAAAACATCACCGCGCAGCCAACGATTGTTTCCGACGCAGCTATCGTGGGATTGAATGACGATGACCTGCTGCAGGAGGTCGCGCAGCAGTCGCCCGCCCTGCAGGAGCAGTATGCCGACAATCTCCGTCGCGTGAATCAGTACATCCAGGATGCGAAAAACACCGTCGCCGCCGAGCCCGATGACGAAGAGGCGCGCCGTTCGCTGATGGAGGCTTACCAGGAAAAAGCCATGCTGTTCGAACTGGCTTTGGATCGTTCTCTGCAATAATTCAGCAACTTCGTAGGGCGGCGGACAGATAAGGGGATCTGAGATCTTTATGAGCGGCACAATTCAACTGGCGGCACTTAGCACGGTCCTGGCCGGAACCATGATGTCCGGAACGCTGCTGGCCCAAACCCACAAGGAATATCGCTTCAATGTCGGGCCCAGAGCCGGGATTTCCGTCAACAATCCCTACGGCTCGGTTTCCGTGAAGCCATCTACCGGCAACGTCGTCGTCATCAATGCCATCCTCTTCTCCGACAAAGTTGAAGTCGATAACGCGTTGGTCGGCAACAGAGTTGAGGTTCAATCGCACCTGCTTGCGGGAGCCGACGCCCAGTCCGGCCGCGTCGAATACGAAATCCTCGCCCCCGCCGACGCCAGCATCACCATGCATTCCAGTAGCGGCACATTGCGCGCGGAAAAGCTTCACGGTGATATGTCGCTGGAAGGCGCAGCGGCGACCATTGACGTCCGCGACATCAGCAACGCCCACGTGCACATCAAGACTCTCAATGGACCAGTCACTCTGACCAATGTGCAGGACGGGCACATCGAAGTGGACTCGCTCAGCGGCAACGTAACTCTTCGCAGCGTCAATGGTTCGCTGGTCCAGGTCGTGTCAACCAGCGGTGGAATCAGCTACATCGGGGATTTCGGTGATCACGGCGACTACCGCTTTACCAGCCACAGTGGCGACATTGAAGCAGTTGTGCCAGACAGTACTTCCGCCGACGTGAGCGCCCGCTCCGTCCGTGGTGAAGTGCACGACGATATCCCGCTCCAGCCCAAGGAACACACGTCCTTCGTACTCAAACAGGGCGTTGCCTTATGGGGTACCATGGGGCGAGCCGCCGTCTCCTCCACGGTAGTGCTGCGCAGCTTCAGTGGTAAAATCCACCTCAGAAAACGCGCATCAGAATAGCGAATCAGAGAAATCCGGACCGTTTGAAGAAGCGTTCTGGCAAGACGGTGAACGCGAGGGGGCGGCATCGCGTGCAGTCCCAGTTGTCGCACGAGCCCCATCCTTCCGGCATCTTTTTGGTTGGTTTTATGGGAGCCGGAAAGACCAGCGTTGGCCGGGCTCTGGCGCGGTACCTGAACTGGGCTTTTGAAGATCTCGATGAGCGCATTGAGCGTCTCGAACACCGCACCGTACCTGAGATCTTCCGCGATTCCGGTGAATCCGAATTCCGCCGGGCTGAGCACGCTGCCGTGCGCAGTGTGCTCGGGGAGCTGGAGGGAGGCGCCGTCAAAGTCGTGGCCTTGGGCGGCGGTGCGTTTGTCCAGGAAAACAATGCGGCCCTGCTTAGAGGGGCCGGCGTTCCGACGGTCTTTCTTGACGCCCGGGTAGAGGAACTCTGGCAACGCTGCTCGAAACAGGCCGAAGAGGCGGGCACGGAGCGCCCCTTGCTGGGCAGCATCAATCAATTTCGCGAACTTTATGAAACGCGGCGCAAGCACTACATGCAGGCGTCCCATAAGATTCCAACCGAAGGACGCTCTTTCGAGGAGATCGCCGCCGAGATCGCCGAAACGCTGGGTCTGAAGAGAATCGAGATCCGGACCCAACAAGGAGAAGTCGAGTGAAGTTTGATTTGCGGATACTCTGCATTGCCACCTTGCTGCTTACCGCCAGTTCGGCGGTTCCTGCCAGTGCGGCGGACAAAAAGAGTCAAGCCAAAGCAGATCCTGCCGTAACTGTGGATTCCGGGTCTTTCGGCATATTTGTGAAAGGGGCACGGGTCGCCACCGAGACCTTCAGCATCCAGCAGCAGGCTAACTCCAGCGAGATCAAGTCACAACTCAAGCAAACGACGGGTTCCGATCCTGTCAGCCAGAAAAGCAATCTCGAGATGACCGCTGCTGGTGAATTGATTCGCTACGAGTGGAGCCAGTCCTCCGGCGGTTCTCTGACCGTACTCCCGAACAACGAATTCCTGCTCGAAAAGATCAGCACGCCGTCATCCTCTAAACCCGCCGAACAGCCTTTTCTGATGCCCAACACCTCAGCCATCCTCGACAACAACTTCTTCGTTCACCGTGAGGTGCTGGTATGGCGATACCTGGCCGCGGCCTGCAAGCCCGAAGGCGGAGCTCTAAAATGCCAGCAGGACCCCGGAGACTTCGGTGTTCTCGTTCCCCAGGACCGAACTTCCATGCACATCCGCCTGGAACTGGTTGGAAAAGAAAAAATACAGGTCCGTGGAACCGACCGCGAACTGATGCGGCTGAATCTAAAGGGGGATGATTTTGACTGGGCCCTTTGGGTGGATGAACAGGATCATTTCAAGCTCATACGAGTGGCGATCCCTGCCGATAGCACCGATGTAGTCCGGGATTAGGCTGTAGCTGCCCGGCGGCAGAAGCGAGTCCGCCCCTGGAAAACTTATTGTTACTGGCTGACGCACGTACGGCTCGGGTCATTGTCACGGTGCTGCTGTTCGCCCTGGGGCTGGGTTTCCTTTACGTCACGCGCGATACACTGATCGCCTTCCTCTTCGCTATCTTCTTCGCCTACCTGATGAGCCCTCTGGTGGCTAACCTCGAGAAAGTGCTAAAAGGCCGCAGCCGCGCCATCGCCGTGATTTATGCCCTCCTGCTTGCTCTGGTGGTCGTGTTCTTTGTGATCGTAGGTCCGAAGGTGACGCGGGAAGCGGCACGCCTGGGCAAGTCTCTGCCTGGTCTGCTCGAAAAAGCTCAGTTCCGGCGAGATTACGCCAGAACCTGGGCCAGGAACACGGCTGGAGTCGGGCACAGACCGACGCGGTGCAGGGTTTTCTGGTCAGCCACCAGGACGACATCACTCAGGTCGCGCAGCGAATCGGCCTGCGCACCGCCGACGTCGCCAAACAAGCTTGGTTGTTGTTTGTCGTCCCTCTGCTCTCAATTTTTTTCCTGAAAGATGGACGCGGTATTCAGCGGTTTCCTGCTTTCTACGATCCAGTCCCGCCCGCAGCGTGAATTCCTGGAAAACGTGCTCAACGATCTGAACCAGATGCTGGCCCACTTCATCCGTGCCCAACTGACTCTGGCCGCGCTCTCTCTCGTCGTCTACTCCGCTTTTCTGGGCATCATGGGTGTTCAATATGCTTTAGCGCTGGGCACGATCGGCGGAGTGCTGGAATTCATCCCCGTTGTTGGTCCCCTGTTTGCCGGGCTGACGATTGTCACCGTCGCTCTTCTGACCAGCTATCCCCACTGGCTCGTGATTGTCATTTTTCTCGCGGTCTGGCGGGGCATCCAGGACTATGTCTCCTCTCCACACATCATGGGCGAGAGCATGGAATTGCATCCTCTGGCCGCGATCTTCGGAGTTATGGCCGGAGCCGAAATCGCCGGAATCCTAGGCATCTACCTTTCCATTCCGGTAATGGCCAGTCTGCGCATCGTCTTCCGCCGCTGGCGCCTCTATACCGAGAAGAAGAAATTCGGCCCCCTCACTGCCGAATATTCAATCGGTACGGCGGGCACTCATCGAAAGTAAGTGGCGCGGGCGCCCCCGCCCGCGAACCCCGCCATAAATCACTCCTTAGACCTTCAGTAATGAACCTACTCGTTCAGACACAGAAGGAAATCCTTGCTTGTTATAAAATTCCAAGTACTCACATGAACAAGAAGATTCCTATCGGCATTCTCGGCGCTACTGGTGTAGTCGGACAACGATTCATCCAGATGCTGGAGCACCACCCCTGGTTCGAAGTTGCGTGGCTCGCGGCCTCGGACCGTTCTGAAGGCAAGGTGTATGAGGAAGCCGCTCGTTGGCGTTTGAAGACATCGATTCCCCCAGCCGTGGCGAGAATGAAGGTGTCCCCGGCAACTCCGGAAGGCGCGCCGAAAATTATCTTCGCCGCTCTCGACTCCGCCATTGCCGCGGAACTCGAGCCTCGCTTCGCCGATGCCGGCTGCGCAGTCGTCTCCAACTCCAGCGCACTCCGCATGAAGGAAGACGTGCCACTGGTCATCCCCGAAGTCAATGCCGGCCACATCAGGCTGATCGACATTCAGGGATGGCGCAAGAAATCCGGCGGATACGTCGTCACCAATCCCAATTGCTCAGCGATTGGCCTCGTCCTGGCATTGGCGCCGCTTCATCAGAAATTCGGACTCGAAACCGTCATGGCGGTCACCATGCAAGCCGTCAGCGGCGCAGGATACCCGGGGGTGGCCTCGCTCGACATCCTCGGCAACGTCATTCCCTTCATCAAAAACGAAGAAGAAAAAATGGAAGAGGAGACGAAGAAGCTGCTGGGGAACCTCAACGGCTCAAGAGTCATCCCCGGCCCGTTTGCCATGAGCGCGCAGTGCAATCGCGTGGCGGTCGAGGACGGCCACACGGAATCCGTTTCGATTCGCCTGAAGAAGAAAGCGAAGCCCGAAGAAATCATCGCCGCATGGAATAGCTATAAAGCCGAGCCGCAGGAATTGAAGCTGCCCAGCGCTCCGGAGAAGCCGGTGGTCTATCTCGAAGCAAGTGACCGTCCACAGCCTCGCTTCGATGTCGACATGGGCGCCGGCATGACGACTGCGGTGGGCCGTCTCCGCCCCTGTAACGTGCTGGATTGGAAGTTCACGGTCTTGTCCCACAACACGATCCGCGGAGCCGCCGGAGCCGCCGTCCTCAACGCCGAACTCCTAAAAGCAAAAGGATACCTGGGATGACGGACCCCGTAGCGCCGGCTACCAGCCGGCTGTCGCGGAGGCTCCAAGCCTCCGCACCCGTAAGTCATCCCGAATGTCGATCGTCTCAGAGGACAGCCAGATGATCGTCATGAAATTCGGCGGAACTTCCGTCGAAGATGCCAAAGCCATCGACCGCGTCGCCTCCATCGTCCAGGGCCGCCTCGCGCAGCAACCGATTGTCGTGGTCAGCGCCATGGCGAAGGTAACCGACACGTTGCTGACCATGGCCCGCGCCGCCGGCGAAGGCGAGCGCAAAACCGCGCTCAAGCTCTGCCGCTCTTTGCAGGAACGCCATTACAACACGGCCAGCGAACTCCTCGGCACCGCCCGCTTCACCGAATTCCATTCCGAACTCGGCCAGGACTTCGAATCTCTCGACGAACTCCTCCGCGGCATCTCCGCCGTCGGCGAAATCACTCCCCGCACCACTGACCATGTCGCCGCCTTCGGCGAGATGCTTTCGAGCAAAATCGTCGCCGCCGCGTTCGAGGCTCATGGATTAAAGGGTGTCCACGTCGACTCCCGCGACGTGCTGGTCACCGACAGCGCGTACATGCAGGCTGTTCCGCAGTACGAAGAAACGAATCTCAAGCTCCAGGAAAAGGTGCTCCCGCTCGATTCAAGTCCGGACAGGTGCCCGTGATGGGCGGATTCATCGGCGCGAACCGAGCCGGCATCACCACCACCATCGGCCGTGGCGGGTCCGATTTTTCCGCCGCCATCTTCGGTGCTGGCCTGGGCGCAGGACAAAATCGAGATCTGGACCGACGTCGACGGCATCCTCACCACCGATCCGCGCATTTGTCCGGAAGCGCGCCGGATCAAAGTCATCAGCTTCGATGAAGCCGCCGAGCTTGCCTATTTCGGCGCCAAAGTTCTGCACCCGGCTACGGTCTTGCCGGCCATTCAGAAGAACATTCCGGTCTATGTTCTGAACTCGCGCAATCCCTCGTGCGAAGGCACACGCATCACCACTCGCGCCCCGCACACGAAGAACATCTTCAAAGCGATCGCCGCCAAGAAGCGAATCACCATCGTCGACGTGGCCGCCCCGCGCATGCTGCTGGCTCACGGATTCCTGCGCTCGATTTTCGAAGCCTTCGATCGCCACAAAGTCGCCGTCGACGTGGTTTCAACCTCCGAAGTCAGCGTCTCGCTCACGGTCGATTCGAATCAGGCGATCCCCGCCCTGGCCGCCGATCTCGCCAAACTCGCCGACGTCAAATACGAAGGCCGCAAAGCCATCGTCTGCCTGGTGGGAGAAAATTTACGCGAGACTCCCGGCATCGCCGCCCACGTATTCCGCGAACTCGCCGACAAGAAGATCCGCATGATCTCGCAAGGCGCCTCAGAAATCAATCTGACCTTCGTCATCGAAGAAGACGAAGTCCCCGAAGTGATCCGGCGCCTCCACAAGACGTTTTTCTCAGAACTGGACCCCGAAGTCTTCGCCTAGGAGCTTGTGTAGGGGCGGACGCCTTCGTCCGCCCCGCGACCCTCAAGGGAGCGTGTCTCGCCCTCGCACCCTAAGCTGTCATGCTGACCGGAGCGTGGAGGAGAACGAATTGATCCTCCACGCGGAGTCGAAGCACTACCCTTCACACCGACAGCAGCCGGTCAAAAAACGCCCGATACCGCTGCAGCGCGACCCTTAAATCCTCCGTCGACACGTTGTCTCCACGATCCCACTGCTGCTCCAGTCCCGACCGTTCCTGCGCGAACACTTCCGCCAGCCGCTTCATGGCTGAAGCGACCAGCCCATCGGCCTGTTCGACAGCCTTGCGCGGTTCATCCACGAACGCCGTCTGAGTCTCCTTCCACCGCGCGCGCAACCCCTCCAATTCCGCGCTCGGAAATAGATTAGTGCTTCCGTCCGTCCTGTTTTCGTTGCCAGCAAGCGTAGTAGAAGTGTCCGTTCGTGACGCTTGCTCCAAGTTTCGCTCCGTCGCGACCGCCTGCGGCCCCCTCATCTCCGATACCGGCCGTTTCCCCTGCGCCAGATCGGCAGT
Organism: Terriglobia bacterium; assembly: GCA_963743105.1. Classification (GTDB taxonomy): domain Bacteria; phylum Acidobacteriota; class Terriglobia; order Terriglobales; family Acidobacteriaceae; genus Sulfotelmatobacter. The sequence goes on from CAVUOS010000020.1 coordinate 63,761, forward strand.
CGTGATTTCCTGTTCATCGTCGAATTCCGGATGATCTTTTCTCAACGTCGTCGCCATTTTCTATGCTCCTCTTCTCTCGGTTCTGGTTTCGGTTTTAGGTTCGTCGAGCAGTTCCTGAAACAACACGCGATAGTGGACCATCGCCTGTCGCAAGTCTTCGGTGCTGGCCTTTCCTGAGCTGTGGCGTCGTGCAATGTCATGGGCGGCACGATAGTTATCAACGATCACCGGGTAGTCGACCGACAGGTCCGCAGCCCGCTGCTCGAACTCCCCAATCGGATACCCCCGCGCCTGCATCACATCCGTAACCAGGCTGTCCGCAACAGTCACTGCGCCCCGCGGATCGTCCACAAACCGCGCCTGCACTTCATTCCATCGCACCGCGAAATTTGATCGCTCAGCCGCAGAAAGCGGGCGAATATTGAATTTCTCTCTCCGCTTCTGACGAAATTCGAGCACTCCCTCGGCTTTGCGCGGGTCGCCCTCCTGCCGCATGACCCGGTCGTATTCCGGCCCGAAACGGGCCCGCAACTTCTGGCTGCGCCGCTTGCGCGACGTCACAAACGCAATTGCCGCAATGACAACGATCGCTATCACCACAATTGCGATTAGAACCATTCGATTTTGATCCATGAATATTCCCTTCCGCGGCGCTGCTATGGGATGCCGGACCGATGATCGCTGTTGTCGCACGGAATCTCCATGACTGTGGAAAGCGCAGATCGGAGCGGAGGAATACTGAAGCAATCAGGTATTTCCGGCAGCTAGCGCAGGTGTCCCTGTGCCCCTCTGTGCCCTGTGTGGTTAAATCTGTTCAGGCAAGAGCCATGAACCTTCTTCTCCTGGGCCGAGGCAAGACTGGATCGCTGGCAGCAGAAGTCGCCGCCGAGCGCAGACATCACACGCGAGTAATAGGCGCGAAAGAAAACTCCGCTGGTGAAGCGCTGACCCCAGAGAGTCTCAGCGCCATCGACACGGTCATCGACTTCACCGCCCCACATTGTGTCCTGGCCAATATCGAAGCGTGCGTCAAAGTCGGCAAGAACATGGTCGTCGGCACTACCGGTTGGTACAAAGAAATGGACCACGTGCGCACGCTCGTCGAGCAGCACCGAACCGGATTCATCTTCGGGCCCAATTTTTCCAAGGGCGTGAATCTCTTCTTGGATATCGCCCGAATCGCCGCTACGGCCCTGAATCACGACTATTCCGGCCAGATCTTCGAGCGCCACCATTCCCACAAAGCAGACGCCCCCTCCGGCACCGCGATCGCGATTCAACACCTGATTCGCGAAACCGCGGGCAGTCACGAACCTCTGGAAATCACATCCTTCCGCGAAGGAGAAGTCGTAGGCCTGCACGAGGTAGTCTTCGAATCTCCGGCCGACCGAATCTATCTTTGCCATGACGCCAAATCCCGCCGAGGCTTCGCCGAAGGCGCAATCCGCGCCGCGGAATGGCTGCTAGGGAAAAAGGGATTCTACGATTTCAAAGACGTCTGGCGCGAGTTGTGAACCTAAATGTAGCCCCGGACGCCTTCGTCCGGGGTTGCGCGCGAAGCGCGCAATGATGACGGTCGAGCCGAGAACTGGTAGTTCGCGCTGGCAATCACACGCCCTCTTTTATTGATACGTTTGCACAGATTCCGGAGACTCAGTATGCGACGACCGCTATTCCCCATAGTTGCCCTGTTAGTAATGTCCGTGTATGGCCTTGGCCAATCCACCTCATCCGACACTCAGACGCTACAAGCTCTGCTCAGCGAAGTCCGCGCACTTCGTCAGGACTTGCGGGTGTCGCTGAATAGAGCGCAAAGCATGCAGATCTTGCTGGCCCGCTTCCAGATCCAGGAAGGCGTGATTACACGAGCCTCGGATCGACTGAACGACGCTCGCCAGAAGCTGCTTGACACGCACGTTCATCAGAAGGACCTGGCCAGCGAGGCCAAGCGACTTGAGGATGAACTCAACACCGCAGAGAACCCGCAACAACAGAATGATTGGCAGGACAGGATTAAGCACGTTAAGTCCGACCTCGAGGTCATTGGAAGCTTGTCGCAGCAACAGCAGACGACAGAAATCCAGGCTGAGCAGCACCTACGGGATGAACAGGACAAACTGAACGCACTTGAAAGCCAACTGGATGCGCTCGTCCGAAGCATGGGCAATTCGAGCGAAAAATCAAGCACGAATCGTCCTTGAACAGCAGCACCGAGTTTCCGGAATCATCATGTAACCCCCGACGCCTTCGTCCGGGGTTGCGCGTGAAGCGCGCAATGAGGGCAGCGGAAAACACAAGAGTATTCCGCGGCCGTGGCACGCTTCCTCTCGCTGCACTCGGGGTCGCGGGGCGACGAAGGCGTCCGCCCCTACACGAGCTGTGATCCCAATCACACTCATTTTCCCTCCCCGCTCATTCGCGCTATCTTATCCCTATGCAACTTCGTGGATGCGGCACCGCTCTCGTCACTCCGTTCCATCAAGACGGCTCCATCGACGACGCCGCCCTGCGCAATCTGGTCGCATGGCAAATCGAATCTGGCATCGATTTTCTTGTCCCATGCGGCACGACTGGCGAGACTCCGACGCTCACGCACGACGAATGGCTGCACGTCATCGACACGACCATCGAAGTCGCCGCCGGACGCGTCCCCATCGTCGCTGGCGCAACCTCGAACGCGACGCACGAGGCAGTAGAAAAAGCAAAGGAACTCGCCGCCCGCCCTGGTGTCAACGCCATCCTCACTGCCAACCCGTACTACAACAAGCCCACGCAGGAAGGCCAGTACCGCCATTTCAAAGCGATCGCCGAAGCCATCGGCGACAAGCCCGTCATCCTTTACAACGTCCCTGGCCGCACCTCGGCCAATCTCGAACCCGCCACGCTCGCCCGCCTCGCCGAGATTCCCAACATCGTCGGCGTCAAAGAAGCCAGCGGCAACATGACCCAGGTCGCCGAAGCGATCGCCTCAGTACCGGAGCACTTCCTCGTTTTCTCAGGTGACGACGCCATCACACTTCCCATCATCGCGCTCGGTGGTGTTGGAATCATCTCGGTCGCAGCGAACGAAATCCCGCACGAAATGGCCGCGCTGACCCGCGCCGCCCTCGGCGAATGATTGGACCACCGCGCGCAGCTTGAACCGCAAATACTGCCGCTGATGCAGGCCAACTTCATCGAGTCGAGCCCGCTGCCGGTAAAAGCGGTGCTCGCCATGATGGGCAAGATCGAAGAGGTCTATCGCCTGCCGCTGGTCCCCATGCGCCGCGACACCCGCTCCAAGTTGCAGAGAGTTGCCACTGAAGTCGGACTCATCAGCAAACCCGCCGGCCCAACTCCCGAAGCGGCCGCATTTTTCATCTACGAAAACTGGGCCGCAGGCCCGCACAAAATCGTCCTGCACCGCGCCACCTGCGGCCAGTGCAGCCACGGCAAAGGACGCCCCTCCGGCCACGACGCCAACCACGCCCGCTGGCACGGCCCCTACTCCACCCTTCCCGAAGCCCGCGAAGTCGCCCACGCCATGACCGGCGTGCTGATCCGCAGCGAGTGCAAGTGCGTGTAGAGAACATTTCAGATTTTCCGATTTCAGATTGCAGATTTGGGGCGCACCTGTGAGTAGTCTGAAATCCTAGTGAATCCTCTGTGTCCTCTGTGGTGAGCGCTTCTGCTTTTGACAAATCAACAATCAGCAATCAACAATCAACAATTCATGTCCCTGAAAGCCTCCATCGAACGCCTCTCCGCGCAAGGCGAAGTCGAACACGATCCCGAAGCGCGAAAAACATTCCTCGAATTCCGCGATCAACTGACGCAAGGCAAAATCCGCGCCGCGGAAAAGATCAACGGACGCTGGACCGTCAACGCCTGGGTCAAGCAAGGCATCCTGTTGGGATTCCGCCTGGGAGTTCTCCAGGAAATGCCACGCCGGCCTCTCTTTCGTCGATAAAGACACCTTCCCTGCCCGCCAATTCACTGTCGCCGATCGCGTGCGCGTCGTTCCCGGCGGATCCTCGGCCCGCGTCGGAGCCTACATCGCGCCCTCGGTCATCTGCATGCCCCCGATGTTCATCAATGTCGGCGCCTACGTCGACGAAGGCACCATGGTCGACTCCCACGCGCTGGTCGGTTCCTGCGCGCAGATCGGCAAGCGCGTCCACCTGAGCGCCGCCGCCCAAATCGGAGGCGTGCTTGAACCGGTCAACGCCGCTCCGGTAATCATTGAAGACGACGTCCTGGTCGGCGGCAATTGCGGCATCTTCGAAGGCACACTGGTGCGGGCAAGAGCGGTGCTCGGAGCAGGAACGATCCTGACCCGCTCGACTCCGCTCTATGACCTGGTCACAGGCGAAGTCTACCGCGCCACCGCCGACGCACCGCTGGAAGTGCCGGAGAACGCGGTGGTCGTTCCCGGCTCGCGCGCAGTCACGAAAGGCAAAGGCGCAGACTGGAATCTGTCGCTCTACACGCCAGTCATCGTGAAGTACCGCGACGAAAAAACCGATCGGGGGATCGAACTGGAAGACTGGCTCCGTTAGGCCAACCAAAAGAAGTGGCGCAGCCGATCTTTCATCGGTACGCTACCGTACAGTATCCACTGTATTTCATCCCCCTCATGGAAGTTTATGGTGGAGGTAGCCCACTCCCTCCAAGTCAACTCCGACCGGATGAGATCAGCGGCGAGACTGCACATGAGAAGCGAATCGTCGCAATTCGAGGTGGAACGTCTTCGAAGGCAACAAGCCAAGACACGAGCTGACGAGGTTTTCGGGGGCTTGTCTCCGCAAGAAAGGTCGGCCTACGATCTGAGGCAAGATCGCATCCACGAATTGGACCTCGATCTGTCGGAACCAGGCGAAGTGCGTCCGCGCAACCGGAACCTTTCCTGGAAGAACCGCTAGTTCGCCTCTTCCTGCCATCTGTTCTTTTGCCGCTCGATGGCCTCGTAGCAGTCGCAGGCTGATTCTTCCAGAATCCCTCGATTGAGAATACGAACTCTTCCCCGCGAGTACTCGATTGCTCCTGTTTTCTGCAAAGTTCCCGCTGCCCCGGTGACGCTCGCCCGGCGGGTGCCAAGCATCTGCGCCAGGAACTCCTGGGTTAAAGGAAGAGCGTCGCTGCCAACCCGGTCGTGGCTCATCAACAGCCATCTCGCCAGACGCTCCACTACATCGTGAAGGCGGTTGCAGGCTGCCAGTTGCGTTGATTGCATTCCGAGCACCATGGCAAAGCGCTGGAGTTGTTTTTCCAGTCCAGGGCATTGGGGCAACATTCTCAACAGCGTATCTACTTCGATGCGATAGGCAGTTCCTTCGCCTTGGGTGACCACTCTGAGTGCGCTCGACTTGAACCCGAAGATCACTGGCAAGCCGATGAACCCTTCGTTTCCAGTTAATCCTACTTCGACAGTCTTCCCGTCCGGATGGGTCGTGAGCAGCGAGCCAAGTCCGTTATTCAGGAAGTAACCGGACTTGATGACCTCTCCGGGTTCGTGCAATACCTGATGCAGCTTCAGGCGCACAAATTCCATTAAGGGCAAAAGCTGAGTGCTCTCCTTACGGGGAATGTGGCGCAGAATGAAATTGCTTACTCTCCCGTCGCCGTCTTCTTTGCCGGGGGACGGACTCAAAACCTTCGACGAACGAGTAGCATCTCTGGGCATAGCGACTCCTTGCCACAGCGGGAATACGTCTGATTTTGCAAGGGACCGTTTGCCGAGGGTGCCGATAGGCGGAACGATGCTAGAAGAGACAATTCCACCCTACTCTCATATCGCGCGATTGTATGTACCCAATCGCACAGATGTATGGCCCTCGCCGTGCAGACGGTCAACTCCCCCAGCGCGTAGCATTCGGCTAGCGAAGGACATCGAGTGGGGTTATCTCGCTGTTATCAACCAAACCAAGCCAAAGGACGTCCGTGGTGAATTCATACCTTCCACGAGAGGAGAAACAGAGCGGGCGGAACGTCATCCGATGCCCGTACTGCGTCGAGGATGGTAATTTCAAGGCGATGACCAGCCCTGTGAGCGGAGAACGGCACTCTTGCATCGGTTGTGGACACGTGGTTCTCCCCTCCAATCCGCTATTTGAATGTGATTGCGTCAAGTGCGCGAGGTTCAAGATCTCTTAAGTGGTTGCGCTCATGACTCGCTGTTGAGGGGAGAACTTTCAGATGTTCCAAATGCAGTCCGATGAGTTTTCGCCAATCTGTCCCATCTGCCGCGAACCGGTCAGACTCGAAAACGCGAAGACAGATCAGGACGGCCACGCGATTCACGAAGATTGCTATTGCGCCAGCCTGAACGGAACAAGCCCAATCACCGGAAACCAGAGCTACTAGAAACTTCCCCCCAGGGCCACCGGGCAGAATCCTTTATCGAACCTCAACTCCCAACGTACCCGCTCCATTCGCGGTGATCCGGATCTGCCCCAACTTCCCAATTACCGCGTCGGCGTGCATCAGTACACCTGCCGCATAGGTACTCGCGATCCCTAACACTCTCATCCCACTCGCGCGCGCCGATTGAATTCCCGCCGGGGCGTCTTCGATGACCAGACATTCTGCGGCCCGATATCCGAGCCCTTCCGCCCCTTTCAGATACGGCTCCGGATGCGGCTTTCCATTCGTGACATCGTCGGATGTCACCAGAACCTCAGGCACAGGCAACCCGCAATGCCGCAGACGGCTTTGCGCCAGCAGCCGCGACCCGGACGTGACCACGCCCCACCGTCCGTCAGGAATGGATTGCACCAGATCCAAAGCGCCGGGCATGACTGTGACTCCGCGCTGATCGTGGGCCTCATGATCCTCAATCGCCGCAGCTTCCGCTTCCGCATCCAGATGCGGCGCCACTTGCCGGATCACTTCAATGGTCCGCACTCCGTGCGCAATGGCCATCACCGCATCGCCATCGACACCTTTGCGCGCGGCCCATTCCCGCCACTCGCGGTCCACTTGCCGCGTCGAATCGCAAAGCACCCCGTCCAGATCAAACAGAATTGCTGCGCAGGAAAACGTAGGCATTCTTTATTTTTGTATCACACAGATGGCACAGCCCGTGTGGCGACCGCCGCGGCCGTGCTCACGTAGCGACAGTCCCTCGGCTGTCCAAGCGAAGGTGAAGCCAAGCGCCACCAGTTACAGATGTCGCTGGGGGAAGTCAGGATGCAATCTGCGAATGAGAAAATTTGATAATCGGCCCCGCACTCCACTACGGGTTTCCCGCAGGAAGACTCGCCTGCTCACTACTAATCATACGGACCGAGCGCTCCCGCTGCCGCACCGCCAAATGCCGCTGCCGAAAGTGCGCCAGCGCGCGTTGTCCCCATGCCCGCACAAACCAGTAATTCAGCCCGGCTCCAATCGCAGAACTCGCTAACGGAATCACCCGTCCCGCCCACTTTTCCACTACTTCGGTACTGGCTCGCGCCGCGATCCTTTGAATAACGCGCGGCACAAATTTGTTGATGACTTCTTTTTCGAGCAACTCCCGGCTCAAATCAACTCCCGCCGCGCTGGCCGCAGCGATCCACAACTCTGCCATCTCATCGTCGGTGTTGTATTCGAATCCATACAACAGGCTCAACTTCTGAACCGTGCGCATGGTGATCGCCGAAAGAATCCCGAGATCTGGCACAATCGTCAGCAACCCGCCGAGTCCGAATCCCGCGCCTTCGACCGCCGCCATTTTCATTCCGCTGCGAATGATGGAGTCCGCCACCGAGTCCAGTTCATGCATTTCGAGCGAGAACACGCCGTGATATCCGCTGATCGGCAAGCGATACGCCACCCGCAACTGCAGCAGGAATTTCCCCGGATCCACGCGCACACCTTGATAGGCCCGCGTGAGCCCTCTTTGCAGCGACGACTCCACCGTCCGCCGCAGCCACGATTTCCGCTCGTCCACCATTGATTCCACCTTACCGTAGCCAGCAGCAGAATGCCATCAGGTGAACACGCTATGGCGATGAGCAGTGAGCGATGAGCCAAAACCCTAGCTTACAGCTCATCGCTCATTGCTCATAGCTCACCGCTCGCAGCTCTGTGCTAGCATTCTCCTGACTCCATGCCCAGCGGAAAACTGCAAGTCATCCCTCTCGGCGGCCTTGGCGAGTTCGGTATGAACTGTATGGCCGTGCGCTGGGGAGATGACATTATCGTCATCGACGCCGGACTCATGTTCCCCGAAGCCGAACTTCTGGGCGTCGACATTGTTGTCCCCGACATTTCCTACCTCACCGAAAACCGCAGCAAAGTTCGCGGAATCGTGCTGACCCACGGCCACGAAGACCACATCGGTGCTCTGCCCTGGATTCTGTCCGAACTCAACGTCCCCGTCTGGGGCACAGAGTTCACGCTGGCCTACGTCGAAGACAAACTAGACGAGCACGGCCTACTCGACGACGCCGTGATTAACGAGATCCGCCCCAACGAGCGATTCAAACTCGGAGCGTTCACCATCCATCCCATCCAGGTCACGCACAGCCTGGTCGATTGCGTCGCGCTCGCCATTCACTGCCCGTTAGGCGTCATCATCCACACCGGCGATTTCAAAGTCGATCCCACGCCCACCGACAACAAGCTTTTCGATCTTCACACCTTCGCCGAATACGGCAAGCAGGGCGTGCTAGCGCTCTTTCAAGATTCCACCAACGTCGAGCGCAAGGGATACACGCCCAGCGAGCGCGCTGTCCGCCGCAAGTTCGACGAAGTCTTCGCCCATACCAAGCGCCGTCTTTTCATCTCGTGCTTTTCGAGTTCAATTCACCGCATCAACCTCGCCGTAGAACTCGCCCACCAGCACGGACGCAAAGTCGCCTTCATCGGCCGCTCCATGAATAACTCGGCAGAGATCGCCGAGGACCTCGGCTACATCGAGGTTCCCGAAGGCCTGGTCATTAATCCCGGCGAGATGAAGAATTTCCCGCCCGAAAAAGTCTGCGTGCTGATCAGTGGAACGCAGGGCGAGCCCATGTCCGCCCTCTCCCGTGCTGCCGTCGACAATCACAAGCACGCCAAGATCGAAAAAGGCGACACGGTGATGCTCTCCAGCCGGATCATCCCCGGCAACGAAAAAACCATCTACCGGATGATCGATCACCTCTTCCGCCGCGAAGCCTACGTAATCTACGAAGACGGCACCAGCCCGCCTGTCCACGTCTCAGGACACGCCAGCCAGGAAGAACTCAAGCTCATCATCAACCTGGTCAAGCCGCGTTACTTCGTGCCGATCCACGGCGAGTACCGCCAACTCAAGCTGCATGCAGAAATGGCTGCCGCCATGCGCGGATCCGTCGGCAAAGTCATGCTCATCGAAAGCGGGGAGATTCTCGAGTTCGACGAACTCGGCGCGCGCAAGGCTGGCAAGGTCAACGTCGGCCGCGTCTGCATCGACTCCGGCAACCGCACCGACGTCGTCGAAGACCTCATCATCAAAGACCGCCGCCACCTCAGCGAAGACGGCATCGTGCTGCCCATCATCGCCATCAACAAGGCGTCGGGAAAGGTCGAGACCACGCCTGAAATCGTCACGCGCGGCTTCAACGTCGGCGAAGACGGATTCATGGACGGCGCCAAACGCATCGTCGAAGACACCCTAGCGTTCTCGAGCGAAGAAGAAAAAGCCGACTACGGCGTAATCAAAGAAAAAATCCGCGCCGACCTGAAGCGCTACATCAGCAAGCAAAGCCAAAAACGCCCCCTGATCATGCCAGTGATCCTGGAAATCTAATCCCCAGAAATCTTCATGTGGGGACAGCCGCCGTCGACTGTCCAGCGAAGCCGAGATGCTCGTGTGGGGACGGGCGCCTTCGCCCGTCCAGCGAAGGCGAAGCCGAGCGCCAGGCGAATACGCACTCGAAGTCTGTCATCCTGAGCGAAGCATTTGCGCGAGCGAAGCGAACGCAAATGCGCAGTCGAAGGATCCCTACCCAGTTACCGCTGGCAAAGGCAGGACCGAGACTCAAACTCTACCGCGGCCGGTTTCGGTACCCCGCTTCCCTCCACAACCGGTCCCACTGCCAAATCCTGCCCCACACGTTCGGCGGCACCCGATACCCCAACTGATGCGCCAGCATCAATATCTGCCCGCGATGATGCGCCTCATGCGAGAACATGTAGGCAAACATCGCCCCTCCCGCTGGCCAAACGGGAGCCCAACTCCCGCGCGAGAACTTCGTCACCCGCCGCTCTGCCCCGCCTGATAACGCATCCGTCAGCATCCGCAGACACTGCGCCGCACTCTTCTTATGTGCGGCCGCTGCCTGCCGCTGCGTGCACCGATAGGGATCGAGCGCCGACGGACACTTCAAATGCGGCGCTGAGTTCTTGATCCACACCAACCGGCTGTTATGCAGATGCGCAAAGATCGCAGCAATCGTCCGCCCGCTGCCTCGTGGCCCCAGCGGTTCCGCCCGCCAAGCCCGAGGATCAAGATGCGCCAACAAATGCTGATTCATCGCATCGTTCACCGAGTATGTCTCGATTAACACGGTCGCTAGATCAGCGGAAGCATCCTTGCCAGAACCGTAAGAAACCGCCTTTGATCGCCGCGCCATAAGGCCTCCGCGCCGCAGGTCCCGGAGGGACCGCTGATAGTAGCCCGCCACTTCAGTGGCGGGAAAGCCGCCCTTAACGATACTCTGTGCCGTAGGCACAGCTGAAACGCATGATCACACTCTTCGACCTTCAAGCCGCTCAATCCCGCCTCAAAGGCATCACCATTCACACGAGCCTCATCGAATTTCCACAGACAATGTGGGGACAGCCGCCTTCGGCTGTCCGGCCGGGCGAAGCCCGGCTGTTTCTCAAGCCCGAAAACCAGCAACCCATCGGCGCGTTCAAACTCCGCGGCGCCTACAACAAAATCGCCTCGCTCTCGGACGCCGACCGCAAAAGAGGCGTCATCTCCTACTCCAGCGGTAACCACGCCCAGGGCGTTGCCTACGCCGCCCGCGCTCTCAACATGAAGTCGGTAATCGTTATGCCCAACAATGCGCCGCTGATCAAGCGCGAAGCCACAGCCAAACTCGGCGCAGAAATTGTCCTCGTCGGCCCCGGTTCCGACGAACGCAAGAACAAAGCCGAAGAGCTCGCCGCCCACCATGGATACGTGATCGTCCCCCCGTACAACGACGAGAAAATCATCGCCGGACAAGGCACCATCGGCCTCGAAATCCTCGAAGACTTCCCGGAAGTCGAGACCGTCCTCTCGCCTGTCGGCGGCGGAGGCCTGATCAGCGGTGTTGCCGCCGCGATCAAGCTGACGAATTCGAAAGTGAAGGTGATCGGCGTCGAACCCGAACTCGCAGCCGACGCCCAGGCCAGCCTGCGTGCAGGCAAGATCGTGCAGTTTCCCGCCGAGCAAGTCTCCCGCACAATCGCTGACGGACTCCGTACACAAAGCATCGGCAGCATCAACTTCGAGCACATCCGCGCCTACGTCGACGACATCATCACCGTGACCGAAGATGAGATCCGCCAGGCCATGAAGTATCTAAGCGCAAATCCCGCCACCGTGGCTGAACCCAGCGGCGCCGTGGCCACCGCCGGATTCATCTTCCACGCCAAAGAAATACCTCAGACGATGCAGAACGTCGCGATCATCAGCGGTGGCAACATCGAACCAGAAATGCTCAAGGAACTCCGCCATGCGTAAGCTAGGCTCGGCACTCGCAGATATACGGGAGAATCCGAACACAATACAACCAGGGCGTGGCCCAGTGTTTCTCAAACAAGGGGTACTCTGCGTCCTCAGCGTCCTCTGTGTTTTAATTTTCGCAGATGTGACTTCAATCCTTGACTTCAACTCTCAAACCAGCCATCCTTGATTGCGATCAAGGTTCCCGATGCGGGAGAGCGGCGCTAACTCTCTTGTTATGAAGATTTTGCCCCCAAGTGATCGTCGCTCTAAGATTTTTTCGAGATTTTCCCCTAACCCCACGATTCCAATAGACCAGGGGGGAGGGGGGGTACCCGCCTCAAGCCCATCATTCCCATTTCGGGAATTCGCGATTCTCGTCCTGGTCTCGCTTTTTTCCACCAGCGCCGGCTTCGCGCAAGCCCAGCGCGGAACTTTGGTTCACGAAGAAACTATTCGTGTCTCGCCGAGTTCCGACACCGCCAAACTCGGCACCGCTGGACGTGGCCACGAACTCATCCTCATCGACAGCAGCCGCGACTGGACGCACGTCCAGGCCATCCTGCGCGAACCGAGCAGAGACGAGAACGACGACGACGAGGAATCCCAGGGCAAGACCATCACTGGATGGGTGCTGACAAAAGCCCTCGTCAGCCAGAACACGCCCAACGGCGACAAGATTGTGTTTGGCGAGGCGGTCGATTCCGAGGACGAGGCCAGTCGCCGCCGCGGCCGCCGCGACGCTGCCCAGGACGCGATGCGTCTCTACTACCGCGTCTACGATCTGTTCCCCGCATCCCCACTCGCAGCCGAGGGCCTTTATCGCGCCGCCGACATCCGCTGGCAGATGGACCGGAATGACATCATGACGCGCCCGTCGGCCCGCGAGCGCGATGCCTACATGCGTGGCCAGATCGATGAGCAGTGGATGAAGCTGGTGATGAAGAAATTTCCCGGTACGAAATGGGCCGATCTCGCCGCCTTCCATCAGTTGGAAAACAAGCTCTGTGGCGATTGGCAGGCAGCGTCCAAGTGTCCGGAAAAAGAAGCCGACATGTACGAGAAGTACGCCAAAGAGCACGACCAGTCCCCTGCTGCTCCCGAAGCCCTCTATGCCGCTGCCTGGCGTCAATCGGCGTTGATCGAGATTTACAAAACGGAGGCGAATCAGAAAAAGTCAGACGCCGCGAAGAGCCGAGCCCTCGATCTCGCGCAGAAAATCATCGGCCAGTACAGCCAGAGTCAGTGGGCTTTACGCGCGCAGACGCTGCTCTACTACGTTCAGCAGGGCATTCCGACGTATGGCAACGCGGGCGACTAAGCCAAATGAGCGCAATTCAGCGTCGTCACTTCACCGCGGCAATGTTTGGTTTCGCGATTACAGCTATCTTCGTTTCCTACCAACTCCTCACGGACTCACAATCTCCCATCCATCGAGACTCGTCGCTCATGGTCGTGTTCGTAGTATTGTGCCCGCCATCGCTGCTGTCGATTGCCTTCGATCCCGAAGTCGGTACGAACAATTTCTACTTTCTGTGGACCGTAATCGCACTCTTGAATGCAGGTCTCTATGCCACCGTCCGAGTGCTCGTCGGCAGACGCCTGCAGCGTCCCGACTAACGAGTAGGCTGGCAACTTTCCATTGAACTTTTCTGAGATACTGATTCTCCAATTCCAGGGAGGACGATTGAACGATTACCTGCTCTCACTGATTCTAGGAGTAGTGGAAGGGTTGACTGAGTTTCTTCCGGTAAGTTCCACAGCGCATCTGCGGCTCTCCGAGGCGCTGTTACATATCAACTTGTCCGACGGATATTGGAAGATGTACTCCATCGTCATCCAACTCGGCGCGATCTTGTGCCTGCCTGTATATTTCTGGAGCCGCATCAAGAAGTTCTTGTCGACTTTTCCCTATGGTGAGAGCGGAAACCGCAACGTTCTCACACATCCTCTCAGCCTGACGATCATCGCTTTCGTCGTCACCGCGATCCCATCATTCCTGCTGACTAAAGTGATTGGCAAGCACCTGGAGAGCATCATCATCATCGGCTGGTCTCTGCTGATCGGCGGAATCGTGATGTGGATCGTCGATGCCATGCACGCCCGAGCCGAAGCCGCTGGCCCGAATGGCAACGGCAAGATTCGCACCTGGAAAATGGAAGATATGAGCGTCGGTCAGGCGATCTGGATTGGACTTTGCCAGATTCTTTCGGCAGTGTTTCCCGGAACTTCGCGTTCGATGGCGACCATCGCCGCCGGACAAATCGCCGGCATGTCGCGCGCAGCCGCGCTCGAGTTTTCCTTCTTTGTCTCCATTCCAACCATGGCCGCAGCAACGCTCTACACGCTGTACAAGTCACTGCGCGGAAAAGGTGAGAACCCGATCGGCGTCGCGCAGATCGACGCGCATGGCTGGATCGTACTCGCGATCGGATTCATCGTCTCGTTCATCGTGGCCTATGCCTCGGTCGCCTGGTTCATGGCCTATGTCCGCAAACGCGGATTCGCTCCGTTCGCCGTATATCGCGTAATAGTTGGCGTGCTAGTGCTGGCATTTGCGGCAAAGCTATCGTAGAGACACTGCTAGCAACGTCTCTACGGGAAAGCCTTTTCACCCCCGAGGGCCAAATGCTAATTGCCAAGTGCCAATTGCTGAATGAGATAACCACATAAACACCATCCGAATTCCCCGATTGTAGGAACCTCCACTTCTTGGCATAATGGTTGCGCTCTGGCCGATTACGGCGCCGAGGCCTGTCTTCGGCGATGAATCTGCCTACATGGATTATCTAGCGACCATTTTTGTCCCCACCGGGAACCGGCGACTCAACGAGTTGATCGGGTTCCTGATGTGCGTCTCCGCGCTCCTCCTGCTCCTCGCGCTGGTTTCTTACTCTCCGCTGGACCCGTCCTGGAATAGCGCCTCGGTCCTGACCGGATCGCATGCTGCCCGCAACTGGATCGGAATCGTTGGCGCATATACCGCGGACGCGGTGCTGCAGTTCTTGGGGGTCGGCGCGTTCCTGCTGATCATCTTCCCGGCAATGCTCGGCTCACGCTGGTTCCGGTCGATGAAAGTACAGTCGCCACTGGCCAAGAGCCTGGGCGGAATCTGGCTGGTGATATTCGTCCCGGCAATGCTTGCGCTGATGCCCGGACACCTGCACTGGGCGCATGTAATCCCGATCGAAGGCCTGCTGGGCCGCGTGGTCGGCGACTTCCTGATTCACTATCTGAATCTGGTTGGCGCGTACATCGTCTGTGCAACGGTTCTTGCGGTGGCGTTGTATCTTTCCACCGCGTTCTCGTTCGCTGCGATGCAGGTTTGGGCTCCGACGCGCTTCGCCTTCGTCACCGCGCTATGGAACCGCTACAAAGATTGGCGACAGGAGCGCGCCCGCAAACGGCAGGCGAAGGACTTGGAACAACGCCGCATCTCAAAGCCGCTTGTGAAGACGCAGTTGATCCCGTCGCGTCCCACGTCACCAGTTTCGCAAGCCGCGACCGAAGCACGTCGAACCGGAATCGAAAAAATGCTCGCCGAAGAAGAGGACGTAAAGGCGCCGTCCAAGACGCAGACGGGCGGGATTTTGCCGGAGTCTGTGCCGGCGAACTTCCCAGAAGCTGCAGATCCTGAAGTCACGGAGCGCGCCGATAGCGGCCAAAGGGCAAAGACGACGATGCCGCGCATCGCCGCCGGCGGCTACAAACTGCCGTCAAGCAGCCTGTTGCAGCGTCCTGATGAGCATCAAGCCGTCGATGCCGAAGAACTCAAGTTGCTGGCGCAGGTGCTGACCGAAAAGTACGCCGAGTTCGATGTTCATGGACAGGTCTCGCAGATCAATCCTGGTCCGGTGGTTACCACGTTCGAGTTCAAGCCTGAAGCCGGTATCAAGTACAGCCGGATTACGAATCTAGTCGACGACCTCTGTCTTGCCCTCAAGGCGGAGAGCATTCTGGTCGAGCGCATGCCCGGAAAGAGCACGGTCGGCATTCAGGTGCCGAACCGGCAACGCGAGATCATTTTCCTGCGCGAGAACATCGAGTCGCAGGAATTCATGGGCTCGAAGTCGAAGCTCACGATGGCGATGGGCAAAGACATCAACGGCCGCATCGTCACCGCCGATCTTGCAGGCATGCCGCACCTGCTGATCGCCGGGTCGACTGGCGCTGGCAAGAGCGTCGCGATCAACGCGATGATCATGTCGATCCTGTACAAGGCGACTCCTGATCAGGTTCGGCTTATTCTGGTCGATCCGAAGCGGTTGGAACTGGGCAACTACGAAGGCGTTCCGCACCTCTATACCCCGATCATCACCGAGCCGAAGCTTGCGGCGAACGCGCTGCGCAACGCCGTGCGCGAGATGGAACGCCGGCTGAAACTGCTGGCTGCCAAGGGCGTGCGCAATGTCGACCAATACAACAAGCTCTTCGATCGGGATACGCCGAGTCTGTTTGACGAAGAATCGGACGAGAAGCCGATTCCCTACATCGTGATCATCATCGACGAATTGGCTGATCTGATGATGCTGGATTCGTCGAACGTGGAAGAATCCATCACGCGCCTGGCCCAGATGGCGCGCGCGGTCGGCATTCACCTGGTACTGGCCACGCAGCGGCCTTCGGTCGATGTCATCACCGGATTGATCAAGGCGAACTTCCCTGCCCGGGTTTCATTCCGTGTGGCGACGAAAGTCGACTCACGTACGATTCTTGACGCGAACGGGGCCGAAGCACTGCTCGGAAAAGGCGATATGCTTTATCTGCCGTCGGGATCAGCTCGCGTGCACAGGTTGCACGCTCCGTTTGTGACCGAGAAGGAGATCGCCGCCGTTGTCGAGTTCTGGAAAGCGCAGGCGCAGGCGGAATACATTCACCACTTCCTGGAAGCTCCGAAGGACGATCGCGAGGCAGTTGCCGGCGGGAATGGTGGCGAAGCCGGTGAGTCTGGCGAGGGCGAAAGCGATCCGATGTACGGCGATGCTGTGAAACTGGTGGTGGAGTTCGGAAAAGCTTCCACTTCCCTGCTGCAGCGGCGTCTGCGCATTGGCTACGGCCGCGCCGCGCACCTGATCGATCTCATGGAGCAGGACGGTATTGTCGGAGCGGCCGATGGCCCGAAGCCGAGGGAGTTACTCAAACGTCCTGATTGGATTTCTGAGATCGAAGAATCCATGCGGTAGAAATTGACAGGAATAAATAAAAGGGCGGCAAAGAGCCGCCCTTTTTCCTTTACAGGAACAATTAGAACTTGAGCACGATGCCGACCGGCATGCGGAAATTCTTGCTGAATGTCTCGCCGCCGCCGTGGAGCATCATCCAGTCAGCACCGACACGGACGGCCGCGTAGCGATTCATGTTGATGTCGACTCCACCGCCAGCTAACACTGCCCAACCGTTAGCGGAATCGCTGCCAAAACCGGTCGCGCCGAAGGTGAGGCGATCCCCGCCAATTAACGCGTGAACGAAAGGCGTGTAGCCCTTATGCGCACGCAGCGCCAATTGGGGCCCAAAGGTGTAGGTGTAATTGTTTAAGCTGGCACCGTTTTCGGATTTGAAGCTGGCGCCGAAGTCGGCAGTGATGCCGAAGTAGTCATTGAGGTTCCCCGTGGCCCCGAAGTTGAAGCCATTGAAGTTAATTCCAGTGCCCTCAATTGAAGCACGCGTGTACTGATATCCACCGAAAAATTCCGCCTTCGGATGGTCCGACTCAGCTGCTACGGCAGAGAGCGTAAAGAGTCCTACAAGAAGTCCCGCTAAAGCTATTTTGCGCACGTTTTCCCTCCCCTAACATTGGAACGGTAAATTTGCTTGCGTATCCATTCAAACGCGCTCGTGATTACCTCGCAAGTTACTGGAAGCAGTGTCCTCTAGTAACCTTACAGTTAGCTTGATACGGCCTAACCTGCTGATTTTACGTATCTTTCGCGGGTATGCAGAGTCTACTCATTAGGGGTTCGCGAGCTAGAAGGGCTGGCACTCTCGGGCAGCGGATAGTGACCCCTAACCATTGGGGAAACGCGAATCGCAGGGGCTGGAAGGAATCTGGCTAAGGGAAGAAACTCAGAGTCCTACCCAATTCCAGAAGCGTTCCTTGGTCTGACGGAAGGATTCCGGCAACCAACTTTTGTACCGCAGAAGGACAGTTGCGTTGATGCTCTTTACCGTCTTGGGCGAGAACTTGTTGCTGAAGATCAGATAGTAGACACCGGCGCCGGCTGGAAGGTCCGCCTGAATGGTTCCTTGCGGGACTCTGCCGCTTTCGTACACGGAACTGGTCGCATAACCGTTCTGCCAGACCGCAAACGCAGGCTCGCTCAGGACATAGACTTCAACGTCGTTATCTTCGGATTCGCCGGTAGCTTTGGATTTTGGCGCTCCGGCCTTCTTCTCGGAAGAGCTAGCGGTGAATTGCCCGATGATGGAGACATTCGTCGACCCTTCCGGCAGATCGAACTTGTAGTAGCGGAAATTGTGGGCGCTCACCGAAAACGGAGTTTCGAGAATCGTCTGATCGTGCTTCCATCCGACAAGTTCCTGGATCCCCTGGGCGAATGCATTATCGCTGGTGGCCGCCCAGAGGAACCCGCCAAGGAGCAGTCCGAGAAGCAGCCAGAGCACGATGCGACGTTTCTTGACGTGTGGAGGCACCAGGTCGACGACGGGTTCCTCGCTCTTGGCGGGCTGTTTCAGAGGCAGACTTACGGGTTTGCCGCAGTTCAAACAGAACTGGGCCTCATCGGGCAAAATCGCCCCGCACTTGCTGCAACCAAGAATGACCTTGGTAGCAGGCGATATGGTGCTGTTCATCGGCATACTGACCGGCTCCACTTCAGAAAACTGCGGCAACAACCAGGAGACTTCGGGGGACGTTCAAAACGACCGGGACCGCTCACTGGATGAAAGCAAATATTAGCACAGGTTTCGCGGCTGATATGGGTTCTTCTATTGGTTGCTGAACCTCGGACTTCCCCGCCTCCTTGTTGCCTTGAGTCATGGCGAATCGACACAGTCTCTAGTAGAATCGCGCGGTTCTGGATAGATTCGGATGTTTCCGTAAATCCTCGTCCTGATGGAAGTCCTCTTCTATATCGGATTGGTGCTGTTCCTGTTGTTCGGTCCCTGGATTCTGCTTTGGCGGGTGAACTCCCGGCGCAAGAGCGACCGACTGGAAGATCAGCTACGCTGGGCCGATATCACAGGCCGCCTGCACGCACTCGAGCGGGAACTGAGGGACTTGCGCGCCTCAGGGACGACGAAGGCGCCGGCCCACGCTCCAAAGCAGGAAATCGCTACACCTGTCGTGGCGCCGGTGCCTGCGGCGCAAACACAGCCCCCTGTTCATCCGCCGCCGACTCCTTCGCCTACTCCTTCACAAGCAGCGGCTAAAGACTGGGTCACGCGCA
Source organism: Terriglobia bacterium (assembly GCA_963743105.1). Taxonomy (GTDB): domain Bacteria; phylum Acidobacteriota; class Terriglobia; order Terriglobales; family Acidobacteriaceae; genus Sulfotelmatobacter. Next base: position 82,808 of record CAVUOS010000020.1, read on the forward strand.
AGACCGCGGAGGCTCCCAGCGTCGAATCCTCCCCTTCGGCATCCGAACCCGCGCCTCCACCGAGTGCGCCATTGGCGTCTCCGGCTTCACCGCCAGCGCCGACGTTTGCTGCACAAAAGACCGGACCCACCATGTTCGACCGGTTTAGGTCATCGCTCGACATCGAGGAAATGCTGGGGACGGACTGGCTGAATAAGGTGGGAATTGTACTGGTGGTTCTGGGAGTCGCATTTTTCCTGGCATACCAACTGAAGACGATGGGCCCGGCGGGCAAGGTGCTCGTAGGATTTGTTGCTTCAGTGGTGCTGCTGGGCGCCGGCATCTGGTTTGAGCGGGGAGATCGCTATCGCATCCTGGCGCGGGCCGGGATCGGCGGCGGATGGGCGCTGCTGTTCTTTACCACGTATGCGATGTATCACGTGCCCGCCGCTCATGTGCTCGACTCACAATCGCTGGACATGGTGCTGATGCTCGCTGTTGCCGGCGCCATGGTCGCGCACACTTTGTGCTATCGCTCGCAGGTGGTGACAGGGCTGTCATTCCTTCTGGCATTTGTAACGATCGCGATCAATCACTCGAACGTTTACAGCCTCGCCGCCGGTGCCGTGCTGGCCGCGGGCCTGGTGGTGATTGTCGGGCGCATGCAGTGGTTTGAGTTGGAAGTCTTCGGCATTGTGGCTAGTTATCTGAATCATTTCCTATGGCTGCAACCGATCATCGAACCCATGCAGGGCAAGCGCCACCCGTTTCCGGAGTTCACGGCCAGCGCCGGGATCCTGGTGCTGTACTGGCTGATCTTCCGCTTGTCGTATGTATTTCGGCAGCCGGACGAATATCAAGAACGGATCTCCACGGCTGCAGCGGTCTTGAATACATCGCTGCTGCTGGCCTTGCTGAAGTACCAGTCGGTGCATCCGGAATGGGCATTCTGGGCGCTGCTGGCAGTTGGCGCGCTGGAAGCGGCTTTTGGGCAAGCGCCACAGACACGGCATCGCCGCAACGCGGTCGTTGTGCTGAGCACTCTGGGAGTGGTTCTGCTCATTGCCGCTTTCCCCTTCCGCTATTCCGGAACGCGGCTGTCGGTGCTGTGGCTCGCGGAAGCTGAGGCTCTGCTGCTGATCGGGGGGTGGACTAAGGAGGTCGTCTACCGTCGATTGGGGATGATCGCGTCAGTGCTGGTTGCCGGGCAGATGATTGCCTATGACGCGGCCGAGATTTGCGGAAGACGCATGGACGACGCTGACCTACGTCCGGGCTATGCGCTATCCGTTCTTTTCGTCGTTGCCGCGGCAGTCTTCTATTGCAACGCGCATTGGGTGGTACACCGATGGGTCGAGTTGTTCACCAAGGAGTTCGACCGGACGGTCATGCAGCGGTTGTCGTACGCGGGCACGATCATGATGGTGATCGCCGCATGGATCGCGTTCCCGCAGGCTTGGACGGCGGTGGCATGGTGCGCACTCGGGCTCGCCTTGATCCTCTCCGCCCGGCGACTCGGTGCTTCAGAGCTGGAATATCAGGCTGCAATTCTAGCCGGCATCGCGATCGTTCGCGTGTTCACCATCAATCTCGGCGCCACTGAGAAGTTCCACGGGCAAACGCTGCGCCTGATCACGATCACGCTGGTTGCTGCGCTGCTCTATGTGACGTCCCGCTGGAGAACACAAACAGACGACAGTTGGTCATATCCGTGGATCGCCGGCGAAGCCTATACGTGGGCAGGGTCGTTTCTACTGGCTCTGCTTGCGTGGTACGAATTGCGGCCCGTCGGAGTCGCGGAGGCGTGGGTTATTGGTGGACTCATACTCCTGGAAGCAGGGCTTTCGCGCAAACGCCTGAGCTTGCGGCTGCAGGGATATGTTGCGCTGCTCGCCGCGTTCCTGCGAATTTTCTTTGTGAACCTGAACGCCGGCGGCTTGCCGGGCGAAGTCAGCCCGCGCTTCTACACCGTTGTGCCTATCATGATCACGTTCTTTTATGCGTACTGGAGATTACATGAGGCCGAGTTGAGTCCCATGGAAATGAGATTTCGGGCCGGAGAGATCTGGTGTTGGATGGGAACGATCACCATCGGATCCCTTATGCGGTTCGAACTGGAGGCGGACTGGGTGGCTGCCGGATGGTCAGCTTTGGCCTTCGCGCTGATCGTGATCGCGTGGCGCAGCGGGAAGAAGCTGTTTCTATACCAGGCCCTACTGGTGATTGCCGGAGTGCTGTTCCGCACTGTTCTGCACAATTTTTACGAACGCAGCTACTTCCCTTCACCGGTTTGGACGAACCGGTGGATCACGGTAGAGAGCCGATGGGTGATTGTGGTGATCACAGTCGCGCTGCTGCTGGCATCATTGCCGTTCGCTTTTCAAATCCGCAGAAAGAGCGAACCCAGCGAAGAGAGCGGGATCGTGCTGCTGATCCAGAATCTGGCGAGACGTCCGGAGCAGCCTTTCTTTTTCGTTGCTGCGGGACTGCTGACGGTGTTGCTTGGGATCGAGATGCGGCACGGGATGGTCACTTTGTCATGGGGTCTGGAAGGCCTGGCGGTATTTCTCCTGGCGCTTTGGGTGCATGAGCGCAGTTTCCGACTCACGGGGCTGGGGCTATTGCTCCTTTGTGTGGGGAAGATTGTGGTCGACGACGTGTGGCGACTGCATCCGCGGGATCGCTATCTGACATTCATCGTGCTAGGTTCCGCGCTCCTGTTTGTGTCGTTCCTGTATACGCGGAATCGCGAGGCGATGCGACGGTATTTATGACGCGCTGGATTTCGAGTTTCTGACTATGACGCGCTGGATCTCACTTGCGGGAGTCATCGTACTGGGCTTGATCGCCATCGTGTGGAGCGAGCGGCGCAAGGTGGACGTGCAGGCAAGTCCTGCCGCCATGCTGTACCTGGTCGCGGATACTGAAGAGGAATTGACGCGCATGCCGGTGCATTTCACCCGCATGCCGGATGCCGAAGAGATCCGCATCGGGGATGAGATCGCCAAGATGTACGGCGGCAATGTCGAGGACGACCAGCAGAAGAAAAAGAGCGAGATTGAGAAATATCTGGGGGAAGTGGGCGGGAAGTTGGCGCTCCACGCTCACCGCATCTTGCCCTACCGCTTTCATTACGTTACCAACGAATCCATGATCAACGCGTTTGCGTTGCCGGGGGGGCACGTCTACGTGGGTGCCGGGTTGCTGGCGATGATGGACAGCGAAGACGAAGTGGCCGCGGTCCTCGGGCATGAGATCGAGCATATTGATCACTATCACTGCGCCGATCGCGCGCAACAGGAGCAGGCCCTGCGGCGGATTCCGCTGGGAGGATTGGTCGCGATGCCGGTGTTTGTTTTCGAAGCCGGTTACTCCAAGGATCAGGAACTCGAGGCTGATCGCGAAGGGACACGGCTGGCGGTCTATGCCGGATACTCGGCCAATGGCGCGATCCGCATGTTTGAGGCATTTGAGCGGAGATATCAGCAGTATCGACTGCAGAAAACGCGGGCGGCATCGCCACAAGAAGAATTGTCGGATGTAGCCATGCAGACGCTGGAGGGATATTTCCGGTCGCATCCGCTGCCGGCGGAGCGTATTGCGCAGATTCAGAAGATGATTGCCGCAGAGAACTGGACGGCGCGGCCGGAGCGCGATCTAGCAGTCGCGTATATCTTCTGGACGGCGCGGGCGAATGCGGCCATGAATTCGAAGAGGTACTCCGAAGCGGAGCAAATGGCTGCACGATCCCTCAAGATGCACGCGGAGCAGCCAGAGGCATCGGAGTTGCAGGCGCGGGCGCAGTTCGCGCAGGCGGAGTTTCTCGAGGCGGCGGGATCGTATCGCAAGCTCCTGGAGCTGGAACCAAGAAATCTGCGAGCCGTGGAATCGTACGCAATGGCTTTGGAGGCCGCGGATCGCGAGAGCGCGCCGGGCAAATTCCGCAACTGGCTGTCATCGGTAGAGGGTGAGAAGCCGCGAAATGCCGATGTCGAACTGACTGGGTTAAATTTGCTTGCGGGTGACGTATCCACGGCGCGCAAATACGAGGCCGACTTGCAGGGTAGTGCCGACGGATGGGCGCCGGATTATCTCGGCGAGTTGGGCTGGTGGTACTACCTTGCCGGGGATTACGGGCGCGCCTCTCAGTTGCTGGGCGACGCCGTGCAGCAGCGTCCGGGTGACGTGAAACCATGGATACGCCGCGCCTGGGCGCAAATCGAGATTCACCGCTACAGTGACGCCATTCAGAGCGTGAATAATGGCTACGAGCAAGGGCTGCCCAATGAGAAGGCGATGGCGCAAGGCGTGGCATACTGGCAGGCTCGTGAGACAGAGAGTGCACTACGCGACTACGATCGCGCGGTTGCCGCACAGCCTGAATGGGAGAACCCTAGATGGGTGAAGGCGCTCTACTCGCCGTTGGTGGCGCGGAGTGTCGAGGAGATGAAGACGGAACGGGAGAGGCAGAAGAAACAGCGGTTGGCGGAGAAGCGGTAGGGTAGAGCCTTCGAGTTTAGCAGGTCGCGTCCGCAGTGCCGCGAGAGGCCGCCGCGACGACGGCGCTACGGTTTTGCAGCGCTGCCATCCAGTCCCAATTCCTTCGCAATTGGCTTCATGGCTTCGATGCAGAAGCTGATGTGTTCGTCGAGGTCCACTCCTAGATCGGCTGCACCTTGGATGATGTCATCGCGATTCACTTTGCGGGCGAAGGCTTTGTCTTTCATTCTCTTTCGCACCGACGTCACGTCGACCTCCGCGAGCGACTTGCTAGGCTTGATGAGAGCGACGGCGGTGATGAATCCGGCGAGCTCATCGCAGGCGAAAAGGCATTTTTCCAACGGTGTATCGCGGGTTACGCCGGTGTACTCGGCGTGCGACATGATGGCGCGGCGGATTGGCTCGGGATATCCGCGCTCCGTGAGGATCTCGTTGCCCCGGTAGGGATGATCTTCGAGACTTGGCCAGCGTTCGTAGTCGAAATCATGAATGAGTCCGACCACGCCCCAAAGATTTTCGACTTCGGGAGATCCATCGCCGTGCTTTCTGGAGCAGGCGCGCATGCACGCTTCGACGGCCAGGGCGTGCTTGCGGAGGCTTTCGGACTGGGTGAACTCTGTCAGGAGGTTCCAGGCGGCTTCTCGGCTAATTTCGTTCATATTTCCGGTCACCTACGCTCCAAAGATTCTCTGAGTGGTTCCGTTCTTGACAACGTCTTTACAGACTAATTACAACTCCAACGGGCTTCTGCGGAGCATACTACACGCGGCCGATTTCTCCAGGTTCTGGGGCTTGGAGGGACACAATGTACGACGATCGAGAGTATTTCTGGGTTGTTCTCTGCAAGAACAATCGATTCCACCACAAAGGCAATACGTCATATTCGCACCAGATCGTGTTGGCGGAGACCGACGCTTACTCGCCTCTTCCCATGCTGACGCAGCAAGTCAACGTGCGTTGTGACGCCTGTGGCGAGGAGTATGTCTACAAACCAACTGAGATATTGAGGGGGGAAATGGAGATTGCGCCGCAATTCGTCCCCCACCCAATGTTCAAGTAGTAGCGACGGGGCGAAGTGTGAAGACGATTCTAAAAACACCGGCACAGGAATCTGTGTAGTAAACAGCGCCTCGAATTCTGCGATCGCTCGTCGAGTTGCGGGTAATCTCGGGGTTTTACCGCTGCGATTCAGGCCGACATGCTCGAAACGACGCGTTTGTTGTGCATTTTTCCCTTGACTTCCACAGGGGGTGTGGCTCAGATTGAGACTGCCAGCAGGAGTCTCCCCCAAGTCATTCCTGCTCTGTGATTTAGCTGTAAGGAGAGCCCGCTCTGGCACTCCCACAACTCGATGGCCACGACTCTTGCCCCTGTAGATTCAAGGGAAGTCGTCCGATGCGATCACTGCCTGTTAGTGCAATTCCGCACATCCAATAACAACTGCCGGCGCTGTCATGCGTCTCTGGACGAGGAGCCAGAACCAGAACCAATCATGGTCGCGCCGCCGGTAATGATGCCCGTGACCAACAATGGCCGCGGACATCTGAATCTGGCGACCTCGATCCGTTCTCTACGGTTGCGCAACGGACTCAGCCAGCGGCAACTCGCCGGGCGGATGGCCGTGCCGCGTACGTACGTGTCGAAAATCGAAAATGAGAAGGCCACGCCTACGCTGTCGTCCCTGGAACGGCTGGCGCGTGCACTGGAGGTTACTGTGCCCGAACTGCTCAGCGGCGGTGAACGCAGCCGCCAGGAAGAAGTCAGCGAACTGATGAAGGATCAGTTTATTGCCGAAATCTTGCCGTTTGTTTCGCAACTCAACGGGATGCAGATGTCGAGCATCCTGACGCAGGTGCGGGACCTGGCGGTCAGACCGAGGAGAAGCGCGTAACAACAAGTTTCAAAGTTTCAAGGTTTCAAGGTTCTAAGGATTCGAGGATTTGTTTCAGAGATTCAGGCTTTGGAGTTGGGTTTTGACATTGAAACTTTGAAACCTTGCCACCTTGAAACCTTGCTTTTATCCGGGCAACCAGCCAACACTAAACCGGGGCCGTTTTTGGCCCCGGCTTTTTTGTGATCGGCGAATCCCAGTTGCACTCCAATCATCTATTTCCCCATAGGAGTGCATCATGACTAAAGTCGGAAAAACCATAGTTATTACCGGTGCGTCCAGCGGGATCGGGCAGGCTTGTGTGAGACAGATGCACCGGTCCGGATGGCAGGTGTTCGCAACGGTTCGCAAGGCAGCCGATGCAGAGAAACTACGAGCGGAAGGCAGAGAGGGAGTCCTTCCAATCCTCATGGATGTTGAAGATGATGCATCGATCACTGCGGCGGCGGAAAAGATTAACTCGCACCTCGACGGCCCGGGGCTGGACGGGTTAGTGAACTGTGCCGGAATCGGGATGGTTCGACCGGTCGAATATGCAACCTTGGACGACCTCCGGAAAATATTCGAGATCAACGTGTTTGGGCAGGTTGCGGTCACGCAATCTCTGTCACCTTTGTTGAAGAAAAACCGAGGCCGGATCGTAAATGTCACTTCGGTCGGCGTGAATATCGCCATTCCGTTCGGTGGCTTGCTGAACGCGAGCAAGAGTGCGTTCGCGATGCTGAGCGACAGTCTGCGGCTGGAGCTTCATCCATTTGGTATCCGGGTCATTGCCGTTGAACCCGGAGCCATTGCGACTCCTGCGGTGGGCAAGACTTTGGGAGATATCGAGGGAGTCATTGAGGTTCTGTCCGCCGAAGCTCGAGCACAATACGGCGAGATGCTAAGAGCTTTTGCCCAGCAGGCCTACACGCGCGAAAAAAATGGAAGCACGCCCGACGTTGTGGCGCGAGCGGTCCATCATGCATTGACATCGAGCCGTCCTCGCATCCGGTATCGTGTGGGAAAGCACGCGAAACTGCTCTCGACATTGCCGAAACTCTTGCCCGAAAGCGTGCTGGATGCGCTTCGGATTCGGATGTTCGGGCTCCTGGCTCCACCCCGCGATCGAGGTCAAGATAAGCGACGGCCGCAAGCGGGCGGACTACGGCACGCTTAAGCAGAGCATCATGAATCCGAAATAGATAGATCGACATCTATCCAGCATGAACCTGGAACAGAACAATCGTGTCTTCGAAGTCATCGCTGGCTCCTCCAGCCTTGTTTCGGAGGGTGGACATCAGGTTGGGACAAATGGATCCCACCTCTCCGATCATTCCCTGCTCGATGCCTATTCGACGGCGGTGACGAGTGCGGTCGACCGGATCAGCCCGTCCGTGGCGCACATTGAAGTGCATCAGAAGGCTGGGCGGACACGGGCGGGAGAGCCTCGCGAGCGGCAGGGAGGAGGCTCGGGGTTTGTATTCACGCCGGATGGCTTGATCCTGACGAACAGCCACGTCGTTCACGAAGCGGCGCGGATTGCGGTCACCCTGTCGGATGGTCGACATCTGCCCGCGACTTTGATTGGTGAGGATCCTGCGAGCGATCTGGCGGTGATTCGCCTGGATCGTCCACAGTTTGACGAGCCCGGGCTAGTCGTGGCGGAACTGGGGGATTCGCAAAAACTGCGCGTCGGGCAGATCGCCATCGCGATTGGCGCCCCGTATGGGTTTCAATCAACGGTAACTGCTGGAGTGGTTAGTGCCCTGGGGCGGTCGCTGCGCTCGTATTCCGGGCGGCTGATCGAAGATGTAATCCAGACCGACGCCTCATTAAACCCGGGCAACTCCGGGGGGCCCCTCGTCGATTCTGCGGGGCAAGTTATCGGGGTGAACACCGCCACGATTTTGCCGGCACAGGGGATATGTTTCGCCATCGGGATCAACACGGCGAAATTTGTTGCGAGCCGCCTATTGCGCGATGGGCGCATTCGGCGCAGCTATGTCGGGATCTCCGGGCAGACAGTGCCTGTTCATCGGCGGGTAGTGCGGTTCTACGATCTGCCGAAGGAGGCGGGAGCGCTGGTGCAGCATGTTGAAGAGAACAGTCCGGCGAAGCGAGCGGGATTGCGGGAAGGCGATGTGATCATCGCGCTCGAAGGGCAACCTGTGGCCGGAGTAGATGATTTGCATCGGCTGTTGACGGAAGTGCGGGTGGGGGTGAGTTGTTCGCTGACCGTGCTGCGGTGGACGGAGAAGTTGGAGTTGAAGATCATTCCGGAGGAGGCACGAACCGCCTAAGTGACACGGAAATGCCCCAAGTGAAAACAGACGAATCGCGAGGTAATTCAATGAACGTGTCCCAGGCCCAAAAGGCGGCGCGCTTCCGCGCCCTGCATGATGCTTCGGGCGCCTTTGTGATTCCCAATCCGTGGGATGTAGGTTCTGCGCATATCCTGGCCGGCTTGGGGTTCGAGGCATTGGCTACATCGAGCGCCGCCTCCGCCTGTGTCATAGGAAAACGAGACGGTGGATTGACCAGAGACGAGGCGTTGGCGCACGCTCGCGCGATTGCCAAGGCGGTAGATATACCGGTTTCCGCGGATCTGGAGCAAGGGTTTGGCGATGCTCCGGAAGTCGTGGCGGAGACGATCAAGCGTGCGGCCGATGTGGGACTTGTCGGCTGCACGATCGAGGATTCAACTCGGAATCAAGAGCATCCGCTTTATGATTTTGAGCTGGCAGTCGAACGGATTGCGGCCGCCGCCGAAGCGGCTCGTGCTCTTCCTTTTCCGTTTCTGCTGACCGCGCGAGCTCACAATTTTTTACACGGCAATCCAAGCCTGGACGAAACGATCAAACGACTTCAAGCTTTTGAAAAAGCCGGGGCCGACGTGCTTTTCGCTCCTGGCCTACCTGATCTTGCTGCAGTGCGGACGGTTTGCGCTGCCGTATCGAAACCCTTCAACTTCATGGTGGGAATCAAAGGGAAATCATTTTCTTTCGCCGAACTCGCCGCGGCCGGAGTCAAGCGCATCAGCCTGGCGACCTCGCTCTATCGCGCGGCGATGACTGGACTGCTCGACGCTGCTCGCGAGGTGAAAGGCGGACGATTTGGTTTTCTTGATCGCTCGGTCACCACAGCGGAACTGAACAAAATATTAAGTGGCGCAGGCGGAACTACACTTCGATGATCTGGTGGTCGTGACAGCTGGAGTTGATGGTGTCGTACAGCTGATGGAGCAGTTCCTGGCCGTACCGCGCAAGGAAGTAGATGCCGCCAAGCGTGCGTTCCTGCAGGCCCTTATTGGGGTAGAGAGCTTGACTGAGTGTCTCAGTGTGACGGCTTACCAGCTCTCCCTTCAGGGCTTCGGCGCGCGCCGCCTGCGCGTAGAGCTTCTCTAACTGATGCTGCATTTTTGAGCGGGCGGTCTCGGCAGCATCGACTAGGGTCTTATCCAGCTTCTCTAAGTTGTCTTTCACCGCAGAGAAGTTGGCATCGAAGGAATTCTTCGCGCTGTCAAAAGCGGTCTGAAGATCGCGCGGAAGTTGCTTGGCTGCGATCTGCTGGCGCAGCGCTTCCGGCCCATCGAACACATCTGTGATGGCGACCTCATGCTTCTCGAGCAAGCGTTGCGCTTTGGGTTCTACGATCGTGGCGGAGAAGCGCGGCAGGATCGGAGTCACACGGCCGAGAAGTGCCTCGTACACCACTCCTGCTTGCGCGAAGTAGGCAGCCTCGGCGGAGCCGCCGGTATAGGCAAGCGTGGGCAGGAGATAATCCTGCATGATGGGACGCAGCAGCACGTTGGGGCTGAATCGTTCCGAGTGCGAGTCGACTTCGGCAAGCAGTTGCGATTGCGATAGCTTCTCGGCTGCGGCCTCGCCGTCGATGACAAACTCAGTCGCGCGTCGCGAGATGGGTGTGCGGGCGCCTTGCCTGGTGGTAAACAACAGCACGGACGCCTCGGTGACCTTAACCTGCTGGTGATAGCCTGCGGCCTCAAGTTGCTTGCCGCGGTCAAGAAGCGAGGCCGCGAGCTCGTCGGCGCGTTCTATCGCAGCACGATAGATCGGCTGGGCTACTCGGTCAAATTCTGGATCCGAGGGATCCAGCAAAATGACTCCCCAGTCGGCGAAAATGCGGGCATAGAGTCGCGCGAACGCATTACCGAGGGACTCGCCTGGACGGTACGAATCGCGCAAAACCTGCGATGCTTCGTTGTCACCAAGCAACGCGGCGGCCTGTTCGAGTACGAGATTGATTTCGTCGCCGAAGCGAACGGAACTCACGGGTGCCCCAGGTACGTCTTTGCTCGGAGTCTCGAGGACCGTAAGCATGCCATCGGCTGCGGGAAGCGAGACATGATTCACCTCAGCCAGATCGTGGTCATAGGTCGCTAGCCAGAAGACTGGGACGGCATCGACTCCAGCGGCGGTCGCTTCATTGGCCAGTTTGACCGCGCTGAGCGCTTTGTAGAGGGAAAATGTGGGTCCGCCGAAGAGTCCCACCTGCTGTCCGGTGACGATGGTGGCGGCGCCCTTGCGCAAGCGGTCCAGATTGGCCAGCGTTTTCTTCGATGCGCTCCAGGATCTGTTCTGGCGTTCGAGAATCTGGGTTACACGTTCACGGCGCGAGGCTTCATAGGAAATCTTTACCGCTTCGTCTTTCAGCCATTCATGGAAATAAGGGGATCGAGGATAAAAGCTTTGAACCTGGGGAGCGTAGGCCAGGAGATCGAGGAAAAGGCGTGTTGTGTGCGGGATCTGCGAGAATGGGAGACAGTGAGCCTTCACCGACAACGCTCCTGGCAACAAGGTTTAGATGTCTTGATTTGGACGCGTGAGGTCATGTTTTGAGAGCAGCGGTAATGCATTCGTCATCTTTGCAGGCCGGAACCCGCACACACAGATGCGTTTTAGTACAGATGCCTGAAATGGGCGCAAGATGCAAGATAATGGAAGCGAGATCATAAACCACGACGGGCACGAAGTACCACGAAGGAATGAAATGACACCGGCGATCGGCCCGCTGGAAATCGTTGTTCCTGTGACATTGGAGGGATCGATCGTTCGACTCGAACCCGTCCGCCGCGAGCACGCGGAATTGTTCTGGGATGCAGCGAAGAACAACCTGGAAGACACTTTTCGATGGATTCCGTATGCGATGAAAACCCGGGAGGATTTCCGGATGCTCATCGACAAGGCGTTTTTCGAGCAGGAGCGCGGAGAGTCGGTGGTATTCGCGACAGTGGAGCGCAGTTCGGGACAAGTCGTGGGCAGCACACGATTCATGAATATCGATCGCGCCAATCGGCGTGTGGAGATCGGATCGACCTGGATAGCTCCGGCGTGGCAGCGAACGGCGGTGAATACGGAAGCGAAATATCTGATGCTGAGGCACGCGTTCGAGGTGTGGGGATGTATGCGGGTGGAGTTGAAGACGGATGCACTGAATCAGAAGTCGCGCAACGCGATCCTGAGGATTGGGGCGAAGGAAGAGGGGACCTTGCGTCGGCATCTGGTCACGTGGACGGGACGCGTGCGCGATACGGTGTATTTCAGCATTCTGGAGGATGAATGGCCGACAGTAAGAACTGCGCTGGAAGCGAGATTGGCGGCGCGATAAACGACCAAAGGAGCAAAGTCCCTCTTCTTGTGTGTTCGACTCTGCCGGATTTTCGCAAGTAGCAGGCAATATCGGCCAGTGAACGCGGCCGTGATTTTACGCCAACAGTCGCGGCATGCTCCAGCTTCCGCGTGCCGACCATTCGGGAACGGAGTGCCGTGGGAGAACTATTGTTCTTACTGCGGCTTCGGCTCACTGGATGGCGGCACGATCCTTTTGGTCCGCATGTAGACCACTAAATTGCCATAGTGCTCGAGGTTATGCGCCGCATTGAACCACAAAACTCCAAGCCGGTTGCGCTCCTGCCCAAAAGCTTTGACGGTCTCATGGGCATTCTGGTCGTTGAGCGCGGAGTAAGCCCGATTACAGTAGGTAAATGCATCGCGCAATGCTGACGTCAAGTCGGCCTTCGTGGTTTTGGTTTTCTCGATTTTCGGAGACGGGTTGCTCTCGCCCAGAACGGAAGAACAGAAGAGATAGTTCGCGTCAGCGATGTGGCCGAGGATTTCGCCAAAGGATCGCGAGGCAGGATCGGGCTTGAAGGCATATTCCGCCTCCGGCATTTTCTCCGCGGCGCCCACGATCCAAGATGTAACCTGTGCGTGGACCATCTTCGGATAGCCGCTCATCGTTTTCAGGTCAGGAGTTTGCGACATCGCAGTACAGGTCAGGATAATCAAAACCGCGAGAGATTTCACCGCGAGATACTACAATGCAAAGCAACCGTCTTCGAGTGGATCACGAGTATTCGGAAGTTAGCTCAAGTTTGCGCCGTCTGTTCGCCGTGTTGATCCGGGGTTTTGTTCGACAGTGATCACAGGCATTTATCGACTTGATGAAAGACGAACACTTTGTTCAGGATGTCTGAAGCATTCGTCTTCGGTAGCTCACCGCGCGACTTGAGGCTCGACCTCTCGCGACTTGGGGCTCGATCTCTAAAGGGCGTTGGGCAGGGGTGGCATCGATAGCAATAAACCAAATCTGCGCCAAGAAGCTTCCTTGGACCTACCAATAATACGACGCGACGACAGTTGGCGATCCGGGAATGTCGTTCACAACATTTGTGTGGAGCACGATCTGCAGGTTCTTGCGGTTCCAGTCCTTGGGTGCTTGCTTTGTGAATTCCGCGAGTCGCTCAGGATTCGTGATGAAATCACCTGCGGCTTGAGTGCCAGATTGACAGATACCGGCAATTATTACGAGGACGCTCCCCGTCTTTGAGTGCAGAATGCGGGATACAATTGCGTCGTCTTCACCATCCCTCTCGCACGGAAACTTCGGCCACCAGGACCGGGATGTATCAAATCTGTCCTGAACGTGCATCCCCAGCGGCGTATCGCCCGAATCGTAGATAAATCGGAGATTGTCGGTCATGTTAAAGCGTCCAGCTGTTGCTGAAGGCACCGATGAAGATCGCGGAACTATGACGCAGGTCGCCGAACAAGAGATCACTGCCAAACCTCAGGTCGTCAGGGCACCGCCAGCGGGGCGAGGATATTGAACTTGTAGAGCGACTCCCAGAAGACTGGCTGTTGCTGCCAGCGGAAAATTGCGTTCCTGTCTGAACACCGAACATGCGTCGATCACTCTCGACTCCGGCAGTTTCTCAGATTTCAAGGCCGCATGTGTCAACGTGAGCGTCCCATCGCCGCATATTAATTTCCGGCGAAATTCGCCAAACAAATTGCGCCAGGATGCCCACAGACGACTTCTCGGTTTTCAGTACATTTCCATCCCCCAAATTGTGACTGTTTGGGAGGAAACTGGACTTTTTCAAGATCCACAGGCGATTACACTCAAGTTCCCCGGTCGCCGGGCAGATGGGTGACATAAGATGTTTCGCCAACCAAGTGGGAACTGGGCGCATGTAAAATATGCAACACCATGTGGATGGCTGTGGCAATCACCGCGATGATTTTCGCGATTGGCAACATTCTGTTCGGTCACTTCAATGAAAGAATCCCGAAATGGAAGCGCGTGACAAAAGTTGTGCTAGTACTCGCGCTCGTTGGGGTTATCTCTGCCAAGGCAGGACCAGGATGGGGACTTGCACCGATCGCGCTGATGCTCGTTGTGGCAGCAGTAGTTCACCTCTGGTGGCTTCCCCGTCACGGCATTAACGGCTTAACCGGAGAACCAAGAGAAAAGTATTATGAGTTGAAGGGCTGGACTCGCAAGCCGTAGCTCCCAATCAGCGCAACCGTTCGCTAAAAGGCCTCAGCGCTCAAAACTGCCATCACGAAAGATGTCCGCAGCGCTCACGTCGATGGGGCTGACACCTGTGGCGTGGTAGAGGGATGACTGCGGCGTTCTTGACCGCCCGAAGCGCCACTCTTTCGGGGCGTTTTTGGATAGGATCCGCAGCACTAGTGAGGCCGAGGTGCCGACGCTATTCGCAGAATACCCGGACTTTCACTTTTGTGTTGGCGTCCTTCTGATCTACATCCACCGTCAGGTCATTCAGGTGCTCGACGAGTTCTTCCAAATTCTCTGGCTTGATCTGCGTCAGGTCAATGGGGATGCCCTGCTCTTGCATCGCATTGTTAGCACGACGCAATGCGGGCGCGGGAATCAGGCCGGCCAGGCGCACTCCCGCGCGCAGCAACTGCATGGGCACGCGCACGTTGACCTTGGTTGGGCCTTCATGGCCGCTGTCTTCTTCGGAATCGACGACCACACGAAGATATTTTGGACGAGGCTTCCCTTCCCCCGATGATCCGGCGTCGGAGAACGTGGCGAAAGACGGCGGCGCATCCATGGCGGCGATGAGGCGTTCGGCTTCGTCGGCGCTGATTTTGCCTTCAGAGAGCATTTGTAGAATTTGGCGACGATGTTCGTTCATGATGTTCACCTCAGCGGCTAAAGCCGCTTCTCGAAAACCAAGATCAGGTGTAACGCGGCCTCGCTTTATCGAAAGTCCCACTTCTCGCAACGCCGGGGAGAAGTGGGCACCCGCGCTTTCTTTTTTGAACTCTTTCGGTGCGGCTGAAGCTGCACCCTTTCAAAACCAATTCATCTCAAACCAAATTCATCGCGAGTCTACAAATCGAGACTCTACAAAATGTGAAACGACAATCCAGCGGTGCGGTGTTCGACTTCCAGTTTCGTGTCGGCGAACGCGGTCAGAATCTGCCAGAGCACGGCGACGCCGCAGAACGGGTTCACGCGGCACACCAGGAATCCGATAAAGATGAACGGAGACAGCAGAGTGCCCAGCGGAACGAGCAGCAACCACATCAGGAAGAGAGGAATCGAAAGGCGGAAGGTGTGCCTCTCGCGGTTGCGCACGCTGACGACGGCGACAAACGGAATCATTGCAGGGCCTCCATCTCGCGGATAGCGTCTTTCGCGGTAATCTCTCCGCGTTGCAAGCGCTCGAGGATTTCTGCCTTCGAAGGAGAGGGATTGGTCTCAACAAATTCGAGGCTGTCGGCGATGCGAGTCAGGCGCGACTTAATCGTGGGGTAGCTCACGCCGAAGATGCGTTCCATCTCCTTGATCGAACCATGAGAGCGGACGAAGGCGGTAATGAAGATCTGGTCGTCCATCTCGAGGCGGGCTAACTGAGGAAGCTCGAAGCTGCCTTCGATGGCGATGTCCTGCTCAGCCACGCGGACCCGCTCAACCACGATGCGCTGACCGTGCGTGAGCTGAGTCAGTTCCTGCCAATCCTTCGAATTCTTGATTTTTTCTAGCATTTCGATTAACAACGATCACTTTATAATTAATAATATTAATATTGTCAAGGCACTAATTAATTAAAATTAAGCTTGAATGCAACAATCTTCACCACAGAGGGCACGCAGATCACAGGGAAAGGCGGACCGTTTGTTTGGGCGGGGACATCTAACGAATTGACTTCCTGTCGGGTGAAACCTAGATTGGAAGTGGATCTTTCCAAGGCCAATCCCACCAGTGGGGGCGTCACGGCTTCGACGGAGATGCTTGCGGCCAAGAGGCATGCCGGGGTGCACACACCCGTAATCGTGGGCAAAATGATAATTGCCAATCAACAGATGGCATACGCAGCCTAACTAGTTTAGGCAGCCGTCCCAAGAGGCTTTGCTCGCGGGCCTCCGAAGGACGTCACACAGCGAGTTGCTCTTCTCTTCTACGTCTGGGATGAGAGGCTAAGATCACAGGCTAGCGGAACGCGTTTCTTGTCGGTTCTGAGCGCGGGCCGCGAACGTCCCAGGGTAATGCCTGGGGCATGAACACGACTAAGCATGTAGTTCTCTTGACCAGTAACATTTTCGGACGCGGGTTCGACTCCCGTCGCCTCCACCACTAACTTATTTATTATCAATAAGTTACAGGATACTTTTAGTTTCGTACAATAGCGTTCTGCCCGAAGCGGTTCTTCCGCAAGACTTTTTTGCTTGGTTTTCCTTCCTGCCGATAACAAAATCAATTGAAATGTTAAACAAATTAAATAACTCTGCGCGGAATTGCAGGTCCGCTCGTTCCAAACCGACGTATATGGCGCGCCAGAGGTTTTTTATTGACAAATACATTATTTCAGTAATAGAAACGTTCTACCGAAAAATTGAGTAGACAACTATTCATGGGGCAGGAATGGCGTCGAAAAATCTACTAAGCCGCGACTCAGGGTCAGCATTTAAGGAACGGCGTTCCTTTATCGGCGCGATGGCAACTTTGGGAGCAGGGTTAGCCGGTTCGGTTGTCTTACCCGCGACAGGGTTAGCGCAGCCCACGCCGGAAGCTCAAAAAAAAACAGAATCCGCTGCAGGCGTCAGCGGACACAGCACGGTTATCGCTTCCGACGCGGCAACAGTCGCAGAAACAACCGCAGGGAAGATCCGTGGATTCAGGCGGAACGGTGTATACATTTTCAAAGGTGTACCCTACGGCGCGTCAACCGCCGGTGCAAGGCGCTTCATGCCTCCAGTCAAGCCCGAACCGTGGACGGGAATTCGCAACGCGCTGCAGTATGGCCGTATTTGTCCATACCTGGACTCCGCGCACTTTGATACTGACGGGAAAAACCTGGCGAACTCCGATGAAGATCAGTTCCTGCTGCATCGCGGCGCGGCCCTAGTTCCAGGCGAGGACTGCCTGCGTGTGAATGTATGGACGCCGGAGATCAATGCGTCGCATAAGCGCCCAGTCATGGTCTACATGCACGGCGGGGGATTTACCGCCGGAAGCGGACATGATCTTCTCGCCTATGACGGCGAGAGCCTGGCCCGCAATCATGATGCAGTGGTCGTGAATCACAATCATCGGCTCAACGTGTATGGCTATCTAAACCTTGGACACTTGGGAGGAGAGGAATACGCCAGCTCCGCCAACGTCGGCATGCTTGACCTGGTAGCTGTCTTAGAGTGGGTTCGCGACAACATCGCAACTTTCGGGGGCGATCCGGGCAGCGTCACCATCTCTGGTCAGTCTGGCGGCGGTGGAAAAGTTCTTGCCCTTATGGCGATGCCGGCGGCCAAAGGCTTATTTCACCGCGCAATAGTTCAAAGCGGACCCTTTCTTAAATCTCTTTCTCCTGACTACTCAGGGCGAGTGGCTGAGCTGCTGCTCGCGGAGCTGGGGTTATCCAAGTCTCAGTTAAGCGAACTTCAGGCAATTCCGGTTGATCGGCTTTCGGGCGCTGCGGCGGAAGCCATGAAGAAAATGCCTCGGCCCAAATCCTCTCTTCGGACAACCTACGGCGAATACGATTGGGGGCCGACAGTAGACGGCCGCACACTTCCTCGCCATCCATTCGATCCAGGAGCTCCAGAAATATCTGCGGACGTTCCTTTGTTAACCGGCACAGATCTTCACGAGGGTGTCAGTGGGCTCGGCCGTCCCGATGCCATTGGGATGGGAGTGGAAGAACTCAGCCGATTAGTTCAGGAAGAATTTGGCGGCGGCAGCCAGCCGATCATCGACGCCTACCGGCGCGATTACCCTAAAGCGACTCCATTTGACCTGTATGCCCTCATTGCCGCCGCTCCCTTTCGCCGTCCTGCCTTCGAGCAGGCTGTCAGGAAGGCTGCTTTGGGTGGCGCGCCGGCATACTCTTATATATATTCCTGGCGGACGCCGGTGCTGGACAATCGCCCCGGTTCCTTCCACGCTTGTGAAATTGCGTTCACGTTCGACAATGCTGAAATTTGCGACCATTACAGTGGGGGCACTCCCGAGGCATTCGTTCTATCGAAGCAGATCAGCACGGCATGGGTGAATTTTGCGCGGACAGGAAATCCCAATCACGACGGCCTGCCGCATTGGCCCTCATATACTGCTGAACACCGTGCAACCATGTATTTTGACACGCCCTGCGCAGTGCGCACCGACCCCGAAGGAGAAGCATTGAGACTGATCGCAAAGTCCTGAGTGAAACATCGTCGATATGATGCGCGTGGGAACCCGGCGGCTGGGCGAATGATGTTTGGCCAGATTGTTTTCTTATTAGGCCTAATAATCCTTGCGCTCGGCAGCATTCAGCCCGCGCGTGCACAGGGGGTGGCTACGGGAGGTACTGCGGTCCCCGCGCGGCCGCTTCGTGCCGGGATGAAACCGCCAACAGTTGAATATCACGACATCGCGCCCCAAGCCGGACTCACAGGCGTAAACATCTCTGGCTCAGAAACTTCGAAGCAATACATTGTAGAGACCACCGGCAACGGCGTCGCGATTGTCGACTTTGACAATGATGGCCTGCCCGACATTTTTCTGGTCAACGCAGGGACACTCGGGACAGGCGCGGTCCATCCGAAGCATGTCCTCTACCACAATCTGGGCGGATTGAAATTCGAAGACGTTACCGATAAGGCGGGAATCGAGCCGACCGGATGGGGACAGGGCGTCTGTGTCGGAGACATAGACAATCATGGATATCCGGACTTGTTCATCACCCAGTGGGGACAGAACGTTCTCTATCGAAATCTCGGCAACGGCACGTTCAAGGACGAGACCAAGGAGCGGGGGCTGCTTTCGCCAAAACCCCGCTGGAGTACAGGTTGCGCGTTCCTCGATTTCAACCGAGACGGATTTCTGGATCTGGTCGTCGTCCATTATGTGGACTTCGACCTGGCCCACACCCCTCATCCTGGCCAGACCAGCCAATGCCAGTGGAAAGGAAAGCCGGTCATGTGCGGTCCGCGCGGTCTGCCTCCCGAAACGATCTCCTTCTATCAAAATGACGGACACGGAAACTTCATTGATGTTTCGGATCAGGTCCACATTTCAGGTCCCAAGAACTACTACGGATTCACTCCGTTGACAGGAGACTTCGACAATGATGGTTGGCCGGACATCTTTGTGGCATGTGATTCGACCGCGAGTTTGTACTACCACAACCTGGGAGGAAAAATGTTTGAAGAGATCGGAGTGCACACCGGCCTCGCGTACAACGAAGACGGGCGCGAGCAAGCCGGTATGGGCGCCGCTGCAGCCGATTTCGACGGTGATGGCCTACTCGACATTTTCAAGACAAACTTCGCCGATGACACTCACACCATGTACAAAAACCGGGGAGGAAACAACTTCGAAGACGATACCATCGGCTCAGGTCTGGCAGTGAACACAAAATATCTGGGCTGGGGAACCGCATTTCTTGACTTCGATAATGACGGCTGGAAGGACCTAATCGTCGCGAATGGCCATGTCTATCCCGAGGTAGATACAGGCCACACCGCCGAAAAGTACAAGCAGCCGCGACTTCTCTATTGGAACCGCGGTGACGGCCAGTTCTTTGATCTCTCTGCGCAGGGCGGGCCAGGTATTACGAATGTTCACTCCTCACGCGGTCTGGCCGTGGGCGATCTGGACAATGACGGACGCGAAGAAGTCTTAATCAGCAATATGGGCGAAGCACCATCTCTGCTCAAGAACTTTGCCAGTAGCGGGAATTCACTCCTGGTGCGCGCTCTTACCTCCGGGCGAGATGCCATTGGCGCGCGCATCACCGTCACGGCTGAGGGACATAAACAATTTGACGAAGTGCGCAGCGGCGGCTCGTACATGTCACAAAATGATCTTCGTCTGCACTTTGGCCTGGGCAGCGCCACAACAGCGGATGTATCAGTCCGCTGGCTTGACGGCAAAGTGGAAAATTTCAAATCGGCGGCAGAGGGCCAAGTTCTGACAATCGAAGAAGGCAAAGGGATCGTACGTACGCAGCGTTACACTTCCGAAAAGAAATGAGAGGCCGTGGGAAGTCAATGGAGCGCTAGCGGGAAGCAGATGATGAGGTTGGTCAGAACGCGGCGGTGCGCGCGAATTGCTTGCTGCGCCTGGGTTCTGCAGGCATTCAGCGCGATCTTGTTCGCGCAAATGCCCGCTGCATGTAAAGGTCCAGCGGAGTTGGAGAAGGTGATCGCCAGTCACCCCTCGGCTGGTGTGTACGATGCGTTAGGCGCCTACTTTGGCCGGCGGCAGCAGTTGTCGTGCGCGATCGCCGCTTTTGAAGCTGCCGTGCGCCAAGACCCGAATTCATGGGAGGCGCGCTTCAATCTTTCGCTGGCCCTTTTGCAAAAGCACGACCCTGCGAGGGCTGCCCAGGAATTGAGGGTTGCAACACGCATTAAGCCCGATGATCCGTTGGGACACACCGCCCTAGGAGAGGCGTTAGGCGAGTTGGGGCAAAATGAAGCCGCAATCGAGGAATTCAGGTTTGCTCTAAAATCGGACCCGAAGTCCGTACCTGCTCTGGACGGGCTGGCGAAAGCGCTGATTGCGCAGAAGCGTTACTCGGCCGCGATTGCCTATCTGAAAGACGGCCCCCCCGATCCTGTGCTTCAGGATGACCTCGCGGTGGCTTACTCGAGCAACGGTGACGTGGCAGAAGCTGTCAAACTACTGGCGCAGTTAGTGCAACAAAAACCTTCATCAGCGGACCGGCGCGCAAGGTTGGGTCTTGCCTACACGCAGGACTCTCAGTTCCGGCAAGCAGTTGATGAGTTCCGCGAGGCGTTGCGGCTGGATCCAAGCAATGACGTCACCAGGCTTTCATATGTGAAGGCGTTGATTATCCTGGCGGAGTTCCAAACGGCATTGCCCGAAATCCAGAACTACTTCCGGCGCAAGCCGCACGACTTTGACGCGCTCTACTTGATGGGAGTGGTTGACCGCGGGCTTGGAAACTACACAGCGGCTGAAGACTTGCTCAGGCAGGCGATAGCACTTGACCCGAACCATTACGGCACTCGCTACAATCTGGGCTTTGTTCTTGCAAAGCTGGGAAGGCCGCAAGAGGCACTGGTTCATCTTGAAAAGGCAGCGCAGTTGAATGCGACATCGAGCGAAGCTCGATTTCAGCTGGCGGCCGTGCTGCGAAGCCTGGGCCAGGACCAGAGAGCCCGTGAGGAACTGGAGGGCTTCCAAGAAAAGAAACAGCAGAGCGTCAAAGAGGACGTAGCCGGAACGAAGGTCAACCAGGCCAACGAGTATTTTCAAGTTGGCGAATACCAGCGCGCTGCCGACCTGTATCGCGAGGCCCTGGCACAGAACCCTGGGAGTGCGCGCACGTACTACGATATGGCCCTGGCTCTTGATCAACTGGGAAAAACCGCCGAGGAGCGTGAAGCGCTGAAAAAAGCCATTAGCCTCGATTCCACTCTCGCTCGTGCGCACAACCAACTGGGATTGCTATGCCTGCAAGCCGGCCAGCAGACTGAAGCGGAAACAGAACTGAAAGCAGCGATTGCTTTGGACCTGGGTTACGCAGAGGCGCAGAACAACCTTGGTGTGCTATACGGTCAGCAGGGAAAAAACAAAGAAGGAGAAAAACTCTTCCGTCAGGCGACGGAAAATAATCCGCAGTACACGCAGGCATTCATCAATCTCGGGTTGATCCTCGCGGGTGAATCGCGTTTTCCCGAGGCAGAGCAACCGATACGCAGCGCCGTGAAAATCAGTCCCGACAATTCCCAGGCCCTTACTGTGCTTGCGATGGTACTCATGCGAATGAAACGGAGTGAAGAGGGAATCAGCTACTTCCATCAAGTCATCAAACTGGATCCCAAATCTTCCGGCGCGCATTTGAATCTTGGAATTGCTTATGCGGACGAGTTCAACCTGGAAGGCGCTCTGGCAGAGTTTTCTGAAGCCGTGAATCTGGACCCGAGTTCCGCCCCCGCGCACTACAACAAGGGCCGGGTTCTGCTTGACTTGCGTCGTTACCCAGACGCCAAACCAGAATTTGAAACTGCGGTCCACCTCGACCCTCAGTATGCCGAACCGTGGTATCTGCTGGGACTGATCGAAAAAGCATCCGGAAATGCAGCGGCCGCGGTCCAGGCGCTGCAGAAGTCGGCTGAGCTTGACCCCAAAAACCCCGACACGCTCTTCGTGCTGGGTCAAGAGCTTCTGCACAATGGGGACCGTGCTGGTGCTGTCGCGCAGTGGCGAAAAGTGATCGAGATGAATCCTGAGCAAGGTGAGGCACTTTACAACCTGTCCCGCCAATTGGCGCAATCAGATCCCGATGAGTCCAAGCGTTTTCAAGTTCGCTTCGAAGCGCTGCAGTCCCAAAGACAAATCATGGATCGGGCTCAAACTTTGGGAAATTTCGCTTTGGCATCCGCGGCCGCACACGATTGGCCACAAGCCATCTCACAATTGCAAGAAGGAATTCAGGTCTGCGGCGGTTGTACTGCACTTGGCCAATTACATAAGGACCTCGGGCTCATCTATCTCCATTCAGGGGATAAAAAGGATGGACTCCGGGAACTGCTCGAAGCAAAGAAGCTTACGCCTGCCGACCCGGATATAGATAAGGCCATTCGCATCGCTCAGACTACCCAGAGGTAAAGTGTCGTAGAGTGTGCAGCCATGTTGCGATGGCCCCTGGTCCGGCGGCGTTCTCTGTGTCCCAGCGGCTGCGGCGAGTGAAACGGGGAGTTCAGCGATGAATAGACGATCATTCTTGCGGGGAGCCACTGGAGCGATCCTGGCATTCACCCGGTCCGGACAAATCGCCGAGGCACTGGAGCGTGATACTACAGGTGACTCGCCGGCAGCCCATCCGCAGAACAGCATCGTTGTCAGTGCAACCGGAGACGATACGAACCCGGGGACGGTCTCTCGTCCCTTGAAGTCATTTCAAGCTGCACAAGCAGCGGCTCGCAATCTCAAGAAGGAGCACTCCGGAACCATATCGGTTTACTTTCGCTCAGGCACTTACTACTTGCCGGGCACAATCGTTTTCACGCCGGAAGACTCGGGGAGAACCGGAGCGCCGATCATTTACGCACCCTATCCAGGAGAGCAGGTTCTACTAAGTGGCGGGAGTCGCCTGTACCCCAAATGGACGCCATACCGAGACGGGATCATGAAGACCTCCGTCCCATCCGGAACGGCCACTGACCAGCTCTTTGTGAATGGGCAACTACAAATCCTGGCTCGTTACCCGAACTACGATGCAAACGCCAAGTACTTGAATGGCTATGCTCCTGACGCAATCAGCCCGGAGCGGGTCCAACGCTGGGCGGACCCGAGGGGAGCCTATATTCATGCTCTCCATCAGTACCTGTGGGGCGATATGCACTATGTGATCACAGGCAAAAGCGCCGATGGGAATGTGACCTACGAGGGCGGCTGGCAAAACAATCGGCCAAAGCCGATGCATGCGCAGTACCGGTTTGTGGAAAATGTCCTTGAAGAATTGGATTCTCCAGGCGAATGGTATCTCGATAAAGCCAAATCAACGCTCTACTTTTATCCGCCTGCAGGGCTGGACTTGGGTAACGCCGCAATCGAGACGGTGCGGCTGAAACATCTGGTGGAATTTCGAGGAACGCAGGATGACCCTGTGAAGCGGATTGAGCTTCGCGGATTCACCCTCCAGCATACTTCCAGAACGTTCATGGAAACGCGCGAGCCACTTTTGCGCAGCGACTGGCGAATCTATCGGGGTGGCACTGTCTTCTTAACTGGCGCGGAAGACTGTCTGGTGGACGATTGCTTCTTCGATCAGGTCGGCGGGAATGGCATTTTCGTCAGCGGTTACAACCGCCGGATTCAAATCTCGCGCTGCCACATCGCTGCCGCCGGAGCCAATGGAGTTTGTTTTGTTGGAGAACGGAAAGCGGTGCGAAATCCACTAGACAGCTATGACGCACGGCTTGGCCTCGCAGACCTCGATCTCACGCCGGGGCCGCGCACGCCTGACTATCCGGAAGACTGTCTGGTCGAAGACTCCTTGATCTGTAAAACCGGACGGGTCGAGAAGCAGACTGCGCCCATCGAGATCGCAATATCGAAATCAATCACTGTCCGGCACTGTTCCATTTACGATGTGCCTCGCGCTGGAATCAACATCGGAGATGGCTGCTGGGGTGGGCACCACATCGACCACTGCGATGTTTTCGACACCGTGAAGGAAACTGGCGACCATGGATCGTTCAACTCCTGGGGTCGGGACCGGTGGTGGGGTGTTACGGGGTTAGATCTGGACACGGCGATCCAGGGCGCTCAGGCACAACTCCCAGTGCTCGACGCCATGGCACCTACTATTCTTTCGAACACGCGCTGGCGCTGCGATCATGGCTGGGATATTGATCTTGACGATGGCTCAAGCAACTACGACATTTTCAATAATCTCTGCCTCAACGGCGGGCTCAAGCTGCGGGAGGGCTTCTATCGCACCTGCGAGAACAATGTTTTGGTGAACAACACACTTCATCCCCACGTCTGGTACAACGACAGCGATGATATTTTTCGCAGCAATATTGTTTTCACGCCATACAGGCCCATTCAAATGAGAGAGTGGACAGAGGTTATCGATTTCAACCTGCTCCATCAGCCGACGATGAAACACACCAGCCCCGCCACCGCGCTGCAAAAACTAAGCTCACAGGATGCCTATTCCCTACAAGGAGACGCTCTCTTTGTGGATGAGGCCACAGGCGACTACAGAGTCAAATCGAATTCTCCGGCGTTGTCTCTCGGATTTGTGAACTTCAACATGGACGATTTTGGCGTCCAAAGCCCGAAGCTCAAAGCCATTGCCCGGCAACCAGTGATGCCCTTGAGGTCAAGCGATACCACACCAACTCTTAGTGAAACTCGAAGTCGAGAGGTTGCGGTTTGGGCAGGCGCGAAGGTGCGCAACATTGTTGGCCTCGGTGAGGTTTCAGCCGCCGGGAGTCCAGGTGAAACGGGCGTGATTCTGCTCGAAGTACCCGACACAAGTGATGCGGCCAAAGCCGGCTTTTTGGCCGGTGATGTCCTGCTGGCATTCAATGGAAGACCCATCAAGGAATTGAAGGACCTCTTGCAGGATACACAACAAAATGTTGCCGGAAAGGCCGCGAGCGTCACGATACTCCGCTTTCAGCAAGAGTCTACCATCATGATCATGCTGAAACCCTGATCTCGCTATAGGAAAACCGTCGGATATGCCATCCACTGGAAGTACCAAGGTTGCCGCGGCGTTAGGCACTTTCGCTCTGCTGTTCTTTCTGTTTGCCCAGCCGATGGCGGCAACCCCAAGTCAGCCGAGGATCAGAGTTCTCATCCTGGATGGCTTCAGCAATCACGATTGGCATCAGACAACGGCACTGTTGCGCGGTATCCTGGAGGCTTCGGGGCTGTTCACGGTTTCGGTTTCGACGGCTCCATCCACCACCGCGTCTCCGGGATGGAAACAGTGGCGTCCGAACTTTAACGACTACGACGTGGTCATTCAAACCTGCAACGACATCGGCGGCGGCCCTTCCTGGCCGCGTGAAGTCCAGATTGCCTTTGAAAACTACGTCAGGAACGGCGGCGGAGTTCTAGTTTTCCACTCCGGCAATAATGCATTTCCGGACTGGCCCGTCTACAACCAGATGATCGGACTCGGTTGGCGGAATAAGCAGCAAGGCGACGCAATCACCATTAATAGCCGCGAAAGGCTACTGCGCATTCCCTCCGGCCGGGGTGAAAACACTGGGCATGATGGCCGCTCCGACGTGATTGTCCACCGCCTGGGCGACGATCCCATTCATCACGGCATGCCCCGCGCCTGGAAAACTCCAACCCTCGAAATTTACTATTACGCGCGTGGCCCGGCGAAGCGCATGCGTGTGCTCTCCTACGGATACGACCAACACACCCGAATGAACTGGCCTTTGGAGTGGACAGTCCGTTTTGGCCGGGGACGTGTCTATAGCTCCACCTTTGGGCACGTTTGGAAAGGTGATGTCCAGCCCCCCAGCCTGCGCTGTGCCGGAGAGCAGACGTTGCTTCTGCGAACCTTGCAGTGGCTGGCTAGGCGCCCGGTGACCGTCGCGATCCCAGCCGATTTTCCGACCGAGGCGGCGACTTCAATTCGTTCGGAGGTACAAATTCCTGCTTGTGCGCAATAAGACACAAATAGATTGGTTGTTATGTAACTACGGAGATCGACTACATGCGAATTCGTCTTGTCGCCGTTTTCTTAGCCGTAATTGTTCTCCCCCTCTCTTTCGGAGTCGCCCAGACTGCTGCCAGCCTCGATTCCATTCCTACGCGCATGCACGACGTAATCGTCGCCAACGAAATTCCAGGTGCGGTCACGGTGGTCGCGACGCGTGACTCTGTGCTTCGGATGGACGCGCAAGGTTGGGCCGACCCTGAACACAAGTCTTTCATGCGCGTGGATTCGATCTTCTGGATCGCGTCCATGTCAAAGCCGATTACTGCTATAGCGGTGCTGATGCTGACGGAGGAAGGCAAACTCTTCCTCGACGATCCGATCGCCAAATACATTCCAGAACTTGCTGGACTCAAAACCGCGGAAGGCAGGACGCCGCGAATCACGCTGCGGCACTTGCTCACGCACACCTCCGGAATGGGAGAAGCAACCGACGAAGAAGCGAAAGCCGCGCGCACGCTGTCCGACCTGGTGCCGGCCTTTGCCTCAAAGCCGCTTGCATTCGAGCCGGGGAGCCAATGGAAATACTGTCAGTCCGGCATTCTCACTCTTGGCCGGATCGTGGAAATTGTTTCCGGTGAGCCGTTTGAAGTCTTCCTGCGAACGCGTATCTTCGACCCGCTAGGCATGAAAGACACCACATTCTACCTGACTGAAGCCCAGATGCCGCGGTGGGTGATACCCGCCAAACGCGAAGGCGAACAACTGGTGCCGGCCGAAATCGGGCTTCTGTACGGCCATCCTCCCACGTGGCGCGACCACTACCCAGCTAGCAACGGTGGCTTGTTCTCCACCGCTCCCGATTACACGCGGTTTGCCCAAATGCTGCTGAATGGCGGCGTGCTCGATGGCAGGCGTTATCTCACGGCCGAGTCGGTGCGCATGATGTCTGCTGTCCAGACTGGCGATCTGGTCACCGGCTTTACTGCCGGCAACGGCTGGGGGTTGGGAGTTTGCATCGTACGCCAGCCTCAGGGTGTAAGTGAAATGCTCTCGCCCGGAACCTTCGGCCACGGTGGAGCCTACGGCACTCAGGCCTGGATCGACATGAAGCGGGGGGTCGTATTAATAATGATGATCCAGCGGTCTAATTTCAAGAATGCCGACGACACGCCGGCCAGGTTCGCCTTCCAGAAGGCCACACTGGAGTAAATAGAAAACGAGACAGAAGGGATCTTGATGAAGAAGACTTCTGACCAACCGTGCAAAAAAGGGAACCCCGAGCCGTCGTCCCTAGAGCGCCGCACCTTCGTCAAAGGCATCGCTGCCATGGGAGCGGGAGTCGCCGCTTTCCCTCTTTTCATCAACCCGGCTGAAGCACAGGTTTCGGCCGCTGCCGATAACGGAATCCCTTCGGCGATCGAGCCAAGCCGCGCTTCAAGTCCCCCGAGCCTTCCAGGGTGACAAGATCGACTGGCACGGATTCGACCGTTACGACTTCGTGATGGACAAGCAGACCTTGGCGATCACGCCTTTCAAGGCGCCGGCCGCCGAACAGTCCGGCGAGCTCGGAAACTCGGATCAAGGACAGCTACGGTGTGTCGTCGTTGTGCCCAAGCAGGCGGCTCCCGGCAACCCGTGGTCCTGGCGCAGCGTTTACTGGAATCACCAGCCCCAGGCCGAAGTCGAATTGCTCAAACGGGGTTTTCACATCGCATACATTTCGGTCGACCCCAAGCCAGGGCCAATAACGGGATTGACTATGAATGAGCTCATGGATCAGCTTGGAATGTCCAGAGCGGCATTAACGGAGTGGGACGCCTGGTATGCCTACCTCACCGGGCAGTACGGGTTATCGAAGAAACCTGCGTTCATCGGCATGAGCCGGGGCGGGATATTCGAATTCAGTTGGGGCACCGCCAATCCCGACAAGGTCTCCTGCATCTATGCCGACAATCCAGGGATGGAAGGCCAAGCTTTCCAGAGACTGGTAGAACTGGCGCGGGCCGATGTGCCTATCCTTCAAATCTGCGGCACCCTCGATCCGATGCTCGGCCAGTATACTTCCGCCATCGAGGGCATCTATCAGCAGTTCGGCGGACGAATCTCGATGATGGTCAAGGAAGGTTACGCCCATCATCCGCATAGCCTGCGCAACCCCAAGCCCATCGCGGACTTTATTGAGCAGAGCGTACAGGCAGTAAGGGGCGCGGCGCCCGCCTTCGCGGGCGACAAGTTCACCAGGACCTCCTACTACAGCAGCGAGAATTTCTTCCGCGATTATCCGGATGAGGACACTTACATCACGTGCCGCGGCCCGCTGTTTTCGCCGTGCTACGACCGCTACGAATTCAGCGTGCAAGGCACGCCGATGACCACCATGGTGATCGCGCCGGGCACTGCGGCCGCAGGGATGCCCTGGGTGTACCGGGCGGGTTTTGTGTTTCCTGACGCGAAGGTCGATCAGGAGTTGCTGGCCAAAGGGTTTCACATCGTCACCGGCCCCGTAGGGGTCAGCTTCGTGGTGAAGGATTGGGACACGGCGTATGAATACCTGACTGGGCACGGCTTTTCCAAGAAGCCGGCAATGGAAGGCGCGGGCGGCGGCGCCGGCGAAGTCTACGCGTGGGCCATCGAAAATCCTGACAAGGTTGCCTGCGTCTACGCCGAGAATCCACGCATGCACAGTGCCCTGGCGAAAACGCAGCCGCTCGATAATCTTGCCCCCCTGGCCAAAGTCAACGTGCCGCTGCTTCACGTTTGCGGCAGCCTCGACCCGTGGTTCAAGGACAATACGCTTGAGGTTGAAAAGCGATACAAGAAGCTTGGCGGCAAAATCCAGGTCATCATCAAGAAGGGCGAGGGACATTATCCGCTCGCACCGGAGGATCCGGCCCCGGTTGTGGACTTTATCACCCGGGCAGCTTTGTAGGGGAATTCAGGTGGAACGCCTCTCACGGCGGCGAGTCGTCATGACGGCACACAGTTAGTCGAATATCCATCGTTTGCTCAGTGAGATGCTTGGACAATATCTGAATTTGGCCGCACCGGAGAGATACTTGGCAACGTCATCCCCCGCCTTACCGGCTGATCTTCAATACCCACGCCGGCTGGGAACGCAGTTCCTCGGGAAGATCGGGAAGCTCGACCGATACTCCCATCCTGGAAGCCTTGAACTTCAGTGGTATGGTCGACCCGAGAAGACTTACCGACTTGGCGCCGGTTACGTCCTTCAGAAGAAGACTGCGGTCTGACCAGTGCGGCAGAATCGCGTACAGGTCACTGCCCTTGGTGGTGAAGAAGGCTTCGATGCCCGCCTTCCCCGATTCGGGTTTTTCCGTCAGCTTCGTGACGTCGTACGGTGTCGAGTATTCTTTGTTGTATTCGACTTTCGGAACTTCGCCGGCGCTCCATTGCCGCGTCGCCTTCCAGGGCTTGGTGCCATAGATGGCATCGCCGTTAATCTTCAGCCAGTCGCCGATCTGAGTGAGCCGCTCCTCCATGATCACCGGGATTGTGCCGTCGGCTTTGGGCCCGATATCAAGCAGCAGGTTGCCGCCTCGGCTGACCGTGTCGACCAGTATCATCACCAGTTCGCGGCCAGTGTGATAAACGTTGAGATTCTCGGCGCGGTTGTAGCCGTAGCTGACACCCATGCCGCGGCTTTCTTCCCAGGGATGATCGATGCCGCTCATCCCAGCCGTATATTCCGTAGTCCAATAGCCGCCGTGTTTGTGACGGGTGTCGCTGCCCCAGCGATCGTTGATCACGACCTCGTCTTTCACCGGCGATTCATTGAACAGCCACGCGAGCAGTTCAGGACTGTGCCAGTCAGCGGAACTCATCTCCCATTCGCCGTCGCTGAAAATAAAAGACGGCTTGTAGTGTGTGACCAGATCCTTGAACTGGGGGAACATGTGCTCGCGCACATAGCGCGGCTTGTCGTACAACCAGAGCGGGTTATACCACTCGTAGAGCGAGTAGTAGTAACCCATGCGCAGGCCCTTCCGGCGAACCGCGTCGGTGAGGTCGCCCAGCACATCGCGTTTGGGGCCGACTTCGACTGCGTTCCAGGGCCGGCCCCAGGTCGCCGAGGCTTCCTTGCTGGGCCACAAGGCAAATCCCTCATGGTGTTTCGAGGTCAACACAACATACTTCGCGCCGGATCGCGCAAACACGTCAGCCCAGTGATCCGGATCGAACAACTCCGCACGAAACTGGGGCGCGAAATTCTGATAAGGAAAGTCTGCGCCGTAGCGCTTCTGATGAAACGCCCACGTGCCGGTCTGAATCGCGTCAGCTTTGGGGTCGTCCTTGCCGTGAGTCATCGCATTCCAATACCACTCTGAGTAGGCAAGCTTTCCGGGCAGGACTGGAGCGTAAGCCGGCACCGAATAGGTGCCCCAATGAATAAAGATCCCGAACTTGGCATCGCCAAACCAGGCGGGTGTGGGTCGCTTGTCGATCGACTCCCAGGTAGGCTGATAGCTTTGAGCGCTCATACTTCCCATTAGGAGCACAGTGATGATTAGGCATTTCATTTTGTTTTCCGTCCCAGCGTATTGGTCGAGCTGTTATTTACGTGGTTCTTGATCGCGCGGTGGCCGAGCGCATGCGCACCGATGAAGACTCGGCGCGAATATGCCAGACCGGATCCGTCGAGAGATGCCATGCGGACATCCACAAGGGGTACGTTCGCATACGTCCAGCAGAATGGGAAATCACTCTGATATGCGCTATCATTGCCTTCTCCCTCATTGCGCGCCGCAATTGGCGCATCATGTCAAGAGAACTCTGCTCAATCGTACCGTCCTGGTAGATTCCGATGTTGATCGTCGTGACGGCTTGGTGTTCCATGTTGGCCTTCACATGTGCGATCAAGTCCTCCGTGCTGAATTGAGGCGGTGGAATCGGACCGGCTTCGCTATGCACCCATGATGGCAGCATGGATACCATCCCGTGGGCCTGAAATCCTGCGCCAGCCCCCCTCTGAATGTAACGAGACTCAAAAGGATTTTGAAGAGCGTAGAGCTCGCCTGCCCAGTAATCCTGCCAGGGAGTTAAGACTGGAAAGATCCAGAAGTTAAAGGCAGTAATCCGGCCTGGGTTTCCTACTTTGCAATAACGGTAGATTGCCTCAATCGGAACATCGGGGTAGGCAGCCAGCGATTGATACCACGAATCGAACCAATAGCCGGCCAGTTTTTCGCCATACCGAGATCCGATTTCGCTCAGAACATTCTCGTGAATCTCCGTGAATTGCTCCTCGCTGAAGGTCAGCTCGTAGAGCCCGGTTTCCCCGGTCTTTCCAAAGTTTGTCAATACAGGAGAGTTGATATAAAGAATCAATCTGATTCCGCGTTTCTCCAAAGCACCGGCGATATCGCCGATTAGATCGCGTCTCGTTGTCCATCCCGGATGGATGGCTTCCCACGACTGGATGGGAGCGGGGCAGTGCGGATGGGCATGGTTCAGAGTGAAGATGACGTAAGCCGCTCCTATTTCTCCCATAAGCCTCGCAAAGGCATCAACGTCAAAGGCGTTGACAGCCTCTGGATACGGCTTCTTCATGCCATCTCGCGGTTGCGTGAAATCTGTCCAATGAAACATGGCCCCATACCCTGCCTTGACAAACCAGTCCGTGCTCGCTCGATGCGCGCGGGCACTCTCTTCAGCGGCCGTCATTTCAGCGTTGGCCGAAGCAGGGAGAACTTCAAGGCATCGCAAGCGGACCACTTCGTCCGTGTCAGCTCCGGATACTTGAAGTGTGACTGGGTTTATTCCGCGGGTCAGGTGCAATCTCCCATCGAGCCGCATCTTTTCGAAATTAACAGACCAGCCGCCATCACTTGAGCGATACACACCCTCGGTGAACTTTAGATCTGATTTAACAGAACTGGGGCCTGAGATAACTTCAAGGTGACAGGAGGGGCCGGGAACAGCACACGAAATGAACAGGTCGTACTCACCTTCTTCCAGAGCGGTAACGTTCCATTTAATCCTGCTCGAACCCTTACAGTTCACAGAGATCTTCAAGTCGTCCAGTTTTGCGTTGCCCTCGATCGCCGCCGCTGTCGCTCCGTAAAGACGGATATATGGCGTGAGTCCACGGATGAGAGGTTCTGTTGCCGGGGGAACTGCAGCTCGAAGGGATAGTGGGGAACCAAACCCTGCTGAAAGGACGCCGGCAGCGCCACCATCATAACCTTTAAAAAGCTCTTTCTGCTGAGGCTGTGAGGTTGAAAGGACATTTTCAAATATTGCTCTCCTCACGCAGGATCTCCCAATTTGCCGCAGGTGAACCTCCGGTCGTTATGAAGCGGACCAACTCCCCAAAGTGGGAACGGATCAAGCCACCACCGTAGAAATGTTGTACACGCTTTCGGGCGACAGCAGATCATCATTCCGAATCATTGAACAGAAGACTAGCTGGCCGTTGTTGGCCAGCTCGTCCCACTTCACTGAAGTCGAAGCGTAACCCAGTTAGAAGTAAAGTTTCAGCGACAATTGCAGTTGGCGCTCCGTGCTGCGAGTGCTGGTTATCGATCCGAGCTGTGCGGGATTGTTCAGATCGTTGACCGGAATTCCCCATGTTGGCGTATTTGTAACATTGAACGCCTCGGCCCGGAACTGAAGACTTCTTCTCTCGCCGATGGGAAAATCCTTGAACAGTGACAGATCCAGATTCTTAAACCAGTCCGCTCGAAGTGAATTCCTGCCAGAATTGCCAAATGTAAACGGCGTCTGGCGGGGCAAAAGCGGCGGTGTTAAACCATTCCTGTCGTGCTCGGATTTGGCAGGTTAGGATCTCCAACCAGATTCGCCCGAACGTTGCCACTCCACGGGGGCGAAATTGCCGACGTTGGGGATGTCAGATGAGATGAACACGTTGTATGGCAAGCCTGAAGTGAGAGTCAGGATGCCATTCAGCTGCCAGTTTCCGATAAGATAGTTAAACCAAACCACCGGAATTTGCGAAGCGCTTGCCCTTGCCGAACGGCAGAGGGGCGACCGCGCTGGCACTGAGAACATGCGTCAAATCAAAGCCGGACACGCTGCGGTCACCCCTGATGTCGTAAGGGTTCTGAACTGAGCAGCTCTCGATACCGAAGAACCCAGAGCAACCGACGTCAATGGACTTTGACCAAGTGTAAGCAACCAGATAAGTAAGCCCGTTCGAACTATGGTGGTTGGCAGAAAATTGGAAACCGTTGTAGGAGCTATTACCGATGCTTCTATCATAAAAAGTCGGACTGATATACGGATATGGCTGTCGAGCCGTAACCTCGGCGGGCGTCCCTGGTCCCGGAGTTAATGCAACGTTGTACAAGCCACCAACTGTAAGGCGGTGGCTTTGGGAACCCACATAGTTCGCCGTCATGACAGTGTTCGGGCCCAACTGCCGCTCGACTCCAAAATTCCATTGCTCCGAATATGGATTCTTGGCCTTCGGATCCCGGTACCACTCAACTTGGCCGAATGGCGTTGGAGCGGGTAAACCCGCCGAACCTAAGCCTGCAAGCGGATCTTGCCAATTTGCTGTGGCGACTTGATTCGACGTATTCAGTGCGGGAGAGAGTATTTGCGCTATTGATGGCCAGTCGCCACCAATACCCTGCACGGTTTGCATGACGCCCGCCCAGAGGTCATTGAACATGCCGAACGAGGCACGCACCACCGTTTTGTCGTTAAGACTATAGGCAATCCCGATCCGGGGTTGGATATTGTCATAAGTATTGGAATACAAGCGATTATTTTGGGAAACAACCACGTTAGGCTGCGGCAGACCTCCAGGCACGCAGGGAGCTTGGCCGGCACTCGCGCAGTCCGGTGAATTTGTTTGAATGACATAGGTCCCATTGTTGAAATCGATATTCCCGACCTGGCTGGTTGGATCGCTGGGACCTGACCCATACCCCGGCCAAAGCATTAGGTCATACCGAAGCCCGATATTCAGAATTAGCTTGTCTGTCACCTTCCATTTATCCATGAAATAGAAGCCCTAACTGCGCTGCCCGGTCACGGGCGCCACAGTATCTCGACGCGAGGCGCTGGCGGTTGTTCCGATAAGAAACGCTGCCATGGCATCGCCCGTGCCGGTCGGCGCTTCCGGATTCGCTGTTTGCTCAGCACCAAAAACTTCAGCCGGACCGCCGCCATGTACAAAAAATGAGTTTCTCTCAAAATCGAAACCAGTGGTAAACGAGTGTTTGCGGAGAACTTTCGTAAAATTGGCTCTCCACTGATAAATGTCCGTGAGCTTGGTTCCGCCATGGTTTGTGGCACCAGTAGTCGCGTACGCACGGAATGTTCAGCCCTGGGATCGAGCAACCAGCCGTACCCGTGAAACCACAGGCGAAACCAGGTGCCAGGCCGGCGTCATTGACCACCGTTGTCGGGTCTAGATTGTCATAGGCGTTGCCAACGTTATTCGTGAGGTCCACATGTCCGAATTGCGCATCCAGGATTGTTGACGGGTTGAACTGGTGGTAGTAGGACAACACGTATTGCTTTCCGAACGTTTCGCCCGTAGCGGTCTCCCCAACGATCCCACCGGTTCCGATCCTCGTCTGGTCCGAACTCGTGTACCGAAAAAAGACAGAGTTAGAGGGGTTGAAATTGTGGTCCACTCTGAAACTGTATTGGTTCTGAGGAGTTAGATTGGAACGAAGGTCATAGCCATTGAAGCCGTTTACGACTGGCTGCGGAGCGGGAAACACGCCTGGGCAAGGGTCACGGCGCCTGGATTCAATACGCTCGAGATGTCGTTGTTCGGAAAGGGATCGCGGATAAATGACCCGGGATTGGCAGGGTCGGGCCGCGTCGTGAACGGGTTGTAAAGTTGGATGGGGTTAGGACCTTGCAACAGCGCGCTGAAGTCGCCTGAAAGTTGCGCCGGTGTAGGCACATTGTAAAACGCACCCGTTGAAGGCTGCGCGCGGCGAAACCCTTCATAACTTCCAAAGAAGAAGGTCTTATTGCGGCCGTTGTAAAACGGGAGAATCACCGGACCGCCGAAATTCGCACCGAACTGGTTCTGTTCTAATTTCGAAGCAATGCCTTTAAGCGGGTTCTTAGCATCCAGGACAGTGTTGCGGAAGAACTCCCACGCAGTCCCGTGGAAATTGTTCGTGCCAGACTTGCTGACCACGTTGACGATCCCGCCCAATACTCCGCCGAACTGCGCCTCATCACTGTGGGATTGGACCTTGAACTCTTGAATATCGTCAATGGATGGGCGCTACCGCGTAGGTGGTGAAGACCTGATCGGTATTGTCGATCCCATCCAGCAGGAAGTAGTTGCTGCGATTCGATTGCCCGCTGACTGCGGGAAAGACAAATGAGCCGAGCGGGGCAGCCTGTGCGCCACCCGAGTTTTGCGCCACGCTGACCGGACTCACACCCGGCGTAAGGGACAGGAGTTGCGTGAAGTTTCGCCCGTTGAGCGGCAGGTCCCTAACTTGCTTGGACTCTATCACCGAGCCTAGCGTCGCATTCCCGGTTTCGAGGTTGACCGCGGAGGCCTCGACCGTGACGGATTGCTGGGTCGATCCTACTCGTAGTGTAAAGTCCTGAGTGCTGGCCTGATTGACGAGAACATGAAGTCCCTGTGTCGCGGTAGTAAATCCATCTTTTGTTACTTTCAGAACGTATTCACCGGGTGGCACGCTCACGAACACATACAGCCCGGAATCGTTGGTGAGACTCTCTCTCTCCGTGCCGGTGTCAGTATTGTGGAGAGTTACCGTTGCCTGCGGAATTACCGCACCGCTCGAATCCCGAACAACTCCGTTGAGAGTGGCTGTGGCCTGCGCTGAAGCGCTATGCGGAATCACAACTATCAGGACAAGCGCCACGAACAGCAACGCGATGCGGTGGCCGAATCCGGATTCACGCAAGCCAGACGAATCCTTGCATCCTCGAAGCAAAGCAAAAAGACTAGAAGCACGGTTATCCATGAACGCCCCCCACCCCAGTTAGGTTGCGATCAGCAACCGCACAACCCTCCTGTGCGGTCACTGGAAAAGCGGCACCTGCTGCTCAGAATCACCCAGTGGATAGTTTTATATGTGAAAGTGATAGTTCACATATCAAACCGCTCACTTATATAGGCTCGACTAATAGCGTTTGTCAAGCATTTTTTTGCTAAGCGAGTAAACATACTATTTCAGGCGGGCCAAGC
This sequence comes from Terriglobia bacterium, assembly GCA_963743105.1. Classification (GTDB taxonomy): domain Bacteria; phylum Acidobacteriota; class Terriglobia; order Terriglobales; family Acidobacteriaceae; genus Sulfotelmatobacter. Next base: position 119,267 of record CAVUOS010000020.1, read on the forward strand.
CACGAATTTTCGCCTCCCAACTGCTTGATCAGCCGGGCAACAAATTCGGCGCCTGCTCTTCTGATCCCACTGTGGGCTAGCCTACGGGCGCACCTCACCGACGTCCGTTCACGAACGAAGCGCGCCAGGGTTCCCGGCGTTGTGCTCTCAACGTTTCGAGCGGATCGGAGGAAAGAAGCGGCATGGCCGAGATCATTGAGGCCATGCGGAGGAACTGGCGGCAATCCAGTTCATCGAGGGAGCAGTTGCTCTTCCGAAACGAACTTCCTGAGAAGGAAGACGTTTCTTGGTGCACAACGAGATTTCTTCTAGGTTAGAACTGAAGTCCGATGATCATTCCACACTGGACCATCCGGGTACTGGTATGCGAGCAACGTCTCCGGAAGTATCTCGGTGCTGTATCCGGGTTTTTCAGGCAGCAGATAGTGGCCGTTAGCAATGCGAGCGGGATCAGTAAAATGTTCATGCAGATGATCTACAAATTCAATGACACGGTTTTCGAGCGACGCTGATACGCGCAGATAGTCAAAGATCGCCAGGTGCTGCACGCATTCGCACAAGCCGACTCCGCCCGCGTGAGGGCAAACCGGGATGTTGAATTTAGCGGCCATCAACAGCACCGCAAGATTCTCGTTCACGCCCGCAACCCTGCAACTGTCAATCTGACAGACATCCATTGCGCCCGCCTGCATGAATTGCTTGAACATGATTCGATTGTGGCAATGCTCACCCGTCGCGATGCGAATGGGAGAGGCTTCTCGGCGAATGCGAGCGTGGCCCAAAATGTCGTCGGGGCTGGTCGGTTCCTCCATCCACCAAGGATCGACTTCAGCCAGTTCTTTCGTGCGTTGAATTGCCTCGATGACTCCCCACTTCTGGTTTGCATCCATCATTAGCTTGTTGTGCGGGCCGATTTCTGCGCGCATCATCCGCGCACGGCGAAGATCATCGGCTGGGTTGCCACCGACCTTTAACTTGAAATGTGTCCATCCTTGGCTGAGAGATTCACGGCAGAGGCGCCGAATCTTCTCATCACTGAAGCCGAACCAACCTGCGGATGTCGTGTATGCGGGATACCCATGCTCTTCAAGATTCTTTAAACGCCCGGCTTGAGATGCGGTGCGCGTCCTTAGTAGATCAAGGGCTTCACGCGGAGTAATGGCATCTTCGATATATTTAAAGTCAATCGAACGGACAATCTGCTCGGGTTCAAAATCTGCCAATAGTTTCCAGAGAGGCTTGCCTTCCGTTCGCGCATAAAGGTCCCAGACTGCATTGATGAGGGCTGCCGCAGCCAGGTGGATTACACCTTTTTCGGGCCCGAGCCAGCGGAATTGAGTGTCTTCCGTAAGCTGTCTGGAAAAGGCCACTGTGTCGTCTGTCAGAGAGGATAAATTTCGGCCCTGGACGAATCGAGCAAGATACTCGAGTGCAAGCACGCATAGTTCTGTTCCGTGGCCCAGGGTGAAGGCGAGGCCGTATCCTTCGATACCCACATCCGTTTCCAGAATGCAATATGCCGCCGAGTAATCGGGGTCTGTGTTGACCGCGTCGGAGCCAATCTGGTGGCGCGAGGTCGGAAATCGCAGATCGAGGACGCGAACATTCGTGATCTTAGGATCGCTCAAACGGATCAACTCTCCTTCGGAAGCTTTCAAGTCGCGGCCCGCCCTCGACAATGAAAGTCAAGATGGTCCTTCGCTGATGCAGCCTCGCCAGTAGATTGCCGGGCCATGAGGTGATTTCCTGCACCGGCTAGTCCAAGATCATCATTTCTATTCCTGAAACATTAAATTTGTCAATAAAAATCACTTCGCGATTGCCACGATGAGGAAAACATTTGTGGAATTGGCGATAGCGGGGACTTTAACGGACTTAGGAGTCCGATTTCGGGCGCTCTCGCGAGATTCCGCCGATCTCTTGGGAAAGCTGAGAACTCGCTCGTTTCAAGGAGTGGCGTACGATAGCCGTGGTGGTGCTGTCGTCAATTCGGCGGATGTAGGGCACGGTTAACGCGGCAACCGCATACCCATGCTCGTCGAAGACGGGATAAGAAACATTGATGATTCCCTCCACCTCGTAACTTTCCTTCTCTTCATAGCCTCGCTCCTTAATGGCGGCAAGATGCGAAGTCAGATCCCGCGGAGCCTCAGTTTTGTTGCGTTTGCACCAAGTCTGGATGGCACGTGCACGAGCTTCTTGCGTTTGGTGTGCCAGGATGACGTGACCTGTAGCAGCATGCATGAGATCCACAACTGCACCAGCTTTAACATAGAAGCCCGGGCTCACCGGGGAATCCACCTGCGCGATAATCACGACCTGCCCCCCGTTGAGCACGCCCAAATGACAAGACTGACTAAGTTCGTGAGCAACTTGTTGCATGATCGGCAAGGCCTGCATAGTCATGCGTTTGATCGGCGGATGCTCTTGCGCGAGCCTAAACAAGTGTAAGGTGAGATTGTAACGATCGGTGCCCGGGCTCTGCGCAATGTAGCCACGTTCTTCGAGGCATAACAGCATCCGAAAGATCTCTGAAATCGTGCGGCCGAGCTTGCGTGCCACGTCGCTTTTTGTGAGTCCCGTCGGCTCGCTGGCAAACATCTCCAATATGTCCAAGCCCTTTTCAAGAGCCGGAGTTGGGTACCGACTGGAAGCTTTAGGCGCCTTTGTCTTCATAAATCGTCGAAGCCAATCATTGGGCTAGTGTGAACGCAAATGGCAACGATGCTGATAGGTGTCAACGAATCTTCTTGCAGCATTGGTATATTGCCAGCCGACCACCGCCGACCGACGGATGGTTGAAATACTATCAAACTCAAGAAAATCCTTGACAGAAGCATAAAAGCTGGCGTAATGTCCGTTTCCTGTTTTCGTGGGCGCACATAAAATTTTATATATGAAATTCGCGCAAATTGCAAAACAATCGAGAGTGGCGACGTATCAATCTTTGCCCGACGGATGATCGACGACTTGAACGTAGGGAAATTCGAACCATATTGGCGTGCGCCACCGCAGATATTCAAGTGCGGAGGTCCACTGGCACAAGTTCCGGATGGGACAAGAGAGAATGAGCGAGATTACCCGAAGCCAAAGGATGGGCTCACAAGGACTGCGTAGTCTGGAGTCGCCGGCGCGACGCTTACTGATGAAAGGGATGGCAGGCCTTGGCGCGACGCTTGCCTCTTCGCTCTCTCCGGCTATCAGTGCTCAGACTCAGAGTCATCAGCCGGAGGCTCCTGGCAATCCGGTTTCTCCAGTCCAGAGTGGGTGGGGACCTTTTACTCCATCAAGCGGGGCAGGTCGCTATCTCCAAGTTGTTTACCCGCCGTCCACAACCAGAGGGGAGCTGCAGCTTGGTGTCACATACACCCTCTGGATTCCTGACGATATCAAGACCGTGAGGGCGGTGATCGTTCATCAGCACGGTGCAAGCATTCCAGCCGCTCAGGCGGGGGCAACTTCTGCTTACGATTTGCACTGGCAAGCTCTTGTAAAGAAATGGAACTGCGTCCTTCTTGGACCTTCCTATCATGTTCTGAACGATGCGATTGACTTGACTCCAGGAGGCGCAGAGCTGTGGTTCGACCCGAGACAGGGTTCTGACCGCGTCTTCCTTCGGGCGCTGGACGAGTTTGCGACAAAGTCGGGCCACGCGGAAATTGCTACGGTCCCTTGGTGTCTCTGGGGACACTCTGGTGGCGGGATATGGGCCAATGTAATGAGCATTCTCCACCCCAACCGAGTGCTCGCTTCTTTTCTTCGTTCGGGTACGGCGGTGATGTTTCGTCCGAAGCACGAATTCATTCAGCCTGAAGTTCCGCCCGCAGTCTATGAGATTCCCACGATGGTTAACTTCGGCGTAGGAGAAAGAGGAAACCTCCCCTGGGACGGCTCCATTGCGACTTTCCAGGAGTACCGAGCCCAGGGTGCTCCCATTGGGTTGGCTCCCGATCCGCGTTCGGGACACTTCTGTGGGGATTCCCGGTATCTCGCGATCCCGTTCTTCGACTCTTGCCTTCAAATGCGCTTAACGGAATGGAACAAGATCTTAAGGCCGGCGGACCTGAGTTGTGCATGGCTGGCAAGTCCGTTCGGGGATGCCGCCATGCCTGCAGCAGAATTCAAAGGGGATCCTAGCAAGGCCGCCTGGTTGCCGAATGAGGCCATAGCGAAAATCTGGATGGAGTATGTTAGAGCCGGAACCGTGACCGACGCACGTGCACCCACCCCTCCGGTCAATGTGCGAGTGAACGCTGATGCAGATCACGTCAATGAGATCACATGGGAAGCCGAGGCGGATATCGTCAGTGGACTCGGTGGCTTCATTGTGCTTCGAGATGGGACTGGGATAGCTAGGCTTCCGACGCAACCTCCAGAAGCAGTGTATGGTCGTCCACTCTTTCAGGGGCTCTCCTATCACGACACGCCATTTGCACCGCTCCCGCAGATGAGGCACGTTGATACATCCGCCCAACGTGGCGCAAGGCACCTCTATACTGTGATCGCTTTGAGCAGTACGGGCGTGCCTTCAATGCCCTCTTTGCCAGCAGCCGTCGAATGAAATAGGAGAATCGATCTCTGAGCCTTCCGGAATTAAACGCGGAGACCTTCAGGTTACATGGCCGCACGGCAGTCATCACGGGTGCTGCCAGTGGCATCGGTCGAGCGATTGCCCACAAGTTCGCGGCAAACGGTGCTTCAGTGCGCCTCTTGGACACTAATCGAACACTTGCAGAAACGGTTGCGGCGGAGATTGCCATGGCTGGCGGAACAGCCTCGGCATATGAATGCGATGTGAGTGATAGGGTTTCAATTGAATCGACATTCGACACAATTTTGCAGCAGGGTCGGGTTCACATCCTTGTAAATAATGCGGGCGTCTCGCACATTGGTACGGTCGAAAGCACGACCGAGCACGACTTCGACCGCGTTCTTCGCGTGAACGTCAAAGGCTATTTCAACTGTATCAATGCTGTCATCGGAAGGATGAAGTCTGCAGGAGGGGGAGTCCTTCTAAACATGGCTTCTGTGGCCGGATGTGCCGGACTGGCGGATCGCTTCGCATACTCCACCAGCAAGGGCGCGGTGATTGCGATGACCTATTCCGTCGCGCGTGACTATATCGGCCACAACATTCGCTGTAACTGTATTTCTCCGGCCCGGGTGCATACGACATTCGTCGATGGTTATCTGAAAAAGAATTACCCCGGCCGCGAGCAGGAGATGTTCGAGAAGCTGGCGAAGACGCAGCCCATCGGCAGAATGGGAGAACCGGACGAGGTAGCCTCGCTTGCCCTCTTCCTATGTTCTGACACAGCTTCGTTCATTACCGGAGTAAATTACCCTCTGGATGGCGGTTTCATGAATCTGCACGGTTGATTGCGAGAGTACAGTGGACCTGCAACTTGACAATAAGGTCGTGCTCGTCACCGGCGGAGCCAAAGGCATTGGCGCCGCAATCGTGAGAGCCGGCGCTGCGGAGGCTGCGATTCCCGTCATTGTGGACCGTGACGCCGAAGCCAGCAATAACCTTCATGCCGAGGTGCCCACAAGCCACGTGATCATCGCGGATCTGTCGTCATCTGCAAATTGCCAAAATGCGCTCGATTCGACAGTTGAGAAGTTTGGCCGCCTTGATGCTCTAGTGAACAACGCGGGGATAAACGACAAAGTCGGTCTGGAGCACGGAACTCCAGAACAGTACGTAGAGTCACTGGGTCGAAATCTGCTGCATTACTACAACATGGCGCATTTCGCGCTTCCCTATCTGAAGAAAACGAACGGCTGCATCGTGAACATCGGTTCAAAAACCGCCGTCACCGGTCAAGGTGGAACGTCAGGATATGCGTCATCGAAAGGGGCAATACTGGCTCTGACCCGCGAATGGGCGGCGGAGCTACTAGGCTACGGCATTCGCGTGAACGCGGTTATTCCCGCAGAGGTCATGACGCCGCTCTACCGGCAGTGGCTCGACACATTCCCCAATCCCGAACAGAAGCTTCAGTCCGTCCTGTCCAAGATTCCTCTGGAGAAAAGGATGACCTCTCCCGACGAGATCGCGGCAATGGTGGTATTCCTGCTCTCTGCCCACGCCGCGCACATAACCGGCCAACATGTGTTCGTGGATGGCGGCTACGTGCACCTCGATCGAGCTTTGACCTAAGATATGACAACCTCAGCACCCATCACCGAGCGGCGGTATGTCGCCCCACTCATTCTCGTCACCACCCTATTCTTTCTCTGGGCGCTGGGAGTCAACCTCAATGATGTTCTCATCCCGCATTTGAAGAAGGTCTTCGATCTGAACGACTTTCAATCGGCACTCATTCAGGTGGCATTCTTCGGCGGTTATTGCCTTTCCGCGTTGCCTGCAGGACGGCTGCTGGAAAGGATCGGCTACAAGAATGGAATCGTTGTTGGTTTGGTTACATGCGCGGCGGGCGCGTTGCTGTTTATTCCCGCGGCCTCAATTCAGGTGTATGGATTATTTCTTCTTGCTTCATTTGTTATGGCGTGCGGCCAGGGGGTCCTCGAAGTCGCCGCTAACCCTTATGTGACATTGCTGGGGCCGGCAGAGAGTTCAGAGCGGCGATTAAATCTGGCACAGTCGTTCAATGCTGTGGGCGCAGTGGTGACGCCGTTCATAGGCGCGGCCTTTATCCTTTCGGCTCTCGAGTATTCGCGTGAGAAGTTGACGACCATGACGCCAACAGAGATGGCTGCTTATCGCACGGCAGTGGTCAGCACCGTCAGGATCCCTTACCTGGTCATAGCAGGGCTCTTTCTTGCCTACGCTCTTGTGATTTTTCTTTCCCAATTGCCGGAGGTCGGCGCAACTGACGGAGCCCCGAGACAGGAGTCAACCGGGGAAGAGCTGCGCGATATCTGGCGTTATGGCCACCTGGTAAAAGGAGTCATCGCGCAATTCTTCTACGTTGGCGCTCAAATCGGCGTGGGGAGCTTCGTCATTCGACTGGCGCAGCACAGTATTCCTGGAATGCTCCAAAAGGATTCTTCGTTCTATTTGAAATTGCACTTGATTGGATTCATGATCGGAAGGTTCTCCGGTTCCTACATCATGAAGCGCGTGCCTGCTGCCAGGCTGCTTTCATTGTTTGCGCTTTCGACTCTGATCAGTCTCCTCGTGGTTCTTCTCGGCTCCGGGGTGGCTCCCCTCTGGGCGGTCGTCCTGATCGGTTTTTTTCATTCGATCATGTTCCCCACCATCTTTGCCCTAAGCATCAAGCAGCTTGGGCGATACACAAAACTGGGGTCGTCCTTGTTGGTGGCGTCGATCATCGGGGGGGCCATCTGCCCCGCCATAATGGGATTCATTTCTGACCACAGCAACATTCGCGTCGCTTTCATAGTGCCCCTAATCTGCCAGGCCTATGTGCTCTACTTCGCGGCTGCGCGGCTATCGGCCTGTTCTGGTTGCGGGATCCCTAACTGCTGAACTGAGTACCTTGAAATGAGCCGCCGATTCTGCTTCGCTCTCGACTTGAAAGGCGATCCCGCTCTGATTGCGGAGTACAGGAAGTACCACGAGAAAATCTGGCCCGAGATCACGCAAGGCTTAAAGGACTCCGGTATCGAAGATCTGGAGATTTACCTGCTCGGCACGCGCATGTTCATGATCATGGAAGTAAACCAAAGCTTTTCGTTCGAAAAGAAAGCCAAGGCTGATGAGCAAGATCCGAAGGTGCAAGCTTGGGAGCAGCTCATGTGGAAATTCCAGCAAGCGTTGCCGGAAGCAAAGCCTGGCGAGAAATGGCTACGCATGGAACGTATTTTTAAGCTCGAAGTTTAGCTGGCGAGGCACATTAAGCTCGCGTTGCGAGAGTAAAACCTTGAAACTTATTCGATTCGGCGAAGCTGGCGGAGAACGGCCGGGAGTTCTCCTCGACGACGACTCCCGTCTGGATGTCTCGGATTTTGTGCCGGATTATGACGAGACATTCTTCGCGCGAGGTGGCATGGAGGCTCTTCGCGGTTGGCTGAAAACCCACTCCTCTTCGACTTCGCGCGTCCCGCCCACAATGCGTCTGGGACCGCCGATTTGTCGTCCCAGCAAGATCATTTGCATCGGCCTCAACTACCGTGACCATGCGGCAGAGACCGGAGCTCCAATTCCGAAAGAGCCGGTCATCTTTTTCAAAGCGACAACGTCTTTAGTCGGACCAAACGATGCCCTGGTGATTCCGAAGAATGCCACCAAGGTGGACTGGGAGGTCGAGCTTGCCTTCGTGGTTGGCAAGACTGCGCTCTATGTCCCGACAGACAAGGCGCTCGACTACGTGGCCGGATACGTCCTGCACAACGACTATTCTGAACGCAGTTTTCAGCTCGAGCGCGGAGGTCAGTGGGTGAAAGGCAAGAGCGCAGATACTTTCGCGCCCTTGGGTCCGTTTCTTGCCTCTCCGGACGAGCTTCGTGATCCGAGCAATCTAAAAATGTGGCTCAAAGTTAACGGGGGGATTCGGCAAAACAGTTCCACGGCCAATATGATTTTCGACGTTGCGACGCTCCTGTCGTACGTGAGTGAATTCATGACGTTGCTTCCCGGGGACGTCATCACCACCGGCACGCCCGCCGGGGTTGGGCTCGGAATGAAGCCGCCGCAGTATCTCAAATCTGGAGATGTGGTCGAGTTGGGGATTGAAGGGCTGGGCGAATCGCGGCAACGCGTCGTGAACTTCTCAGAGCAGCTCTATTCAGAGACAGTGTGAACCGCGCATGCGCATCGACGCTCACCGGCATTTCTGCCGTGATACACCCGACCGTGACACTATGACTGCCAAACCAGAATTTCGAACGGGAAGGGGACGTACCGAAGAAATGGAAAGGCGGCGACATTCGGAATCGCACAAAGGTAGACGCTTTTTCGATCCCGGCGAATCTATGGGATACTGTGGTCGCGATATGGTGTTTGTGGGACTCCAAAGCGAAAAGCATTTTCGTACAATAAACGTACAATGGATCGGGCAATGGGGCCTTTTTAGCCGTTTTGGCTGTTCATGGAATCAGTAACTTACGTGCTATCAATACCCTGAATAGTTCGACTCCCGTCGCCTCCACCAATATCTCGTTTATTATCAATATTATACGGACACATTTTAATTTCGTACAATAACATTCTAAGCAGGCGGGTTCTTCGCGGGCTTCTGTCAGTTTTTCTTCGTACCCATTACGAACCGACCGATTATTCCTGGCAGAAATAACTGGGAGAAAATGGTTTTCGCTTCGCCATTGTTGGGGAGCATCCATATAAGTTCCTCATCTGGGGGCTGACCCACACAAGCGCTAACTTGAGGCTGTGGCGAACGTTTCGCACGGGCGTTTGGGGGACTGATTCGCGCAACCTATTTTCGCCTCTGCTGTGACAGCGAAATCTTCAACGGTAACTAACTGAAAACACGCGGCACGGATGGCGCTACAAAACCGTTTTAATGACCCTCGCAAACAGTTCGTGGACTGTTAATGGACCATGAACGGCCTCGGCCTTTGACGGCTTTTTGGCCTGAAGTTCGTTGCGAAGATCAGTTCTGGTTCTCTACAAACTCGCGCAATCGATCAGCAATCTGATTCCGTACCTTCCGGAATACTTCAAGCTGCTGATCCGATGGAGCAGCGGCTGGGTCTTCAAAACTCTGGTGGAGTCGCTTCCCACCACCGGGAAATATCGGGCACGATTCCTTTGCGTTGTCGCAGACGGTGAAGACATATTCGAACTGTTGGCCTGAGAACTCGTTCACCGACTTCGAGCGGCTTCCTGCGATGTCGATTCCGATTTCAGCCATTGCCGTAACAGCATTCGGATTAAGACCGGCGGGCCGCGTCCCCGCGCTGAATACCTCGAACTTATTGCCAGCGATATGCCGTAGCAAGCCCTCAGCCATTTGGCTGCGAGCCGAATTACCTGTGCAGAGGAAAAGAACTCTTTGACGTGTAGTCGTTGTCATCTAACCATTCCTAGTGCTCGATTCCCACGTATTCCGCGTGGCTCGACCGGGGTTGCTCTAGCGCCCCTTTGCAGGTACAACACAGCAACAGCCTAGCCTTCTTGGGAAGAACTATCGTTCGCACAAGCGGAACAATACCAGTAACCGGATCGTCGACCACACAGATGTGTTCCGCGCACAGCGCAGCGGAACAATGATGGCAAAGGCCAACCGCATCGCGGGTTTCACCCTCCTTTAAGCATTCGTAGCAGTGCACAAAAACCTCCATCTACCCAGCTTGCTCCGGACGAACCATAGCCTCCGCGGCCGGAAACCAATGTCGCGTCCGGTTGCAAACGTTGCACACGGACAACATGACCGGTACTTCCACCAGTACCCCGACTACCGTAGCCAGAGCGGCACCCGATCCGGGCCCGAATAGCGCGATCGCCGTCGCCACCGCAAGCTCGAAAAAATTACTTGCACCGATGAGCGCTCCTGGCGCGGCCACAGAGTGTTCAACCCGCAGCAGTCTCATCAACCCGTACGTCAGGGTGGAATTGAAGTAGACCTGAATCAGGATTGGGATGGCGATGAGCACCACGTGAAGGTACTTGCCAGTGATGTTCTCTGCCTGGAACGCGAAGATAAACACCAACGTCACCAGCAGAGCCAACACAGTCACCGGGCTAAACTTTGGAAGGAACTCCTGCTCGAACCACTTCTTGCCTCGCATGCGAGTCAGCCAGATACGGAGCGTCATTCCAACCACGAGCGGAATCACGATAAACGCGATGACCGAATACAACAGGACCATGAACGGAACCGTCAACGAGGAAGCACCGCTCACAAGAAACCGCACGATCGGGGCAAACAGGAACAACATGATCAAATCATTAATCGATACCTGCACAAGTGTGTAGGCTGGATCACCGTCGGTTAAGTAGCTCCAGACAAAGACCATTGCAGTACACGGAGCCGCCGCCAGAATGATCACGCCGGCGATGTACTGGTCGGCCTCCCCTGGAGTGATCCATGCACTGAAAACGTGGCGGAAAAATACCCAACCGATCAGTGCCATCGAGAAAGGCTTGACCAGCCAATTCACGAACAGTGTGACGAGCAACCCCCGTGGTCGCTGGCGCACGCTCAGAATGGAGCTGAAGTCTACTTTCATCATCATCGGGATGATCATGAGCCAGATCAAAACCGCGATGGGAACGTTGACCTGACTGCCCTTCCCAAATTCCATACTCCGAAGTGCCTGCACCGCAGAAGGTGCCCATTTGCCGAGTGCGAGACCTGCAACCATGCAGAGACCAACCCACAGGGTCAGGTAACGCTCAAACAAATTGAGCCGTTTGCGTTCCGTGTTTTTGGGGAGTGCTTGGATCGTTGCTGCCATTCGTGGATTCCTTGCGTGCTACGTGCGGTTAGAGTGCACCGGTTTTCCTGCGCCAACTGCCGAATACGGCTTCCACTCGCTTACGGTGCAGGAACCTTCTTGAATGGCCTCTTTCAACCGGGTTGTGTCATCGTGCAGCTGTTCCTCGCTCTTGTAGGTATCCTGCAGAAACTCGAAGACCTTCTTCTTTAAGCCCTGTTTCGGTTCAGCCAGTCGATAGAAGATTCGGAAACCGTCTCGCCGATCGAGCACCAGCCCCGAGTTTTTCAAATAAGCGAGATGTCGCGATACATTCGGCTGCGACGCCTCCAATACAAACTGGATATCACAAACACACAGTTCGCCATGGAGTAGCAGGTTCAGTATGCGTAACCTGTTCCGATCCGCCAAAGCCTTGAAATATTGTTCGAGTTCCTTCATTCGTCGAACCTCAGATTCATTTGGTTACTGCCTCCGCAAAGAGCCGCTGCAGGCCATCCGCTCCAATGGGCGGCTCGGCTTGCCATGGAATGAGGGCTAGCCTCGGTGCGAGTGTGTCTCGCACTTCAGCAATGTAGCGCAATTCCAGAGCCCCGCGTTCTGCCAAAACAGGATCGTGCGTACCGGTCGCACAGAAGCTCTGGTTTATCACCCAAGCATAGGGCGTGATGCCCGCCCGATTCAGATCGTCTTGTAGGCGGGCCGCCTCGTGTACAGGCGTGGCTTCTGGCAACGTCACAACGATAATCCGCGTGAAATCCGGGTTACGCAATTGAGGCAGCAACCTTCGGACGCTGTCTGGAATGTAGCTGAGGTTTCGAGCAACGTCCCGGTGATACGCTTCGGCCGCGTCGAGCAGCAGCAGTGTATGTCCCGTCGGCGCAGTGTCTATAACCACGAAACCATGATTTCCCTCGTCAACGTTACGCGCGAAAGCGCGGAATACCGCGATCTCCTCAGTACACGGAGAGCGCAGATCCTCTTCGAGCAACGCCTTGCCTTTTTCGTCGAGATCTCGCCCAGATTCCGCCATCACTTCCTGTGTGTAGGCACGTGTTTCAGCAACCGGGTCAATACGCGAAACCCGAAGACCTGGAATGTCTGCGCTCAGAGCCAGATGAAGGTGCGCAGCGGGATCGGTCGTGGTCAAAAGGACGCTATGCCCGCTGCTTGCGAGTTCAACAGCTAAAGCAGCTGCGACCGTAGTCTTTCCCACCCCACCCTTGCCCATAGTCATGATGACGCCTTTGCCCAGCGAGATCAGATCGGGCACAAGGGCTGCAAGCGACGGCGGGAGGTTCATTTCAGCTCGTGCGTGGGGTGCTGCTTTTCGCACATCAAGACGGCCTTCGCCCAACTGGCGGAGTGCGCCGACTCCGATGAGCGACTGCGCGACCAACGGTACTTCGATTCTTGTAAGCGTTTCCAGACCATTTGGCATTTCTGCAAGCGCCTCTCGCCCCCTCCTCTCCAGAGCAATTGCGATGGAGTCGTCCTTCGCGTAAGCCTGAAAAATACCATTCAGGATCAACTTCTGATTCCTTAAACCTAGCGCATCAAGTTCATTGTGGGTACGCTCTGCCTCAACGAGGGCCGAGTGCTCCGGTCGACTGACCAGGAAGATGGTCGTTGTCGTTGCGTCCGACAGCGATTTCAATGTTTTCTCATAGAGTTCACGCTGCGCCTGCAGGCCTGCGAGCGGTCCAAGACACGAAGTTCCGCCAACATTCGAGTCGATGAATCCCGTCCACGCCGCAGGCAGTTGTAGCAGTCGAAGAGTATGCCCAGTGGGTGCGGTATCGAAGATCACGTGGTCAAACTCGGCTGTCGCACTAACGTCGCCCAGCAACTTGGCAAACTCGTCAAAGGCAGCGATTTCGACCGTGCACGCACCCGAAAGTTGCTCTTCGATGTTCTCCACTGCCGATTTCGGGAGAAGCTCGCGATAGGGCCCAACCACTCTCTCACGGTATTGCCGTGCGGCCTCTTCGGGATCAACATTCATTGCAAAGAGGCCTTTCACCTTCCCGATGGGAGTAGGGTGCATACTCAGTGCTGTTTCCAAAACCTCGTCTAGGTTCGAAGCCGGATCAGTGCTGACCAGGAGGACGCGCTTACCGCCTTCAGCCAAAAACACGGCAGTCGCGCAGGCAATCGATGTCTTGCCTACGCCGCCCTTGCCCGTGAACATGAGATTTCTTGTGGAATTCCCAAGCGATTTCATGCTTCACCGTCTGCCGATCTTGCTTGGCCCACCAATCGATACCAGCGATGCTTGGCCCTTATCCTCGGCGAGGACGGGCTCGGACTCATAGTCCACCCCAACGAAGCCCGCCAACGCCTTGCGCGTCGGATAGATGGCTTTGCTGACGATCACCCCATCCACCAGCACAAGAGGCAGGCACTTCGTGCCCTGGCTGTTAAGGGTGGTTTTGACGATCGGATTGCTAGTGAAGGCCCCAACCTCCTGAGCGAGGTTGTACCGTTCCACTTGCGCACCCTTGCTCTTCAGCCACTCCAGATCGGCTGCGAACCTCGGCAGGACAGGGTCGACACTGGGACCACAAACTCCGGTGGAGCAGCACATAGCGGGATCAAACACTTGGACTTTTATCATGACATTTTTCTCTTATTGGTATATTCGCATAACCGTATAGACCTATGATAGCATGGCTCGCGTCGAGGTCTGTGATTGGGGTCACGTCGGGATGTTTGCTCTGGAGGACACGATGCTACGTCGCATGGCATGTGTGGTAGCGCTCTTTTTAATTCCCCTCCTGGCATCCGCTCAGACGATCCTGAATGGCGCAGGATCATCATTTGTTTACCCGATCATGTCGAAGTGGGCAGGGGAGTACCACAAACTGCACCCAGAAATTCAGATGAGCTACTACCCCAATGGCAGTTGGCCCGGAATGGTTCTAACGATGGCGGGAATGATTGACTTTGGCGCAACCGATGCCCCGGTCAGCGACGCGCAACTGGCCAAGGCAACGATTCCAGTCATTCAGGTTCCCTTTATTTTGGACGCGGATGTTCCTGCTTACAACCTTCCTGGTTTGCAGACCCAAATTCGATTCACAGGTCGCGTCTTGGCCGACATTTTTCTCGGAAAAATCAAGAACTGGAATGACCCCGCAATCAGTTCCTTGAATGCGGGAGTGGCACTGCCCAACCAAGAAATCACTGTCGTTCATCGTCTCGACGACAGCGGCACGACCTATATCTGGACCGACTATTTGTCCAAAGTGAGTTCAGAATGGAAGAGCAGGGTCGGTCAAGGCACGAGCGTTGAGTGGCCGATGGGACTGGCCGCCACCGGTGATGAGGGAATCTCTGAGAAGATTCGTGAAGTAAAGGGAGCTCTCGGTTACCTTCAGCTTTCCTACGCCCAAACGAAGAAGATTCCCTTCGGTAGGGTGAAAAACGCCAATGGTCGGTTTGTCGGGCCCAGTCTTGGGGGCATCAAGCAAGCCGCCACGACAGACATAGGGACACAGTCCGACCTCAGAGTTTCCAACGGCGGTGCTTCCAGAACAAATGCTTATCCCGTTGCAAGCGTCACTTGGATTTTAATGCCTGTCCGAGCGAGGAATTCCAAAACAAAAAAGGCCCTCAACGAGTTTCTCGCCTGGATCGTGACGGATGGCCAAAAGTACGCAATCGATCTTTATTGCTCGCCTCTGCGTACGGAAGTCGCAGCCGAGGCACCGAGAGCGCTAGATCAATATCACTGAGAGGTGACAAAGACCATGCCTTCTTCCAACCCCAAAGTTCTCTTTCTATGCACCGGAAATTCGGCTCGCAGCCAGATGGCGGAAGGCTATCTCCGGCATGTGGCGGGAGATCGATTCGAAGCTCTGAGCGCGGGAATTGAACCCAAGGGACTGAATCCCCTTGCCATCGAGGCCATGAACGAGATCGGAATCGACATTTCCAATCAAAAATCGAAGGATGTAGTGAGCTTCTTAGGGCAATACATTCCGTACATCGTTACGGTATGCGACAACGCAAGGGAACGCTGCCCTATTTTCCCACGGAGCTTCAAGTTCCTGCACTGGAGCTTCGACGACCCTGCAGCCGCAGTGGGTTCGCACGACGAAAAACTGGCTGTCTTCCAGCGGGTTCGCGATGAGATAGCAAGCAGAATCGACAAGGAATTAGTGTCTCAAGTCGCGGAACGCTCCGGGACATGATCGGTCCCAACTGCCACCGTGCGATGTCGCTCTGCCTTTTGGCAACTGTCTTTCTGGTCGCCTGCACACGGCGTCAGCAATTTTGGTCGTCCCCGACAGTGCGCGAGATCGAGGAGGTGAAGAGCCGAACTGTGCCGAGCAATGGCTCGTTGCTCCACGAGTCGGGACCGATCCGAAACACGTCCAGCATCCGCGCGAGCTGGGAGATTCAGACGGGATCTGACAACCAAACGTACTTTCAATGGCTCAAGAATCAGCTCGGCCGGGAGTATCACGTGACGTCAGAAACGACTTCTGCCGTGACGCTCGTGAAGCAGATTGAGGGAGACTCCTACACCATCGCAATCAAGGGTAGCGGAACTCCAACTGACACTGTGGTTGAGGCGCAGTTTGTGGCCGCACCAGACTAGTGGAAGTACCGTGAAGAAACTTTGCAACTAGGGTGCCAGCATGGGAAGTTTCCTAGGTGAATTGAGCAATCTAAGGAATGGCCCATTATCTTATTGGAGGGCCAAGACTCCGTTTCACGCCGGAGTGCGATTAGGCCTGGGCCTGGCGCAGATGTTCATGGCTGTGTTTTCCGCGGTGCTCCTGATTGAAACCGGCCTGAACCGGTACACTCTCATTTCCGCGGGTTTCACAACCTTTCTGACTTTGGCAAGCCGACTGATGTTTCACGGCCAAGAGCGAAAGTGACGTGCAGGGGTGCGGAATCTCGGCAGAGCTAGAAAGCCCGGAGAGTCATGGCTAAACAAAGCATTTTTGTCGTTGAAGATGACCGCGATATTTGCCGTTTGGTCCGGCACCACTTGGAAAGAGCGGGCTTTGCCACAACCACCTTTTCAAACGGTCGTACTGTCATCGAAGAAGCGGAACAGGTAGGGCCATCCCTTTTTCTTCTCGATGTTATGGTACCTGGTAAGGACGGACTTGAACTTTGCCGCACTATCCGCCAGGTACCGTCGTTGGCTGCCACTCCAGTTGTTTTTCTGACAGCCAGGAGCAGTGAGGCGGATCGGATCTTGGGCCTAGACTTAGGTGCTGATGACTATGTTTCGAAGCCTTTCAGCCCACGTGAACTGGTAGCGCGGATCAAGGCCGTGCTTCGTCGTTTCGATGCTCCTGCGCTTAGTCCCGTTCGCGTGGGAGAAATTGAGATCGATTCTTCGGCGATGACACTCCGGGTTCGGGGAAAGCACCGCCCCACTACGGCGACCGAGTTTCGAATGCTGGAACACTTCGCTCGTCACATGGGTCGCGTCTTTACCCGGAACCAACTGCTAGATTCTGTCTGGCGTGATGGGGGATACGTGACCCCGCGCTCGGTGGATGTTTATGTTCGTCGCATACGGGAAAAGATAGAACGCGACCCCGAGAATCCCCTTCATCTGAAAACGGTGCGAGGAGCAGGTTATCGTTTCGATGCCGGCGACAAGTAGGACTTGTCTCGAATCCTGTCAACCGCGGCAGCGCAGAAGACCTACAGAACCGGAAGTTCCTAGCCTTAATTGCAGCACGTCGGACCGCAACACGCCTTTGCGCTGCTGGGCTTCACTGCGCGAACAAATGCGCTCATGAATTTCCCGTCCACCTGTGGAGCAAGCGTCTCTACGTCCATGCCTTGTCCCAACAGGAACTCGCGCGCGTCTTCGGCCTTGTAGACGCGGGTAGGCTCAACGTCGACCTGTTCAAATCCGGCGGCAGCGAGCTTGCTTCGGTATTCGTTTTCTTCGAGCGCACCGGCTACACAACCAACCCAAAGAAGCACGCTCTGGCGGATCTCCGGAAGTATTTCGCCGCGAGTGACAACGTCGGACACGGCAAAGCGCCCACCTGGCTTAAGAACACGAAAAGCTTCCTTCAATACCCTATCTTTATCCGCTGAGAGATTGATGACGCAGTTGGAAATGATGACGTCCACGGAGTTGTCGGGCAAGGGGATATGCTCGATCTCCCCTTTGAGAAAATCGACATTGGCGGCACCCGCTTTGCGCTTGTTCTCGTTCGCTAGGGCGAGCATTTCGTCCGTCATGTCGAGGCCGTAAGCCTTCCCGGTAGGGCCGACGCGCTTTGCAGAAAGCAGGACATCAATGCCGCCGCCGGAGCCAAGATCAAGTACCGTCTCGCCGGGATTGAGTTGCGCCAAGGCCGTGGGGTTCCCGCATCCCAGCGACGCAAGAAGTGCTTCTTCTGGAATCTGCCCAGCTTGCGCGGAATCGTACAGGTTGGCCGTGATCGGATCACCGCATCCGCACCCGCTGTTGGCAGCAGAGGTCGTACCGCAACAGGATGCGGCACCCCCACTCTTCACACGCAAGGCCGCCTGTCCGTATTTTTCTTTAACCACTTCCTTGATATCTGTGTTGCTCATTGTCCGGTCTCCTACCTACTGATTTGTACGATCTCTTCGGGTTTTATCGCTTTGTTTCGGGTGCAGCACTCGGAATAGAGAAAACTCAACAGCTCTTGCAACGCATCAGAATTTGCTGTGTATCGCAGAAAGGTGCTTTCGCGCTGGACACGTACGAGGTCCTCGTTCTTGAGCTTTTCTAAGTGGTGGGAAAGAGTCGAATTCGGGATATCCAGTTCCTCCTGAATATCACCGACAACAAGCCCATCTGGATGGGCAGACAGCAGTAGTTGCATGATTCGCAGGCGCGGCTCGGTCCCCATCGCGGACAACATATCGGCATACTTGGGCACCTGATCTAGCGCTTTCCTGTTCTGCAGTCTCGTCATATTTCGATAGTTGCAGAAATATGGGCTAATGTCAAGTCGAATCGCAGGCCTTGTTGCGGCGGATAATCATCGCACCGGTGCTTGGCCTGGCAGTCAAGCTGCATCGCCCCTGCATCAGAGGTCAGTCGGTTGGAGCCGGAATGAGGCACGCCCTTTACAAAGCGCCGATTACAGTTGTGTCCCCGGTGTGGTGGTCCGCGATCTGAAAACGAAGAAATTCATGAATAGCCTTTAGCGACTCCGGGTTTCTTGTCTTAATCCGCACCCTGCCACCCGCGGACAACTCTTCGAAGCTATACGAAATCTCAGCGCGTTTTTCTTTCATCACAGGTACACCAGGTGGCACTTGGTCATGGACAAACATTGGAATGGAGAATTCTCCGTTCGAGAACATCGTGACAATGTGCGTCAGATGCGATCGGATAGCCTGCATATTCTGAGAATCCTTAGTGTCGTTCACGGTCACTTCGATGGCACCACCGTCTGAGTACAGACGAAAATGATGAGTGGTCTTGTCATGGGGAAATCCCATCGCTTCGTCACCGTGTTTTTCCACGTCGGCCTGATGCTGCGAAGCTTCTTTCATGTGCTGTTTGTGCATGGGGCAAGACTGCATGTCTTGCGCTGCCAACTGCAACCCGCCGAATATCAGAAATGCAATTACTGTTTTCATGGTCTCTTCTTCCTTCGAAACTGATTCGTTGGAGTGCCAGCGTTCTTTACCGCGTCAGTAAGCGAATACAGCAAGTGCGATTTCTGTCCCGAACCCGCACGCTGAATGCGCTGTTCCCAGTCGGACAACACCTTCTTCACGTATCGTTTGGTGCGCTTCAGTGCCTCAATGTCTACTTCGATGCCCTTAAGCTTGTCTTGGGCAAGTTGGTACACGCGACGGCACGGAGCACCCCAGCATCACGGGCTTTCAGGACTTCAGCCAACTCAGCCAGAGTGAATCCGATCCGGAGTGCCCTTTGCACCACACGAACTCTCTCCAACGCGCTCGCCGGATAGACTCGGTAACCAGACTGTGTTCGCGAGGCTCGCGGAAGAACGCCGATCCTTTCATAGTGTCGAATCGTGTCTGGACTCACAGCCGCCATCTTGGCCAGATCACCAGAATAGAGAGTTTTGGAACCGCGGCTTTGCACCATAGGAATTATCAAGCCTGGAATGCATTCCAGAGTCAAGATGCATCGGTGTCATAATGCTCCTGAATGGACTCTGTACTGCCAGTCCTCGCAGACACCTCGGTCTACCGCATCCGTCGCATTCAAGCAATCACGATTGCCTGGATGAGCGTTGAGGCTGTTGCATCCCTCGCGGCAGCATGGATGGCTCACAGCCCCGCTCTGCTGGCTTTTGGTGGGGACAGTGCCATAGAACTCCTCTCCGCGTTAGTCGTCTATTGGCGGTTTCGGTCAAAACGTACTGACGAGCAGGCAGAAAAGTTAGCAGCCAGACTCACGGGAAGCCTTCTGTTCGCGTTGGCAGCGTACGTAGCGGCTGTCGCCGTGTTGGCGCTGATTGGACATCGTGAAGTGAGGCCAAGCTATCTCGGGATCGTCGTATTACTTGTGGCCGCGGTTGCGATGCCCGCGCTCGCGCGGCAGAAGCGCCAACTGTCAGCGTTGACCGCCAGTGCGGCGCTGAGAGCTGATGCAGCGGAGTCCGCCCTCTGCGGCTACTTGTCTATCATCGCCCTCGCTGGTCTGGTTGCGAACGCCTTCTGGGGAATAACTTGGGCCGATCCCATTGCTGCACTTTGCCTGATACCGCTGGTTGCGTGGGAGGGCTGGCAAGCTCTTAAGGGAAGGCCGTGCGAATGCTGCTGACAACGGTCATCCTCGCGTGACCTCTGCCCTCGCGGCAGAGGTCGGCCTGTTTTGGCTCACACCTGGACCATAAATGGACCATCGTTGGACCATGAATTCTAATGTCGCGTGCTTGCATCGAAATGAAACTGCCGGCAACTGACTGATAGATCGAGCCTTATCGCAGACTCAACGCGACCGCTCAAAATCACACACGGTCTTCATACGGCAGAGGTCGAGCGAAATTGATGCTTGATCGGGCGCGAATGCGCCGAATTGGGAGTGTACTGCCAGAGCTTCACGGTGTTATGAGCGTACGGAATAACGTAGCGATGAGAAGTCTGGGATGTGCGTTTTTTCCGAATTCAGCCCGGCGAATCTATGGGATACTGTGGACACTTTGTGGGGTTTGCCAGACTCAGGGCGAGAGGATTTTCGTACAATAAACGTACAATGGATCGGGCAATGGGGCCTTTTTTGCCGTTGTGGCAGTTCCTAGAATCAGTAAGTTACGTGTTATCAATATAGTGATTAGTTCGACTCCCGCCGCCTCCACCACTTTATCTTATTGATAATAGAAACTTTATAAAAACATCGAAAAAAGTACAATAAACGTACAACGGATTCCGCAAAGAGGCCGAATTCATGCTCTCTGTTTACTCCCGCCACTACCCTCCCTGCACTTCTGATGACATCAATTACAAGCGTTGCCGTCGGCGGCACGATGTGTGTATTCATCGGATCAGGCGGCCTATCGCCAGTGCTCACGGACGTGCTCCGAAACCGTCGGGCCAGGGGCGGCTGCGAGAATGGTGCTGCGCCCGCTCAATGAACCACGCCGTGTGAAATCGGTCATAAACCCCCTCGCATCAAACGCCCCTTAGTCCCGATGGTGTCTGAAGGCAGAATGCACGTCTGGCCAAAACTCCCTGACGACGAAGTTTGCTCCGTCGAGGATAACGTTGGTCAGCCAGCGCTGACCGGTTTTCGTTCACGTGCAATATTGCTCGGGTAATAAGCAGAGGAGATTCCTGCCGCCCCACCCGCTCCGATGATCTCGGATGCTTTGAAGCTCTCACTCTCGCTGTCCGTCCGAGTGATGATGATGCGGCTTAAGGAATAGGCAGTTCGTTTGAGGAATCCTCCGGCGTGACAGGCGTTCTAACAAACTGACTACGCCCCCGCATATTAGGTCGTCTGATTCCTTCCGACTCCTTCTCGTTCCCCTCCTGTTCCACCTGGCCGTGCCGTGACAGGGCAACAACGACGTGCAACTTATTGGATCTCAACGGTACTCGAACCATCGAACGCCGGGTGAGCGGTAGGTAGAGGCAAGGTTGCCCGTCATCTTTAGGCTACAGGCCGAGGTCGCTTAAGCCTGCGGTTATCGGGACGACGCCCGAGTACCCAGTGGTATTTACGATCGGCTTCCAAAATGGGGAGGTCATTGATTGATGCATATCTTGACACCATAAGCCCGTCGTCATTGAACTCCCAGTTCTCATTGCCGTAGGACCGATACCAGTGACCCGAGTCGTCGTGCCATTCGTAAGCAAAGCGTACGGCGGCAATGTGGTTTTCCGTGAATGCCCACATTTCCTTGATGAGCCTGTAGTCGAGTTCTTTGGCCCACTTGCGAGAGAGAAAAGCAATAATTTCGCCTCGCCCGTTGATGAACTCCGAGCGGTTCCTCCATCGTAAATCCATAGCGTAGGCAAGAGCTACTTTTGCCGGATCGCGAGTGCTCCAGCCATCTTCGGCGAGGCGCACCTTCTGAATCGCGCTCTCGCTGGTGAACGGAGGCAAAGGGGGACGGCCCGGCGTCGTTGCTGTTGCCATGATTTCTTCTCCTGGGATTGATTGTCCGGCATATCCATAAACTCACCTACTCGTCGGCGATCTCGTCAAGGGCGGTGTCGAGGGCGAAATGGCCGTCAACAATGTGAGCCTGCGCTGGGGCACTGTTATCTGGATATTGTGGCTCATTCCAACTGTTTGCCCGACTATTTTTGGTGCGCTTGGATGGCAGCCGTCGTCCTCACACTTTCGCCCCAATGCGAGTGCGTGCGTGTCAGCAAGAGATAAATGACAGCCAGGACGATCAACACGAGAGCATCGATAAAGAACCAGCCATATCCCAACACGAAAATGTGACTGAGAATTACCGCAGTCATCCACACAACAATCAATCCCGCTGCCAATCTGGCTGTCCTCGGAATCAGGAGCAGGATTGCCACTACTGTCTCGAAAGCTCCTGACCCTAGCCGGAATACCGGCTGAGATACCAACCCATGGACTGCTTGCGACATCTGCGTGAATAGGGCCACCGAGCCTGGCACCCCTGCAAACTTGAGAAAGATTGCGGCATACAAAAGGTTCACGGACACGAACAAGCGAATTGCGAGTAGTGCGAGTTCTTTTACCCATAAAATCTTGGCTCCTTGACCACCTCAAACTGGCCAATGCTTCGCGTTTACCTCCGCGTTAGAAATCCTGGACGGTTGGGCGGATGACGATCTCATCGACTTCCACCTCGACCGGTTGCTCGATTGCGTAAGCGATCGCTCTCGCGATCGCGCTGGCCGGGATGGCCATTTTCATAAACTCGCGCAAATTCTTTCTGGTTGCTTCGTCCGAACTGCTCTCCGACAGTTCTGTGGCAATCGCGCCAGGTGAGATCATCGTGCAGCGGATATTTTGGGAGTGCAGTTCCATCCGCAGCCCTTCAGTCAACGCGCGCACAGCGGCCTTGGTGGCGCAGTAGACCGTCCCGCCGGGGGCGAACATTTTGATCCCGAAAACGGAAGTGATGTTAATGATGTGACCGCTCTTTTGCTTCTGCATGTGAGGCAGGGCAGCGGCAACTCCATAGAGAAGTCCTTTGATATTGACGTCAATCTGCCGGTCCCATTCATCTACCTTAAGGGCCTCGATCGGTGCGATGGGCATAATGCCGGCGTTATTGATGAGCACATCGACGCGGCCGAAACCGTCGACGGCCCTTTGGATGAGCGCTTCCACTTCTGCGCGCTTCGTCACATCGGTGGCAAATCCGATGGCCTTGCCGCCGGTGGCCGAGATCTCTTGAACCACTGCGTCGATCCGGTTCGAACGCCGCGCTCCTAGTACAACTTTTGCTCCTTGTTCTGCGAGAAGCTTCGCGGTGCTTTCCCCAATGCCGCTGCTGGCTCCGGTGATGACTACAACTTTGTCGGTGATATTTGACATTTGCATTTCTCCTTTTCTCCTTATTTAAGAATTTGCTTTTCACGGCGGGCTGCGCTCCACTGAATGATGGGCCCCGCGATTTCAGAAACCTCCTCGACCAATGAGGTCAAGAAAGCCAATACGTCGGTGCAAGGTAGAAAGATTGGCACTTTGCCCAGCCCATAGGGGCAGGAGATCCGATCGGCCCGCCGCCTCTGCCGGGATCGCGAGGTTTCTGACGAGTCTTCGTTGCAAGGGATAAGGTAGAATCGCCGTTCCCGCCTGGTTCAACTCCTCCAGCAAGCGGTTGTGGATTCCCCGCGCGAGTCTTCCGGTGAAGCCCTTTGTCAGCGCGGTGTGCCCGGCTTTTTTCCCTCGTAAGAGCCTGGCGATGAAGGAGGCTGGCGCCGGACTCCTCGCACGCCAGGAATGCCGTTCCCATTTGCACGGCCTCTGCGCCAAGAGCCAGGGCGGCGATTACGCCGCGCGCATCCGCGATGCCACCGGCGGCGATCACCGGCACATTGACCGTGTCGGCAATCTGAGGGACGAGCGAAAATGTGCCTGTAAGTGAATCCTCCGCAGCGCGGAGGAATGAACCGCGATGTCCCCCGGCTTCGAAGCCGGAAGCGACGATGGCATCCACGCCGGCCTCTTGAAGTGCCGCAGCTCTCTTCGGGTGTGGTCGCCGTGCCAATCGTGACGATGCGTTTCGCCCGGCACTCTTCCAGGATTTCCTGTGGTGGAATTCCGTAGATGAAGCTGAACACGGGTACCTTCTCATCCAGCAACGACGCGAGCCTGATCTTCAAATCGCATCCGGCGAATATGGTTTGTACTTTGGACGCGGCGCTCCCAAGGCGGCGATATGGACGGCAAGTGGCGCAAGGCTTCTGTTGAACGCGTTTTCATCAGACTGTTCGAGCGCCTTCGTCTTCCATCGATACCCACAAGTTCATTGCGAACGGCTTCGATGTAAGGGAGCGAATCTCGGCGATCACGTCTTTGATGGCTTCTGGCGGCAAGATTGGCGCGCCGAACGATCCGAGTCCGCCAAAGTTGGAGACCGCTGCCGTCAATCTTTGCGATGACAATCCGCCGAGCGGACCTTGAATGACGGGATAGTCGATCCCGAGTTTCGCTGTGAGCCGGTTCTCATTCCAGCGGGACGGCATTACGCGGATACCTCAAAAATCAACTCCAGCTCGACCGGCGCGCCGAGCGGAAGGCTGGCTACGCCGTACACCAGTCGGGTAGGGTTTTTGTCTTTTCCGAAAACGTCCTGCAGCAACTCTGAAGCGCCGTCAGCGACTTTCGGCTGATCGCGGACATCTCCCGAAGTGGCCACCAACACGCCGAGCCGGACGATCCGCGTAACTTTGTCGAGCGATCCCAAATGCTGCCGCGCGACAGCAAGGCCATTGAGCGCTGCCAGGTGAGCCGCCTGCGTCCCTGTTTGCACGTCGAGTTCCGCGCCGATGCGCCCGATGAATTTCGCTTCGCGGCCTACCGTGGGAAGCATTCCGGTGAGAAAGAGCAGGTTGCCCGTCTGCACCGCTTCCGCGTAGATGCCGAACGGCTCAGGCGGCGTTGGAAGCTTGATGCCAAGTTGTCTTAACCGCTGCTCGGCAGTGGCAAGACGAGAGCCATCCGCGCTTAAGATTTTGTCTTTCGAACCCGTATTCATTGATCTCGCTCCAGTGGCTTCGGTTTGATCGCCCATCATGCCCATTTTTCGCATGGTCCCATCTGAGGCGCGCCGTTGTAGATGCTCAGCGCTTTCCCACGAAATCTCCCAAGCGATTTTCTGCATCGCCGGGTTTGCAAAAGCCTCGCTCTATCAGCTTTTTGATCCTCTGCTGCGTGGCCGGTCGTGCCATCGAAGCAACGCAAGCATTCCACCCGGATTCGATTTCGATATCAGGCGGCAAACTAGCGACGTTGACAAGGCGCTTGGTATCCATGATTGTCTGTTTGTCGAAGGAGGCGATTCGGGTGGCAAGCGCATCGACAAATCCGTCAAGGTCAGCATCCGGCAACGACCGATTCACATAGCCGTAGAGCTCGGCCAGGTCGCCTGGGATGTCGTCTGCGCTTAGAATTACTTCCAGGGCGCGCCCTCTTCCCATGAGACGCGACAGTCGCGCCATGGGGCCACCGCCAGGCACCAGACCGGCGCCAACTTCAAACTGCGACAAGATGGCTTTTTCGCGACTGGCAAAACGCATGTCGCAGGCAAGGGCAAGCTCACTTCCCATACCAGTCGCCCGCCCGCGAATCGACGCTATCGATACGACAGGTGCACGACTCAGGCGCACCAGCATCTCGGGCCATGGATGCAAGCCTGTGGGTCCAGGAGGGAGATGCGCCAAATCGTCAAGTTTTGCAAGAAAATCCAAATGAATCAGAAAGAAACCTTCAACAGCACTGTCAAAGACCACCACCTTAACCTGCTCGTCAGTTTCGATTGCCGTGATGATCTCGTTCACTTGCGGAAGCATCTCCGGACCGAAGATGTTGAGCGGCGGGTGGTCAAACGTGACTCGCCAATACTCGGGCGAGCGCTGGGCCAGACGTATCTGAGTAGTCTTTGTTGCTGCGTAATTCTGATCTTTCATGTTGTTGTCTCCTTATCATTTGGTTTCATGCTTGATTTTGCATTGCGGTCGTCTGATGGGGCGCTTTCGTCACGCGGCTTTGGTGAGGTGGTCCCACATAGGGAAACTCGCGTAACAGATCGCCGTGGGGCCCTACGTTGTCTCCCGTCACCCTTCCATTTGTGAGAATGCGCATAAAACAATCGAACGCATCGTCGGTGAGTGTCCGGCCGTTATCGGGAAATGACGCCGGGCGCGTAGGGTCATAAGGCAGAACATCTGGGAGCAACGTCCCCGCCACGCGCTTCGCCTCAGCCGGCGTATATCCACCTGTGTGCTCCAGAGCGTGCGCGAAGCCAGCAAGGAAACGCCCATCGTCCGCCGGTTCACCTCCGAGGTAGGCATCTCTCTCTTCGACAAGCATGACCGCTTGCGCAGGCCGCGCTCCGCGCTCCACTTGGATCCAGCCACCGCCATCACCTGGCGTAAGCGTGCGCGCCCACAGGCGAACCTCTTTTGCCCCCAGAGCAGAGTTAGGTACTTCAAGAACGATGCTGCACACATCTTTGTCAGCGAAGAAATCGTCGCCCGTGAACTGCAAGTTGTTCTTCGCGCCTTCCACGTCGCAGAAGAAAGGGTCGCTGCGCCAGCCGGCAAAGAAGCGGATATCGCCTGCCTCTGTAACTCTCGCCTCGCGCCCTATTGAAACCGGCGCCCCATCAACGATCACCCGCCCGCCATCGCCGGTACCGGCGGCTTGCGGGCCATCAACGCGGTGGACAATCGCGGTTTGTGCGCCGCGCTCGAAAGCTGAGAAGCGCACCCGGTACGCGATATCGGCAACCCCATCACCATCGGTGTCAATCTTGAGCTCGTACAGTGCTTCGGGTGCGAAAGGCTCGGTCGTAGTAGGCCCAGGAGGGTTTTCGCCGGCAGACGGATGCACGTTCATGATCAGGATGGATTTCCCAGCGTCTCCAGGTTTCGGAAACGCATACAGATCAGTGAAGTCCAGTCGGGCGTCCCCTTGGGGAAAGCTGAAGTCAGGGCCGGAATAATGATGCGACATGGAATAGTCCTTCTCTTGCAGGTCTGCTCTGTCCGCGGCGTTAGAACGCGGCGGCACCGGCCGCGGCGACGGCATGATCCTGATCGCCGGAACCACCGCTGACGCCAATCGCCCCGACTACCTTGCCATCGCGTTTCAGCGGGATGCCGCCAGCGAAAATCATGATCTTGCCATTGTTCGACGCATGAACACCGAAGAACTGGCCTCCCGATTGAGCATGCTTTGCCAATTCCTTCGTTTCAATTTCAAATGCGCGCGACGTGTAGGCCTTCTTCATAGCGATATCAATGCTGCCAATCCATGCCGTTGTCCATGCGAACGTGCGCTACGATGTTTCCACCTTCGTCAGCCACTGCGATGTTCATGGGCTGGCCAATTTCCGTGGCTTTCTTTCCGCCGCGCTGATTAGCGCGGCATCTTAATTTCACTGCGGTCAGGTTCATGGCTCCGGCTTTCGCTGCAGCTTGCTCGATTAAGTCTGCGACTCTTTCGGGTGAGAAAGCATTGGCACGTGACTGGAGGGAACAGTGATCGATGTAGCCTTCATTGCCGCCGCTTCGGCCTTCTGAAGCTCCGGAGGAACAGCGCGATCGTTGCTGGCAATCACGCACCAGGATGGCTTGGTCTTCCACGCGGCGGTCGTGACTGTGGCCCCAAAAACAGCTGCTGCTGTGGGACCCTGTGTCGCCGTCAACAGCTGCTTCTCCTTGTCTGGCAGATCCTGGGCGAAGTCTTCAGCGATTCCCTTTGCGGTCACCGTCAGAAAACCTTCAGCATCCGCCCGGACTTCGCTGCCTAGCGGAGCCGGCGGAAAAGGTTTGGTGACCGAAGCAACGGACTCACCATCCGACGGCGCGAGCGCAGCCACATAAACCAACCCGACTACCTTTGGATCGTTTCCTGCCTCCGTGATAACCACTCCCCCATAGGAATGGCCCACTAGCAGTACAGGGCCATCCTGCAATGCGATGGCGCGCTTGGTGGCGGCAACGTCGTCAGCCAGCGAGGTCAATGGGTTCTGCACGGCGACCACATGCAATCCCTTGGCTTGAAGCAGTGGAATCACTTTGGACCAGCTTGATCCATCGGCCCACGCACCGTGAACAATGACAATGTTTCTGACCCCTTGAGGGGAGTTCGCCTGAGCGACCGCTCCCGTGTGAAACACCGCTGTCAGTAGGAATCCTGCAATTGCAATCAAAGCGGTTCGGTATGTTTGCGAGAGTGTCATATTTTTCTCCTTCGTTGCATCAAGATTGAAGTCATGGTTCGTCGCGCTTCCGCTTACACCGACAGTTAGACGTAACGTCGATGTTGCCCCGTGTAGCGTTGGAGTATGCACATGTCTCATCGTGCGTGGCGTCCACAATGGCCTGGGCGACTTCGCGCTCCAAGCCCGGCAGGCTGACGTTAAGCCGTGCTCGGAGGAAGTAAACGTCGCCGGAATTGCACAGGTCGATTTCGGCATCGACGGCTGCGTCAGCCGGAAGTTGCACCTTCATCCTGTTGGCCACAAGCCCCATCGCACTAATGAAACAGGCCGACCAACCAGCGGCAAACAACTGCTCCGGATTGGTACCAGTTCCTGGGACTCCGGGAGCCGAGAACTTAACATCTAAGCGGCCATCATCACTGCGGGAGACGCCGCCGCGCCGGCCGCCTGAAGTATGGGTCTTGGCGGTGTACCGCACCTTCATGTCTCCTGGCTGGATCTAGCTCCTGCGTTGGTTTCTTGAAAAGTGGTCATCCTTATTGTTCTCCGTTCTTCTCCGAGCATCGATCAAAACAAGCAAGCACTACCGGGTCACCATTTGCCCGCGTGCGCGCCGCCATCCACGTGCAGAATTTCGCCCGAGGTGAACATGGCGTCAGTCAGAAACAAAGCTGCGTCGACGATTTCTTTGACCTCACCGATCCTGCCGACCGGGTGCAACCCTTTCAGAAACTCATGAGTTTCCGGTTTGTGCATAGGAGTATTGATTACTCCCGGCGCGATGGTGTTTACGCGAATGCCTTCCTTCGCGTATTCAATGGCGAGGGCGCGCGTCACTGCATTCAAGGCGCCCTTCAGCATGATTTGAACAGCCGCCCCAACACCTGCGATCGGTTGGTCAACCAGGGTCGTTGAGATGTTGATGATGCTGCCCGATTTCTGCTGCAACATTTGCTTTATGGCGAGCTGTGACACGTAGAGAAAGCCTGCAAGCGTCGTGGAGACTAGAGTGTCGAAGTCTTCCGTGGTGTATTCGGTGAAGGGCTTCGGAATGAAAACACCTGCATTGTTGATCAGCACGTCGATCCTGCCAAACTTGCGATACGGCAGTGTCCACAATCTTCGCGGCCGTGCTTCGATCGCCGATGTCTCCATCGACCAGGGCAAGATTCGAAGACACTGCGAATGGATTTGCCTTGGTAATGTGTCGCGAGTTTGCGACTACGTTGTAGCCTCGCTTCAAGCATCGTGGCTATCGCGGATACGGTGTTTGGAGAGAAGGCTTGTGCGTGCGTCGTCCTGCGCCCTGGAACAAGACTGACGTTTGATGACCTCATTGCTCACCTGCGAGCACAGAAGGTCGCCTCGTTCAAGTTGCCCGAGCGTCTTGAAGTTCTGGAGTCGTTCCCGACAACTCCGGTGGGAAAGGTCTTGAAACGTGAGCTCCGAGAAATCGTGGCGCAGCGAATCGCGCTGGAGAAGACTGGTTAATTCAGTTTTGCGGACATCCTCCATTTTCCGTTCACAGCTTCCGAAACCCAGTCGTCATAAGTAGTGACAAACACGTCAAGGACAGAAAAAAGATGAACAAAGCTCGTGTCCGAATAAAAAGATTGAGGTTTGGTGTTGTTTTGATTGCCGCTTGCGTCTTGCCGTTAATGATGGCATCTGACGCCGGGAAGGCTGGCATTAAGTCAGAGACCTTGTTGCGGGCCGATTCTTCATGGAACAACACTCCCTATACTGCCTACCCCGAAGGTGCTCCTGAACTCACAGTTCTGAAGATCACAATTCCCGCTCATGGAACGCTGCCATCGCATAGCCATCCGATGCCCAATGCCGCATACATTCTTTCTGGCGAGATCACCGTTGAGGATCAAAGCGGCACGACTCGGCATTTTTCTGCCGGTCAGGTGATACCCGAGACTGTGAACACGCTCCACAAAGGAGTTGTTGGTGATACGCCGGCTGTCTTCATTGTTTTTTACCCAGCAGTAAAAGGTATGCCATTGTCCGTACCAAAGCGGTGAATAGCCTATATCCGCAACAGTGGAGGACTCATGAGGAAGTCATGGAACGGTACGGTACTTCTCGTGCTCACGTTGATGTGCAGCAGGTGGGCCGTAGGTCAGATACTAACTGCCAGCGTAACCGGAGGACGGGTCGAAGGTGTGGCTCTCACGGCATCGTCTCCTTCAAGGGAATTCTTTTTGCGGCGGCGCCCATTGGCAACCTGCGCTGGAAGCCGCCTCAGCCAGTTCAGCCGTGGAGCGGTGTAAGAAAGGCGGACAGCTTCGCTCCAATCTGCATGTCCGACCCCAAGGCCTCCGCCATCTTCGGTGGTCCGCCCACCGTGAGCGAAGACTGCCTTTATCTCAACGTTTGGACGCCCGCGAAGTCTCCCAGCGAGAAACTGCCGGTGATGGTGTGGATTTATGGAGGCGGCTTCGCCAGCGGCCTCACGGCCAGCCCTCTGTACGACGGCACCCGGCTGGCCGAAAAAGGCGTCGTGATGGTCAGCATTGCGTACCGCCTTGGAGCGTTCGGCTTCCTCGCGCACCCGGAACTCAGCCGCGAAAACGGCAAGGGCTCTGGAAATTACGGGCTTCGGGACCAGATTGCGGCCCTGAAATGGGTCAAGGAAAACATCGCGTTTTTCGGTGGCGACCCTTCGCACATTACGATCTTTGGCGAGTCTGCGGGCGGCATCTCTGTCAGCGCGCTCGCTGCATCGCCGGCTGCAAAGGGGCTCTTTTCACGCGCCATCTGCGAGAGTGGCGGTAACTTCGCGCCGCCTCGCTTCGACGACGAGGGCGGGCAAAGCTTGACGCCGCTGAGCGTAGAAGAAACCATCGGGCAAACCTTTCTCGCCCGGCTAGGGGTTGCTGACATCAAGGCGGCACGTGCGCTTCCGGCCGATGTAATCGTTCAAGAGAGTGGATTCGCTCCACCGGGGAGAGGTTTCTGGCCTGACATCGACGGTGAAATCATTGTCGGCGATCACCATGAGTTATACGAAAGCGGCCACTTCAACGACGTCCCTGTGTTGATCGGAACTAACTCTGACGAAGGTGCGCTCGTAGTGCACAGCGACGTTACGCCAGATCAGTTCGAGTTGTCGGTCCGTCCACGGTACCGCAAGTACTCTGACGCCGTCCTGGCCGTCTATCCACATGCCACAACCAAGGAAGCGACCCGCTCTGCAAAGAACATATTCCGCGATTCCTGGTTTGCCTGGAATACATGGGCTCGGGCGAAGTTGCAGGCACAGAAAGGTAAGGGGAACGTGTACCTTTACTACTTTGACTACCACCAGCCCGACCAACCTGACGGGGCCTCGCACGGCACCGAGATGGCGTTCGTCTTCCGGAACATGGAAGGTATTGGCGCCGCGCTGTCGTTTCTGAAGGGGCCGCCCACGCAGAACGACGTCGCAGTCTCCGACATGCTCAGCAGCTATTGGGTGAACTTCGCAAAGACCGGTAATCCGAATGCCACTGGGCTACCTAACTGGCCGGCATATACGACTGCGGCTCCACAAGCGATGTATCTGAACACTCAGCCCAACGCAGGTCCCGTGTCGAACATGAAAGAACTCCAGAACCGCCACGGATTGCCGGGGCGCACGGGATGTCTGGGCGCTGGTACGTAAGGGCAAGGAGGACGTAGATGGTGCCTGGGTCCTCTGGGAAAAGAAGATCATAAGCTTTCATGATTTGGGTGAGACTCCTTGGCCGTCCATCTGCGAGGCTGGCACGGTCGAAGCGTTTGCGACGAGCGAGTGGGCTGCATCCACTGACCCACAACGGCAGCGCATTTTCGTACAACTCCTGAATCAGACGCTAAGGGCCCAGCTTTCTCCTACTGTGCGCTATTGGCCCAGTGAGGATTGCTACGCAATCACAGGCAAACCGCGCAAATTGCCCTATTAGTCATTGAAACGGCCGAGCAAGAATCACCGTGGTCTCTCACTTCGCTAAGACTGCCGCTGATGGCAGGAAATTCGAGTGGTTTCGGCATCTGGCTTTTCGGGCGCAATTCAGATGCCTAGAGGACAATTGGCTTCTAGAAAGCATTTTGGCCACTGCCTAACGGTCAACGCTGCAAATCATCAGCACATCAGACTTTTGCGAGTTCGCGACTCGTCCAGTGGCGAAAGGGTGCAAAGACACACGCCGGCTTAAGCGCATGCGACACTTTGCCGCACACCTTCTCGAAGTAACATCCATCGTTTCGCTGTCAGCCTTAACAGTGCCCTCCTTAGCCGACCCTTCGTAATATTCACGTGCGGCCGGTTGGAACTCCGCTGAGGGGCGGAGCGCTCGAGGCAAAAAAAGCCCGCACTAAGAAATAACGGACGCGCGCTCGTGCGTTCTGCCCCCAGTGTCGAGTCGTGATTCCTGGGAACAGCCAGTGCCTCGACTGCAATCGCTCCCAGGACGAGAGTCGCACAATCATCGGTAGCGCGGCAGCAGATTCCAACCGGTCAGATGCGTTCCAGGCAGACCCGGTTCTCAATGTCCCGAACGGCTGAGACAGGGCTGTTTTTGAGCTCCCTCGGAATGACAGGACCAGATCTGCGACTTGAGGGACAAATGCGGATTAGCAAATTGACAATGCGAAGGATCATCGTTGGGATGATCGCGCTGGCCCCGGTGCAGATACTGCAAGCGCAAGATGGAGACTGCGGTGACGACTGCAAAATAAATTCCAACCTTGCCATGATCGTCAGTGTGCCTGTCAGTTCTTCCGCTCAGGTCGTTGGCACCGGTTGGGGGATCGTGGGCGGAGTGGGCTACAACTTCAATCGCCGCCATGCAACAGTCGGCGAGTTCATGTGGAACAGGGTTTACCCGTCAAGCGGCGCTCTGCAACCGCTACAAACTGCTTTGCAATCGACGGATCTTAGCGCAAATACGGACTTCTATGCGCTTACTGCAAGTTACCGGTTCGAATTGCGTGGACGATTCCTCGGTACCTATCTCATCGGCGGTGGCGGTTGGTATTACCGGAATACGTGGCTGTCAACGAAAGTTCCGTCAGGAACCGGCAACGTTTGCGGGCCGAGCTGGCGGTGGTTTGGATATAGTTGCACGTCGGGAATGGTGAATCCGAACCAGCCGCCAGTGGACTCCACCTCGAACGCTCTGGGGGCGAACGGCGGCGTTGGATTCACGGCAAGAGGTGGAGAAGCCCCTTACCGACTTTATGCGGAGGCACGGTATCACTACGCTCCCACCAAGAACATGAGCACGCACTTCGTAGCCGTCACCATTGGAATCCGATACTGAGTTGGGGATTACGATCCCGTCGTCCACCCGCTGATGCCACCTAGATGGCGAGCGTCCTGCGTGTTGTTTAGGCTAGTGCGAGCCCTACTCAACCAGGGTGCCTCACTTGACGGAATAGCCTTTGGCATCGATGCAGGATGAGAATGCTCTCCGGAACGTATCCAGCTTCTGTTGCTGTTGAGCTTGTCCTTGCTGTTGCGCTTGTTGCTCGGCTTGCTTGTTAGCTTTCTTCTGCTGACGCCGCCCTCGCACCGCGCCTGCGGTCGCTCCGACGGCGGCGCCTGTATCGGCTTCATCATCTGCGATGGCTCCGACCGCAGCTCCACCGGCTGCTCCCTTGGCCGCGCCCTTTACCGCTCCTCCGTGTTTCTTGTCGACTTCCGGGGGTGGAGCGGCCGGAGCCGCAGGATCAATCCCCGTCTGCTGCTGGGAGGTCGAGTAACACGCGCTCTCGTCTTGCGCCTGCTGCTGAGGGTCCTGGTTATTCTTTGGATTTACGAACAACCCGACCTTCGCCGATGGCGATGCAGCAGTGGAACTCGGTGCGGATGCAGGTGCAGGTGCTGCCGGCGCAGTTTGAGCGGCAAGAGATCCTGCGATAAGAAAAATGCCACAACTAAAAAGAACAATCCGATGAGGGTTCATCTTTCCTCCAAGTTTCGTTCTGGTGGGTTGTAAAGACACAGTACAGATGAGGTCTGGGAGAATGAACTAGCAGAAATGTCAGGTTGGTCAGCGTATCTGACTATTCAGCTTGGGCTGGCTGGAGGAAACAAGTGCTATGAACGGGGTTCGAGATCGAGATACTTAATGAGGGTTACTTCGTTGCCCTGCTCGTTGTATACCAGTTCATCTATCAATCTCTGGGTCACGAGAACGCCAAAGCCACCCGGGCGCATGCCTTGCTCCTCGCGGTATTCGAGGTGGCGCAACGGCTCGTCGGCAGGATTCGCTATTGCAGCATGGGGAATCTCGTCCAAGGTAAAGCCTTCCCCTGGATCACTAATCCGGCACTTCACCATGTGACGGGCCCGTAAATACGAAATCTCCACTTGCTGGCCAGGATCCAGACGTCCGCCGTGTTCAATGGCATTCGTCAGCATTTCGCGGAACGCCATTCCGACCTCATTTCGCTCCGGGTTGGGCAACTCGGCGATTTCATCGAAGAACTGGAGTACTCGATCGGCCGTTTTTAGATCGCAGCGAGCATTTATCCGAATCCATTCTGGTGTCGCTGAAACGACGTCGATGCCGTCGTCCCAGCAAGGTTCATCAATGGCGCAGTGAATCATTGCTGCGAGCGAGCTGGGCGAGTATGGCTGGGAGAAATAGCTGAACGCATGTTCTCGCATCGACGTGATTACATCCGAGGGAGTGCTTTCTTCGGCCAAGATGATCAAGCGTGTGTGCGGACGTACGCGTCTCAGCTTGCGAAGAAGTTCGACGTCTTCCCTTCCCGACGTCTTCTCGCTGGTGAGGATCAGGTCGAAATTCTTACCGTTGGCCATTGCCAGCGCCACAGCATTATCGGTGGCGTGCTGGAGCGCCCACAGGCCTGGGTCCAGTATCCTGCGTAACTGTTCCTCGATGGAGGCATCTCCACCTACCAGGAGTGCATTGCGAACCGGGACGGGGCACATTGCAAGATTTGGAATTGCGTTCATATCAGTCAAGAGGTGACGGCGGACCTTGCATCTGCGAAACAGACGGGCCGCAGTCAAACAACTAAGAAGAAAGCGTCATTCGCCTACTTCACCGTATGGAGCCAAGGTTAAAGGTTAATGGGCGAGGATTGCACTGGCAGAAACTACAGCTGGTTGCCTCAATTAATCACGACTGCGGTCGTAGTCCCAGCAAGCACGGACCTGACAAACAATTGTGGCCGAAAGAACCGGCAGTCTCTTACAAGCCTGGACTCTTCTCATCAGTAATCGGCACCGGGAGCTGGCTTCGATGCCGAAGTCAAACAGGCGCTGGAGAACATTGGTGCCGTCCTCAAAGCAGCGGGCATGTCGCCATCGGATGTGGTCAGTGTACAGGTGTACCTCACTGACGCCACGACATTCGAGCGGATGAACGTTGTTTACAAGGGATAGTTCAGCGACCCACGTCCCACCCGGGCGACAGTGGTAGTCGCCAAGCTCGTGGGTGCCGGTCACATCGAAATCACGACAACGGCTCGAAGGTAGATTGCGCAGGAATCGTGCACAGCTACCGCTTACTGGAAGACAACTCGCACAATAACCGACCTAAGCCTAGGGTAAGAGTGGCCTTCCTTCTGCCGTCAGCGTGCCCTTTTTTCGGAGGCTGATAATTCTGCTAGTCGTGACGTGAATCGCAAAGCCATAGCGTATCCGTGTTTGACGGTTCGTAAGCACTGGAGATCGCTATGATCGTTAAGAGATTCGCAAGGCGTTTTTCTTTTGTCGCGATGACGACGGCTGTTCGTATTCCCCGACAGAAGCCAGATGCATGACCAGCACTCATCGATGAATCAGAGTGCTACGACTTGGCGCAAAGTTTCGTGGACTTCATCCGCTTCGGGATGGCTCCTCTCAAAGAACCATACTGGATTTATGTCATCGGAGTAGTTTCCACTCCATGGATTTTATGAAACAACTGACAACCCTGACAGATTCAAAACTCCTTGTAAGTTGCTTCACTTGCTGGTGGCGATGGCGAGGAGAAATGACAGGGTGATTGAGAACGATTAGCCAACGTCTTGAGGAGAGCACCGATGAGATTCAAAACAGTCGTATCAAGCCTCGCATTGATTTTGCTGGCTGGAACATTGGCCAGCGCCAAAGACACACCGGATCAGAAAAAGGATAAGACTCGCAAGATGGCTTCACAGACCTTGGAGGATCTCTACAAGCTGCAACCGTCGTCCAGAGAACTCATCCAGAAGTCAGCTGGGTATGCTGTCTTCAACAATATGGGCGCGAACGTATTGTTGTTAAGCACGGCCCGGGGTGCGGGTATAGCCGTCAATTCCAAAAGCAAGCAAGACACGTTCATGAAGATGGTGTCCGCGGGCGCGGGCTTGGGAATCGGCGTGAAGGACTATCGCGTGGTCTTTGCGTTCGAGAACGAAAAGGCCCTAGCGAGTTTTCTCGATTCCGGTTGGGATGCTTCGGGGCAAACTGACGCCGCAGCCAAGACGGATACGTCGGGCGGAGCATACTCGGGAGCGGCAACCGTCGCACCGGGCGTTTGGGTTTATCAAATCACTAAGAAGGGGCTTGCGCTTCAGCTGACCCTGCAGGGCACGAAGTATTACAAGGACGACGACCTCAACAAACCATAGCTTCCGATCGGGTTACAAAAAGTAAGCAATCCCAAGGATGACCGACTTTCATCAGGTTCAGTCTTGAAGTGCTGAGACAAAGGAGGAATCGTGGCTCTATCCAAACGTGCTCTGGCCGAGTTTCTCGGGACTTTTTGGTTGGTTTTCGGCGGCTGCGGCAGCGCAGTACTGGCGGCAGCATTTCCGCAATTGGGGATTGGATTCTACGGCGTGGCTTTGGCGTTTGGACTAACCGTGCTGACCATGGCGTACGCAATCGGGCACATCTCGGGCTGCCATCTGAATCCGGCGGTCTCCGTTGGGCTGGTCGCAGGAAAACGGTTCCCGATGGCAGAGTTACTGCCATACGTAATCGCGCAGGTGATTGGAGGGTTTGCGGGGGCAGGAGTGTTGTACGTAATCGCCAGCGGGAAAGCAGGATTCGATCTGAGCGGTGGTTTCGCGGCGAATGGATATGGCGCACACTCACCTGGGGAATATTCCCTGCTGTCATGTTTGGTTGCGGAAGTCGTTCTGAGCTTCTTCTTCGTCATGATCATCATGGGCGCAACGGATCGAAGAGCTCCGGCTGGCTTTGCGCCGATCGCGATCGGACTGGGACTGACTCTGATCCATCTGATCGGGATTCCGGTCACGAATCTATCGGTGAACCCCGCGCGGAGTACGGGACCAGCGATATTCGTAGGAGGCTGGGCCATTTCGCAACTCTGGCTATTCTGGGTGGCGCCAATTCTCGGTGGTGCGGTAGGAGGAGCCCTTTACGCTCAGGTCTTCGAGACACGACTGACCGTTTCACAGACGCCAATATCCGTCAAAACCGGCGTGGCGGCTGCGTCAGACTAGAGCAATGAAATCGCAAGCTCTCATCACGCTCGACGCAAAATGCTTGTCTGTGGACAAGGTTGCAATTTTTTGAGGGCAAGGCGCTTTGCGATGTCCCTTAGGTTATTTCGCAGCTTCGACAAATTGGTTCCCTGCAACTGTACGTCCTGACAGTTATGGGTGTGACGCGGGCGACCTAAGCTCATTCACGTCTCCAGTGTGCGTGCTCTCTATGCACACGCCGACCTAGGGGCGATAATTGAGATTGAGGATTTCGAGCGCTATTGTTCTTTTCTGCCTCTGCTCGATTCGCTGGGCACAGGCTGGAGCAACCTTGTTCTTGGGGGAGCCTTATAGCTTTGATGGCGCCTTCGCTGGAACGGGTCATGCCGCGGTATACCTCACCGGCGTCTGCGCCACGTCTCCGGTCGTGCTGCGTTCCTGTGCCCCCGGTGAGACCGGGATCGTTCTCAGCCGTTACCGTGGCATCGGTGGATACGACTGGATTGCCATTCCTCTCATCCCTTACCTGTACGCTGTGGAAAAACAGGAAGACGTTCCGCTTTTTGCCGACAAGAAACTGGTTGCATTTCTGCGCGACCGCTACCGACACAGGCACCTCACGTCGATCATTCCTGATCTTCCAGACGGTGGAATACCCGATGGGGCGTGGTACCAACTGATCGGGGCGTCATACCTCCGCACAATCTACGCCTTTGAGATCGAGACTAGCCCGGAGCAAGATACAAACCTGATCCAGATGCTCAACGACCGTTCCAACCAGCAGCGCTGGACCCTGGTTACGGCGAACTGTGCGGATTTCGCGCGTCAGATCTTAAGCTTTTACTATCCCCATTCCGTGCACCGGAGCATCATCGGCGACCTGGGAGTCACCACTCCGAAACAGCTGGCAAGAACGCTTTCCAAGTACAGCAAGCAACATCCGGAGTTGCAGGCGTCGAGGTTCGTCATTCCACAAGTTCCCGGGACGATTCCTCGATCCAAGCGTGTACGGGGCGTTCTCGAGGTGATGCTGACCTCGAAGAAATATATGTTGCCGATATTCGTGTTCCACCCTTACGCCGCGGGCGCCGCGGTGGCGGTGTATGTAGGGCACTGGCATTTCAACCCTGGGAAGAATGCTCCAATCCTTGACTCAAAGCGCCAGTTGGCGGCTGCATTGACGCATGAGGACCGGCACGCTGTCCAGGCGCGACTGGACGAACTGGTGCGGCCCGATCCTTTGGTGGATAACGACAGGGGCGAGCGCGGGTGGGCGTCCTTGCATGCTGCGGCCAGGCCCGCTCTGAACGGTTCCGGAGAGCCCGTTCTGCAGGTGATGGTGCGAGGTGAGCTGACGTCCGTGGGCATTACGCGATACAATATTTTGCGTAGCCCACTCAGTTCGGAATTTGCAGCAGGTCTCGTCCAGGCTCGATTGCGCGAGGAATTGAAGTCTGGCGCGGCGCGAAAAACGGCTCACACCGATATCGAGCGGGATTTGGTGCTCCTTGAGCAGTTGCTGGTGTCACGGTCCAAAGAATCGGTTAGCACGGCGGCTCTCGCCACTGCCACCGAAAGCAGGGGTGATCCTTCTGCGGGCGCCCTTAACCCCGCGGCAGACTGGCTGTGGTTGCAGTAGCGGGTACTCTCCAGACCGTTTGGTCATCCCACCGCTGCTCAAGAACCTGTTGGGTCAAGCACTGGGAGTTCTGCCAGTTCTCCGCGAACCGGACAGATCGTCAAATCTACGGTGCGAGATGAAGCACTTTGAAAGCCCCCAGCATGAGACATCCTGTCGTTAAAGTGTCAGCTTGGGCGTTGCTGGTTATTGCGCTGGGCGCATTTTCCGGGGCGCAGACGTCGAAACCCGACGATGGCTTTGCTATTGGGAGTGAAGCCAACGTTTATGGCTCGCCGGCAGCCGACAGCCTTCAGCCCAAGCAAGCCTACCTGAGCAGCTCGGAACAAAAGGCAACCGCTCATCAACCGCCGGGCTACATCAGCGGTACCATCCTTGATCAGTCGGGAGCAACGAGGGCCGGAGCTGAGGTACGTCTAGCTCAGGAAACCGAAGCGCTGAACCAAGAAGTCACGTCCGGCAGCAATGGTCAATTTCTGTTCGCTAATGTCGCTCCCGGATCCTTTCGCTTGACAGTTAGCTCGGCAGGCTTCGCGCCGCGAGAATTCTCCGCGGCTCTTCTCCCTGGAGAGACCTATCTGGTGCCTCCTATCGTGCTGACGGTAGCCCCAGCCCTGACCGAGGTGCATGTGAAGGTCAGCCCGCTCACGCCGGTGGAGGTGGCCGACATACAGATCAGGGAGCAGGAGAAGCAACGGGTGTTCGGCTTCATTCCCAACTTCTACGTGAGTTACGATCCTGGCGCCGTGGGTCTTAACACGAAGCAGAAGTTCCGGCTGGCCTGGAAAACCACGACAGATCCGTTCACGCTAGTGGGAGTTGCCGCAATAGCTGGCGTTGAGCAGGCGACGAATGCTCACGAGGGATATGGGCAAGGTGCACAAGGCTACTTCAAGCGCCTTAGCGCGTCCTATGCCGATGTGGTTACAGGCACGTTTATTGGAGGCGCCGTACTGCCTTCTCTGCTGAAACAAGATCCGCGTTATTTCTACAAGGGAACTGGTAGCACACGATCTCGGCTGTTGTACGCGCTTGCTAGTCCTGTGATTTGCAAAGGCGACAACATGCGCTGGCAGCCCAACTATTCGAATGTCGGTGGAGCCTTTGCTTCTGCTGGCATTTCATATCTCTACTATCCGGAAAGCGATCGCAATGGCGCCAGCCTGGTGCTGGAAAACTCCTTGATCAGGCTAGGTGAAGTTGCCTTCGAGGGAGTGCTGCAAGAGTTTGTCATTCGAAGATTGACGCCGCACATTCGAGACCGCGCTTTAGACCAGCACTAGAGCATCCGAGCAAGTGCTGGCAATCAGAACCCTGCGACTGGACTTTCCAGGCCGAAATCCAAGGAGGCCAGATACATGGTGAGGCACCAAGAGCTCCCAACCCGGGCTTTGATGGCGATGCTTCTCCTCGCGCCATTCTGCCTCAGTCCATTGGGAATAGCGGACGCACAGGATGTCCCGCCAGTTGCAGACGACGACCATCGTAGTGCAGAGCCGAGTGTAGCCCCATGCGAAGTGCCCTCGACTCCTTCAGCCTTAAGGGAAACGCTGCGCCTGGTGTGCTCAAGAGAACGCGTTGAAGAGGGAAACCATGTCGTTCGCAAGGCCATCATTCTTGGATTCGTCGGCGGCTTTGTTAAACGGGACGACGTGAAACACCCTGAAGTCTTGTTCGCGGCGTACCTCCAAAATCGGTATGGGCCTGCTGTGCATGTCGAAATATTCGGAAATCATGAATCGAAAAAAGCGGTAGAGGAAATTGTTCGACGCCTAGATGAGGACAAGGATGGTTTGTTGACGTCTGCTGAGAAGGAACACGTAAGGATCATTCTCTACGGACATAGTTGGGGCGCGTCGCAGGTGCTAGCTTTCGCAAGGGAGCTGCAACGGCAGAATGGCATCCCCGTCGCATTGACCATCCAGGTCGACAGCGTGAAGAAGTTTAGACAGGACGATCGCACGGTTCCTGCCAATGTGGCAAAAGCCGTGAATTTCTACCAACGGAAGGGTTTTACACCGGGACAACCGCTGATCGTTCCAGCTGATGCGGCACGAACGAAGATATTGGGCAACTTCCAAATGAAATACGAAGACCATCAGGTCAACATCGACAACTATCGATGGCTTTCTCGAGTCTTTAACAAACCTCACCACCAGATCGAGAACGATCCCCATATCTGGGACCGGATTGTATCCCTTATCGACTCAGAGCTCTTAAGGACAGATCCTCCGAGTCAAGCGGCATCGTCTGCAGAACCACCAGTTTTGAAATAAATATCGCGAGCGGCCGAAGGTATCGGAGGCTAATGCATAGCCTATGTGACGACTGATTGCATTGGCGTTTTGGTGCAGGCTTGCATGCCGCATGACTCGGCTTTCGAATTCGACAATCTGCTACTAGTGACAGTTTCCTCCTCCATTGATGGCGTGGTTTTCTACGTGTGGAGGCAGTCGGGTCGAGAAGCAAGGGCAGTTCGAAAGTCAGCCAGCGGAACTCTTGAACTGCCCTAATCACTTCGTGACAAATCGGATCTTCAGTGATGGAGACTTGGGGGAGAGATGCTGAGACAGAAGAACGGCACGGGTTCTCAAATGTGCGAGCAGGACGCGATTGAAAGAGCAAAAAACGGCGATCCGAGCGGGATTGAGAGGTTGTACGAGTTGCACAAGCCCCGCATATACTCCCTGTGCCTGCGTCGCACAGGCAACCTGTTCGATGCTGATGACCTAACCCAGGAAGTATTCATTCAAGTCTTCAAGAAGGTGGGGAACTTCAGGGGCGAGGCTCAGTTTGGGTCTTGGCTGTACAAGATAGCCCTTAACTTTGTGCGTTTACATGCGCGGGAACAGCGTCGTAATGGCCGAATTCTCGCCGCTGATGTGTCTGAGAATCGATTGTGTTCTGTGAAGTCGCGATCCAGCAACCCAGCGCAGCGGGTCGCTCTAAGGCAGGCATTGAGCAGTCTGACTCCCGTTCGGAGGATGACGCTTCTGCTCCACGATATACAGGGCTTTACACATGATGAAGCGGCTTCGCGAATGGGAATCAGTGTTATTGCCAGCAAATCACGACTTCATCGCGCTCACGCGGCCTTGAGAATTATTCTCGGAAGCGGGACTGCACCTATTCGCCAGGAAGAGCATGCGGCTTGAACAGACTCGGGGTAGTTTTTCGCCGACTGGCGGAACAAAATGGATGGGACAAGCCTTTATTTGCCGCAATTCACGATCAATCGACCTGGCCAAATGAAAACATAATCATGGCCGCCAACCCGAATGACATGCCGAACCGTGCCCTTCGGAAGACAGCCCTCCGAAGTGCATAGGATCGGGTAATGTCGTGGATCTCTGATTACAGTTGAGACGGTTACAGAACTTCGAGGATCAACAATCATCCTGGAGGAGGGGTCATCCGCCGTCAGGAAGTGCTCCTCGGAAAGGAAGCCACTCACGAAACAATAGAGTTTTCCGCTCTCGACCATATTCGCATTGCTTTTGACTCTCTTACGCTCAAAGGATTTGCTCGTCGGAGCGATAGAAAGCGGCGGGACGGTATGCCCATCAATTGCGATTCCACCGTACTCGACAGACAATGGTGTATCGGTGTTATTGACGATCGTACTAGTGTAAGCAACGAGTTCCTGAACTTGTTCGCTGTGGAGTTTCTCGAATCCCATTCGGGAACTCACCTCTACACCCGAATGTTTCAATTTGCGTATTGAAATTCCAGTCAGCGGATCTTGGACAGTCCAAGATATCGCTCCCCCTGGGGCGTCTTCTCCCCATACAAATGCGCCTCTAACCTCCGATTTGAATGAGACTGCGTCTTCTTGAGCAAACGCGCTTAGAGCGCAGGCGAGACCCAATAGTGGAATGATGCCAGCGATTCTCATAGACCCTGGTTTCGCCCGACGATCCGGAGGGAAGCACCGCGTCGACAGTCTATTCGCACGCGTGCTCGCGTATGAATTCTCACACCCGCCAATCATCCAGACACCTGTCAAAGGTGGCAGTCCAGTGCCTGCATCAGCGCCCGACGAGCCGCGGCCATCAAATCCGATCTAGCGCGGGCGCCAAGCGCGTTGCTGCCCGAATCGGCTCTCGACAAGATGTAACCGGTAAAGCCGCGAACTCAGCCCTGTCACCTTTATCAGTTGCCGGGGATCATTCCGGCCAGTAGACATAGCGTGATCGCTGGAAAAAAAGAGCGAAACGTCATGGTTGAAGTCAGTGATTCACAACTCTCTTGGGTTCTCTTCAAAGGGCTATTGATCGTTGCATCCACTTTCATCTCGATCTTGCTTCTAGCTTGGGCGGCAGTAAGGAAGTGGCTGTCGAAGTGAGTCCGGTGAGCGCTTCAATGGCACCTCCCAGAGCGGTGTGTCGGCTCTCTTCGGACTTTCGACGCGAGCGAGAGACACCAAGGATAACCATGAACGCTTGTTTCTTCCGAGGTACGCCTTGGACACGAATTCGATTGGCAATATGCCTGGGCGCGTCATCACTCCTCATTCATGCAATTCATGCACAGACTGAGGAACAGTCGAAGACGGACCAGGCGCAAACCTCCCAGGGAGCACAGACATCCTTAGCACCAGCAAAGAAGTCCAACCCTCTTCAATTTGACGCAACTGCTGCGGTGCTTGTAAACGCACCGCGCGCCATTGATACGGGCATACAAAACCTCGACTACGCGGGAAAAGCAGGACAAAAAAAGGCCGAGCAAAAAGAAGGTAAGAAGGGAGAACTGGTCGTCGCGCCTTTCCCAATATCCAATCCGGCTATGGGCTCCGGGCTGGTGCTGGTGGGTGGGTATCTGTTCCCGATTTCGAAGAATGATGATATCTCACCAGACTCGATGATCGGGGGTGGAAGCTTTTACACGAGCAATGGAAGCTGGTTATGGGGAGCCGGGACGAAACTCTACCTGAAACGGGACCGCTTCCGGGTGTCAGGGTTCTACGGCCAAGGCCAATTGCATTATGACTTGTACGGAATTGGCAACTCGGCAGGAAACGAGGGTCTGTCCGTTCCCATCCATCAGGGCGGAAAAGCATTGCTGGTGGAATCTTTGGTTCGCGTGAAGGGTAAGCTGTACCTTGGTCCACGGTATCAGTGGCGCGACCTCAATGCGCAAGTCAAGGGCGAGAACTTGCCGCCTGAATTCAACATCGATCCCAACGAATTACAGTCCACCACATCGTCGCTCGGCTTTCACCTCCAGCACGATCTTCGCGACAACCAGTTTTATCCGAAAACGGGCTCCCTCACGGACATCGTAGGCGACTTCTTTAAGGGCACTTTTGGCAGCGATTTTTCCTACCAGAGCTATACATTCGCGTTTAATAAATACTCTGGGATTTCCCCGCGCCAGGTGCTTGCCTTTCGCGTTTTCGGTTGCGCAACTTCTGGCCGTGTACCGTTCTATGACCTGTGCTTGCTGGGCATGCACAATGACGTAAGAGGGTACAAAACAGGACGCTACCGAGACGAGTTGATGCTGACGACGCAGGCTGAATATCGGCTGGAATTGCCGAAGCGCTTCGGACTGGCGGCCTTCTTCGGTGTTGGCGAAGTTGCTCCTGAGATAGGGGCGTTCAACAACGACAATCTGAAGC
The DNA here is from genome assembly GCA_963743105.1 of Terriglobia bacterium. Taxonomy (GTDB): domain Bacteria; phylum Acidobacteriota; class Terriglobia; order Terriglobales; family Acidobacteriaceae; genus Sulfotelmatobacter. The sequence goes on from CAVUOS010000020.1 coordinate 164,106, forward strand.
CAGCCGGCGGCGCGGGAATTCGCTTCACGCTCGCGAAGAAGAATCATGTCAATCTCCGCGTAGATTATGCGGTCGGCTTGCAAGGTGGTGGAGTATATATGGGAGTAACCGAGGCGTTCTAGTTTTATATGCGGACAACGTCCCTCAACTGCTGAATCTGGACTGATTTTGTGAAACTTAGCGGCGCGGCTTGGAGCCGCGCCCTTTCAAAACGGTTTACACACTGCATTTTCCCGCAAGTTGTGAAGGCCTACGCCACCCAGAGTCGATTGGGCTTAGTACGTATAAAACAGCTTTTGAATCTGCCCGGTAGAACGCGGCTGGAGCAGGGCTAGCATCAGCAGAATCCTAGCCTTCTGAGGATTAAGCTCATCCGACGCTACAAAGTTCAATTCGTCGTCGTCTACTTCGACGTTGCGGCCAACAGCTCCAGTTACGACTCGGCTGCTCCTCACTACCACAACTCCTTTCTTAGCTGCTCGCGCCGCGGCTTCGAGGGAAACCTTGTTCATGTTGCCGTTGCCAACACCAGCGATGACGATTCCTTTTGCCCCGTTGGCCACGGAGGAATCGATCAAGTCTCCCGGCATATCAGAGAAGGCATAAATGATATCGACGCGGGGCAAGTGACTGACATTTGCGATGTCGAACTCGCTCTCGGTCGTGTGCTTCCAGACGGGAGTGTTGTAGTAATCGTTCTTGCCATAGTTTGCTGTTCCCACCAATCCTCGCAGTGGCGACATGAACGTTTGAACTGCCGTTGTGCTGGTTTTAGTGAGGGAGTGGGCGCCGTGAATCCAATCGTTCATCACCACCAACACACCGCGCCCCGCTGAAGTGGGATCGGCGGCTACACCCACGGCATTGAATAGGTTTAGCGGGCCATCCGCGCTGACCGCGGTTGAAGGGCGCATTGAGCCCACCAACACGACCGGCTTTTTGCTCTTTACGACCAGGTTCAGAAAGTAAGCAGTTTCTTCCATAGTATCCGTGCCATGTGTAATGACAATGCCATCGACCTCATTGGTTGCAAGCAGCGCATTGATGCGCTTGGCGAGTGTCAGCATGATCTCGAAGGTCATGTCTTGAGATCCGACATTCGAGATCTGCTCCCCTTTGATATTGGCCAGGTCTTTGCTGCCGGGAACTGCAGCCAACATCGTGTCGATGCCCACCGCACCGGAGGTATAGGCAGCCTGGGTTCCGGTCGCTGCAGCGCCCGCAATGGTCCCTCCGGTGGCGAGGATCACGACGTTGGGGAGCTTACTTTGTGCGAAAGTCAACTGGACGCTTACAAGCGGGACCAACATCAGCAAAAGAAAAGTAACTCTATATTGCGGTTTCATCGAGATCTCCTTCGCAGCGTGACAAAAACATATTAAAAGTCCGTGTACAACCGCACGACTCTCTCGCACTGCGGACGTAGAGAAAGGCAATCGACAAAAGACATCAGAACTGGGGCTTCTCATTGTTAAAACCGTGCCAACTGTTTCGAGTTGTGAAAACTGTCATTTGTCCTAGGTGAAGTTCGAAATGCGCTTGTTCCGGTGGCACCCCGCTTAGGCCATTAATGCTGGTTGTCCCTTGCGGATGAATGGGGATGCTGAAAGTTCTGACAGTTGGACGGTCCTTCCGCAGTCTCTACCGTTCTGATGACGAGAGTTCCACGCTATATGGAGGTACGTATGCGTGTCGAGCACGACTTGCTTGGGGAGAAGACCATACCTGATGAGGTTTACTACGGGGTGCAGACCGCGCGGGCTTTGGAGAACTTCCACATTTCCGGAGTTCCCATCTCGCAGTATCCAGATCTGATTCGAGCCCTTGCCATTGTGAAGTTGGCGGCGGCACGTGCAAACTACGAGTGCAAGCAGTTCACCGAAGAGGTTCTGCACGGGATCGAGGGCGCGTGCCAGGAAATTATCGACGGGCAACTGCATGAGCAGTTCGAGGTTGATCTGATCCAGGGCGGCGCCGGCACATCAACCAACATGGCCGCGAATGAAGTGATCGCGAATCGCGCGCTGGAGTTTATGGGGTTCCGCAAGGGCCAGTATGAATATTGCGATCCTCACAACCACGTAAACTGCTCGCAATCCACCAACGATGCATATCCAACTTCATTGCACGTCGCTATTTTCCTATTGAACGCGAAACTGGTTGCGCAATTACGCAAGCTTGTGGCGGCCTTCCACCAAAAAGGCACGGAGTTTCGTGACGTCGTAAAGATGGGGCGCACGCAGTTGCAGGACGCGGTGCCCATGACTCTAGGCCAAGAGTTCCACGCCTTCGGCGAGAGCCTGGACAATGAGATCTTCGCCCTGGAGCGCATTGAAACCGTGCTCTATGAAGTGAACATGGGAGGCACCGCCATCGGGACAGGACTGAACGCTCCCGCGGGTTATGCGCAGCGTTGCGTCGATCACCTTGCCAAGATCACCGGCAAACCAGTCAGGTTAGCCGTCGATCTCGTCGAGGCCACACAAGATACTCAACCGTTCGTGCTTTTCTCTTCGGCGCTGAAAAGTCTGGCGATCAAACTGTCCAAGATCTGCAATGATCTACGGCTGCTGTCGTCCGGACCTCGCGCCGGACTGAACGAGATCAATCTTCCACCGATGCAGCCGGGCTCCAGTATTATGCCGGGGAAAGTAAACCCTGTGATTCCGGAAGTAGTGAATCAGGTCTGCTTCAAGGCAATCGCTAACGACCTGGCAGTGACGTTGGCAGCGGAGGCAGGTCAATTGCAACTCAACGTCATGGAGCCGATCATCGCCTTTTGCATTCTTGAATCGCAGACCATGTTCATGAACGCGGCTGATACGCTGCGGCGACATTGCGTCGAAGGTATTACCGGGAATCACGACGTGTGTCGCAGATACGTTGAACACAGTATCGGAGTTGTCACCGCTCTGAATCCATTGCTTGGATACGACACCGCCACCGAGCTTGCGGCCGAAGCAATGAAGACCGGGAAGGGTATCGTCGAACTGGTGCGGGAAAAGAAACTGCTGTCCGAAGAACAAATCAGGACGGTGCTTGATGCGAAGGCGATGACTGGCGCCAGCGGCCACTAAGCCGGTGCCGCGATGATCTGGCTGGAATTGCTGATCGTGCTGGTGTGTATTTTCGTGGGCGCTCGTCTGGGCGGGATCGCTCTCGGAACGATCGCAGGTGTTGGCCTGGTTGTGCTAGTTTTTGTCTTTGGACTTCCGCCCGGGATGCCTCCGCGCACGGTTCTCGGAATGATCCTCGCCGTGATCACGGCGGCAGCTACCATGCAGGCCGCGCGCGGCTTGGATTACCTCGTCATCGTTGCAGAACGTGCGTTGCGAATCTGGCCCGCCGGCATTACTCTAGTGGCCCCGGTCATAGCGTATGCGTTCACGCTGGCGGCTGGAACTGGACACATTATCTACGCGTTACTGCCAGTCATCGCTGAGGTATCGCGTAATGCCGGCGTTCGTCCGGAGCGCCCACTTTCGATTTCGACAATCGCATCGCAGCAGGCGATCACAGCCTCTCCCATATCGGCGGCGACCGTCGCTTTGTTAGGACTTTTGGCCCCAGCCGGCATACATCTGCAGACGATTCTGCTCATAGCGGTACCCGCAACATTGTTGGGCAGTTTGCTCGGCGCACTTGCGGTGATGTGGAAGGGACCAGAACTGAGGGATGATCCGGTCTATCAAGATCGTCTTTCAAGAGGATTGATCGACGTCTCGGAGGCTCGGGCGACCTTGGAAGGCGCCGAACTGAGGCGAGCACGCGGTTCGGTCATCGTATTTCTAATCGCAGCGTTGCTGGTTGTAGCACTCGGATTGTTTCCCGCGATGCGTCCAAGGTATGCGGTTTCAGTTGTGGGAGAGGAACATATCGAACAGGTCGAAATGGCTCCCGCGATCATGATCGTTATGCTCGCGGCCGCCGGATTGAACATGTTGCTATTTCGGGCTTCACCGGTCACCGCGGTCAAAGGAAGCATCATGAATGCCGGCCTTGTAGCGCTGATATCCATCGCAGGTCTCGGCTGGCTCGGATCATCGTTTTTTGAAGGCAATCGGCAGTTCATCATCAGCAGTATTTCTGGCGTCGTTCAGCAACATCCATGGGTTTTTGCGTTGGGCCTTTTTGCACTGTCTGTTTTGTTGGCCAGCCAAGCCGCCACCGTCGTAACACTGGTACCCGTCGGGATTGCGCTCGGTATGAGTTCTCCAGTCTTGATCGCACTCTTCCCGGCAGTCAACGGATACTTTTTTCTACCTACCTATGCGACTTTACTTGCAGCGATTTCGTTTGATCAAACGGGCACCACCCGCATTGGCAAGTACGTCTTGAACCATAGCTTCATGGTCCCCGGACTTGTGGCTACGTCGTCTTCAGTTCTAATCGCGTTCTTAATCGCCAAGGTCGTGTGCTGAGTCAACTGCGCCTGACTCCCTCCACCTAGTTCTGCAAAGCTTACCGATTTCCTGTGATCTTCTTTGCGGGATCCTTCGTCAATCAGTACATCTCCCCGATCCCCGCCTTCGGCTCGCCAGAAGAGGTTGCGCGCGAGCAACGTCCAAATCGCTTCCCTCGTGGGATTCTCTTAGTGGCATTTAAAGTAGGCCAACTCTGGCCAAGTCACGAATCCTGACGGGGGTTGATTGAGTACTACTGTTCTTGTGGCAGAAGACTTCGAACTGTTTCGGCGACTGCTGGCTGAAATACTACAAAATATTCCCAACATTCAGCTCATCTGCGAAGTTGCTGACGGATTTCTGGCGGTTGAGAAGGCGCGTGAACTGCATCCCGACTTGATTCTTATGGATGTCGGGCTGTTAAAGCTAAACGGTATTGCGGCTGCTCGACTCATTAAAGATGTGTCTCCCCGGTCGAAAATCATTTTCGTTAGCCAGGAAACCTCCGCCGAGGTGGTGCAAGAAGCCCTCAAAACAGGAGCGAGCGGTTATGTTGCAAAAGTGGATGCTGGACGTGAGCTGCGGACCGCCATGGAAGCTGCTCTTCGAGGCGAACGATTTCTGAGCAGCACAATAGCCGCTCTAGCATCCGTAACTTCCAGTACTGCTAATCCGACTGAGCCCTTGGGAATACAGCAGCAGACCTTGGAGACTCCTGGCCTCCACGAAGTTCATTTTTATTCTGATAGTGCATCTTTCCTAAACACATTCGCTCGTTTTGTAGGTTCTGCAGTCAAGGCTGGTGATGCGGCTGTTGTTGCGGTCACCAAGTCCCACCGGGATCTTCTTCTTCCAAGATTCAAGGCGGACGGCTTAGATATCGCGGCTGCGTCGGAGAAGGGGCGCTATATCTCGCTGGATCCGCACGATCTACTTTCGACATTTATGGTCGACGGGATGCCTGACCCCGATCGCTTCAACAAGGTCGCAGGCACTCTTATTACGACGGCTGCGAAAACACTTGCGTCCAAGCACAACTGTGTTGCAATCTGCGGAGAGTGTGCTCCTCTCTTATGGTCTCAGGGCAATGCAAAAGCAGCGATTCGACTCGAGCAACTCTGGAACGAATTCGCGAGATCAGAGAGAATTCATCTTTTGTGCTCCTATCCCATCAGTAGCTTTCAGGGCGGAATTGGCAGTTACGTGTACGAGGAAGTCTGCGCCGAACATTCAGCCATTTATTCCGGGTAGTGTTCTCGCTTTTAGAAACGAAATACTGGTCCAACTGCAATTTCAGCCTGGGAACCGAATATTCCTGCGAAGCAGTCGGGACTGCAACTGGCCGTTCCCTGCGGGTCAACAAAGATCGGCAACCATTCTGCCTGCATTCGAAAAGCAAGGTGCTGTGTCATGAAGAACTTGATTCCACCGCCAACGCCGACGAAAAAGTGAGTAGACCCAGCATTCGCTCCATTGGACACAACGGTCGCTCCTACACTACCCATAATGAACGGTCTGGCCCATGGCGCCCGATGTCCCAAAGCGTACTCCTGACTGAAGTCACAATGAAACTCATTCAAGGTTAGCCGGGTTCGGGAGGGGGCAACGCCTGCATCCTGGATCTGTGCATACGAATCCTGTCTGGACCACCTGAACTCAGCGATGTTGTCATCGCGGACGCGTAGACCGAGGCTGAATCCGTAGCTCGGACCGGAGTCGATCACATATCGAGAGTTCGTTCCTTGCACGGACGGTTGAATCGTAAAGCTCATGCTGCTTCGAAAACCGACGATCGGCGTGATAAAAAAACGGCCGGGATAGATTTGATGAGCCTCCTGCGCCGTAAGCAGTTGTGAAATGCTTAATAGTGTGAAGACAAACAAAATAAGCCTTGGCCCCGGACGCATCGGCTCCCACGAGGTTAAGGTCGTTCTCGTGTTGACGTTGTGTCGCATCATCACAGGGCGCGCAAGAGCGCGAACAACAAGCCTAGAACCACCAGCGACGCTCCCAATGAGCACACTCTCGCTTAATTAGGTCCACACTCATCAGACCTTCTGATAGGACGTCTTTGCTGCATACCGACCTCATCACAAACTAACCGGCCCTTGACCCCTCCGTATAGGACTAGAGCATTGCAAGGATGAGCCTGAGAACTGTCAGTCTTGTCGGTACTTCCTATCAAAGCCCTAGTTTTGGATTGAAGAGTTTCTAGTCTTCATTAGAGTGATTGGGGCGTTGGGGTATTCAGGCGGAACGTGAGAGTGTCCTCGGTGGTCCGAGTCCAACTTCACGGCACGCATTCTGGGGCATCTTGATGCCTAATGCCGTCAAGCTCAGCTTTCTCCAAGTACCGGAGTCCAGGATTTGTCCGGGTTGAACAGTTCGATCTTTTGAAACTCATCGAGGGTCTTGGAGCCGAAGTCCCTCTCGTAAACAACTCCGTCATGGCTGACGATGAAGGTCTTCACTCCGGTAATGCCGTATTCGGCCGGCGCCGCAACCAATGCGAAACCTCCGATCATCACGCCGTTGACCACAAAGTTGATCTCGCCAAGCGGCGCTGCCGGACCCTGACCTTTCAAGATTTTGAAAAAGTATCCGTGATACGGTTCCGAACTGCTGGTGTAGCCCTGTTCAATCACGCGGGCAATTTTTTCGCCGATCGGCCCGTCCCAAGTGCCATCCGCGTTCTGCCAAGCCAAGCCGTCCTGCTTGCCTGGCGTACTAACGATCCGCTGAGCATACTGGTTGACGTCGTAGCCAGCGTGCGGCTGAAGCGCGTACTCATGTTGAGCCTCGACGTAGCCGTGGCAAATCTCGATAGCGTCCAGTTCGTTGGCTCCGATGCGGCGATAGAGGAGCTCTTGGCGCCCGGCTTTTGTATCGAAGGCCCACCGAGCACTCTTCTTTACGATGGGTACGGGGAAAGGCCAGTCATCGTTGCCCACGAGGAGGAAAGCACGGGTACCGCTTTTCGGGTCTATGGAGATAGAATTCTTTTCGTGGGCTTCGGTAACGAAATCAGCTGCATGCTTTCGATCTTGCGCAAACTCCCCACTGAATATGACGTCCTCTGCGTCAGGGCCGAAGATCTGCATCAAAACGGGCACGTTGAATTCCTCGGCCGCTCCAATTAGCACTGTCGCAGCCTGCTGCGGCGAATCGAATGTCCTGACGCCTGACGGACTTGAACCGGTGGCAGCTGGAATCTGTTTCGCCGACTGTTGCGCGACCGAGTCAGGCAAGAGACACAATACCCACGCCACTATTCCGAGAAGCCAGGCAAGTGTGTGGAGTCTTCCAATTGTGGATGATGATTTCATCGTCTGCTCCTGTACGTCCGATTCTTGGGTTCCGAGCTGCCTACCTGCGCCGGCCACCACCACCACCTCCACGACTGAATCCTCCGCCTCCACCACGAGATCCCATGCTGGAAGAGCCACGGCTGCTGCCGGAGCGAGCACTGGATCCGCTGTACCCCCGGGAGCCTCCTCCGAAGGCGTCGCGATTGCCGCCGCCACTTCGGGAGAGATCCCGGCTCCCGATGTGGTCGGCTCCGCCTCCGCCAGGCCTGTTGCCCGTACCAGCGCCGCTGGCTCGGTTGCTTACGCCGGCTCCGCCGCCGCGACCGCTCGACAAATTACTGCCCTGTCGACCGACCTGCTGGCGGGCGCTGGCCTGGCGGTTGGCGAGAGAATCGCCGCGCGTCGTACCCCCAAACCTGTCCGCGGTCGCCCGATCACGATACGGGGCTCCGCCCCGATGTTCCGGGTTGTGCTGCCATTGATCACGGCCGCCGGTGCTACCAGCCGGTTGAGTCGAGGGGCGGTTGCCATTTCCGCGCGCTGGCTGATTCGAAGGCCGGTTTCCACTGCCTATGTTGTTTCCATTGCCGTTGCCGATGTTGTTGCGGTTCCCGCCGTTGATATTGGTATTGCGATTGAAGTTGTTGTTGTGATTGATGTAGACATTGTTGTTGCCGCCCCACCCGCAACCCCACCCCCAGCCACCGCTCCAGAAAGCGCCCATCATGACACCAACTCCGAAAGAAATCGCCATTCCGGCCGCATAGTATCCCGGCGGTGGATAGTAAATGTATGGGTAGGGATACACTGGTGCACCATAGACAACAACTGGATCGTAGGTGGGCACGTACACGACTTGCGGGTTAGCCTGTTGGACCACAATAACACTTTTGCTTTCGATGACCTGGGTTTCCACCTTCTGCTGTTCGTTCGATTTCAAATTCCCTTTGTCTTGCGCCTTCTTGCGCATGCGTTGGACAGCATCCATGACGTCATTCTGCTGGGCCAGGAACGCATTGCCTAGATCAGCGGTCCACTGAATATCGTTGGCCAGGCGTTTGACCACGTCGGGGAGTGCAGCTAACGCCTGAATGCTTGGGTCCCACGGTTGTTTCGCCACAGCATCGGCGAGAGCTTTGTCCTTTAGATTTTTGTTCTTCTCCAGCCACTGCTGGAGTTGAATTATTTCCAGGGGATACGTCGCTGCCGCCAACGTCTGGGCCAGCAAGGGATCCGGATAAAGTGCGATGGGCGCAACCAAAGAATCAAGCTGCTCAGGAGAAATCTTGGAAGGCTGGGTGGGGTTCGACGGTGCGGGCGTCTGCTCGCCAAATGATATGTAGGCGAGGGCCTCTCCCGGTACCAGCGTTATCGCACAAACTATGGCTACAAGAACTCGGAATTCTGCAATGAGTCGTCTGGGATTCATGCGCCTCCTATGTCGACCTGCATTGACCAACAATGCAGCACATCTCAAGGTGAGTTGTGCGTGAAAGTGTCGCCATTCCCGGAGTCCACGTAAAGCGTCTTATCAAGGACTATCAAGGCGTACTGTAGTTAGGCGTGATTGTTTCGTCAGCTGTTAAAACCTGCAGGTAGGCGATCCGCGATCTGTTGCTTAATCCGACTGAAGGCTTCAGGAATTGGAACTATCCGAGATAATCTGTAACGACGCCCGCACACGTTCACTGTCACGGTTCAGTAACCCCGATGAGAAGCCATCCACTTCCACCCCTGATTTCGAGGTTCTTCTGAGTGGACTTCAATTGGATCTCGCCCGTGGGAGGAACTTGCCCGGAGCTTTTGATTGTCACGCCACGCAGGCCGTACGTACCGCAGGCTGTGCTCGAAAAAATCCAGACAGCTTGTTCCCAGTCATAGCCCGGCCCACCTGTACACCCTGCGAAAACGTTGGGTGTGAGCCTTATAACGACCGAACTTCCCTCCACCCAAGTGCCAGACGGACCGTTTGCGGAAAAGACTTTTCCCAATCCACGCTTGACGATGTCCCCACCCACCTGGCGGGTCACCCACTGGGATGTAGGATCGACATTGGAGCTGGCGCCAACGGGAGACTGCGCCTCCCAGACACTGGCCGCCGAAGCCACTGCCAGTACTCCTAACCTAACTGGAATGGCGTCTCCGTTGTCAAGAAGAGCATCGAATTTCAGGACGATGATAGGCTCGGCGGACTCTGGTGCGGCAACACTCACAACGTGGCCCGTAATTCTTGTCAGCTTTTTGATCCTCCCGCCATCGGGTAATAACACTTCTTGCATGACCCTGCCTTTAATCTCCTTGCCCGGTCTGTCTTTGGCAGCAGCAAGCTTCGTATCAAGCATTACGGGGACGACGGTTCCGATCGGAAGACGCTGGGCAAAGCAGGTCGACACCATCAGCAGCGGAATGAGGATTCTTATACAAGTCATCCCATTCGATTCTGTGTCAGCAAAGGTCTGCTGTCGCCTGTAGGATGTGTCAGTGAATGCTACCGGACTCACAAATTGTGGACATGAGTTGGCCGAGCATAATCGAAACGATCTGTCCACGATCTTGACACTCTAGTCCAGCTTTTTTCTGTCACTTCTGACAGTACTACCGCTTTCTAATGCCATGTACGGTGCCGAGGTAGAGGTAAGGGATGAGTGTGTCACTCCGGTCGAATCTGCATAGCGGCGATTCGCGCGCTCCTTCATGAGATTCGGTTCGATGAATCTGAGTAGCATCTGGCTTGGAAATTCTATGGTGTCCTCAGATCAAGATGTGAGGCGAAAGTCGCGAGTTGCCGCAGTTTGTTTTCTCCTCCTATTCCCACCGATGGTGTGGGCCCAAGCCGAGACTGGCGAGACTTCCAAGACTGGCTCTACCGCGGCCCAGATCGAAGGACCCAAGGACACACTCGGTCGCAATACACCCAGAGGCACGGTACTTGGGTTCGTGACCGCTGCGCGCAAGGGTAACGCAGAGATTGCGGCTTTGTACCTGAATACGCCGCTGCGGGGAGGGGACGCTGCCGTTTTGGCTCGTCAACTCGGCATTGTGTTGGACCGTCGTTTTCCTGCGCGCCTCAATCAAATCAGCGACCAACCTGAAGGCTCGGCGCCGGATCCGCTACGGCCCGACGAGGAGGTGGTCGGGACGATTGATACCGAAGCCGGCGCTCTCGACATCGTCCTTGAACGTGTCGATCGCGGCAAAGCTGGCAAGGTCTGGCTCTTCTCGCGAAAGACCCTGTCGTCGATCCCCGCGGTTTTTCATGAAATCGACACTCCCGCTCTGGAGGAATTTCTTCCTGAGTTTCTGGTGACAACCAAAATCGCGAGCATACCTCTGTTTGAGTGGCTGGCACTCCTGGTTGGAATGCCGATGTTGTATGGATTCACGGGTCTCGTTAGTCGGACGGTGGGCTTCGGTGTTGGCACTCTGCGACGTCGCCTGGGCCATGCTACCGCTTTGAACCACCCACACATACTGCCGATCCCGGTTCGCCTGCTTCTCGTTGCAATAGTTATTCGCCTCCTAGTCGCGACCGTCACGCTGCCGCTGTTAGCGCGGCAATTCTGGCGCACGGCGGCGTTGTTTATCGGGCTCACGGCCTTCGTCTGGTGGCTTCTGATACTAAACAGATCCGCCGAGGGTTTCTTCCTTCGACGTCGCCCCTCTTTGAGTGGATCCGCCTCTGTGTTGCGCCTCCTTCGCCGTTCGATCGACGGGCTCCTGCTGTTCGCTAGCTTAATATTCGTCCTCTACCACTTCGGCGTAAACGTGACCGCCGCGCTAGCGGGACTCGGCGTGGGAGGCATCGCGGTTGCGCTTGCAGCACAGAAGACACTCGAAAACATTATCGGCGGTGTGTCCCTGATTGCAGATGAAGCGGTGCGAGTCGGAGATTTCTTAAATTTGGGTGATGTCCAGGGCACTGTGGAGGACGTGGGCTTGCGCTCCACCCGAATTCGGACTCTGGATCGCACTCTCATCAGCCTGCCCAACGGCCAGGTCGCGAACATGAGGCTGGAAACGATCTCTGTCCGAGATAAGTTTTGGTTCCATCCCGTGATTGGACTGCGCTACGAAACGACTCCAGTACAGCTGCGCTCAATTCTAGCCAAGGTTCGCGATCTATTACGTCGGCACCCGAATATCGATCCGGCGTCAGTCCGCGTTCGCTTTATTCGGTTCGGCCCATTCTCCCTCGACGTCGAGATTTTCTCTTACGCGTCGGCCGATGATTGGAGCAATTTTCTCGAGATCCAGGAAGAGTTGCTGTTCGACATCATCGATGTCGTGCATGAGGCTGGCACCGAAATCGCTTTTCCATCCCAAACTCTCTATCTGGATTTCGATAGGTCAGAGGCCCTAAGGCACCTGCTACCTCGTGCCGGCAAAGCGAACGATGGTGAGTGGGTGGCGTGACGGCTGTTGCGGTCCGCGGGTTATTCAACGCCGGACAAACCTGTTAGCGCCTCTTTTTGTTTTCCGGTCTGTGCCAGGGATAGGCAGGGACGCTCCGGCCATTCTTACTTGTGCTCTTCGCTATCTCGTTTGGCGATCAAACCGCTTAACTCATGCTTCTGATCTTTGCGAAGATCTTGCAGCTTCTGCCATTGGGCAACGGTAAGAATTGGCTTCATTTTCGCGTCGGACGACTGCACGATCTTCTCCCACTGACTTAACCTCTCCTTCCGGGAAACTACCGGAGTAAAGATAACACCTGAGGCTTCAGCGCTTTCTTGCTCGGCGATGGGCTTGATCTTCGCCTGCTGTTCTTCGCTAAGGTTCAGGGCCAGCGAGAGATTCTTCATCTTCATGCTGTAGTACTGGCTGGGCGCTTTCGACCAATCAATCGCAGGCTCGGGCGGGAGCTTCGTCGTTCGGAGGATTGGCAACGCCGTGTTTTCTTCACGCTTTCCTGGCGTCGCAACGGTCAGAGTATCCTTGCCGACCGAGAACAGTAGTTCGAGGCCCTCAGAGAATTCAACCGTGTTTGATCCGTACATAGGTGTGAACAACACAACATAAACTGTATCGCCGATTCGCACCGTCACGTCGTATTGAGTTGTATCGTTGTCGGAGGCTGCAGCCTGATGGCGTTCAACCGCCAGAATCGTTCCTGGTTCGTACTTGGAGGAACCGGCTTGGCAAAGGGAAGGAACGATTGCGGTGCACAGCAACAGTACGAATGAGAGTCCACGCATATACGCCTCTAAACGACGGTTCTGGCAATGTTTTCGAACAATTACTGCGCTTTCGTCGCTCCCACTCAGCGTACGGTTCTGAGGCTGCGACGAACACTGTCAACAGTGTCAGGTGCAATTATCGGTGCACACGCGGGACTCGTGCGCGAACATCTCTTATATCTTATTTATCGTGAATCTGTTGATGACCCTATACCAGTGCGGAGGGTACATAGCCGCGCCCGTTCATGCCAGGCGCGGCTGCTTTCACTTTCAAGAATCAGTTGCCGCTGTCGCCGTGGTTACAGCGGCCATCTCCATCCGGCGATGGCAGGATCATCGATGCCGTGTTCGTATGCATAGTTGCGGCAATGAATTTGCAGATTGCGGAATCGTTCTTTGGCGTGAGCTCCGATCTTCTGCAACTTCGGCACCCGGTCGATGGCATCGATGGCGAGGCTAAAGCGATCAATCTCATTGTTGATCGCGAGTTCCATCGGTGTGTTGATGTTGCCCTTTTCCTTGTATCCGCGCACATGCATGTTGTGATGGTTCGTACGCCGGTAAGCGAGGCGATGGATCAGCCATGGGTATCCATGGAAATTGAAGATAATCGGTCTATCCGTGGTGAATAAGGAGTCAAAGTCGCGATCCGAGAGCCCGTGAGGATGCTCGCTTTGAGGCTGCAACTTGAACAGATCAATCACATTGACGAAGCGAATCTTGAGATCGGTGAACTCCTTACGCAGCAGCGCGGTCGCCGCTAAGGCCTCCTGAGTGGGGATATCGCCCGCCGTAGCGAAGACCAGATCTGGTTCAAGTCCGCCGTCGTTGCTGGCCCATTCCCAAATGCCGAGCCCTTTTGTGCAGTGTTTCACAGCCGCATCCATATCCAGATACTGCAAATGTAATTGTTTGTCGCACACGATGACATTTACGTAGTTCTCGCTCTGCAGACAATGATTCGCGACTGACAGCAGTGAATTCGCATCCGGAGGCAAGTAAATCCGGGTGACTTCAGCACTCTTGTTTACCACTACATCCAGAAATCCTGGATCCTGATGCGTAAAACCGTTGTGGTCCTGGCGCCACACTGTCGATGTGATGAGCAGATTCAGGGAAGCAACCTTCCGCCGCCAGGAGAGCTGATTGCAAATCGAGAGCCACTTCGCGTGCTGGTTAAACATCGAGTCGATGACGTGGACAAAGGATTCGTAAGTAGAGAAGAAGCCGTGACGCCCTGTAAGCAGATAACCTTCCAGCATTCCCTCCATCGTGTGTTCGCTCAACATCTCCATGACGCGGCCTTCGGTGGAGAGTTCGGTGCCATCGAGATCCTCTGGAAAATATTCTTCTATCCAGAACTTCTTCGCCACCTGGTAGACCGCGTCCAATTTGTTCGAGGTATTTTCGTCGGGGCCGAAGATGCGGAAGTTGTCCATGTTGAACTTCATAATGTCGCGGAGTAAACAGCCCAAAGGGCGTGTATTCTCCGCGTCCGTAACCGCGGGCTTGTCAACGCGCAATGCGTAGTCCCGAAAATCTGGCATCCGCAGTGCCTTCTTCACTACACCGCCATTTGCATGCGGATTGGCGCTCATTCGGTCCGCGCCTGTTGGCGTCAACGCTTTGAGCTCGGGAACCAGCTTGCCGTTCTTATCGAAGAGTTCTTCCGGCTTATAGGAGCGCATCCAGCGCTCCAATTCGCGAAGACGTTCGGGATTCTTTTTCACATCGGCCATGGGAACCTGATGCGATCGCCAGAATCCCTCGAGTTTGTGGCCTGCAACTTCTTGGGGAGCGGTCCAACCCTTGGGAGTTCGCAACACGATCATCGGCCATTGAAAGCGCGTCGCCGTACCTGTCCGCCTAGCCTCCTGCTGAAAAGATCTGATCTCGTCAACGCAATGCTGCGCCGTCGCAGCCATGGCCTGATGCATGGTCTCGGGATCAGAGCCCTCTACGAAGTATGGTGTCCACCCGTAGCCGCGGAACAGGCTCTCCAATTCTTGATGACTAACTCGTGCCAGTAATGTCGGATTGTTGATTTTGTAGCCATTCAAATGGAGCACCGGCAGCACGGCGCCATCCCGAACCGGATTTATGAATTTGTTGATGTGCCAGGAAGTAGCTAAAGGTCCGGTCTCAGACTCGCCATCTCCAACCACTGCAATCGAGATTAAGTCGGGATTGTCGAAAACTGTGCCGCACGCGTGAGACAACACATAACCTAGTTCGCCGCCTTCGTGAATTGAGCCTGGAGTTTCCGGCGTGCAATGGCTGCCGATGCCGCCTGGGAACGAGAATTGCTTGAAAAACGCACGTAGACCTTCTTCGTCCTCGCTCTTGTCTGGATAGATTTCGGAATAGGTCCCTTCCAGATAAATAGGCGCGAGAACACCGGGCGCTCCATGTCCAGGCCCGACGAGAAAGATCATGTCCAGTCCATGTTTCTTTATCATTCTCGTGAAGTGGATGTACAGAAATGCCAGACCTGGGCTTGATCCCCAATGGCCAAGAAGGCGGTTCTTAACATGCTCCGCCTGCAGAGGTAGATTTAGCAGAGGATTCTCTTGCAGGTAGATCATTCCCAGCATCAGATAATTGCAGGCTCTCCAAAAGGCATGTATCTTTTTCAATTCTTCAGAGCCGAGAGGAGAACCCTGTATGGTGGATCTCGCTGGACCGTAAGCGCTCAGGGTGGCTGGAACCGAACCTTCGGAGTAGACAGGGGATGACAGAATGGCCTCAGTGGGGTTCATGGCTAGGATTCCTCCGGTTCTACGATCTGAATTGTGGGGCTTTGAGCGGCTGGACATATCGCACCTCCAGATGCATTCAGCGCCGGCGACGCTTCACGTGCAACTGCGCCACGGCGCGAGTCAGTGAGGCGTTCACTGATGCAACTTCTTCGGACGACAGCTTTTCACGAAGGCGGGCCGCAGCGCGCTCGCGCGCTTCTTCTGCCGCGGCCTCGTCAATCTTCTCGGCAGCTATCGCCATATTCGTGGCAACCGAGATGCGGGTATTCGTTACTTCGACCAGACCTTCGCCCACGGCCAGGAAACTGTCTTGCCCTTCTTTCCGGATGATCATTTCGCCCGGAACCAAGTAGGTCATTAATCGGGTGTGCTGAGGCAGAACTCCCATTTGGCCGTCTACTCCGGGAATCGTTACCATAGCCACGTCGTCGGAGTACACCATCGCTTCAGGCGTCGCTACTTCTAGTCTGATCGTGGTCGACATATTATTACTTCACCGGCAGGACCCGTCGGTCCTCAGGATTCCTCAACCTTGTCTGATCTCTTCAATTGGGCCCTTCATGCAGAAGTTGGTCTCCGGTACATCATCGTGCTTGCCTTCCAAGATCTCCTTGAAACCGCGAACGTTTCGGCGACAGGGACCTGTTTACCCTCGCGACCGGTGAACACCTGTGCAACGCTGAACGGCTGACTGAGAAAACGTTGAATTTTTCGCGCCTGGCCTGGCTTCGAATTCCCTTCACTCCCGAGACTCTGAAGATGGATGACCTAGCCCTCCCCAGCAACGCTTTCGCTTTTGGGAACTTGTTACACGGCTCTCCTTGAGAGCCGTTCCTTTTCTCGCGTCTCTTTGATCGACGGAACTTAATCGCCTGGCACAGAGGGAGGTTATTCAACCGCGAATGCAGGGGATACTGGCAAAACTCACAGGCCCAACTTGCCGAAATTGCACAGACATAGTTGCCTGCGGGGAACGGATCGACGAGAGTCAGCACCGCCGCCGATACGCCGGCAGCGAGGCCATCAACAGCAGAAATTAATTCAAAATGACCGCGAAGATGGCCGACGAAGATAGCAAACAGATGCCAAGCTTCTCTTGTGAGTCCCACGGGAATCGGCCAGAACCAGATCCCGAGTGGGTTCGATTCGATGATGTATGACATTCCTGAATGTGCGCATCCGCTCTTGGGGCTTCGGCCCGGTTCTTGGCATTCCTACTGCTTCGAATACCCTTCGCGGATCCGAGAAATGGACGTTCGGGCCGGGGTTCGCTATCGTCCGCCAAAAGAAAGATTGGACTTATGGCGTGCTCGTCAACCAGTTTTGGTTTTTTGCGGGCGGCAAGAAATCGCGACTCCGTTAGGCTGACGCTCCTCCATCCAGTGCTCTCCTATGCGTGGAAGAGCGGTTGGTCGCTTGGCCTCGATTCCGGATCAACTTACGCCGCGAAAGCATCCAGCGGTGACAGGTGGACCGTGCCTCTTGAGATCATCGATCAGTAAGCAAACGAATTTCGGAAAGCGCCCCGTAAAGCTTAGCTTCGGCGTCATTCACCAGGCAATTGCACCATCAGGTTTTCCGAGCGTGGGGTTTAGTTTCACCATCACACCGTTGTTCCCAAAAGAGGGAAAATAACACTAGCGTGTCCCGCTCAGAAGCGTTGTTCTATTACTTCCGTCTGGAAGATCAAGTTCCCGAAAACCATCTGCTGCGGCTGATCGACAAACACATCAGTTTTGAATTTGTACGAGAGCAACTGAAGGACAGCTACAGCGAAAACGGACGGCCCTCGATCGATCCCGAGTTGCTGCTGCGCATTCTGCTGGTGGGTTATCTGTACGGTATCACCAGCGAGCGCAAGCGGGTGGAAGAACTGCGCATGCACTTGGCGTGGCGCTGGTTCACGGGGTTGGGATTCGATCAGGAGATCCCACATCACTCCACATTTTCCAAGAACCGGCACGGACGGTTTCAGGAGTCGAAGCTATTTGAGCAGTTGTTCGAACAGATCGTGCGCCAGTGTGTGGAAGTGGGCTTGGTCCAGGGCAAGCACCTGTCGGTGGATGGCAGTTTCGTAAAGGCCAATGCGGCCAAAGAGAGCCGTATTCCCCGCGAGCAGTTGGAAGAAGCCGCGCAAGTCAACCAAACCGTGCGCCAGTATCTAGGGGAGCTCGAACAACAGAATCCGGTGGAGGAACCGGCTCACCAGCAAGACCAGGTGTCGACCACCGATCCCGATTGCACTTACGCGACTAAGGGCGGGACCCCAGCTCGCCTCGGCTACTACGACAACATCTGGTGGACAACGACAGCTGCGTGATCGTGGGCGTACAGGCAACCGCCGCCCGGATGAGTCAGGAGACGGTCGCCGCGCAAGACATGCTTACACGTTTTGTCCATTGGCAAGGACGAACACCAGAATCGGTGGCGGCCGACACGACGTATGGCAACGGGGAGTTCCTGCAATGGTTGGCGGATCGCAGCATCACCCCTTATATGCGGACCCGTGACAGCATTCATCGAAAGAACAGCCCGTTCTATGGCCCCGAGCGGTTCACCTATCAACCCGACAGCAACAGGTATCGCTGTCCTGCGGGGGAACAGCTCAACTATGTCGGCCTGAATGTTCGCAACCGCGCCCACGCCTATATCGGCAGCGGCAAACGTTGTGGGGCATGTTCGCAAAAAGCGCAATGCACCAGTGGACGATATAAGTATCTCGCCATTCACATGGATGAACCGGCCCGGCAACGCGCTCGCGAGTTGGTCAACACACCCGAGTTGGCGAAGGCACAGCGGGAAAGAAAGAAGGTGGAAGCCTTGTTCGCGGAACTAAAGAATCAGATCGGATTGCGTCGCTTGCGCCTGCGGAGATTAAGGTTTGTTCGTGAGCAGTTCTTCCTGGTAGCCGTGGCCCAGAACATCAAGCGACTCGTGCGGTTCCTCAGCCAAGCCCCATCGTCAATCCTGCCCGCGACCACTTAGTGGAACTGCCTGCCGAAGAAACCGCCCAACCGCAACACTCGAAAGGACGAAAAGAACACTTTCCCAACCCACTTTTTCAACACCCACGTGTAGTTCCACTTGGGCAGGAATTCGTGGGGCTTGATGCGGAGTGCTTGAAGTTGTTCGGGTGTGGGTACGGTGCCGGTGAGATAGTGGCGACGGTCGAGATGAGCGTTGACCGACAAGCCGGATTGAGTTCTGGTGGAACGAATAAAGTAGAGGATCTTCAGATAGTTGTCGAGCGGTTCGCCAGCCCAGTTCGGGGAGATCTGGGAGAAGAGACGATGCTCGATGGGGTTCCATTTCGAAGCGCCGGTGGGGTAGTGGGATACGGTAAGAGTGAGGCCGTGGGAATCAGCCAGTTGGGACTGGAGTTCTGTTTTCCAAGCACGGCAACGATAACCGTTACTGCCGCCGGTATCGCTGAGGATGAGGAGTTGTCGAGAGCGCGGATAGCGCAGCGATCCCTCTTGGCGCCACCAATGGGCGATGGCGTGAGCGGCGAAGGTGGGTGTGTCATGGGAGACGCCGACCACAACGGAGCCTCGATTGGCGAGCAGATCAAAATGCCGTAAGGGATGGCGACGCCGGTGGAGTCGGAGCGGAAGTCGTGGTCGTTGACCAGGCGGGGAGACAGGTCCCAACGGGAATCGGGATTTCTGAAATGGCCGACGAGCTCGCGCTTCTTGGTATCGACGCTAATGATGGGGAGACCACGGCGCTCGAATCGGTCGCGAAAGTTGCCGAGGTAGAGAAACTGATGGTTGCGATCGGGACTATTGTCGGTGGAAAGCTTCTTGTGATTGACGCGCAGTGAATAGCCCATCTGATGGAGCAGGCGGGCGACGGTGCTGGGGCTCACCTGGACACCGAAGTCAGCGAGCGCCATGGCGACCTTGGCGTTGGTTCGCCGCGACCACTTCAGGCCGGTGATGGGATCCCCGGCGGTATCGTATTCCAGCAGGAACTCGATCAGGGTGAGGATGTCGGCGTTTTTTTCCCACGGGTTTGCGGCCGCCGCCGACCTGGCGGGTGCGACCCGGTGTCACCTTCTGATCGAGCAGTTGCTGGCGTCCGCGGGCGACGGTGTGTGGATCCAAGCCAAGGAATTCGGCCAAGACACGGTCGCCATCGTGTCCCAGCTTGATCGATTCCATGCCGGCGAACAGGCGACGTTGCTGTTCGTCCAGCAAACTGTAGAACAGCACAATGGCAGCCTGGAGTTCCTGGGGAGAAACCTGAACAGCGGAGGCATCGGTTAGCAGAGGAACGGAGAGCGCGGTTTGTCGAGTACGCATCTGAGTCCGTGACTGGCGCAGATCGACCGAAGTATAGAGGAAGCGGCCGGCCACCTCCGAGCGGCGTAAACGTCCGGTGCGGACTAGATCGTGGAGAGGATCTTGGACCTCGGCATGGAGTAAGTCAGCGAGTTCGTCGGCGAAGCAGCCACGTGGTGACTGATGGACAAAGGATTCGATGGTGGCGACGAGCGTGCCGTGCCGGGAAAACCAGACTGCCTCATGGGACCAAAGACCGTCGTTATCGAAGCGGGCAGATTCACGGAGGGCGTAGTAGCGGCCGCGATGAGTGTAGCTGGTAAGGTAGTCGAGCGGCTTGAGCTTGCGAAAGATGGTCAGGTTAGCGGTGGTGCCGAGAACGTCTTTGAGTTCCGGCAAAGTAGCGATTTTGTGGCGCAGCAAGTGCTTGCGAAGGACCTGGGGGTCGAAGGTGAGGGTTCGCATAATGTTACAGTTCCGACCAGCTTTACTATCAACTCGGAACTATAACACATACAACGGCTCCGCTAGAATAGGGATCTAACGGCGAGCATCGCCAATGGGCATAGGGTGGAATCACACAACACTTCCACCACCAGAGGTGTTTAACCTCTTTTTTAATGATCTAGGTACGACTACAGATGACAAATTGTTTTCGCGTCAATCCTTAGCATCGCCTTTCAGTGCGAGTTGGGTTGTTTCCTTCCATTGATACTGGTGTAGTTTCTGCTGGTTTTCCGCGACTGATTGCTTCACCGCTGCCACTTTCTGTTGTAGCTCTGCGCCTGCTCCGGCACCCGTCTGGGCGATCGCAGGGAGAATCGCCGCCACATCGCGGCAGCTACGACGAGCAGCATGTGTTTATTGCCGGAGCGAGACGTGCTGCCCTGCGTTGCGAGGGTATTGAAGGTGGATCGATTCACTTGTGATTCTCCTCTTCCCCCCTTCTTCCGTTTCGTGGGGCGCTCTCTTTGCAGGTTAGCGGCCACAGCTACACAAACCGACTTCAGGGCTGAACGGGTCTGGCCTCTTTGAGCCACTGTCAGTAGTGATAGGGCGTCGCACCATACGCCATGAAAAACCGCGCGGGTTGAAAAATTGGGCCGCACTCATCCAGCGAGATCTTAGGAGTCCGACGCTAAGAGAAAAGCCTAGATGGTGAGGAAAATAAGCGCTTTCATCCACGAAGAAGGTCCGCAGTCGGTGAAATGACCGCCGAACGCGCATGTCACATTTGACAGTATCGCCGAGCAAAGATCAGCGTGATAGTTCGAAGGCTTGTTTCGGATTCACGTCGCTGTCTTGGCAACCGGTCGGAGGAGATTTATGTTAAGAAGGCGCACACTCAACTGCATGCGATTAGCTTTACTCTGCTTCTTAGCGTCTGCTGCGCTCCCGTCGCTAAGCCAAGAGCCACTTCCCGTTTTCGCGGTTACGCCGGAAGAAAGCAAGATTACCTTTTACGTGAAGGCGTCAGTGGCTCTAGAGGGTACTTTCGACAAGTGGGACGCCGCCATGACATTCACGTCTCCAGATGTCACAACCGGTGTTTTGGACATCAAGATTCAGGCTGAAAGCGTGAATACCGGAAGTGGCATGAAGGACGGCAAGCTTAAGAGCAAAGACTTCTTCGACGTCAAAGAGGATCCGTTGATCACGTTTCACTCAGAGAAGGTTGTGCAGACCGGACCCACTACCTTGGAGATACCCGGAACGTTTACCATTCGCGGAGTGTCTAAACCCGAGACGCTGACTTTTACTGTTACTGGCAAGGGGACGGGCGCAGGTGAGATCAAAGGGACAATGGCCTTCGACCGTAAGGACTACGGGATGAATAAGGGTATTCCTCTTGTCAAGATCGCCGACCGGGTCGAGGTGACTGTCGACCTCAAGGCGAAGCGAGTCAGCGGGCCTCCGTTGGTGTTTAAGTAATAGATGGGCGTACAACTTTCCCGGCTGCTGCTGCAGGCGCCGGCATGGGGAATCCCTATTTCACAACTACGGGCCGAGGCGGGTTCTGAGTGAAATCGCTGATTGCATCAACTACCGTGCACTTGCCCCTGTCTAAGGTGTGAAAAGCCCGCACCGGTTCGCGGTAGTGTGGACCCGGTGCAGGGCAATCTAGCGATCCAACTTCACTCAGGCAGCGTGCTCTACGGCTTTTCGCTCCGCGACTCTGACCTCGACAACGTTGCGTATCATGCGGCGTGTGCGTTCCACGAATGCAAGTTTGTCTGCGAGACAGCTTTCAAGCAGGACACCGACACCGTAGTGGCCCGTGACATCGGCTGCTGCAGTTAGGGCGACATACTCTCCGATGCGAAGATGCGTGAGGTGAACAAGTTTCGCCAGAACGAATAAGCGCTTGGCAGCGGAAGATTAAATCTGATTCAACTCTTTGCGAAAGTCTTCCAGGAATACCTCCTGAAGGCGACCACTGAGTTGTACAGGTTTCTCTCCGATGAGTTTAAAGCACTGATCGATTTTGGCTAGAACGCTCTGAGAAACGAACGCTCGTGCCTCTAGAGCCTCCTTGACCTGTGGGTGTTCCGCTACGTTGCCGAGTTCGTTGTAAATTGTGGCACCTCTTTCAGTGCCCTGACGTACATGGCTAAGGAGCATCAAGAACGCTTCTTTGGGAGTCTTGGCTGGCATGTGTTCCTCCTTCTACGAAATTGAGATTGAGTTGGCACACCCCAAACGTAAAAGGGGCGCAAGACGAAAGTTTTTGGAGGTGGTCTCTTGGGACGTGAACTTAGGGACCTCGCAACAATAAGTTCCCATTGATAGGGCTAACTCCAACATCTAGAGCCACCCAATAAGGCAGGAAAGTCCAATCCCCAGCCCCTGAAATGAGCTCCACAGGCGCGAAGGGCGCGATCGATATCCCCGTCAGAGCCCAGTAGATTATGTTATAGTTCTCACTGTCCCGTGCAAGGAGTGTGAACTCTAACATTATGCGACCCACTTCCTTCGATCCATCCGCCCTCCGCCAACATCTCCGCCGTAACAAGATCGCCGATCTGCCCGAGCTGAAACGCGCCCTCGGCACAGACACCGATCTCACGGTCTTTCGTAAACTGAAGCAGCTGCAATATCTCGCTAGCTACACTCATCGCGGCCGCTTCTACACCCTGGCCGAAATCGCTCGTTTCGACGATCGCGGACTGTGGTCGCATGAAGGCGTCTGGTTTTCCCGTTACGGCACGCTGCTGGCTACCCTAGAAGCCTTCGTCCAGCAGTCTGCCAACGGCTATTTCGCCCATGAATTGGCCGATGCCCTGCACGCCGAAGTGCAGCAGCCTCTCCGCCATCTGATCGAGCAACAGCGCCTGGCTCGAATGGAAGTGGATGGCCAGTTTCTCTATACCGACATCGAATCCGTCCCCCGCCGCAAACAGTTACTCGCCCGGCGCAGCGCTCACGCCGTTCCTGTAGCCGTTCATTCCGCCGACCTCCAGGCTTCTCCCGATGAACTCAAGGCCGCCATCCTCCTGTTCTATGGCCTGCTCGATGAACAGCA
Source organism: Terriglobia bacterium (assembly GCA_963743105.1). GTDB lineage: Bacteria > Acidobacteriota > Terriglobia > Terriglobales > Acidobacteriaceae > Sulfotelmatobacter. Next base: position 187,559 of record CAVUOS010000020.1, read on the forward strand.
GCGTCGATTGTTTGCCGGGCTGGAGTCCATCCGCCTGGGCCACGGCGGGGACACTGTGCTCGGCGATTTCTTGGGCGTGGACGTACACACCGTAGCCCGCGGTCGGCAACAACTGCTGGATCAGAATGTGGTCAGCGGTCGCTCTCGCCGCATCGGCGGTGGTCGTACTCCGGCGGAAAAAAAACGCCAGACCTGATCGCCGTTCTTCATTGCTTGCTCGAACACGATACCGCGGGCGATCCCATGACCGGCTTACGCTGGTCTCGCCGTACTACTACCACCATTGCGGATGAGCTGGGTAAACTCGGCATTGCCGTCTCCCCCAATACCGTCGCTCGCCTGCTCCATCACATGGGCTATTCTCTGCGGGTCAATCAAAAGCAGATCTCCACCAGTTCGAGTCCCCACCGCAATCTTCAGTTCGAATATCTGGCCGAGCTGCGCGACCGTTTCCGACGCCGTCATCTGCCCATCGTCAGCGTCGACAGCAAGAAACGCGAGCTCGTCGGCAATTTCAAAAATCCTGGCCGGCGTTGGGAATCTGCACCGCGTTGCGTCTGTGATCACGACTTCCGCACCGATTCAATTGGGGTCGCCATTCCTTACGGGATTTACGATGTTATGGAAAATCGCGGTGCCCTCGTCGTTGGTGTTTCCCATGACACTCCCGCCTTTGCCGCTCATGCCATCGCTCATTGGTGGCACCAGGAAGGTTCCACTCGCTATTCCGGTTCCCGCCAATTGCTCATTCTGGCTGATACCGGCGGTAGCAACAGTTGCCGCTGTCATGCCTGGAAAACCGAACTCCAGTCCCAACTGGCGAACGCCTTTGCCCTGGCTGTGACCGTCGCCCACTATCCCACCGGCGCTTCCAAATGGAATCCCATCGAGCATCGCCTCTTCTCCGAAGTCTCACGCAACTGGGCGGGCGAACCGCTGGACTCCTACCAGAAGATCCTCAACTATGCCCGCACCACCCAAACTCAAACCGGACTTCGGGTCACTGCTTATCTCGACCGCCGACTCTATCCTTGCGGTCTCAAACCCACACCCGATCAAATGGCTTCACTTCGATTGCAGCGCCACGAAACTCTGCCCGAGTGGAACTACACCATCAAGCCACAACTGTGAACTTGTTCCTGCGCGATTCCTTAGCAGGAATGGAAGCAGCGCAGGTGTTGGTCTGGGCAAAATCGCCGGTCGCGTTGACCGAGCACACCGTCGCCGCTCCGGCGCCATTATTGGAGATCGTCGAAGAGAGAGCGGAACTGGTTGAACTCACCAGTTGTGCGGGAAAAGTGATGCTCGAAGGATGCAGAGTGAGAGATGAACTTTGTCCCAATTCATAAGCGCCCAGATCCACGATCGCATTGCAGTGACCGGACGCATCGAGGATTCGATCATTGCCCGCGATGTCCTTTTGAGGAATGTGCGGTGCGGAATTGGAGCCGACTTCGATAGCAGGCGAGGTGGGCTGAAGGCGGAGATCGCTCGGAGCTTTGACGAAAAGTGGATCAACCGAGATGTTGTGATTGGTTCCGCCTAGAGCGCTGCATGCTCCGCCGAGCGCCGTCCCTTGTGGGTTATAGGTGTCATTGAACTGGAAAACAGGCGGATCGGAGCTGTACCCGGTGTCGCAGAGGACCGCTGTCAGGTTGGCCGAGCCCCAAAAAATATTGTCGGAGAAATTGGTTTGCGCGTAGAAGCCGTTGAGGTAGAACTCCGAGCCATCGATGGTGGCAATATCGGCAAAGAACGTGTTGTTCACGACGCTAGGTCCGGACGCGCCGGATGGAACAAGCGCTGCGATGCCACCGCCCTGATTTGCGGTATTACCCGTGAGGACGTTGTCGGTCACGATCGCGTCAGAGTCGTTAGCCATGGCTATGCCGCCGCCCACACCGGCCGCAGTGTTTCCGGAAATGATGTTGCCGGAGATGGTGGGTGTGCCGGCAGCGAACAGAGAGATGCCTCCGCCATCGACGCCCGTGTTGTTGTTGGAAATGGTGTTGTTGAGGATCTGAGGTTGCGAAGCGCCGCCAATCAGAATCCCGCCTCCGCCAGTGCCGCCGGCGCACCCTCCCTGCTTGTTGTTTGTGATGGTATTGCCTTGAATGATCGGCGAACCAAAATACACGTCAATACCAGAGCCCTGGCAACCCAAATTGTCGGTGATGATGTTGTTCTTGATGGTGGGTGATGAATTCGCCACGTAGATGCCGCTCCCCGTCGTAGCGCCCGACGCGACCGCGCCGTTGCGAATAGTAAAGCCGTCAAGGACTGAATCCGCGGTCTCCTGAGACGAGAATGTGACCACCGTATTGACGGCGTTGCCATCGATGACGGTTACGCTGGCACCATTCGCGCTCTTAACAGTGATGGCTTTGCCTTTGAAATTGATGTTCTCGGTATAAGTACCGTCGGACACCAGGACCGTATCGCCATTGACGGCCGCATCGATAGCTGCTTGGATCGTGGCCTGATCGCCGGGAACGTGAATCGTGTTTGCGGAAGAGTGGAGAGTTGCGACGAGTAAAAGCAAGTTGACGAAAGCAAGGAATCTACTTGAGACGAAGTGGTTGCAGTACATAGTGGCGACCTCCGGTGTGTCGACCGAGCCCTGACTGCACGCGTCGACAGGTCTTTGCTACATCTAACACAGACCGTTGCGTTATTCTTGCGAACGGAATCGGTCATATCATTGACAAGGATCCGGACGGAAGATGGGGGCAAGTACGCCGTTGACTGAGCCATCGCCCGACATAGCCGTCCACCCCGATGTTCCCTCTTCAGGATTGTCGGTGTCCCACGTCCACAGAAGCCACCCTTTGACCTGGTAGGGACAGGTAGCGGTTTGCCAGCTCTCCAACGCTGCAGCAGCGTCCGAAATGATTGGATAATCCGACTTGAAGGCACCGAATTCACCCATCAAGACCGGCTTCTGCTGTTGGTAGCCAATGAATCCATAGTTCTGAACCAATTGGGGCACGGTCAAATCGCCCGGGACGGAATAGCCGTGGATATCAACGAAATCGGCAGTAGAGTTTGCGATCGCCGGGTACACGGAAATTAGTCGCGGATCGCCGATCCGGGTTGGATTGGGTTGTTGTGGCCAGAAAAATCCCACGGTTACCAGAGCCGTCGGGTCCAGCGCAACAATCGGCGCCCGGACCTGGTCGGTGAAATAAGTCAACCCGTCGTCCATCATCTGCTGTTGTGAGGTCGGACTGCTCAGTCGTAGGATTTCCCGTTGGCCGCCGTGATCATGCCGCTGGTCTGATTCAAAGGTGCATGGTCAGATTCGTTGTAGTACTCGTTCCGCAGTTCATACGCTAGGACTGATTCCAATGCGGCACTGTGGACGATAAGAGCTGCCACCAGGTCATGAAAGAAGGCGGCATTCCCCTCGACTCCGCCTGCGCATAAATTCAGCGTGTTATAGCTGCTGAATTGAGGGCAGTTCGCGTAATGATCGCTATAGCCGCCATAGGATGGCAACCAGTCGATGGTTATAATCACGTAGATGCTGTGCGCTTTGGCTTTCTCGAGAAAATCTACAAGATTGGCGATGTATGCGGATGACAATCCCCCGGCAGCATCGCCGATAGAGCTGGGGCAGCATCCATTCAAGAAAACGCGCACCGCGTTATATCCATTCGTTTGCATCTGCGCTAAAGCCGTGTCCGCTCGGGCTGGATCGTATAGCCCGACGTTGAATGTGGAGTGGTAGAAAGTTGCGTTGCCGCTGCTATCGACCTGGGATGCAAGTCGGATGTAGTTATTTCCTCGGGGCGTGAAGGTGTCGTCGGTGCTTCGATCATAGAACTCAGCAAAACCCGACTGGGAAGAGCGCACTCCAATTCGGTGCGGCGAGAGAACCACGAGTCTCGCGGATGCTGACTTGGAACTATCCGCTTGCGAAACTCCTTCCACTGTCACGCTGACAGCAGCCTCCGGCGCAGTGTATAGCCCACTGCTCGAAATCGTGCCAGTTGCCGTGCTGCCGCCCGTGACCCCATTTACCTGCCAACTCACTACTGCATTCGCCGTGAATTGCTCTTGTCCGTCCGCGGCGACAATAGCCGAAGTCGGTGAGATTGCGACTGAAGGTTGTGATTGGGGTGGCATTGGAGTACCGCCACCACAGTTCCAAATCCCCAACGTCAGCGACAACACCCAGCAAGTAGACCCCGTGCTGGCCAGATGTTTTGCCTTCAACCAAGCCTTCGCTGTCACTTTCACCTCCGCCTTTCAATGCTCACAAGGACCGTAGTCCTTCTTGACCTTCGCGACTCGGAAACTGATTTTGCCCTGTATATTTTTGCCCTGTAGTTTGACTCGCTCCCCGCCTTGAGTCGGGCCCCTCATCGACCAGGTTCGTTGCGCTGCGTGTTGCGTTCACCTTCCGAACTCATTTCCCTGGCGGTTGATCAAGGAACCACTCGTTAAAGCTGTGAAGTTGGCCCTTCTGAATCTCGCGTACGCACTCGCTGTGGTCATCCCGGTAACGTCTGTTCCTTCTCAGTAGCAGGAAGATCGCCTTGGCCTCGAATCACGAAATCGAATCTCTGCCTTGCCGCTGCGAGGCCTGGATGATTAAACGGGGGCTGGACGGGAGCCATAGTGCCGAACAGCCAATCGAAAAAAGCGAGACCGATGCCAAAGTTCTTATTCATGAGTCCCTGGTTGTCGAGTACCCGATGATGGATATCGTGGAGATTGCGCGCCCAACAGAACCAAAACCTCACGAGGGGCACGCGCTCCATCCAAAATCCCTCGATATGCATGCGATCATGCAGGTAGCTGAATACCCAGAAGCTCCAGGTAAGAGAGATCGCGAAAAATACAATCTGGTACTGCGCCCGAACACCAAGGAACGTGAAGATGCCGGCAAAGATGATGAGCAGAACGCCGCCAGGCAGTATCCATTCCAGGCCAACGTTGCCAATGGCAACCTGGCCGATGGTCGCGTCTTGGTAGTCCTGGCCGGGACGCTGCTTTTGCAGTGGACCATACAGAAGCAGGTGGTGCTTCATGTGGTTCATGCTCAGAAAGCGGATCCAGCCGCTGTGCAGCAACCGATGCAGCAGGTAGCCGAGCAGTTCGGAAACCAGGATGGCGCTGAATGCCCAAGTGGCGACTGCGAGCGTTTTCGTCATGCGGGGCAAACTAGAGCCGAGAGACGGCGGCGCGCAAGCGACAAAGAACGACAGCCAGGCAATGTCGCACCAGACACGTGTCGTCAGGACGGTGGACGACCGCCCAACCATCGCGAGGTTGCCCCTGCTGAAGAAGGTTGCGCGCTGGATTATTGCCTGGCGGGGAGGCCTAGTCTTTGAAATAACTTCGCGAAGCGGGGATCGCTTCGGAGGGGATCAGCCTTGGGTTCGGTGGGCAAATACACGAGGTATTAAAAGTCTTCGTTGTAGGCCTTGTCCAACCAACGGGAGGCTTGATCCTTGTCGCCAAGGCCGGTGCTAATGAGGGAGATGTAGCGATAGCGCTCATTGAGGGATTTTGATTTGAGCCGCCCCCCGCCCTATTCGTGGGACTTGCTGAGCAGTTGGAAAAGCGCTAACATTCGTTCCAATTGGCCGACGAAATTGGCTCCTTTGGGGGCAGCTCGGGGCGTTTATCGATCGCCAGGGCAGGGATTCCGAGTGTTGCAGTAACCACTTAATTCCCAAAAGCAGGAGGGGAGGAATTCATGGGCTTTCGATTTCGCATGATTGTCTGGATTCCGACGCTTGCCTATGCGGAATTTTTATTGTTGGGTGGTAAAAACTTGGCCTCGCTGGGCCAAGTTGTCTATGCAGTGTTTCTAGGCGCTCTGCTGGGATTTCTTCTAGCCACCATGTTCACAATCAGGCAACTTCGGCGAGAGAAACGATTCGCCAGTTTACGTAACTGTTGAAATCAGGCGTGGGTGTTGAAAAAGTCACGTCGATTAGCAGGATGAGATTCAGCAGAAGCATGTTAGAAGGAAAGGATCTGCCCATGCTCTGCTGGATTCTCATCGTCGGAGGCCTGCTGATCATGATGGGGCAACACGACCGCTCCGAAGCGCTGTTCTATTACTTCCGGCTGGAAGATCAGGTTCCTGAAACCCACCTGCTGCGGCTGATCGAAAAGCACATCAGCTTTGCTTTCGTGCGCGAGCAGCTGAAGGACAGCTACAGCGAGACGGGCCGGCCGTCGATTGATCCCGAGCTTCTGCTGCGCATCCTGCTGATCGGCTATCTGTACGGCATCACCAGCGAGCGCAAGTTGGTGGAAGAACTGCGCATGCATCTGGCGTGGCGCTGGTTCACGGGTCTGGGCTTCGATCAGGAGATTCCGCATCACTCCACGTTCTCCAAGAACCGGCACGGACGGTTTCAGGAATCGAAGCTGTTCGAGCAACTGTTTGAACAGATCGTGCGGCAGTGTGTGGAAGTGGGATTGGTGCAGGGCAAGAACTTATCGGTCGATGGCAGTTTCGTGGAGGCCAATGCAGCGAAGGAGAGCCGCATTCCGCGGGAGCAGTTAGGGGAAGCGGCCCAGGTGAACCAAACCGTGCGCCAGTATCTGGTGGAACTGGAAGCAGCAGAACCCGGTGGAAGAACCGGTGCATGAGCAAGACCAGGTATCGACCACCGATCCGGATTCCACCTACGCCACCAAGGGCGGCACGCCGGCCCGGCTGGGCTACTACGACAACTATCTGGTGGACAATGCCAGTTGCGTGATCGTGGGAGTGCAGGCGACGGCGGCACGCATGAGTCAGGAGACCGTCGCCGCGCAAGACATGCTCACCCGCTTCGCGCAATGGCAAGGACGAGAGCCAGCGTCGGTGGCGGCCGACGCCACCTACGGCAACGGGGAGTTTCTGCAATGGTTGCTGGAGCGCGGCATCACTCCTTACATGCGTACCCGGGACAGTGCCCTGAGAAAGAACAGTCCCTTCTATGGTCCGGAGCGATTTACCTATCTGCCGGAAAGCAACAGCTATCGCTGTCCGGCTGGCGAGCAACTCAACTACGTTGGCCTGAATGTTCGCAATCGCGCTCATGCCTACATCGGCAGCGCCAAACGTTGCGGAGCGTGCTCACAAAAAGCACAATGCACGAGTGGACGATATAAATATCTCGCCATCCACATGCATGAGCCGGCCCGACAACGCGCCCGGGAGTTGGCCAACACACCAGAGTTCTCCAATGCACAACGAGAGCGAAAGAAAGTCGAGGCGATGTTTGCGGAACTGAAGAATCAGATCGGGCTGCGTCGCTTGCGCTTACGACGCATGAAGTTCGTTCGGGAGCAGTTCTTCTTGGCAGCGGCGGCGCAGAACATCAAGCGACTGGTGCGGTTCCTCAGCCAACCGACAACACCGCAGGCTCTCACCACCTAGAAAGAGAAGAAAAAAAGGCCCCACTACCCAGCCCGAAAGAAGTTCACTTCAAGCACTGAGTTTTTCAACACCCACAAGGCCATAGCACTCAAAACTGGAGCCAAGGCAAGTGAAATCGCGATGTTACGCCAACTGGCCCAGTGGTTACGAGTGAATGGCGATTTCGAAGTGTTTAGGCAACGTCAAATTTTGTGACTGAGGTCACCGATGCCAGTGATGTACCTTACTTTCTCGCACCCGGTAAACCTTGGTATCGTGCGATCATGAGGACCACGGAACTCTCCCAAAAACAGATGTTATCCGTGCGCTGCCCTATTTGTGGAGCAGCGACCGGAGAAGTTTGTAAACTGAGCACGGTACTCCGCGCAACGACCCACACCGAGACCGGAAGCTTTCAGCCGCCGACGCCGTAGAAATGAAGCTCAGCAAAACCAGCCCATTACGCGCTGTGGCCGTTTCCTGAAATACTGGGTATTTCCAACGACGGTCGCGCGCGGGCTACCCGAGACAGGTTGCACGCCAGTTGAGGAAATCAGGCGATTTCACAACTTTGCGTCTCTCGTCATTTCAGACGAATAATTCGGCTGATGCCACTGCCTTCATTTCTTTCTTTCGGCGAAGATAGCTATAGCGGCAGTAAATCCTCGTTATCTTCCTGTTGCGGGGCCTGAAATCTGTTATGTTGCTCTTTATACAATTGGAGAATCACTTCAACGTCTTTGCCTTTTCTTAACTGGTCGTTCAACTCACGCCATGTCATTCTTATTCTTCCCTTTCGCTGTACCCGCTGGAACGATGACGTTTTCCAAAGAT
>CAVUOS010000021.1:0-24221 GCA_963743105.1 Terriglobia bacterium
TCCCTCTCCGCCAGGTTTCTTCAGGAATTTGTTGACCGGTAAGCGAGCAGACTGATACTGACCAAAAAACGGTTCGGCCGTTAAGGAGACGGGCAATCCGGTCTTCTCTCGTTGCATAGCGGTTTTAAATTCTTCAAGTTCCTCAAGTGGATTCCGCTACTTGAGGGTCTTTTGCTCCACGACCTGCCCCATGTTTTCGAAGGGCGTGCACTTTTCAGGGACTATGAACAGGTTCTGGTCTGGAGTCTCCATTGCGATGTCGCGGTAGACGGCTGACAGTGTGAGTTCTCCGATGTGAGACTCGATTTTGACGGGCATGCCTCGCAGGTCCTGTGCTTCCCAGACCTTGGATTCGATGGTTCCTCCGTCGGGCCGCTTCACTACCACGTTCTCGATTTTGCACGGGTGTCCTTCCACAACTTCCGTGCCGAGAGCAGTGCGCTTTAGATGAGAGCCTTGCAATAGCTCGAGGGGACTGGGCAGCATTCTCGCCTGTTCCGGCTTCATCACGACACATTGACGGCTGTGGTCAGGATAGGTCGTCAAGTTATAGACCTTGCTCTTCGACGGCATATACAACGTCGATATGGCTCCGCTCCGCTCAACGCGCACACTGTCTCCGGAGTGGTAGATCTTCATCGAGACGTCTGCCTTTCGCGACTCGAGAACCTGCGTGGCCGAGAAATCGGGAAAGCTCCAGGCATCCTGCGCATGAGCTAGAGTTCCGGGTACGAGAAGCAACCCTGTGATCGTAACCTTGCGAAAAAGTTCCTGTAATTGCATGAATCCTCCGAAGACCAGAACGTAGATTTGGACTAACAAGCGAAGAGGCCCCGCGGCAGCCATGGGACCCCTCCGCAATTTTTCATAGTAAACAGAGTGATAACTTACTTACCGTTGGTTCCGCGCGGACTACCGACTCCCGTGCAGAAGTCCCACGACGCCACTGCCGAGACTCCATTGGACCCGGTCTTAACGTCGTAGAAGTTGGCCTTGTAGGCCTTCGTCGCCGCCAACTGGGAATACAACATATTGTTTTCCCAAGTGCTGAACCAGTCACCGCCGCTGGTTGCCGGGGTAAGGAAAACCGAGCCCAGCTTATTGCCCATGCGGTTGACGATGCCGGCGAGCGCAGGAGAGGACAGACTTGTGCCGCCGACAACGCCCCATCCGCCCATGCCGAAGCCGCTATAGACCCACGCTCCGGAAGCCGGGTCCGCGTCAAAAGACAGGTCAGGCGTCCTGCGATTGGACTGCCCGAAGATCGGGTACTGAAAATCGGCCCAGGGACCCATATTGCCACCGCTGAAGGCGCTCGTGTAGGTCTCAACCGTGCTCTCGCCGCCGCCGGAACCTCCCCAGCAGGATTCCGAAGCGACCTTGAGCGTTGTAGAGTTGCGCAGAATGGACGTGCCACCGGCCGAGATCACCCATGGATTTGTGCTGGGATAGCCGACGCCATAGCCGCCATCGCCAGAAGAGGCGAAGGCAAGAATCGGAGTTTTGTAGCCGGTGCTCCAGTTGTATGTGAAATCGGCGAATAGCGAGTCATCCGCGATCTGCCCTGCAAACTCACCGCCTTGCCAGCTGTTGGAGACTTGTCCGCCTGCCGGATAGTGGGTGACGATGTAGTTGAAGGCGACCTGCTCGGCGTAGAGCATGTCGGTCCAGGAGCTCGAGCAAGCCTCGACCAGGATGATCGCGGCGCTGGGGGCGAAGACGTGCGCGTACTCGATGTCCATGGACGATTCAACGGACCAGCCAGCGTCCGCGGGAGGCTTGGTGCAGGAACCGTTTCCATTCGCATAAACTTTCACAAACGGAGCTGGGAGCAAACCCCAATACGAATCAAAGGCTGCCAAGTCAGAAGCTGCATTGGGATTGTCATAGGCGTCCACGAGCGCAATCGCGCCGTAACCGGCAGCGGTTGGGCCACCGGAGCCTGAGCTGTAGTTTGGAATACATCCGGCACTGGCGGGGCTTCCGACATAGATACAACCCAGGGATTGGGGTGTCTCGGCCAGTTCGGTTGTGGCGAGCGGGCTGATCAAACCCTGCGCGCTCGGATTCAAGGCAGCAGGACTCTCCACCACGAGAGGCTTGCTGCTATCGTTACTGCGCAGAACGTAGGTAGTGTGAACACGTCCGGGTTGGGGCTTGCCGCTCTCGGGCCTAAAGATTTGCCCGGCTTGCGGAGTAGGCTCGCTGGTTTGAAGTGCTTCAGGCTGTCCAGCACCCCGCGATGTTTCTTGTGCTAGGGCTCCCAGCGCTAGAGAAAAAGCTGACACTGCTACTATGAGACTCTTCATTGAATTCTCCAGTTTTATTGTTTGGGTGTTTGGTTCGGTAGGGATTCGCCGAGCGGGGAGCCACTGCGCTTTTCCGACCAACATAACAATGGTGCAGATTAGCTGCGGAACGTATCAGCGACAGTTACGAGTGTTCTGCAATCGATATTCGCCGAAGCGGTTCCGAATGCGATAAAACCTCACGAGCTCACCACAGAGGACACAGAGAGTTTATTCGTCCGATTTGTGGAATCGCGCGGGCGACGTCAGGATCCGGTATAGAGCTGAAAGGGTGCCCAGTAAAATGGTTTGTGGAAGGCGCTATTCGAGCGAAGCAGAGTGAGTTTGGCGTTACGGAGAGCTGCATCAGGAGTCTCTCCTCTTTCGAGATTTCGGTAGAGTTCATCCATGAGCTTGGGAGTGGAGACGTCGCTGACTTCCCACAAAGCGCCGATCACGTTATGCGCTCCGGCACGAAGAAATGCCCACGACAGTCCGACGAGGCCCTCGCCTGAGTAGGCGCGCGCGCCTGCTCCGTAGCAGGTGGAGATCGTGACCAACTGGGCCCGCAGCGGGAGATGAATGATGTCGCGGGCGTAGAGTTTGAAGGAATCTTCCTGAGTATTCGAACGCGATAAAACGATGGCAGAATCGAGCGGGCTCATGCGGCTGGCTGTTCCGTGCGCGACGAAATGGATGTAGGAATACTGCTCGGGCTTGCTGGCAAGATAGGCGGCCGGGTTCGCCTGCTCGCGCGCGAATACTCCCTGTTGTTTCGGTTGGAAATGCTTCTCTATGACCTCCATCTCGCTGGCTGCTTTTCGCAGGTCAGGATAGTCGCTGTTCGGCGAAACGGCGTTTCCGAAAAGCAGCACATTGTCCGTGTGATTTGGATTAGTGGGCGAAGCGGCGAGCAGGCGAAGGGAACTGGCATCCGTGACGGTGACGTCTTCGATCCAGTAGTGCGGAGTAGAGCCTGGAACCAATAAAGTTTCGAAGTTCAGTGTATTCAGGCTGCCGTCGGGGATGATGAAGACCTTGGCGTTCGGACGGAGTAAGTTGCCGACTGGCTCGACGAGAATGTGATAGAGCGCGAGGCCGTCATCCGTCGTTTGCTGCAGAAATTCCTGCTGCTCGGAGAGGGCTTTCCGATAACGCTGGGTGATGGGCTCGATTTCGGATTTCGGCGGCAGAGTGAAAGTGATTATTTTTTGCGGCGTGATCGCCCACAGGTGAGACTGCTTTTCTCCAAGCCAGTAAAACAGAATCGTTCCGGCGACCTTACGGGCGATCGCCTGAGCATTGGGAGGATCTGGCTTGAACCCGACGCACTTTTGTAGCACTCCGAGTCCTTCGGCCAGCGTGCGTCCGCGCTGGTATTCGGCAATCTTCAACGCTTCGCTCGCCTTCCCTTTGCCCGCGAGGAAGTGAATGTAATCGTCATAGATGCTCGCCGCATTGGCCGGGAACGGCAGCGATGTATCTTCGTGCAGAGAACAACGGGCGACCTCGAAGGTGTTGAGTGCAGCGTGATATTCGCGCTCGGCGGCATCCGGCTGGTTTTCGTCTTCGTAGAGTTGGGCCAGGGAGTGCTCGGCCTCCCATTTCAGAAAGACGTGGCTCTTGGGGTCCTGTTCAATCTCGCGATAAATTTTCTCGGCATGCTGCGTGTCGTGAATGCGGGCGGCCACGTGCCCCTTGACCAGCATGGGATAAAGCACGTTGAGGCGGTCGCCGTGCTTGGGGGCAAGGGCGATGGTCTGGTCGGCGTAGTCGCGGGCTTGATCGAGCTTGCCCGTTCGCTCGGAGACAAGGGCAAGGGACATAAGAGCGTCGATGATGTCTTGCTGAGTTGTCTGCTTTGCCAACTTGAGTGCTTGCTGGTAGTACAACTCAGCTTTGTCGTACTGACGAGCATCTAGGTAGACATACCCTGCATTGGTGAGCCACGTAACCTCATAGGTCGTGGCGCCAATAGCGTGAGCCCTCCGCTGGGCGTCTAGAAACAGACTTAAGGCCTTTTCAGGCTCGCCAAGCTTGTAATATGCCCAACCTTCATTGCCTAGCGCGCTTTGAGTTATGTGGTCGGCATCGATCGCTACCGCGCTTTTGTAGGCGGCATCGGACCACTCCATTGTCTGGTCGTAGTGTTCCTGCTGTAGTGCCGACCATCCGAGGCTCAAGAGTGCATTTGCCTCCGCGAATTGATCTTTCTCGGATCTCGCCAAAGCCAGGGCCTGCTGAAAGGCGTTTTCTGCGTCAGGAAAGCTGCCTAGTTCCATCTCGAGGGCGCCTCTCGCAAGCTTCACGTCGACGCACGCTGGATAAGAGGAGCTCGCACACAAAGCTTCAGCCTGTCTGAGTGATTCTTGCGCTTCTGGAAACTGATGAAGATCGATGTGGGCCGAGCATTCAAGCCGATTCTTCTTAACTGTAATTTCGCCATCCGGAAGGGGCGAGGTCTCAGAAGAAAGGAGACGGAGTGCGTCTTCGTCCATGCCTCGCCAGATGAGGCCGGCAGCTTCAAGGAGTCGAAACTTCCACGCCCACTCCGCACTATGTTTGTGAAATTGGTTGTAACCTGTTCTTGATTGATCGATCGAGGCTACGATCTTGCCATGCCTGAATGTGGAGACAGCGCGATCGAAGGCAGCCTGCGGATCGTTGTTCCGACTACATGCTACCAAACCAATAATGACAAGTAATAACGATCCCAGTCCAGCTCGAGCTGCCGTTGCGTCTATGGGCCTCCCTTGGAACCTTTCCCGTTGACGGCGCAGGACACGAATGATCCGCTGCCGTCCGCGATGCACCCCAGTTCCGTGCGGATCATGGTCAGGTGGAAGGAATTGTGACTCACCCTCAGTTCCGCGAGGAAGATTGTTCCGAAATCCTTGACGTGGATCATGTTGCCGAGGCAGTGCGCCGATGGCTGGTACACAATGGGCGGCTCTTTCGGATTCTCGGTCCTCACCGGGATCACGATAGGTTCGATATCGACGTGTTCGACCAACGAACATGTCAAGCCCTTCCACTTGGCGCCATTGCTGACAGGCGCTTCACGTCCTTTGTCTTTGGCTGCTGCTGCCGCAGCGTCTACCTGAAGCGCTTCTGTGAGGAGATTAGAGGATTTATAATACAGCGCGGACGGACAATTGTCGTCGTCTTTCAGACGCTCGCGATGTTTCCCCTCGATTCCTGATAGGAACGCCTCGAATCCCGTCTCCCATTTGTTGTACTGTTTCTTCAGAGACTCCATCAGAGTGGTTCCGTGCGGTAGATAGAATTTGACTTCGTCTTGCTGCTCTATCGGCGGGTCTCCAACAAGGTCAAGTCTCAGGGCAGGTGTGATCTTGTGGTTGGCAATCCTGAGGTTTTCGAAGTGAGTACCAAGAAACGTGACCTTGGGCGAATACTGGTCGGGTAGATGCGTTGTGGAAATCTGAGCGACAACCTTGTCCGCGGTGACCACATTCAGCACGTTCAGATTCTCGACAACGGAGGTCGCCAGTGTAACGAACGCACCATCAATTTTTTTGCTCCTATGTCCCGATACCTGGGTGTGGGCAGCCGAATAAGAAAAGAGTCCTTCGAAGCGATAAGGTTTCGGGTGTTCCGAGAAATAATTGTCGGGTGTCTTTTTGTCCTTGAGGCGCTTTTGCTCCTCTCCTTCGAGGAGCACCTTCTGGCTATCGCCTTCCAACTTCACGTAGGCCTGTTTCCTGAGCTGCGCTTCAAACGGCGCCGTCAACCTGGCGGTAAGCGCATAGGCTTCCGCATGGAAGTAGTGGGATTTGAGATTGTCTTTCATGAGTTTTCTCGATCAACGCTCGAACCGATCTGACTCGGCGCCTTGCCCATCAGGGGCTAAAGCCCCATTTTTCAATGGCCCCTTGACGGCGCGGCTATAAGCCGCCCTTTCAAAACGACTTCACGATTTCAGATCGAGTCGCGGCACACCGATCAACGAGCCTCAGTTCTGAATTTGCACGTCAATTGGATGACGGCTGATTTCTTTGCTCTCGCCCCCTGGGGTGACGCCGTTTACGACGAGAGTGTAGGTTCCGGATTCGAGGTTATGACCCTGCACGTAAACCTGCCGGGTCTCTTCGTGGGAGGCGGTTGCAATCGGCCCTGACCACTCTTTCTTCCCCGCGGGATTATACAGGTCCGCTGTATAGGAAGCGAATCCATCTTCGGGAGGAAGATTCACCAAAACTCCGAAGCCTTCTCCCTTGTGCACCCTGACTGAATTCGCAGTTGTGCCGCGGGTGCTGACGTTGACTGAGGTCCAGGGTCCGATCTGAGGCTGATCTGCGGTTGCGACCAGTCTCGGATAAGTAACGAAGTTCTGGTATCCGATCACCGCCAACAGCAATGCGAATACTGGTACGGCAAACGCAGGACGCAGCCATGAAAGCCATCCAGGCTTGGCAGCAGCCGCGGCCGGAACACGCGTCACCGAAACACCAGTGGGTTCAGCCAGAATCACTTTGGTCTGTTCGACGAACATAGCGCCGGCGCGCACGTCGAGCGCGCAATCCTGGCAGTCGAAAAGGTGCTCTTCGAATTGATCCCGGAGTTCAGGATCGAGTTCGTCCAGAAGATACCTCTCGGTAGCGTTTTGTCGGACCGCCTCTTGATGGTCCATGATCGATCCCCCTCATTACAGATAGTGCGGCCCGCAGGTTAATCGTTTCATCGTTTTCCGACCGCGAGTGCACCCGGCGGCCGAGCCGCAACATTCTTTAAATACAAGGACTTAAAGGATTGTTTTGCCCTGTGGAGCAGCACCCGCAGGTACTCGCGGTCGACGCCGAAGTCGCTGCAGACTGCATCTTTGTCCCGTTCCTCCAGGAAAACCTCCCGCAACAGCCTCCGATCTCGTTCGGGCATCTCCTCCAGGATCTCCCGGATCTTCTCTCCCATTTGCTTGGCGGCAATGGCGCCGAGCACGTCTACATTCGTCGCGGGAAAGTCCTGTTGCTCTTCGTCGTCCAGAGAACTGTCGCGCGAAGATGCCCGATAGTGCTCGAGTAAGACGTTATTGCACATGGAGTTCACGAAAGCGCCGAGGCGTTCGGGCTGACGGATTTTTCCACCACGCATGGCAGCGAAGACGCGTGTAAAGGTTTCCTGTCTGACGTCTTCTATCGCCTGCGGTGAATGGAGGCGCGAGCGCAGTTTCAGCTGGATCAATTCGCTGAAATAAGCAACGAAATGTTCCTGCGTTCGGAAGTCTCCTGCCTGAAGACGCTCGACGTAGGATTCGTCAAAGGACTGCAGTAGCAAGGAACGGGCCTCGCGGGTGATGGAGTGGGAGTTAGTTTAACACCTCAAATGGAACGGGAGTGAGCAGACAGGTGCCGTGTAACGAAACAGGCCATAGCGGCACTATTCTCCGAGAAGGCGATGAGAACCAGCGCTGGAAATCGAGATCGATTCATGACCCACCCTTGTTCATTACGCGCCAGGAAGCCTGTTTCCGGACTGAAGCGGCCCGGGGTTTTCCAGTACGTGATCCTCAGGGCTCTAGAGTTGCCCAGGGCTCATCGGGAGGTGTTTCTGTTAAAAGAAATTCAGGGACACAGCCTGACGGAGATCGCGGCCTTTCTCGGAATCAGCATCGACACAGCACGGGTGAGATGGAAGCGCGCCCGGCGTGAAATCGGTCACCTGGGAGATTCCGACGCCAGGGAACGTGCACAATGACCGTTCTGGCGCATTCGCTCAAGCGAATCTGGTCCGCGAAAAACCGCGTCCCCCATCTAACCGGGTGGGGGACGTGCGGTTCTCTCGAGAACGTGATCGAGGGAAACACCCTGGTTAGCTCGGCGTACGAGGATCTACTTGCCCTGACGGAATTGGCGCGGCGAACCGCGCCTACCATTCTCCTGCTTATCTGGAACATCTTCCGGTAGTTCTCTCCGCAATCTTTCTAAGCGACCCTACTCCGACGTGCATGGGATTTTTCGCGGCACTTTCGCCGATGCCTTGCAGTCGGCATTCATCGATACACTGTTGAGGAGTAGATCTGGGCGGCGGGCTCTGGTTGGAACCACGACTACTTGAATGTTTCAAGAGATGAAAAGTGGCGGATCAATCAGTATTTTGTTGTCGGGAAAAACCCCGAAGATCGCTGGAGCCGCTTCCCCATTCGGCTCCAGCGATCTGAAGTGCCCAAGCTTCCCCCCGGTTGCCAAAGGCCTTCCCTATCGGGGATTTCGTGAATGAGCAGCAGGCGCCACACAAAGTTGACTTCTACCGCTCATTTGAGTAGTGCAGCAACCGAGAGTTTCGTTTCAGGAGAAACGAAGAATTTGTCTCGAATGTGACAAAGCTTGGGAACCTAAGGATTCGCCCTCATGTCACTCGACGTTCCGCCTGCCGCGGGAACGTAGCATTTGAGCGTGTAATCCATGACCATGCGGTCGGCGTTGAAGCGCCAGCCCAGGGTGCGAATGGTGCGTTTCATGCGTTTGATCCAGCCGCGAGGGAGGCCGTCGCGGTCGCGCTGGTAGTAGAGCGGGATCAATTCGTCGCGGAGAGTGCGCATGAGATCTTCGCCGTCGCGGGCATCGTGAACGTTCATGTTGGAGTGGGTCTTGCCGGTGCCGATGGCGAAGCCGTTTAGACCGTCGTATGCTTCGGCCCACCAGCCATCGAGAACGGACAGATTCAGCCCGCCATTCAGGACGACTTTCTGACCGCTGGTGCCGGAGGCTTCGAGCGGACGGCGGGGATTGTTGAGCCAGACGTCGACGCCCTGCACGAAATGGCGGCCAACGTTGATGTCGTAATCCTCGACGAAGACGAACTTGTCGCGGAATTTAGGATCGCGCATGAGGTCGGCGATTTGCTGCAGCACGCGCTTCCCCGGCTCGTCGAGCGGATGGGCTTTGCCGGCGAACACGAATTGAACCGGGCGGTTGGGATCATTGACCATCGCGGCCAGGCGCTCGATGTCGGTCAAGATCAGATTGGCCCGCTTGTAGGTGGCGAAGCGACGCGCGAAGCCGATGGTCAGGGCATCCGGGCTGAACACTCGTCCGAGGCGCTGCAAGACTTCCGGCGATTCTCCGCGACGCTCGGCTTGCTCGACGGCGCGTTTGCGAACGAATTCGATCAGCTGCGATTTCAGATTGAGGTGCGTCTCCCACAATTCGCCGTCGTCGACATTTTCGATTCCGTGCCAGATCTTGGCTTCGCTGCCGCGTTCGTGCCAGCCGGTGCCGAGATGGCGATCGTAGAGCCGGAACATCTGCGGCGCGAGCCAGGAAGGGACGTGGACGCCGTTGGTGATGTGCCCGATGGGAATCTCGTCTTCCGGTTTGCCCTGAAGAGACCGGTCCACATATTGCGCGAGACTTCGCCGTGCAGGGCAGAGACGGCATTGGCGCGCCGCGAAATCCGCAGCGCCAGAACCGTCATGCAGAAAAGTTCGTCGGAGTTTGAAGGGATTCTCGCGGCCGAGTCCCATGAGGCTGTCCTGAGAAAGCCCAATGGCTTCGCGCAAGGGGCCGATGTGCTCTTCGACCAGGCTCGCGTCGAAGCGGTCGTGTCCGGCGGGAACGGGCGTGTGGGTAGTGAACACGACTTCACGGGAAATGCGTGGGACGGCGGCCTCGAATGCGATGCCTTCATCTTCCATGCGCATGCGAATCGCCTCGAGCACGGCGAAGGCGCTGTGGCCTTCATTAAGGTGAAGGACTCCAGGAGAAATGCCGAGGGCCTTCAGGGCGCGCAGTCCACCCACCCCGAGCAATAACTCCTGGCGGATTCGGATGCGAAGATCGCCGCCGTAGAGGCGGGAGGTGAGTTCGCGGTCCTCGGGAGCGTTGCCTTCGACATCAGAATCGAGCAGGTAGAGATCGCGACGGCCGACTTTCACGCGCCAGACTTTGGCCTGGAGGTTGCCGCTTCGCGTCTCGATGGGGACGAGCACGGGCCGGCCGTCCTTTCCGATGGCGGCCTCCATGGGTAATTGCGTGACATCCGTTTCCAGATACTCTTCGCGCTGCCAGCCGCTCAGATCGAGATGCTGGCGGAAATATCCTTGCGGATAAAACAAGCCAATGCCGACCAGTGGAATATCGAGATCGGAGGAACTCTTGATGTGATCGCCGGCAAGCACGCCAAGGCCGCCGGAATAAATAGGCAACGATTCGTGCAATCCAAACTCGGCGGAAAAATAGGCGACCGGGTGCGGCCGCAGGACTCCGGCGTGCTGCGTCCCCCAGGTGCGGTCGGCCTCGAGATATTCCAGCATGCGGCGATAGGCGTAATTCATGCGGCTGTGCAGCATGAGTTCCGTGGCACGAGTCTCAAGCTTGGCAGAGCGGCATCTCGCTCAACAGGGCAATCGGATTGTGGTTCAGCTCGCTCCAGCGTGCAGGATCCAGATCGAGGAACAGGCTGGCGGAGTTATGGTCCCAACTCCACCACAGATTGCGCGCCAGAGCCCATAGGCGCTCCTGCAACGGAGCAATGAAGCGATCCAGGGTACGAGCTTCGCTGACAATGGGTGCGACCTGAGAGGCGGCCTCGGCCAGCATGCGAATCTCATCAGCGCCGAAGGTCCGGGCTTCGATGGTCTGGACGACCAGGACACCCTGCAGGATTCCGCGATCAATCAGGGGCACGCCCAGAAAAGACTGATAAGCATCTTCGCCTGAATCGCGAAAATATTTGAACCGAGGATGGTTCTTGACCTGGCTGACGGCGACCGCTCGCACCTGCTCGGCGACAAGCCCGGTCAACCCTTCGTTGACCGCCATGCGCAGGTTGCCGATGCATTCGCGTCGAAGTCCCACAGTTGCGGCCAAAACGAGGTTGGCGCGATCCGGCTCGAGCAGATAGGCCGAGCAAACGTCGGTTCGGAACCTCTTCGCAATAAGGGCGACGACGTTCATGAGGGTTTCTGCGGACTGGGCACCCTCGACCGCTAGATGCTGAATCTCTTCTTTTGTCAGGACATTGACGTCACTGGGGCGCACAGCTTGGTCCATAGTCTCCGTGGTCTCGTATCGGTTCAATTCTTTGTCCTAACCCCCACAAAGTTTCCGACGTGATGGTCGTTCTTTGATGATGTCACAATTCGGAGGATTTCGACTATTGTATGTTGTACTGTAAGTCGCGACCCTCAGAATAACGGTTCGGAACATCACAAAACCCGTTTGCTTGGTGGGGGGAAGAGAGAGTAAAATCTCGGCCAAACCAGCCAACTGACGGAAACTTACGTCCAATTTCCGGCGGCTTTGATGAGCTACGCGAATATGGGAGTGGCAGATAGCGAGTAGACCCTGCGAGCCGGCGCGTGACTCTTTACTAGCGACACAGGACGGATACAGCGACGGGAAACCTTTGCAGTGCCGCCCGCAGAACCTTTGGATCTCGCGAACCGTGCTAAGGCGAGCCATGGAGTCAAAACAATAATGAGAGGGATTGGCGCGCGACCGCTCGGGTATGGTGTAGGACTTTTAACGCTGTGTGTAATGGGATGGATTTTAACGGGGCGAGCAGCCAGTCCCGCGCGGCAGGGTGAGCCCGTGGACTGGAGCCACCGGCACGTCGTCTTTTCCCAGCCGTCGACAGACGCCCAGGCTGCAGCAGTGATGCATGATCCGCGGTACTGGCAGCAGTGGAACCGCGACCATCTCGTCAGGACTCTGAATGCCAGCGACGTGGGCTTGAGGAGTCCCGGCCTGTTCGCGGCTGCGGGAGCGTCGCATCGGGATTGGTCTGTGAACCTGGGCAATGGGGCCAATGCTGGGGCAGGTGTCTTCCCCGCCAAATACTTTTTCCAAATCACCTCGGCAAACTGCGCCAGCGGGGGTACGCCGGATTATGTGGTATTCAGCACGGGGCTGCAGGGAACGTCCGGGCAAGCGAGCGTCGTCGCTTTCGACAACCTTTATTCTGGATGCAGCGGAATCGTGCCTACGGTTTATTGGGCCTTCAACACTGGAGGGCAGATACTGACTTCACCGACGGTCTCTCAGGACGGCAAGCAAGTGGCATTCGTTCAGACCACCGGTGGGATCGGGACTCTGGTGCTGCTGAAATGGGCGGCCGGGGGAACGGTAGCCTCTCCGACGACATTAGTCGCTGTCGGCAATGGTGCATATCGAGCCTGCACTGCTCCTTGCATGACAACGATTACTTTGAGGACAGGTGCTCCGTCAGTGCCGGTAAACGACACAACCTCCTCTGTCTTCCCCGACTATAGTCATGACACCTTATGGGTTGGTGGCGCTCTCGGATGGCTGCACAAGATCACAGGCGTTTTTCAAGGCACGCCCACGCGAGTGACGACCGGTGGATTCCCCGTCCAGGTATTCCCGGCCAACGCCACATCTCTTTCCAGCCCCGTCTACGATTTCGCATCTGGGAACGTCTTCGTAGGTGACTATGGTGGATACTTCTATCTCGTGAGTTCTACGGGGGTGGTTACGCGTTCTGGACAGGTCGATTTCGGCGCAGGGGTGGTTGCCGGGCCAATCGTGGACGGGACTACGAACAGAGTCTACGTTTTTGCCTCAGCCGACGCAACGACAAGCTGCGGCGGGCAACCCTGTTCGGCGGTCTATCAGTTTGGAACCAGCTTCGCGGCAAACACGACTGGAAACAAGGCTGTTGTGGGTGCCAGCGTTGCGTTTCCATCAACTCCCAGTCCTCTTTTTGATGGTGGGTTTGATTCCAAGTATTTCACTTCGGGAAATGCTACGGGGAATCTCTACGTGTGCGGAAACACGGGCGGGGCACCAAGACTGTACCAGATTCCGATCACTACCGGTGCGATGGGGGCTCCGGTGGCGGGCCCTACATTGACGAGCGCAACTACGGGATGCTCTCCGGTCACTGACATCTCAAATCCGAATGCGACTGGTGGCACTACAGAATGGATCTTTGCCAGCGTGAAAGCGAGCGGGTCGGGCAATTCGTGCGCTGCCGGTGGGTGCGCGATGAACTTCGTGAACACCCCGTGGCTTCCGTCGACTGGTTACACGGTCGGACAGCAGGTGCTGGACACGCACTTCCAAGTGCAGACGTGCAGAACGTCTGGAACATCGAGAACGGTCGCGCAAGGTCATCCGACTTGGAGCACGACGGTTGGTGGGTCGACAACCGATGCCGCGGCGCAATGGATCAACCAAGGCCCGCAGGCTGCCGCGCATGGAGCCTGGCAGGCCAACCATTCGTATGCTCTGGCAGACTCAATTATCGATAGCAACGGCAATATCCAGGTAGTGACAAACGCGGGAACATCCCAAGCAGGCACGCATCCGGTGTGGCAAACGACCATCTACCAGCCTGTTACCGTTGACCGCGCGGGGGCGGCCGGGGTGAGATGGCGAAACGCCGGAAAACCAGCAACCGCGAGTCTGGCTGCGGCCGGAGGCACTGGCGGGATTATCATCGACAACGTTGTCGGCACTCCGGCAGGCGCTTCGCAGATTTACTTTTCAACACAGAGCAATCAATTGTGCGGATCGGGTGGCACCGGCGGATGCGCGGTGCAGGCTTCTCAATCAGGGCTCAATTAGGACGAATTAGATAGGACCTTCCATTATGGACATGAACCATACATCTGAAACAACGCAGGCGGCCACGCCGAAGAAACCGTACGAAAAACCGTCATTCCGGCACGAACAGGTGTTCGTGACCACGGCGCTATCGTGCGGGAAGATCAGCTCGACGCAAAGCAGCTGTATTGGTCACTCCAGCGCTTCATGACCTCTTCGTCGCAGTTGCGGGCCGGGACGCATGCGGTCGTGCACGAACTTGCCGATGAGGCGCTTCGGCGCTTGGGCAAGTTGGTTCTGCCCGCGAGCGGCAGGAGCATGGTACCCACCATCTGGCCCGGGGATTGCCTCGTGGTCGAGCCCGCTATTAGTTCCAACGTGGCACCCGGAGACATCGTCCTTTTCAGTAACGCGTACCGTTTCGTTGCCCACCGCGTGGTTGCAAAAAACGGCGATGCTGATAAGCTGCGAGTGCTTACGCGTGGAGATGCCATGGCGACTGCGGATGCTCCGATCAAATCCGGCGAGATCCTGGGGAAGGTGTCGTTCATTGTGCGAAATGGAAGACGTTTTGAGCCGGAGAAAAGTCTTCGGCGTTCAGAACGAGCGCTGACTACATTGCTTCGCCGCTCGGAAACCGCTGCCCGTGTGATCGTGGGGGTACACCGACTGAGCCGGGCATCAACTAAGACCGTCTAGGATTCGAGCCGTCTCTTGCCACAAGTCATCTCCGAAGTCGCGCAGCAGAGCCTGACTATTGAAATCGGCGGCATGCCCGTGCGCGTGAATTCGACCGATCGCGACTTTCTTGGCATACTCCACAATCGCTACGCCGGATATCTAACTTCGGTAGCAAACGCCGAAATTGAGTTCGACATTGAGATGGCGATGCCAGGTAATGCTGATCCGGATGCGCCTGTGCGTGTTGCCCAGCGCGGCGGGCGTTGGACTCTGACGCGCGGGGACTTTCGGGCGGAGTGGGAGCCGACAAAGCGGCGGGGGTGGATTCGGCAGACGGCGAATCCATATTCGATCGACGCGGTGCTCCGCATTGTGCACACGCTAGTGCTGGCGAAGCAGGGTGGGTTCCTGCTGCACTCGGCCAGCGCAATTCGCAACGGGAAGGCCTTCCTGTTTGCTGGAGTGTCGGAGGCGGGCAAGACGACCATATCGCGGCTGGCACCTTCGGACGTAACGCTTTTAACGGACGAGATCTCCTACGTCCGAAAGTGCGATGATAGATACGTTGCGTTTGGCACACCTTTCACTGGAGAACTGGCCAAACTCGGGGAGAATGTTTCGGCTCCAATCGCTGCGCTCTACTTGCTGTCCAAAGGAAGCGAAAATCGCATTGATCGAGTACCGGCGGGCGAGGCGGCGCGAGGCCTGCTTGCGAATCTGCTGTTTTTCGCGGAGGATGAGGAACTGGTGCGGTCGGCCTTTCATGCGGCATTCGAGTTTGTCAGCCATGTACCAGTTTCGCGGCTGACCTTCTTCCCCGATGCCCGGGTTTGGGAGTTGATTCGATGAGTAGCCTTTATGTGGCACGCAACCCGCGAGTAGCAGCGCGCAGCCTCGATGGCGAGATGATGATCATGTCGGGGCGGGACTCGACGCTGTTTACCCTGAATAAGACGGCAACCATTCTATGGCAAGCGGCCGATGGGTCAACTCCGCTCGAACTGATCGTTCGGCAAAAGATATGCACAGAATTTGAGGTTGAGCCCGGCGAAGCCCTGCGCGACGCGGAGTCTGTGGCGCGGGAACTGGCGAGCCATGGCATCCTCCAGATCTCCGAAGAGCCAATCGTCCGCGGAGATTCTAAATGAGCGGATTGCTCGAACAGATGACAGAGAAGGCGCTGGCGCGGAATATCCCGCTCAGCGTGCAACTCGATCTGACCTATCGCTGCAACGAACGGTGCGTTCACTGTTATCTTGACCATGAGGATCATGGCGAGATGACGACGGCGGAGATCAAACACCTGCTCGACGAGATGGCCGACGCAGGTGTCTTCATCTTGACGCTGAGCGGCGGAGAGATTTTTCTGCGAAAAGACTTCTTCGAGATTCTCGAGTACGCGCGGCTCGACCGCCAGTTCTGCGTGAAGCTCAAGACGAACGCGCTCATGATTCGCGAGCGCGAGGCGGCGCGAATCCGAGATATCGGCGTGGAATCGATTCAGATCAGTATCTACTCCCACATGCCGGAAGTGCATGATGCAATTACCCTGGTGCCGGGATCATTGAAGAGATCTTTGGACGCTGCGCGGTTTCTGAAATCGCAAGGGCTGCGGGTGATCTTTGCGAATGTGCTGATGGTGCAGAATCTCCAGGACTACAAGGGTGTACGGGCCCTGGCAGAGGAACTCGGAGTCGAGTGCACTCTGGATCCGACCATCACTCCCATGATGGATGGCGATCGTTCGGTGTTGAGCCTGGGAGTGAACCAGGAAGCGCTGCGCCAGGTGTTTCGCGATCAGGCCCTGGTTGGGGATGTGGATGAGTTCTGTACGATTGCCGCTCCTGCCGATGAGAACGCGCTGTCGGCCCTGCCCTGCAGCGCTGGCCATACTGCGTGTTATGTATCGCCATATGGCGATGTGTTCCCGTGCGTGCAATTTCCGCTTCCTACTGGAAATGTGAGAACAGAACGGTTCCTCGACATTTGGCGCTATTCGGATCGAATGAACGAAGTGCGCTCGATCCGCTTGAACCACCTGACGACATGCACCTCTTGCTCACATGTCGGAAGTTGCACTCGGTGTCCTGGACTGGCGTTTATGGAGGGCAACATGCGCGGGCCCTCATCGCAGGATTGCGAAAAATCCTTTGCCCGCACGGGAGTCCCGTCGGCGAACATGCTAGCGAAGAAGCAGGCGTCAGCGAATCTGATACAAATTAGAATTGCACCGGCAGCGGCAACTCAGCCGACCAGCGCTATCGCATGAGCAACTCTCAGATGCAGTATTCCAGTCGGAAATATGCCTGGCCTTTCTGCGCCGCTTGAGACCGAGTGGTCTTTGCTACGGGTTGCGTGCGCCGAACTTCCCGCAGAGGAGAAAACAGCTCGAATTCGTGAGCTGTTAGATTCCCAAGTTCATTGGAATGCTCTCCTTAGTCTTGCGGAACATCACGGGGTGCAACCGATCCTTGCACAATCCCTGCTGAATTTTGCGAATCGGGTTCCTACCGAAGCCCTGATAACTCTGAAACAGAGTTATCAGGTAAATCTTCATAAAGCGCTTCTTCTTTCAAGTGAATTTGTTCGTATTGCCGACCGCTTGTCACAGGCCGGCATCGAGTTCATTCCTTACAAGGGTCTGGCCTTGGCGGAGACAGTTTACGGCGACATTGCATTGCGCCAGTCCGGAGACATCGATCTGCTGATTCATGCGACAGATTTGAAGCGCGTGCGGGAAGCGGTCGAGGAACTTGGTTATACCCCGCATGTGAGGCTTTCGGAGGACGAGGAAGAGGCTTATCTGAAGTCGGGGTACGAGTGCGCATTCGATGGTACAGCAGGAAGGAATCTGCTGGAGGTTCAGTGGGCGGTTCAGCCACATTTTTATGCCGTGGATCTTGATGTCGAGGGACTGTTCGGCCGTGCGCAGACGGTCAGAGTTGCTGGCTTAGAGGTGAAGGCCCTGGCGACGGAGGACCTGCTCGTGGTGCTGGCCCTGCATGCAGCGAAGCACGTGTGGGGACGGCTGATCTGGCTTTGCGATCTGGCGCGGATCAGCAATCTGGCGGTGCTCAACTGGAAGCGGATCGCTGATCAGGCGCAGGGACTGGGCGTCGCGCGGATTTTACGCGTGACGCTACTGCTTGCCCAAAAACTGTTGGGCTCGACTCTTCCTGCGTCGGCCGCCCAGAGTCTTCCAGAGGACTCGGCAGCCGGAACATTGGCGGAAGAGGTCGAGGCGTACGTCTCAAGCGAAAAGACATATGACGTCGAGTCGCTCGCGTACTTTCGGCTGATGCTGCGATTGCGAGAGCGGCGCATCGATCGCGTCCGATTGGTTAGCCGATTTGTCCTTACGCCCGGTCCCGGGGAATGGGCAACTGTGCGACTTCCAAAACCGTTGGCTCCGCTTTATCGAGTTGTAAGGGTCGCCCGGCTAGCCGCGAGGACGGTTGGCACTCGGATCTGACAATTCGATCGCCGATGGGGTCCGGTTCCGCAGATAAAGGACGTGCATCAGCACGCATCCCACCAGCGGGACGAATAGCCCAGCCTTCAAGGTGCCGAACTGAGTGGATGAAATACCTACGAGCCATGGGAGAAGACCACCTCCGATGTTAGATAAGAAGAACATCAGCGATCCGATCCCCGACGAGCCAAACTCCCGGGACAGGAGTGAAATCGTGATGGGGTAGACGGATGCGAGACCCAGACCTGCCGCAGACGCGCTGGCTGCCACGCCTCGGAATTCGTGGGAAAAGATCAGTCCGGCCATGCCGCCGCAAGCCAGAAGTAAACCGATCTGAACCAGCTTGACTTCATCGATGAAGCGTAAGAGAGCGGGTGCAATCCATCTGCCTACCATCAGGGAAGAATAGAAGATCGACGGTGTCGCAAGAGCCACGGCGAGAGTCATAGTTCCCAGGCTTTTCACGTACGAGGCCATCCACTGACCGAAGCCGTTTTCTACCCCAACATAAAGAAAAAACAAAGCCGCCAGGAACAGAAAGGATCGCGAGGGGCGGCGAATCATGGGAAGAACTGGGCTCCTGTCCGTAGGCGACGAGGGCTCAAAAAAACTACTGCGCATCAGAGCGATTCCTATCACGACCGTAAGAGAGAACACGGAAACGCAGAGCAGGAAGAGAGGAATATGCTGGCTCTTCGCCGCCGCCGCGACCAGAAATGGACAGGCCACTGCACCCATACTCCAGAAAAAGTTCAACGTACTCAGCGTCGCGCTTCGACGCTCGGGATTTACGGCGGCAACGAGTAGGTTAGCCGCGGGAACAGCGAGGCCAAGTCCTCCTCCATAGGCTGCAATGCATAGAACGCCCTGCACCTTCGGTCCAGAAAGCAAGAACGCCATGCCCACGGCCATTAATGACATTCCAAGAGTGATGGCGAACCGGAATCCCCACCGCGATACCAGCACTCCGGAGAGCGCCACAGCGCAGGTGGAAGCCAGATACTGTGCGGTGAACAACGCGCCGGCCTGAGCGTAGTTTAGTGACCAGCGCGCCGAGAGCATCGGCAGCATCGGGCCGAGAAGCACGGTTGCAATTCCGATGGGAATGAATGAGATGTACGCGGCATAGGTGAGAGCGCGGGCAGAAGCAGGCGCTGTGGGTGTTGCGGCGGTGGGCATGAAGAGGTGCGACTGACGTCCCGGGCGGACGCAGGGTCGCTGGTGTTGATCCTAGCAGGAGCTGGGTGCGTTCGCCGTGGATTCCCGCACGACTAGTTCAGGCTCGATCGCCATCTCCGAAGGGTATTCTTTTTTGCCCTCAATTCGATCCAACAGGGTCTGGGCCGCGACTTCTCCCATGCGGTTCAACGGTTGCCGCACCGTTGTGAGGCTAGGTTTATGAAAGGCGGCGCCTGGAATGTCGTCAAACCCGAGAACGGATATATCCTCCGGCACGCGCAAACCTTGTTCCTGAAGAGCGCGGATCGCGCCGATTGCGGATATGTCGTTATAGGCGAAGACTGCGGTGAATGGCTTCTGTCGCGCGAGAAGCCGCTTGGTGACGGGATAGCCCAGCATTGGCGTTGGGTCATCGGTATCGATCTGCATGGTCAGGTCCGGATCAATATTGATCCCGATCTCTTCGGCCACACGGCAGATGGCATCCCAACGGTCCATCGCATCGGAGCTTATCGGATTCCCTTTCATGAATGCGATACGTTCATGGTGCAAATCCTTCAGGTGGTTCAGTGCCAGAACTGCAGCGTGTCCATGATCGAGAACGATGTTGGTGACGCCTTTCAGTTTCCTGTGCCCGGCGATCGCCACAGTGGGCAACATGGGTGCTTCCTGAACCGTAGTATCGACGGTGATAATCCCCTCGACTCCGCGCTCAGACAGAAGTTGCGAATACCGGCTTAACAGAGCCGGGTCGTGCCGATGGACGACTGTTAAAAAGAAATAGTCGCGCTTTCGCAGATATTGCTCGATGCCGCTGATGATCGGCGAACTGTAGGAATCGCCAATCTCTTCCGCGATCACTCCAATCGTGTAAGTACGTTTGTTGCGGAGAGTGCGGGCAAAGAAGTTCGGGCGATAGTTGAGTTCCTTGGCGGCTGCGCGGATGCGGTTCTTGGTCTCTTGGGGAATAGAGCGGGCAGAAGGCGAGTCGTTAAGGACTGCGGAGACTGTTCCTGGGGTGAGTCCTAAATGCTGGGCTACCGCTTTCAGCGTGATGGCCTGCGGCTTTTGGCCGGCTTTCTTGACTTGCACCATGGGGGCTTTTAAATCGTTTTAATTATTGTCTTTTGAATACCAGCAATCGTACCAGACCGCCCCGGTTTGTCAGTGATTCCACACACGCTACCCGGACGACCTTTCGCTTCGCTAAGATGACGCTTTTGCGTAACGCTCGCTGTTCGCCCTCGAGCCACTTAAAGCGAAATACAAAATGTACAAATAGCAAATGACCGGCAGGAAGAATGCGTGATGAATACCGATGTGGTCGGCGATCCATCCCTGCGCTACCGGAATGATTGCCCCTCCGACGATCGCCATGATCATGATTCCGGACCCATCTCCAGTTAGGGGCCCGAGTTCCGCCACGCCCAGAGTAAAAATGCTGGGGAACATGATGGAGTTGAAGAATCCGACTAGAATGATGCTGTACATCGCCAAGTGCCCGGTGGTGAGCATCGAGACCGCTACCAAGCCGGCGGCGCATACCGCGCAAATGGCTAGCAGGCCTCCAGTTTTCACCTTCTGCAGGAGGGCTGAGCCGATGAAGCGTCCGACCATGGCGCCGCCCCAATAGAAGGCCACGAAGCTGGCGGCGACTTTTTCCGTCAAGCCTCCGATTTCGGGCTGGCTGAAATAGTTGACGAGGAAGCTGCCGATCGAAACTTCCGCGCCGACATAGACAAAAATCCCGATGGCCCCAAAGATCAGGTTGGGATGCTTCCAGATAGAGTCGTTAACCTTTTCGCCAATCTGATGTTGAGCATGCGGGATTTTTGGCAACTTGAAACTGCCAATCGCAATAGCCAGCAGGACCAGCGCGATGCCCAATCCCACATATGGCAACTTGACCGTCGCCGCTTCGTGCAGGCGATAAGCCTGCAGCGCGTCTGGCGCCAGAGCTCTCACTTCTTCGATATTTCGCGCCGCGGTGAGGATGAAGAGGCCGCCGAAGAACGGGGCCAGAAACGTCCCAAGCGAATTGAACGCCTGCGTCAGATTCAGCCGGCTCGACGCGGTCTCCGGTTTTCCCAGAACCGTGACGTACGGATTGGCGGCAACCTGCAGGCAGGTGATTCCGGCTGCCAACACGATGAGGGCGCCGAGGAACAATGGGTATGACGGAACACTGGCTGCTGGCACGAACAAGAAAGCACCTAAGCCCATAACCAACAGGCCGACGACCATAGAACGCTGGTAGCCAATCCAATCGATGATCTTTGGCGGAAGGGATCGAGAACAGGAAATATGCGCCGAAGAAGGCGAACTGAATCAGCATGACCTTCGTGTAGTTGAGGTCGAAAATCGGCTTCAGGTGGGGAACCAGGATGTCGTTCAGACAGGTGAGAAATCCCCACATAAAGAAAAGCGTGGTCACCGTAGCCAGCGGAGCGCCGTAGCTTTGGCCGGGACTGGAGCGGTGGCCTGATTCGGTGGGTCCCAGTATTAGGGGTTGCAATAGCCATGAGTTCTATATCCACCTTTCGAGCGGTATGAAATGCGTTGAACGCCGCAATCATACATCGGCAGGGAGCGGTTTTGCCGAATTTTCTTCCAGGACGGAAGCGCGTCTGGCCCCTACAAAATCGATTCTGTAGCTTGACAATCAGTTCCCTTGCCCGAGACTCAGTCGTTTCCGAAGACCATCTTCTCTTGCAGGTCATAATTTATGCGCAGAGTAATTCTGTCCTGGCAATCGTCGCGGTCTTTGTTTTTGGTAGAAGGCTCTCATGCTGGCACAAAACGTGGCGAATGATGTAGTGGTGTTCAGCGAGCCGGGATTTCCGGCCGCCGACTCCGCTGCGCCTTCGGAACCAGCAGCTGGCGGCTTGTTCCCTGGGGCAAGCAAGCTGGCGCGGATCAACTTCCCGCAGCGCTTTGCTCCCGTCATCGCGTCTCCTGGTGCTTCCCTACGGCTCTGCCTTCCCTGAGGAGAGTTGGCCAGCGATCAAGAGCTTTCTGGATCGCGGAGGAAATCTGCTGGTGCTCGGCGGAATGCCGTTCACGCGTGCGGCGTATCGCGATGCGCAGGGATGGCACTTCGCGATTACAGCGTGCGGTTCATCCGTCCGCTGATGATTGATCAGTATCAGGAGACTCCGGGCTCGGATGGGCTTCAATTCCAGACGAATCCTGAGCTGACATTGAAGGTGCCGGCGTTTTCGTGGAAGCGCGCCTTTAGCCCGGTGATCCGGCTGAGTGCAGTGGATTTGTATCATCGCGGCGGCGCGGCGGGTTCGCTCGATGCGCGGCTGGACACGCTCGCATGGGGAATCAAGGATGGCCGCAAATTGTCAGCACCCGCGATTCAGGTGGATCACGACCGAAACGGGTTCGACGGTGGACGCTGGATTCTGGTGAACGCGGAACTCGGGCGCGAGTTCTTCGACAAAAGAGAACTGATCCAGACTCTCCTGAATCGTGCGCGGGAAGGCGAAGAAGCAATTCGCGGTCCGCCCAGTGTTGCCGCTCTGCCTGCCGGGCGAGCCGATAGAGCTGCAAGTGGATTGGCATGCGGCGCGGCCGGCGAGCGGGCTATCGGTGAGGGTCACGGCTTTCCCCGAATCTGAGTCCTCCAATCGCACAACTGCCACTGGAGCGATTCCTTCGGCGGGCCGATCGCGTTACCGGCCCCAAAGGGCAAGGGACTTTACATCATCGAGGCGCAGTTGCTGGAGGGCGACCGGGTGCGAGCGATCTATCACTCGGGATTCTGGATTCGGGACGGAACTTATCTTCGATCCGGTCCGCATCTGAGCGTCAATCACGACTACTTTGAAGTCGACGGACATCCGCTGGCGGTGGTGGGGACAACATACATGTCGAGCGAGGTGCAGCGACTGTTCTTCGAGCATCCCAACGTTTATATGTGGAATCAGGATCTCGGACAGATTCACGATGCGGGCTTGAACATGATCCGCACCGGCTGGTGGACAGGCTGGGACAAGTTCTGCGATGAGAATGGGCAGCCCTATGAGCGGACGCTGCGCACGCTGGAAGCTTATCTGATGACGGCGCGCAAATATGGCTTGCCGGTGCAGTTTAATTTCTTCGCTTTCTCTGCCGGATGTTCTCGGAGGCGCAATGCATTTCTGGATCCCGCGGCGGTGCGAAGGCAGCAAACTCTGGTGTCTCGCGTGGTGGCGCGTTTCCACGACGTGCCATTTCTCGCGTGGGACCTTATTAATGAGCCTAGTTTTTCGCAATATCTGTGGACAATGCGGCCGAATGGAGACTCAATTGAACTCGCGGCCTGGAACGAATGGCTGAGCGAAGCGTTACCCGGATCGTGCCAGGCTCGCCGCGATGTGGAATGTTCCTGCGGAATCCGTTGCCGGGACCGTCAGTCTTCCAAGCGAGGAGGAATTTTCGCCCCGAGGAATGTACGTGGGAATCAACTCTCTCAGCGTTAACGACTACTCCTCTTTGCGCAGGAATCGTTTGCGCCATGGGCCCGCACGATGCGCGAGACCATCCGCGCGACTGGGTCTCAACAGTTGGTAACCGTTGGGCAGGATGAAGGCGGGATTCAGGACCGGCTCTCGCCCGCATTTTGGGGACAGTCGGTTGACTTCACGACGAATCACTCCTGGTGGCAGAACGACTACATTCTTTGGGATTCGCTCGCGGCCAAGCAGCCGGGTGAAGCCATGCTGATCCAGGAAACGGGACTCCAGCGGGAGTTCAATCTTGACGAGATTGCCCGGCGCACACCGGAGAGCGAGGCTGCCCTCCTTGAGCGGAAAATTGCGTCGTCTTTCATACAGGGATCGGGCGCGATCGAATGGCTCTGGAATACGAATTCGGACATGACGGAGAGCAACGAGACGCCGATCGGCGCAGTGCGGACCGATTACACGGAGAAGCCTGAAGCGACGCTGTTGCGCGAGTTCGCTCGATTTGCTCCTTCTTTGCAGACGCATCTTCGGGATCCTCAGCTTCCGCCGATTGCGATCGTCACCTCGCAAGCGGCGCAATATTCGGTGCTGGCGGATTTCCAGCTGGAGGCGCAACGCCGAG
>CAVUOS010000022.1:0-154812 GCA_963743105.1 Terriglobia bacterium
TCCAAATTGAAGTGCTAGACTCTAGAAGTCCTTTTACACATCCCTCCGCCGTGACCCGCCCTGGGCGTCGGTCTCTTGTGCAATCTGATAATTCCGCATCGGAGGCCACCCTATGCTGCTCAGCAGCAGGCAGGGCGATCCCAGGTCGCAATATGAAGAAGAGTCTTCATTATTGCGACGCAAGATCGAAGAAGGCTGCTTGTTTGTGCGACGCAAGATCGAAGAACTGAACCGGAATACTGTCCTTTTGATCGTCGAGGCTGGGAAATTGATCCAAGGATCGAAACAGTTATCGGATCGGCTCAAGTCCTTCGAAGACCCCAACACGAAGCCAAAGGTGGCCTCTTTTGCCGCAACAGGAGACAGGTAGACGTTGACGATGCGGTTGCTGTTGTCACGTGGCAGTTTGTACTCGTTTCCGCCAAAGATGCCCGATTCGAGCCGGGACTCTGGCAGCCCGGATTGCTGTTAAGGTATCAAATACAACAACTTGCGGTGCTGAGGGAAAGGGCCAGTCAGATGCTGCAGTTAAGTGAGTCGAGGTGAGCATCCTTCTCCTCGTGAGGTTACCTGAACTTCGTCAGCCCATCTGAAGTTCTCTCCTCTTAGCTGATAACAAACCTTTGGAGGTTTATATGTTTGCACGCAATGTCTCTATTCATCTGAAATCCGATATGCTCTCCGATTACACACGCACATTTGACAAAGACGTCCTCCCCTTGCTTCGTAAACAGAATGGGTTCAAGGATGAAATCACTTTCGCTGGCCCCGGCGGGGTTGATGTGACCACAATCAGTCTGTGGGAAAACAAGAACGATGCTGACACTTACAACACCAATACGTACCCGACAGTGTTGAAGACCATGGCAAGATTCATCGAGGGAACGCGCCAAGTTCACACCTTTGACGTTGTCAGCTCGACCTTTCAAGAGCACACCGTACTAGCAGCGTAAAGGACACTCTGAGCCACTTGGCACGAGGAGGCGACTCTACCGTCGCCTTCTCGGATCGCCACGTGGGGAAATAGGACCCAATCGGGTCTGCTAGTAGGGAACTTGAGGCATGGCGAAGCGCAAGTTTAGAATCGTGAAACGAGAAAGCAATATTCCTGTGCTTGGTGTGTGTGAATGTTGCAAGGCCGAGTTCATAGCAGATCCTGAGACCATAGGCCGACCTCAAGATGCACACGCCTTCATCCAAAAGCAGTTCGTCGCGCACAAATGCAATGGGCTGGCCGCCAGCCCCAATGTCGGTACGCATTGTGAGCGAACCTCTCTGGAACTAGTTTCAGCTCTTTTTAGCACTGCTGTTCCTTGGGGATCCGCGCAAAGATGAGATAAGAACGATTCCCTG
This sequence comes from Terriglobia bacterium, assembly GCA_963743105.1. Classification (GTDB taxonomy): domain Bacteria; phylum Acidobacteriota; class Terriglobia; order Terriglobales; family Acidobacteriaceae; genus Sulfotelmatobacter. The sequence continues at coordinate 1,354 of CAVUOS010000022.1, forward strand.
TCGCGCTGGCCGTTCTTTCGAGCTGAAATGATTGCAGAACTTCGAGTTGCAGGTCCCTTAGTTAAGGTCCTGAAGAGCAACGCTGGCTGTGCCATCCCCACGTTCGGAGAGTAATCTCAGCGGTGGCATCTGACGCAGTGCCGACTGTCGATCGCGGACCGGACGGGCGCTCATTAGCGCATCCGGTTCTTATCTCGGATGAGTAACGGCCAAGCGAACCGCTTGTCCGCACGCAGGTCAGTCCCTGGGAAATTTCTACAGAGCAGCTAATTCGACTTGGCGCTTGCTGCTAGACTTTGCTGCGCTTTCACAACCAGCTCTGCAAATCGCGCATCATCAGTGAGAGAATGAAGATCGGCATCCTTTTCCAGGTCCTGCCGCATTTCGGCTTTCGGTTTGTGGGCGAATGCGAATTCCAGGCTACCGAAGGCCTCGTTGCGCTTGCCCTGAAGAGCCTGAACAGCCGCGAGATTGTAGGCAGCTTCGGTCGTGTCGGGATGGTCATCGCCCAAAACGCGCCGTCTCGCATTCAACGTTTCCTGATATATCTCTTCCGCCTCCGGATAACGCTTCTCGCTCTTTAGGATGCCACCCAAGCTCCCTAAGGTGATCAGCGTATCGCTGTGGTCCGGTCCGAGTGTACGGCGCTCGCTCTCGAGTGTCTCCCGAATGAGTTGTTCGGCCTCGGCGTTCTTTCCCTCGTCCCCGAGAGTTTCGGCCAGGTTCCCCTTCGTAACGAGAGTAGAGCGATGGTCAGGCCCCAGCGTCTTCACCTTGGCCGCAAGAGTGCTGCGCAGCAACGCTTCCGCCTCGGAATAGCGCTTCTCGCTGCGAAGAGCCTGCGCTAGATTTCCCATGGTCAACAACGTTCGCGGGTGCTCAGGACCTTGAATGCGAACTTCGGTCGCCAGGCTATCCCGATACACTTTCTCAGCCTCGGTGTACCGCTCCTGTTGCAGCAGGATGTTGCCGAGGTTGTCATGTTCCCCGACGACGATTGGATCTTCGTCCCCCAGACGCTTGCGATCCGCTTCGTAAATCTCGCGAAAGAGTTTCTCCGCATCCGGGTATTTTCCTTCGTAGGCGAAGTCGATAGCGAGGTGCTGCCGGGCGCGGCCTGCCGAATCGTCTTGTGGTCCGTAGGCCCGGCTGGCGATGTCCATTGTTTCCCGGTTCAATTTTTCAGCTTCGGGAAAGCGGCTTTCGTCGTCGAGGATGAGTGCCAGTTGTGTGGCCGACTCGAGCGTGTCGCGATCTTTCGGGCCGAACGCCCGGCTGCGAAGTTCCATCGTTTCCCGCGTCAGCTTCTCAGCTTCGGGAAAACGGCTCTCCTCCAGCAGCATGAACCCAAGTTTATTCGCCGAATCCAGGGTGTCGCGATTTGCCGGACCCGCGGCGAGTTTCAGTGGCACTTTTGTAAAGCGATTCCGCTTTCGAATAAAGGCCGAGGCTCTCGTAAACCGTCCCCATCACGTCCATCATTCGGGCTTGAAGCTCGGGATCCTTCGCCAGTCCGGTATCGATATCCTTCGCCGCCTTATCCAGAATTTCGCGGACACGGATGGCGTTGCCTCGAGCTTCGCTGGGTTGGAGACCTTGAACATGCCCGTCATGAAATTCGTGATGCGATCGGCCCGGTCACGTTCCCTCTGAATGCGCCGTAACTGGACCGCTGCATCACTGCAAATGCGACAGCAGGAGCGCCAGACCGGCAGCCGCAGCGACTCCGACGCGATGGCGGCGGACGTATTTCCGAAGCCGGTAGCCGTGGTCGCGGCCGGGCCACGACCGGCTCGTGGCGCAGGTACCTGCCAATATCAGCGGCCAACTCTGAGGGCGTGCCGTAGCGACGTGCCCGGTCCTTTTCCAGGGCCTTCATGGTGATCCAGTCCAGATCCCCGCGAAGTAGCCTCAGCTGCTCGGGCTCCGTGCTGCGCATCTCCGCGGTCATTTTCGAGTCTTTTTCCCGGCTGAGCCTCGTGCTCGGGCGAGAGGACCTCATCGCGCAATTGCGCGACTGCGAAACTGATCATGAGAGGTAGTGGTAATTAGGGGTAGCGCGCCGACCAGCAATTCATAAAGCACGACGCCGAGCGAATAAACGTCGGTGCGCGTGTCCACGTCCGCGCCGGCCGGAGTCGGCCTGCTCCGGGCTCATGTACCCGGGCGTGCCGACATGCGCTCCGACCTGCGTGTAACATCGTCTCGGCAGTGAGCCGTGCGCGGTCGCTTGGCGACGCCGAAATCGATAATGCGCGGCACAGGCTTGCCGTCGACTTCGCTTACCAGAATATTGGACGGCTTCAGATCGCGATGAATAATGGCCTTCTGGTGCGCATGCTGCACGCCTTCGCAGACCCGAATGAAAAGTTCCAGCCGCTGCTCGGTGGTCAGCCTGTGCTGGTCGCAGTAGCTCGGTGATGGGCATGCCGTCGACGTACTCCATCACGAAGTACGGCCGGCCTTGCGGCGTCGAGCCGGCGTCGAAAACCTTGGCGATGGCCGGATGGTCCATCAGCGCCAGCGCCTGCCGCTCGGACTCGAAGCGGGCCACCACTTCGCGCGTGTCCATCCCGGCCTTGATCAGCTTGATGGCGACGCGCCGCCGCACCGGCGCTTTCTGCTCGGCGAGCCACACCTCGCCCATGCCGCCTACTCCGATTCTTTGGAGCAAGTGATAAGGTCCGATTACGCCGCCCGCGGACTGGCTGTAATCGATTGCGCTGGCGGTCCCGTCTGGGTTTGCGTCCGGCCCAGCAGTAGGTCCGCCGGAGATGGCGACTTCCTGATGATTGAGGCGCCTCTGTTCAAAAGACATGATGCGCTGGCCTCGGCAAGTGCCGTGTAGTGTATCGCAGATCCGTTTTTCACGGCGCACTGTTACGCCAACTGGCGAACGAGCTATCGGGCCGGATAGCCTTGCGTTGCCGCTTACCGGAAGATCGTTTGGTTGCGTCCGGCGGGGTCAGGTTCGAACCCAAGACACTCCCCCAAACGGGCTGCGGTTCGCAAAATCGGGAAGTGGCGGGATAAAACCACTCTGAGGTTCTGAACTCTCCAGCATCCAGCACGGATGGTACTCATCGCGCTGACCGAACTCCGACCAGCGCAAAGCCAAATGTCCAGCTTCAGATTGCCATGATTGACATCATCGCCCGTGCCTCGGACTATTCCGTCGTTGTGACGATTATAGCTTTTCCGATGGGTCAGTGAGTGCAATCGAGAGTGGCTGTTGAAAAACTCCATTTTCCTTTAAATCGCGGAAATTTGCGGGATAGAAAATGTCTACCCAAGCCGAGAAAATCGTTTGTAGGGCTTCCTATTGCAAAGTTTTTTCGGGCATTTTCTGGTGAGTGAGTTTTTCAACAGCCACGGAGATATTTCGCCAACTAAATCGTGCAACTTTTTTCCCGCCGACGTTCTAAATCGGACATCGGTTGAAAATCTTCGACAAACGCGCACATCCCTCTGTCCGTCGCGCCCGCCAAGAAAGCTGTGCAGCACAGTTTCTATGCCGTTCAGCTCCAGCTTTAACATCGTTCCGCTGCGGGGACCCCGAAGCCGCGGTCTTGAACAGACTCTTCGCCGTATTTTGCACGCTTTCCCAGATGTGTACTCTTTTGACCAGACAGAGAAATTCTGTTCCGATACATTGAGCGTTTTACCCCCTGCGAATTTTCTTTCCGAACGGACAGAGGCACGTCCCCAGTCCAGTCTCGTAGTTGTGCTACGCCTGCCGCTGAGAGTCGACGTCTAGGAGAGTATCGCCATGATACCGATTCCCCTGCTGGAAGACTTGAAGACAAAAAAGGTAATAGCATGATCCGAATCTTGCGGAACCTAGGCCTGTTCTTGCTCGTCGCAGCTACAGCTGTGGCTCAACCCACCATAACCAGCCTGTCGAGCTCGACTGCGGCGCGCAGCAGCCGGGTACTGATCCAAGGCTCGGGTTTCGGATCGGTACAGGGCACCGGCCACGTCGAAATTGCGGGCGTCTCTGCGCCGTTGACCCGCTGGAGCGATACGCTGATCGCCGCCTACGTCCCGGAATCGGCGACCACCGGTATAACGAACGTCCAGGTCTTCGACTCGCAAGGTGTTCCCAGCAATCTCGCACCGGTGACGGTCACCTTGCGTCCGGCTCAGACCGGTCGCATCCGCTGGCGATTTCAGGCGGATTTCGACTACATCATGAGCCGTCCGGCTGTGGCTCCTGATGGAACAGTTTATTCCATTGACCCCACGGGCCACCTTTATGCCTTGGCGTCCGGACGGCGGGATCAAATGGATCGTCAATGTCCCAGGTTCGGGCTTCGGCAACGTCAGCCTTGGTTCGGACGGCACCATCTACTCCGGCAGCACGACCGTCATCTTTGCCGTAGCGCCGAATGGAACATTGAAGTGGCAGTTCAACCAGAATCCCGGAGCATTCATTCTGCTTGGCCCGAACGTCGGTCCCGGACGGCAATATCTATGCAGTGGCCACGCAAGGAATGGGCGTTTTCTCGCTCACGCCGCAGGGCACTCTGCGTTGGGCGACGCCTGAGAATTACGACCGCCCCATCGTGATCCTTCAGGAAATTGTTTTCGCGCCGGCCCCACAGTCACGCTTGTATTTTCATGCCAATGATCATCTCCGAGGCATCGGACTCGATGGAACTCCGCTGTTTACTTACGTGGACGGACTCCCGCAGGATAACCATCAGCCCGCGGTCGCCTCTGATGGATCTCTTTACACGAATCTCTTCAGTGCTCGTGGGCCGGGCCTGATGATGGGCAAATTCGATGACAACGGCAATCTGCTGTGGCACATCTTCGATCAGTTCTCCAACTCGACCAACGTATTAAGCGTGCCCGATGTCGGTCCGGACGGGGTCATTTACAACGGACGCAATTTGAACAGTCTCTATGCCATCAACCCGGACTCGAGCGTGCGTTGGCAGTACACCGACCCAGAGTCGCTGATGATACCGATCGTCAGCCCCCTCAACGATCTAATTTTCCTGGGTGGCGCGAACAACGGCCAGCCGGGTTTCTTCGAGGCAGTGAGCACAAAGGGCAGCTTGCTGTGGAAGATTCCTCTGCCCATCGAAAATGGGCTGAACGTCGATCCCGATCCCTTTGCGCGCGCCCGCTTTACGCCGGATGGACAGACCGCGTACATCGGAACTTCGATCGCGGGACAAACCTCAAACGGCTATTCATACCTCTACAGCGTGCAGACGGGAAGCACCACTGTTTCCCTCGCTTCGCTCGTGCTCAATCCCACCACGGTAAAAGGCGGCACGGCCTCGCACGGAACTGTGACCCTAAGCGGACCGGCCCCTGCCGGCGGAGCGGTGGTGACGCTGGCTAGCGGCAACACCGCAGTGACACGAGTCCCGCCGACACTGACCCTTCCTGCGGGCGCGAACTCAGCCACATTTACCGCGAAGACGACGCACGTGTCTGTAAATGTCACAGTTCCCATTTCGGCTTCATATGCCGGACAGAGAAAGACAGCATCACTGACCGTGACTCCGTAAGTAAGCATTCCGGCTAGGGACAGCCCACTGACCAGGTCCAGAGCGCGGTGTGGAGAATTTACTATAACGTGGCTTTGGCAGTTCCTCCGGTGTAACGGGGTAAATCGAAAATCCGACGAAAAGCCAGTCGGGGAGACTAGTCTCGACAGTTTACGAAATCAGGCGATTACACGCAATATAAAAGGCGCCCACTTTGCGGTAGGTTGTGATTGTTGGAGATCACCACTGACCGAAAGGAGCACCGTTATGAACCAGGAAAAGTATATTGGCATGGACGTACACCAAGCAACGATCTCAGTTGCTGTAATGGACAGCTCGGGCAAGTTGATCATGGAATGCATCCTTGAGACGAAAGCGGCCACAATCCTTGAGTTCATCGCTGGGCTGCGCGGAACTTTATCAGTTACTTTTGAAGAAGGAACGTCTGCCGCGTGGTTACATGACCTGCTGAAGCCTCACGTCAGCCATCTTGTAGTCTGCGATCCACGAAGAAATGCCCTGTTGAAGGATGGCAATAAAAGTGATCGGATCGATGCCCAGAAACTGGCCGAGTTGTTACACGCCAACAAGCTCCATGCTGTGTACCACGGAGAGCACGGGGTTCGCACCTTAAAGGAGTTGGGTCGCAGCTATCTGACGATCACGAAAGATCTCACGCGGGTCATGAGTCGGATCAAAGCCCTGTATCGCAGCTGGGCGATACCCTGTAGCGGTGCCACTGTCTATGCCCCGCGGCATCGCGACGAATGGTTGGCCAAGATTCCACACCCTGGGGTTCGTCTGCGGGCGGAACGGTTGTATCAGCAACTGGATGTGCTGCAGCCGGTGCGCCAGGGAGCGCGACGCGACCTGCTGGGAGAGAGCCACAAGCACCGGGCCGTGAAATTACTGCGCCAGATTCCTTCGATCGGTCCTATTCGTGCCGCCTTGCTGGTGGCGTTGCTGCAAACGCCACACCGTTTCCGTACCAAGCGACAGCTGTGGGCATACAGCGGTTTCGCAGTCGAGATTCACGACAGCGGTGAGTACCGCTTTGTAAGAGGGAAACTGCAGCGCAACCGGGAGCGCATCACCGTGCGCGGTCTGAATCACAACCATAATCACGATCTGAAAAATCTGTTCAAAGGCGCTGCCCAGTCCGCCAGTACTCGGCCTGGGCCGCTCTGCGATTTCTATGTTGCTCTGGTAGAGAAAGGGATGCGGCCGACGATGGCGCGTCTCACCCTGGCACGAAAGATGGCCGCCATTGCATTGATCATTTGGAAGAAGGGAGTGGATTTCGACGCCAAACAATTGAATCGGCAAGCAGCTTGAGTGTCTTGCAGAATGAGACCTTTGCATCTCCGACGATTCTCTCTGATGGTGGTCGGTCGGGTTCTCGAGACGCTCGGTTCGAGGTGAGTATCAGTCAAAACGATCGGCCCTGTGTGCTTCGGCGCCGAGTCACCCATAACACGCTATGCCCCCTCGGATAACCAGAAATAGCGATAGGCCACGAGCCTCCGATAGAACTATGGTTGCCACACAAATACCGATCCGCTTGCCAAGTTTCAAGACTCGATTGGCGTAGTTATCACCGGATGATGAAACTCACGGGGAATGGAAGACAACTCAGACGCAAAACCTCTTGCAAAGTCAAGAGGCACTCTTACAGTGAAGTGGGCTGAATCTCGAGAACAAAATCTTCTCGCCCTCCGGTCGAGGGAGAGCTTTTTTCTTGACATTCCTTTTTATAGAACGTTTTGACCGCTGGTCAATGAGGGATATGGCGATTTTGCACCAGTAAGCATCGAAACTCGTCGAGTTGGGTAGGGCTGCAAGCTGTGCAGGTCAAAAGTGAGCAATTCTGATCAGTCCTCGGAAACTCCAAATGGCAGACTGAATGCGCGTTTGGGAAAGCCAAATATTCTCTGATGCGATCCGTGGAACAGCAGTCACAAGCCGGACAGAACGATTGAGGATACTCCAGTGGCGACCTGCACGATATCCGCAGCTGCAACGAACGCGATTTCCCTTGAGAAAAGCGAAAGAGTTGCAGACGATCTGACTTTGGTCGGGCGCGCACAGCGAGGAGACGAAGAGGCGTTTGCTGCGCTCTTTCGGTTACATAGAAGGCGGGTTTACTCAGTTTGCCTGTCGATGACGAGAAACGTTCCTGAAGCAGAAGATCTGACGCAGGAAGCTTTCCTTCAGGTGTTTCACAAAGTCGGAACCTTCCGTGGAGACTCGACCTTTTCGTCGTGGCTGCACCGCGTCGCGGTAAACACGGTGTTGATGAAACGTCGCCGGCACAAGTCCCCGCCCATGCTTTCGCTCGACGCGCCAGTATCGTCGGATTCGCCATCGCTACGGCACGAACTTGGAAAACGTGATCCGAATCTCTCGGGCGCCATCGACCGCATCTCACTACACAGGGCGATCCAGACACTTCCTGCAGGTTACAAAAAGATCTTTGGTCTTCATGAAGTTCACGGGTATCAGCATCGCGAAATCGCCGAACTGTTGCGCTGCTCGATCGGCACCTCTAAATCGCAGCTTCACAGGGCGAAGCTGAAGATGCGGGATTTGTTGTTTTCCCAAGTGGAGCAGCGCTCGCTTTCGGAACGCGGTACCCATGACGGACGAAAGCAGCGCCAGGGCGCCGACAAACAATCGCCGATCGGGTACCGCGTCGACAAATCTGTGACATTACTGAGCAACTGATATTTTGTCCCATTGAGGGGGTGTCATGCAGGGACCCATAACGGAAACACCTTCATCAGTATCGGGCTTGAGACGCGCTCTCGAACTGTGGCCTTACGTGTTCGTTGCCGTTTCGATCGCGGGCTTGGCCTATATCGCCTTAAATGCCGCTCGATGAGGAACCACCAGGCTTCCTTTTTCTGAGGGCCGAGCATACACGCCGGTTCGAGTAACGACACAACTTGCGAACAGGCCTTTACACTCAAAATCCCGTAGTTGGTGGTAATGGGAATTGTTCGACAGCGACCGTCTGGCTTCACGCTGGGGTTCTTGGCGACGACCGCACATCAAGATTCGCTATCTTCGCCTAATCACCAAGACCGTGCACCAGCATTACCAAGGTAAACACTGTAACGAAGTACCCTCGTGTGCGTAAGAGCTTGCGTAAATGCTAGGGTGTGACCCCACCAATTTGCACGTAAGGCTACTGATTCCCGCACTCTGCCTGTTGGCAACCTAAGTGCCATATCAATATCGAGTTTGTTCCTCCCCTGTCGTCTCGTCCCCCAAAACATTCTCCCGAGGAGGAGTAGGTGTGTCGCAAACCGACCCAAAAACAGGGATGCTCCGCAGGCTTGTATGGCTGGAAGAAAAACATTTTCGGGGGTTGCTCCGAATGCGCTTGGGTGTTCAACCCCTCTGGCCCGCCCACTGGCAATTCCTTTGATGAAATGATGCGAAACTTTGAGTTGCAGCGCGACAGAGAGTTTTCATCTCACGTTTGCGCGGATCACCCAAGTCCCTGATACCTTGCCGCTGAGGAAAGGATAGTTTGATGTAACCGCATTATAAAAGGGCGCCCCTTTAGGAGTAGGTTGTGATGGTCTGCATCATCGACCTACGAAAAGGAGCACCCTCGTGAACGACGAAAAGTATATTGGGCTGGACGTTCATCAAGCAACCATCGTGGTGGCGGTACTGGATTCCACGGGTAAGTTAATCATGGAATCCATTCTGGAAACCAAAGCGGCGACGATACTTCAGTTCTTCGCAGGCTTGCGCGGAACTTTGTCGGTGACGTTCGAAGAAGGAACCTGGTCGGCCTGGCTGTACGATTTGCTGAAGCCCACGTTGACAAACTGGTGGTGTGCAATCCGCGGAAGAACGCGCTGCTCAAAGACGGGAACAAGAATGATCGCATCGATGCGCGCAAGCTGGCCGAGTTGTTACGCGGCAACCAGCTCAAGCCGGTCTACCATGGGAGAACATGGAGTGCGGACGTTGCGGGAGTTGTCGCGGAGTTATCTGACCATCGTCAAAGATCTGTCACCGGGTCGATGAATCGGATGAAAGCGGTGTACCGCAGCTGGGCGATTCCCTGTGCGGGCACGAGAGTCTATCTCCTCGTCATCGAGCGCAGTGGCTGGCCAAGATCGGGAAGCCGGCGTGCGGCGACGAGCCGAGCGACTCTATGAGCAGCTGGACATGTTGCAACACTTGCGTCAGCAAGCGCGGCGGGAGCTACTGGCCGAAAGCCGGAAGCATGCCAAACCGCGAAGTACTGCGACAGATTCCATATCATCGGTCCGATTCGGCTCGGCGCTGGCGGTGGCACTGATGCAGACTCCGCATCGTTTCCGCAGCAAGCGACAACTGTGGGCCTATAGCGGACTGGCTTTGGAGACCCGCGATCAGTGCGGAATACCGCTGGTGCGAAGGTCAAGTGCGGCGCAACCGAAGAAACTGCATCACCGTTCGCGGGCCTGAACAACAACCACAACCATGATCTGAAAGGTATATTCAAAGGAGCGGCCACGCTGGCCAGCGTGCGTCCCGGACCGTTCTGCAGGACTTCTACCAGGCTCGCTGGCCAAGGGCATCAAGCCGACTATGGCGCGTCTGACGCTGGCGCGCAAGATCGCAGCGATTACGCTGACGCTGTGGAAGAAGGGAGAGAACTTCGACGCCGAAAAACTGAAATCGCAAGCAGCTTGAGCGTCTCGGGTGAAGAGCCTTTCCATCTCCGGTGATTCTCTCTGGTGGTGGCCAGTCGGTTCTGGAGACGCTCGGGTTCGAGGGTGAGTATCAGTCAATGGACCTGTAGGCGCCCGTGTGCTGGTGGCACCGAGTCTCTGTGTAACACCCTATGCCCCCTCGGATAACCCGAAAAAGCAATAGGCCACGAGCCTCAGATAGAACCATGGTGTGCGCTGAGCAGCGCGTTGATCAGGAGGGTTGAAGTCCCTCCGGTGCTCGGATGAGGAGCACCGTATCCAAAAGCGGGGTTGAAAGCCTCGCTGGCCGGAGAAGTGGAAGGTATGGAGACGTCTAAACGGGCACGAAGACGAAAGTCGGATACAGCCAAGGCGGACCTGAAGCCAGCACTTGCAGTCTCCGGAGGGCAGGGTGTCCATCGCGAGATGGAATCCGAAGGGCATGAGGAGAAGTTCCGGGCCGTAATCAAAGGGTCACCCAGCGATGAACCGGTCGGCCAAAGGTGGGTTCGGTCGAGCCCGCACCATGAGGGCGAAGGCGTTCTCATTCACCCACCGTACCAAGGTGATTGCGGACGGCACGGAACGGAAGAACAGCGCGTGACCTCAGGAGGACTGACAGAGTCTCTGGGTGGCACCAGAGTAAGCGGACCTATAAGCGCAAGCGAAGGGGCGAGCGACGCTCTGCCAGTAGACGGACGGCTGTGTAGTACCACAACCCCAGTGAAAGCTGGGGGACCGAGCAATCGGCGATCAGAAGTGGATCGGGGAAGGCAGCCGGCGAAGACGGTTGGGAAGAGAGAGGAAGCCAGATGAGTAACGGCGAGAAGGTGGATCAGTTCCATGAGTGAAATACCCGTACATTTTCGCCCGAGGAGACTGGCGGACTGGATCAACCCGACAGGAGCCAAGAAGGTCCACTCATTAGTGGATAAGGTGTACAAGCGGAAGAACCTGGAGATGGCCTGGGAAAAGGTGAAAGCGAACCGAGGCAGTGGAGGTGTGGATGGGCAGACTCTGGAGACTTTCGAAGCGCAACTGGAGCAACAGTTGGAACGGTTGCATCGAGAGCTAAGAGAGGACTCCTATCAGCCGCTGCCGGTACGACAACATCGGATTCCGAAGCAGGGGAAACCGGGTGAGTTTCGAATGCTAGGCATTCCTGCGATCTATGATCGTGTGTGTCAGCAAGCGCTGCTCAATCGGTTGGAACCCATCTTCGAGCCGCTATTCGATGATGCCAGCTTCGGATATCGGCGAGGGCGATCGACGAAGGATGCCATGCGCAAGGTGTGGAAGGAAATCGACGGTGGAGGGGAGTGGATCGTGGACGGAGACTTGAAAGACTTTTTCGGGTCTGTGGACCACGAGAAGCTGCTAACACTGGTCGCCCAACGAGTAGCCGATAGCCGAGTGCTACGTCTGATTAAGGCGATGCTCAAAGCGGGAAGCTACGGGCAAGGGAAACTCTTTCCCAGCGAGCGCGGGACCCCGCAAGGCGGAGTAGCTTCTCCATTGCTCAGTAACATTCTTCTGACGCCGTTTGATCAGGAGATGCGACGCAAAGGATATCAGCTGACGCGGTTTGCCGACGATTGGGTGATTACCTGTAAGTCGGCGGCTGAAGCGCGTGCAGCGTTGGCAGCTGCGACTCGGATACTGGAACGGTTGGGTGTGTGTTTGAATCCGCAGAAGACGCGGATTGTGCACATTCAGCAGGGATTTGATTTTCTGGGATACCGAATGGTGCGAACCAGCGGGAACAGCAAGATTCCCCGCGGCATGATTCAGCGATGGAACCCAAAAGGGCTGATCGCATATCCCACACGCAAATCAATCCGACGATTCCGAGATCGGGTGCGGATTCTGACGCGACGCAGTGCTCAGCGCAAGACCGCGGAGCTGATACACGAGCTGAATCCGACTCTGCGAGGTTGGGCTGAGTATTACAAACGAGCCCACGTTCGAACGCTCTTCCACAAACTTGACGGCTGGATCGTGCGGCGCATTTGGTCGCACCGTTTCTGCCGGTGGCGGACCCGGGGTTGGATCCAGTTACCCAAGGCGAAGCTGTATGAAGAGTTTGGCTTGGTAAACCTCATCTCTCTGATACCCTCGCTCGGTTCTCACTCCCGTTCACGAGCGTCTTCGTGAAAGCTGTATGCCGGAAATCGGCACGTACAGTTTGAGCGGCGGACGGAGGCTAGCGCGACAGCGCGCCTCCTCCGACCCGACTGCCTCGGAAGCAACCAGCTCGCTTGCGCTCTCTCAAACTCGATGGCATCGTCACCATCAGCAGAGAAACTCAGGAGAATGGACAACAAGCCAAACTTCTCCAGAGAAGTGAAACTTCAGTGGGCTGGATCTCGAGAGAGAAATCTCGCCTCCGGTCAAGGCGGAGCTTTTTTCTTGACATTCCTCCCCAGAAACAACTCAGGATTGCGCCGCTACTGTGATCTGGAGGCCGAGTTTGGCCGCGTTCTTTTGAAGTAAGTTGATTTGCTGTTGGCGGTATCGGTTCTCGTAGTACTCAGTCCCTTTGTCGACGTATTGCTGACCGTACTTCAGCATACGATAGACGAGTCGTGCGAGGCGGTGAGCCATAGCGGTGATGGCCTTGGGGGCACCCAGCTTGGTGCGCAAACGGCGGTATTGAGCGCCCAGGTAGCTGCGGCTGCGGATCAGATTTCTGGCAGCCAACCGCAGTGCTGTGGCGGCGCGGTTGACCACATGCCGCGTGCCTTTGCCCAACAACTTGTCACCGCTGATGCGATTGTCCGGACATAGGCCTAACCATGAGGAGAAGTGTGCTTCGGTGTTCCACCGACTCATGTCCATTCCCACTTCACTCAGGAGCGTTTGGGCTACCATCACGTCGATGCCGTCGATGCGCGTCAGGTCTACTCCGGTGATACGCTTCAGTTCGCTGCTGAGATCAAACCGCGGAGCGTTTTTTGTTGACTTCGCCCTCTTTTCCTTAGACTCTGCCTTCGGCGATTGCGGCAACTCGGTGTCGGCAAAACTGGCCAAGTGCTTTTGCAATTGCTGGTCGCACTCAGTGATCCGCCACTGGTAGGTGTCATACATCTCAACTTCCTGCCGTAACACAAACACTAGTTCGGGACGCCAGTTGCCCTCCAAGCTTTTGGCAACCTCCTCTCGGCTAGCCTCGATCCGCGGATGACTGAGCTCTGCCAATTTCTGCGGATCGCGCTCACCCGCGACAATGGCTCGCACAATCGCCTGTCCGGTCACCCCGCTCAGATCGCTGATAACGTTTGCCAGTTGCAGATTCATCTGCGTCAGCGCTTTCTGCATTCGTTGAATGCAAGTCGCTGCTCCGGATACGTGTTCTGCTCGTTGTCGCCAGTAGGTGCGAAGAACCCGAATCTCCGCTGTGGGTTGGAATGAGTTATTCAGAAGCCCGTAAGTGTGCAACTTCAGCAGCCACTGACTTTCCTGCACGTCGCTCTTGCGTCCCGGAAGATTTTTGGTGTGCCGTGCATTGACGAGATACACCTCAAAGCCATGTTCTTCCAGAATTTCGTAGAGCGGAATCCAGTAGACTCCGGTCGACTGCATGGCCACCGTCTTCACTCCACAGCTTTCTAGCCAGTCCGCCAGACGGTACAAGTCTGCGGTAAAACACTCAAACCGGCGTACCGGTTCGGGATCTCGGTCTGGTCGCACGGCAACGTAATGCGCGCTGTTCCCCACATCGATTCCTGCCGCATGCGGATGAACTACTTCCAGTCCAGGATCTTCCGATCGTAATCGCCGTGCCCAGTCTTTCCTCTCCTTCCGGTTCCGCCACAACTTGCCTGTCGTCATCGCTACTCTCCTCGTTGAAAAATGGAATCCGGTTCGGGCCGGTGACGAAAGGTTTAGAAAATCTCCCCAACGGGGTCAAAGGGACGTCCTATCGACTGCCCTTGCCACCATGCCAGCGATCGCCAGTACCGGAGCCATGCTTTTTACCGGGCACTAAGCACCAGTGGGAAGTCGGCCTTAGCTCCCCGAACCGAATCCTCGACAAGACTCGCAAATATTGCGGTGCCGCGACAAGTTTCTGACACAGCGACTGCGCCCAGGGCGCGATCAACTGCTTTTTATAGAACTCATCGTCCCCTAGGCGCAGAAAAGCAAAGCGCGGAAAAAAAGCGCCATCGGTGGCAGGAACGTGCGCTGCCCGTTACTCGCATCCGACTTTGGCCTGAAAGAACTATGGGTGCCCCCCTGACTAGCAATCCTTTGCAAGCCGCGCTAAGGAGCGAACTGAATCAGTTTTTCGGCGCGCGATGCACAAGGGCGCTCGACATGGTCCTGTCACGCACATGGGTTTGCGCCGCGCGGAAACTTTCTGCGTTGCGCGGGCTAGTTTTATTACGTTCGTGTCTGCCGTGCTAGCTTTGGCCGCCCGTGGGAGGCGTCAGTACCACGATGAAAAGGACGCTTGCATAAAATGACAGCCACCAAATGGCCGCATCGCCTTCACGGGAAACACCCCCAGCGTAGCTGAAGGCCTTCCCAAAATATCCCTTGAATCCTGCCTGCCTCAGCATGTCCTCAAGCAGTACGTCAGGGTTGTAAGAAACTTCCGCCTCGATATTTTCCGGAAGTCGCTTTCCGGTGTGATGATAGTGCAAGCCCGCGACCATCTTCTTAACGACCTTTTCCGTCCGTTGTTGGGAGAACTCCAAGCCCAGCATTTTCGCGCCCTGAACTTCAACTGTCGAAATGCGACTCCTGAAATCAGCGTTGAGGGCAGGCCGTCGCTTCAAAGCACGGTGTGTGGTTTTCCACGCAGTGAACGCATCCTTATTTGCGCTCAAATTTGAAATGGCTGAAAGCGAATTTCTAACGTACTCCTCGTCATCCCGGTACTCCTTTTGGCACGATAAGCAACACGGTAGGGTCAGAAGGTTAAGCGGCTTGGGCGGCGCAAAGAAACCGGCTGCTATTACGTGGTCGCTCGTCAATTTCTCAGCAAGGTCTTCTTCCTTCTTGCCACACAGATAGCAGATTCGTGGCTTGCGTGGACTACTCATTGCGTTGCAGCGCCACCGTGGATAATCTTCTCCAGTTCACCAGCCTACTGGATAAGCCTGCGCGGGATGCCGGCGACCTCCTCGACTTCCAGCGCAAGCAAATAGTCGACGTTGGGAACAAGGGATGAAGTTTTGGATTCGTTTGTTTTTAGATACCACAGCGCCAATTCCAAACGGGTCCATGTTCCAGTTTTGTCGAAGATTACGCGGAGGTAGTTCTTGATCATGTTGGTCGTAGTGCCGATGATGTTCGCGATGTCGTGGTTCTTCATTCCCTTAACAACTAGTGCGGTGATTTGTTCTTCTTTCGGAGTAAGAGTGCTCGACATGATAAACCTCGGCTCACAGAATACCGATTCGGAACATCGAGCGTCGTTGCTTCGGAGCAATCAAACTTTACAAATCTGGGTCTCATAAGTTGGAGAACCTTGCGAACTTTTAACAACTCGGAAGCTGCGGCAGCATGGAGGCATGAAATGTTATTTACTCCCCCTGCTGTTACTCACACTTGGTTCTTATGTGCGAGCCAATATCTCAATCACCACGACCACAGTGCCGAATGGAACGGTAAACACAGCTTACTCCGCAGCCATCGCCACTACCGGCGGTTGTGCTCCTGCAACCTGGACCATCACCTCTGGAACTCTTCCTGCCGGCATCACGATGACACCTTCAAACAAGCCGATTTCCCTGAGCCTCGCGGGCACTCCGACCAATGCGGCTACGTATTCATTCACGGTCAAGGTCAAGGGCTGTGGCGGGGGCACGTCGACGAAGTCGTACACGGTCACAATTCAGCCAATGGCCAACCATGTTGTTAGCCTGAACTGGCAAGCATCTACATCGCAAAACATCGCTGGCTATAACGTGTATCGCAGCCCGGACGGAGCCACGTGGAAGAAAATCAACGTCAGCCTAACTGCCTCGACGCTCTACAGTGACTCGACGGTATCTAATGGCAGTACCTACTACTACGCGGTCACGGCCCAGGATATCAACGGCAACGAGAGCAGCAAGTGCGCGTCGGTAAAGGTGGCGGTTCCGAATTGACCTTGGAGTGGGGATCTCGAATCCGCCAGCAGTATAAAGATTGCAGGCTCGATGTACAACCTCGAAACGGGAGTCGTTGAGTTCCTTGCGTAGCGACACAGTGAATTGTTGGCGAAATATCGCGATTACACTCATCATGCCCTTGCACTGGGCACTTGA
This sequence comes from Terriglobia bacterium, assembly GCA_963743105.1. Classification (GTDB taxonomy): domain Bacteria; phylum Acidobacteriota; class Terriglobia; order Terriglobales; family Acidobacteriaceae; genus Sulfotelmatobacter. The sequence continues at coordinate 17,812 of CAVUOS010000022.1, forward strand.
GCGTAATCGCCTGCTTTCGCCAATTTGGGCGGAACTCCGGTCTCCAGGGCCATAGTGGGTAGAGCCACTGAGATTACGATACGGGGATCAGAACGCTCGAGACGATGCTTGAATAACCGCTTTCTGCACCACTCGTACTTACGGTGGTCGTGGCATAGCAATACGACGTACCGTTAGTGACTTCCGAATCTGTATACGAGGTGCTCGTAGTCAGAACTGAGTTGATCTTAAAGAACGATCCGCACGAGTTTGTGTAGACCGCGCGATAGACGTTATAGCCGGATACTTCTGCTGACGTGCTCGCGTCCCACGAAAGATCGACGGTGTGTGCCGATCCACCCGTGCCAGTGTCTCTGATCGACGTAGAAAGCCCGGCACAGCCAATCAGCATTACCGTTGCCACAAGGCTCAAGACCAATAACCGGGCCTTCATAGTTCCTCCATCATACAAGGCTCGGGTTGAACTGCGTGGTTCGAGAATCGGAAGCAAAACAAAGCGTCCCAAGCTCAAAGAGCCTTGGGACGCGGGTGTGAGCACCCCTCACCCAAGGTATGCTCGAAGTTACCTTACCGTCTTTGCAAAAACTGAACCCTGTCAGTCGTTACAGAGAACAGCGAGGCAAGCGCAGAAGGTGGTGCCGATTGTTGAGGTAATTCGCCATAACACTCAAATTCCCTCGGCAGGGGTTCTGAGCGCTATGGCCTGTTACGTCAACGATTACGTCAACGATCTACTGGGCCGCTGCCGCAAGAGAAATAACGCGCATCTCATCACTGACAGCAATCGTTTGACCGAACATTCTGCTCAGCCTTTGAGCCCTACTGCGAGAACTGCTAGTTTCCATAACACGACCACTGTGCCACAATCCAACGGTTTTGTTCTTGGGGGCCGGAGGTTGCTTTGGCAGAGTCACTAGTCAGAGTGCTTGTGGTCGATGATTACGAGCCCTTTCGGCAGTTCGTCCGTGCAACGCTCGAGCGGAGGCCGGACTTGCCGATCATCGGCGAGGCCTCCGACGGATTAGAAGCGGTTCGAAAGGCCGAAGAATTGCGGCCGGAGCTGATTTTGCTCGACCTCGGGCTACCAACACTGAATGGAATCGAAGCCGCTCGACGAATCCGGAAGTCCTCCCCTGAATCCAGAATACTATTTGTAAGCCAAGAATCTTCTGCCGATGTGGTGGGGGAAGCCCTTGCCACGGGCGCAGGTGGCTACATCGTCAAGATTGACGCTGGAACCGACTTACTGGAGGGTGTGAACGCAGTTCTTCGGGGTGAGCGGTTTGTCGGCAGAAGGTTTGCTGGTCATGATTTCGTTGGGGCTCCGCACGCGACAGCTTCTCAAGAGTTCCTAACTAAGAGTGTTTTCGCACCGCTCCATCAAAGTATGGGCATGTACTACCGCCACGAGGTTCGGTTCTATTCCGACGACGAGTATTTTCTTGATAGTTTCACGCAGTTCATCGGCGCTGCGCTCAAGGCGGGAAGCGCCGTAATTGTTGTCGCCTCCGAGTCACACCGTGACAGCCTTCTTCCAAGGTTGCAGACATATGGCTTGAATGTTGGTGCCCTCATTGAGCAGGGGAGGTACATCTCGCTAGATGCTGCCGAGACCGTCTCGACCTTTATGGTGAATGATCTGCCTGATCCGGGTAAGTTTTTAAGAGTTACAGGCGATCTCATTGCGGAAGCAGCCAAGGCTGTTAAGGTCGAGCCTGCCCGCGTTGCAGCATGCGGTGAATGTGCGCCCCTTCTTTGTGCACAAGGTAACGCAGAAGCAGCGATTCGGCTTGAACATCTGTGGGACGAGATGGCCAAATCACACGGTCTCGATGTTCTTTGTGCATATCCACTGAGCAGCTTTCAGGGCGGGGTGGGCAGCCACATCTTCGAAAGAATCTGCGCGGAGCACTCAGTCGTTCATTCCCGCTGAAACGGACATTGTTCTGACTCTCTTCGAAGGTTGGCTACTCTTTTCTTGCAAAAGGACCGCACCGTCCACAGGAGAACCATGCTCTAGGACATGCAACTCCCGTTCAGGAACGGTGAACTCCGCGAAGCCGCAATGCAAACAGACCGCGAGCCTCGGAAAAACAAAAACGCTGGATTTGTTGAGACCTTCGAGTCCACGAAAATGGATGGCAATTTCGCCGTTGAACACGCTCTGCCTATCGGAACCGCATCCTTTACAGGTCATGGCGAGCCTCAAGGGAAACTAAGCCACTTTATGCTAGGGCTGGCAGCCATGGTGCGTCTGTTCAAAATTGCTCACTTCTGCAAGACGCCCTCACGGGCGTGGCCAGCTTGGGGGCCGACTCGGGACGTGAGGATTGCTGTTGAAACATCGCCTCTCTGACAATGTCGGCGGTGTCAAGCACTTTTTGAGCGTACTACTCTGTGCACTCCGAAGAGCGCGCCATTTCGCTCTAGTTGAAAAACAATTGCCGGTGCCAACCAAGGCTCGCTCGTAATCAATTCAGGCCAGATCTCGATCCGACCCATGCATCTCTTCGGTCACTTACTGCGATCATGATTACTACTTCGGACTCCCAGGAAAAGGGGAGCGGGATGCCCAATCAATTTCTCGGTGTTCTACTGCACACCATGGCGATGTACGGGCTGTCCCACGTACGAACCGAACTTCTTCCATTGCTCGTAGTCCCATCCCTTGCGCCACATCCAGTACAAGCGAACGGCCAGCTTACGAGCCATGGCAACTTTGGCGGTCTTTCGTCCTCGCCGCATCATCAGGTGGACATACTGGCTGCGCCATTCCGGCAGACTGCGTACCGTGACTTGCGCCGCTTCCACCAGCAAGAAACGCACGATCGAACTCCCCTGTTTGGTGATGTGTCCCAGGCGCCGCCGATTCCCGCTGGATTTTTCCAACGGCACCAGGCCGAGATAGGCCGCGATCTGCTTGCCACACTGAAACCGTTCCGTTTCTCCGATGATCAGCACGAAGGCCAGTGCGGTCAGTGCACCCACTCCGGGATGGGTCATCAGACGCTGTGCCTCCGGACACTTCTCCGCTTCTCGCTCGACGGCCTGGCTTAACTCTGCGATCGTGGGATTCAATCGATCCAGCAACTCCAGCAGCTCGCGTCGTCGCCGGCTAGCCCACGGTGCCAGCTGGAAGGACTCCAGTTGCTGGCGTCCCTCTGCCCGGAATAACCGCTTCTTACAGCGTAGCCCTTCGTTCAACGCGACCGCCTGCAGTTGATTCATGACTCGCGTCCGCGCTTGCACCATGCGGTGGCGGTGCCATAGCAGTTGCCGCAGATCGCGGTTCTCCCAGTTGGGTACCCAGATTCGCGGAAAATCATCCTTCAGCAGCAGTTTGAGAATGTGCCGAGCATCCTCACGATCCGTCTTCTGCTTACGCCCTCGTTTCCCTCGGATCACCTCGGCATCTCCCCTCCACAGCTCCACTCCCAACCCTTCCAGCAGCCGCTCAAACCACCGTCCGTGTCCGCTGGCCTCCATGCCCACGCGTACCACTTGACCCATACAGGACAAGGAACGATAGAACTCTTCCGCTTCCTTGGGATGTGCTAAACGCTTTTCTTGGTACTCTCCGGTGTCAGTATCTACCGAAGCAATTTCTTGATACTCGGGGTGAAAATCGACTCCTATAATGATCATCCTTCGGCTCCTTTTCTCCGAGCCTGTTGGTTGGTTAAGGCACCACCAACTTTACTTGGACCTAGGAGCCGACATTGTCATGGAATCAATTTCACTCAAAATGCCGGAACAGGGATTCTGAGTGTAATGGCCTTGGTTACAACAGTTACTTCCTAGTGGCCGGTAATCCTACAAGCCTCAGACGATCTCCGCGCGGGCTGTCAGTTCTGAGATTGAAAGGCCTCCAAGGCGTCGGCCACGGAGGTGAACCGGTCAATTCCGCCGAGGCGCGCATCTGCTCCTTCGCTGCGCAACCGCTCGCGCACCGATGACCGCGCTTCGACAGCCTGAAAACGCCCGCCAGCAGCGGTCAGTTCTTCGGCCAAGCTCGTCAGCATGTGCGCGCTGTGCATGTCCACGTGGGGCGCAGCGGAAAGGTCTAGTACAACGAGTTTGGGCGGCACGGCTTCAGCGCACACCCTATCCAGAATCGTGTCGCGCACATGATCCATGTTGAAATAGACGAGACCCGACTCAGGCCGGAAGATCAGCACGCCGGGGATCATCTCATTTTCTGGATTCCGGTCGCGATCGGAAAAGCGCCGCGTGCCAGGAATGCGCCCGAGAACGGCGACATGCGGTCGGGACGCGCGACGGATCAATAACACCAGCGAGATGATTGCGCCGATCATCACACCACGCAGCAGGCCTTGCCCTAGCACGCCGACGATGGCTGCCATCGCCACGAAGAACTCAGGGCGGTCGCCGCGCCAGAGCTGCTTGAGGGTGGAAACTTTGAAAAGACCTGCAACCGCGACCAATACCACTGCCGCCAAAACGGGCTGGGGCAGAGCACGAAGGAGGTGCGAGAAGAACAGCACCACCACTAGCATGATTCCCGCCGCGATGCCGCCCGACAGCGGCGTGCGCGCGCCCCCACCTTCGTTGACGAGCGATTGCGACATCCCACCGCTGACAGGGAAACCGCGGCCCAACCCCGCGGCGAGGTTGGACGCGGCGAGCGCAAGAAACTCCTGGTTGGCGTCCAGCCGCCCGCCGTGTTTCGCGGCGAAGGTGCGGCCAATAGCGGCCGTTTCCACCGCGCCGAGCAGAAAACACGCGAACGCCAAGGGCAACAACTCGTTCGCATCGGCCCATTGAATCGCTGGGAGGCCGATGTCAGGCAACCCTTGCGGCACCGCGCCCAGCAGCTTCACCCCGCGGGCGTCGAGGCCGAGCAGGCCTGAAGCCACAATCCCGCCCACCACGACCAACAACGCTACGGGTTTGTTCTTGAGGAAAATCTTCCCGAGCACGAGCACGGCCAGCGCGGCGCTTCCAATCGTGAGTGAAGGGGGGTTGGTCTCGCGGAGGTGCTGGAGGAAGTAGCCGGTGTTCTGCCAGAAATTGCCATGTGCCCCGTGGATGCCAAATAGCTTGGGCAACTGCGTGCTGGCGAGGAAGAGTGCCACGCCGCACTTGAATCCGACCATCACGCTCTCGGAGATGAAATTTACAATCGAGCCAGCCTTGACCAGCCAGGCGCTGAAGGCGATGAGCGCCACGAGCAAGGCCGTGCCCGCCGCCAGCGCGCTGAACCGGGTCGTGTCGCCTCCCGCAATTTCGCCCAGCGACGCGCCGACGAGCAAGGATATGGCGGAAGTGACCGTGATGGACGTGTACCGCGAGCTGCAGAACAGCCAGAAGACCAGGCCGCCAAACAAACACGCGTAGAGTCCCGCTTGGGGAGGCAGGTTGGCCAGCGAAGCATCGCCTAGCCCGGCCGGCAGAAGGTAGGCAGCAAGTGTGATGCCAGCGACAACGTCACCCCGCAGCCAGTTTCGATCGTAGCTCCTTAGCCAGTCGAGGACGGGAAGTGGAAGATTCATATCGTTTGCTCCGCCACTGACACGAGTTCCTCATAGTCATGAATCGTGCTCCCCTCCAGCCAATGCCGAAGCAGGAGCATCTTGCGCGAGGAGCCGACGAGTCATCGCGCAATTGTAACTGTCATCTCGGGCCTGCGGCCCGCGAAACTTGATGAAAACGAGAGTAGGCCATTTCGTATTTTCAACGGTTTAGCCAACGTTTTCGACCCTGTTGAAACATCGCGTCTCTGACAATGTGGATCCCTGTCAAGCACTTTTTGAGCGTACTGCTCCGTGCACTCCGAAGAGCGCGCCATTTCGCTCTAGTTGAAGGTTCTGCCATACCAACCAAAGGCTCGCTCGTAATCGTTTCAGGTCTGAAACTCAGTTCGACCCATGCATCTCTTCGGTCACACCTGCGATCATGATTACTACTTCGAACTCCCCCGCAAGGGGGAGCGGGACGCCCAATCAATTACTCGATGTTTTACTTCACACCATCGCGATGTCCGGGCTGTCCCGCGTGCGAACCGAACTTTTTCAACTGCTCGTAATCCCATTCCTTGCGCATCATCCAGTAAAGGCGAACCGCCAGTTTGCGTGCCATGGCCACTTTGGCGATCTTCCGTCCCCGGCGCATGGTTATGTGGACATACTTACTACGCCATTCCGGAAGACTGCGCGCCGTTACTTGCGCCGCTTCCACTAGCAGGAAACGTAACAGAGAGTTCCCTTGTTTCGTAATGTGTCCCAGCCGTCGCCGATTCCCACTCGAATCCTCCAACGGCACCAGTCCCAAATAGCTCGCGATCTGCTTGCCACATTCAAACCGATCCGGTTTCCCGATGATCAACACGAAAGCCAGTGCCGTCAGCGGTCCCACTCCGGGATGGGTCTGCAAGCGTTTCGCCTCCGGACACTTCTCCACTTCTTGCTCGATCGCCTGACTCAATGTAGCGATCGTGGGGTTTAGCCGGTCCAACAACTCCAGCAGGTCGTGCCGTCGCCGGCTCGCCCACGGAGCTAACCGGAACGACTCCAGCTGCTCGCGTCCCTTCTCTCGCCACAACTTCTTCTTCGCGCGTACGCCTTCGTTCAGGGCCACCGCTTGCAACTGGTTCATGATCCGGGTGCGCGCCTGCACCATGCGGTGCCGGTGCCACAGCAGTTGCCGCAGATCGCGATTCTCCCCACTCGGCACCCAGATCTGTGGAAAGTCATCCTTCAGCATTAACTTCAGAATATGCTGTGCATCCTGGCGATCCGTCTTCTGCTTGCGCTCCCTCTTCCTGGCGATCTCGCTGGCATCCCCAATCCATAACTCGATCTTCAATTCGGCCAGCAGTCGCTCGAACCAGCGCCCTAGCCCGCTGGCTTCCATCCCCACCCGCACCTTCTTGGCCTGGACCGCGAGCTCACGATAAAACTTCTCCGCTTCCTCGGGGTGCTCGAGTCGCCGTTCCTGGAATTCCCCTGTGTCCGTATCGACAAACGCAATTTGCTGAAAGCTCGGGTGGTAATCGCATCCTATAATCAACATATCGGCTCCTTTTCTCCCGAGCCTTTTGGTTGGTTGGTACCACCAAGTTTACTCGGGGCTAGGGAGCCGACATTGTCATGGAATCAATTCGCATTCATTGACCCGGATGGCCACTCCTCAACTCCAGCAACGCACGGGATTGGACCACCCACACTTGCTCTTGCCAGATGTTATTCTTGCCAGATGTTATTCTTGATGGCATGGATCACCTCGCAGCGCTTCGTGAAAAGATTGAAAGCCTTCGCGCCGAGATCACCAAGATTCAAGAGTTGAACGACCAGTATCGGCGTCAAGGCGGATATGACACACAGGCCCAAGTCGCTCACGGCCAGAGGCACGAGCGGCTAGAAGCAATCCAGCAGGAACTCGCCCAACTCGCAGACCTTGGCCGACGAGTTCGTTCAGTAGAACAAATGAAGGAACAGCACCGCTCCCGTCCATATCTCGTCAAGAAGGTTTCGTAGCCCGTCGCATCGGCCAAAGAACCCCGCCAAGAAGTTTTCGCGGTCCGCTCAGAGATTGGCGAAATATCCCATACACAAACAACCCAGACCTCGACGAACCCTAATGTTAATTTCACCATGCTAGGGTTCGTTCCCATCTTTTGCCCGATTTCCAACCCGGCTGAAAAGCACCATACTGGTGGAACGGGGCCACCGAAGACTTTGCGAACCACTGCTTGGTCCTAGTTGCGATTCTTCCTTAAACTGTACAAGAGAAATGTTGTTAGAGAAATTTTCGCTCGCTGTTTCACATTGGCATTAAGGCTGCACTCGCCTAGTTAAGGCACGAGTACCCCGCCGGTTGCGGACTGAGCACGCACGCCCCAAGAAAGCAACCGGTGGGTGGATTTCAACTGAGAAATCTTCTCGAAGCAGCAGATTGTTATCGAAAAATCGCGATTACACTCATCTTCCGAACGGACTAATGTGAACTGGATCGAAAGGAATCGGAATTTGAGTGTTAAGGCCTGTTAGCGACAGTTGACTTCCGAATCGCCCCTTATCCTTCCGTATCAGCGGCAGCCCAGCGTCCTTCGCGAAGTCACTTTCCCAGTTATCCTGATCGCGTACCCACAAGTTTCATGAATAATGGTACCTCTTGACAATCAGCGAAAGGTCCGCCCCGCGAGCGAAGCGAGCGTGGCAGCAGCCTGGTTCGCCTCGGAGCCCTTCGAGGCTGGTCTCCAACAGTCGAACCCAGAGAGCTACTTCAACTTCTCATACTCGGCCTTGGCCGCTCTCAAGACCGGCACGCCCGGATCTGCATCCTTCCACATTACGAAGAAATCCTGATACGCCGTGCGCGCTTTTGCGTTATCCCCCTGCATCGCATACGCCCGTCCCAAATTCAGCTGCGCTAACGGATATTCGATTGCCCAGCCTGCCGCGCCACGATGCTCGAGAATCCGCTGAAATTCCGCTCCCGCCTTCGCTGCATCGTGCAGTTTCAAATAAGCGAGCCCACGGAAAAAGGGCGGAGTGCAGCCGAGCGATCGTGGCCCCGTCCCAAACTCATAACTGCGAATCGCTTCCAGTGTCTTCACCGCCTCCGCTGGCTCGTTGCTGGCGAGTTGTTGCATGGCTCGCCCTTCGTTGCCGATCATCACCTGGAGAAAGTGATTGTCGGGAGCGCCGCGCATCGCGCTCTCTAGCAGCGATACGGATTTGCCCGTGTCTCCCGCAGCCGCATACGCCAACGCCGCATTCCAGCGGGCGTCCGGATCGTTGGCCATGGCAAGAGCCTCTGACGCCTTTTGGCGACCTTCGCCGTCATATCCCATCAGCGCCTCTTCATAGGCCTGGAGAGCCAGCAACTGTGCAGCCAATTCTTTTGCGCCCGACCCGATAAGCGTCTGCCGCATCTGCTGCCATAGTTCACGGGAGCTCTGTACTTTACCCAGTGAGGTGGTCCACGCGGCGTTGAACAACATCACAAACGGTTCGAAAGATGTTCCCTTGACCGCGTCCAGTTCACGTTGGACCGCCGCTCCATCTCCGCGGTAGTACGCGAGATCGAGCAGTACAAAGTGAACTCCCGAGCCATCCGCCTTCTTGGCGACTGCTTCCTCGGAGATGCTCTTCGCTTCGTCGAAGCGGTTCAAGGCTTCGTAGGCACTCGCCATGTTGTCGTAGGAATACGCATCCTGCGGAGCCACACGGTGTCCCTCACTGGCACGCTCCAGCGACTTCTCGTGTCTGCCTATCGCCGCCAGGGCTAACGCAGCATTGCTGTAAGGAGCCGTATCCCGGGGATACGTCTGCGACCACTGCATATACACCCCAACCGCCTTCTCCAGATCGAGAGTTACCTCATCGTAGTAGTGCGCCTCGATATAGAATCTCTCCCGCTCGCTCGCCCGATCCCGCAGTTCGTAAGCTTTCTTCAGCACCGGTACACCTTCCGGGCTGCGGCCCAGATTGAAGTAAGCCACTCCCAACTCCGCATGGGCCATGGCGAAGTTGGGATCCAGATCGATTGCCTTCTTCAGGTGAGGAATTGCGGCGTCGTCCCGCATCTTCTGATGCTCGGCATTTCCCAGAGTGTAAGCCTGCAGAGCTTCCAGCGACGACGTTGTAGCCTGCTCCAGCGACTTGGCGAACTGCTGCACCGAAGCCAGCGATTCGCCCATCTTCTGGCGCAGGCTGGATGCGGCTTTGTCCAGCGCTTTCAGCACCTGTTCTTTACTGTCGACCTCAACCTGCTCTCGAGCGAGCGCGTCCCCGGTCGTGCCATTGAGCGCCGACAGCGTGATGACGTAGTGATTGCCAAGTCCCGCAATCGATCCCGTTAGCAGCGCCTTGATCCCTTGCCGCTGGCAGATCTCGCGCGCAACGTCGTTTGTGACGCGTTCCTCGGCGGATCGCCCCATCAGCCGCAATGCATCGTGGATCTTTGAGTCGGGAACAATATTCAAATAGGGTGACTGCTCGAGTTGGACAGCCAGCGCTTGCTTCAGCGTGCCGTCGAAAACCGGATCACCCGTGGTGTTCACGAAATCCGCCAGCAGAACGCTGTCCTTTTCCGTGAGATGGGCAGAGGTTCTCGAGCGCAGATACATCCCCAACCCGATCAGCACAACAAGGACGCCCGCCGCGATCGGAAGAACCGTCTTCCACTTGACGTTCGACTTGCTTCCAATCGTCACAGGCACTGACGCCGACGCTGAAGATCCCGCTGCCTGAACCAACACATTCGCCGAAGACGCTGCTTTTGCCGCTGGCGCCGGATTTTCCGCCATGACCGGTATCGACTCCGAACTCTGCGCCATGGCGCGCCCGCTATCGGTATCGCGCTTCAACCGTTGCAGGTCGGCGCGAATATCCGCCGCGCTCTGGTACCGCAGGTTGCGATCTTTCTCCAGAGCCTTATTAATGATGTCTTCAAACTTCGGCAGCAGATCGGCATTCAGCCGGACCGGAGCCACCGGCGCTCGATTCAGAATCGCGTCAAAGATCAACGCCGAAGTGTCGCCCCGAAAGGGAAGCGTTCCTGTCGCCATCTCGTAAAGAACCACGCCGAAAGAAAACAGATCGGTGCGGGCGTCAAGTTCCTTTCCCTTCGCCTGCTCCGGCGACATATAGGCGACCGTGCCCAGAGTCGACCCCGGACTGGTCAGGTGCTCTTCGACAACCACGGTGGAGAGCGCCGTGACGTCCGCGATCTGCGCCGGGTCGCGCGCCTCCGAGTTCACTTTCGCCAGCCCGAAGTCGAGAATCTTCGCGTGCCCGCGCTTGGTGACGAACAGGTTCGCCGGCTTTATGTCGCGGTGAACGATGCCTCCCGCGTGCGCCGCATCCAGCGCGTCGGCAATCTCGATGCCCAGGGACAGAATCGTCTCCAGTTCCATCGGACGTCCCGCGATTAGATGCTTCAGCGTCGCCCCGTCCAGGAACTCCATCACTAGAAAGGTCTTGCCGCCCTCCTCGCCGATGTCGTAAATCGTGCAGATGTTCGGATGATTCAGCGCCGACGCCGCCTTCGCCTCGCGCCGGAACCGCTCCAGCGCCTGCCGATCCTGCGCCATATCCTCCGGCAGAAACTTCAGCGCGACAAAGCGCCCGAGCCGAGTGTCTTCCGCCTTGTAGACGACACCCATGCCCCCGCCGCCGAGTTTCTCGACAATCCGGTAATGAGAAATGGTCTGATCCACCAAGGAAGTCCCCGAACCACGTGGTGAGTCATGCTAAGGCGCATCCGCCGGGAAGTCAAAATAGAGACATGGATCAACGAGGGGATTCTTAACTCCCCGAACCATGTAGGGACAGCCGCCCTCGGCTGTCCGCGGCCCAGCCGTATCGGGCCGCAGGCTCTTGCTTTTGATTGTGGTCCACAAGCCTGTTTTCGACAGTTATCTGGAATTTCACCCGTCACTGAGAGGTAATCACAACCATCTAACCGTGTAATTCAACTCCGAGGCGCGACTTTCTGCGGCTGGTAGTTGTTTCCCAAGGTTGTGATACCGGTCATACTATTTCGAACTTAGGATCACGGACGACACCCTCAGATGAGTTAAAGAATTGTTCTCAGCCTAACTCCACAGGTTCGGCACGCGCGCGGGCTATTGGGGTCCGGGGGCAAGCGGTGCGCCGCGACAACCGGCTAACTATCGGGCACAGGAGTTTTGAGACACTGAATGCCGCCCGTCGCTTCGTTGATGACTTGCGGTATGGTCAGCCGCTCAATGTGGCAATCCAAGAACCACATCATTCGTTTCTCAGAGCCCTGATTTACAGGCATCCACGTGCCGCAGAGAAGATTGGTAAAGGAATAGATCATTTCACCGTTGTGAACTCCGTCCGAGGGCGGCGGTGCTTCTGCTTGACTCGCATTGATGGGACCAAAACAGACTTCACTTTCTATGAATGCGCGCAGTAGGGGATAGAGCCTTTCCCGACATTGACCCATTCTCCAAGCGAGTAGTCGGCGAAAAATCTCGGTTACACTCAAATCCCCAGCGGCACGGGAAGATTAAAGCCTGGTTTCGACAGCCATTTGCCTATTCCATACCCTGACACAAAAGAACTCCTTGTCTTCTTAGTTACTCGGACGCGCCTCTTCGTGCATATTCCCGTCTAAACGGTACAGGGTGACTTGGTCCCCACGCGCCGGCTCGCGGTTCGTGCGGTTTGTGCCTTTCCCATCAAGTGTTGTTGCCCAGGAAGCCGTGGAGAGGAAGCAGAGAGCGACAACATAGAGTGCACGTTGAGCAGGTCGCGCCCTTCTTGTGCCGGGCCGATATGTCCTGCACGGAGTTGTTTTCGAGCGGCTCATAATGTTGTTCTCTTTGTTCGTGCTCACGACCATTGTTTTCGAGGCAGCCTCTGTGTACCCTTTTCAGACGAACTGCCTCGCTCCAGTCATAACGTGCGTAAGAAATCCAAAATCCCTTGCTGCTCCTCGGGAGAGAGCTTGTTGAAGCGGTGTACGACAACATTGGCTTCCGACGCGGGATATTTCTCTGTGGCCGGCGAGGAGTGATCCTTGATCGCCTGCAGCAAATCTGCGGTTCGGCCGTCGTGCATAAAAAAGATGCGCTGTCCGACACCCCATAGGGGAGTGGTGCGGAATTCATCCGGACCAGCCTGGCCTTGAATAATGTCGTCAGCCAATTCCGTTCCCATGTGGTGTACGAGCAGATCGGAAAACAGATTGACGGGTCGATCCTGTAACACGGGGCTATTCATGACCGGTGCGGTCTGCATCTGCGGCGTATGGCAAAGAGCACATCCGATATCCGAGAACAGGGCTCTGCCACGCTGGGCGCTCTTGCTTGGGTGCGGGTCCGCCGCCGGACCGTCGGTGAAGCGCATCATTACTTGAAACTGCATCCAGTCCGGAAGGATATGGAGTGGATTGTCGAAAGCCTTGTTGTCGTGGTCATCCTTGTCGGTACGGAACACATCATTCGGAAGGGGCTTATTGGATCCGTTGCAGTCGGGATCTTCGTCCGTCGCCGTGGGGAATAACTCATTCGTGATGCCCATCTCCACGTTGTAGGCTTCACCAGCGAAGATGGTGATGGACTTGTTCTGCGCCTTCCATCCGAACCGTGTGATGGTTCCATCATTGCCGCTGCGGTTGGGATGACCTTCGATCCGGAGAGGACCGCGAAGCGCAGCCGTCGCATCATGTTGGGCAAGAATCTGTCTGTCCTGGATAGACTCGATCAAACCTAGGCCCGTCATCTGTAACGGAATTCGAAACGCCAGATTGTGAGCCTTCAGTTGAGCTTCGAAATCAGGTTGAGTGAGAGCACAATTAGGAATTGTGGGATCATTCGTGCTCCCGCGCACGGTCCAAAGCTGATGCACGCCGCCATCCCGTGTCCCATCAGGTTTGTACTTGAAGCGCACCTCGCGAATGGGGCCGTACTGCTTCTCAAATGACGGGACGGCATTCTGCCGGCCAAAACGGTGCGGAATCAGACGAAATTGAGGATTCTCCGCCTGCTGTGCGATGGCATCGGCCGGATTCGGAACAATGAATCCGCCGGAGCCGCCGAGCTGCGGCTGCGCATGGCACACGAAGCACTGGTCGGCATTGTGGCGCGCGCCCGTCCCATTGGAATTGGTTCGGATTTGAGGAAACTCGGGGTCCAGTTCGCCAGGTACCGGCGAACCATCGGTTACGTCGTTGCAGGTATCGCAAGTGGACTCGAGCTGGCCAGCTCTCCGGATCCCTTCTTCAAAGGAGGCGCGTTCATTGTCATTGACCGTTGCCCCCGTGACGGGGTGCGGGCTGATCAGCGGCGGATGAGGGATTGGGATCCCCTGTTGTTGCAGCCCGCCCCCGGTGTTCTGCAGTCCGCCACGCACACCAGGATCCTTCTGAGCGACTGCCAAGCCGGAGATGCAGAATACTCCGCACACGAACACCAGTTTCCGAGACCAGAATTGATTTGCCATAGCCATTCTCCTTTTGAGAGCCGCAAATACGCCGAGATTTCCCCGAGCAGAGCGAAGCGAAGGACCGGCATCCGAAACGGATGCCCGAACTCTAATCACTTTGGACTCTCCGGGTTTCGCACTGAAACGTGGAGCGGACGCTACGACTCTCCCCCACGGCTGTCCCAATGCCGCTCTACTAACAACTGCGGAAAAGCCAGGCGAAAAGGTCCAGACAGGGTTCGGAAAAGAGGACTGCGGCAACAAAATGTCACAGCAGCATTGACTACAGGCGCCTCTGGCGCTATCTTTCCGTCATTCCCCACCCTGTACCGTTGTGGATACCTCTCAATCATCTTCGAAACCAGTTAGCGAGCTTTTGGTGCGCTGGAGAGCCGGTGACAAGCAGGCCCTGGAGGCAGTGCTCCCTCTCGTTTACAAGGAACTGCGCGAGATCGCGCGCTATCATCTGCAACGCGAGCGTCCCGGACACACCCTGCAAAGCGCAGCTTTGGTTCATGAGGCCTACCTGCGTCTTGTTGATCAGAAGCCGTTCGATGCAGAAAACCGCACCCATTTTCTGGCGGTAGCGTCCCGCCTCATGCGGCAGATTCTGGTGGATTACGCCCGGAACCATGCCGCCGCCAAGCGTGGTGCGGAACTTAAGGTCGATTTAGATGCGGCACTGATTGTTTGTCAGGAGCGAAGCGCAGAACTGGTGGCGCTGGACGAGGCTCTCAATCAACTTTCTTGTATTGACGAACAGCAAGGACGCATCGTCGAAATGCGGTTCTTCGGCGGCCTCTCGATCGAAGAGATCGGCGAAGTTCTCGGCATTTCCCGCTCCACGGTGAAGCGCGAATGGAATGTTGCCAAGGCCTATTTATCCCGGCAGATGAACCGAGGCAGTGATGGAAAAGCTCCAGCAGTGGCAGAAGGTTAAGGAGATCGTTGGCTCGGCCCTGGAGCGGCCCGCCGCCGAACGTTCCGCCTATCTCGACCAAGTCTGTTCTGGAGACATGGTGTTGCGCAAAGAAGTCGAATCGCTGCTTGCGGCGTATCCAGGTTCTGGGACTTTATCCAAAATCCCCTGGGCAATCTCCGCGTCAGCGACAGACGAGATCACTCCGTCGCGATTCGTGCCCGGGACGCTCCTGGCTAAGCGTTATCGCATTGTCGCTCCCGTCGGCCAGGGTGGGATGGGCGAAGTGTACCGCGCTGAGGATTTGCGGTTAGGCCAAACAGTTGCCCTGAAGTTCCTCCCAAAGACCCTTGCGCATATTCCGGAAGCCTGGTCCCGAGTCGTACGCGAAGTGCGCATCGCGCGACAAATCTCGCATCCAAATGTCTGCCGTGTCTTCGACATCGGCGAGAGTAACGAAGGGCCGTTTCTCGCAATGGAGTTCATCGACGGCGAAGATCTGGCCTCGCTGTTGAGGCGTATCGGACGATTGCACGCTGATAAGGGCTTGCAAGTGGCTCACCAACTCTGTACAGGGCTTGCTGCCGCTCACGAATTAGGCATTGTCCACCGTGACCTGAAACCCGCCAACATCATGATTGATGGCCGTGGGCGCGTACGCATTACTGATTTTGGTCTCGCCGCCCTAGTCGAGGAACTGCGGAAAGAGCAGGTGCTCGCCGGAACGCCCGGCTACATGGCGCCCGAACAAGTCAGCGGCGGCAAAATCACATCACGAACCGACGTCTACGCTGCCGGCCTTGTCATGTACGAGTTGTTCAGCGGCCGCCAGGCGTTTCCCCTGACCAAAGCGCTGGACCAGCATCGCCCGACTCCTACACGACTTACGAAAATGATCGACGGATTTGATCCGGCAATCGAGCGCATCGTTAACCGCTGCCTCGACCCGAATCCTGAGGCACGACCTTCAGCGCAGGAGGTGGCCTCCGGTCTCCCGGGCGGCGATCCTCTGCGGGCGGCAATTGAGGCCGGCGAAACTCCGTCGCCGGAAACTGTCGCCGCCTCCGGCGGGTCGGTCGTTATGTCGACGGCCGCTTCCGTCGGACTTTTTTTCACCGTTCTTTTGGGTATCGCACTGTCAGCCAGTTTGGGCCGATACGCCAACTGGCTCAATGCGGTTCATGGAGGCAAGCCGCCTGAGGCTTTGGCCGAACGCGCGCGGGAACTGATTACACGGTTTGGATACGATGAAAATGCCGCCGACACTGCATGGTGGATGCAAGTCAACCACAGCTCGACACGGCCTGATCGCGGCTCCCCGGATAGCATGCTCTTTTTCTATCGGCAAAGCCCGCGCCCAATGATTCCGGGGAATCTCTTCTCGAACATCGACCGCAACCATCCCGCTGCAGACGTACCCGGAATGATTAGCGTCGTGCTCGACGCACGTGGACGGTTACGCGAGTTCTCGGCTTTGCCGACTCTCGTCGAGAAGCATGATGTCCAGGCGCCGGAATGGTC
Source organism: Terriglobia bacterium (assembly GCA_963743105.1). Lineage (GTDB taxonomy): Bacteria > Acidobacteriota > Terriglobia > Terriglobales > Acidobacteriaceae > Sulfotelmatobacter. The sequence continues at coordinate 34,174 of CAVUOS010000022.1, forward strand.
GGTCCTGTTGTCGGAGGCTGGGCTTAGCTCTGCCCAACTTTCGAGCGGGGCCAGCACCGCAATACCCCAGCTCGCGTATGACCGAAGGCAGGATTGGCAGGCGACAGAGTCGGGAAAAGCCACCGAGATCACAGCGGCCGCGTACAACGGTAAAGTGGTTTATTTCCGTACAGCCTCGCCAGGAGCGGAACCTCACCAGAGCACGGAAGGATCGGGGCTGGGAACGTTGTCCGACATCATGTTCGTGGTCGCTGCCGCCGTTTGCGGCATCGGCGGCTGGCTCGTTGCCCGCCGAAATATGCGGCGCGGTCGCGGTGATCGCCAGGGTGCCTTTCGTGTAGCACTGTTCATCTTCACCGGCGAATTCGTTGGCTGGGCTTTGGCAGCTCACTTTGTTTCCAACGCATGGGACGACTATTGGACGTTCGTGGCAGGTTGCGGAGAGGCGCTCTACATGGCGGGATTCATGTGGGTCCTGTACATGGCCATCGAACCTTACATGCGGCGCCGCTGGCCCGAGACATTGATCTCGTGGGCGCGGGTGTTGACCGGCAAGCCTTATGATCCCCGGGTTGGCCGGGATGCAATGCTTGGCGCATTGGGGGGCGTGGGAATGGCAATCATCCAGAACGGGGTCAACACCATGCCAGCTTTGTTCCATGTGGCCAATATCCAGCCGATCCGACCATCGCACCTGACGCTCGGCTCACCTGCCGGCATGGTGTCCGCTTTGGGATACTTTTCGAATTTGGCTGTGCAGTGGGCGCTGGCGACCGGAGCCTTCCTGGTAGTCGCGCGTTTTCTCATGCGCCGCGACTGGCTGGCAGTCGTGGTTAGTGCGGTCAGCTTGGGACTGGTGGTGCTGGCGGCCGACAACCTGATCGTTGCGGTTCCCGCGGCCATGCTGTGCGCAGCTATTGTTTACACTTTGCTATTCCGCTTTGGTCTTTTGTCAGTTGCGGTAACACTCTTCTTCTACTTCGTCCTGCGACGGTGGCCAGTGACTTTGGATTTCTCGCAGTGGTTCGTGTGGCGCTCGATATTCTCGCTGTCCATACTGGTTGCTATCTCCGTCTATGCCTGGTTTGCAATCAATATCGGACGTTCGATTTTTTCCGAATCAGCTGATGAGGCCTGATTACTCGCGAGGGGGCCATGGAGAAGCTTGGGCAATGGCAAAAAGTTAAGGAGATCGTCGGCTCGGTACTGGAGCGGCCCGCTGCCGAGCGTAGCGCCTATCTCGACCAGGTTTGCTCACACGACTCTGAGCTGCGGGCAGAGGTCGAATCGCTGCTTTCCGCCTATCCCGATTCCGCCGGACTCTTGGAGAATTTCTGGCCTGACTCATCAGCAGAGGCAGAAACGCAGAGGCAGGTCATCGGTCCCTACCGCTTACTCAAGGAGCTCGGCGTCGGCGGTATGGGCCAGGTCTGGCTTGCCGAACAGACCGAACCGATACGGCGCCAAGTTGCCCTGAAATTGATTCGTGCGGGGATGTACGACTCGGCGACCGTTCAGCGATTCAAGGCTGAGCGCCAGTCCCTGGCCATCATGGGTCATCCCACGATTGCCAAGGTTTTCGATGCCGGCACGACTCCGGCGGGCCAGCCGTATCTGGTGATGGAGTATGTGGACGGACGGCCAATCACTGACTATTGCGATTCCAAAAAGCTGACCATCCGCGAGCGCCTAAAGCTGTTCATGCGGGTTTGCGAAGGCGTGCAGCATGCGCATCAGAAGGCGATCATTCACCGCGATCTCAAGCCTTCGAACGTTCTCGTAGTGGAAGTGGATGGCAAGCCGATGCCACGCATCATCGACTTCGGCTTGGCAAAGGTGATCGCGCCGCTGGTTCCGGACGAAACTCTGTTTACGCAGATGGGGGCGTTTCTCGGCACACCAGGGTACATGAGCCCAGAGCAGGCGGATTCTGGAGTGCACGACGTCGACACTCGCACCGACGTGTATTCGCTAGGGACGATTCTGTACGAACTGCTGACAGGGTTTTTGCCGTTCGATGCAACGGAGTGGAAGAAGCAGCGACCGGAGGGGTTTCTGCGGAAACTGCGAGAAGAAGATCCGCCGGGTCCGAGCGCGAAGGTCAGAACGAACGGAGAGACCTCGACGAGCAAAGCGGAAACGCGCAGTACCGACCCAAAACAACTGATCAGTCTTTTACGCGGCGACTTGGATTGGATCACGATGAAGGCGCTGGAGAAAGACCGCGAGCGCCGGTACGCGACACCGTTGGCACTCGCCGCCGATATTGAGAGCTACCTGCGGGACAGGCCGGTCATCGCCCGTCCGGCCAGTCTAGGCTATCGTGCCCGGAAGTACGTTCGACGCCATGCGGCGGGCGTGGCCATAGCCACCGCGGCCGTGATGTTGTTAGTGGCCTTTGCCATCGCGCAGGCGGTAGAACTGCGGCGCATCACGCTTGAGCGCGACCGCGCTGACCGCATCACCGAGTTCATGACCAACATGTTCAAGGTGTCGGACCCGAGTGAGTCGCGCGGAAACACCATTACTGCCCGCGAAATCCTCGACAAAGCTTCGAAGGACGTCAACACCAGCCTTTCGCATGATCCCGAACTCCAGGCGAGCATGTTGGACCTGATGGGAAGGGTGTACTATCGCCTGGGCCTCTACCGGCGGGCCGAGGAATTGTTAACGCCTGCCCTCCAAATCCGCCGACGGGTCTTGGGTTCGAGACACCTGGATACATTGTGGTCGATGGTCAACCTGGCCAATGCCCTCTCCGACCAGGCAAAATTCTCGGAGGCGGACAAACTCTACGAAGAGGCGATCGAAACTGGTCGGCGCATCGGCGCTCCCGCGCGTCGCCGAATGATCGCCGCTTCGAATAATCTGGCCCTCAATCTTCGGGACGAAGGGCGAGTTGCCGAAGCGGAAAGAGCTCAACGCGAGACGATCGACCTCTTGCGCAAGGAACGTGGTCCTGAGCATCCCGACACCCTAACTGCCGCCAGCAATCTGGCTCTTACCCTTCATAGTGAGGGACATCTTGCCGAGGCAGAGAAGTTGGATCGCCAGGTCCTCGAGGCCCGCCATCGAATCCTCGGCCCTAATCATCCCGACACCCTTCGCTCCGCGGCCAATCTGGCCATCGACCTGCAAGAGGAGCAGGGCCACGATGCTGAGGTGGAACAACTGCTTCGCTCCACGCTCGAAACTCAACAGCGCGTGGTTGGTCCGGAACATCAAGACACTCTGGTATCCATGGGCGCTCTTGGTGAGCTACTGGCACAGGAAAAGAAGCTTGCAGAAAGTGAAGCCGTAACTCGGCAGCAGCTGGAGATTCTTCGCCGCACTCTCGGCCCGGAGCACTTCCGCACTCTTTCCGCCAGGAGTGATCTTGCCGGCGTCTTGGATCAAGAAGGCAACCATGCGCAGGCTGTGCAAGAGTTTCGGCAGATTTTGGAGATTCAACGTCGCACCAACGGACCAGAACACCCGAGCACGCTCCTCGCTCAAACTAACCTCTCGGGATCTCTCCGAAACGTGAAACAGTTAATCGCAGCTGAAAAACTCGCCCGTGACACGCTAGTCGCCGAGCGTCGCACTCTTGGTGAGGAGAACATCACGACGTTGGAACAAATGGATATTCTTGCTGACATCCTTCATCAGCTTGGGCGCGAGAGCGAAGCCGAGGTACTCATGCGGGAAGCGCAGGCGCATCAGATCCAGGTCTATGGCGCTGATAATCCTAAAACTGCCCATTCCACCTATGTTCTCGGAGCCTGGGCGGCTCTTCGTGGCGATCGCGAAGAAGCTCTGGCTATGCTCCGACAAGCGGTTGACCACGGTTTGGATGTGAGCTCCATTCAGGGTATGGAAAGAGATGCTGCGCTGAAATCATTGCACGGCGACGTTCGCTATCAATCGCTCATTGCCGAAGCAAAGCATCGCGTCGCTACGACCCAGAAATCGAACTAGTCCTCGATTGGAGAGTCTAAGAACCACAAGAAATCCAAATCGATCCTGAACAGCGATGCTAAGCCATCCGATGTCAACCGCCAACTGAAGATTAGCGAGGACTACGAGGCCGAAATTTTCAAGCTACAGGTGGAGCTGGTCAAGCTCCAAGAGTGGCTTAAGGCTGCCGCAATCTGCATTGGCAGCGATGGTGATTGTCTATTCCTTCGGACTCATCAAGCCAATTGAGTTTCTTGACATTCTTGGAATCCGCAGAACCGCATTTTCATGGGCGATCGCGGCATTCGCAGGCGTCGTGTTCCTCGGTACGCTGAAGGGAATCGTCGTCGCCATTATCGTTTCTCTGGTCACGTTGGCACACCAGGTAGCCGATCCTCCGGTGTATATCCTACGGCGCAAACCGGGAGTTGGCGAAATACTCCAGTGCACTCAAAAACCTCCTGCTCCAAGGGAGGATGAGCGTAAACATTTCTCAACAACCATGCAAACGTTTTAGCGGTTTAGAAATGAACGGTCACCTCGGCTGCTGCACGTCTCCGCGCTGCTTGCATTTCTGATCCGGTGCGCTGTAGATTGAGCCTCGCCGAGGAGGTGGGATATGCCAACCCGCCGGAAATTCTTGGAGAAATCCACACAATTGGCTGCAGGCGCTCTCGCCGGTACCGTGGCCGTTTCGTCGGACGAGGCCCAGTCTCAGCAGCCACCAGCACCTGCAAAGAAATTGAACATCCTCATGAGAAGCTCTTGGGGAACCGATGCCGCCACTCGTGCGTCGTTTGTCTTTTCCCATGGGCTTGCGTTGTCCGATGCCGGTCATGAAGTGCAGATATTCCTAACCGCTGAAGCGATATACCTGATGCGCATAAGAAACCGTGGATGGGTCAAACCCGTCGGCTGGCCGCCACTCACCGAGACAATGGCGAAAATTGTCGCCAAACGCGTTCCCGTTTTAGCTTGAGGAGCCTGCTCTCGGGCCCGTGGGTCCGGACGCAGACTTAACGAATTGGGGGGCCAAATGGGGCAACGTTGCGACATATGCTTCGTTTAGTGGAATGGGGTGACCGCATCATCAGCGAATGAGAACCGCGTTTGGGGTGTGATTTCACTTCTTTACACGAGCGATGCTGACTGATGTTAACGGCGTGGCTGTACTGCGAACCTCTCCGCCACCCCATACGGCCCGGCCGGGCTCTCACGAGTTGCCGGTTGATCCTGACCCATGATCACCGCTGGGGCTTCCCGTGTTGCGTCTGGTCTCCTCTGCGTACATGCCATCGCCAATTACCCCGGCAGGTTCCATGGAGCATGCTCGCTCGTGTCTCTCCATCGACTCCGGCCTTCCCTGTGAAAAAGTCAGGTCGCGCCTGCAATTGTTGTTCGGGGCCGGCTCAGAGCTGACTCTCGTTATTGGGCCTGCACGCTCCCGGAGTCGCCTAGCGACTCTTTCCATCGAAGGCTCAGCCAGCTTCGTTGCCTCCGCCGCCGTCTCGATTGCTAGCGGCTGGAACGAACCAGTTCCCGGGCGGGAGTTGCACCCGCTGAAGTCCAGCGCCTTTCACGGCGCACTTTTTCGACAACCATCCCCTTCTGTTTGAACGGATACGAACATCACAGACAGTGGCACTCCCTTCTGAGAGCCTTACGAGTAGTGGGGAAGAGCGGCGCAGCCATGTCAACCATTGAAGAAGTGAGGGCAGCCGAGACGAGGGTGCAAAAGGTTTTGGACGCACTGAAGAAGGCCGATGCACGAGACGCGAACGACCTCAGCGCCGAATTGAGGAACGCGATTGACCAGTATGCAAGAGCGGTTCGTGAATTGCATCAGAGTAGTCTTCTATCCGGTCAGTGAGTGCTATCGAGATTTTGCAACAGTTGGCTAACGTTTTCAGCTGCCTGTCGCCGACGGTGCATCCTTTCCCTCACTCTGAGAGGGGAAGCTTCAATCGAAGCACGAACGGTTCGGAATTGCCCTTGGGGCGAGCCTGCAGAGCGCCGTAGGTTACTGGCAGCCCGTCATCAAGGGTACAACCGGTGAGGTAAACGTCCCCATTTGAATTGGCGACTATCGGAACCACTCCATCTCGCGTTCGCGCCCGCACTCCTCAAAAGACGGAGGGACCAAGCGTTCCCGTGCTGCGCGTGCCAGCTTCATGCGGAGCCATCCCTGCCCGTCAGCTGGACGCACATCCCTTGGAGCAAGCCCAACCATATGCTTGAGATGGAACCTGCTTTCCCAGTGGGGCCACTTCTTCGCGGTCTCGTCTAGACGAGCGCGACCTGGCGTCGGAGTGGATTGATAAAGCTTGCGGGGAGAGGTCGGGATGGGTGCCGTGCCTGAATGTGGAGCCACGCATTGAATACCTGCGATGTGACGCCAGGCTTCAGACGTTGGTCGGCCGTATCGGGATAGCTACAGGATCGACCAATTGCAGTGCTCCCCTTCCATATTGTTAGTCCTCACATCTTGTGCTACTGCTCTTTCCTTCCTCCACAAGGTTCGTCAGTATTCAGAACGCATTTCTGGAAAATGCGAGCCTGATGAAGTAATCAAGATCAAGTCGATGGCGTTCCCTGGCGCTGCTGTATCTGACTGCGTGCAACGACAAATTTTGTTTAAGAGCTGGTACCCGTTCTACTCTGCTTCGGTCAAGAACACGGCACCTTAATTCCACATGTAGCACAAAAGTAACCACGAGTAACTTGCCGCTGGTTACTTGCGGTGGAATATTTCATGCGGCCGCGTCGTTTTCGGTGAACGCTTCATCGTAGAGATGAGGGCGGCGATATCAGGCGAAAGCTGCGGCGCACGAGCAAACACCGCGACAATATCATGTGCGGCTGGCCCTCAAATCCCTGGATCCAACGGGCATAACACAACCCCCGAAGAGGTCCTGAAAGAGAGGGCTCTCATGCCCGAAAACAATAATGACGCAATACCGGCTTCACAGAACACCCAGCAGAGGTCTGCTATAGAGGGCGAAAACTCTTCAGTCGGTGAAGCGGGGACAGAGTCGACACCCGCTGCATCTTTCGGCGCCGCAGCAACCGTCGATCAGCCGAGGCAGGGCGCGGATTTTTCTCGGTTCACTCCCATGGTGGACCTCATGCGTATCTCATCAAACCGAGAGATTATCCTGGCTGAGATTACATCAACGCGGGACAGTGAGATCCGTCTCGAAGCGAATCAGAAAATCAGAGACAGAATGCCGCCGCGCTTGTACGCATCTTTAGTTTTGCCGACCGGAATCAAGGAGTTTGGATCAACGCAGGAGCTTTTCTTCAGTATCCAAGCACTCTTGAAGAAGCATGTGCCAATGCCGACCAGAGATCACTCGCTTCTTTCGTATTGGGCCATGGCAACATGGTTTCCTGACTTTCTTCCGTTCCTTCCTTCTCTGGCCGTTACCGGAACCCCTTCCGCCGCCGATTTTCTTTTGCAGACATTAGTGGCCGTCTGTCGGAGACCCATCCTGCTGGCTGAGGTCAGCCCCGCTGCTTTAAGCGCACTTCCCATAGGCGAACTAATGCCCACGCTCCTGATCCGTGAACTGCAGATCAGTAAGCGCATGGCAGCGTTACTCGATGCCTCCACGCAACCCGGGTATCTGGTTTCAAGCGGCAAGGATTTCCAACAGTTTTATTGTCCGAAGTGTATTTACCTCGGTGAACACGCTGAGGATCAACTAAGGTCGGCTCACAACATTCAGATCCATGTCGGGGGAAATTCAGTGCGTCCAATGCACCGACCTCCGACAGAGGAAGCTATCAATGACTTCCAAAACCGACTCTTCACATATCGTCTGTTGAGCCGCGACAAGGTGGCAGGTTCGAAGTACCGCGTCTCTGTGTTTCGACCTGAAATTTGTGCCATCGCGGAGGCGCTCGGTGCGGTAATTGTGGATGACGCTGAATTGCAGGGCGGGATTACCAAGTTGCTAGAAGAGCGCGATGAACAGGCGCGAGTAGATCGTGCCAATGGACAGAACGGTGTGGTGCTAAGAGCCGTCCTCATTCACTGCCATGAGAATACTCAAGAGCATGTGTTTGTTCGTGAAATTGCGGCTACCGCGAACGAGATCTACCGCGAAGAAGGAGAATCACTAAAAATCAACAATGAAACGGTGGGCCACGTGCTGAAAAGCCTTGGACTCTATAGCCGCCGATTGGGCACCGCCGGACGAGGACTTATCCTCGACAAGGCAACTCAGACCCGGGTACACCGGCTGAGCCAAGCTTATGAAGTGCTTCCCGCGGTGCCCGCTTGCAGCTTTTGCCAGTCGCTGCAGACAGTGCGGCCCCAAGCAGTTGTGCTGGACGTGTAGGTTGTTGATGATTTTTCAGCCACCTTGTTTTGATTGACGCGCGTCGGGCGCCAAGAAAAGAGTATTGAGCTACGCAGACGGGGGCTCCACCCTCGCTCGGGCCGAACGACGGTATCCCACAGGATTTGTCGCCGGTTTGGCCGCAGCGATATCTGTATGGCTGGGTTGATTCCAACCGCACGTTCTGTCTGCTCCAGGAAACGCACTTGTTCTGCCATGCGCAACCTCTGCCTGCATTCGACGCCGACCAATCTATTGAGGATACGTCGCCTGATCAGACTCACCAACCCCGAGGTCGCTCCATATCCTAAGAAAGACCTGGTTCGATCGAGCCAGCACTTGATCCGGCACGCCGCCGACGTTCCGGTATCATTGTCGGCCATGGCAAGCAGACCGGATTTGGGCTTACTCACAACACCAAGCACTTCACGAAGGCCGTCTTAGAAAAGACACCGCTGCGGATCACCACACCCGCTGAGTTCTTTCGGGCGCTTTCCTCCCTGTGTCGCTGAACTGCCGACTAAGTAAAGACCGCGGTGCAAACGGATTCGTTTCTCTTTTCTGAGGATCGCGCACCGGATTCGATGCTCTCCAGAGTTTCACAGCCTTCCTCGGGTTGCGCGAAAGGAACGAGGTCCGGCGAAGTCTCGGCGGCGCGGCAAGGCTTTCCCTTTGCTTCATAACGCGCACGCGTCCGTTTCCCAGCGCACATTCTGTCTATTCCAAGAAACACGCTGGCGAGCAATTGTTACCACGCTCTTGTTTCCGAACACCGCGGTGATTCGCGTGTGACGGACTTCCTCGACTGCAGCTATTCCCAGCCCGGCAACAGCAACTGGTCACCCTGCTCGATCGTGTTTCCCTGATTGCGCTGTGCGTACCATTGGGTCGCTCTCTTCGTGAGGTAGTCGAGTCCCACCGCTGCGAACCCTGAGTTTTTCTGCCAGACGGGGAGCATGGCCCCATCGTGAACGATGAAGGTATCGCACCGATAAGAAATCAGAGTCTCGAGCCAACCCTCAATTTTCGTGAGTGTTACTGGCAAGACTGCAGGCGGCAAGAAGAAGCTTTTAGGGTAGGCAAATTGTGCCCGCCACCCGTGTTCGTGTTCAACCAACGTTCCCCAGAGCGAGACCTGGCCGTAAATTAGGAATCTCTCGAATCTAGGTCGGCGGTGCAAATGCTCCGGAGCCTTGCTGGCATAAATTCCGCAGGTGCACTCCAGGTCCGGAGCAGTGTGCGAACTATGCTCTGCTTTGTGACCGCTCCTCCACCATGCGAACTCGCAAACTTTGCATCTGGCTTCCAGCAGCTTGCCGGCTCGCCATGACTCGCCATTGAGTGACCGCAACCCGACGGCATCCCACTGCCAAACGCGGTAGCCGATGATCGGCGAGATGTAATCGGGGACGCTCGTCACTTCGCGGCTAGCTCTCCCTCGGGATTTGGCTCGGGTGCAATTGCCTCCGTTTGATCCTGTGGTTCAGTGATCGGCAGGTCTAAGGGCTCCACGACTACAGTTCGAAGCTTTTCACCGATTTGCATCCTTGGTTTCTCCGACTCGGTCGAATGATCTTTGCCATGGAAAGCATTGGGCGTTGGTGTGCACAGCGGCGGCTCGGCTCGTGAACAGCCCATCACAGATCAAGCATTGACCCACGCCCCGACTCACTACGCAGAACACTTTACCGATTCGATCGGAGCGAACGCTACTCTCAATCGGCGGATTCATCAGGCGGTGACCCCCTCTTGGCATCCTTGCTTTTCTTTTATCGCAGCGCGGCTTCCTGCATTTCCTGGATTAGCTCTCGGAAATCCCTCATCGTCCTGACGAGGCTCGACTGCGCTGCATCCTCAATCCAGTCACCGAAGACGGGAAACGTTTCATAGTCGTTCTCTATTCCGCCGCCTTTGTGGACTTCCGCTTCGAAGAGATCGAAGGTCACAGCGACGTTCTTGTTCACGACATTGCCTCTCGCGCCTATAGATAAAGTCGTAAGCACGTAGAGTGTGAGGCAGTCCATAGCGACTCCTTTCCAAAAGACGCGTGCGACGCAAGCAGCCACAGCTGTTTTCGGGCGGGAACGCGATCGTCTAAGCACGACAACGGCGGCGGCCAGCCTTCAGCTTGAGTCGCGCCCGGGTGCTATAAAACCCGGAACTTGGTGTAAGAGGGGGAGTTGCTACTATCAGTATACGGGGAATTGACCGGAAACGGCCAACCGCATATTGCTAAATCAAAAGGAGTTGCGAGTTTCTTGATTCAGTTTCGATTAGATCACATTGTATGTGGATGGGGTTCGTCTAGGTTGATGATCGTGATACCGCGAAGTAATTTAACTCCAAGGTCGCCTAAGCTTCGTAACATTGCTTTGTAGCCGGGCTCTCCGCCATGGTTGGTTTTCTCAGCTATCACCATTTCCCAAGCTGCGGCGAAGATGAGCTTCATCCCTCTGCTCCTGCCAAAACTCGATGTCAAAGGAGCGATCGGGAAAGGAGGGATATTGTGGTAATTCAGGCAATTCACCCTGGAGAGCATCTGGCTGAAGAGCTGAAGGAACTGGGTATGAGGGCGGCTGAACTCGCACGGCAGCTCGACACAAATCCTGAACGGCAGGCGGGCTATTACAGGTGACCGGCTCTTCGACTCGCCCATTTCTTCGGGGACGACCGCGGAATTTTGTCTCAACCTACAAGGCCTCTATGAGCTACGTATCGCGCAGAAAAAGGTGGAAAGGCCGATCGTCCGACTGCCGACGCTGAATGACGACGAGGAAGCGGATGGCTAGGTACGTCGATTGGGGCGGGACGACCTCGCAATTTCTCTGTCTCTGTAGTTGCTCCAGCTGCGCTGCAGGTCGTGAAGCGATGCTCATGATTTTGCCAAAACGAGATCGTCGCCAAAGTGGCAGGCACGGGAACGCTTCTAATGTGGCGCATTACATTGGCCCAAGAAGCTGCTCTTCCCCCTGCTGTGCGACTCAATCGGAAGTTCAGCAAACCGTCATCGGGCGCCATTGAGAGCGATATAGGCCAAGCCCGCGATTGAGACCGGTATGAACGATGGGAGATTTATCTTTTGAGGGTATGGTGAGCTTCCGAGGGCCATTCGACTTTGGCCATCCTTGTTCAACCCGATCCACTATCGATGGCAGCTTGGCGCTGATTTCCGTTGCAGCTACTCTTCCGCACCAACCTTGCGCAGTGAGCACACTCAGCGATGGAACTTCAACGCTGGAGTACAATGTCCGTCGCTACCGAGTGTTACGAGGGAGGCCATGGCCACAAACGTGAGCGCCCGCGCAAAACGATGGTCCCTCCCGTCTTTCTTGCTTGTTTTCTTTCTGTTTGTTGTTGGCTGTAACCGTACGGCTAGCAACAATCCGGCGACGCCATCGGTTATAACGTTCATTGGCTGGGGCCCGGCAACGCAGCGCGAACTCTCGATGGATCAAAGCGTATTCGAGCAGTTCAGCCGACAGACCGGAATCCGTGTCGATTTCATCCCCGGGCCGGAGTCAATGACGGAGCGCCTGGAACTCTATCACCGCTATCTCCGAGCGAAATCATCCACTCCTGACGTTTACTACATTGACGTAGTCTGGCCTGCAGTGTTGGCGGACCAAATGGTCGATCTGAATCAGTATCTTGCCAAAGAGTCTTCGGATCAGCTCGAGACTCAATTGCGGAACGACACAGTCAACGGGCGATTGACCAGCATGCCCTTCAACACCGAGTTGGGAGTGCTGTACTATCGCGCGGACCTCCTCCGAAAGTACGGCTATCGCAACCCGCCTGCGACATGGGACGAACTGGAGAAGATGGCCGCCCGAATCCAGGCCGGAGAGCGCGCTGGCGGGAACAAAGATTTCTGGGGGTATGTGTGGCAGGGGGCTGCCTACGAGGGCCTCACCTGCAACGCTTTGGAGTGGCAGGTGTCGTACGGCGCCGGCAGCATGATCGAACCTGATGGCTCGATCACCGTCAATAATCCACGAAGCATTGAGGCGATGAAGAGAGCTCGCCGTTGGATCGGCACGATCTCCCCGCCTAGTGTGATCGCATTCAAAGAACAGGATTCAAGAAACGTATTGCACGCGGGTAACGCGGTCTTTGCGCGCGACTGGCTATGGAGGCAGTTCAGCGGGGAATCGTTGGTCCCGAATCCAAAAGCGATGATTGCCATTGCGCTGCTGCCCAGTGGTCCCGCCGGCAGGGCGTCGACGCTTGGAGGACAGTCGCTGGCAATATCAAAGTACTCGCATCATCCTCACGAGGCCGCGGCACTGGTTCGGTACCTGACGAGTCACGACGAGCAATTGACTCTGTGGAAGAAACACGCCATGCTGCCCACACGCCGGGAGTTCTACGCCAGCCCTGAGTATTTAGAGGACCGCCCGGGAATCGCACAGCTGTGGAGGGATGTGGGAAGCGTTGCCGTTGCCCGTCCATCGACGGCATCCGGACAGCATTACGATGAGGTTTCAAGGGCGTATTTCTCGTCGGTGCACTCCATCCTTTCAGGCGAACAGGACGCGGAGAAAGCGATGTCTGAGTTGGAGGCGAAGCTGGAGAGGATCACAGGAGGAAAGCCGGGCCCGCCACCCGCTAGAGGCGCAGCTCACTAGACGATGTCCCGCGGAGCCATAAGCGATTGAATTCGAGCTCGGATCTGGGCACGTCCAAACCCGTGGATGAGCGCGACAGCACTGGCCAGTTGCTCAGACAAGCCTTTTTGCTGCTTGGCGGAGTGATCCTGCTCGGCACCGCAATCGCCGGGTGGCAAATCAGCGTCATGCGTCAGCGGGCGCAACTCTTGTACGACGCCGAACGGCCTGCCCTTGCCGTGCTGATGGCCCACAACCACTTCCAGAGATTTCAAGCCGAACTCCAATGGCTGTCGGAGACCCACGATCCCCAAAGGTTTACGGCCAGAGCGAACGAGCTGCGCGGTGTCTTCAATAAGGACGTCGATCGTGCAATCCAAGCCCTGGAAGGTTTGCGTCAGGGCCCGGAGCGCGAGCGTCAGTTCACCGGTCTGGAGGCGATCCGCACAATGTTCTCCTCCCAGATGGACGACTTGATCGAACTGATCCGGCTGGGCGATTGGCGTGTGGTGGAGTTACGTTCTCAGAGCCGCGATCCAGTGCTCTCCGCCCTATCTGAGTCTCTAGTACGCGACATCGACGAACTGGTTGCCGAACAAAAGAGACAGGAACTCGAAGAAATCGAGCGCGCCGGAAGCCGGACCATGGTGACGCTGTTGTCGATCGGGCTTGCCATATTTCTGACCACCGCATTTCTTGGCTGGCGCGTAACCCGCACGATTGGAGGCAGGCTACGGCAGTTGGATGCCGCTGTCCGCGCTCTGGGTCGGGGAGAGTTCCACCAACGCGTCAATGTGAGCGGCCCCGACGAGATCGGCCGCCTTGCCCAGGTTTTTAACGATATGTCTGCCCGGGTTAGCGACCTCTACGAGACACTGCAACGCAGCGAGGCACAATTCCGCTCTCTCATCGAGAAGGCCTCCGATTTCATCGTGGTGCTGCAAGCAGACGGAACGGTTCGATATGCGAGCCCATCGTTTGAGCGCGAAGCCGGCGAGGGTAGCCCCGTAGAGGGGAAAAACATGTTGGATTTGGCAACGAAGGAAGACCGCACTGAAGTTGAGAAGCTGCTGGCCGCGGTCCAGGCGAAAAGGATGAACGGAGAAGTTGAACCGGCTCCGATCGAGTCGGAATTCCGTATTCGAAAACGCGGCGGCGGAGTGCGCATCCTCGAAGTGTCTGCCACCAACCTGCTGAAACACCCCGCGGTCAACGGAATCGTAGTAAACGCGCGCGATGTCACCGAGCGTCGCAAACTGGAAGAAGAGTTGATGCGGGCGCAGAGGATAGAGGCGATTGGAACTCTGTCCGGCGGCGTCGCCCACGACTTCAACAATATTTTGACCGTGATCCTTGGGCATACCGAGGTCCTACAGCAGGCGCTGAAAACATCTCCGGCGGAGTACGACCACTTGAAGAGCATCGATGCAGCCAGCCGCCGCGCCAGCACCCTTACTCGCCAGTTGCTGGCCTTCAGCCGCAATCAGGTCTTGCAGCCCAAGGTCTTCAACCTGAATTCGCTCATCGTAGATCTGGACAGGATGTTGCGCCGCTTGATCAGCGAGGACATCGAGTTTCGGACGGTTACCGACCCCCAACTCGGGGCCACCAGGGCCGATCCCGGTCAGATCGAGCAGGTGGTGATGAATCTGGTGTTGAACGCGCGAGACGCGATCAAGAGTGGTGGAAAGATTACGATCGAGACCGCGAACGTCACCTTGGATGAAGACTACGTGCGAGACCATGCCGGCGCTCGTCCCGGTCCACACGTCATGCTTGCCGTGAGCGATACGGGAGACGGCATTAGCCCGGAGATCCTGCCACACATCTTCGAACCCTTCTTCACTACCAAGGAAGTGGGTAGAGGCACAGGACTTGGCTTATCGACCGTCTACGGCATCGTCAAACAAAGCGGCGGAAACGTCTGGGTCTACAGCCAGCCGGGACGGGGAACTACGTTCAAGATCTACCTTCCCAGAATGGACGAGCCGGTGCCCTCCCCAATCGAGCCGCCACAGCCGACGGTCACGCCCGGGGCTGAGACGGTGCTCCTGGTGGAGGATGAACCGGCCCTGCGCGATCTCATCAAGATCGCTTTGACCGGAAGTGGATTTACCGTATTGGCCGCGTCAGGTCCCGCAGATGCACTTACCCTATCCAGGAGACACACAGGCCCACTCCATCTGCTGCTCACCGATGTGATCATGCCGGGAATGGATGGGCCGGCACTGGCGAAACAGGTGCAAAAAGAGCGCCCCGACATCAAGGTACTGTTCATGTCGGGGTACGCGACAAATTTCATCATGCACGACGGCGTGGTCGATCCCGGAACCAATTTTCTGGAGAAACCATTTCACCCGCGCACTCTTCTGAGTAAAGTGCGTGAGGTGCTGGACAGAGGCCCTCGAAGCGGAGTGATGTGAGAGCACTGCTGCGATTTTCTATCTCGATCGGGAAGTACTGTGCTTGGAACGATTGGGCTTCGCTTGGCGAACTGGTGGGGCCCATCCAGTTTGCCGAGATGGCTCAGTGAGGAATTCTGCGTCCAGAAGATCCAGCCACGACTCAGGGCTATCGGTCGGAGCGATGTTTGCTCCCCGGCCGGAACTCGTGGCCCCCGAGCTGCTGCGAGTGTGCAGCCCCGGAGGCACCATCGCCATGGGAAATTGGACGCGCGAAGGATTCGTGGGACAAATGTTCAAAACCTTTGCCAAGGTCATAGCTCGGTCAGGCATGCCCGCACCGGTGCTGTGGGGCGATGAGACTGTGGTGCGCGAGAGGTTGGGCCACGGGGGTCTCAGATCTCAAGATGACGCGGCGCGGCCGACTTCTTGTCCAAGCTACTCGAGCGAATCATTCTCTAAGACGATAAATGTGATCTCGGTTGCAAGAACAAGCGAGTGATTGTCTTATCATGCAAAGTCACCAACGGACAAGTCGTTCTCCCTATCGACAGCGCAAAGAAATGTTACGGCAAAAGGTGAAAGGTTACGGCTTCAGATTTCCGGGGTTCGAGCCGAGACTTCGGATCGGCTGAGAAAAATGATTCAACACCGAAGCTTTGCCGACCGCTTCCACGCAGAATACTGTCGGCCCTTCCCGAGTTTGAAGCTGACTCAGCTTAACCGAGTGAGATCCGGGGGGCAGGTCGGCCGCTACTCTCCATTCGCGACCCGCTTGAGTGAACACGACAAAATGATCAATCGTGTTCTCTGATCCCGACACCGTCCACGTCAGGCGACCCTCCGAAAGCGATGGCTGGATGCTCACGCAATTATCAATTCCGGTTTCAATCTCGGTGCCTTCCTCGTAGTCGTTCCACGTGGGAATGATCAGGGCGTCCAGTTGATGTTTCGAAGAGTAGAAATGGCCTGCTTCACCCAGAGTTGCGAGCCACGTCTGCCCGCATCGCTGTTCGATCACGTGCCCTTTTCCCCAACTGGCTTCCGCGTCATCGAAGCCTTTGTACGCGGATCCCATCGCGATCTTGTTCGAAGCCTGCGCCTTTGAATAGAAACGCTCGATGTATTTCATAGCCATGGGATCGTCGGGTCCGGCGGTTTCCGGCGCGATCCATGAGTAGCCACCGTCACTGTCCGGGTTGCTGAACGCCCCAGAGTTGCGAAAGAAAAACAGAGGTTTCTCGGGCACGGACTTCCTAACACGCCGCCAGTCAATCGGGAATTTTTCCAGTCCGAAGAAGAAGACAGCCGGCCGGCCCTCGAAACGTACGTAGGCGGGTGACGCTTCAAAGTGCTCGGCCGCAAAGCGGAGATCGGAAATCAGTTGTCCGGTCACATCGCAACCGTGCTTCTGGCATTCCGAAAGGGCCCCGGCATCCTCAGAAACTGCAAATTCGAAGTTCTGCCGTTCTGCTTCCTTCATGAGCAGGATCGTGCTCTCGTTTTTCGAGCCTGAGTTGGGCCCGTACCAATCGACGATTGCGCCCTGAATTCCGCGGCTGACCATGTCTTCGACTTGCCGCGCCACTTGCTGCTCATCATCAGACTGGTAGCCAACATCGCGATGATGCCGGTCTCCGAACCAAGGCATATAGCGCGTAAAGATCCGCGTTTGCGATCCCGAATAAAGCAGCGATCGAATGGGTAGCTTGCTCACACTTCCAGGCGCGGCATTTCCCCTGCTTCCCCCGTATTTCGCACTCGCACTAGTGTTATTCGTGCTGCCACAGTTCAATCGAGTTGACGAAATCGTCTGGCCTTGGCACCACAAAACCAGAACCAGTCCCGTCAGAACCAGGCGAATCATGATTAGTTGGATGCCCTCGAAAGAACAAAGGATTAGTCCTGAAAAACAGCCTACAAAGTGACGAGGCTCCAGGCGATGGTTGGCCTGGAACCTCGTCTGCGGCGTGCTTCGCTGCTCAGTTGTAACTGATATTCAGCTTGTCCAGATATACCGAATAGTCATTCAGCTTGTAGTTCCCATCCAACTGGAAGTTTACGACGAGTCCATACCACCCTGGAGTGTAGAAATGTGGATACTTCACGTTGAGTGTGGTGGTGACTCCGTTGAGAGTGATGGATTTGTACAGCAACTGATGGTCGGATGTCCGTTCAAATTGAAGCACAACGTGATTCCACTGGTTACTAAGAGGCTTGCACGGCGCCTTCGTCGGAACCCATTTCGCGTTCACGTTGTCCCAAATTTTCCAGACCGAGCTGTTGTAGGTTACACATTCCGTGCCGAACATGAAGCCCATGCCGTCAAAGAATTGCGCGATGTCGAACTCGATATTCTCGGCCAAAGTCAAATTCGAGCCGTAGAAATAGGTGTCGTACGTGAGATTGTGAATGCCGGAAACAATGGTGTGATTGCTGTCCGGCAAACCCTGCGAAGAACCATCGCCAATGAGATGGTTGTTCCACAAAACGTCGGCGTATGGCAGGCTTCCCCAAATGCTGTACATTGCCGCTTTGCCATCCATGGACGGGGAAGAGACGCCTTGGTTCATCGACCAGCCCAATCCGGATCCACAACTGCTGCAGATGTCGTACTTCGGAGGCAATTCGCCGTAGCCCTTCCACCCGCTCTTCGACTCCAAACTCGAAAACACTTTCCCGCCAACGGTCACGGTAACCTCCTTGGTCGAGGCGCCGCCGCAGTTGTCCCACTCTACGACCGTCGTGTTATAACTTCCTCCGCCCAGACTGAGGTAAGTATCCAGATGGCTACCGAAGACCGTGTAGGCCTTCTGGTAAGCAGCGGTGTAGATTCCCATCGCGGCCACGCCTTTTGAACAGCTGGTCGTAGCGCTAGCGACGAAATGCACTGGAGAGCCGGATGTCGATCCACTTGTCGGACTGGTAACCGTTACACCGGCGAACGCAGCCGGCATCATGAACCCCGAAAAGCCCAGGGCAAATAAGACACACTTATACATTGCGACATTTCTCCCTAAGGAATTTGCCTGCTACTTGCTGGAATTGACACAAGTCCGACAACGCGCGCGAGCGGGAGCGCGCAGTAGAATCTGGCAAGTAGCGTTAACAGCTGGCACTCTCGAGACACCGTCAAAATCTGGTGAGACATCCGCGCAGCGGACTGGGACTCCTCCGGAAATTGCGGGTCGGAACGATTGGGCGCAGCATACCAGACGAACTGTATTCACTCCAAGCAGAGAATGTATTTTTGACTAATGGAAAGTTCTAAGTCTGGAGGCCTTGGGTCCGTCACAAGACTTCGTTCCGTCCGCCAGTGAGCATAATTTCCCCCCGTCTTCAATCGCAGTAAGACCCTGAATCTACAAGAACTTGGCACAATTCATTCGCTGCCCCGCTCAAGCTCAAAACCGGACAAAACGGAGTTTCCAGCAGATGCGCCAGAGAGTGGCAAAGCCTGGGTAAAACAACCAATTTACTCCGCGCATACATCGAAGTGCCGCTCGCTATGTTCCCGAGCGGAAACCGATTACGATGAAAAAGCACCCCCTGTCTCGGCTTGCCCGTTCTTTATTTTTGTTATCTGCCACCGCCTATTTGGTGAACTGTCAAAGCACCCCTTCGTCCAACCCTCCCGGCAATAATCCTGTTCCACAAAAAAGCACAAGCGTTAGCGGAGTACTGATGTGGAAAGGCGATCCCTCCGAAGCTGGGAGCTATTCCAACGAGACCACTCTAACCACCGCCAACGTGAACACATCGCAGTTCGGCCGCCTGGGCAGTTTCCAGGCCGATGGTATCGTGATGGCCCAACCGCTCTACGTTTCCGGGGTCGACATGGGCGCTTCAGGTACGCACAACATCGTCATCATCGTTACGGAACACGACAGTGTCTACGCCATCGACGCTGGCAATCCCGGTGCCGGTTCGCTGTGGGAGCGACATTACGTCGATCCAGCGAACGGCATTACAACCATGCCCGACAATTTTGGCGGCCGCACGACGCTCGGCGGCGAAGTCGGCATCACGGCGACTCCCTATATCGATGCCACTACCGGAGCTCTCTATTTTGTGACGACGCTCTCGCGCAATGGCACGCCCGAACAGTGGTTGCGTGCGCTCGACATCCGTACTGGTGAGGACTATGGCCCGGGCAGCGTGCAGATTCAGGCCAGTGTTCCCGGCGATGGAAAGGGGAGCGTCAATGGCCAGATATCCTTTGACTCATCGAATCAAAATCAGCGCGCAGGCCTCACCGAAGCCGGCGGAGCTATCATTATTGCCTGGGGATCCTTCTCCGATTGGGGGGTGTATCACGGCTGGCTGATGGCCTACGATCCCTCCACATTGAAACAATTAGCCGTATTCAACCCGACCCCACAATTTCAATCCACTGATTCCGCTAGCGGACCGTCCGATTATGGTGGGGGCGGCGCGTTCTGGCAAGGCGGAGCAGCGCCTGCGGTGGATGCCGACGGCAATATTTTCATCAACGCCGCCGATGGCAGTTTCAACGCTGACCAGGGTGGAAACAATTACGGCGATACCATGTTGAAGCTTAGGTTCAATGGAAGCAGCTTCCAGATCGTTGACTGGTTCACCCCTTCCGACGCTGCATGCATCGATCTCCACGATCTGGAACTTGGCTCTGGCGGTGTCACCCTGTTGCCGACCGATTTCACCAATGGCAGCAAATTAGCCCTTGCTTCTAGCAAAGAAGGGCGACTCTTCCTAGTGAATCGGGATACCATGGGCAACTTCAATGCGGGCGGCGATAACCGGATTCCCCAGGAATTCATGGTCGGGCAATATACCTGTTCCGACACGATCACCAGCGATGTTGCCGAGGGTCCCACTTGGAACCGGCTGTACGGGACCGCCTCGTATTGGAATGGCTACGTGTATGCCGGCGCTTCGAATCAGGTGTTGAGGCAATACCAGTTCCAGAGCGGATTGCTCAATCCTACCCCGATCGACTCATCGCCCACAGCCTACGGCTTGCGGGGCGCAAACACCGTTGTTTCCGCCAACGGCACCCAGAACGGAATTGTCTGGGCGTACGAAAAAAGCGCGTCCGGACCGGGCACATTGCATGCCTATGATGCCACTGGTGTTTCGCACGAACTTTGGAACAGCAACATGAACTCAGGGCGCGACGCCCTCGGCGAAGGAATTGGTTTTGCCACGCCTGTCGTCGCGGAAGGCAGAGTGATCGTAGCCTACGATCAACGCATCGGTATTTTCGGCCTCTTGCAGTAAAGCTGACCCAACGGGTGCTCGACTTCCTCCTTTCGGCGCTGCCGGGTCTCCAAGACTAGGCGCTCTGGACAAGTGACAGTACAATTGGCGCGGAGCCCAACAAAACTGGAGTTTTGGCGGCGAAAGGCTGCCCTCGGAACGTGAGCTTGTACGCGAGCGGGCACGATCAACTCCGATAACGCTCCCCGGCGAGTCACCCATGGCTGAAACTGCGAGCCCATTCACTTCTCACGCCAAAGCACCTACGCCAACGCCTGGGCGTGGGACACGGCTTCCGGGCATTCTGATGTCCTTAATCACGATCGCAATCGTGGTGCTCGCGTGGACCGGTTCTACCGAGATTTGGGCGCAGGGCTATGACCCCTTTGGTCACTGGTGGCTATCAACTATTTGCGCGGCACTACCCGTGGTTGTGCTTCTCGGAACGCTTGCAATCTTTCGCATGAAGGCTCACTATTCGGCGTTTTTAGGACTGGTCACGGCGATCGTGATTGCTACTGCCCTGTTTCACATGCCGGTCAAAATGGCAAGCATCACTGCCATCTATGGTGCCTGCTATGGTTTGTTCCCTATCGGATGGATAATCCTGAACGTGATTTTCCTCTATCGGATGACAGTGGTGGCCGGTCGGTTCAAAGTGTTACAGGAAAGCATCACCGGCATTACCCAAGATACACGGTTGCAGTTGTTGTTGATCGCTTTCTCCTTCGGCGCTTTTTTTGAAGGCGCAGCCGGGTTCGGAACGCCAGTTGCGGTCACGGCCACAATTCTGATCGGTCTCGGCTTCCGGCCGCTGCAGGCATCGGGACTATCGCTGATCGCCAACACCGCACCAGTGGCCTTTGGTGCGCTTGGCACGCCCATCATTGCTCTCGGCGCAGTCACCGGCTACAGCGAGGTTGTTCTGGGCGCGCAGGTCGGTCGCATCCTGCCATTCTTTTCGGTGCTGGTGCCGTTCTGGCTTGTCTGGGCGTATGCCGGATTCAAGGGGATGATGGAAATCTGGTCGGCGATCGCGGTGGCCGGGGTGAGCTTCGCCATCCCGCAATACTTGGTTTCCAATTACCACGGGCCATGGTTAACGGACATCGTCGCGTCCCTGTGCTCGATGATCTGTCTCATCGCGTTCCTCAAAGTCTGGCACCCCAAGAAGATTTGGGGACACGGGGGACATCAGGAAAGCGGGCAGCGTACTGCTCGCGGCGTCCACGGCTACAGTCGCGAACAGGTCGTTCGCGCGTTCCTCCCATGGCTCGTCCTAAGTGTCCTAGTCTTCTGTTGGGGTACAACAACCGGTAAGAAAATGATGAATGCTCCGGAAAGGGTGTTCCCCTCCATGAGCACCTGGCACATACCACCGAGCGTGATCACCAACCCGCAAATTCCTGTGACCGGTCTCAACAAGATGGTGCAGCGCGTTCCTCCAGTTGTGGCAAAGCCGACGGCTGAAGCCGCGGTGTTCGGCCTGAACTGGCTCTCGGCAACTGGTTCAGGAATCCTGATCGCAGCGATCATATCCGCCTTCATCATGGGGCTGTCGCTTTCCAAGATGATGGCCATGTGGTGGCAGACCGTCTGGCACTTACGCTTCTCACTGATGACGATCGCGGCCATGCTCTCACTCGGCTTCCTTACTCGTTACTCGGGAGTCGACGCTACCATGGGTCTCGCGTTTGCCCGAACCGGATACCTGTACCCGTTCTTCGGGACGTTGTTGGGCTGGTTGGGCGTGGCGCTGACCGGCTCTGACACGTCATCGAACGTGCTCTTCGGCAGCCTGCAGAAAATTTCGGCTCAGCAAACAGGGGTTTCTTCCGTCCTGATGGCTTCAGCGAACAGCGCCGGCGGCGTCATGGGCAAGATGATCGATGCCCAGAGCATCGTGGTAGCTAGTACAGCCACCGAATGGTATGGACACGAGGGTGAGATCCTGCGTTACGTTTTCTGGCACAGTATCGCGTTGGCGTGCCTGGTCGGCCTTGTCGTTTTCCTGCAGGCGTACATTCCCCCGTTTACGCACCTTGTCGCCAAATAATGGCAGAAGAATCATGCTCCAATGTAGCTGGGACGCGAACTAGACAGATTGGCGTTTTCCACAGGGGAAATACGGTGTATTCACGGTCTCTCGGACCTACCGGTGCGGAATCAGCCTGAGTCGCAGACCACCCATCAGACCCGACGCCAGAGGTTGCAGATTCTCCATTCCTTGTGGGACGAACCGCTGCCCATAGCGATCGTTCAGCAGTCGATAGTCCGGAAGCGCACTTGCAGCTAGCGAATTGATAGCCGTGTTGCCTACGATGATCCTTAGTTCGTTCGTTCCCGGCTTCAGCAGTGCGCTCAGATCGAGGGTATATGGTGGATGCCACACAACACCGGCACGCTGACCGTTAACGTAGACCTCGGCCGCTTCACGCACCGGCCCCTCTAGAAAGGCACGCAGATTAAACGTCGGCAAGGGATCAGGCTTCGGCAACGGTGTACCATCACCGAAATCCAAAACGGCAGAGGTTCCGGATTTCACATCTACTGGCAACTCGATGACTTTCTTGTATGTGACTCGTCCGGAATAGTATCTGAAGGGCTCTTCCTCGCTCCACGAGTGAAGAGTGGGCATATGGGCTGTCTGATTCGTTTCGCTGAAAGTCAGGTCCCAGTCGGAAGAGAGATCAATATTCCGGGAATGAGAATCCACAGTTGAATCGGAATTCGCGATCGTTCGAGGCGGCTCGATGGGAAGATTCGTTACCAAAATCAGCCGAGACTCGTAGGGCAGCAGATGAAGATCGCTTTTATCTCTATGAGCCAGAGTAGAGATCCTGCCGGTGAATGGATCCCACGATTCAGCATATTTCGCGTCGTCACGGAACCTCGCCGATACGCGAATCTCACGATTGGCTGTGTTCGCTATGAAGTACAGATCCCCCACATCCAGTTTGCGGTGAATAAATCCGATTTCCGGAGCTTTGGGTGAGAAGACTACATCCGGCTTGAGGTAAGTTGAGATCGCACTTCCGAGTTGGCTTTCATCTTCGACAAAGTGGCCGGGCGCATCCTTCGACCGGAACAGGCGCTGAGATGTCGTCAATATTTGCTGCCCCTCTGCCTCTCGATTCAAAAATCCCGGTGCAGTGGAAGGCAAACGGCGCGTTGCGATCACAATGCCGCCATGTAATGCGTATTGTTCGATCTTTTGATACGTCGCTACGGGCAATCGTTCAACACCGGGCAGGATCAGGACTGGATAAGGAATGCCGATGGAATCGATCGCATCCCCATCGATGAAATCCAGGTTGAATCCCGCGTCGAGAATCTGCGGGATCACATTGTTGCCCAGCAATTCTCCCATTGACTCGTCAATGCTTACGTCTCTGCCGCGAGTGTTGAAACCAGCTTGAGTGGTTACTGACGACGACAAATGACCATTCACAGTGAAGCTCGCCCAAGCATCGTCGTTGGGCAACAGCAGCGCCACATTGTTGGCTGGCTTGCCTTGTCGCAGCGCGAAACTCACTCGCTGGAGATACGCTGCCAGATCCGGCATGACGAACCACCATGGGTTATGAGGGTTAAAGGCGCCGGCCGCATACATCCGCCAGCCAGGCTCCCCGGCGGTCTTTGGCGAGTAAGGCCAGCCGTGCCCCACCAACTGATTAATGCCTTGAAGGAAATGCAGATCGGCTTCCACCTTCATGTCGAGCGGAGTTGCGCGAAACGCGGGGGAATGCAGCCACGTCCACGTTTCGGAAGAAATGACAGGCTTACCGAACAAATGGCCTGCAGAAGCCGCCCAGCGGGTGTCCGAAAACTGCCGCCACATCAATAGAGTTGCCTTGCCTTCTCCTTCAGGAAGGTCCTCATATTGATTACTCGACAACGTTACAGGGGGGTATCCATACGTCTGTGAGCGCAGCAGTGTGTGGTGCTGAGTTGCCCACGCATGCAGCGGCTTCAGGTAGCGATCGTTGGCTATTTCAGTCAGCGTCTTTCCCCAATCGTGACGGATTGCAGCCGTCTCGGGACCTGCATCACCAATCAGGGCCAGCAAATGCGGAGTCAGGTCGTACCCTCTTCGCCGCTGAAATTCTTTCAAGAAATCGGGAGTCCAATCGGATCCATAGTCCTCCAGGCTGTCACTAAATACCGCATACGGAGGATGGTCACTGAACGCTTCCATCAAGCGATCTCCGACAGCGTGAAGGTGCGACTCAATCGCAGTCTGGTCATAGTGATCCAGGACAAATCCCTCCGCGCCGACCGCCGGACGTTTCACCGTCATTCCGGTCCGACTGGAGATGAAGAAAACCGCGACACCGGGAGCACTCAGTTCGGGAGAGACCTGCAAACGACCATTTTCGACGACCGGACTTTGGATCTGTCTTGCGTCGCGGAGCGCCAGAGCATGACCTGGACCAGACCCCAAGAAAACTGCCTCGAGGCGTTCACCGGTGGTCATGCCCGGTACTGCAATCGACTTCGAGCCAGCAGGGATTTCAACGCTCTCAACGCGCAGTGCTCCCGCTGCCTGGGTTACTGGAATATGCGGGCCGCCAAAAGGCCAGCCGCTGCCGAGAGTGATGTCCACACGCAGGCCCAGCCTTTCAGCTTCCTCGGCCGCGAAGCGCAGGGCCTCGATGTGTTCGTCTGATACGAACGCGATATTGTGAAAGTCGGTTTGAGGATCGTCCAAAGCAAGTGGGTATAACGTGGCGATCTCGACGCCTCCAATTCCTGCTGCCTTCATCTCCTCTAGCTCCCGCTTGATTTCGGGCTTTGTGACCGCAGGTCCGAACCACCACCAGCGCACCAAAATCCGCGAGTCATCGGGAGGATGTGCAAACGAGTCCGTCAGCCGGATCAGATTTGGATCACTCTGGGCAACAACCACAGGTATTTTCAGGAAAGAAAGGAACAGCAGAGCGGCGCAGGCGATCCTAGTCAAGGTACCTCCTCGCGGCACAATGGGTGATTAGCACTAAGCAACAATCCTTCTACGCAGGCGACTGGTTGCTAGTCCACCTGTTCTCGCGCCGTCTCAGGCAACTTGCGTCTTCAGGCTCAACGAGACGCTCATCTTACATCCGCGTCAGAGTCCTGGCGTTTCGTGGGTCGGTGTGGCCAACGGGAGCACGACTGCAAACTTCAAACCCCCACGATCAATGATTAAAGAGTGCAGAGGATGATATTGAGCGGCTGTTTCATACGCTGCCACCGAAGGTCTGCTTAGCTCCTCACGACCCATTCGGGCGAAGCCGTCCGCCACAGCTATCGGTCCTGCCATAAAGCCGAGTCGACGGATTTGAGCACCTGTGGCACTGCGCGCCGCGTCCAGAACCCTGCCGGATTCGTGGGGATGGCCTCTTAAACGGAGCCATGGGCACGACGGCCGGCGGTTCCGGGGGAGACCGATCCCTGAACTGAACATTTCGTTAAGCTACTTGGCATGGAGTATACTGTGTAATGGATTCTGGACAGGTGAAAACAAATGCGAGTCCCGTATAGCGCCGACAAACGCTTCTTGCGCAGCCGACCAGGCTGACGCAAAAAGCGATCTACGACGACTGTACCCGCAACATCGGCGATGCTAATGCGCAACATTAACGGATTGGAGCTCATAAGGAAGAACGCGCCGCCAGGGTCATTCGAGGCAGCCGCATCCGATGTTCTCCTTGTTTCGGAAGCGGAGGCAGCGTGGCCAGCAGAATAGCCCGGGGTGACATTCGACTCTACCAGTTTGCTCCGCCGGACAAGGAAAGGCGCTGTGAATCTGTGCTCACTCGCGACAGCGCCATTACTTATTTGTTGACCGTCACTGCCGCGAACCGATCACATCCACAATTCGCGATGTGAACCTTACGGAGGAAGTTTTGACTGAGGAGGATGGCATTGGAAAGGGCCTGCGCGGTAAGCCTGCACAATGCGGTGACCATTTCCCAGAACCGGTTGGGGAGGCGCCTGGCCCAGCTCAGTTCCTTGCGAATGAAAGCGAAATACTGCCCGCCAGCCCTGCGCTTCTCTCTCGGTTGCGACCTCAGTCAATCCTAGCGCACGCCTCTTTTCGCAGAATACTCGAGCTACCCCTGCCACGGACTGCTCCACGAACTTTGTCCAGCGCGTGATCGCGGAGCAGAACGATCCCCACACCCGATAATAACGAGCAGGTTCGGAGCGAACCCGGATGTCCTTCCGCTATCAGTTATCCGCCAAAGTGACTTGCTTTGGTAAATCGTCATTCTCATTATTCCCAATCTTCTCCGCGGGGTGATCCAATTGCCGAAAGAGCGAGTTCTGGTAACAGGAGGCGCCGGATTCATCGGCTCTGAGGTAGTCCGGCAGTTGGCGGCTCGTGGCTTCGACGTTCTCATTGTCGACAATCTGGTGAACGGAAAGCGTGAAAATCTTGAGGGTGTACTGGCGAAGAACGTCGAACTCGCAGTCACGGATATCCGCGATCAAAAATCGATGACTTCTCTGTTCCATGGCGTGGACATCGTTTTTCACCTTGCTTGCCTCGGCGTTCGGCACTCACTTCACTCACCAGTGGAAAACCAGGATGTCAACGCGACCGCTACGGTGGGACTCTTAGAGATTGCGATGACGCAGAAGGTCAAACGGTTTGTGTACATCTCTACCTCCGAGGTGTACGGAATGGTACATACAACCCCCATTGCAGAGGATCATCCGACATGGCCCTGCACGGTCTATGGCGCCTCCAAGCTCGCGGGAGAAGCCTACGCACGCGCTTTCTGGCACACCTTCGGCTATCCCACCGTCGTGTTGCGTCCTTTCAATGCCTAACGGACCCCGCTGCCATCACCAAGGCGATAGCGGTGAGGTAATTCCCCGGTTCATGTTGCGATGTCTGGCGGGCAGGCCAATGGTCATTTTTGGCGATGGCAAACAGACTCGCGACTTCACTTTCGTCAGCGACACCGCCGCCGGCATTCTCGCAGCTGGCCTTTCTGACGCGTCGATTGGGCAAACCCTGAATTTGGGCAGTGAAAAGGAAATTGGGATCCAATTGTTAGCGAGGATGATCTCAGAAGTAGTTGGCCGTCCAGATGCACAGATCTTATTTACGGAACCCCGCCCCGGTGACGTTGTGCGCCTGCTCTCTGACAGTTCCAAAGCCAGAGAACTCCTGAATTTCAAAACTACAGTCAAGCTGCGCGACGGACTGGCCTGTCTGCGCGATGGACGCAACCCAGGGCCAGTCTCCGGAAGAACTACTGGAACAGGAAATAGAGCGCAATTGGGAAGTTCAGCATGTCCCGAGAAAGGCGAGCTGAGGGAATTCGTTCCGTTGGGCCGGCCTCATTTGGGGCGAGCTTAGACTTTCTCCGTCACGGAGGACGGCGACGAAAAATCGACGATTTCGCTGTCGAGGAAAGAATCAGTTGGACCTGCAGCATCCTCCAGGAGACAGCCGTGACGTACCGTTCGAAGAGCGAAACTGATCTTCACTAGGACTTGATTCCTTCTTGCAGGACTTCGCGTAAACGCTTTGCAACTATCAGGTCTTCTCCGGGCTGCAACATCCAAACACCGACGACAATCGTGTTGCGGTCCGCCCGGCAGTCCCGCGCTTGCGGGGGCGCCTCCGGTGGATGGATTCAGCTTCAATTCGCGGCTTGCCTTCCCGCATCTTTTGCATGACTTCCGCGCCCGTGATCTTGATTCGATTCTGGTCGTAAGTAATGAGCAGGTGCGGAACATGATTCGCAACTTCAGGAACAAAGATCTGAGTCTGCACTGTTGGAATCGCGCTCAGGTGCTTGGCAATACGATCAGCCCGCTGCCGGCATCGTGCTTCGATAGCGGCATCATCCTGCTTAAGGAACCAGTCCACGGCAGCGACCAAACCTACAATTTCCTCCTTCGCTACTTTCATTCCGCGGCCGATGGTATTTGAGTTCGGCGAGTTGTTTTTCCTGGCCGCTTCGATCAGGTCCTTTCTGCCCAACAACAAGCCAGTACACTGCGGTCCGCGTAGGCCCTTTCCTCCGGAAAACGTCACAAGATCAAAGCCCATCTGGGTGTAGTTCCATAGATTGGAAATCGGCGGAACATCGGCAGCAGCGTCGTTGAAACAGGGCACTCCGATGCTTGTGGGCCACTCGCACCCAATCTTCGCGGCTGATGTTTCCGGCGCCTGCGTTGAAAAAATGGGCCATTACTGTACGCTCGGTGAACGCCTGTTCGTATTGCTCAAGAGTCTCCACTTCCACAAAGAGAATGCCGCAATTGCGGAAGGCATGGTCATATCCGTAGCGATGACCTTTTTGAACGATGACTTCATTCTTAAGCTGAGACATATCCGTTGGAATGTCGAGAATTGGCCGCTCATTTCCCATGGTGATGCATGCCGCCGTTCCCACGACGAGCGCCGCGGCAGCGCCGGAAGTAACGAGAGCGGCCTCGCATCGAAGTCGCTTGGCCAGATAGGCTCCGGACGCATCGAGGAGTTCATTGAGGTTTACGGGCTGTCTTGCCGCGAGTTCGACAGCCGCCCGCACTTCGTCCGGCATCGTGGAAGCCGAGAGGACCGTGTAGGTGCCGGCCGCATTGATGAATGGAGTGACGCCGAGTTTCTGGTAATAGTCCACTGCTCTCGGCGTCGATTTGGCCGATCCTTGAGCCTCTAGACTGGGAACTCCAGAAAGTGCTACGCCTCCTGCGAGAACCGCTTGCGCTCCTCTGCGCAAGAGCTTTCGCCGACTCATGTTCTCGCATATTTCGCCTCCTCCAATAAGTTCTGGAGCCGCAGAATTCAGTCCCGTGGGTAATCGTCTGCGCCGGCTGGCAACGACTCACCGCGATCGGGAATTGTGAAATACTGCGGACGCGCTTTCTCCCACTCCACCATGCTGAGTCCGGAAGGATCGTACGAAATGCGTCCCGCTCGGATCGTCATGCGGGCCAACAATCGTACATTGGCATCCATTTTGGCGACGCCGCAATCAATGTAACTGAAGTGGCCTTGCGTCAGTTCCAGCACGGCAATATCCGCATCCTGGCCGATCGACAGTGTGCCCAGGTCCGGCCGGTGAATCTCCTTTGCCGGATTGACGGTGGACCGGCGAACGACATCCTCCAGCGGCACTCCCATGGCCAGGAATTTCGACATCACATTGTTCATGCTGACCGTCAAGTAGTCGCCCATGTGCAAATCGGTAGAGATGGAATCGGGGATGAATCCCTGTTTCTGAGCCGGAACTGCATTGCGAAACCAGAAGCTGCCAGCGCCATGTCCCACGTCGAAGATGACGCCACGGGCACGGGCTTCGGCAGATGCCGGGATTGAGCTTGCCGTCCGGAAGAATAATGGGAAATTGCTGAGCGAAGACGTGCGTGTGAATGTCGCCTGGCCGCATTTTTTTCAAGATCAGGTCTTCGTAGGTTCTCTCCGGTCGCGGCCAGAAATCGAACATGACCGGACTATTCGTGAGAATGCCGCATTCAATGGCGCGGTCAACCGCAGCCCAGGGCACGTGTTCTGCATCCCACGCTCCACCGGTCCAGTAGTGGGCAGTTTTTACTCCCACAATGAGGTCGGGATACTTCTTAATGGTGTCGACACAAAGCTTTACATCCATCTGGTCCAGAGTTTGCTCAAGCCCACCGCTCATCCCATTCGCCACGATGTTCAGGAAAGCCAACACGCGCACTCTGGCGCGGTCAATGACTTCTTCCTTTTCCTGGAGGAACGTCTCGGCACCGGAGGTGCCGGCATCTACGATGGTGGTCACACCGGACTGCAACGCCAGATCGGCCGGAATTCCAAGTGGCAAAGCATGCGCCCGCGCGTCGGGCGCGAACCAGTTTAGCGGCGCTCCGCCATGACCTACATGATAGTGAATATCAATGAGCCCGGGCGTTACATAGAGACTCGAGACATCCACAACCTTCCTGGCCTGGTCAGCCGGAATGTTTTTCTCGACGGCAGCGATCTTGCCCTGGAGAACGCCGACATCTCTTACTTCATCGATGTGATTGGCAGGGTCAATCACATGGCCGCCC
The DNA here is from genome assembly GCA_963743105.1 of Terriglobia bacterium. Classification (GTDB taxonomy): domain Bacteria; phylum Acidobacteriota; class Terriglobia; order Terriglobales; family Acidobacteriaceae; genus Sulfotelmatobacter. The sequence continues at coordinate 64,741 of CAVUOS010000022.1, forward strand.
TTCAACAGCAGGTCGTAGCGCGTCGTTTGGGCAAACGCAACGACAGGAGATCCGAGAGCGATTGCGAGCGCTGCAATTATTGCGGGCGTGATCTTGATCCAGTTCTTCATAGGCCTCTCTGTTTGTTGAAGCGAAAGTGTACTCAGTGGAAGTGAGATTGTCACCATTCCTGCTGAGTCAATGTCATGCAAAGTTGTAAGAAGATCACCGCTAGCGTAATCTGATCGCGTTTTTTCTTCATTAGACAGGATTAGATCCAGATCAGGAAACCCACGTATGGATCGTCGCACTTTCGTGAAGGCCGGTTGCATCGGAAGCGCTTCGCTGCTGATGCAGGGGCTCGATCCGATGATCCGGGCCGAGTCTGTTCCGGATGCGGCGCCGCCCGTCGAACTCCACGGGCTTGCCGACTACAAACCGTCATCGCTCGGCATGCCAGGGCTGTATCCCGCGCGAGTCATCGAGGTCCGCGAGGCGAGCGCCATCGTCCGCAATCGTGTTTCGCAACCCATTGTGGGTCGTATGCTCGAGCGGGCAATGAAAGAACTGACAGGTGAGAAGTCTGCTCGCGAGGCATGGTCGAAGTTTATTCAGCCGAGCGATGTTGTCGGAATCAAGATCAACCCGTCGGGCGCTCCGGCATGTTGTTCGTCTCCCGAGATTGTTCGCGAGATCATCAGCTCGGTTCAGTCGCTCGGAGTTCCTGCCCGGAACATCATTGTGTACGACCGGTACTCCTACGAGATTGACGTCGGCAGCTATCAAGCGCTGCTGCCTGCCGGGGTTCGAATCGTTGGCATTCAGCATGCCTTCGCGAGCGGTGGCGGTTACGAGTCGAATGTCTATTGTGACGCAAATTTTTTTGGAGAGTGGGAAACTCGCTCGTATATGGCGAGCATTGTCGTCCACGAAGTGAACAAGATCATCAACGTTCCGACCATGAAGGACCACTCAGCTTCCGGTGTCACTGGAGCTCTCAAGAACCTCGCTTACGGCACCTTTAACAATGTGGCGCGTACGCATCGCGCACCGTATTCCTTCACAAATCCATTGATTGGGCTGATGTGCACAGTCGAACCCTTACGGTCAAAGTCTGTGCTGCACATCATGGACGGCATGCGGCAAGTATGGCACGGCGGTCCGCTCACCCAGGTGCAAGACTTTATCGATCAACCCGGTATTCTCCTGGCAGCGACGGATGCGGTAGCCATGGACGCAATCGAACTGGAGGCAATTGAAAAGACGCGGCGGGGACGGGGCGCACCTTCGTTGTGGCAGCACGATGCCAAAAGCATTACCGCGGACAATGACGAATTTCATCATGACGCGTCGAAGAATCTCTTCTATCGCCAGCCAGGACACATTGCGGCGGCCGGGCACCTCGGGCTTGGTGTCTCCGACCTGAAGCAAATCGATCATCGTGTTCTCTCTGTCTGACTTCTAGTGATGAGCGATACAGGCAATTCCAAACCTGCAGCAGACTGGCCCACCCTGCTCAAAGACAATGCCCGCAGCGGAGGGCAGAAGCCTTATCCCGCGCGTTCGCCCGAACGGGCAGTGTGGCAATTTCGTGCCAGCGGTTCTGTGCGTTCGGCGCCGATTCTCGACGGCGGCGTCTTATATGTCACCTCTGTGGCCGGTGCGCTGCACGCCATCGACGTCGCCACAGGCACTGTAAAGTGGAAATTTCAGGCTGGCGGTCAGGTTCATTCCACTCCCTCACTGTTTGCAGACCAGATTCTTCTTCGGATCCGACGACGGCAAAGTGTATGCAGTGGATCGGCATGACGGAACAAAGCTGTGGGACGTTGCTACCGGAGCGGAAGTTTGGGCATCTCCTGTCATTCGAGACGGCGTTGTTTTTTTTGGAAGTGCAGACGGACGGGCCTACGCAACTGAGGCAGCGAGCGGCAAGACACGATGGGTTCAGGATCTTGGCGGAAGAATCTATTCAACGATCTACGCTACCGAGCACCAACTCTACCTGGGCTGCGGAGATGGCAAAGTATATTGTCTCGACTCCTCATCCGGGAAGACATTGTGGAGCACGTCGACTGGCAACGGTATCGACTCGTCACCGGCGGTAGTTGGCGATCTGGTTCTGATCGGCTCAGAAGATTTTTTCTTCTATGCGATGAGTGCGACTAGCGGGGAATTGCGCTGGAAGTACGAAACAGGGTTGGGCATTGCATCATCGCCCGCCATCTCAAATGACTTGACGTTTTTCGGCAGCAAAGATGGGTTCCTCTACGCGCTCGAAACTCAAACCGGAAAGTTCCGTTGGAGAACTACTGTGGGCGAGGTGGTCACTGCGCCTCCCGTGATCGGTGAAGGGGTTGTGTGTATCCAAGCGGGCGGTACGTTCGCGTTGGACACCGCCAACGGCAAGATCTTATGGAGAGCTGGCCTTGCGGGGGCAATCCAATCTGTTCCTGTGCTGGCGGGCGAGACTATTTATCTCGCGGGCTTGAGTGGTGAGGTTTATGCGCTGCGGTAAACAAAGGGCAGCGGTGCTGATCGTCATCTTCTTCTCAGTCGTTTCAAGCACTCTGAGTTCAGAAAGCCAGCTTCTTGTTTACAAAAAGAAGTACATCATGGGCACAGTCTTCGAGATTGCTGCCTATGACGAAACATCCCGGAATGTGTCGGATGCGCTGGAGAATGCGTTTCAGGAGATTGTTCGCGTTGATAATTTGCTAAGCAACTACAAAACCGACAGCGCTCTGAGTTACCTGAACCGTTCCGCACATTTTCATGCAGAAAGAGTGCCTTCGGACTTGTACCGGATAGTCGAAGAGTCCATGCGGTTTTCCAGGCTGTCAGACGGCAAATTCGACATCTCCATAGCGCCTTTGGTGAATTTGTGGAAAGCTACGATCGCTGGTGAAGGTACACCGTCGTTAACGCTTCAACAAGCAGCCAGAGCTTGCGTCGGATACGAGAAGATCGAATTGACTCCTCCGGACCAGATTACTTTCCACTCCTCATGCATGCAGTTGGATCTAGGCGCCATTGGCAAAGGTTACGCGGTCGACCGGGCTGCGGAAGTCCTACACTCTGCGGGAATTCACAATGCTTTGATTAATGCCGGCGGCAGCACGATTTTAGCGATCGGTTCGCCTCCGGGTCAGAGCGCATGGCTTGTGCATTTGCGAGACCCTTCCGGCAGGATTGATCCACAGGTCATGCTCAAGGACGAAAGCGTTTCCACCTCCGAGCAAACAGCGTCATCTTTGCTAGGGGACGACCCGGCTGGACATATCATCGATCCGGATACCGGGAAACCACTGAGAACGGAATTTGCGGTCAGCGTCATTGCTCAGACCGGGACCGTCTCAGACGCCCTTTCAACGACCTCGCTGCTGCTGGGCCCGGCGAGAGGCAAGGTATTGCTCCATCGTATGCCTGGCGTTTCAGCGATTTGGATTGCACGCGACGCACAGGTGGAAATGGCGACAGGGGGACCGCAGATTGTGGTCGGCAGAAAGTACTAATCTCGCAAGCTGGATTAAAAAGCGCATGGTCTGTCGAAGGATGATTCTTTGTTTTTTTGTGTTGTTCTCCACTGCTGGTTGGAGCAGCGTCTTTGTCCACTGGACTCAAACAGACTTGCCGCCAGCACGCGACCTGGGCATCAGTGATCTCGTGGTCTCTTGGGATGGCAAAACCTCATCCTTCGTGAAAGCCGCCGACAGGAAAGGATATCGAGTGTATGCAGAGGTGTCGTTACAGCAGGCTGTAACCGCTGCAGAAACTGCCACTAGGGTTGGCTTGGCAGGTCTCGTTCTGGACGTTGCCGACTCGGATCGTGCCGCAGCCGAGAGTGCGATTCAGCAGTTGCGTTCCGCCCACCCAAAACTCAGGTTCTTAGTGCTCAATCGCCACGGCAAGCGGCCGCAAATGAGAGGCAGTCTCGTGATTAAGCGGGATTCTGTGCTCGAAGTCTCCAGTCCCACCGCCCAGCCCTGGATCGACACGAACCTTGCGCTCATTAAGGTTCAACAGAGATCTCACCCCGGGCGACTCCCGCTTTATAGCTTCCCTTGGAATGAGTCGGACTCCGGACAGCAGCAACAATCGATTACTCCCAGCGATTATTCACTGGCACTTGCCGAGGCGTGTGCCTTCCAGGCTGACCTGATGCTGGAGCTTGAGGACCACCTGCAGAAAGCTCTCGGTGAAAATGACCCACAAGCCAGGATATTCTGGAAACAGGTGCGGCCCTATCTCGATTTTTGTGCGCATGAAAGTGACCAAGGGCTCGAAGCCGTTGCCAATGTCGCAGTCGTGGTCGATGATCTCGATCCCAGTGATGAAGTCATGAATTTGATGGCCCGTCACAATATCCCATTTAAGGTTTTTCTACCCAGCGATTTGAAAGAAGAGGGCGTCGAAAGCTTCGATGTGGTCGTGGTGTTCGCAAAGGGCGACCACGCGGCTTTTGAGCGAATTGGCAGTCTTGCCGCTCGCGGTAAGACGGTGGTAGTAGTGAACGCGCATGGTGCGTATCCCTGGCAGGCTCATGAGCGTGTGCGAGTGAATGAACACACCGTGTCCTACGCAATTGGAAATGGAAAGGTACTGGAGCTCTCAGAGCCTGTCGCCGATCCCGAAACGTTTGCTCAAGATATCCGTCGTCTGCTGGGGAAGCAGAATGCGCTCTTGAGTCTCTGGAATGGCCTGACGACGATCGCCGTACCCTATCGTGTGCATGCCGGAACGCTGAACGTGCTGAATCTCATCAACTACGCCGCAGAACCAGTTCGCGTTCAAGTGCAGCTCAAGGGATCGTTCTCCACCATTCGCTATGAGACCCCCGAACACGGGTGTTGCAGGAGTCTCGCTCCGGTGAAACACGACGGGTTTACCGAGTTCGTAATTCCGGACTTATTGATTGCGGGTCGAGTGCATCTGGAAGCTGACCCGGTGGCTGCTTCCGAAGCAGGGCGAGGGCGTCGCTAGCGGAATCTGCGGATTAACAACGTATGGCGGTCCGATCGATAAAGCCCTAACACGTACAACGCGACCTTGCCTTTCGTCGAATAGATTTCCTGCCGGATCCGCAAGACGGCCAGTCCCGCGGGGATGCCTAATAGCCTCGCCGTTTGCGGGTCGGCCATGGTGGCATCTACTTCTTCGTCGGCATGTGCTATTCGGAGCCCGTAGTCGTGCTCCAGGATCGAAAACAGCGACACTCGGTCAAGCCGGGCTCGAGTCAAATCAGCGAATTCGTCGGCGGAGAGGTAGCATGTCTCGATGGCAAATGGTTCATCTCCGCCAAGCCTTAGCCGTTCCAGCCTAATAAGTCGACTCGAGGCGGGCAGACCCAGACGGGCGGCAACCTCCTGCTCCGTATCAATCACACCCAGAGACAGCAGTTTCGAAGTAACGTGCAGGCCGCGGCCGGACATCTGCTCCGTATAACTCATCAGCTTGTTGAAATGAATCTTCGGAGGCGCAACGAACGTACCTGCGCCGCGGCGCCGCACGACCATTCCCTCGCGTTCTAACGCGGCTAGAGCATGACGCGCGGTCATGAGGCTGACTCCATGAATCCTCGCCAGCTCCCGTTCGGAGTCGACCACGTCCCCCGGCTTTAACTGGCCCAGCTCAAGACGTTTTACGATTGTGCCCTGGATTCGCCGGTACGCGGGCAGTCCGTTTTTCCGGACTTGTGGCATGAAACACTCCCCCTCCGTTGGGTGCACCATACTACAAAGTGCTCTAGTGCTCCAACAGAAATTTGCGTAAGCCGAAGCCCGCGAGGCAAAGCATTAAAGTTGGAGGAATGAAGCTTCAATCAGATAGCGGCTGCCTGCCAACGTGGAATCTCCTGCTGCCTTGAATAATCGTAAACGCCTAAAGAACATGTATTTACGCGGCTGATTGTGAGTGATAGTTCGCATTCCACGCGAGCTGCCCATAGACCTTGCCCACAGCGGAAAGTGCGGCCTTGGCTTACCCAGCTAGTACTTTTCCACTAAAAAATTCATTATCTCGACATTTTTCTCTTGACGATGAATTGCGTTCTGCTATATAGCATAACCCCATCGTGGGATGGAGGGTTCTGTGATGAGAAGACCGTCGATTGCGTTTTTCTGCTCACTTCTGGTGCTGCTAACCCTGACCGGCACCTCGCAGTTCGCATGGAGCCAGGAAGTAACGGCCGCGATTGTGGGGACAGTTTCGGACCCAAGTGGTGCGCCGATTAAGGGGGCGAAAGTCACCGCCACAGATACGGCACGCGGCACTCCGTATATAGGTGAGACCAACGATTCCGGCGCGTACAACATCACCCGCATTCCCGTCGGTAGTTACGAACTGAAAGTGGCGGCCTCAGGATTTCAAACGGCGGCGCATGCAGCATTTACGTTGGTACTCAATCAGACGGCGCGTATTGACGTACAGATGAAGGTCGGCCAGGTTTCCGAAACGGTTGAAGTTACTGGTACTGCTCCGATCCTGAAGACGGAGAGCACCTCCGTCGATACCATTATCGATGCCAATACGAACGACCGACTTCCTTTGGCCACCCGCAACTATGTTCAGTTGACTCTGCTGGCCCCGGGTTCCGTCACTCCAAACCCGGACAGCTTTAACAACGGTGACAACACCGCAAGCGGCGGACGCCCTTACATCAACGGGAACCGCGAGCAGGCCAACAATTTCGTTCTGGATGGCGTAGACAACAACCAGGTCTCGGATAACCTCGTGGGCTATACGCCAGCGCCAGACGCGATTGAGGAATTCAATCTCATCACCCAGAACGCACCCGCCGAGTTCGGCAACTACCAGGGCGGCATTATCAACGCGACGATTAAATCCGGCACGAACGGCTTTCACGGCGACTTGTGGGAGTACTTTCGCAACGACGTCTTGAACGCGAACAAGTGGGAGAACGGTTTCAAGGGGCCGGCGCAAGCGCTCCCGAAAGACAAACTTCGCTGGAACATGTTCGGCGGTACGATTGGCGGTCCTATTGTAAAAAATAAGCTGTTCTTCTTTTTCGATTGGCAGTCCCAGCGCTTCGATCACCCTGCAATCGCGAAGAACGTAGGTGTTTTCACGACTGCCGAGCGGGGTGGGGACTTTGGAGATATTTGCACTAGCGGATTCACGGTAGGAATTTGTAATGACAGGGATAGCAAAGGGAATATCATCAACCAGCTTTATGATCCCTTCAAGGCGAACGCGCCCTTTGCCAACAACGTGATTACAGAACCAATCGATCCTGTTGCTCAGAGCCTCTTCTCGTCACCGCTATACTTATCCCCGACTGGCGCGGGTCTTCAGAATAATGCGACTTACACCCAGGTTCAGGCATTCAACACTAACCAGTACGACATAAAGATCGATTTCAACGCAAGCTCTAGTGATCACATTTCCGGGCGCTATTCCCACGCTAAGCAGCACAACCCGACGACCAAGTCGTTTGCCCTGCTCTCAGGTGGGTTTTCAGACGCGCCGATTGAGAATTCGCCATTGATTGGAGCCACACTTTCAGCCCAACTCTACTGAACGACGTACGTGTCGGCATCAACCACGTTCGATTGCACAATGGACCCACGTTTAGCGCTGCGGCCGCGTCCGCCGGAACTGATCTTGGTATCGCGAACGCGAATGCTGCACGCGAGGGATTACTTTTCCTGAATTTCAATCCTGGCAGCGGTGCGCTCACCAACGTTGGAGACCGTTGGATCGAGCAGAAATTTCAGGACGCGGTAATTCAGGCATCGGACGCGGTTGTTGTCACGCACAATCGCCACGTCTTCCACACCGGGTTCGAGTTTTGGCGTGACCGCATCAACACGTTCTACACCGGCAACAACGGAGCGCTGGGTGAAATCCAGTTTAATGGGCAGTTTACGTCCAATGCTCCTGCGGGATCATCGCATACCGGCGGGTATGGAGGAGCCGATTTCTATCTTGGCCTGCCCGATCTCTATGACATTGGCATACCGGGGGGCGAGTGGGGACAACGGGCCAATATCTTTGCAGCTTACGTTCAGGATGATTGGAGAGCCACCGACCGCCTGACGGTCAACCTTGGGCTACGCTATGAGGCGCACACACCATGGGTCGAGGAACAGGATCGTCAGGTCAACTTCGACCTCATTTCTGGCCAGGTGATCGCTCCGAATTGCTCCAAGGTGGACCTCGGCACAGCACCCGTTACCTGCCGCAACGGAAGCCCGGGACTGTACAACGGCACCTACGGCGGTCGTGACTTCCAACCCCGCGTCGGCTTAGCCTGGACGCCCGCTTTTCTCGGAGGTAAATCTGTCCTCCGTGCGGCGTTCAGCATGTCGTCGTACCTCGAGGGAACCGGTACGAATTTGCGGCTGCCCGTCAATCCACCCTTTACAAAAAAGGAGGCGCGCGTCGCTTACAGCGGGGTGCCAGTGCCGCCCACCACAACTGGAGACGGCATCGTTCCGGTTGGTTCTGCGAGCGATCCCTTCGGAGCAGCCCTGGTACGCGTGTGGGACCCCCACACGCAACCTGCCATCACTTATCAGTGGAACGGCACCTGGCAGCAGCTACTTTCCGGTTCTATGACGTTACAGGTAGGCTACGTGGGCCAGCATGGTACACACGAAATGGTCCCAACTCCGTACCTGCAGCGGCGTTTGCCTGGCGAGGCCGGTTGTACTCCTGTCGCACCGGACACCACCTGCCCCAGCGTTTACTTCTCCGGAAATCCGGCGTTCCAGTCCGACATCTCGCAGATCTCGGGGACCGCCTCGAGCGGGAGCTCGAACTATCACGCCCTTCAGGCAGTGCTGCAAAAGCGTTACTCGAACGGTTTGCAATATCAGGTGGCGTACACCTTCTCACGCTGCAGAACTGACAACAGCGGCTATTACGGCAACTGGGGCGCACAGGCGGCTCCGGCCAACCCGTACTATCAGAACCTCTACGATCCCAGAGCGGATTGGGCAGACTGCTTCTTCGATTCGAAGAACGTGCTGTCCGCCTACGCGGTTTACGAGATTCCATTCGGTCACGGAAAACGCTGGGGCAGCGGGTCGAATGCTGTTGTAAACGGAGTCGCAGGCGGCTGGTCTGTCAACCCAATCGTTTCAGTGCACTCCGGATTCCCGGTGGCGCTGTATGACTTCAACTTCGCTGCCGGCGACTCGGCTGGCACCGGAAGTCGCGGCTTGCGCCCGGATTGCGGCCCTGGTGCAGGCAGAACGTTTGGAAGGCAGAAGTACTTTGATCCGAGCAGCGGCGCATTCGCCGGATATCGATGGTTCGACCCAACCCCATATACCGATCCTGCCAACGTATTCGGAACTTGTCCGGCGCAGGGACCGGTGGTCGGCCCGGGCTATGCGGACCTGGATTTGAGTCTGCAGAAGAACTTCCCGATCACTGAAAGTGTGAGGCTGCAGTTCCGAGGCGACTTCCTGAACGCATTCAACCACGTAAACCTGAATACTCCCAGTTCGTCCCTTGGCACCACGATGGGTGTATCCAGTACATCGTCAAGTCCGCGAGTCATTCAGTTCGCGCTCAAACTTTACTATTGAGCTCGCTGATATGATGGGGGCAGATGTTTCGACATCTGCCCCTTCTTATGTTTAAACCCCCGGGATTAGGGCTATTGGTGGTGTTGCTGGCGGTTGCCGAAGGTTTCGGCCAAGCGGCCAAAGCGGCACCCTTAACTGCGCAACACGCGATCAAACTCGCGCAATCCGGACACTGCGAAGAAGCAGTTCCAGCGTTAAAAAGGGCCTCCCAGGCGGCGTCTGATAAAACCGTAAAGCGCACAACGGCATTCGCCGGCGTGCGCTGCGCCATGCTGATCAATCAAACGGGCGCGGCGGTCGACTTCCTGCAGATGCTGAACCGGGAATTTCCCAATGATCCTGAAGTTCTCTTTCTTTCGGTTCACACGTACTCAGATCTCTCCACTACAGCTGCGCAGCAGCTCGCGATGACGGCGCCAAACTCCATCGAGGGACACAAGCTCAACGCAGAAGCACTCGAAGCACAGGGAAAGTGGGATGCAGCGGAGAAGGAGTACAAAGCCATCCTGGCTCAGAATCCCCACTTGCCCGGGATACACTTTCTTCTTGGGCGACTGCTGCTCTCCAAACCCGATGCAGGCCCGACTGCTGGCGAGGATGCCAAGAAAGAGTTCCAGGAGGAACTCAAGCTTGATCCTTCCAATGCAGGCGCGGAATACGTGCTGGGAGAGATGGCCCGCCAGGATAGTCAATGGGACGAAGCCATCCGTCACTTTTCTCGTGCCACCCAACTGGATGCTGGGTTCGGCGATGCATTTCTCGGGCTCGGAAGCGCATTGTTGTCAGCCAAGCGATTCTCTGACGCCATTCCACCCCTCCAAACCGCCGTCAAACTGGAACCACGGAATCCAGGCGCGCACTACAATCTTGCGACTGCCTTGACAAGGGCAGGACGCAAGGAAGAGGCAGACAAGGAATTCGCAATTCATCGCCAGATGACGCAGAAAGGTGATGCGGGACAAGGGCCGCAAGATGCGCCGCCCCAGAATCCGAATTAGTCAGTACTTTTTTGTCTCCACACCCGAGAAGCAGTGAACAGATCCTCTGCACAGCGAAACCGTCTTCCGTTCCTAACTTCCCGTCGCGACTTTCTCAGAAATGCGGGAGGAGTCTTCGCGTTCAGCGCATTCCCTTATCCCTTCCGCGCTGGCGCAGATCCGACCTACCCGTTTGAAGAGATTCCGCCAGAGAAGAGCGGCATCCGTTGGACGCACACTGCTGGAAAATCTCAGGAACGATTTCTTCCGGAAACCACAGGGCCGGGTTGCGCCTTCCTTGATTATGACAATGACGGGTGGATGGACATTTACCTGGTCAACAGTGGCAAGTGTGACTTCTATGATCCCGATCCGCCCTTGCGGAATGCTCTCTATCGCAATAACCGCGACGGCACTTTTACCGATGTCACCGAGAAGGCTCGTGTAGCCGCACGGGGATACGGCCAGGGAGTAGCGGTTGGCGACTACGATGGCGATGGCTTCTCAGACATCTACGTCGCGCAATATGGAAGAAGCATCCTGTATCACAACAACGGGGATGGAACGTTCACTGATGTGACTGAGAAGGCTGGCGTGGCTGCGCCGGGATGGTCCTCCAGTGCTGTCTGGTTCGATTACGACAATGATGGCAAGCTCGACTTATTTGTCTGCCAATTTGTAGAGTTCTCCAAGGCTCTGAATAAGTCCTGTGGTCCTGGCGAAGAGGGTAAACACGGTTACTGCATCCCGCGCCTCTACAAGCCAATGCCGAGTTGGCTTTTTCATAACAATGGTGACGGCACGTTCACCGATGTCAGCAAGACCTCCGGGATCGCCAACTCTCTAGGGAAAGCCTGGGGCGTAGTCGCGACTGACCTTAATAACGACGGTCTGCTCGATCTGTTTGTCAGCAATGACACCGCGCCGAATTTTGTTTTCATGAACCGCGGCAAAGGCCGCTTTGAAGAAAATGCCACCTCTGCAGGGGTCGCTTACAGCGATGACGGTCGGGCCCGCTCCGGTATGGGGCTCGATTCCGCCGATTTTAACCAGGATGGATGGATGGATCTGTTCGTAGCCAACATCGATCTTGAGCGCTTCTCGATTTACCAGAACAATCACGACGAAACTTTTGATGATCAGGCCGGTCCCACCGGAATCGGAATGGCGACAAGGCTGATGAGCGGTTGGGGGCTGAAGTTCTTTGACTATGATAATGATGGGAATCTGGACTTGTTCCTTGCCAACGGCAATCCCGACGATCTCATCGAGAGTTTACACAGCCAGGTGAAGTACCAAGAGCCATTAATGCTTTTTCGCAATACTGGCAACGGCTTTCAAAACGTAAGTTCGCAGAGCGGCCCCGTATTCGCGAAACCCCTGTCAGCTCGTGGGATGGCGATTGGGGACTTCAATAACGATGGCGCCGTCGACGTCCTGGTGGCAATCAATGACGGGGCTCCCGTTCTGTTGCGCAACGCTGTCGGAAGTCAGAACCATTGGCTCGGAGTCAATCTTGTTGGCACAAAATCGAATCCCGATGCCATTGGGGCCAGGATCACTTATCAGTCCGGAGATTTGAAGCAGCAGCGGATGAAGGTCGGCGGAGGCAGTTTTCTCTCATCTCATGATCCTCGTATGGTGTTGGGCATCGGGAAACGAACGAAGATTGATTGGGTGGAAATACAGTGGCCGCAACCCAGCGGCAAGGTCGAGCGCATCACCGAACTCCCGATTGATCGTTACGTCACAATTGTCGAGGGCTCAGGAAAATGGAAGTGACTGCGAAGGAAAGCCCCGTGCACGACTCGGCGAGGAAAGCGGACATCCAGCAGTTGTTGAATTGTTAGAGGATCGTTAGAGCGCGCGGTCAATGCGCTTGGCTGCACAAAATACAGCGAAGACTGGAGGTTGTACCCGGGGTCGGCCGATTTATAAGTCAGTCAAGGGAGTAAATCATGCGCAGCGAAAATCGAGACCATCACGACGAGCGCTCGCCGGAGTTGAAAAGCGACCTCGAAACTCAACCAGACGATCTTGGCAAAGATCCGATCCAGGTCGGAACCCAAAGCGCGGGCCAGACGGCGAGGGCGTTAGGCCTGTCAGCCGAACCGGAAGCCTCCGAAGACTCTGTAGAGGATTTGTCGGACACTGATCAGGCTCTTGAGGCTGCCGCCCTTGAAGGCATCGAAGACGCCGCAGACCATCCCGAACGCCCAACACACACCCACGAAGAATACGGGCATCCCGACGATGTGCCCCCTCGAAATCGGGACGACGAAGCCGCCTGACAAAATGCGATTCTGTAATACCCGCTACGGACAAACATCACACCTTCTCCAGAAACCGCTGTATTGCTCCCCTAAGGTTCGCCAAAGGACAATTCTCTTGTCAATCGATCGCGCTCCAGGAGTGGCGAACTGGCCGCGTCCATTCCGAACGCTTGGGAATCGACAAAGTACATCTGGAGGGTTCAACATGCGACAACTTTTCCTACTACTTTCCGTTCTGCTGCTCGGCCTGTCGTGGGCGGTCGCGCAGGATAGTACAAGCCCGGCGACTCAAGGTTCCACCAGTAATTCAGGGCAAACATCGCGCACAGGTGCTGACGGCCAAATGACGGTCGAAGGCTGCTTGAGTGGCGCCAGCGGAAACTTTACTCTCACCGACAAGAATGGAATGTCGTATCAACTGAGCGGCGATACCGCGAAACTAAGCGAGCACGTCGGTCATGAAGTGAAAGTGACCGGCACGTCGGGATCAGCCGGCGCTGGGGCGTCGGGTTCGACAGAACCTGGCGGTGCTGCTGGCACTGCGGGGGCTGACCAGACATTGCAAGTGACTTCTGTAAAACATGTTTCCAAGACCTGCAAGTCCGGCGGCAGCGGCATGTCGCACTAGGTCGCTTCAAATGAACAAAGCCCAGCGAAATTGCTGGGCCTTTTTATGTCCAGCTCAGGCGGCCTCGCGAGAGGCCGAATGCGCGTGAAAGACTTCCGGTTTTTCGTGTGCTGGTCGACGAATTTCCTGTCCTTCATCCGGCCTTTTCTTCTCCCCAGTTAGCTGCGGGATGGCGACCGTTCTCCTCGTACGAATCGAGTGATAAATGGCCTCGATGATGCGGATGTCCGCCAGGCCCTCAAGCCCGGACGGCTCGGGCTGCTTGTCCTGCAGAATACAATTCGAGAAGTAGGTCAGTTCTGCCGCGAACTGGTCACGCTTCGGGAAGCTTCTCGTTCTCTTCTTGCCGTTGAGTGTCACTTCCAGTCGAATGCCTTCCGCATATTCGTAAGCGGGATCCGCCCGAAGAATGCCCTTGCTCCCCATTACTGTGTAGCGGCTTACATCGGCAGCGCCAAAACTGCAGGTAAACGTAGCCAGCCGCTCTCCTGGAAAACGCAGCACCGCCGATACCATCTCCTCGACCCGCTGGAACCGTTGATCTTTACCGCTTTCTGCGAGGGCACTAACCTCCAGTGGCTCCGCCCGAAACAGATAGCGCGCGGCGTTGATGCAATAGACTCCCATGTCATACAAGGGACCGCCGCCCTGGGGAACCGGTTCGGTGATACGAACGTTCTCCTCGGCGACCTGTTGTGCAAACTCTGAGCTGAAGAACCGCACATCCCCCAGCTTGCCGTTTTTCGTGAGCTTGATCGCTTCGAGATTTCCCGCCTCAAAGTGGAGACGATACGCGATCATGAGCTTCACATGATTCCGGTTCGCGGCCTCGACCATCTGGGTGCAGTCTTGTGTCGTCGGTGCCATCGGTTTTTCGCACAAGACGTGCACTCCGGCGGCCGCTGCGCGAACTGCGTACTCGCAATGCAGATGGTTCGGAAGAGCCAGGTACACCGCATCCACATTGGAGAGGGCTCTGCTGTATTCCTCGTAAGGGTAAAGTTGTTCAAGGCTGTACTTCTTGCCGAGCTTCCGCAACTTTTCCGGATCGCCTGATACGAGAGCGTACAGCTCGGATTTTCGCGCTGTCTTGAACGCCGGTAACACCGCAACTTGTGCGATGTGACCAAGTCCAACCACGGCGTATCGAACCTTATTCTTGGAGCGATTCATGGGCCCTCCAGCATTAGGCGGCACGGTCTTGCACGGCATTCGGCAAACCGGCGGATTCTGCGCAGTGCGCGCAACAGAATATGTGCTCTCCCACTTCCACCCCGTGACCAATGATTCGGCACAGGCAGTGGCCGCAAGTCGGCGCTACCGCCTGAATCGCACACTCGAAGCTGTCGAATGTGTGCCGACGTCCCTGAATAACAACCTCAAAGCATTTGTCGTATTCATTCCCGCACCTTTCACATGTAGGCACCGGCAATCCTCCTGCAGATCTCGATTTTGAAAACTGACTTGACGTTGGGTGCCTGATGTTGATCGGGAGTTGCACAGATCTAATTTGAAAAGGCCCTCGGGAGTTGCCAGCGCTGATCAGGTTCCTTTTGCGCCGGACTAACGAAAGCGCGGTATGGATTGGCGCCTCGCCCGCTACAAGAATGTGGGTGGGGAAGCATGGGTCAAACGAAGACGGAAGTGGGCAACGGGTCTGATCTGCAGAACACCGAGACCTCCGCCTCACAACGGCCGGTAATTCCGGCAGTCGCCGAGCAGTCAGCCGAAGAAGTCGAAGTTCTACAAGCCTCCATCAAGATTGGAACGGTCGCTCAAATCGTCACCGCTCTCATCGCGATGATCGGACTGCTCTATCTTCTGAAGCTAGTTCTCGTCACCATCTTGGCTTCCATCCTGGTGGCCTATGTTCTCGAACCGGCCGTCGCGTTGCTGGTTCGTTGGCGATTCCCTCGCTGGTTGGGAGCAGGAGTCGTGGTGACCCTCGCCCTCTTGCTGACGCTTGGCCTTATCTACTTCTCATACAATCGGGCCGTCGATTTTGCCAACGAGTTGCCTCAATACACCGCCACTCTGCGCAGAACTGTGAGCAATTTCCGCTCGCGCGCCGACACGCTGGCAAATCAGGCCCGCGCGGTCGTCGAGTCTCCAAGGGACCGCGAAAAGCCGGTCCCCGTGCGCATCGATCAACCGCATGGCATCGTTCAAATGATCTCTGAAAACAGCGGTACGATTCTTGACATCCTGATGGCTGTCAGCTTCGCTCCTTTCCTGGTCTATTTTATGCTTGCCTCGAAAGAGCACGTCTATGTCAGTTCGGTGCGTCTTTTTCCCAGGGATCACCGTCTGTTGGCGCACCGCACCGTTGGGACCATCTCGAATATGATCCGCAGTTTCCTTTTGGCCAATCTCGCAGTTGGCTTGGCAAGTGGGATCATTTGCGGGATCGTATTCTGGCGATTGGGTATCCAGTACTTCTACTTCATCGGTGTGATCAGCGGATTCGTAACGTTGATTCCTTATCTTGGTATGTTCCTGGCCCTACTGCCGCCTCTGGCCGGCGGCGCCGGCACCTTGCATCATGGTGGGATCATCACCGTAATCGTAACCGTCATCGGAATTCATGCCATCACTATGAATCTGATTTACCCCCGAGTCATCGGGGCCCGTCTTAAACTCAATGCGCTCGCAGTCAGCTTATCTCTCCTGTTCTGGGCCTGGATCTGGGGAGCTCCCGGCCTCATTCTTGCCATCCCGATCATCGGAGCGCTAAAAATCATCTGCGATCACATCGATCCTCTGCGTGGTTTCGGTTCCTGGCTCGGCGACTAGCCGTGCTGCGCTGCATGCATATCCCAACCAATACCTACCTCAGATCGAAGACGGAAGTTCATCCCTTGCCCCAGGCGTCGGCACGATCTTGGGGAAGTCCTATCCAAGAAATTGATAACACCCAACGACAATTCGAATACAACGGCGTCAAGACATCTATTGACGAGGCCCGGCCGCTGCTTTAGAGTATCGGGACTGCGTAAGAACGATTTTTTCCCAAATGGAATTACGAGCGTCCAACACGAAGCGAGTTCTATGCGAGGAACGACTGCGTCTACTCGCCCTTAGTGTGGCCATTCTTGGCCTGGTGCTTGCACCCCTAGGACGCGTCGGATGATATAGCCATAATAAAGAGGCATTCTCAGTAAGGGCCATCATCCACAACCGATGATGGCCTTTTCGTTTTGCGGGCAAAGGTTTGTATTTGGACCCTTGTTACACCGGGAGGACCAACTTGATTGGAGCAGAAGAGATAAAGATATTCGACACTACGCTGCGCGATGGGGAGCAATCTCCTGGATGCAGCATGACCGCCGATGAGAAACTCCGCATGGCGCGCCAGCTTGACCGCCTGGGCGTAGATGTAATCGAGGCTGGATTCCCCATTTCCTCCGAAGGCGATTTCCACTCCGTGCAGCTTGTGGCCCACGAGATTTGCCGGCCCGTGATCGCCGCTCTGGCTCGCTGTTGCCGCGCCGACATCGAGCGTGCCTGGCAGGCGCTCAAGGGAGCTGTTCACCCTCGTATCCACACCTTCCTGGCCACCTCGGATATTCATCTGCAACACAAGCTCAAGCTCTCACGCCGCGAATGCCTGGAACAAGCGCGTGACTCAGTGGCCTTCGCTAAGTCTCTCTGCGAAGACGTAGAATTCTCGCCGGAGGACGCTACCCGTTCGGATCCGGATTTCCTTTGCGATGTGCTGCGAGCGACAATCGAGGCTGGGGCAACTACTGTCAACATTCCCGACACGGTGGGGTTCGCAGTCCCGTCTGAGTTCGCCGATCTGATTCGGACCATCCGGCGGCAAGTACCCGGCATCGAGCAGATAACCGTTTCGGTGCACTGCCACAACGACCTGGGTCTTGCCGTGGCAAACTCCCTCGCAGCGGTCAATGCTGGAGCACGGCAAATAGAATGCACAATCAATGGCATCGGAGAACGGGCCGGCAATGCCTCGCTGGAAGAAGTTGTGATGGCCATGCGTGTCCGCCCTGACCGCTACCCGCAGCGCACGGTCGTCGTCAGCGAGCAGCTTTTCCCAGCGAGCCAGTTGTTAACCGAAATCACGGGAGTGCCGGTGCAGCCCAACAAGGCAATCATTGGCCGCAACGCCTTCGCGCATGAAGCGGGCATCCATCAGGATGGCATGATCAAAAACCCATTGACCTATGAAATCATGACTCCGCAATCCGTCGGGGTTCCCAGCACGCGTCTCGTCCTCGGCAAACACTCTGGACGTCATGCCCTCGGGCTGCGCTGCGAAGAACTGGGTTTCCGGTTGGACCGGCACGAGCTTGATCAGGTCTACCGTCATTTCATCGCGCTGGCCGACGCCATGAAGGCGGTCGAGGACAGGCACATCCTGGAACTCATCCGGCAGTTGCGACTGGCGTGTTCGCGCCCGAGCATCGCTGCAGAACCGCCACACGCTTCCACCATCAACTCGAGCAATGCTACCAGCCATCTGCTTCCGGATCTTGCGCCCGGGGATCTTTTCCAGGATGCTAACGGCCGGAAGGCACCTCCCATGGCACCGGGTCCGCATGAAAATGAGCAGCAGGAAGACTATCTTTGGGGAGTGTAGTATCGGCCAGGGTTGACACAGATACAATCAGCACGAAGCAGCAGTCAGAGGACCTTGCAACCATGATGAAAACTGGAGCGCAGATTCTTTGGGAATGCCTGGAGCACGAAGGGGTAACTCACGTCTTCGGATACCCCGGCGGCGCTATCCTGCCAGCTTACGATGCCCTCAAGTACAGCAAGATTCATCACGTGCTGGTGCGGCATGAGCAGGGCGCCACTCACATGGCGGATGGTTACGCCCGCGCCGGCGGACAAGTAGGTGTCGCCGTGGCGACCTCCGGTCCTGGCGCCACCAACATGGTGACCGGCATCGCCACCGCAATGTTGGACTCTTCCCCCGTCGTCTGTATCACCGGTCAGGTGGGAAGCAAGCTGATCGGCTCCGATGCCTTTCAGGAAACTGACATCACAGGCATCACTCTGCCCATCACCAAACACAATTATCTGGTAACGCGGGCCGATGAACTCGCACGCACGCTGCGCGAAGCGTTTTATGTCGCTCGCTCGGGCCGCCCCGGCCCGGTCCTTGTGGACATCACCAAGGACGCCCAACAGTCCTCGTGCGAGTTCGACTGGGAAGCCGCAAAACCGCAATTGCCGGGCTATCGTCCCGATCTGTCTCCCGCTCCCGAGGAATACGAACAAGCGTTGGAGTTGATCCACAACTCCAAGCGTCCGGTAATCCTGTTAGGCCACGGTGCGATCGTATCCGGTGCAACCCGCGAAGTGCGCGATTTGGCCGAGCGTGCCGGCATCCCGGTAGCACTCACCCTGCTGGGCCTCGGTGCGCTTCCCGCTTCTCACCCGCTCAACCTGGGCATGATGGGAATGCACGGCGAAGCCTGGGTAAACCACACCATTCAAGAGGCCGACTTGCTCATCGCGCTCGGCATGCGCTTCGACGACCGCGTCACCGGGACCTTGAAAACTTACGCGCCCAATGCCAAAAAGATTCATGTCGAGATCGATCCAGCTGAGATCAATAAGAACGTGAAGGTTGATGTGGCGTTGGTTGGCGATCTGCGGGAAGTCCTGCATGCAATTTTGCCGAAAATTGAATCCCTTGATCGTAGTGAGTGGCTGCATTTTATCGATGGGCTGAGAGGCGACTCGGCAGTCCGCGACATTCAGAATCTCCCCGACAGTGGCCATCTCTACGCCGCGCATGTCATCAACGATCTTTGGCGGGAAACGCGAGGCAGCAACGCCGTGGTCGTGACCGACGTGGGCCAGCACCAAATGTGGGAGGCACAGTACTACAAGCACGAGGAACCGCGTTCTCTCATCACCTCCGGAGGCCTGGGGACGATGGGATTTGCCCTGCCCGCTGCGATCGGAGCTAAGGTCGCGCGCCCTGAGGCAGAGGTCTGGGTGGTCGTCGGAGACGGTGGCTTTCAGATGACCATGTGCGAACTCGCGACAGTCGTGCAGGAGAATCTCAAGATCAACATTGCGATCATCAACAACGGCTTTCTGGGAATGGTCCGGCAGTGGCAGGAATTCTTCTATGAACGCAACTACCAGGCTACCCCGTTGCTGAACCCGGATTTCGCCAAGGTTGCCGAGGCCTACGGAATTCGGAACGCGACCGTAACCCAGCGCAATCAGGTCGTGCCCGCAGTTCAATCGGCCCGTCAGCACGATGGACCAGTGCTGATCAATTTCCAGGTAGAGCAGGAAGACACCGTCTATCCGATGGTTGCAGCGGGGGCCGCATTGCACGAGATGATCCGGCGCCCGAGTCCAATCGTGGAAACTGCTGCCGACGAGTAAACCAAAGCGACTAGCCCAATATGCTCAACACATTCGTGGTATACGTCGAAAACAAGCCAGGCGTGCTGACCCGGGTGGCATCGCTGTTTCGCCGCCGCGCCTTCAACATCGACTCGCTTACCGTGGGGCGCACGGAAAAGCCGGAACTGTCGCGCATGACCATCACCATCGATGCCGACCGCGACCAGGCGCGCCGCATTGAAGCCAACCTGTACAAACTTGTGAACGTGCTGCTAGTCGAGAACATCACCACCGCACCGGCGATCGTGCGCGATCTGGCCATGATCAAAGTCGCGGCTACCCACGAGGCACGCTCCCACGTGTTAGAACTGGCCAGCGTTTTCCGGGCGCGGGTGGTGGATGTTGCGCCCGAGTCCCTGATCATCGAAATCACGGGTGGCGAAGACAAGATCGACGGTCTGCTCGAAGTGCTTCGTCCTTACGGCGTCCTGGAAATGGTGCGCACCGGAATCGTCGCTATGCGACGTGGAAGCAAACCCTCCGCCCCGCTGTCATCACTCGAAGCGCCTGATCAGGCCGTGACTGATGACGACCTCTCGCAGTCGGTGTAGCGTAACTGAGGGTCTCTTTCGAAGCGGGGTCGATCGTCTTGGCCAGACGGCCATTGGAGATTCGCTCGTAAAGTAAAAATCATCCGTGCGCCGACTCGCAGAATCAATAACAGGAACCAACTTCTTCTTCGAGGTGCTCGCATGCAACTCAAGCCCTTCCTGCTCGATGCCTGGCTCGACCAGTACGAACACGACATAGAATTCAACCTCGCCGCGAGCACCGGACCGACCTGGACCGTAAACGACATCCTCGCCCTCGCCGACGACGAAACGCGCCACCGCTTCCTGAACCACAACCTGGTCTACGGCCGCCCCGCCGGCGCCGACAGTCTGCGTGAGGCGATCGCTGAAATGCAGCGTGTCCCGGTAGAGGCCGTCCAAATCGTGACCGGCGCCTCCGAGGCGCTCGTGGCCCTGATGTGGCTGGCCGCCGAGCCCGGCGCGAACGTAATCATCCCGCTGCCTGGATTCACTACTTTCTCGGCGCTCCCGGAATCTCTTGGCCTGGAAACCCGCTTCTATCGCGTGCGCCGCGAGAACGGCTTCCGCATCGATCCCGACGAGATCAAGCGGCTCGCCGACTCGAAGACCAAGCTCATCCTGGTCAACAGCCCGCACAACCCCACGGGCGCGACCATCGGCGACGACGAAATGGAAGCCCTGCACGACTTCACCGCCGAGCGCGGAATCCAGCTGGTGAGTGACGAGGTCTACCATCCCATCTACCACGGAAGGCAAACGAAATCGGCGGCGCGCCTGCCGCACGCCACCGTGATCGCCGACCTGTCGAAGGCATTTTCGATTGCCGGCGTGCGCACGGGATGGATGATCGAGCACGACGCCCAGCGCCGCCAGCAATACTGGAACGCGCGCGCCTACTTCTCGATCTGCAACACGCACCACCGGAGAAATTCTTTCGGAAATCGCAATCCGCAAACGTGACGTCGTGCTCGGCAAGACCCAGGAAGCCGCCACCCGAAACCTCAAGCTCCTCGAGCGCTTCATGGCGGACCATCGCGACGTACTCGGCTGGATTCCGCCGCAAGGTGGCATGACCGCGTTCCCCTGGCTGGTGAGCGGAGAGAACGACCGCCCGTTCTGCCAGGCCGCCACCGAGCGTGGAATCCTGCTGGCTCCCGGCGATTGCTTCGATGCGCCCTCGCATTTCCGCCTGGGCTTTGCCGCCGCCGGAGACAATTTCTCCAAGGCGCTCGACCGCTTCGGAGCATTCGTAAAGAGCTGGTCGGCGAAGATGGTCAGTGTATGACGGTTACAGCATGACCCGAAATTCCTGCGACTAGACCAACTTCAATTGTTGTCATTCCCACGCCGGAGCGAAGCGGAGGCGAGGAATCTGCTGTTCGGCTTGTGCCCTGGAAGCAGTCGCCCCCCGCACATGCGTCAGTAATCAAGCAACTTTACCCGCGCAGAACTCATCTTCAACATGACGTTTCTTGACTTGGCGAGACGCGGCGCGTCGCTCTATCTTCAAGTCACAGGACGAACGAGGGCATGCCCAAGCCCAGTCAAGGACAGAATGGTCATCCAGACTGAACCTATTGTGTGGCCCGGACGGCCCTATCCACTCGGGTCCAACTGGGACGGCGAAGGCGTAAACTTCGCACTATTCTCCGAGCACGCCGAAGCGGTCGAACTCTGCTTGTTCGATCAGGCCGGCCGCCGCGAATTGCATCGCGTACGGATCAAGGAGCAGACCGACCAAGTCTGGCACTGCTACCTGCCCGAGGCGCGTCCCGGACTTCTCTATGGATACCGCGTCTATGGTCCCTACGATCCGAACAAGGGACATCGCTTCAACCCGCACAAACTTTTGCTCGATGCCTACGCCAAGCAGATCGTAGGCGACCTGAAATGGAGCGACTCTCACTTCGGTTACCGCGTTGGCAGCAAGAACGCTGATCTCTCCATGGATCGCCGCGATAGCGCTCCCGGCATGCTCAAGGCCATGGTGATCGATCCGGCGTTTACCTGGGGCACCGACCGCGCCCCTCGCACTCCCTGGCATAAGAGCATCATCTATGAGTTGCACGTCCGGGGCTTCACCATCCAACACCCCAAAGTTGCCGCGCCTTTGCGTGGAACCTACGCAGGACTGGCAACTGCTCCCGTCATCGACCATCTGCTCAAACTCGGCGTCACTGCCATCGAACTCATGCCCGTGCATTATTTCATCGATGACCGCACGCTTATCGAACGAGGCCTCCGCAATTATTGGGGATACAACACGATTGGCTTCTTCGCTCCCATGTCGCGTTACCTCGGCACCGGTTCGATCAGCGAATTCAAGACCATGGTCAAGACCATGCACTCGGCTGGCATCGAAGTGATCCTTGACGTCGTCTACAACCATACTGCGGAAGGCAATCAACTGGGCCCCACGCTGTCATTCCGCGGCATCGACAATTCCGTTTACTACCGTACCCTCCCGGATAATCCCCGCTACTACATGGACTATACCGGCACGGGCAACACGCTCAACATGCGCCACCCCCGAGTGCTGCAACTCATCATGGACAGCCTCCGCTACTGGGTGCTCGAGATGCACGTCGACGGTTTTCGATTCGACCTCGCCGCAACCCTGGCGCGCGAATTGCACGAAGTCGACAGGCTCGGCGCATTCCTCGACATCATCCATCAGGACCCGGTGTTGTCCCAGGTGAAGTTGATTGCCGAGCCCTGGGACCTGGGCGAAGGAGGATATCAGGTCGGCAAATTCCCCGTCGGATGGGCCGAGTGGAACGACCGCTACCGTGATGCCGTCCATTCCTACTGGAAGGGCGACGGCGGCCAGATCGGAGAACTTGCCTATCGCATCACGGGCTCCAGCGATTTGTACGCTCGCAGCGGACGCCGTCCCTACGCCAGCATCAATTTCGTCACTGCCCACGATGGGTTTACGCTTCAGGATCTGGTCAGCTACAACGACAAGCACAACGAAGCCAACGGCGAAGACAATCGCGACGGCACCGACAACAACCGAAGTTGGAACTGCGGCGTGGAAGGTCCAACCGATGATCCCACCATCAACGCTCTCCGTGCGCGCCAGAAGCGAAACTTCTTTGCGACGCTACTCTTGTCCCAGGGTGTTCCGATGCTCCTTCACGGCGATGAACTCGGCCGCACGCAACAGGGGAACAACAATGCTTACTGTCAGGACAATGAAATCAGTTGGGTGAATTGGGAGCAGCTCGGCGGCGAACGAGAGCTCGTTGCCTTCGTCCGAAAACTGATCGCGCTGCGCCAGAACCATCCCGTCTTTCGCCGCCGGAACTTCTTTCAGGGACGCGGCATCAAGGGCGCGGGGGTCAAAGACATTCTCTGGCTCCGGCCTGACGGCCGCGAAATGACCGATGACGAATGGAATCAGGAGCACGCCAGGACTCTCGGTGTTTTTCTTTCCGGCTCAGCGGTCGACGAAATCGACGAACGCGGCCAGCTCATCACCGACGAGAACTTCGCACTCCTGATGAACGCACATCATGAGGAGGTTTCATTCACGCTGCCTTCTGTGGCTTCGGGCATGACGTGGCTGTCGCTGATCGACACCGCTCGAGAATGTGCTTGCAGCCCCGACATTGCCTATGAGGCAATGACCCAGTACCCGCTGCAGCCCCGCTCACTAGCCCTGCTGGTCGAGCGTCAGCGTGACCAGATTCGTCAGGATCGTCGCAATGGAACGTAAGCACGCCATGCCCTTCGGGGCTGAAGTCCTCCCCGATGGCAGTGTGCGCTTCCGTTTGTGGGCGCCCAATGCTAAGCGCGTTACGCTGTGTCTCGAAAATGGCCGCCGAGGGACTCACCTTCTACTTCCCCTCGAAAATGGCTGGTTTGAGAGGATCTCTCCCGAAGCAACGGCTGGCTCGCTCTATCGCTTTCAAATTGACGACAGAGTTGAATTCCCCGATCCCGCTTCGCGGTTTCAGCCTCAGGATATCAACGGTCCCAGCGAGGTAGTGGACCCCACTGCATTTCAGTGGAACGATGAGCATTGGCGAGGCCGCCCCTGGGAAGAAGCTGTCATTTACGAACTGCACGTGGGAACCTTTAGCCCCGAAGGAACATTCCGCGGCATAGAACAGAAGCTCGAATACCTTCGGGATCTCGGCATCACCGCCGTGGAACTCATGCCTCTCGCCGATTTTCCTGGCGCCCGAAATTGGGGATACGATGGCGTCTTACTTTTCGCGCCCGACAGTTCGTACGGTCGTCCCGAAGACCTCAAGCAACTCGTGCAGGCCGCCCACGCCAAAGGTCTGATGATTTTTCTCGATGTCGTGTATAACCACTTCGGACCTGAGGGAAATTACCTGCACCTGTATGCGCCGCAGTTTTTCACCAATCGTCACCGCACGCCTTGGGGAGACGCCATCAACTTCGACGGGCCTGAAAGCCGCGTCGTGCGGGATTTCTTCATCCACAATGCGCTCTATTGGCTCGAGGAATATAAGTTCGATGGCTTGCGTCTCGACGCCGTGCACGCAATCGTTGATGAGTCGACTCCAGATTTCCTCACCGAACTAGCACAAGCGGTGCGTGAACGATTCGGCGCGGAAAGATTTATCCACCTCGTCGTCGAAAATGTCGACAACACCGCCCGTTACTTGAGTCGAGACCAGGCTGGCAGCGCTCGATTGTATGACGCACAGTGGAACGACGATATTCACCACTGCCTGCACGTACTGCTGACCGGCGAAACTGACGGATACTACTCCGACTATGCCCCCGATCCGGTGCGCTACCTTTGCCGCTGTTTGAGAGAAGGCTTCGCCTATCAAGGCGACTACTCCGAGTATCACGGCGAGAACCGCGGCGAACCCAGCGCCCACCTGCCCCCCTCTGCCTTCATTTCCTTCTTGCAGAATCACGATCAGATCGGAAACCGCGCCTTCGGCGAAAGAATCGCCCAACTCGCCGATCCGCCCGCCCTGAAGGCGGTGGTGGAAATTCTGCTCCTGGCACCGCCTCCGCCATTGATATTCATGGGTGAGGAGTTTGGCGCTTCCTCGCCGTTCTTTTTCTTCTGTGATTTCCACGGCGATTTGGCCGCCGCCGTCACCAACGGAAGAAGAAACGAATTCGCCCGCTTCGCCAGATTCAATTCCCCCGATGTGCGCGAGTCCATCCCCGACCCCAATGACGAGAACACGTACCTGCAATCCAAGCTGAACTGGGATAGCTTGCGACCCAACGTTCACGCCGACTGGCTGAATCTCTACCGCGGATTGCTCGCCCTGCGCCATAGCAAAGTCGTTCCGCATCTTGGAACAACCTGCGTAACCAGATGCGAGGCGTCTGAAGGGAGGGACCACAAGCTGTCATTCGAATGGGTTTTTGACGATGGCGCCCGACTGGAACTCCGGGCCAACCTCGGCAACGAAACGGTCTCCATCTCACGCGGGCAGCCAACTCCGCCGTTTTACGCCAGCACCCCTGAGGCCGCCTCAGCGTTCGAGAACGGCTCGCTGCCGCCCTGGTCGGTCGTGTGGTTAGAGCTTGTTTCGTAAGCGTTCTTGAAAGCGCGCGGCTTTAGACGCGCCGTTCAAGTCTGGGGACGACTCGGCTTTAGCCGCGATCCTGGTGGAAGTGCGGCGCTTCAGCGCAGCGTCAGATGCGAAGAGAGACGTGGCTTTAGCCCCTGAGGAACTCGCTGGCTCCGTTTATCCCGTTCTTATGGGCCCTGCTATGCCTCTATTCACAACATTCATTCTTCACCATCAGGTCTTCTCCTCGATGTACTCCACAGAATCCTGTATGGAGTACCGTTCCCATCACGTGTAGCGATAAGAACGGAGTTTTGCCCCCGGTGTACCCGCAGAAGATGTTCCCCCACAATGAATCGGCTCGATCAAATTCCGACGGCCACCTACCGCCTGCAACTCAATCCTCATTTCACCTTTCGTGACGCCGCAGCAATCGTGCCCTATCTCAGCGCACTCGGAATCAGCCACTTCTACGCCTCGCCTTACCTTCGCTCCCGGCCGGGAAGCCTCCACGGCTACGACATCATCGACCACAACTCGCTCAATCCCGAGCTAGGGACGCCTGACGAGTATGAAAGTTTCGTCTCGCAGCTGCACCGTCACGGCATGCGCCAGATTCTCGACATCGTTCCCAACCACATGGGCGTCATGGGCAGCGACAATGCCTGGTGGCTCGATGTTCTCGAAAACGGAGAGGCCTCCGATTTCGCCGACTTCTTCGACATCGACTGGTGCCCGATCAAAGATGAACTTCGGGGCAAAGTCCTGATACCGGTCCTCGCGGATCAGTACGGCAATGTGCTGGAGCGCGGCGACCTGAAACTGACGTTCGACTCCGAGCGCGGAGAGTTCAGCATCTTTTATTTTCAGCATCGCTTTCCGGTCGATCCCAGGGAGTACCCGCGCATTCTGGGTTCCCAGATCGAACGTCTGCAGGAAAGAGTCGGCCCCACCCACGAAGATTTCCTGGACCTGCAGAGCATCATCACCGCGTTCAGCCACTTGCCGGACCGTCGTGGCGCCACTTCCGAACAGAAGGTCGAGCGCCATCGTGAAAAGGAAGTGCAGAAGCGTCGTCTGGCCGCTTTGTGCGCGCGATCTCAGGATTTAAAAACATTCATCCTCGAGAATGTAACCACGACTAACGGCACGCCCAACGATCCCCGTAGCTTCGACGTGTTGCATGAACTCATCAAGGCCCAGCCCTACCGCTTCGCCCAATGGCGCGTCGCCGCCGATGACATCAACTACCGCCGCTTCTTCGATATCAACGAGCTTGCCGCCCTTCGCACCGAGAACGAAAAGGTCTTCAATGAGACCCACAAATTGATCCTGGATCTCGTCGCACGGAGAAAAGTCGACGGGCTCCGAATCGACCATCCCGACGGCCTCTACGACCCGGTGAGGTATTTTGAGCAACTGCGCGGTCGTTTGCGGACAGAACTGGAACCGCAGGACCGCGAAGCCTATCTGATTGCGGAAAAAATTATTACCGGCACCGAGCGCCTGCGCAAACCATGGCCCGTCGACGGTACAACCGGCTATGAATTCGCCAAACTGGTCAACGGACTCTTCATTGATCGGTCGGCCGGCGAAAAGATGGAACGCATTTACCGATCCTTCACCGGCATCTCGTCAGAATTCGCAGACACGGTCTACCAGTGTAAGAAGCTCATCCTGAAAGTAGTCCTTGCCAGTGAGCTAAACGTTCTCGCGAATCTCCTCAGTCGGATCGCCCTTGCCAGTCGCTACACGTGCGATTTCACCCTCAACAGTCTGCGCACTGCGCTAAGCGAAATTATCGCGAGCTTTCCTGTTTATCGCACCTACGTGAATGGCCCCGAGGTGGCCGACGAAGACCGCCGCTACGTCGAAAAAGCCATCGTTGCAGCAAAGAAGAGAAGCAACGCCGCCGACCTGAGCGTTTTCGATTTCGTCCAGCGCATTCTCTTGATCGATCTGTATGGCAGCGAGGCCGCTTGGTACAAGCAGGCGGTTCTCCGCTTTTCCATGAAGTTCCAGCAGGTCACGGCCGCAGTCATGGCCAAAGGACTGGAGGACACTGCGTTCTATCGCTACAACCGCCTCGTATCTCTAAACGAGGTCGGAGGCGATCCCAGTCACTTCGGAACGGGTGTTGAGGAATTTCATCGCTCGAACCAGGAGCGACTATCCTGCTGGCCCAACTCGATGCTGGCTTCCTCAACGCATGATTCCAAACGTTCCGAAGATGTCCGCGCCCGCATCAACGTGCTTTCCGAGATGCCCCTGGTCTGGCTTTTCCACCTTCGCCGCTGGCGCGACTGGAATCGCGCCCAGAAGCGCCAGATCGATGGCCAGCCCGCGCCCACGCGCAATGACGAATATCTTCTCTACCAGACTCTCATCGGAACGTGGCCCTACCCGTCGCTCGACGATGCTGGCTGGAAAACGTACACAGAACGCATCGAGCAATACGCGCTCAAGGCGGCGCGCGAAGCCAAAGAGTACACCAGTTGGGCCAACACCAATTCAGAGTACGAAAGTGCCCTCATAGATTTCACCCGTGCGATCCTCGATCGCTCCCCTCACAACCGATTCCTGGGCGACTTCGAGGAGTTTGCACGCCATATTGCCCGTATCGGCGCCTTCAACAGCATGTCGCAGACACTTCTCAAACTGACATCGCCCGGGGTGCCCGATATCTACCAGGGAAACGAATTGCTGGAATTTAACTTGGTCGATCCTGACAACCGGCGCCCCGTCGACTACGATCGCCGGAGTGAGTTGCTCGAAATGCTTCAGCGAGGTACCAGCTCCATGCATGAGTTGCCTCGGGTTCGGGATTTGATGACCCCACCGGGCAATGGCGCCGCCAAGCTCTACGCTACGTGGAAGACCCTCACTTTTCGCCAGCAGCAACCGCGCGTCTTTCAGCGGGGCAGCTACGTCCCTCTGCATGCAAAGGGAGAGAAATCCGAACACGTCATCGCCTTCGCGCGACAGGATGAAGGACGCACGATCATTGTTGCTGTCCCGAGGCTCTGCGCCAGGCTGATGGGCGAGAGCCATGACACGGTCTGCGAAGAGGCGATTTGGCGGGGCACTATCCTCGAAATCCCTAGCGATGGAATGGCCTGTTACCACAATCTATTCACTGGCGAATGCCTGCCCGTTAATCCCGATGCAATGCCTCGCTTCGCCCTCTCTGACCTGTTTCGCAATTTCCCCGTAGCTCTCCTGGTCAGCGCCAAGCAAAACGAAACGAAGAATTGCGGACCGTCAAGCTAAAACCTGGCACCTCAAAAGGTGCTTGCAACCCCTCCCAGCAGGTTTAGCAGAACTGAGAACTGACCACTAAGAACCCACCCAATATATACTCTCACTCCAAGGAGGCCTCCATGCAGAGCCGCGTTACCGGCACTACCATGCCAGTACTGGAATTCATCCTCGAGCCCAACGACTCCATCATCTCCGAAGCCGGAGAACTCTCCTGGATGAGCAGTTCCATCCAGATGACGACCCACACGCAGTTTGGCGGTGGAGGCGGGCTGTTCGGCGTGATCAAGCGCGTGGCCGGCGGCGGATCGCTCTTCATGACCGAATACCGCGCCATTGGCGGCCCGGGTGAACTGGCGTTCGCCACCAAACTCCCGGGACACATCGTCCCCGTCGAGGTTGCCCCCGGGCATGAGTACATGATTCACCGTCAGGGATTCCTCTGCGCCACACCGCAGATTCAGATTGGCGTCGGTTTCCAGCAGTCGCTCGGCGCGGGCATTTTCGGCGGCGACGGATTCCTGTTGCAGAAAGTCAGCGGCCAGGGGATCGCATGGCTCGAACTGTCCGGAGAACTGGTCGTTCGCGATCTCCAGCCTGGAGAAAACCTGCGAGTACATCCCGGACACGTCGGCGCCTTTCAGACCAGCGTCTCTTTCCAAATCACGACCGTCCCCGGCATCAAGAACATGATCTTCGGCGGCGATGGACTCTTTCTGGCATCTCTCACCGGCCCCGGCAGAATCTGGCTGCAGACGCTCCCCATCGCCAAACTCGCTCATGCTATTGAAAAATACCTGCCCCGCGAGGCTCCGCGTCAGGCCGTGGAGGGCGGCGTAGTCGGAGGAATCGTCGGATCGATCCTCGATAATATGAGGTAACTGCATTCGCAGCCCTGGCCTACGAGCAAAAGGGGCTAATCCTGCATGGATGGAATTCGCGCGGCAGGGCAAGCATCTCGCCCGCATCTCGACACCGTACCGCCCACTCCAGCAGGGTTCGGTACTGACCGAACTTCACGATATTCCCCAGCCACTTCGTTCCCGACGAAGTGGTAATCACGACAACATTCGGCACGTCACAAGGACCAACACAACCGCTAATGGTGAGTTGGACTCGCTTTAACAGTCCCCGTTTCCGCCATTCACTCTTCATCCATTCCACGGGAACTTCGGGCATCCCGCGCTCCACGTTGCCGCAGCAACAGCCACGGCAGATCGTAATTTGCCCGACTACGAGGCGCTTCGTTTTGAGAGGGCAATCCCGGTCGTCATTCATGTCGCCTGATCCGTCTTTATCGATGCGGCTGCTTAATCTAACACGCCATACCAGTCATTGAAGTTAATCGACACTAGCGCGACAAAAACAACGGCGGCGATCAGAATTCCAACGATCGCCATGGCGACCAGGAACGTCCAAGTCTGGCTCCGGGTCGCGTGAGCGAAATGCATACGAAGTCACCCATCTGCGCGAGGCCTACCGCTTACTGCGCTTTTTCGAAACTTCGCGGCAACAATCGTGTGGAGTTGAGGATGAAGGCCAATTCTGAAGTCACGTGAATAAAAGCGGCCAGCAGTGGATTGAGAAGACCGAAGGCCGCCATTCCCACCCCAATGCTATCGACAACCAGCGTGCCGGCAAAGTTCTGCATGATGATCGCGCGACAGCGGCGAGCAATCCGCAGGGTTGCGACCAGTTTCGAGAGATCGCTTCCAATCAGGATCACATCGGCGCTCTCTCGAGCCACGTCGGTTCCTGACCCCATGGCGATCCCGACATTGGCCTCGACCAGGGCCGGTGCGTCGTTGATTCCATCGCCGACCATGGCGACGTTACGCCCTTTGTAACGTAACTCAGTCACCCACTTTGCTTTTTGCTCCGGCAGAAGTCCCCCCACCGCTTCGTCGATGCCAAGATCGTGGGCTATCGACGAAGTCGCATCTTGTGTGTCCCCGCTCAGCAGAACAGTCTTCATCCCCATGTGCCTTATTTCTGCAACTGCGCTCTTGGCTTCGGGACGGAGTACATCGGCGATGCGGATGCTCCCAAGAATTTGCCCGGCGCGGGCAACGTAGACTTCCGACACTCCGTCGTTGCTTCCAGCCGGCAATCCCCTCGTCATGCCGTGTTCGACGAGGAGCGCCAGACTTCCGACCAGGATTTCCTCGCCTCGATAATTTACTCGGACTCCTCGCCCAGGCGTGTACGAAAAATCATCGGGCTCCGCGAGCGGTATGGCAAGCTCGGTGGCTCGTGCCGCAACCGCCTTGGCAAAAGGATGTTCAGACTTGTGCTCCGCAATGCTCGCCGCGCCGATGATCTGTAGCTCGGTGAAGCCGTTGGCAGAAATGACCTCGCGGATCTGCGGGGTACCGAACGTGAGCGTGCCGGTTTTGTCCAACAGCACCGTGTCGACAGCGGCCAGCGCCTCCAGGTAGAGACCACCTTTAATAATGGCTCCCTGATGCGCCGCCCCGCCGATTGCGCCCAGGATTGCGAGCGGAGTTCCAGCCGCAATGCCGCAGGCTCCGGCAACGATCACAACTGAGATGGTTGACCTCACGTTGTGAGTGATGATGAAGGTCAGAACCGCTGCCCCAAGTGCAAAGTACACAAGGTAACCGGCCAGGCGGTCTGCAGTTTTCTGAATAGGAGCGCGCGACTTTTCGGCTCGCTCAACCGCTTCAATGATTCTTCCGAAGGTTGTGTCGCGGCCCAGTTTCTGAGCTCCGATTTCCAAAGCCCCCGATTGGTTGATCGTTCCGGCATACACTACCTCCCCGGGGATCTTCTCCACTGGCATGGCTTCGCCGGTGATGGCTGCCTCTTCCACAAACGACCGGCCGCCCACCACAACGCCATCCACCGGAATGTGTCCGCCCGGCTTCACGATCACCGTGTCACCGACCTGAACCTGGTCGGAGGGTATCTCCACAACTTGATCGTTGCGGCGAACTGCGACGGTTCTGGGCAAAAAATCCAGAAGACTCTGGATCGCCTTCCGGCCTCGACCAACGGTGAGGCTTTCCAAGACCTCGGCGGCCAGGACGAACGCAGTGATGACCAGAGCGGTAAAGAACTCTCCGATCGCCAGAGCCGACAGAAGAGCGATGGTCATCGAGAGCTCCATCGTCATCCTCCGTTCGACGATGTTCTCGAAGGCTTCCTTGAAGATCGGATACCCGCCGATCAGCGTTGCCGTGATGCCGATCACACTGACGTGCGCAAACGGCTCCCATAGCCGAAACCAGACCGCCGCCGCAGCTACCGCGACGAAAGCGATGCGAGCTAGTTCACCCCACTCGACTCCATGCGCATGTTCGTCGTGGTCGTGCTCGTCGTGGTCAGCGTGCAGGTTTGGTGACTGCTCTTTCAGGGAAGCTCGCCTCTCGCCGGGTGGGGAAGGAACGGCCGTGGGCTTTTTGGCGTAGGGCGGGGAACTCATATACATACCCCCATAGGTATAGGCATGGTATCATCGATTCGCGAATGAGTCATACCATCAAGAACAAGCAGAAGTTGATTCTGCGCAGCAAACGCATCCGTGGGCAATTTGAGGCTCTGGAGCGGCTTCTCGACGAGGGACGAGACTGCTCGGAAGTGCTTCAGATCATTAGCGCCGCCAGGGGAGCGGTCAACAGCCTTATGACGGAATTGTTAGAAGGCCACATCCGGCATCATGTGCTCGACCCCAAGCGGAAGCCCAATTCCGAGCAGATGCTCGCCGCCGATGAGGTGATCGATATGGTGAAATCCTACCTCCGCTAGCCCCTCCCGCTGTGGCTACTCGATGCGGCAGACGCGCACAGCGCCATTCTGATAGGGGCACGTCAGCCCGTTGACTTCCGGTTGCTGCACGATGATCCAACTCACTCCATACTTCTCACGCAGGCGTACGAGGTCATCAGGCCGAAAACTTTTCCACGGACTCTGCGCCCGCACCTGCTCCCACCACTCGTCAGCCAGCGGCGGAAACATACTCACCACTCCGCCATCCTTTACTGTGTCGGCCAGGCGGCTGCGCTGTGCCAGGCAACGGAACCCAATCGTATCCTCGCCCGGTAAACGCATGTAATCAGGATCGATGGCAAAGACCGCGTCCGTGGGAGTGTTCTCGCGAATCCACACGAAAGCCTGTGCCCATGAATTCTTCGAAGCGCGTCCGGGCCACTCGATATGCGCGCTGGCTGAAAACAGCGAGCGCTGCGCCATGAACATCCCAACACCCAGGGGAATGAACAAAACCAGCCATCGCCATGCGCGATCCTTCAGGACATACTCGCCAAGAAATCCTCCAACACATACAAACAGAAACATATACAGAAGATGCAGGCTGCGTAGCGGCTGGATCCGGGCGAGGCTTTCGAACGAGACAGGCAAGTCCACGGCGAGAGCTACAAGAAAATAGATCACTCCGTACAGGACAAATACGCGGCAGGCGCGGGCCAGCAGCGGCTTCTGCCAAGCTCTCGCGATGTGCGCGAACCACCACAGCAGCGCGAGGGGAGCAAAAATCCCAATCCACTCATACCACTGCCAATCCTGTATGTAGAAGTAGGCATGCATCCTCGCGGATTCGTGGTAGGCAGGTGAAGCAGAAGTCACGAGCGGAATGCCGATAGGCAGAAGAGAGCCCAGCGCGGCTGTGCCCTCAACTCGCCACCTAGTGCGGCGTTCAATCTGCTCAATGACAAGCCATAGCGCTCCCAATGAAAAAGGGAACACCCACATCAGAGGATGGAGGCAAGCAGCGAAAGCAATCCAAAGCAGCGCGCGAAGATATTTCTTCTCTAGAATTCCCGCAAGGGTAAACACTGACGTGAAGGCCGCCAGATTTCGCGGGTTCAAGTACTGGTCCATGATGTACAGCGCGGTGCCCGCGACCGGGGTCGTTAACAGCGCTGCAATCAGGCACACGGTTCCCCATCGTGCCCGCGGGCTCTCAAAGAGCAAGGCACTCAACTGCCAGCAGGCGATAAGCAACAAGAAGATCGACCCGATGTGCCAGGCAAACAACCCGATCTCAAACGGCAGATGAGTGACACGCAACGAAAAGGCCACCAGGTTTGGAAACAGCGTCATGCTGGCGTGCGAACGAAAGAACTCCTGGCCGACAGGGAACAGCAAAGGGTTCAGAATCCGCTCTACGCCGGGAAGATAGATCTCGGCGTCTTCAGCATAGGGATGGTAGCCATGGGTCAGCAGCGCCGCCACGGTCAGCAGCAGAAGCAAAACTCCTGTTTTGTATGTGCCGAGACGGATTCTGGTCACCCGAAGTGGTAGCGTGCCGTTCCTGGTACGCAGATCAGCCTACAACAAAGCCGACACATTGCGGGGTCTTGAAGCGAGGTTTAACATCTAACTACTCAAGATGGCAACCGCGACACCACCCTGCGTCACTCCCACGACGGCCTCTACCGTTAGCGCGCAGCGCCGCATTACGATAGGCCTCAGCGAAATCCTGAACTTCGTCTTCGACTCTTTCTGCAGCAACAAGATGCAGTTCACCCTCACGGCTTTGGCCATGGCAGTGGGAACCGCATCGGTCATCCTGGTAGCAACGATCGGGCTCACCGGCAAGCAATACATCCTGCGCCAACTGCAATCGATCGGCACCAACATGATCTCCGCCGAATACCAGGGAGGCTCCAACCGCATTGACTCCACGCCCGATCCCATGACCATCGAGGATGTACGCGCCGTGCGCGAGCAGGTCTCGAGCGTTGTGGCGGCTTCCCCGACAGTGGCGCTGGTGGATCGTATCAGCATCGGAGGAGGGAAGCAGAGCGACATTCTTGTTCTTGGCGTCGATCCCGAGTACACGCGGGTGCGCAATCTCAAACTGCTCGCCGGACGCTTCTTCGACGCGGAAGACTCCTCCGGCCACAACAAGGTTGGAGTGGTCACAGAGAAACTTGCGGTGAAGCTGTACGGAAATTCGCTGGCGGCAGTCGGACAGATCATCAAACTGAGTGGCGGCCTTCCGTTCACCGTGATTGGCGTCTTCAAAGAGAGCGTGGACACGTTCGGCCAATCAGAGATTCAGGAAGACACGATGCTGATCCCGTACACGGTGAGCCGCTTCTTCACTCCGACGAATGCAGTGTACGAGATTTATTTTTCGGCGGCGACTCCGCAAGACGTGGCGCCGGCGACGGCGGCCATCAAACGCGTGCTGCAGTCGCGGCATCGCGCAGAGTCGGTGTACAACGTGCAGAACCTGACGCAGCTTCTCACCGTCGCGGGCAAGATTGCCGACGCGCTGACGCTGATCCTGATGCTGGTAGCGTTCGTCACGCTGCTGGTCAGCGGCATCGGCATCATGAACATCATGCTGGCGACGGTGACGTCGCGCATCCGCGAGATTGGAATCCGCAAGGCAATTGGCGCGACGAACCGCGAGATACGCTTCCAGTTCCTGGCTGAGGCGATTGTGATCTCTGTAACGGGAGGCATCGCCGGAATCGTCGCCGGGCTCGCCATTCCTTACTCGGTCCGCTTCTTCACGGACTTCCGCCTGCCAATTTCGGGGCTGTCGGCGATCATCGCCATCCTGGTGTCGTCGGTCGTTGGGATGATTTTCGGGACGGTTCCAGCGACCCGCGCTTCGCAACTCGATCCAGTCGAAAGCCTGCGGTACGAGTGAGATAAATCCTGCGCTTCTTGCGGCAGCCGAAGAGAATCCCGAGTTCCATTTGGGAAACAGATGGCTTTGCGGGGTATCCCCCCTCCCCCCTCGTCTATTAGAATCTGCAACTTGGCGGGAAATGGCGAATTAATCTGTGGGGCTCAATCACTTAGGGGCAAAATCTTGAGCCGTAATGACTTAGGTGCGGGGGACTCATTTCCGCTTACACCGCTTTCGCCTTGGCTAGAATCTGCCCTCTCGATTTCGAGTGCAAGGGCAGAGGTCACATCGGATTGTCATTCCCGTCACTCGCTTTCAAGACCACTTCAAAATGGGGTACGTCCCGTGGAGTGCAACCTGGAGTGCACCCAAAGATTGAGACAAAGAAAATGGTGACAGGTCTCGAAGCGAGGACGATGCTGTCGAGTTAGCGAACGGCCAGGACGGGTGGCCCGGCCTTTCGCGAGCTTGTCTTTCTCTTTCCCGTTTCGAAACTGTGGGTGCCCCGTCCTTGCGTTTTTTGCAAGGGCGGGCACGATGCTGCCGACTACTATAGCCGTGTTATGCCTGCGGGTTTGCATCGCACTTACGAGGGGCGCATAACCTCAGCTGCACTTTATCACTTGGCTCCTGCTATTAGCGACTTCCCTTTTCTACGTTCTGTGCGAGCGCGGGATCGATTCCTCTCCATCCCGGAACAGACGCTCCGGCGCTACCGGTTTGTAGTCGTGGGCTACGTCGTTATGCCGGAGAACGTGCCATGTTGCTGATCACCGGAACAACCGGAAGGAGGGAAGTCCATCGACTGGTGATGACAGGTGCGTCAAGCAGCGTACGGCGCGTGAGCTGTTGCCGAAGAAAAAGCGTCATGATCGGGCGGCCAGCAGGAACTGATTTGCGGAAGAAACCGCGGCGGGCCTTATTGGCAGGCGCGCTTCTATGACTTCAACGTATGGACGACGAAGAAGAGGAACCGAGAAGCTGCGGTATATGCATCGGAATCCGGTGAAACGTGGAATGGTGGAGTCGCCGGAGCAATGGCGAGGAGCACTGAGCTTATGGAGCAGCTACCGGTTTTATCTGCTGGATGAACCGGGACCTGGTGCGGAGAGTGAACGTAGGGATGGGGAGAGATTTCGTTTCGAATGACAACCGCGTGACCGACCCAGCCGGCACTCTCGACTCCCACCCTTCGCAAACTGCCGCGAAGGACGGGGCGCCCACGGCAGTGTTAATGCCGCGAGATCAGA
Organism: Terriglobia bacterium; assembly: GCA_963743105.1. GTDB lineage: Bacteria > Acidobacteriota > Terriglobia > Terriglobales > Acidobacteriaceae > Sulfotelmatobacter. The sequence continues at coordinate 101,739 of CAVUOS010000022.1, forward strand.
AGCCCGCGCCGATGCGGCCCCGGTCCGCTCTGGATCATGAGACTTCAGTAAGTCCCTAAGAAGGTTGTAGACAGAGTAATATCTTGCGCTCGCGGATGAGCTTCTGTCCACCAAGGAAGTTCGCAATTAAGAGTAGCGTCGAGGTTGTTACGTGGGACGCGACGATGTAGATGTCCTCTTCATCATACGAAGCTTTAGCTCGTTGTTTGATAATTTGCGGCTGACCTGCATCATCCCGGTATGGGTGTAGCTGTTCAGCGTCCTCCATAGGATCGTTTTGTGGACTTTAGAAACCCTGAGTTCCGCAGGCCGTGTCTATGGCGTCGGCGATCTCGGCCATATCCAACCGGATATCGTCTTTCATCTTGTACTCGTTCGACTTCGGCATCAGTCGCGCAGCAATTGATCCATACCCCGCGGAACAGGTTCCCTCGAAGACCGACCGCACAAGAGCGAATGCCGACCCGACCATATCGCGGACTATCAGAAGGAGTATCGCCCTCATGGTGTTCGACCATCTGGGCCATGAAGCCGAGGACAATGGCGGTGCGAGTGTTCGGAGCGAATGTTCTCCTCAAGAACACGCTTCGCCGCGTTCATAGCACCTTCGGTCTTGACGAGTTTTTGGCGGAGTTCTCGTGTCATGCGTACTAGCGTACTACCACAAGAGTGTGTGTTTCTGACGTGGGGGAGCCGCATCTATGGCGGATGCGGACGGCTCCATGAAAGCTGTGCCTTCCCAAACGACGGCAGCCGCGGGCGGCACATCCGCACATAGGAATCCCACACTCCGGAAAGCGATTGACAAACCGAATCGCGTTCCTCCGCTCAAGATGACAATTTGCGGTATCGTCCGCCTAGCAGTAACGATTGTCGGCAGGGGTGGAAAGCCGAGATAACCGGCTGAAGATCGATGCCCGGGTTGAAACTGGCCCAAAAACCACAAAGCCGGGCTGGTTGGCCCGGCTTTCCCATTGTGGAACTGGTTCGTCGGTCTTGTTCGGATCGGCAAGCCAGAATGTCTTGAAACTTTCTGTCGCCGCGTCTTACGGCTCAACCGCTGCGAAATTTTGCGCGGCGGTGTAAGCAAAAACCTCAAGGTTCCAGAGTTTCAAGTTTACAAACCTCAGGTTCGGGGTGTTCCCTTGAAACTCTGAAACCGTTCTAAACTTTGAAACCTGCCCTACATCACCATCGCCAGGTTCTCCAGTTCGTACTGGAGGACTGGGATGGCGCATCCGGCCATTTCGACGCGTCCCGCCGCGTCGAGCGCTGCCGTGGGACGAAACCCCATAACCACGGCCCATCAGGAACACGCGAAGCAGTTCGGCCGCCTCGTAGGAATCGACCATGCCGCCCTGGAGCAAGTCGTTCCGGAGCGCTGCCAGCTCCGTCATCGTGAATCTGTCTTTATCGTATACCCACCATCTTTTCGTTCATCATGGCCGTCATCACCTCCGATTCCGACCTTTCGCCTATTAGACTCATCGGCACCTGTTGAAGTTGCATGCAATTCGTGTGCCGTAATTCCCTGTACTTGTGTATACCTCCCCCAATTGCCTCTAGTTCTATTAACCCTCATGGATATCGGAAGTTGCGGGGAAAGCTGTAGGGCTTAAGGGGGGCCTGAGGTGCCCTTCGTACCAGCAGTAATCTCAAAAGTGACACAATGTGTCGATTCGGATTGGCCGATGCCGCTCAGGGGCGGTGGTGGAAAGCGGCCAGTAGGGCCGACCGGGCTAAGTCGGGTGACTGCGGCGGCCTGATGGGCACTCTGCCAGGGCGAAGGTTTGCTCTCGGCCCAAGGAACTGTCAACGGGCCTGGGACGGCCACGGCACTCTAAGCTGGTTCGAGCTCTTTGTCGCCGACTCTGCTGCATCAGGCTGTCGAACTGGCGCTTCTCCAGGCAGAAGCATGTTGTCCGTAGCGCGCCTCTTTTCCCGTCACATGCCAATACGGCATCCAGCAGAACTGTTTGCCTTCGCTGGTTTCGAGGACGACGAGGAAGGGATAGAACGTAACTTCTTCCTCCTCCTCTCCGAGCCAGGATTCCAGTTTGTCGGGCAGGAGTGCCGAGACAACTTTGTAATCTCTGTCCCCGGCGCCGAGCTGAAAGTCGAGAGTGACGTGCAGGTCGCGGGTTCTACCGCAGCCCGGGCAAGTCTCGGGAGCCGTTTTTGGAGAAGTTGTAGAGCGCGTCAAACAGCTTATGGTGAGTCGGATACTTCTTATGACATTGAATGCAGTAAAAGAATTGCGCAGCCACGTCCGAGCCTCCTTATCCTGGAACCGCGGAGTTCAGCCGGCAACTGCAATCGGCACCGGCTAAGGCTCGATCGTAGCCTCATCGACCAGCATGATGGGGATATTGTCCTTTACCGCGTAGACCCGGTGGCACTGCTGACACTTAAAGCTTTCCGGGTTTGGCGGTACTGAGCGCCTGTTTACAGGCTGGACAAACCAGCATTTCCAGGAGGTCTTTGGCAACCATGACTCGGCATTTTACGACAGCGGCGGGCAAGGGACGTGTGACAGGTGCTCACAGGGCGACAGAGCGAGGATCACCAGGATCAGGGGCTTGGGCTGCGCAGAGGCAGGGGGAAGGGGTGCACATGCGCCAGACTTCACTTGCGCTTCGTACTCTTCGCTGAGCCCGACCCCCTACCCCGGATCTCTGCCCCTTGCCTCCGGACCTGGCCCCGGCCCCCTGACCCCTAAACCCGTTCCAACAGTGTAAGATTTAACCTCGGAACTCCATATGTCTGCTCTCATCCTCGACGGAACCAAGATCGCACAAGAGATTCGCGCCGAAGTTGCGGCGGAGGCCAGAACCATGTCCGCCGCCGGGGTGCGACCCGGGCTGGCGGTGGTACTGGTCGGACATAACCCCGCGTCGGAAATCTACGTTCGCGGGAAGGTGAAGGCCTGCGAGGAAGTGGGCATTTACAGCGAGAAGCTCACTCCGCCGGAATCAATACCACTGCCGAATTGCTCGAGTTGATCGAAGACTTGAACCGGCGCGAGGAGATCGACGGCATCCTGGTACAGCTGCCTTTGCCGCCGCAGGTAGATTCGAAGAAAGTGCTGATGGCGGTCTCTCCGGCCAAGGACGTCGATGGATTTCATCCCATGAATGTCGGATTTCTATCGACGCAGCGCCCGGGTTTGGTGCCGTGCACACCGGCCGGAGTGATGGAAATTTTGAAGCGAAGCAACATCCCGGTTGCAGGGCGTGAGGCCGTGGTCGTGGGGCGCAGCGACATCGTGGGTAAACCCGCGGCCATGCTGCTGACCAACGCGAACGCGACGGTGACGATTTGCCATTCGAAGACGCACGATTTGCCGGGCGTGTGTCGCCGGGCGGACATTCTGGTGGCTGCGATCGGCCGGGCGGGGATGATTACGCGGGATTTTGTGAAACCGGGGGCGGCGGTGATCGATGTCGGAATGAACACGGTGACCGATCCCGCGGAGTTTCAGCGTTTCTTTTCTGGCACCCGAGCCGGGAATGCGAAGAGGGAAGAGACGTTTCGGAAAAAGGGATCGACCTTGATCGGCGATGTGCATCCCGAAGTGGCGGAAGTTGCCGGAGCACTGACGCCGGTGCCGGGCGGAGTAGGGCCGCTTACCATCGCCATGCTGATGTTCAATACGGTAAAGGCGGCGAAGATGCGGCGCGGGAGCCGGGTGCCGGAGCTGTCGAGGGCATAATATTCACAGCGCACGGAGTCACGGAGAACAATTGTTGATTGTTCTTTTTGATTGTTGAATGAAAAAAGTCTACCGACCCGTTCTATGCCTTCATTCAACAATCAACAATCAAAATTCAACAATTCTCTTGCTTGTAAGGTTTCTCTGGGGCACCCATGCTGAAAGTCGGACTGACAGGGGGGATTGCATCTGGGAAGTCGGTCGTGGGGCAGATGTTTGTGGCGCTGGGCGCGCACCTGGTCGAAGCGGACCGAATTGCCCATTCCCTGATGCAGCCGGGAGAGCCGGTTTACAACGAGGTAGTACGGCACTTTGGGCGCGAAATCCTTAGTGCTGACGGAAGCGTAGACCGCGGCAAACTGGCCGAAGCGGCTTTCGGTCCTCCCGGGGCGGACAAGGGTTCCTCCCGCGTCGCGGACCTCAACCGCATCGTTCATCCAGCTGTAATTCGCAGCCAGGAGGAGTGGATGCACGCGGTTAGCCTCCAGGATCCGAATGGAGTGGCGATTGTAGAAGCCGCCTTGCTCATCGAAGCAGGAGCGGCCAAACGCTTTGACCGCCTGATCGTGGTGACCTGCAATCTGGAGCAGCGTGCCGAGCGATTCGCGAAGCGGCAGACAGTCGATCTGGAAACCGCGCGAGCGGAGGTTGCGCGGCGGATGGCGGCCCAGCTTCCGGACGAGGAAAAGATCAAAGCTGCCGATTATGTGATCGACAACTCCGGTGCGCTGGAGCACACTCGCGAGCAGGTGCGGCAGGTCTGGGAGAAGCTGCGAACCGCTCATTAAGACGCCCGCCAAAGCGAGTTAGTCCTCGCCGCGAAACCTAAACAAACGCTCATCGCTCGGACTGGCGCGATGCCGGACCTTCCCTGATTGTTTAGAATCATTCAGGGACCTTTCGGCTCCCGAATTACGTATTCATACTTAAGGGTTGAGAACTGGTCGGTCAATACTCGAAACCGACCTCGGGGTATTCAAGCTATGAAACTTGTGCGGCCTTTGATCCTGGCGATGGCCCTTGCCGGAGCATTCTTCTACTTCACCACGTGGCGTTCGAATTCGGCGGGCGAACTGCATTCGTCGAATTGGTTCTCCCGGCCTGATCAGGTGGAGATCACCGAAGCTGCGCCTGGAGATTCGCTCGATGGAGAAGAGCAGAACAATATCTCCGTCTATAAGAAAAACATCCCGTCGGTCGTAAACGTGACTTCGCGCGCCATGACCCTTGATTTCTTCTATGGACTGATTCCTCAGGAGGGGCAGGGCTCGGGATTCGTCATCGACAAAGAAGGCCACATTCTGACCAACTACCACGTCATCGCCGATGCCCGTCAGGTGGAAGTCACCATGCACAATCGCAAGAAGTACAAGGCGACAGTGGTGGGGACAGATCCGTCGCACGATCTGGCAGTGATTCAAATCAAGGCGCCGGAACTGGTTCCATCGGTGCTGGGAGATTCGCGCAATCTGCAGGTGGGTCAGAAAGTGTATGCCATTGGCAATCCCTTTGGACTCGCGGGAACCATGACCCGCGGGATTGTGAGTTCCATTCGTCCGGTGCGCGAGCCGAATGGGGCAATGATCGATGAGGCGATTCAGACCGATGCTGCCATCAACCCGGGCAATTCCGGTGGCCCGCTCATGAACGGACATGGCGAGGTGATCGGAATCAACACAATGATCCTCTCGAACTCGAATCAAAGCGCGGGCATTGGTTTTGCCATTCCGATTAACACGGCGAAAGCAGTGCTGAACGATCTGATGACGCTGGGGCGGGTGCGCCGTCCGGCGTTGGGCGTGCGTACGGTTCCCATCTACGCCGAACTGGCGGAGGAGATCGGCCTACCCGTCGATTACGGATTGCTGATCATCGGGGTCGTACCGGGTAGCTCTGCCGATCAGGCCGGTCTGCATGCCGGTACGGAGCGCGCTTACCTGGGCAACATTCCCATCATGTTGGGCGGGGACCTTATTGTGGCGATCGACGGCGAGAAGATCCAGGATCAGGTCGATCTTACGCAGATGATGAACAATCACCGCGCCGGCGACACGGTCAAAGTCACCATTTACCGGAACAAGAAGAAGTTGGATGTTGAGGTATCGCTGGGCGAGGCGCGGCAGCAGGTGTAGGCGGCTTCCGGCGTCGCGGTCTCCTTCGTGTCCTAGTGGTTTAAGCCTTTCTCCTGCCGCCTTGAAAAGCTCTCTACTTCGCGTTAGTCTTCTTACCTGCCTATGACCGCCGTCCTCTAATTTCGGTTCTCAGTATCTCTCGGGCGAATCGTGTGCAAATGTGTGCGCGCGGAGCCCCCAGCCCTAAGTGCTCTTCAACTCAAGAGAGGACATTCCAATGGAATTCGTAGATAAGGCACTCGCTCGCCGTCTGGAATCGTGCGAGGAGATGCCGCAGGTGTTTTATGCGAGAATATTCAAGCAGACACGGCCCGAGATTGGGGCAGCGGAGGAAGAAATTTGCGGCGGCCACATGGTATTCGCCGGGCTCGGGTCACCGATCGGAAGGGCGACAGGCGCAGGCCTCGATCAGCCGCTCACGAAAGACGATGTGGATCGAATCGAGCAGTTCTATCGCGAACGCAAGGCTCCATCGCAGGTCGATCTCACTCCCCTACATCGGCCTGAGGTCTTCGAAATGTTCAAGGAACGCGGGTACGCGATTGCGGAGTTGAACAATGTGCTGTATCGCAAGCTGGATCCGGAGGAGACGTTTCCATCTCCTCCGGCCCATTGCGAGATTCGTCGTTCATCCGTTGAAGAAGCCCAAGTCGCGGGGGCTATCGTCGAGAGCGCGTTCTTCCCCGATGGCGCACCTGAGGCATTTGGCGGACTCATCACGCCGCTGTATCAGATGGAGGCTGCGCTGGCGTTCGTGGCGACGATCGAGGGCAAGCCCGTAGCTTGCGGCACGGGCGTGGTGATTGCAGACCACAAGGTCTTCGCGCTAGGCGGGGCAGGCACGCTGGCCGATTACCGCGGACGGGGCTTGCAGACCGCTCTGTTGCGCGCGCGCATGGCCGCTGCAGTCAAGGCGGGATGTGAATATGCCGTCGTCGTCACGCAAGGAGCAACCAGCTCGCAGCGTAATGCGGAGCGGCTGGGGTTCCGCGTGGCATACAGCAAGGTCACGGTCATTAAGCAGATGAACACGTAGGAGGTGGACTCGGCATGGCGGCGCGCGGGCAAAATGCCCGCGCTGCCATCTGTTCTTTACGCGATGGCCTTCGCCGCAATGCCGTAGGATTTCTCCCACGCGTCGCGCGTTTCCTGTGTAGCGGGCCATTGGAAGCACAGTCCATATCCATCGGGGTCTTTGAACCACAACTGCTTCATCCCGTAAGGCGCAACTTTCGGCTCTTTCAGATCCACCCCGTTTGTCAGCAAGTGACGGTAAGCGGCATCGAGATCTTTGCACCCGAAAAACAGGCAGGTGTCCTCATGTGCCGCGATGCGCACCGGGTCGTGAACGGGCGGGCGTTGGTCTGCCTCATAGGCGGTGTTGAGCATCACCTCGGCGCCGTGCAATCCGAAGTCCACACCAGTTGCAATTGTCTCCGGGCTCAGAGGAGGCCCAAACGGTGAATCCCAGCACGTCGCGGTAGAAATGAATTGCCGTAGGCATGTCGAAGACTTGCAGCAGCGGGGCCACGCCGTGAATGTCCATGGTCCTCTCCTGAGCGTTTTCGCAAAACAATGTAGCACCACAGCGTCAAAGGCGGGAATAGCCGGATTTGACTCTGCCCGCTGGCTCGGCTAGCCTCAAGAGTCTCTTCCAACAGGGCTATCCTCAACCTGGCATGCGATCTCCGCACAAACTGCTGCTTCTCTGGCTGCTGACAATCCTGGCCCTGGCCTGTTGCGCCTCCGGGGCCACGCATCCCGGTACACGCCCAGCACGCGATGGTGGTGAGCGTGCACGATATTGGCATCGCAGGCGGGCGTTGAAATTATGCAGGCGGGAGGCAACGCGGTCGATGCCGCCGTGGCGACCGGATTTGCGCTCGCGGTGGTGCATCCGCCGGCGGGAAACATCGGCGGCGGCGGCTTCATGCTGATTCGCATGGCGGACGGCAAAACTCACTTCCTCGATTTCCGCGAGAAGGCTCCGGCGGCGGCGACCGCCGATATGTATCTGGACGCCCAGGGCAACGTGATCGAAGCGCAGCATCGGCTACAAAGCGATCGGAGTGCCGGGATCGGTCGCCGGGATGGTCACGCCGAAAGAAATTATGGCAAGCTCACGCTGAAGCAGGTAATGGCGCCCGCGATCAAGCTCGCGCGAGACGGATTCTCGTTGGCATGGAAGAGGCCGGGATCTGCACGATTAGTACCTGGCGAAATTCCCGGAATCGCGGCGCATCTTCCAGCGCAATGGCGACTACTACAAGCCGGGAGGGATTTTCCGCCAGCCCGACCTGGCGCGCACCCTGGAGCGAATCTCGAAGAACCCTGACGACTTCTATCACGGCGCCCTGGCGCGGGAACTGGCGGCAGCCATGCAAAAGGGCGGCGGGCTGATTACCGTCGAAGACTTGGCCCACTATGAGGTGAAAGAGCGCGAGCCGGTCCGCGGGACGTATCGCGGGTATGACATCATCAGCGCGCCTCCCCTTCTTCCGGCGGGACCGTGCTGGTCGAATCCTGAATATTCTGGAAGGCTACGATCTGGCCAAGATGGAGAACCGGTCGGCGCAGTCGATCCACTTGACGGTCGAGGCGTTCCGGCGGGCATTCTTTGATCGGGCGGAGTTTCTGGGCGATCCGGATTTCGCCAAGATTCCCGTAGCGCAGCTTCTCGACAAGAGATACGCCGCGGCCTGGCGAGAGATCGATTGATCCCGGGCCATGCCAGCGTCGAGCAAGGAGCTTGAAGCGCCCGGCGATTTTCAGTGAGCTGGAGCGGTATGCGCAGGCGCACCCGCCGGCGGTTGCGCGGCGCGAGTCGAACCACACGACACATTATTCGGTAGTCGATGCCGAAGGCAATGCGGTCGCGGTGACAACCACGATGAACGACTGGTTCGGATCGCGCGTGACCGCCGATGGCCTGGGATTCCTGCTGAACGATGAAATGGATGACTTTGCCTCAAAGCCGGGAGTTCCCAATTCCACGGGTTGATCCAGGGGCCGGCCAATGCAATCGGGCCGGGCAAACGGCCGTTTGTCCTCGATGACGCCGACGATCGTCGTGCACAATGGAAAGACGTTGATGGTGTTGGGCTCGCCGGGAGGTTCGAAGATCATCACGACTGTCGCGAACGTACTGATGGGAGTGGTGGACTTCGGGATGAATATGCAGGAGGCGGTGAATGCGCCTCGATTTCACAACCAGTGGTTGCCCGATGTCGTGAATGTGGAGAAGTGGTTCTCCCCCGATACATTGAACATGCTGGGCAAAATGGGATACAAGGTTCAAATCGGGTTGCATGATGATGAACAGAATGTCTCGCCGTACTGGAGCGATGCCGAGTGCATTGCGGTTGATCAGAAGACCGGTGAGCGGCTCGGCGCAACCGATGGTCGCAACAGACGTGGAAGGCCGTAGGATACTAAGTAACGATTGAAGACTGACGATTTCAGATTGCAGATTGAAAACCCGCTGATACCGCCGGGCTATTCAAAAATCTGAAATCTGAAATCATCAATCTGCAATACCATTACGGCCTATGCAGAGAGCAGTCTCGACCTATCTATTCGTAAAAGAGCGGCTGCATCCCGGCATGCTGGACGGGCTGGCTCGCGGCGGTGCGCAGGCGATCGAGATTTTTGCGGCGCGGCAGCATCTCGACTATGCCAACCGCAAGCAGCACGTGCGGGAAATCGCGGACTGGTTTCGAGCAAGCGGGGTTCCGCTGAATTCGGTCCACTCTCCGCTCTATGCCGATTACGAATGGGGACGCGCCGGTGCTCCTCCCGTCAACGTCGCGTCCACCGACCGCGCCGGCCGCGTCGAGGCCATGGATGAGATCAAGCGCGCGCTCGAAATCGCCGAACAGATTCCTTTCCGTTTTCTGGTGCAGCACATGGGCACGCGCGAACGAAGACTTCGACGAACAGAAGTTCGAAGCGGCCATGACTTCGGTCGAGCATCTGCGCGCCTTCGCCAAGCCGCTGGGTGTGACGGATCCTGCTGGAGAACATTCCCAACGAACTTTCCACTCCCGAAAAGCTGGTGGAATTGATTCACGACTGCGCACTTCGATGATGTCGGCGTGTGCTTCGACTTCGGCCATGCGCACATGATGAGCGCCGTGCGCGAAGGCTTCGAGACGTGAGAATCACATTTGTTCGACCCATGTCCACGACAACGACAAGGATCGGGATTCGCATCTGTGGCCCGGGCAGGGAACGATCGACTGGAAGGAAGCATGGAGTTGCTGCGCTCAGCCCCACATACGCCGCCGTTGCTGTTGGAGATTGAAGGGGACGAGAAGGTAAACCCGCTGCGAGAAGATGGGCGAAACGTTCGAGAAGCTGGAAGAAAACTGAGCGTTTCAAAGTTTCAACGGTTCGAAGTATTCAAAGTCATTGCGATCGGCATGGCCTTCTTGTCTTTGACCTTGACAATTCTGAAACTGAAATTTTGATCCTATGTCTCACCTGTTACCACTATCTCGGAAATCGGCAAGCACGACGGCCAGACCGTCACCATTCGCGGCTGGCTTTACAACCTGCGCGAAAGCGGGAAACTCCTGTTTCCGCAATTTCGCGACGGCTCCGGCGTCATTCAGGGCGTCGTCCCCAAGAATGCCGTCTCTCCGGAAGTGTTCGATGCGGTCAAAGGCCTCACGCAGGAGTCGAGCGTGATTGTCGAGGGCAAGGTCCGTGCCGACAAGCGCGCGCCCGGCGGCTACGAACTCGACGTCGCCAACGTTCAGGTCGTGCAGCGGGTCTCCGAGAACGATCCGTATCCCGATCACGCCCAAGGAACACGGCGTCGATTTCCTGATGGAGCACCGCCACCTGTGGGTGCGTTCCCAGCGCCAGGCAGCAATCCTGCGCGTGCGGGCGGAGATCATCAAGGCTGCCCGCGACTTCTTCGACGAACGCGGATTCACGCTGACCGATCCGCCGATTATTACTCCGGCAGCTTGCGAAGGCACGACCACGTTGTTCCCGGTCGATTATTTCGATGAGCAGGCGTATCTGACGCAGTCCGGCCAGCTCTACATCGAAGCACGGCGATGGCGCTGGGCAAGGTGTATTCGTTCGGCCCAACCTTTCGCGCGGAGAAGTCAAAGACCCGCCGCCATCTGACCGAATTCTGGATGGTCGAGCCGGAAGTGGCCTACGCACACGCTCGACGACATCATGGAAATGGCCGAGGGACTCATCAGCTTCCTCGTGAAGCGATGCCTGGAGCAGCGGCGCGCCGACCTGCAGACGATTGGTCGCGATATCTCCAAACTGGAGAAGATCGAAGCCCCCGTTTCCGCGCATCACGCTACGACGAAGCGGTGAAGATGCTGCAGGAAGGCCACGCCAAGGGTGCGCTCGAAAACAAAGTTCGAGTGGGGCGGCGATCTCGGCTCGCCGGATGAAACCTATCTTCATCGCAGTTCGACAAGCCGGTGATGGTGCATCGCTATCCCGCGAAGGTGAAGGCGTTCTACATGGAGCCTGATCCGCAGCGGCCGGAACTCGCATTGTGCGTCGACGTGCTGGCGCCCGAGGGATACGGCGAGATCATCGGCGGCTCGCAGCGTATGGCCTCGCACGAATTGCTGTTGCAGCGCATTCACGAACATGGCCTGCCGGAAGAGGCGTTCAAGTGGTATCTCGACCTGCGTAAGTTCGGCAGCGTGCCCCACGGAGGGTTTGGCATGGGAATCGAGCGCGCCGTGGCCTGGATCTGTGGGCTGGAGCACGTGCGCGAAACGATTCCGTTCCCCCGAATGCTGCATCGGCTGTATCCGTAGCTGTTGGCGATCATCATGCTCGAAGAAAGATAGCGGTTGACTCGGGAGGACTCCATGAAGAGTTTCCTGTTGGCTCAATTGTTCTTGCTTGCCACTGTACCTGTTCTTGGTCAGCGTCCGGAACATACGCCTGACGTCCCAGTTGAGAAGTGGACTGGGAAAACAATCATGCTGATCGGCGCCCATGCCGATGACGACGCGCTGTCACACGGTACCCTGGCCCTGCTTCAGGCGCACGGAAATCAAGTCTATGTTGTGACGCTTACGACAGGGAATGTGGGAACCCAGGACCCGAACTTGTCGCGAATGCAGTTGGCCCAGATTCGTCGCGCGGAGGAACTGGCAGCCCTGGCGGAACTAGGCATTCCGGGAGAGCACTACATAAACCTGGGGTACGATGATGGGCTCCTCGAATTTGAAGATCGCAAGGCGGTGGTCGAAAATCTAGTGCGCTGGATTCGCCAGCTGCACCCCAATGTGTTGATGGCGTGGGATCCGGGTAAAAACTACCAGCGATGGCACAAGTCCGATCATCGCGCGGCAGCCTATCTGGCCGCCGATGCAGCCCGCGCCGCAATGTGGCGCCTCCTCTTCGAAGGCCAGATCACGCAAGAGGGGCTGAAAGAGTACATGGTTCCCGAATATCTTTTCTACAACGACTACGATCACGACGATGAGAACACCTGGGTCGACATCAGTGACTTCGCCGAGAAGAAGGTAAACGCCTTCGCCAAATACGTCAGCCAATATGGACCCGGCTGGAAGAACTACAAGGCGAGTCTGGCGGAGGCAGAGGTCAAGCAGTTGAAAGACGATGCGCGCAGCCAGGTCAGAATGAAAGAGGGGAAACCGGTGGAAGGTTTCCGGTACTACAAGGGTTTCCCGGATGGCTTGGGTAAATAGCCAGACCTATGATGATGACGACTGCGACCTCCACGAATATCACAGCGAAGAAAATACGCGTCATTGGCGTTCCCCTCGACCTCGGGCAATCGCGCCGCGGTGTCGATATGGGTCCTTCTGCCGTCCGCGTAGCCGGCCTCGAGGCTCGGCTTGAAGCTCTCGGCCATGAAGTCGAAGATGGTGGCAACGTGCCGGTCGCGATTCCCGAGCAGAAAAAAGAAGGCGATCCGCAAACGCAAAGTATCTGAAGGAAATCACGGCAACCTGTACCAAGCATGCCGAGCTTGTGTTGAAGACGCTGGAGGCCGGAAAGGTTCCCTTGGCGCTGGGCGGCGACCACTCCATGGCTGCCGGCACCGTCTCGGGTGTGGCCGAGTTTTATCGTAGGCAGCACCAGCACATCGGCCTGATCTGGATCGATGCGCACACCGACATCAACACGCCCGAGACCTCGCCCAGCGGCAACGTGCATGGCATGCCGCTGGCGGCGCTCATGGGGCTCGGTCTGCGGGATCTGGCGAACATTTCGACTTCTCTCCGAAGGTGAAGCCGGAGAATTGTGTGCTGGTCGGCGTCCGCGACATTGATGCCGTCGAAAAGGAGAACATCCGCAAAGCCGGCATCGGCGTCTTCACCATGCGCGACATCGACGAGCGCGGCATGCGCACCGTGATGGAAGAGGCCCTGCGCATGGCGGGACGCGGCACCGCCGGCTATCACATCTCACTCGACATGGATTGGGTCGATCCCGAGGACGCGCCCGGCGTGGGCACGCCGGTGCGCGGCGGCGCGACCTATCGCGAGGCTCACCTGGCGATGGAGATCATCGCCGATCACGGCCGCATGCTGAGCTTCGAAATCGTCGAAGTGAATCCGGTGATCGACGAGCACAACCAGACCGCAGACCTGGCGGTCGAACTGGCGTTGTCAGCATTCGGGAAAAAGATTCTGTAGAGAATTTCCCTGTAATCCTCTGTGTACCCTGTGGTGGGTTCAATCTTTAACCACAGAGGACACAGAATCCCAGAGGAATCTGCCCTGCGATTGACGCGCGACGGCCTCCCCGTCCACACTGAATAGCCATGGAGAAGCTTCGAGTCGGGGTTCTGTTTGGCGGGCGCAGCGGCGAGCACGAAGTCTCGCTGCTCTCCGCTGCGTCGGTTCTCAACGCAATCGATAAGAAGAAGTATGAAGTCGTGCCCATCGGCATCACCAAGGAAGGCCGCTGGCTCACGGCCGGGCACGCCGAGAGCCTGCTGACAGGGCAAGCTCAGTGCTGAGCCGCGTAATCTCCGCGCCGGAGATCCTGATCTCACGCCGCCTGCCGCCGTGCTGGCTCGCGGCGAGGCCGTCGTCGTGCCTCCCGAGCCGGTACATCGCGACAGTCGGCCTCGTTCCATTCCAGACGGATGCGTCCACCTGCGCCGCGCCTCTGATCGAGCCATCAACGTCGATATCATCTTTCCCGGTGCTGCACGGCACATTTGGCGAAGACGGCACGATCCAGGGCCTGCTCGAACTGGCGGACATCGCTTACGTCGGCGCCGGCGTCCTCGGCTCCGCCGCCGGCATGGACAAGGACATCATGAAGTCGCTGTTCCGCGCTGCCGGACTGCCGATCGTGAAGCACGTCACGGTCCTGCGCAGCGAGTGGAAGAAAGATCCGAAGAAAGTCGAAAAGCTGGTCGGAGAAGTTGAAGTATCCCGTGTTCGTAAAGCCGGCGAACCTGGGATCGTCGGTCGGAATCAGCAAAGCGCACGAAGAAGGAACTCGGCCCGGCCATCGAAGAAGCCGCGAAGTTCGATCGCAAGATCGTCATCGAGCAGGGAGTCGGCGGCAAGAAAGAGAAGGCGCGCGAAATCGAGTGCTCCGTGCTGGGCAACGACGAACCGTCGGCCTCCGTGCCGGGAGAGATCGTCCCCATCAAGGAGTTCTACGATTACAACGCCAAGTATCTCGACGAAGGCTCGCAACTGATCATCCCAGCCAAGCTGACGAAAGCCGAGACGAAGAAAGTGCAGCGAGCTGGCCGTCGAAAGCCTTCAAGGCGGTCGACTGCTCGGGGTTGGCCCGCGTCGACTTCCTGATGGATCCCGAAGACGCGGAAGATGTACCTGAACGAGATCAACACCATGCCGGGCTTCACCTCGATCAGCATGTATCCCAAGCTGTGGGCCGCATCGGGCCTGGAATATTCCGAACTGATCGACCGCCTGATTCAACTCGGCATCGAGCGCCACGCGGACAAGAAGAAGAACCAGTACAGCCGATAAACAAAATTAAACCGCAAAGGACACCAAGGACACGAAGGAAAAATGAACGGAAATATCTTCCTCCGCGTCCTCCGTGTCCTCTGCGGTATTTCATTTTCCGGCCACACACACAAAACTGGCAGCGTCATTCGTATCTCCGCTGCCTTTGTACTTCGCGGCCTGCGGATACGGGCACAGAGGCCGCGTCATCTTGGCGTGTGTGCGGTCCTGCCCTTCGAACTTCGACGCGATGATCGTAGTCGGCGCCGTGCCTTTCTCCACCCATTGCTCCAAAGAGGCGTCCATGCTGTGCTGTGGGTCATCGAACTTCAAATCACCAACAGCTCCGAACGAGTCCGGCCCGGGACCGCCGCCGCAGTGCTGCACGCCTGGCGCCATGTAAAGGCGCACAAACGAATCCACATCCTTCTGCCCCATCTTCTTGATCACGCTCGTCGTAGTAATTGACCGTGTTGAGCGCCGTGATCGCCGGGTCGTTCCAGCCGTGATACAGAATCAACTTTCCCCCGCGCGCTTTAAATGGCTTCAGATCCGAATCGGTAGCATTCAAAGCCTGCGCGGTTTTCTCGCTGGCAGCTTTCAAGTCCGAATCAACTTTGAACGTTTTGTAGTCCCAGTCGGGCTTCTCGTAAACGAAACCGGAGAAAAATCCATTGCCGAAAAATGCCATGAGACTCTTCGCCGGTGCCGGGCCAGTGATCCACAGTCCCCAGCCGCCTTGGCCCTCCTCGGCTCCGGGCAGATATCCGGGATAGACGACGTGTCCCTTGGAATCCAGCGTTCCCTCATAAAGTTTCTTCAGCGCCGTGACCTGTGCCGCGGTCAGGCATTTGTCGGAATCTTCTGCCTTGCACTGGATGGTTGTGGGATCGAAGTGACACTGCCGCGGATCATTCAGAATTCCATCACGCACGCCGTCCATTTCGTCGCACGCGGCGTTTACGGCCGCCGCAATCGTGGGAATCTTCGCCGGTGGAATGAAGCTCGCCGGATCCAACGTCAAAGCTTGTGTGTCGTAAGCGGCAGTCGCGAGCAGCGGAGTCCAGTTGTTCGCCGGAGCGCCGGCCAGGATTCCGTCATAGTCCTCGGGATATCGCTGTGCTTCCATCAGCGCCTCACGCCCGCCATCAGAACATCCCGCGAAGTACGACCGCTGCGGAGCGCTTCGAGTAGTAAGCCTCGATAAGGGCCTTGGCGACGCGGGTCATTTCATGAATTCCGCGATGGCCGAAGTCAACCACCTTCTCCGGATGCCCGATCGCCCATGCCGCATCGATCGGCGATCCCGTATGTCCCGCGTCGGTCGCCGTCGCGGCATATCCCGCTTTCACCGCCATGGCGAGTTGCATAGCGTCGATGAGTCCCGCGAATCCGCCGTTGCCAATCCCTTGCAGCTTGCCGTTCCAGCCGGAGGCCGGGAGCCAGACTTCGAGCTTGATATCGGAGTCTGAGGTTGGCTTCGCCTCAGCGACCACGCGGCAGAAAGCTGGAAGGCTCTTATAAAGAGACGAGAGATCGACACCGCTGAACGGCGCGGGAGGACCGTTAAAAGTGCCCGCCGCAACCGTCTGCGCGACGGAGATTGTCGTGTTGGGTATCTTGGCCGCGGCGAGACGTTCGCAGGCGTCCTGCGCCAATGACGCGACTCCCGAGAAAAGCACAACGCAGGCGACGGCCCATTTACAGCAATAAGTGCCTCTCATGAATGCCTCCTGGTTCTCAGCTACTGTGGCCCGGCCTTTTCCATGAATGCCGCCTGATCTGCCTTCATCTTCTTCAGGCCCTCAATCGGCAGATACACCATATGCCCCGCATCATAAGTCGCAAACGAAATGTTGTCGCGATATTTCTGCGGCAGGTTGAGATGATCGACGGTGTAGTTCGCCGCATAATACGGCGTGGCCAGATCGTAATAACCTTCCATCACCAGAATCTTCAGATACGGATTCTTCACGATCGCCTGCCGCATCGCCGAAGCCGTGTCGGGAAATCCCTGCGATCGCCGATCCCCAATCCCACTTATCACCGCCCGGCCCGCCTCTCGGCGCGCGCACGTTGTACGGCATGTCGACTTTGTATCCCAGTTCGGTGCGGAGATAGTTGTTGAACACCGAAGTGAAGGGTGGCTGTGTTGCCGAGCCTGTCGGATCGTAGAAGGGAGTGTCAAGCAGGCCATTCGGGATCGGCCCGGTATAGCGCCCGTCCAGCCGTCCCACCCGCAGCTTCTGATCGATCAGCAGATAGTGCGTGAACTTCTGCACATTGATGCGCAGATTCGCCTCGTCGATTACTTCCTTGCTCAATCCGGTGAAGCGCGCGAGTTGATCGATGATGTTCTGTCGCTCCTGCGGAGTGAGCGCGTCTCCTTTGTCGAGCGCGCGCTCGTAATCAGTGGAGGCCCACTGCTCGGCCTGTTGACGCGCCCGATTCATGTCTTGTGCAAGATCGGCGGCAGCTTGTGATGATAGCCCGCGATCATGGTGAACGACGGAATCAGAAAAGATGTAAGGCTGATCGTTGGTCAAATTGTCTTCCAGCGTCTCGAAATTCAGCACCGTCGAGAGCAGCGTGATGCCGTTGAACGAGATGCCGCGGTCGGCGAGATATCCGGCAATTCCTGCAGCGCGAGTAGTGCCATAGCTTTCTCCCAGAATGAACAACGGCGACGACCAGCGCTCGTTGCGGCTGATGTACAGCCGTATGAATTCGCTGAACGATTCGATGTCGCCTTTCACACCCCAGAATTTCTTGAACATCTCCTGATCAGCCGCACGGCTGAATCCGGTACCGATCGCATCGATCAGCACCAGATCGCTTTTGTCCAGCAGGGTATAAGGATTGTCCTCGATGTGATAGGGCGCCGGAGGCATAAATCCATCGGGCTTCAGCACGACTTTGCGCGGACCAAGCGCACCCATGTGCAGCCAGATCGACGCCGATCCCGGCCCGCCATTGAACGCGAACGTCAGCGGACGCTTCGCCGCATCCTGTCCATCCAGCGTGTACGCGACGTAAAACATCTCCGCTTCAATCTTGCCGTCGCCGCGCTTGATCGGCAGCCGTCCTGCCGTTGCCGTGTACTTCAGCGGTTTCCCATCAACGGTGATCTGGTGATGCGTCACCACCGGCGGCACTTCGGTCATGTCGTAGCGCTCTTCTTTGTCCTTCTTTCTTTGTCCGCCGGGGCTTCGCGGATCGCCGGCTTCTGCTCCGGAGGCGTCTCCGGCTTTGGCATGGTTTCGGCAGGTTTCTCCGCGGGCGGTGTTGCCGTTTGTCTTCGCGGGGCGGCAGGTTTCGTACGACTCGGGTTGTTGGGCGAAAGAGAAATTGCAGATCAGACAGACTGAAATCATCAATACGGAAGCGGACGTCCCCAGAAGTGCCTTCATTCTCATTCCTCGCGAGCGATTCGGTTATGCCCCCAGAGATCGAGACTCTCTCCCGAGTGCGAAAAATTGTACACCTTGCAGGGAAACGACGAACATCCGTTTGAGGTGTCCGAAGCGAAACCGGGCAGCGATACCATGCTCCCGTTACTCATCAATCTTATCGGTAAGAAAGGAAGAATCTACTCCTCTCTCAGGGCCTTCGCCGGATCCAGCGCCGCAGCTCGCCGCGCCGGCATCCACGATGACAGCGCTGCGATCAGCAAGAACAGCAGCACCATTGCATGCGTAAGTCGCGGGATCGGTCGCCCGCACACCGACCAGCATCGCCTTCATCAGTCGTGTCAGTCCAAATGCTGCGATCAGGCCACACGCCACTCCAATCGCGCTCAGACGGAATCCCTGCGCGACCACCAAGTTGAAATACTCTCGCCGGTTCGGCTCCCAGCGCCATGCGTACGCCGATCTCCGCCGTGCGGTGTCGTACCGTGGTCGCCAGCACGCCATACAGACCCACTCCGGCCAGCACTCCAGCGATCGTCGCAAACACTCCGATCAGCAGCAACGAGAATCGCGTTCCGGATTGCGCCTTCTCCATCAGAGCGTCCCCGGTCTGGATCTCGTTCACCACCACTTGCGAATCCACTTCTCTCACCGCTGCGCCAACCGCGTTGGCATAATTGGTCGGATCATTGCGCGTCCGAATCGCCCAGAAATTCGACCGCGCCCGATCCCACGAAAGCATCCGTGAAATAAACTTGTTCCCGCCCCACTTCCGTCAGCGAGTTTTCACGCTGGTGCCGCACCACGCCGACAATCTGCACCCATTCCGCTTGCGGCGTGCGCACACGAATCAGAATTCGCCGTCCCACTGCCGATTGCCCGTGGAACGCCTTCTTGGCAAGAATGTCATCGACGACCACAAAATTACTTCCCGGCAAATTGTCATCGTCGGTAAACGTTCGCCCCTCGAGAAGTGGAACGTTCATCGTTTCAAAGTATCCCGGCAGCACAATCTCATTGTCGGTCGCTTGGAACTTGCTGGCATCCGCGAGCGCTTCTTCCGTTCCCCAGCGGATGGGGAAAAACGCGGCCGCCATCGGGAAGGGATGCCGCTGTCACCTCTCGACTCCGGGAATCGCGCGCAGCCGATCTGTACCCCGCGAATGAAGACCGCAAGTTTTTCCGGCGTGTCGGCATTTTGCGGAGTTCCTGCGACTTGGAAGATCAATAGCCGATGCGGATCGAATCCCGGATCGATGTGTTGCAGTTCGAAAAAGCTCCGGAACATCAGCCCAGATCCAACCAGCAGCACGAACGAAAGCGCGACCTCCGCCATGACCACAGTATTCCGCAAAGCACTTCCGCCGATCAGCCCTGCGTTTCGGCCGCTGCCGCGCAACAGATTCGCCACTCCCGGTCGCGACGCTCGCCAGGCCGGCAGCATCCCGAAAATTCCGATTGCCCCCAGGCACGCGAGGGCAGTGAAGCCAAGAACCTCGACGCTGATTCGGATCGTCTCCAAACGCGGCAAATCTTCCGGGGCGAGAACGCGCAGAACGCGGATGCCGATCCAGGCCAGTCCCAAACCCCCGAGCGCACCCACAACCGCAAGTAGCGCTGCTTCCGTCAGCAGTGGAACCACCAATCGCCAGCGATTTCCCCCGAGTGCCGCGCGCACGGCAAGTTCCCGCTCCCGCAGTGACGCACGCACCAGCAGAAGATTCGCCACATTCGCGCACGCAATGAGCAGCAGGAAAACGGCTGCTCCCATCAGCGCCACAATCGCCGGCTGCACCTTGGAAACCATGTGCTGCCGCAGTGGCTCCAGACTTATGTGATACCCGGCTGTCCCCGAGATCACGTCACTCTTCCGCGTCTCCGCCGCGACTTTCTCCACCGCTTCCCGGCCTTGTTCTTGTGTCGCTCCAGGCATCAATTTCCCAATGGCGCGAATGGAAAACGAGTTCCGTTCGGCGACATCGTAGCCCAGACGATTGGCGATCCATATGTCCGGCGCCTCTTCTTCACCCGCATCCGGAGGAAAATACAGCCGGAAATTCGGAGCAAGCACTCCCACCACGATTGGACTCGGACCGCCGCTCGAACGCATTGGATGGCCCAGAATCGCCGCATTCGCGCCATAGCGGCGCTGAAAATATTCGTAGCTGAGCATGGCGATCGCTGGCTTTTGAGCCGTCGGCGGAGCTCCCGGCGCGGCGGCCAGGCTGTGGTGCCCCATCGTCATCGTGAAAGTCGCGGCCGATCTGGATTCTTCCCCCCAGCATGCGGAAAAAGTTCGTGGTTACGATCGCAATCCGCGCCTGCTCTGGAGTCCCGTCATCGTGCAGGATGACCTGTCGGAACGTGAACACGCCGGCATAGTCCTCGAAGGCCTGCTTCGTACCGTCCCGCATGTCGATGAAATCGGCGTTCGAAAACGGCAGGTCCCGCACATGCCGCTGCCGCAGTTCCATTCCCGCAAACATCAGCCGATCTGCATCCTTGTAGGGAAGCGGCTGCAACAACACCGCATTCGCGACACTGAAAATCGCAGTGCTCGCCCCGATGCCAAGTGCAATCGTGACAACCGCGGTCAAGGTGAACAGAGGGCTGCGAGAGAGATACCCGAATCGCGATCTTCAATTCTGTAGTGCCACAGAACCCTCCTTCGTGCGCTCAAATTTGATCACAGCGTGGGAATGGAAGCCCAGGTTCTGTGCCGAAGTTATATCTGGAACGTGTAAGGGAGATCGAGAAACCTAGCTTGTCGAGCATCTTTCGATCCCGAATCGCGCTAGTCGAATGGAGGCCGGCTCGGCCAAACTTCCGATTCAGGATTTTCCACAGGCGGATGCGATGACTGTGACATCTGACCTTGCGCCTGCACTCGAATAGGCGGATCATTGCCAAAGCGAAAGCACTAGAGGAATCAGCAAGCAGGATCGAGCTAACTCCTTTGCCGCCAAGATTTTGCCGCTAAGTCGATGTGGCAGAAGATTTTCGAGGCATTTTCCCCTAACTCGATGATTCCAATAGACCAGGGGAGGAGGGGGTATACCCCTTCGACCCACGGAATTCCTAAAACGGAACTAACCTGGCATCGACCGCCTGAGCGTGGTGGAAATTTATTTCCGGCGAATCCCAGCAACCGAGAATAGTTAGTAGACAGGCCTGGTTTTCCTTCGTGGACCTTCGCGTCTTTTGTGGTTGATGCATTCGCCTCAACTTTCCCTTGACGCCTGGTTGATCGGTTCTATACCATGACGAGAACAAGTTCGCTCTTCGGAGCGGACCTGAATTTCATGCAGAGTGGCTGAGGGACGAGCCCTGATGACGCCACGGCAACCGATCCGGGATCATATATCCCGGGTGACTGGTGCCAACTCTCTCCTGGAAACAGGGAACATGGGATTCGGCAAGCGCGCTGTATTTGCTTTCCGATAGCCTCTTTTCCTTTTCCTGGAAAAAGAGGCCATTTGCTTTTTATGGCCGCTTTTTCCGGCTCGTCCTCAGCTATTCGCATGATTTCGAGTTACGGAACAAGAAAGCGAGTAGCAACATGTCTCACTACGAACTGCGGTGCCGCGAATGCGGACGGACGTGGGGAAACCAGCCCCGCTCCATCTGCGACGACTGTTTTTCTCCTCTGGAAGTGGCCTACGACTACGACGCACTGAAGGCGTCGGTCAGCCGTGAGCGCATTTCCCAGCGGGCACCGAACATGTGGCGCTACTCCGAACTGTTGCCCCTCCCCCAAGGCTTCACCCGCAAGATTGCCGGTTGGCTTCACGCCGCTGTTCAACGCGCCGCAACTGGCGCAGAAGTTGAGCAGCACGACTGCCGCAAGCAATCTGTACATCAAGAACGACGCTGTCTGTCTACCCACATTGAGTTTCAAGGATCGTGTCGTGGCCGTAGCCCTCTCCCAAGCTCGCGCCTTCGGCTTCGACACTGTCTCGTGCTCGTCGACCGGAAATCTGGCAAACGCCGTTGCCGCGCACGCCGCGCGCGAAGGCCTGAAGGCATGGATCTTCATTCCTGTCCGATCTCGAGCCGGCGAAGATTCTCGGCACAAATGTTTTCGGCGCAAAGGTTGTTCGCATCGCCGGAAACTATGATCAGGTCAACCGTCTCTGTTCGCAGATCGCTGACGAGCATCGCTGGGGATTCGTGAACGTCAATCTGCGTCCGTATTACGCGGAAGGATCGAAGACAGTCGGCTTCGAAATCGCCGAGCAACTCGGCTGGCGCTTGCCCGACAACATTGTCTGTCCGATGGCTGGCGGATCGCTGATCACCAAAATCAGGAAAGCATTTGACGAGTTGATCAAGCTCGGCTTGGTCGAAGCCGAAGGAAGTGAAGTTCTTCGGCGCGCAAGCGACCGGATGCTCTCCGATCTCGACTGCCGTAAAGACAGGTAGTGCGGAGATCGAGCCGCAGAAGCCGAATACGATCGCCCGTTCGCTGGCGATCGGCAATCCCGCCGACGGACACTACGCGATCAAGACGATCAAGAACAGCGGAGGATGGAGCGAAGACATCAGCGATCCCGAAGTAGTCGACTCGATTCGCCTGCTGGCCGAGAGCGAAGGCATCTTCACCGAGACCGCCGGTGGAGTTACCGTTGGATGCGCTGGAAAGCTGTATCGCCAGGACCGCATCCTGCCTGATGAGACCACGGTTCTGTGCATCACCGGCAATGGTTTGAAGACCACCGACGTGCTTGCAGGCGTGTATAAGACCGAGCGTCCGATTGCGCCGAAGTTGACGGAATTCGAGGCGTACCTGCAGCAGACGCTGGATGTGGACGAAGTTCCCGGCGTCATCGCAGCGGCGCAAGAAGCCGCCGTAGGAGCGTAGTCATGCCAATCACCGTGCAGATCCCCACTGCATTGCGGCGTCACACGGACGGAGTTGGCTCGATCACCTGCGCCGCATCCAATCTGGGCGAGCTGTTCTCCGTTCTGGACGAGAAGTTCCCGGAACTCAAGCCCCACCTGCGCGACGACAAGGGCCAGATCCGCCGCTTCCTGAACATCTACGTCAACGAAGAAGACATCCGCTTTCTCGGCGGACAGACGTATGCCTTCCAGGAAGGCGATGAAGTTCTGCTGGTGCCCTCGATCGCGGGAGGAGTCGAGTAGTCGCATTCCCCTCGTTCGAATTCGAACTCAAGCCTGACCTAGAACAGAAGAACATCTCCGCGAGACACCTCACTGTTATCTTCTTGCTGTTGCTCCCGCCTCTCTTCGCCGCTCGTCGTCACGGCACCGCAAAATCTACAAGACGTCTCCGCACAGGCTAGCCCACAAGCACTTTTCGGATGTGTGTTCAGTGTGAAGATCACAATTCAATAATTGACATTTTGGTGACGACAATTCGAGCTACCGATTTGTTGCCCGCTACGTCTGAGTCGCATCGTCGCCGCGCTGGCAGCGGAGTCTGACGTCTCGGTTGCAAACGAACGAGGATGCGCGGCAGCGATTCCGGAGTGGTCTATGACGAGTCGCCTGATTGCTGTAGTTCTCCTTCTCCTCGGCACAGCCTGTGCGCAAATCCAACGGGAATCTGATGACGTGGTGCGACGATTGCGAGTGCGGGTTGCATTCGGGGACCACGCGCCCTGTGATTCTTCCACTCGCGTTCAGCTCACCGGAACCATGGGCTTTGCCCTCGCGGAAGGTTCGGTGAACGGCGAATGCATTGCGGAGTTCTACGATGTTCCCGCCGGTCGGTATCGTGCAACGGTTCGCGGTGAAGATGCCACGAACGCGGACGAAGGCGACGTCGATGTCAATCCGGTTATCAACCAGGACCTGGAAGTCCGGGCACGACATACCGAAAAATCGGATCCGGGTTCCTGGGCGGCACACGCATCATTCATCTCGGTAACCGAACTTGGAGTCCCATCGAGCGCCGCAAAGGAATTCGAAAAAGCGAGCCGCATGATCGCGAGGCAGGATTGGGCGAAAGCGACAGAACGCCTGCAAAAAGGGCTCACACTCAGCCCCAACTACGCCGCCGGATACAACAACCTCGGCGCAGTCTATTCCCACTTGGGCAACAACGCGCTCGCACGCGAAGCGCTACAACGGGCGATCTCCCTGGACGACCGTTTGGCACCAGCGTATGTCAACCTCGGCCGGCTCAGCTTTCTCGAAAAGGACTATTCCAGCGCGGAAGCGTTCTTAACTAAAGCCATCAGTATGGCTCCGGCCGCGAATGCAGACGAACTGCTTCTGCTCGCCTACGCGGAACTCACTGATCATCATCTGGATCAGGCACTTCAGACAAGCCACCAAGGACATTCGTCAAAACTAAATCGACCATGCACCCTTGCACCTGGTTGCTGCCAGGGCTTACGAGCTACAAAGCAAGATCGCGGATTCGATGTCAGAACTGGAGTTTTACCTTAGCGAGGAACCGAACGGTATTCAGTCAGAGAAAGTCCGAAAAGCGCTGGCGACATTCCAGGCGATAACCGCGAGCACGTTGATCTTCGTTACAGCGGTCAGTATTGCGGTTCCGCCGAAACCTGTCCGGTTGACAAGCGCAGTGCCTTCGACCGATCGATGACCCATTGCGGAAACACTGGCGCGCCCTGCGGAATCTTGCCCTGCGTAATGGCCCAGTGATCGATCCAGCCGCTGCCTTCTTCTCCGACATAAGTATCGGGCAGGCTGTAGGCATGATCGCCGAGCGCGTCTTCCAGCGTGATGAAGCGATATCCTCGCTTGCGCAGAACGTCGAGCAGTTCGCCAATGTGGTCGGCCTCCAGGTTGCTCGCATGCAGCAGCAGGATCTGCTTCGGTTCGTAACCGACGAGCTTGGCGGAAGTTGCTCGGAATAGGCGAACACTGCGTCGTGATAGCGCAAGATACTCTTTCACGATCTGTTGCTGCAGGCTGTGTCGTTACGCTTCTTGGCGTCTTCGTAGAGCCCGGCGAACATCCAGTCCCATCCATCAAGCGTGATGGGAGCGATGCGGTATCCGCGCTCGACCAGGAATGCTTCCGCTTGCGCCGCGTCTGCAGGTCGCGTCCGGTGTCGAGATAGGGATGACGGAAATACCGCAACTTCATTTTGCGCTGCGCCGAGCAACATCCGAGTCACGCTCTCGCCCTGGATCACATCGTCTTCCCACGCTTTCAGACCCACTCTGATTCAGCGACGCATGGGTGAAGGTGTGATTCCCCAGTTCAAATCCGTAGTCAAGCCACATCTGGAGAGCCTTGATGCGCTCGTCGACTTCGCCCGGCTTATAGAGCTTCTTTTCGTTGACGAAACCGACGACAGGAATCTTCTGGTCGCGCAGTAGTGCCCAGCAGCTTGGCCGTCATCGCGGTGATGTCAGCCGCGGGCATGCGGTCGGCCATGCCCGCAGGCAGATCATCAATCGTGATGGCAACCTGGCGGTCCGGCTTTGTTGGGTCTGCGAAGTGCGCGGACGAAGAGGACAAAGCAATTGAGACAAGAACTGACGAGGAACATCGCCAGCCGTTTCATGCGAATGATCCTCTTGAGCATGATGGAAGAGCGAAAACCGAAGGACACTAAGTTTCACAGAGGAAGGCCAGTGCGACCGAGTTCGGGAGTCATTAGAACATGAAGGGGCTGGGAACGTCGAGCAATCGGGAGACCTCGCATCTTGACAGAGTCCTGTATAATCTAACTAACTGGTTAATTAAGTAATATGGCTCGCCTCTTTCATCACGGTCCCGGTTTGCATCGCCGCATGGGATCGCGCGGGCAGCCGGAGGAGAGCCGGGCAGCCATTCTGCAGGCGGCGGCGCACGAGTTTGCCGAGCATGGCATTGCCGGGAGCGCGCACCGATGCGATTGCCCGCGAGGCGCGGGTCAACAAAGCCCTGCTTTACTACTACTTCAAAGATAAAGAAACGCTTTACGGCGCGGTGCTGGACGATGCGTTCTCGGGTCTGAAGAAGACCGTGTTTGCGGTGCTCGATAGCGACTTGCCGCCGCGCGAAAAGATGCTGGCCTATGCGGGGGCGTATTTCGATTTCGTCGCTTCGAACCAGATGTATCCACGGCTGATGCAGCGGGAGATGATGCGGGCGCGCGAAGGCCAGTCGCCGCACATCGACAAGGTCATCAAGAACTATATTCGGCCGATTTTTGGGCGGGTCGGCGAGCTGATGCGAAAGGGAATCGCCGACGGCGAGTTTCGTCCGGTGAATCCGGCGCACTTTGTGCCCTCGATGGTTGCGATGATCGTCTTCTATTTCAGCAGCGCCCCCATGATGCAGAAGATCGTGGGCTTCAATCCCCTGACTCCGGAACGGATCGCCGAACGGCGCGCCGCAATACTGGATTTTATTTCCGCTGCATTGTTTCGTCCTAAGAACGCTACGCAAGGAGCACGCTCATGAGCGCGCGCAACCGTTTTTTCATTCTGCTGGGAATTATCTTCGTGATCGCCGCGTCGTATTACTTTTTCTCGACGGACCACTCGCGGGATCTGGTATTGATCGGTACCGTCGATGCGAACCAGGTGATCGTCAGTGCGCAGGTCAGAGGCCGCATCCAGAAGTTGCTCGTCGATGAGGGCACGCCCGTGAAAGCGGGAGATCTGATTGCGGTGCTGGATCCCTCAGAACTACAGGCGCAAGAGGCCGCAGCCACGGCGGCGATTTCCAGCCTGCAGCACAAAGTCACGGAGATGGAGCATACGGAAGAATCGACCACGGGGTCGACCACGAGCGATGTCGCGAATGCGCAGGCCAAGCTGTCGTCGGCGAAGGCACAATTGATTCAGGCGAATGCCCAGCTGGATCGCACCCAGAGTGACAGCCGGCGAATGATTGCACTGGCGAAGGCGGGTATCGCGTCGGACCAGGAACGCGTGCAGGCGGAAACCAACTTGCAGGCCGCGCAGGCGATCGTGCAGGCGCAACAGGAACTCGTGCGGGCCGCCGAAGCCGATCTGAAAGCGCCGCGACGGCGCGCACCCATCAGGCGAACGCCGCGAGGAGCACCGTGGCCGCCACTGAGGCCGACCTAAAGAATGCCATCGCGCAGAAGAACCAGGCGGCAGTTCGGCTGGGTTACACGAACGTGTACGCACCCGTGAGTGGAACAGTTTCCGTGCGTGCCGCGCGGCAAGGAGAAGTCATGAACATCGGTGCGCCGATCGTGACCATCGTGGATCTGAGCGACACTTGGGCGCGGGCGGCGATTCCTGAAACCTACGCCGACCATATCGGATACGGCGACGTGCTGCGCGTTCGCCTGCCCGGTGGAACTGTGATGAGCGGGAAAGTCTTCTTCAAAGGGGTGGAAGGAGACTTCGCTACGCAGCGCGATGTCAGCCGCCGCAAGCGCGATATCAAGACCATTGTGCTGAAGGTCCGCCTGGAGAATCCCAAGGGCGCATTTGTGCCGGGAATGACGGCCGAAGTCCTGGTGTCGCCGGAGCAAATGAAGGGCAACGGCGGGCCAGAGTGCCGCGTCTGCGGAGCAACATGATGATCGGTCAATTCGAAGCCGAAAGCCTCAAGCACGGGAACGCGTCGGACTGGAGAAGCCGATCTACGATCCGACCGCCCGTCTGCGATCGAGGTCGAGCACATCGTCAAGAAGTACGGAGACTTTACCGCGGTCGACGATGTATCGTTCAGCGTGAAAGAAGGAGAGATTTTCGGGTTGCTCGGGCCCAACGGAGCAGGGAAGTCAACGCTGATCCGGATGATGACCACGCTGATTCCGATCACCTCGGGCAAAGCGCGAATCGCGGGACACGACGTCGCCAAGGAGCCGAACGCCGCGCGGCGCATGATTGGCGTGATTCCGCAGGCATTGACCAGCGACCTCGACCTGACCGTCGAGGAGAACATGAATATCTATGCCAAGCTCTACGACGTTCCCGCGAAGGAACGGAAGACGTCGATTGACGAGTTGTTGGAGCTGGTCGACCTGACGAAGTGGCGCGACGCGGCGACAAAGACTCTGTCGGGCGGCATGCGGCGGCGGCTCGAAATCGCGCGCGGACTAGTTCATCATCCCAGGATTTTCTTCCTGGACGAGCCGACCACGGGCCTGGACCCGGTATCGCGCGTGGCCGTTTGGGAGATGCTGGGCAACATCAAAGAGCACCGGCACCTCACCATCCTGATTACGACGCACTACATGGATGAAGCCGACCGATTGTGCGATCGCATCGCCATCGTCGATCACGGCAAACTCGTTGCGCTGGATACGCCAATGGCACTGAAGGCAAGCGTGCCGGGCTCGAACGTGATCGAAGTCACAGTTCGAGAACCCTCCCGCGGACTGGGAGCAGCGGCTGCACGCGCTCAATGAAGTGACCTCGGTGCAGCATGAGGGCGCCGGCATGTATCGAGTGCTGACCGGCAATGGCTCGCGAACCACGACGCAACTGGTCGAGATGGCGGTGCAGAGCGGAGTGCAGGTGAAGTCGCTCTCGGTGCAGAACACGACGCTCGACGACGTATTCGTTCACTACACGGGACGGCAGCTGCGCGACGAATTGCAGAAGGCGTATGCATTCGTCATGCCGCAACGGCCGGGACTGCAGCCGTGATTTCAGCTTCTGTGTCGGCTCTGTGCTCCCTGGGGTGAAAATCTCTTCACCACAGAGGGCACAGAGGTTACAGAGGAAGACCGGAGTTTCGATCTAATGAATCGGATGATGGCTATTGTCGAGCGCGAGATGCGCAAATTCTTCCGCTCGCCGGCGCTGATGCTGGCGTCGATGATCTTCCCCCTGGTGCAACTGATCATTCTGGGCAACGCTTTCGGCGGAAAGATTCACGATGCCAAGATCGCGATCGTCGACCAGGATGGCGGACCGCAGGCGCTGCAGGATCCGCGAGGCATTCGATTCGGTGCGCGCCAATATCCGCACATTTACGCCGATCCCTTACGACAGTGACAAGCAGGCAATGCGAAGATGTGCGCAACGGCAAGCTGCAAGGCGCGGTGATTATCCCGCCGCAGTTTTCGCGCCGCGTGTACGAGCAGAATCATCCGCAGATTGCGTTGGTCGTCGACAACAGCGACAACTTCATGAGTTCGGCGGTTGAGGCTGAGCTCAGTGACCTGACCAATGCTCTGAACCAGCCTGCGGTCGTCGCCACGCATTTTGCAGCAGACAGCGCTGAGCATCGTAGAGCTCTATCCCTATATCGAGTACATGAAGTATCTGCTGCCGGGTTCGCTCGTGCTGGCCATGTTCGTGTCGGTCATGATCGGCGGGGGCATGCTGTATATCGACGACAAAGCCCGTGGCGTGCACGAGGGATACCTGGTCACGCCGATCACGAAGCTGGAGCTTGTTCTGGGATTGAATCTTGCCGGCGCGATTAAAGCCGTCATGACTGGCGCGATCATCGTCGGGATCGGATCGATGCTGGCCGGTGTGGGAACGATTTTCAATCCGGCAACGATGGTCGGACTGGTGATCATGATCGTGCTGACATCATTGGCCCTAAACACGATGATGTTCCTGCTGATGGTGCGCATTGAAGATCCTCTGGTGCCGCGCGCCATGTTCGGAATTCTCAACACGCTGTTGTTTTTCCCCAGTGGCTCGGTGTATCCGATCCAGGCGTTTCCTCCATGGTTGCGCGCGATCGCCAGGTGCGATCCGTTCACTTATGCGGTGGACGGATTCAAATGCCTGCTGCTGAAGGAAACTACTTTGGCGGCGGTGTGGGGGGACATGCTGTTTCTGGGGGTGTTCGCGGCGGTTACGTTGGGTATCGCGATCCCCTTATTCAAGCGGACTTTGTAGGTGGACGTCCGGAAGGGCCGATGGGGTTCGGCTTCGCTTCGATTGAAACTCCCACGTCTCGCAAAATCGGCGAGACGTGGGGCATCAGATTTCATCCGCAAGTAGTGGGCTGAAGATCCATCGACCCCGAGGCAGGCGGCGCTACTTGGTCTTGATATCCACGGACGCTCTGGTTGTCTCCCAGTCGATGTTCATGGTGCAGCCGTTGCCTGACTTCTCGTAGGAGATCGTGAAGTTCTCGACGGACGAGGGAAGCTTCGAAGCTTTCATGTCGACGCGTGCGAGATCCTTGTCCTGACCGGGGTATTGAGTGCCCCATTCGCCAGTCCCCTTGCTGATCACCAGGCTCCACTTGTCTGCATTCGGCACGGTAAAGATCGTGTAGTTACCGGCGGGAACATTTGTTCCGCCGACAACGATATCGGCGCTGGTCACGAAGGTTGTCGATTCATTTGCGCCCGTGCGCCATACCTGGCCGAAGGGCACGAGGTCGCCATAAATTTTGCGGCCCTTCATACGGGGGCTGGAATAGTCGGTCTTGATCGTCTTGCCGCCACCCAGATCACACGAAGCTGAAGCTGCCGGGCTGGGACGTTTCGATTTGTCTCCCTGGGCGGAACAGGCGATTGCGGCTAGTAAGGCGAAGAGCGCGAGAAGGGCGAGTCTTTTCTGCATGGTTTCTCCTTTTGAGGTAGCTGCTACGACAAAGATACTTTGACGGTTGAAAATGGATTTTGTCAGCGGCCCATTATCCTCCACGGCACAGCGCAGTTACAATCGTTGCATGCCGGTATTCGACGAGAAGCAGGAAGAATTGGAGCATTTTGAGACCATGATGGGCGTTCCCCGCGGCCGGCTGGCCGTCACCATGGACACCATCACCGATGCTATGGCGCTGGTCGGGCAACATGGCGTCTACTGCCAGAGCCAGCGCTGGCCGGGCAAGCCGGTGATGGATATTCAGATCATCATGAAGAACCTGACCGACGCGAAGGAGCTCATCCAGAGCGTGATGGAAGAGTTGAAGAAGTCGCGCGAATGATTGTGTTAAGAGTTGAATCTAGAACCTTTGTGGTTTATTCCTTTAGGGTTTGACGGTCACCATTACCACCGCGTGAGGCGCGACGCGGGAGGAGAACTTCTCCGTCATCTTTCCAAGATCCTTGTGCTCCCATAGATCACGGACCGAGGCGCTGAGTGTCTTGGGGTAGCCGAGATCATCCCAATTCGCCGTGATCTCCTGTTCGGAGTCGCTGCGGTTGAGCAAGATCACAGCGCGACCCCCATCCTTCAATTGTTTTGCCCAGACTTCCAGATCTCCGTTTTTGGCGACGCGCTCTCCCTCGCGTCCGAGGGAATCCTGATCCACGGCGATGACCTCTTTGTTGGTGAGGATGTCGTGGATCTCCGGATGCATATTGCGCAGGTCGTTTCCTGCAATCAGCGGCGCCGCCAGAATCGCCCACAAACTGAAGTGCGTGCGATACTCTGTGTCGGTCATGCCGCCGTTGCCCACCTCAAGCATGTCGGGATCGTTCCAATGTCCGGGTCCGGCATAGGATTGAAGTCCAACCTGCTGATCGAGAATAGCCAGCACGCCGTTCGAGCAGCAGCTGCCATCGGGCCATTTCTCCTTGCCGCCCCATCGGTCATTGATGTCCCCGGTTGTACGCCATAAATTTCCGCCGACCTCTTGGCCCCAGAGCCACGGCTTGGCGGTTCCCCATTCGCAGATGCTGAGCACAATGGGACGACCTGATGCGTCGAGTGCCGCGCGCATGTTGGCGTAGGAAGCCTTCGCATCCTGGGTCGTGGTGTGGCACCAGTCGTACTTCAAGTAGTCGACACCCCAGGCCGCGTATTGCACGGCGTCTTGATACTCGTGGCCGAGGCCGCCGGGACGCCCCGCGCAGGTTTTTGTCCCAGCGTCGGAATAAACGCCGAACTTCAGGCCCAGCGAGTGAATGTAATCTCCTACTGCTTTCATGCCGTGAGGGAAGCGCTGTGGGTCGACCACGATATTGGCATTCGCGTCGCGGCTTACCTGCCAGCAGTCGTCAATGTTGACGTAAACGTAGCCGGCATCCTTCATGCCCGACTTCACCACGGCATCGGCCATGCTTTTGATCATGTCTTCGCTGACGTTGCAGGCGAATTTGTTCCACGAGTTCCAGCCCATGGGAGGCGTGGGAGCGAGGTTGGCGGAAGGAGATGTTTTATCTTGTGCTGGTGCGGGGGAGATCAAAAGCGATATGAGGACGCACGGGGCCAAGAAAGCAGTTTTCTTCATGCGAATGTTTTACCAGAACCAGTCGGAAGCTGGTACTGAATTAGCGGAGTGCATTGACTCCACATGTATGGTGATCGAGAGCACCAGCGTTGCGATCGGAGTAGTGAGTGGTACCGGCCCGGTTTACAATCTCTCTTTCGTTCTGCTGTCATCCCAAAGGAGCCTCAACTTGGCCACGATTCGAACGTATGGATGGCTCGTTCTGGTTGCAGTTTCTGTCCTCATGTTTCATGGACTCATACAGGCCCAGACGGCTGCTCCCGTCGGCATCTTCGAAAGTCACGGCGATGTGGGCACCGTGTTACACCCTGGTTCGGTCGACTTCGACGCTGCGAAGAAGACGTACACGATCAGCGGTAGCGGCGAAAACATGTGGTCCGTGGCGGACGCGTTTCAGTTTG
Organism: Terriglobia bacterium; assembly: GCA_963743105.1. Taxonomy (GTDB): domain Bacteria; phylum Acidobacteriota; class Terriglobia; order Terriglobales; family Acidobacteriaceae; genus Sulfotelmatobacter. The sequence continues at coordinate 134,415 of CAVUOS010000022.1, forward strand.
CGTGGAAGAAGATGTCGGGAGACATCAGCCTGACCGCGGACATTGGCTTTCTGACGAAAACGGGAAACGAGCATAAGAAGGCGGTTCTGATGCTGCGGCAGACTCTGGATGGCGATTCGATCTATGCCGATGTCGCGCTGCACGCCAGTGGGCTGACTTCGTTACAGTTTCGCGATGAAAAGGGAGAGGTGACGCGGGAGGTTCAATCGAATCTCTCGGCCCCGAAACGCCTGCGCATTGTGAAGCGTGGCGATTACGTGTTCATGGCCCTCGGCTCGGGGGGAGCGGTTCAACCTGCGGGCGGATGGCTTCGCATTCCTCTGCATGGTGATTTCTATGTAGGGCTTGGCGTCTGCTCGCATGACAAAGATGTGGTGGAGCAGGCCGTGTTCTCGAGTGTCGAACTGACGCAGCCGGCAACGTCTTCAGGCGAGCCGGTTCTCTACAGTACGTTGGAAACCGTCGACATCGAATCCGCGGATCGCCGGGTTGCGTATTTGGCGCGGGGCCGCTTTGAAGCTTCGAACTGGACGCCGGACGGCAAAGCTTTCCTCTTCAATCAGGAGGGCCATATCGAGCGCCTCGCCGTCGGCAGCGACAAGCCCGACACGATCGACACCGGATTTGCGAACCGCTGCAACAATGATCACGGCATCTCTCCCGACGCTACACAACTTGCGATCAGTGACAATTCGCAGGGAGACCACAACTCGCTCGTGTACATCGTCCCGATTGGCGGCGGAACTCCGCGCCGGATCACGCAGAAGTCTCCTTCGTACTGGCACGGCTGGTCGCCGGACGGAAAGACCCTGGCGTTTGTTGGGCAGCGGAATGATGGGTTCGATATCTACACGATTCCTGCCACGGGCGGAGAGGAAACGCGGCTCACGACTGCGAAGGGCCTCGATGATGGTCCGGAGTATTCGCCTGATGGCAAGTACATCTACTTCAATTCGGAACGCACCGGCCGCATGCAGATCTGGCGCATGAACGCGGATGGCGGTGAGCAGGAGCAGGTCTTCTCCGACGATCTGAACAACTGGTTCCCGCATATTTCGCCTGACGGGCAGTGGATGGTGTTTCTGACGTACGGTGCCGATGTGAAGGGGCATCCGGAGAACAAAGACGTGATGCTGCGCCTGATGTCGCTCGCAGACAAGAAGATCACAGTACTTGTGAAGCTGTTCGGCGGGCAGGGAACCATCAACGTGCCCTCGTGGTCGCCGGATAGCAAGCAGGTGGCATTCGTCAGCTACATGCTAATCCCGCCGGAGTAATAAGGCTGAGCTTCAGCGTTCAACTCTCTCATCAAAGAACTTCGCCATCAATTCGAGCGCCTCGCGAGTTTCCGGCAATTGGAAGTGATACCAGAAGGCGTGTGGCAGGGCTTCGAATACCACCAATTGCGAGTCATCGCCAGCACGCAGCAACGCGCGATGAAAGATCGCCGTGTCGCTCAGCAGTAGATCGCGCGTGCTCGTGACCAGCAGGCTCGGCGGCCAGCCATGCAGGTCGGCGAACAGCGGCGAGAGCACGGGATCTTTGCGATCTGTCTTCGCTACGTATTCGTTATCGGGCAAGTGGTGTGGATCGACCGGCTGCAGCTGTCCGGGGAGCCCATTCAACGTGAACAGCTGCCGCGAGTCTCCCGCCCGGCTGAAGTCGGCGAGGCTGGAGAAGACCCCTAGTGCACCGGGCAGTGGCAGGCCCAACTGCTTCAGCTTCACGGTAACTTCGCAAGTGAGGATCGCGCCCGCCGAGGTCCCGAAAATTCCGATGCTGTGCGGCTTGTAGGTTTTCAGCAGCTCCTTGTACACGGCCACGACATCATCCACCGCAGCAGGAAAGGGATTTTCTGGCGCGAGCCGGTAGTAGACCGACACAACTTTTATTTTTGCCAGATTCGAGATCGGAACTCCTTCGATCAGGGAGCCTGAATCGGAATTGAAGCCTCCGCCGTGCAGGTTGATCAGGACGCGGTTTTTGTTTTCCGCGGGCAGGGTCATCGGCGTAATGATGTCGGTGCGGACGCCGGCTGTCGTCGCTTCCTCCACATTCACCGGATATAGCTTGCGTGCCTCAGCGGAATCCTGTACGCGCCACGTATCGGTCCGGGCGCGGCGCTCCGCCAGCGTTTCAGGACCGGGCGTGCTCTGAGTCAGCGATTCCAGCCAGGTCTGCGCTTCTGGGCTGATGGTCGTGGGCATCGGCACCACGCGGGTGATGTGAGCCATGCCGTCGGGATCAAAGGTCGCGGAATCCTGTTGCGAAGCGGGCTTCGACTGAGCAGTTAGAGAGGCGGACAGGGCAATGAGTGCAAGCGCGTTTTTTCTATTCATTGGATGTTTGTATCAGAGTGTTTCTTGGCCGCCTACATAAACGGGGCGCGTGTCATCCTGAGCGGCTTCTTTTGCCGCGAAGGACCTCTGCATCTGGATTGGAGTGCACAGGTCCTTCGCTTCGCTCAGGATGGCAACTCAAAAATGAATTGCGCTATGCCAGCGTGTACTTACCGCGCTCAATCATCTTCTGCGCGATGTTCTGCCGAAGTTCGACGGTATTAAACGGCTCATACTTTGCGAGCCGGCGCAGAATTGCCAGCTGGGTCCGCAGCATGTCCCCGTCAGCCACGGCGGCAATCACCTTGCGCGCGGCGGATTCGATCTTCTCCATCGCTTGCGACAAATACACGCGAGTCATTGCGAGGGGCAGCGCAGCGCCGGACTCGCCCTTGCTCTCGACGATCTTCTGCGTGCGCAATAGCGCCGATTCCATGGCATAGGTTTCGATGGTCATGTCGGCGATCGCGCCCATGATCTCCTGCTGATCCTGGATCGCCTGCATGTATTTCTGCGTGGCGGATCCGGCCGCAAACAATCCCAGCTTCTTGGCTTGTGCCACCAGTTTCCGCTCCTCAACCAGCGCGCCGTCAAGTTCTTCGCCCATCGAGGGTCCCGAAAGCACCTCGTCCATCAGCTTCTTGATGGCGGGCATCAGCGGCAACTGGCCGGTCATGGCGCGCTTCAGCAGGAAGCCGGTGATGATCAGCCGGTTGATCTCGTTCGTCCCTTCGAAGATGCGGTTGATTCGCGCATCGCGATAGGCGCGTTCGGCGGGGTACTCCTCGACAAAACCGTAGCCCGCGTAGATTTGAACCGTCTCGTCCACGACGTAGTCGATCATCTCCGAGCCCCAGACTTTGATGATCGAGCACTCGACCGCATATTCCTCGATGGCCTTTAACGTCTGCTTGGCCGCGTCTGTCGCGGATTTGTCGACTTCGCTGAGAGCGGTGTCCATCATGCCGACGGTGCGATAGACCAGAGACTCGCCTACGAAAAGCAGCGTTGCCATGTTGGCGATCTTTTCGCGTACCAAACCGAAATCCGCGATGACCTTGTTGAACGCCTTGCGCTGCTTGGCATAGCTGATGGCGTTCTCCAGCGAGACGCGCCCGCCGCCCACGCACATTGCCCCTAGCTTGAAGCGGCCGATATTCAGGATATTGAATGCGATCAGATGCCCTTTGCCCGCTTCTCCCAGCAAGTTCTCCACCGGGACTTTGCAGTCGTTCAGAATGATGGGGCAGGTTGACGAGCCGCGAATACCCATTTTGTGCTCTTCGGCTCCGATCGAGAATCCCGGGAAAGTTTTCTCCACGAGAAAAGCAGAAAACTTCTCGCCATCGATCTTGGCAAAGACCGTGAAGAGGTCGGCGAAGCCGGCGTTAGTGATCCACATCTTCTCGCCGTTCAGGGTGTAGTGTTTGCCATCGGGAGAGAGCGTCGCGCGGGTGCGGCAGTTCAAGGCATCCGAACCTGAAGTCGACTCCGATAATGCGTAGGCCCCGACGATTTCTCCCGCACCCAGGCGCGGCAGATATTTCTTTTTCTGCTCTTCAGTGCCGAAGTAAACGATGGGCAAAGTTCCGATCCCGGTATGTCCGCCCCATGTGGTCGCAAACCCGGCGTACTTGGCGATATGGTCGGCAATTACCGCCGCCGTAACCTTGTCCATCTCCAATCCGCCGTAGGCTTCGGGGATCTCCACCGAACTCAGGCCCAACTCGCCAGCCTTCCGCAGCAGATCACGAGTGACAGAAAAATCCTTGTGCTCGATTTTTTCGATATTGGGGACGATTTCGTTTAGAGCGAACTCCTCGGTTGTTTGCCCGATCAGGTGATGCTGCTCGCTGAAGTCCTCAGGCGTGAAAACTTCGTCGGAACGCCGGGTTTCGAGCAGGAAGCTGCCGCCGGAGATTTTCGTTCTTGGAACTGCCGTGGTCGTTGCCATTGTCTATCCCCCGAAAAAACGCCGGTTATGAAGAGCTGTCGGAAAGGCTGATGCAATTCTAATGCGGCGGGTGAGAGGAATGATAGTTTGGCCAAGGGAACGTCAGGCCTATTCACACCCATGCACCATCGCTCGTTGTAGCGATCGAGTAAAGAAGTGTTAAAGAAGGATGTCAGCGGTTCGACGAGTCGATTCGGCTCTGCGTCGTTCTCAGGCGATAGCGACTGGCCGGCTGACATGTCGAATAGCCAACGGGATGAACAGAATCCGAATCCTTGTTATCGCGCGCTACCACATAGCTGCGAATCTTATAACAGACCGTGTCATCTCCCAGTTGTCCATCCATGAGTATGGACTCGAGACGCGGATCCCATCTGAAGGGTCGGCCGCTGGGGTCGATCCTCGATCGGTCAATCTTGTATGCGTCAATTTGCTTCTGTTGGAGACTATTCGCTCCGGCCCTCGAGTCCGCTGGCTGGATTGGAACAATCGTCCATGGTTCTGAAGTTGTGACCCGCACAGATTTATCTGGTTCGGCAGTGGGGTTCGCGGGAGTCGCCGAGAGAAGTTGTTCTTGGGCGAAGGCCGACACAGTGCAGAGGACCACGGCGGCAGTAAGAAGGCGGACCGAAGTCATAGTACCTCCTTGAGCAAATTATAGCGCCGCTTTTCCCTATGCGTTCTCGAAAATACCCGCTGCGCCCATTCCGCCGCCGACGCACATGGTGACCATTCCGTAGCGCGCGTTCCGGCGCTTCATTTCGCGGATCAGACTGGCCGTGAGTTTGGCGCCCGTGCATCCCAGAGGATGTCCCAGCGCGATCGCTCCGCCATTGGGATTGACCTTCTCAGGATCGAGCCCGCCTTCCTTGATCACCGCCAACGACTGAGCGGCAAACGCCTCGTTCAGTTCGATCACGTCAATATCCGAGGGCTTCAGTCCAGCCATTTTCAGCGCCTTCGGAATCGCGAACACCGGCCCGAGTCCCATTTCTTCCGGCTTGTATCCGGCCGTCGCGAAAGAAACGTAACGAGCCAGGGGCTTGATTCCCAAAGCTTGGGCGCGCTCAGCCGACATCACGACGGCAGCAGCGGCTCCATCGGACATTTGTGAAGAGTTCCCGGCGGTCACGGTTCCCTTGGCGTGGAAGGCCGCCTTCAGCGCAAGCAGAGCTTCCAGCGAGGTATCGGCGCGGGGACCCTCGTCGACTTTGAAGACGATTTCCTGGCGCTTCGGTTTCGATCCATTGGGCGTGCTGAAACTGACTGGAACCGGGACGACTTCATCTTCGAACCTTCCTGTCTGGATCGCGGCGAGCGCCTTCTGATGGCTGCGTAGCGAGAACTCATCCGCGGCTTCGCGCGTAATGCCGAATCGCTGCGCCAGTCGCTCAGCCGTTAATCCCATGGAAAGATACGCATCGGGATAGTGATCGACCAGCCACGGATTCGGCGAAATTTTATGGCCGCCCATGGGAATCATCGACATCGACTCCGTTCCTCCCGCGACGATCGCTTCCGCACCACCCGACATGATTCGTTCGGCGGCCATCGCGATCGCCTGCAATCCGGAGGAACAGAACCGATTGATCGTCAACGCTGACACTTCGATGGGCAGACCTGCGCGGAGGGAAGCGATCCGCGCCACATTCATGCCCTGCTCGGCTTCGGGCATGGCACAGCCGATGATGACGTCTTCGATCTCCTTCGGATCGAGTTGGGGAATGCGTTCCAGCGCACCCTTGATCGCAACCGCAGCCAGTTCGTCCGGACGCGTGGCGCGGAGCGTGCCCTTGAACGCGCGGCCAACTGGCGTCCGTACCGACGATGCAATGATCACGTCCCGCATGGAATCCTCCTAAACTCAACTCTCAGTTTGATGCCCGAGGCTCTCGGACGGCTCATGCCTACTTTACCGGCGCATAGAAGTAATAGTCGGCGGTATAAGCGCTCTTCGTCTCTGCGTCCTTGTGCGATTCGTCGCAAGGATCGTTACCCGGTTTGCCGCCATGCGTGTGTACGCGCTGAATTTTCGTGACTTTCGCGAGCGCACCTTTACCCGAGTTGTTCACGACATCGACCAGCAGCCAGGGAATCGAGTCCGAGTCGAGCGAATCGACGTGCGCGCTCGCCTTTCCCGTCACTTCGCTGCCGTCCTTTAGTTTCCAGGTCGGTCCGGCGGAATGTTGTCCGATGACTTTGTCTTTCCGATCCTTCAGTTCGGCGTCGGGAGCCTTCAGCGTCCAACTGTATTTGCCCGCATCGTCTGCCTGACAGGAATAAATCTGCGAACCAGAGGCGCGCACGAACAGCACCGTTTGAAGCCCTTCTGGGATGGCAATTGCATCCGGCACATCTGGTGCGGATTCCTGCTGTGGAGCGTCTTTGTCTTGGGCGCAGGCAAGTGGGGTCGAAGAAAAGAGGACTGTCAGACCGACGATCGCTGCGACTGCCAGCAGAGGTGTTCGCATGACGCGATTGTAGCGCAGGAGAAACGCGACCTCGCGGCAGGGCCGTTCCATTTTTGGGATGGTCTTTACGGTTTGGTAACTATCCCCCCCTCCTCACGGTCTATTGGAATGATTGAGTTAGCGGGAATTAGAGAAAAGATCCTAGGGCTGTAGCGACTTAGGGGCAAAATCTTGAGCCGCTAAGACTTAGGGGTGATTCGGATACCAAAGAGCAAATGACTATGTATACCAGAAGTAGCTGGAAGTGAAAGTCAAGTCAAGAGGTATGCGAGAAGAAAGTGGGTGAGATTCCCATTTCGGAATTGGAAGACGCCTGCCGGAATTGAGTAATGCGCCAGAGGACGCTGCGGCGGGGACAAGGCCATTAGCTGAGAATTCGGAGCTTGAGGAGTCGTGCCCAGTTTCTGTTCCAACAGCACCCGGGTTTGAAATGGGCCGAGCGCGGCGGAAGGAACTCGATAATCAGGTGGCAGCACCGGCTGAAACGAGAACACCCAACTTCCACCGAGCGAACAAAATCGCTCATCAAAGAGTGCGGATGGAAGGGTGGCGACAGTGGCGACTCGGCGGGAGAAAAACCTTGTCCAACGAAAATACAAAAGAACCCACTTGACTCCGACCGGCCTTCTCATGGAAGGCGATTACACTCAGAATCCCTCTTCCGGGCATTTTGAGTGTAATTGATTCCATGACAATGTCGGCTCCTAGGTCCAAGTAAAGTTGGTGGTGCCTTAACCAACCAACAGGCTCGGAGAAAAGGAGCCGAACGATGATCATTATAGGAGTCGATTTTCACCCCGAGTATCAAGAAATTGCTTCGGTAGATACTGACACCGGAGAGTACCAAGAAAAGCGTTTAGCACATTCCAAGGAAGCGGAAGAGTTCTATCGTTCCTTGTCCGGTATGGGTCAAGTGGTACGCGTGGGCATGGAGGCCAGCGGACACGGACGGTGGTTTGAGCGGCTGCTGGAAGGGTTGGGAGTGGAGCTGTGGAGGGGAGATGCCGAGGTGATCCGAGCGAAACGAGGGCGTAAGCAGAAGACGGATCGTGAGGATGCTCGGCACATTCTCAAACTGCTGCTGAAGGATGATTTTCCGCGAATCTGGGTACCCAACTGGGAGAACCGCGATCTGCGGCAACTGCTATGGCACCGCCACCGCATGGTGCAAGCGCGGACGCGAGTCATGAATCAACTGCAGGCGGTCGCGTTGAACCAAGGGCTACGCTGTAAGAAGCGGTTATTCCGGGCAGAGGGACGCCAGCAACTGGAGTCCTTCCAGCTGGCACCGTGGGCTAGCCGGCGACGACGCGAGCTGCTGGAGTTGCGGGATCGATTGAATCCCACGATCGCAGAGTTAAGCCAGGCCGTCGAGCGAGAAGCGGAGAAGTGTCCGGAGGCACAGCGTCTGATGACCCATCCCGGAGTGGGTGCACTGACCGCACTGGCCTTCGTGCTGATCATCGGAGAAACGGAACGGTTTCAGTGTGGCAAGCAGATCGCGGCCTATCTCGGCCTGGTGCCGTTGGAAAAATCCAGCGGGAATCGGCGGCGCCTGGGGCACATCACCAAACAGGGGAGTTCGATCGTGCGTTTCTTGCTGGTGGAAGCGGCGCAAGTCACGGTACGCAGTCTGCCGGAATGGCGCAGCCAGTATGTCCACCTGATGATGCGGCGAGGACGAAAGACCGCCAAAGTTGCCATGGCTCGTAAGCTGGCCGTTCGCTTGTACTGGATGTGGCGCAAGGGATGGGACTACGAGCAATGGAAGAAGTTCGGTTCGTACGTGGGACAGCCCGTACATCGCCATGGTGTGCAGTAGAACACCGAGAAATTGATTGGGCATCCCGCTCCCCTTTTCCTGGGAGTCCGAAGTAGTAATCATGATCGCAGGAAGTGACCGAAGAGATGCATGGGTCGGATCGAGATCTGGCCTGCATTGATTACGAGCGAGCCTTGGTTGGCACCGGTAATTGTTTTTCAACTAGAGCGAAATGGCGCGCTCTTCGGAGTGCACAGAGTAGTACGCTCAAAAAGTGCTTGACACCGCCGACATTGTCAGAGAGGCGATGTTTCACCAGTTGCCAACCAAAATCGTAGTCTTTGCGTTCTTTGCGTGTCTGATCCCGATATGCTTCAGGTCGGGAGTGCCGACAGTTACAGTCGAACAGTCGCTCATGTAGTAGACAAAGATGTAGATTCCACTCCCGGTGTGTCGGTCGGGTACTCCGCATTTGTTGACGACATCGAACATCGTGGCGTCTTTTTTGAAGGACATAAAACAACTAACCTGTCTCGCCGTTTCTGGAGAGTCGGAAATGTAAAACTGCTCTGGCATCGGCTGATTGCCAAAGGAGTCATGAGGCGCGCCGCACCTTCCGGCAACTGTTTTTTGGGCCATGCTCTCGCGGACATTGCCAACCCAACCTTTCGTACCCGAGATTGCATCGATCTTGCCAGCCAATGTGAGAACCTTCCCCGGTGCGCTACATCCCTCTAGCACCTGCTTGCGTTGCCCGTTCAGGCTGGCTGTGATTCTCACCTCGGGATAGTCCACGCACAGTTCCGTTTTTTCGTCCCAGTGAAGGAAGTCCTCATCGACAAGTATGCGGATGAGTTTGTTGACATCCGAGACGGGGATTGTTCTCTTGCGGACGCCTTCAACGCGCACATAGGCCTTGCCTTCGTAATGCACCGATCCATTCCCAAGAACCGTAACGCTATACCAAGGGCAAAGTCCTTCGCAGCCTGTCCGCTCCAACGTTAAGGAAAATTCGGCGGCAGGAGTCTCCGACTGCGCACTAGATTGCAGACGGAAAACGAACAGGAAAATGCACAACACAACGCCCATGTTCTCATTGTAAGGAGTCGCGGGGAAATCTAGATATGACTGTTGTAATCAGGCGTTACACTCAAAACCCCTGCCGGGGGCATTTTGAGCGTAATCGCGATTTATCAACAGTTGACCCGCTGTGAGACACTGACGCCCTACGCTGAAACATCACTTCCACGGCAGTGCGCACGCTCGTCTTCGATATGTTCCGTTCGAGTCGCAGTGGTTGATCTTATGCCCCATTCAACCAACCGCCGGTAAAGCCTGCTCGCTTCAAACCACGCACCAGATTGGGCACTTTGCGGGTGGCGTTCCAGATGATCCCCGTTTTGTAATTCGCGATCATGCCTAGAATCGGCCCCTGATTGTCGCTGAGATAATCATTGTCAACCCAGCCTAAGCGCCCATCAACGCTGCCTGACCTAAGGCTGACATGGGTATCACGGAAGCTAGGGTTGAACGAATCGAAAAAACCGTACTTGCCGTAAAGCCGCCCACCTTGGAAATTGCGTAAGGCCCAGGCCGCAGGGATGCAAATCTCGGGTGCAAAGGGAATCGAGGCTACCGCGGCGGTGGGGGCAAGGGTGCCATGGTCTTCCTCGTCGGGCATGCCCTTCGGCCCATAGGCCGCATAGCCATAAAACTGCGTCGGCTTGCCTTTGAAATTTATGACTAGATCACCTGGTCCATCGCAGGCGCTGAGGCCCCAGATGTCCTTGGAATAACTATCCCAACCCATGGGGTTGGCAATGGCATAGTTGCGCTGCGCATAGGTGGCGCGGCGGGAATTCTCGAAATAGTCAAACCCGGCCGCGCGCGTGGTCGCATCATAGATGCCGCGATAGTCAACCCACACGGCCCCATATTGATGCGCAAAGTGCGGCGCAAAGGAGAGGTAGCGGTTCGCACCTTCTCCGCGCCAATATTTTGGGAAGGGCGCAGTCCATGCCTCGAAGGCGCCCTCCTTAGCCGGGTGAGACCGTGAGCCGAGCGCGAGGAAATAGAGCGCCATGCCCTCGTTATAGCCATCCCAATTTCGCTCAACAAAGCCGCTCTCCGGGTGCCAGCCCATCGAGATGGCTTTGCCGCCCGTGCTATTGGCCTGCATCCAATCCCATTCGGTGCGATCCAGCAGACGCTGCGCGAGTGCACGGATCTCCTTTTCCTTCTCATCCTCTTGGTCGAACCAGCCTTGCGCAAATGCCATGCCCATTTGCAGCCAGCAGGTATCAATTGTTGAAAGTTCCCAATTTGGCAACCGTAGTCCGGTCTCCATATCGATGAGGTGGTAATAGAAGCCACGATAGCCCGCGGTGCCAGACCGTTGTTCGCCCTGCGGTAATTGCTCAAAGAACCGCAGCGTCCGCAGCGTGATGTCTCGTGCCTGATTGCGTGTGATCCAACCGCGCTCAACTCCAATTGGCCAAGCAGTTAGAGCGAAGCCTGTCCCCGTGATGCTGCAAGCGGCCGGCGTCGACCAACGATCTGCCATCAGGCCGTTGCTATGGTTCACACGCTCCCAGTAAAAGTAAAAAGTGCGATGCTCAATATCGCTGAGCAACTGGGAATCCGAAACGCGCGCCGTAGTGGATTTCGCCCATATCGGACTAGAAACAATTCCGGCGGCAGCAGCGCTGAGGAAACTGCGGCGGGTCAGTGTCGGAGGCTCGATGGGCATGGTCCAGTCACTATAACGGAGAGGAGACCAGAGCCGGGGGTTATGGTTGGCGCTATCAGGCGATTACACTCCGTCGAAAATCCTCTCCTCGGACTTAGACAGCAGGGTTCGGGGCAAGTTGGCTTATGGGAGTGATGGTTACTTCATAGCCAAGCTTGCGAAGTGCTCGCGCCAGCATCTGCGCACGTTTCTTCTTTTCTCGAGGACCGACTTCGGTGCCTTGCTCGATAAACCGCACTCCTTGATGCAGGATCTTCCAAACGAGACGACAGAGCCGATGTGCAACCGCCCAGATGGCAGACTGATAGCCTAGGCGGGGCAATAGACGCCGGAACACGGCTTGGAAGTGACTGCCTTTCTTCGCTACAGCAGCGTGTGCTGCCTGGTTCAGCACGCGGCGCAGATATTTATTCCCTTTGGCGGAGCGACTGCTGTGGTTCTGCTCCGCGCTTTCGTCCTTGCCAGGACAGGTTCCCACCCATGAGGTTAACTCTGCTGCCGATGCGAACGTGCTGGCCTGAGCGCCCACCTCGGCGATGATTTGTTGTGCTGAATCAACTCCCAGACCAGGTACTTCCGCCAGTCGAATTACCGCGTCTTGATGCGACTTCATGGCTGCCGCGATCATGCTATTGAGCCGAGTCATTTGCTCATCGATCAACTGCAGCCGCTCGAGCTGCAAGCCCAACATCTCCCCATGCACCGGCTGTACTCTTCCCGTCAACGCATCCACTAGTTGCTCCTCGGTGCACTGCAGCCGCTCCCCACCCAGTTGTGCCAACTTCTTCGGATCTGTCTCTCCGCTGGCCAAAGCATGCAGAATGCGCAGCCCACTGGCCCCCAGCAGATTGCTGACCACAATCGACAGCTTGATCCGCATTTCTTCCAGCAGACACTCGATTTGGTTCTGTAGTCGTACTCGGTCGCGCGTGAGTTGCAGCTTCATGCGGGTCATGCTCCGCCAGATCCGCTGTTCGCCGCTGGGCACAAAACTTAGAATCAGCTCGTCGGCCATCAGTCGCCGGACTAATCTCTCGGCATCCTTGAAATCATGCTTACGCCCACGGGGAGCACGGTTGGAAAACGCCTGCGCCAAATGCAAACGCATGTGGGGCTCTAGTTCCAGCCATACCGACCGCCAATACTGGGCCGTCGATTCCATCACTGCCTCTTCTACTTCCTGCTCCCGCAACCATGTCAACAGGCGGTGCAGTTCGCTCGGCATTGTGACGAATCGCCGCCGCGCTGGTTTCTCTTGCGGCGTACTCGTGTCCACCACTACTACCATCAAAACTTTCTTGTGAACGTCAATCCCCGCCATCTTCATCGCTTCCTCCTGGCGTGGAAGCGGCAGAACGCACGGCAAAAGGTTACACACCGTCACGTGCTACCTCCCCTGCTACGAGCAGGGGTGGCGCGACACAGATTGGTTCAAAACGTGCGTTCCCGATCAAACTCAAAAACGGCCTCACTGGATCCAGAGTGTAAACAGATCTGCGCCGTCCACGCTCCATCAGCGTACACGCACAACTCAACCTCTTTTTCATATCAATGGGTGGGCCACCAGGCCCATGGAAACTCAAAACCCCGCTCGGAGGATGATGAGTGTAATGGAGATATTTCGGTGCGCCGTGAAAAGGCGCTGGTCCACAGCGGGAGACAAACCCGCCCGGGAACTGGATCGCTCCACCCGGTAACAATCGGAGCGGCGGTGGAGGTAACAAAGCCGTCGGAGCCTCCGGTGTAGAGGGTCGCTAGGCGACTTGGCGAGTCTGCAGGCCGTAACGTGAGTGAACGCTGAGCAGGCCCCGAAAACCATAATGCAGGAGCCGACCCATCCGAAATTTGGGGAAGGCCGAGGTCGAGGGATTAGTAATGAGCGATTAAGTCTCTCGGACCTGCCGGGGTAGTGGCGACAGCATGCAGACACAGGGGATCAGGCGCAACACGGGAAGCCCCAGCGGTGATCGCTGTTCGCGATCAACTGGCAACTCGCGAGAGCCAGGCCGGGCCGTTTGGGGTGGCGGAGAGGTCCGTACTACCGAAGAAGCCGGGTAACTCCGGCCGAGGGAAGGGACCTCAGTTAAAGACGGACGCAACAAGCAACGAAGGACATGGGGATTGACGATGAGTCTAGCAGCCCCAGGTTTGTGTTCAGAAGTTGCAGACGGCGCCACACGGAACATGGTGTGTCTTTTCCGAGAGCCGGATGCGGTAACTCCGCCTGTCCGGTTCGATAAGCGGGGGTGTGGAAACGAGGCATGGGGAAGCTATTGAGGCACCGGCAAACGAAAGGACCGGTCTCGGCTAGGCTTCACCTAAACTGTCGCGCCACCCCTCGACTTCACACAGTTGACGATACCGTGACCAGTCTTTCCTCTCCGCCCGGTTCCGCCACAACTTGTTGCCTATCGTCATCCCCTCACTGAAAAATGGAATCCGGCTCGGGCCGGTGACGATAATTTTATAGATCCATTGACCCTCAATTAGAGAGAGGCGATATGGCACCAGGGCCCAACCCCTTTACAAACGGAAGAAGATTTCCAGCACTGCGTCTGACAAACTGTTATTTCTGCTAGTTTCTGCGCTCAATTACGGGGTCTAGCCTGTCATTGGACGGCCTGAACCGCAAGGACGTATCTCTTAAATTCTCCAATTCGGACCTTCTGTCCGCAGAATCCGCCGATGGCTTTAGCGAAAGGCATATATGAGGAATTTATGTCTGTTTTTACTGTTGCTTGTTGTATTCGCGTCGCTTGCATCCGCCCAGAGCGTGGAAGTTAGCGGTGGATATACGCACATTTCAGGTGATGGCGGTCTCGATGGCTTGAATGTTGGGGCAGCCGTGTGGCTCACACAGAGGGTTTCGATGGCCGCTGACTATGACACCGTGTGGGACACCTCGCATCTCGGGGTATTCGAACTGACTCAGACAGGACTGATCGTTACGAAGAGTCACTTGCAGGACTTTCTCGTCGGCCCACGCATCTCGTTTCCAGGTGTGCTCAAGAACAAGGAGACACACCTTCCTCGCCTGTGGCCCTTCGGAGAATTACAGCTTGGCGGTTCCCATCTAAGCTCGAGCCTTGAAAACCAATCGACGAGTGTCAGCCAGTCCGGCTCGGACAATGCGTTTTCGTGGATGGTTGGAGCCGGAACCGATTACCGGCTCTCGTCTCATTGGGTGGGTCGCTTTAAACTAGACTTCCTTCGCACTCACTTCTCCGACACGGGACAGAGTCGAATACGTCTCGGCTTCGGTATCGCGTACACGTTCGGGGAAAGGGGGGCAAAGGAGGCGGCCGAGGCCAAGCGGAAAGCGGATGCGGAACTAGCCTCAGCTGAGGCCAAGAAAAAAGCTATTGAAGAGGCCAAGTGTGAGGAGTGCAAGAAGCGAGCCGCGGAGGAAGCGGCGGAGGCCAGGCAGAAAGAAGATCCGGAGCTGACCGCGTCCAATGCCCAGAAAAAGGCCGCCGAACAGTTCAATCACGAGAAGCAGGATTTGCGCGCGCGCCTGCTCGATCATTTTAATCGCGTCCTGCCGACTACCGACACGCCCCGAGGGTTGGTCGTCGACATGGGCGACGTGTTGTTCGATCCCGGCAAGTCCGATCTTCGGTCCGAAGCGCGTGAGGACCTGGCCAAGCTCTCTGGCATCGTGCTGAACTACCCCTCCCTGCGTTTGACTATCGAGGGTCACAGCGACAACACCGGCAACGCTGAAATCAACCAGACCCTTTCCGAGCAGCGTGCAAATGCCGTGCGCAACTACCTCGTTAACCAGGGACTGGCGGCCGGTTCGGTATCGGCACAGGGTCTTGGCATGAACAACCCAGTGGCCGACAACGACACAGCCGAAGGTCGTCAGAAGAACCGCCGCGTCGAAATCATCGTCTCCGGGGAGGTTATTGGCACCCAGATCGGACACTAAAAAAGGTTTCTCTGGCAGACCGAGCACACTGGCAGTGCGTTTCGCATCGCTGAGCTCGCGTTTGGTTTGTGGGAAAGAGGCGTGCTCGAAGGAGAATCGAATCAGGACTCGAAGTATCATCGAAACCGAGATTCTTTGATTTTATCCTGACTCACGCATAAAACGAAGGTGTTGTGACCAGGCGTTTCACTCAAATTTCGACTTCTGTTCGATTAAGGCCTTTCTGAGCCTCTCCGACCGTCTGTCGCTACAAGATTGCAGCGGTTTTCACTCTGCCCGAGGTTGTCCAAACAGATCTAGACATGACGGGGCAACGACCCTTTTTTCGCTCTCTGCACAAAAAAGTTCGGCAAAGAAGTTAAGGAAAATGGGGTCAACGTCGCCTTTGCTTGAAGATCAGAAAATCTGACAGAGCGAGTGGCGACAGTGGCAACCCTTGCAGACAGAAAACGTCGTCGACAGAACAAAGAACCCGATTTGACTCCGACCGGCCTTCTCATGGAAGGCGATTCATTTATCCACACCAAATCGGAAGGCTGTCTTGCAGCGTCACCGCCTCCTCGACCTGTCAGAATCCTGCAGCATCTTCGAGCCATTCATTTCCACCTTCGGGCAATTTCCAAACTGCCTAGCTCGCATTACAGTTCTTTCTGCTAGATGGGGGTTCCGGTAGAGCGGGGCCTACCTCGGGGGAGGGCAGGTCCCGCTCTTCACGTGACCATTCGAGCGAGCGAGTCGTCAAAGAATAGCCGCCTGTCCCTTGAAGGAAGATTGGCCTCCCACAAAGTTCTCGAAACCTTGAATACTCGCTGTCCGAACTGCGCAAGCCAGATCGTCCGTGACATTAGGACCATTACACTCAAGTTCCCCGCCCAAAGGGAGACGAGTGTAATGGGGATTTTTCGGTGCGCCGTGAAAAGGCGCTGGTCCACAGCGGGAGAGAAAGACCCGCCCGGGAACTGGATCGCTCCACCCGGTAACAATCGGAGCGGCGGTGGAGGTAACAAAGCCGTCGAGGCCTCCGGTGTAGAGGGTCGCTAGGCGACTTGGCGAGTCTGCAGGCCGTAACGTGAGTGAACGCTGAGCAGGCCTCGAAAACCATAATGCAGGAGCCGACCCATCCGAAATTTGGGGAAGGCCGAGGACGAGGGATGAGTAATGAGCGATTAAGTCTCTCGAACCTGCCGGGGTAGTGGCGACAGCATGCAGACACAGGGGATCAGGCGCAACACGGGAAGCCCCAGCGGTGATCGCTGTCGCGATCAACTGGCAACTCGCGAGAGCCAGGCCGGGCCGTTTGGGGTGGCGGAGAGGCCCGTACGACCGAAGAAGCCGGGTAATGCCGGTGGAGGGAAGGGGCCTCAGTTAAAGGAGACGCAAGAAGCGACGAAGACAGAGGGATTGGCGATGAGTCTAGCAGCCCCAGAAAGTGTTCAGAAGTTGCAGACGGCGTTGCACGACAAAGCGAAGGAAGCGCCCAAGTTTCGTTTCTATGCGCTGTATGACAAGGTGTATCGCAAGGACGTTCTAGCTTTCGCCTACGAATGCTGCAAAGCCAATGGTGGAGCAGCAGGAGTCGACGGACAAACGTTCGAGGACATCGAGGCGTACGGCAAGGAGCGATGGTTGGACGAACTGGCGCAAGAGCTGAAGAGCCGAACCTATCAACCACTTCCTGTGCGGCGCGTCTATATACCGAAGCCGGATGGGAAACAGCGTCCGTTAGGAGTACCCGCTATCCGGGATCGGACAGCGGAAATGGCAGCAGTTTTGGTGCTCGAACCAATCTTCGAGACCGATCTACCGCCAGAGCAGTATGCCTACCGGAAAGACCGCAGCGCACTGGACGCAGTAAGACACGTCCATAAGCTGATCAACACTGGCCATGGAGAAATCGTAGACGCAGATCTCAGCTCGTACTTCGACACTCTGCCGCACGCCGAGCTTCTAAAGTCGGTAGCTCGCCGGGTGGTCGACAGGAACATGCTCCATCTGATCAAGATGTGGCTGGAAGCTCCGGTCGAAGAAACGGATGAGCGCGGAAACAAGCATCGAAGCACACAGAATCGGGATAATGGTCGGGGCACGCCGCAAGGGTCTCCGATCAGCCCGCTGCTGAGTAATCTGTACATGCGTCGGTTCGTGCTCGGCTGGAAGAAGTTGGGGCACGAGAAGCGTCTGAAAGCGTACATCGTTAATTATGCTGATGACCGTGTGATCTGCTGTCGTAACAAAGCCACGGATGCTCTTGTCACGATGCGGAACATGATGACGAAGCTGAAGTTGACGATGAACGAAACGAAGACGCGGGTCTGCAAGCTGCCGGAAGAGAAGTTTGACTTTCTGGGATATACGTTTGGTCGCTGCTACTCGCCGAGGACAGGGCGAGCCTACTTAGGCACGACTCCGTCGAAGAAACGGGTACAACGCATCTGTCGGGCGCTCAGCGAGGCGACCCGACGAAGCCAAACTCAGCAGACGGCCGAGCAGTTGGTAGAACAGCTCAACCGACAAATCATCGGATGGGCCAACTACTTCTGCTTGGGTCCTGTCAGCCAAGCTTACCGTGCAGTGGAAGCACACACTCGCCGACGGCTTCGCCAGTGGCTGCGCGCCAAACATCAACGGAAGGGAGCAGGTAGCAAGCGGTACTCCGACCAGTTCCTGCACGATACGTTTGGTCTGATTCGGCTTACTCACCGAACTGCCAGTTTTCCGTGGGCAACATCGTGAATCTTTTCCGAGAGCTGGATGCACGAAATGTGCCTGTCCAGTTCGATGAGCGGGAAGAGGAAACAGAACCACGTCAAACCGGACTGAGGCGGCCAGGTGAAAACCTGACCCATCGCCACCGGGAGGCTAACGTCACTGCGCCACTTCTCGACTCCACCCAACTGTGCAAAGTCCAAAGTGATGTTGCGAAGGCGGCGATTGCGACACTTTGCCACTACAACCGAATCAATCCAAAGATTCTCCAATGGATTCCGGCTAGTGCCGGTTCAGAGGCAGTTTGTAAAGGATCAATGGGCGTGATCGCCCAGCTTTGAGGCAGTTCATCGATCGGCTTTCTAAACTTTGAGAGTGTTCTGCGCACGTAGCAACTCTCGTGGACAGCCTTGCCTCCCTCGTCCGTTTTGCTCAATTCGAGGGTGACGCTCCAGCCACAGATGGAACACCGAGTGGTCGGTTCCTTCAAACGGTGCAGAACAGAAAAAGTCATGGAGGAGCCCCCTTGTGACGAGGAAAGTGAGCAATGACTCGCCTTGACCCTTGCAACCCCGGAACCAAAGTTGATAGGGCGCACTAACCTCGCCGTTAGCACCAAGTTAGACTGTGTATCCGCCTCCTCCAAAGCATTCAGCTTCACAAGTTCGCTAAGGCAAGAATTGCACGCGTCGGGTAATAATCGGAACCCGCGCGAGTGGACTGGCATCTGTCCGCAGCGAAGTTAGCAACTTGCCGCCCATCTTCTTAAAACCGCCACATTCGGGACAAAGAGCGTATGCTCGTTTTGCACGCGAGAGTTGGAATATGCGATGTCCACCGTTGGTTCTACGCCTGCGCATCGAATCGGTATCCTGATGTCCCCCGACGGGCGTTTTCTTGAGTGCATCCACTGCCGATTAACATTTGAATTTCCAGAAGGGACGCACTACAACACAATCTCTAAGCCGTTTGCACCTTATCTGTGCGGTACGACGGTCCCGTCGAACGTTGATCATTCAAAGTAGTCGTTGCCAATTGTTGAAACCACGCGATTTCACTCCAAACCCTGCCCGAAGGATTTTGAGCGTATCGCGTTCGGAAAAGCTTGGAAGAGGAGGAACGGATAGATCAGCGAAACCTCTTATTGTCATCCAGCGGGTGCAAATCCCGCCTGATCAAAGTCGAGCGGACAGATCAGTAGTGAGTCTTGCCATTCACCGGGTGACTGGTGGGTGTCGAAGCGTAGACAACAAGGTAGTAGGCCGTGAGGATTCAACCCCGAAATCTAATCTCGATGCGAGGCCGACGTGGTTACGCTAGCGGAAGGCAGCATCTGGCAGCGACCGATATCGCGAGGTCGTTCCGACTCGCCGGGGTCTTTAGCCCAGGGCATGCTCCACAGGGATGGCCCAGGAACCGAAGAGAGCTCCCCATTTCCTCTCACACCAGGAGGACCGCCTCCGGCAATGGGTCGAGAGGTACGTGCAACCAAGGGTCGACCGGAGGAAGCACGGACGGATGTGGGAGCAGTCTTACGACCCTATAGTACCGACGAAGGTGGGGAACCGCAGGGCTCCGGAAACGGGCGGCCACGGCACCCACTGGAGGGAAGGGGGAAGCAAGCGTACGAATCTGTTGAAAGGAAACATAACGAGACTCTGAACTCGAAACGATATGTCCACAGATATCAACAGAATAGCTGAACTCGCCAAGGAAGATCCGAAACGGCGGTTCCACTCTATCGCTCACCTGATCACAGTCGCGAAGTTAGAAGAGGCATTCCGGAGTCTTCGAAAGGACGCCAGTGCCGGGATCGACGGCGTCACGTACGAACAATACGAGACGAACGTAGAAGAGAAAATCCGACAACTCCACCAACGGCTCAAAGAGGGCAAGTATCAGGCCCAACCACTTCGGCGCGTCTACATCCCCAAAGAGGACGGGAAACAGAGGCCGATCTCGATTCCCGCGCTCGAGGATAAGGTCGTGCAGAAGGTGGCCGTGGACCTGCTAAACGCCATCTACGAGCAGGATTTCTCGACTGCTCCTACGGGTTTCGACCCAAACGGGGGCAACACCAAGCACTGGAGGAAATAGGACGGGTCATCTGTACCCGGCCTATTGCGTGGGTTCTAGAGATAGACATCCGCTCCTACTTTGACTCGATTGTGAGATCGGCTCTGGTGGGGATGATAGAGAAGCGTGTGATCGACGGAAGCGTGCTCCGCCTGATCGGCAAATGGATCAAGGTCGGAGTCATCGAAGATGGAAGATTACTCGTAAGTGAAACAGGTACGGGGCAGGGGCAGCCCATCAGTCCGCTCCTCGCCAATATATACCTACACTTCGTGCTCGACGAATGGTTCGAGAGCGAAGTGAGGCCCCGGATAAGAGGGGAAGCGTACGAGATCCGTTTCGCCGACGATGCCATCTTGTGCTTCCAGCACAAGGAGGACGCGGAAAAGGTGCTGGAGGTCTTACCGAAG
>CAVUOS010000023.1:0-34058 GCA_963743105.1 Terriglobia bacterium
GGCAGTGTTGACGGCAACGATGTCGTTCGATTGATTGCAGGCGACGTAGATCACCCGATCCGTCATTCGCAGGCTGCGCCCAGGTCGGTGTGCAAATCGGCTTGTGGTCGGCTATAGTGTGCATCTTTTTGATCTTGTGCCTTGCGCCGGATGCGGCGCGCCGCTCATTCCCATTTCGTTACCCGGGGCCAGTATAAAGTAGCGCGAAACGGCGAACTTGCTGGTATCGATCTCGACCAGCATGTCGTCCATCATGCAGGCGGAATAATGTTTCGTCCCCGCGTGATTTAGTCGGGAGCCATGTGGCATGGCGCAGGTGTGATGCGCCTCACCTCAATCATCTGTTCGGTGGCCACGACCGAAATCGAAGAGGGCACCATGTCGCCGTGGAAGTTGGCGTTGGCGACGTAGATAAAATTGCCATCGGGCGTGATGTCGGTTGTTGCCGGGAACAATCCCAGGCCCGTGTACTTAACGACGTCGTTGCTTCCCGCGCGGTATTTCCAGACAGAGCCTTCGGGTCGCCCGTGCCCTTCGGAAACATAGAAGTACTGCTTATCCGGAGAGACCGCGATCCCGTGCGGCCCATTAATGTCCATCGGCATGAGGCCGGTGCGGGTCTGATTTTCAATCTGCAAACCCTTGGCCGAAGCGCAGCAGGACGATTTTGTCGGCGGACTCGCAGACGAGTAGACGAGGTAGTCCTGTTTGGGAAGTTCAGCGACGGTGTTGCAGTCTGGGCCAGGGCAGCGAGCCCGAGGCACGCAAGCGCCAGGAGCACGACAAATTGCGCAGACGAATCCCTCGCTTTTTACGAGAAATGATCCCGTTCAACATTTGGCTGCGGTTTAGACCCTGCCCGTCCCTTGCAGATAGGAACGCCCCCAGAGTTGTGGACTAATCTAACACAGGCAGTGAAGCCGAACGCTCTGTCTAGGGGCGGACGCCTCGTCCTGGCCCCCGCACGAAGCGCGGTTACGTACCGTGCGAGATCCTTCGTTCCGCGTGAAAAATCGGCTCCGACCACAATGACACGCGATTTTGGATTTTAGGTATCATTCGTCCATGCGTAAGCTTCTTCCGCGCGTGGCCGTTGCCCTGGTAATCCTCTATGCTCTTTTTGGCGGCTTCATCTGGTGGGCGATGCGCCAGCCCCCGGAAACATTCGGCCGAGTCATGAAGCACATGCCGGATGTGGCGTATTTCCTGGTCCCCTTCGAGACGATGTGGACGCATGCCCGCGCCGGACAATTGCAGGCAGGCGATCCTGCACCAGATTTCTCTCTAGCCAAGCTCGACAAGTCCGCTAGCGTGCAACTTTCGGCGCTCACGGCGACGCAACCGGTCGTGCTCGTTTTCGGCAGCTACACTTGACCACCATTTCGCCGGGAGGTTCCCGCGCTCAACAAGCTTTACGACCAATACAACCAGCAAGTCGCGTTCCTGATTGTCTACATTGTGGAGGCGCATCCCAGCGACGTGTGGCAAACGGAAAGCAATCTCAAGGACAAGATCGTTTTCGCCAGCCCGCGTGATTACGACGAGCGCAGCCAGGTGGCCGGGAACTTGCGTGCGGAAACTCGGAATCAAATTTCCGGCCGTAATTGATGGATTCGACAATAAGACCGAAAACGCCTACACAGGCTGGCCCGACCGCATCTACCTCATCGATCGAAACAACCGCGTCGCCTACAAGAGCAAACCCGGTCCCTTTGGATTCAAGCCCGACGACCTGGAAAAAGCACTGAAGAAGATTACGGCCAGCAGCTAGCGCGGTTTCGTAATCGCTCCCTGCGACGCAGACCAGACCAGCGCTGCATACTTCGCAAATACTCCTGTCGGATACCTTGGCTGCGGCGCTTTCCACTGGGCCATGCGCTGACGCAACACGTCGTCGGTGACTTCGACATCGAGTAATCGCTGGTTCACATCGAATTGAATGATGTCGCCTTCGTGCACGGCGGCGATTGGGCCGCCCAGCGCGGCTTCCGGAGAGACGTGTCCGGCCATCAGGCCGCGGGTGGCGCCGCTGAAGCGGCCGTCGGTGAGCAGAGCGACCGAGCCCCCAAGGCCTTCGCCGACAATGGCCGCGGTGACGCCCAGCATCTCGCGCATTCCGGGACCGCCTTTCGGGCCTTCGTTGCGGATGACGACGACGTCGCCGGCTTTGATCTGCTTGGCCTTGACCGCGGTCATCGCGTCTTCTTCGGACTCGAAAACGCGCGCCGGGCCGCGGTGCTTGAGGCGCTCGTGGCCGCTGATCTTGACGACACATCCTTCGGGAGCGAGATTGCCCTTGAGGATCACGAGGCCGCCGGTTTTCTTCAGCGGCTTGTCGAGCGGCGCGATGACTTCCTGCCCCGGAGTTTCTGTTGCTTTCTCGGCTTCCTCGGCAAAAGTCTGCCGGTGACGGTCATCGCGGATCCATGCAAGTACTTGCCACTCATCAGGCGCTTGGCGAGCAGGCCGATGCCTCCGGCGCGGTGCATGTCGGCGGCGACAAATCGGCCGGAGGGCTTGAGGTCCGCCAGCAGCGGCGTGCGCTCGCTGACTTTCTGGAAGTCGTCGATGTCGAGCGGACGCCGGCTTCGCGCGCAATCGCCAGCAGGTGCAGGACGGCATTGGTCGATCCGCCGGTAGCCGCGACCGCGCGATGGCGTTCTCGAATGCGTCGCGCGTCAGGATGTCTCTCGGCTTGAGGCCCTTCTGCAGGACGTTCATCACGACTTCGCCGCAGTCGAACGCGACTGATCTTTTTGCGGATCCATAGCGGGGACGCTGTTGAAGCCCATGGGCGAGAGGCCGATCATCTCCATCACAGTGGACATCGTGTTGGCGGTGTACTGGCCGCCGCAGGCTCCCGCGCCGGGCACGCGACGTTTTCCAGTTCCTGCAATTCGGCGTCGCTCATTTTTCCGGCGGCGTTCGCGCCAACGGCTTCGAATACATCCTGAATGGTGACGTCTTTGCCGCGATAACTGCCCGGCGCGATCGTGCCGCCGTAGAGCACAACGCCGGGAAGATTCATGCGCGCCAGAGCCATGGCCGCGGCGGGGATGGTCTTGTCGCAGCCGACGACGCAGACGCACGCGTCAAACATCTGTCCGCGGCAGACCAGTTCGATCGAATCGGCGATGACTTCGCGGCTCACCAGCGATGCGCGCATGCCTTCGGTGCCCATGGTCTCGCCGTCGGAGATCGCGATGGTATTGAACTCCATCGGCGTGCCGCCGGCCGCGCGAATGCCTTCTTTCACCTTGGCCGAGAGGCGGCGCAGGTGAAAGTTGCAGGGCATGGTTTCGATCCAGGTATTGGCGACGCCGATGAGGGGCCGGCGAGATCGGCGTCGGTAAATCCGATGGCCTTGAACATCGAGCGAGCGCCGGCGCGATCGCGTCCTTCAGTGATTCCACGACTGATGTGTTTGAGATCCATAATTAGAAGTCCCGCTGAAAGATTACAGGACAGAGGAAGCGCAGGTTTCAAAGTTTCAAGCGTTTCAATGTCTCTGAAACCTTGCAACTTTGAAACCTTGAAACCTTCCCTCACAAAAATGGGGAACCCGCATGCCGCAGGTTCCCCAGAATGCATGACGCTGCCCAGGGATCGTCATGCTTGCCCAATCAAAAACTCGAATCGTTACGCGCGGGCAGCCGCGCGGGGTTCATCAATGCTCACCCCCGCTGGAGGGTGGGGCGAATTCCACTCTGCGGCCTGCGCCGGTCCGGAACCGACATGAATCACGTCCGCAATCGAATACCACTCCCGATAAAGCTGGCCGACCTGCTTCTGATTCACCTCGAGCACCAGCGTGACCTGATGATCGTGTTCGGCGGCCTCAGCGTGCACATAATGCAGATCGAGCCCGCGGCGCGAGGCCGCGTTCAGGATGCGCATCAGTGTTCCTTGTGTGTTGCGGTAGCGGATGTGGAAAGCGTTCATGTTGTTCGTCCCCAAATCGATTGCAGATTGTTGATTTCAGATTTCGAAAATCCCAACCCGCTTTGAAAATCTGCAATCTAAAATCTGAATTCTGACATCCAATTACTGCGTCGGTTCTTCTTCCAGCAACATCTCGGACAACGCCGCGCCTGCCGGGACCATCGGGTAAACGTTGGCCTCGGGAGCGCAGTCAAAAACCAGCAACTCCGGATCCGGCGAATGCAGGAAGCGGTCAATCTGATCGCCAGTCTCCTGCGACACTGGGAACTCCCGCATCACGTCTTCCTTCACCCGGAAGCTGTGAATCTTGTAGGCCTTCGCGATCTCGACAAAGTCCGGGTTGTCGCTCAGGTCAGTCTCGGCGTAATTGCGCTCGTAAAAGAGCTGCTGCCACTGGCGCACCATGCCGAGATATTTGTTGTCGATGATGACCATCTTGACCGGCAGCCCAAGCCGGTGAACCGTGGCCAACTCCTGGATGTTCATCTGGAACCCACCATCGCCGGAAACGCAGAGGACACAGGTATCCGGTTTGGCAAGTTGCACACCGACCGCAGCTGGAAGGGCAAAGCCCATCGCGCCCAGTCCGCCGGAAGTGATGAAGCCTCGCGGGGAATCCGAGTGAAAGCGCTGCGCAGCCCACATCTGGTGCTGGCCCACGTCGGCAAGAATCACGCTGTCCTCAGGCAGACGGCCGAAGAGTTCGTCCAGGAATCGAATGGTCGGCTGCGCCAGTCCGCGCGGGTCAAGCTCTGCGCGCTCGGGCCCGCAGGCCACGGCGCGCCATTCTGCGAAGTCCGGAAGCGAGTGACGCCGAAGTTCCGCATCGAACGCAGGAATCGTGTCTGCCAGATTACCAATCACGGGAAGATTGCACGGACGTACGCGATCGAGCTGCGCGGGGTCAATTTCAAAGTGAACGATCTTGGCGTGCGGTGCGAACCGCGAGGGATCGCCAGTAACCCGGTCGTCGAGACGCGCTCCGAACACCAGCAGCAGATCAGTCTCATGCAGCGCCGTATTCGCAGCGCGCGTGCCGTGCATCCCGACCATCCCGAGGTAGTAAGGAGCCTGCTGCGGAACCGCACCCAAGCCATGAACCGTAGCAAAAGTCGGAATGTTCAGATGATCAAGCAGCCGCCGCAGCTCGGGAATCGCGCCGGAAATCTTGGCTCCGGCTCCGATCAAAGCCACAGGCTTCGAGGATTGCTGCAGCAAAGCGACGATCGTGTCGGTAAATCCTCCGTCAGCCTTGGCGTCGGCGGGCCGCGCATGCGGCGTGAATTTCACCGGCCCCGAGAATTCCTTCTTCGCCTTCAGCATGTCGGTGGGAATATCGATCACCACCGGCCCGGGACGCCCGCTGCGTGCCCAGTGAAATCCTTCGGCGATCACTTCCGGAATTTCGTCGAGAGTGCGAACCAGCCGGCTCCATTTCGTGAGCGACAAAGTCACGCCGAATACATCGGTCTCCTGAAATGCATCGGTTCCGATCAACGCGCTGCGCACCTGGCCGGTAATGCAGACCAGGGGAACGGAGTCCATCTTCGCGTCCGCAATGCCCGTAACCAGGTTCGTCGCACCAGGGCCGCTGGTCGCCATGGCGACGCCAACTTTGCCGGTAACGCGCGCGTAGCCTTCAGCCGCAAACACCGCGCCCTGCTCGTGCCGCGTCAGGATATGCCGCACTCCACTGCCAACGAGCGCGTCATACAACGGCATGATCGCCCCTCCCGGATATCCGAAGACCAGGTCGACGCCCTCGGCGCGCAGGCACTGCAGAACGATGTCGGCTCCCTTAAGCATTCACCACCTGTTTTGGGGGCTCCTGCGGACTGGCCTTCTTGCCTTCCTTCGGCAGCCAGCTCATCATGGCGCGCAGCTGCGCACCGATGATCTCGATGGGGTGCTGCTTTTCGTTCTCGCGCAGCTTGTTGAAGTTGGGGCAACCGGCCTTGTTTTCCGCAATCCACTCCTGAGCAAACTTGCCCGATTGAATATCGGCCAGCGTCTTCTTCATGGCCTGACGGGTCGCGTCGCCTACCACTTGCTCACCGCGCGTGAGGTCGCCATACTCAGCGGTGTTCGAGATGGAATAACGCATGCGAGCCAATCCACCTTCGTAGATTAGGTCCACGATCAGCTTCACTTCATGCAGACACTCGAAGTAGGCGATCTCCGGGGCGTATCCCGCTTCGACCAGAGTCTCGAATCCCTTTTTGATAAGTGAAGTAAGACCGCCGCAAAGCACTGCCTGCTCGCCGAACAGATCGCTCTCGGTTTCTTCTCGGAAAGTCGTTTGTAGAACGCCGGCGCGGGTTGACCCAATGCCATGCGCGTAGGCCAATGCAAGTTCATGAGCGTGGCCACTGGCATCCTGCTGAATCGCAATCAGCGACGGAACGCCGCGCCCTTCGACGTACACGCGGCGAACCAGGTGTCCGGGACTCTTGGGCGCGATCATTACCACGTCCACATCAGTCGGTGGGACGATTGCCTTGAAATGAATGCTGAAACCGTGCGAGAAGCCGAGAACTTTTCCCGGATGCAGGTAGGGCTTGATGAGCTGGTCGTACATCTCCGCCTGGGTTTCGTCGGGCGTAAGAATGTGAATCCAGTCGGCGCGCTTGGCGGCCTCGTCGGGAGCCACAACCACCATTCCGTCGGCGCGCGCCTGTTGGGCGCTCTTGCGCGTAGGGTCGAGGCCGACGATGACCTTGTGTCCGCTGTCGCGGAGATTCTGCGCCTGCGCATGTCCTTGGCTGCCGTAGCCAATGATCGCGATGGTTTTGCCCTTCAAGACATCGGGCCGCGCGTCCCGCTCATAGAAAATAGTAACCGCCATCGTGCTCCTCTCGTTTGCGACAGGGGAGGTGAAAAGATGAAGCTCCCGGGGAATTCAAAACGACCTTACTGCAAACCGACCGGTCGGTCGGTCTTCGATAATGCTACCTGCCCGCCCATTCCGGTGTCAACCCCTGACTCTTGGTCCCCGAGGGGCACAGATCATGTGGCGACGGCCGCCTCGGCCGTCAAAGTCGGGCCGAAGCCCCCGGCGCCATATTTCCGCGCCGTATTGAAGAACCGCGCCAGCTTTTCCGATGGAACACAGGAGGGCTCGTAAAAGGCCCGCAAAGCGAGTATTGTGCGCGTGAAGATATGGGCAAAAATCAAGTTAAGCATGGGAACGCCAACGGGACGGCCGTACTATCATCAGCCAAGCTGGACCGCCTTCAACCCGCGGCCAAGTCTTTCAAACCACAGCTGCTAGGCAAGGATTGCGACTATGACCGCGAATTGCGGCGCCTGCAGATTGAACTCGTAAAGCTGCAGGAATGGATCCGCCAGTCGGGCCTCAAGGTGGTCGTGCTCTTTGAAGGCCGGGACGCCGCCGGCAAAGGCGGTTCCATCAAGCGGATTACCGAAAGCCTGAATCCCCGCGTGTGCCGCGTCGTCGCGCTGGGTACACCCACCGAGCGGGAAAAGACGCAATGGTATTTCCAACGCTATGTGGCCCATCTGCCCGCCGCGGGCGAGTTGGTGCTATTCGACCGCAGTTGGTACAACCGGGCCGGTGTCGAGCGCGTCATGGGATTCTGCACCGAATCGGAGTACATGGAATTCCTGCACAGCTGTCCGGAATTCGAGCGGATGCTGGTGCGCGCTGGAATCATCCTGATCAAATACTGGTTCTCTGTCAGCGACGAGGAACAGGAGCGTCGTTTTCAGGTTCGCATGAAGGATCCGACCAAGCGCTGGAAGCTGAGTGCGATGGACGTGCAGTCTCGATCGCGGTGGGCGGAATATTCCCGCGCCAAAGATGAAATGTTTGCCGTCACCGACATCAAGCAGGCGCCCTGGTACGTGGTCAATGCCGAAGACAAGAAATGTGCCCGCCTGAATGTCATCCGGCACATGCTCTCTCTGATTCCGTACGAAGATCTCACCCCGGAACCGATCAAACTCACCGCGCTGGACAAGACCAAGTACATCCGCCCGCCGATTGAAGATCAGAACTTTATCCCGGCGGTGTACCAGCGTTCGAAGGCTTGAGTCTTCCCCGCAGTGAACTGGCAATCCGGGCCGCAACTGTTTACCATGACACGCGATGGCTCGCGACACCCTCGTTGATTCCCGGCAGGAAATCCTGCGCATGGCGGCCCGCCTGTTTCAGCAGCGCGGCTACGACGCCACTTCCATGAATGACGTCGCGGCGGCGCTGAAACTCAGCAAGGGCGGTCTCTATCATCACTTTCAGAGCAAAGACGAGATCCTGTTCGAGATCATGAATCATGCCATGGAGATCACCGAAGATCGAGTGCTGGCGCCGGTGCGTGCCATTGCCGATCCGGAAGCGCGGTTGCGCGCGCTCATCCGCCTGCATATCGAAGTGGTGCTCAGCCCGCAGGACCGCGAGATCACCGTTATGCTGCACGAGAACCATCCCCTGCCTCCGACGCTGCGCCGGCGCATCAACACGCGGAAGAAGGATTACATCCACTTTGTCGAGAGCCTGATGGCCGAGGTGCAGCGCATGCGGCAGGCCAAGAATTCGGTCAGCCCGCGCGCGGCTGCGTTTGCGCTGCTCGGAATGATCAACTGGATCTACCAGTGGTATAAGCCCGAGGGCAGCCTGCAGGCCCATAACCTCGTTCCGCAATTCACGGAACTGGTCTTCGGGGGAATCCTCGCTTGAAGGCGTACTTCACCCGAATTGAGGAGATTGACCGCGAGCGCGCCAAGGCGGGCAAGCTTTATCGTGAATTCCTGCGGGTTCCGGCGATGAGCGCCGGATTGTACGTGCTGCCAGCGGGAGCCACCGATCCGCAGAAACCTCATCACGAAGACGAGATGTATTACGTGATTCGCGGCCGTGGACGCTTCCGCGCAGGCGATGAAGACGCCGAAGTCTCAGCCGGCAGCGCGCTGTTCGTAGCAGCAGAAGTCGAGCATCGTTTCTACGACATCACCGAAGACTTGTCAGTACTGGTATTCTTCGCGCCCGCCGAAACCTAGGAAGACTCACCCCAGAGGTACACTGGGTTCCTCTGTGAGCCTTCGTGCCCTCTGTGGTTAAGACTTCGCCGGAATCCAGTAGACCTCTTCCTTCACGGATCCCTTCTCCACAAACCCGCGACGCTTCAGAATGGCCTTGCTGTGCTCGATCATCTCCGGGTGTCCGCAGATGTAAGCAACGGTATTCGTCGCATCGAGTTCCCAGTGATCGGCATACTTGCGCAAGATGTCGTCGGCGCGTCCGATCTCGCCCGACCAGTCCGCATGGTCCCAGGGGCGGCTCACCGTGGGCACGTACTTGAACCAGGGCAGCTCTTTGTCGAACTGCATGAGCTCGTCTTTGTACCCGAACTCAAATGGACGGCTGGCGCCGTTGAGCAGATAAAGCTTGTGCGAGCCATCGAAGCGGCCTTCCTTCCAGTCCTTTGACAGC
The DNA here is from genome assembly GCA_963743105.1 of Terriglobia bacterium. Classification (GTDB taxonomy): domain Bacteria; phylum Acidobacteriota; class Terriglobia; order Terriglobales; family Acidobacteriaceae; genus Sulfotelmatobacter. Next base: position 9,392 of record CAVUOS010000023.1, read on the forward strand.
GTGCGGACGTAGCTCACGAATGGCGCGACGCCGGTGACGGTAGAAATCAGCAGGTGATTGTTCCGCCCGTTCGACGTGTCGAGCGAGAACTTGCCCTTGGGGGCTTTGCGCATGAGCAACTGATCTCCAGGCTGCATTTTGTGGAGCAGGGGCGTCAGTGCTCCCTCGGGTACCAGCTCGAAAAAGAATTCCACTTCATTTTCCGCGGGCGACGAGGCGATCGAGTAGGGCCGTTCCACGCGCTTTCCGTTGTTCTCCACGCCCAGAGTCGCGTACTGTCCGGGCACGAAATTAAACTCGCCACCGCTGCGGATGCGGAACATCCATAGATCGGGTGCGAAGTCGACCCGCTTGGTGATGTGCGCGCGATAGAACTTTTCGTCGGGAATAGTCATAGCTCTTGCGGGGAAGGTCATAAGCTCTGGTCCTCGGCCATCAACAGCGGAAGCCGTTCAAAAAGAAACTAACGGCATCCAGAAAGGTGGACGGCTCTGCTCTCTCTCAAATTCACTGGATATTTGTTGGATGCGGCAACGTACGCGGATGACTCTGCGCGATGCGCGCCAAAACCCCAGCCGACCGAACGGTCGTACAGCCTCACTCAAGTACCTTTATCGTAAATGGAACGGGCTTTCTTGGGAAGGGACTAGTGGACATGTCAGGCGCCGCAGAAGTACAGCAACTTCGGGTGTCGATTTTCTTTGACATCCGATGCTTGAAAGGGTGCGGCTTCAGCCGCGCCGTAAGCTCACCATCGAGAATCGGGCTTTAGCCCCTCAGGTCAACACGCCGGCCATCTTGGTGGAAGAGCGGCGCTTTAGCGCCGCGTCAGATACGAAGAGAGACCTGGGCTTTTAGCCCCTGAGGTCTGGCTGCCATGGCCATTCACGAAATTTGGACTCAGAAATCTAGCGAGCTTCCGACGAAGCCTTCTCCACCGACAGCTGCTCCAAAATCGTACGCAGGGTTCTCAACACCTCGTCGGCGGCTGTGGGCTTCAGGACGAACTTCAGCATCCCGTCGGGAGTGAACTGTGCCCCTTTCTGGGCCGAGACGAAGCGCGCGAGTTGTTCGGGATCGACGGACGCATTCTGCCGGAACTTGAACGCAACCGAGTCTCGCTTGCGATCGATGGCATTTACTCCGACACGAAGACATAGCAGCTTGAGAGAAGCATAGTCGAGCAGATTGCGGACAGCTCGAGGCGGCTCGCCATAACGGTCCTGCAGTTCGGCTGCGACGTCGGTAAGCTGTGACTCGGTTTCGACGCCGGCAACTCGCTTGTACATTCTGAGGCGCTGGTTCTCCTCCGGAATGTACTCTGCCGGGATGCGTATGTTGAGCCCGAGATTGAGCTGGGTTTCGGCCTCATCCGGCGCGGCCTCTCCCTTCATCTCGCGGATGGCCCGGTCCAGCATCTGCGTGTAGAGCTCGAATCCAATTGCCTCAATGTGTCCGCTCTGCTCGCCACCGAGCAGATTGCCGGCGCCGCGGAGTTCGAGGTCCAGGGCAGCGATTTTGAATCCCGCGCCCAGGTCGGAAAATTCTTTCAAGGCAGCAAGCCTGCGGCGGGCGATCGGCGTGAGTTCGACTTCCCTCGGGATCATCAGGTAGGCATAAGCGCGCCGATTCGAGCGGCCCACGCGACCACGCAGCTGGTAGAGCTCGGAAAGGCCAAGCCGGTCGGCGCGGTTGATCAAAATCGTATTGCAGAGCGGAATATCGAGCCCGTTCTCGATGATGGTAGTCGCGACCAGAATATCCGCCTCGTGATGCATGAACGTCAGCATCACTTTTTCCAGCTCCGACTCGCCCATCTGCCCGTGGCCGACGATGATGCGGGCTTTCGGCACCAGTTCTTGCAGCTTGGCGGCAATTTCCCAGATGCTCTCGACGCGATTGTGGACGAAATAGATCTGGCCTCCGCGCTCGAGTTCTTGTTCGATCGCCGACTGGATCAGCTTGTCATCCCAGCTTGCTACCACGGTTTGAATCGCCATTCGGTCTTTGGGCGGCGTTTCGATCACGCTCATATCGCGCAGACCGACCAGGGACATGTGCAGGGTGCGCGGAATGGGCGTCGCCGACATCGTCAGCACATCCACCTGCTTGCGCATCTGCTTGATGCGCTCCTTGTGCCGCACGCCGAAGCGCTGCTCTTCGTCGACGATCAGCAGCCCAAGGTCAGCGAACTTCAAGTCCTTCGACAGGATCCGATGCGTGCCGATCAGGACGTCGATCTTCCCGGCTTCCGTCTTCTGCAGAATTTCCTTCTGCTGCTTGGGATTGCGGAAGCGGCTGATCATCTCGATAGTGACCGGGAATGGCGCGAATCGCTGCTTGAAGGTTTCGTAATGCTGAAAGGCAAGTACAGTCGTGGGCGCGAGCACCGCAACCTGCTTGTTGTCGCTGACCGCCTTGAACGCCGCGCGCATCGCGACTTCGGTTTTGCCGTAACCCACATCGCCGCAGAGCAGGCGGTCCATGGGTTGCGTCGACTCCATGTCGCGCATCACGTCGGTGATCGCCTGCGCCTGATCTTCGGTCTCGTTGAACTCAAACGAATCTTCAAACTCGCGGACGAACTCGTTCCCCGCGGGAAAAGAGTGACCTTCCGCCATCTTGCGCTGCGCATAGAGCTTGAGCAGTTCCTCGGTCATGTCCTGCATGGCCTTGCGCACGCGGGCTTTGGTCTTGGCCCACGCCTGCGTGCCGAGATGACTGAGAGCCGGCTTGGCCCCTTCTGAAGAGCGGTATTTCTGGATCAGGTCAAGCCGAGTCAGCGGAACGTAGAGCCGCGCGCCCTCCGCGTACTCGAGCAGCATGAACTCCGCATTCCCGTCGCCCTGATTGATCTCTTTCAGTCCTTGATACTGACCGATCCCGTGCTCGACGTGGACGACATAGTCCCCGACCTGCAGATCGCGGAAGTCGGAGAGGAAGGCCGAGACTTTCGACTTTTGCCGTTGCGGACGCGAGGCCACCGTGTCAGATTCATCAAACAGATCGCGCGCGCCAAAGATGGCCAGGTGCGCATCGGGGAAGACAACGCCATCAGGAACGTAGGCTTTCGCGAGCGTCGTTGTGTTGACCTCGCCGGCGAAATAGCTGGTTTCGTCGGCATAGCTCTCGCCGCCGCGCGTGCGGCTTCCCAGGCGGAAACTCGACGTTGTATTCGGTGAAGATATCGGCCAGACGCTCGACTTCGCCCGTGTTCGGTACGGAGAATAAGACCTGATTCCCCGATGCGGTGAGCTTCTTTACTTCGTCGAGCATCGCCGGAACGGCGCCATGGAAGCGTGGAGTGGGCTGCGTCAGAATTGATACTGAATTGTCGTCCACACTCTGCGTGATGCCAAGGTGTTCAAGATCGGCGCCGCTCAGCCCCGCGACCTTCTCCCACCAGCCCTCCGGCGGCAAATATAAATCCGTTGGCCGGACGAGATTTCCCACGCCGCTGCGCTCGTGGGCCTCTTCCACGCGCGTCCAGAAGCGGTCGAATTCGGTGTGCAGAAGATCCGGTTCGTCGAGCAGCACGGCAGCACGCGGCAAGAGATCGAAGATGGTGCGGTCGGCTCCGGCAACCGGCGCGTAGAACTCCCATCCTGGAAAAACAGTCACTCCTCCCGAGCGCACCGCAGCCTCCACGAGTTCCTCAGTCGTTCCTGCGACGCGCTTACCTGAGAGGCGAGTGTGTATCGCACCGAGAAGCTGATCTGTCACAGGCGTTTCCGTCAGCGGCAGCAGCAGTGCCTCGTCAATCGGATTGGAAGAACGCTGCGAGGTCGGATCAAATCGGCGGATGGAATCGACTTCATCGCCGAAGAACTCGATGCGCACCGGCCGCTCGGCCTCGGGCGAGTACACATCGAGAATGCCGCCGCGCAGGGCATATTGGCCGGGCATTTCGACCACATCAGCGGACGCGTAGCCGACCGTATTCAGGTGCCCGAGCAGGTTGTCGAGATCGAAGGACTCGCCACGCCGCAAGACGCGGGCGAGTTCGGAATAGTACTCGGCCGAGCGCTGCAAAATCGCCGTCGCGGCAATCGGAGTCACCGCGATCGACGCCTTTCCGGTAGCAATCTTCCACAACCCGGTCGCGCGCTCTTCCTGCAATTCAGGGTGCGGCGACAGATTCTGGAATGGGAGCACATCACGCGCCGGTAAAGAGACAACGGAGTCCGGATCGCACGCCGCTGTGAGCTCACAGAATCCGCGAAGGAGAGGAACGAAGTCCTCAACCGCGCGGTTGTCGTTGACCACCAAAATCAGCGGCCGGTCAGCGGTCCGTTGCCACAGCACGAGCAGCAGGGCCTTGGCGGTGGGGGAAAGTCCGGAGACACGAATCCTCCCCGTGCCCTCGTTCAGGTGGGAGGCTACACGCGCGAAGCCGGGAAGGAATTCAACGTCCGCGAAGAGTTCGCGGACGAAGGGAAGCAGCATGCCAAGTCGATTTTATCAGGAACTCGGCTCGGCCATCGCAGGCGGGGCTCCTCTTGCAACTCGTCCCGGAGAATGAAATCCTTGCCATCAGTGCGTTCGTAAGACTTATCTCTGATGGATTGCTAAGACCGCATGCCGAAGCGCTCAACTGAAGACAAGCGCCTCACCCGCTTGACCGAAATTGCGCTCGCCCTTCCCGAGGCGAAGCGCCAAATCTACGGATCGCACGCACAGTTTCTCATTCGCAAGAAGACCTTCGCCTACTTTCTGGAGAACCACCACGGCGACGGCATCGTCGCCGTCACGTGCAAAGTGCTACCAGGAGAGAACAAGGCTTTGGCCGAGGCTCAGCCCGACCGGTTCTACCTTCCAGCCTACATCGCCTCGAGAGGTTGGGTCGCGCTGCGACTGGACCGAGGCAAGATCGATTGGGCAGAAGTGAAGGAACTCCTGCGATGCAGTTATGCAATGATCGCGCCCAAGCGATTGCGCACCAGCACGCGTACACGTGCCAAATGACTCGCCACCCGCGCGTTATGCAAAGTCACTCGGCGCGAAGCGCTTCGACCGGGTTGACCGTGGCCGTTCGTCGCGAAGGGATGTAACTCGCTAGCGCCGCTGCCGCGCACAGGGCGCCACAGGCGCAACCATACGTCAGCGGATCTATGGGACTGACGTGGAACAGTAGCGATCGCAGCAAGCGCGTTGCCGCAACTGCCACGACCAGCCCGCACGCCACTCCGCCGCCTGCCATCAGCAGTCCCTGGCGGACAAACATTCCCGTTACCGCATTCCGCTGCGCGCCCAGCGCAATGCGAATCCCGATCTCCCGCCGCCGCTGCGACGCCGAATAAGCGATCACGCCATAGAGCCCCACAAGTCCCAGCAGCAGCGCCAGCGACGCAGCGATTCCAAGCATGACCAGCGTAAACGACGTGTGCGCCATCGACCTCGAGTAGAAATACTCCTGCGTACGGAACTTAAAGAGCGGCAGATTCGCATCCACCGACCACACTGCCTGGCGCACGTCGTTCATCAGGCTCTCGGAACCAGCGCGAGAGCTGCGGATGGCGTACAGAACTTCCCGCCGCACATTCTCGTCGTCGCTCTCGAAGTGGTTCATTAAAATCGGCCAGTACGCGATTGTGGGTGCGTCTTTGTTCGTGCCGTCATCAAGCAGATCGCCGGCGACTCCCACAATCTGACGCCAATCGTCTTTGGCGCTAACCCGTATGTACTTTCCCAGCGCATTGGCCGGACTACCCCAATATTCGCGCGCCAGGTTTTCCGACACCATCGCCACGGGAAGCCGCTGGTAGGTTTCGGCCCAGGTGAAGTCGCGCCCGGCGATCAAAGGAATCCCGAGTGTCCTCAGAAATCCCGGCGAAACAAATTTGAAGCGCCGCAGCGGAGGCTGGGATCCGTCGGCATAGTTGCGATCCTGCGCAAAGACCGGATCCATCCAATGCCCTCCGTCCATCGGAACAGAATTGGCCAGCGCTACGCTGGTCACCCCGGGAATCGCCGCCAGACGCTGAGCGATTGCCTCTTCCTTCCGCATCACGTTCTCTGCTTGGGGAACCTCAATCTCCGAAATGGCCAGCCGAAAAGTTTGAATTCCCGCCTGGCTATCGAATCCCGGATCGACGTGAGTCAGCGCGCGGAACGTCCGGATCATCAGTCCCGAGCAGATCAGCAGCACAAACGCCAGACCCACTTGAATGACCACCAGTATGTTGCGAGTGCGATGCCGTTCGCGTCCCTCGCTCAGCGAGCGGCCGCCTTCGCGCAAGCCAGTACCCATGCGGGCGCTGGTGTAGCGCAATGCTGGTATGGAGCCGAACAGAAGGCTGCAGAAAAGCGATACCACCACCGTGAACGCGAGCACGGCAAGGTCAATGCCGATATCTTGCAACCGTGGCAGACCTTGGGGGTTGATTCCAATCAGGAGGCGCAGCGCTCCCCACGCCAGTAGCAAGCCCAGGCCGCTCCCGAGGATTCCGATCACTACGCTTTCGAGAAGAAAATCAGAGGCGATGCGCCACCGGCTCGCGCCCAGAGCCGTGCGCACGGCCAATTCCTGATGCCGGCCTTCGGCGCGAACCAACAGAAGGTTAGCGACATTCGCGCACGCGATCAGCAGTACGACGCCGATGCTGCCCATCAGCACCCAGAGCAGTTTGCCGACGTCCCCGACCACGTCCTGACTAAGGGGCCTGATCCTGGCGCCAAGGCGCGCCGTTTGAAACAGGTTCATGCTGAAGCCCGCCGGCGCTGGAAAGCTGCTCCAGACGGTTGGAATCAAGCGCAGGATGTCGGCATTGGCTTGTGCCAGAGTGATACCGGGCCGCAGCCGCGCAATTCCGTCATAGCTGAACTGGCCCAGCGTCGTCTTGTTGCGATCAAGCTGCAGCGGCAGCATCAAGGCGGGCTGCTCGCGGTGAAGAAAGCGAAAATTCCGCGGCATTACCCCAATCACCTGCCGCAGCTTGCCGTCCACTGTGATCGCCCGGCCCACGATCGACCGATCGCTGCCGAAGCGTCGCTGCCAGTAGCCGTAATCCAGCATCACAGTATCGGCAGCGCCAGGCGTGTCATCTGCGCGGCTAAACCAGCGGCCAAGCATCGGAGCCACACCCAACGTCGGCAACACTCCGTCGGTAACAACCAGGGCAGGCACTTGCTCGGGAGTGCCTTGTCCGGTAACCGCCACTGAGTAGCCTTGGTACACGCCGATGTCTTCGAAGACTCGGTTTTGCTCCCGATAGATGAAGTAATTCGACGGCGCCATATTCACTTCATCCATATTGAGGCCGGGGGCGGTGTGCCAAACGCCGACCAGTTTCTCAGCCTGCGGGTACGGGAGGGGCTTTAAGAGGACGCCTTCGACCACGCTGAAGACGGCAATGTTGGCGCCCACTCCGGCTGCAAGCGTGATGACAGTGATGATCGTGAAAACCGGTGCGCGCCCCAGCCTGCGCAACACTTGCCTTAGCGGATCCGAAAATGATTCCACCGGTATCCTCCTGCCAAAGGTCCTCTTCGCCTATGTTCCAACCCAAGAGAGGCCGCGAGCACAAATCAAGCCGTTGCGGCAGAATGACATCCGCATTTCCGCGAGCGGCTCACACTCTCGCTCACCCGGTCTTTAGACGAGACGATTCTGTAAACGTTAAGTTTTCCGCGCTGTGGCAACATGAGTCCACCACGCTCGCTACCGCCTTCGTGCGTCCACTTCTGCTAAAATGCCTGCCGTGAAAAGACGAACCTTCGTGCAAGCTCTTCCTGCGGCAACCCTGCTTCCGGCATCACTGTGGGCTGCTGTTCGGCCAGACAACGCTGATCCGGCACAAACCGACACGGCCGTCTACGAACTCCGCGTCTATCACGCGGCCGCGGGGAAATTGGCTGAGCTCGAGGCACGCTTCCGCGATCACACCATAGAAATTTTTAACCGCCACGGCATCAAAAGCGTCGCTTACTGGACGCCTCTCGATGAGCCGGAGAAGAGTAACACCCTGATCTACATTCTTCAGCATCCCAGCCGCGAAGCAGCCGGCGCCAACTGGAAAGCCTTCCAGGACGATCCTGAGTGGAAGAGTGTCCATGAAAAGTCCGAGGCAAACGGCAAACTGGTGGACAAGATCGACTCCACCTTCCTCGCCCTGACAGACTTTTCCCCGCGATTGCGCTAGACGGAAGGCAGTTACTGCCTTACATGCGCCCCAGCCGGCGTAACGCTCCGGACTCTCGTTGATCTCCTGGTGATCGTAGTCGTCCTGATCCACCTTTCGCCATTCATCAGTGATGCTACCAGCACGTGTTCCCTTGTTACTGACGTAACCTCGCGTGTGCCTTTCTGCGCGAGATGCGTCGGCGTAGCGACTTAAAATCACCACATTGCGCGCCCGGCAACATTCACCCGCAACTTGGGTTTGTATACACCAGACCAGTTCCCGTTCCAAGGTAGAGATTTCGTGCCCACATCCCTCGCATCTGTCTGGCCGCGAGAGATTCCTAAACTAGGACGAATGGGCAGGAGGAAACCTAATGCGTACTCTGCGTTTTGCCATGCTCGCTCTTCTGATCTTGATTGCAGCTTCATCTTTTGCGGGCGTTGTCATTTCCGTGAACATTGCCCCGCCTGTGCTGCCCGTTTACGAGCAGCCGCCTTGCCCTGGTGACGGTTACATCTGGACGCCCGGCTACTGGGCCTACGGTCCCGAAGGCTACTATTGGGTCCCGGGCACCTGGGCGACGCCACCATCCGTGGGCTTGCTCTGGACACCCGGATACTGGGGATGGGGCAGTGGCGCGTATCGCTGGCACGCGGGCTATTGGGGACCGCACATCGGTTTCTATGGCGGCGTGAACTACGGCTTCGGCTACTTTGGTGCTGGCTATGAGGGTGGCTATTGGAGAGACCGCCACTTCTACTACAACCGCACCGTGAACAACGTGACCATCACCAACGTTCACATCTACAACAAGACCGTCATCCACAACGTCACCGTGAACCACATCAGCTACACTGGCGGCCACGGCGGAATTGACGCTCGTCCAACGCGCGAACAGGAAAGGTGGTCCCGAGAACACCATTTCGAAGCGACCAGCATGCAGCGCGACCACGAGCGAGGCGCCGGGCGCAACCGCGAATTTCTGGCTTCTGAAAATCACGGCCGACCCGTAGTCGCCGCGACCTCGCGTCCCGGAGAATTCCACGGTCCCAGAATGGTTCCGGCCCGCGCAGATAGGGCTCCTGACAGGCATCCAGAAAATCATCCCGTGGTGCGTCCGCAAGGAAACGCACACAATGATCGTCCGATGCCGCGCGAGGAGATGCACGGAAGCCGCGGCCCTCAGCCAGATTACAATGCTCGCCGCAACGAAGCTCCGCGTCCGGGCAATGCCCATCCCGAAAACTCTGGACCACACGACAACGGGCGCGGACACGAGAACACTGCTCCGCGTGACAACGGACGAGGGCATGACAACGTCGCTCCACACGGCAACGGAGGCCCGCATGAAACCGCGCCTCACCAGGAGAAGGAAGGTCACGCTGATCGCGGGCACAACGAGCGCCCCGTTAGTAAAAAATGAGAAATCTGAAATCAATGATCCAACGACTGGGCTGGCCAAGTGCCAGCCCAGTCGGTTTGTTTATGCTGCTGCCGCCATCGCTTCTCTGGTTGCGGTTCCGCAACTCTTCGTGCCCTTTTCCGGGATTTCACCCGTCATGCTCCGGTGCTATGGTATGAGCGTTCGTGGCGGAGACCCCGAGAATTGATTAAGAAAACAATCAACGTGTCTCTCGTGAGCATGACTCTGCTCTTTGCGCTCTCACCGACCCTCAGCGCACAGCAACCTGAGCCCAAGCCGCTGCGTTTTGATGTCACCGCGTTCTCAGGTTATCGCACCAGCATGAGCTTCCCCGTTGATCCTCACGTCACCGGGACGAACCCTCGCGTTGTGCTCGACTCCAGCCCGAGTTATGGAGTTTCGTTTGGCGTGCGCCTCCGTGAGGAGGAGGACTTGGTCGAAATTCGCTGGGCCCGGCAGGACTCCTATGTTCACACCGAGGAGATCACGCCCCAACCTCCCCGGCAACGCATGATTCTTGATCAGTTTCATGGAGACTTCAGCCACGAACCGCTGATCGAAGACTGGCCCTGGTGGGCGAAACCGTTCGTCATCGGCAGCATTGGGGCCACTCATGTTTCCAGTGATACGAGCATTCACTACACTCGCTTTTCCTTTGGACTCGGAGGCGGGATCAGGCTTTACGTCACTCGCCATTTCGGCTTCAAGATTCAAGCGGAATGGTTGCCGGTTTTTGTTGACCCGCACGTGACTTTTATTTGTGGCGGAGGTTGCGTTATTCACGTCGGCGGCACGGTGAGTTCTCAGGGCGAAGTCTTCGCCGGCCCCATCTTGCGATTCTGATTGTCGATTTCTCGTCGACACTACAGTCCGTTCCAGCACTCATCACCGGAATTGTGCGACTCTTGCCGCCATCGTAAATCAATGCTCACTGCGCAACCCTTCGAGCTGGCGCGCAATTCCAGTGCGCCTAAGCACTAACATTTCACAATTGTCTGTGTCCTCCGCAACTACAAGAATCCATAACCGCGAAAGCCCTGTTCTCCAAATTTCGGAAAGTGAAACATCGCAACAGTGTGCACGCATGCTTATAGCAGATGCACTTGCCAGAAATTTGTTATGGCGTGGCACGTGCCACTCGTTTGTCTGTAGTTGTCATGCGATGCCTCGCCGAAAAACATCACTACAGTGTTTCCTGTGAGGCTGAACTGTCAGGAGTGAATAAACATGAAGCAAGGCGCTCAGTATTTCAAATCCCTGAGATTTCTAAGTTTGTTGTTCAGCGTGCTGACGTTGTGCGTCGGCATTGCTTTCGGCCAGGCGATCAGCGGGAACCTGGTGGGCACCGTGTCCGATGCATCCGGTGCAGTAGTGGCAAATGCAGAGGTGACCATCACCAACGTCGGCACGAATGCTATGGTTACGGCTCACACTAACTCAACCGGTGAATATCGATTCGACAATCTCCCGGTCGGCTCTTACAAGATTACGGTGAAGGCCTCGGGCTTTCGAACGTTCGTTGAGCAAACGAATGTAGAACTGAACAGGACCGGCACTCGAAATGCTACCTTGACGGCGGGTGCAGCCGCCGAAACGATAGAGGTTTCCGGTGCGCCGCCCGCGATCGACACCACTACGGCACAGCTGCAAACTACGTTTGATCCGCAATATTCGCAGGATCTCGGCCTCACATCGGCCGGAGGCGCAGGTGCGGGTGTTTTGAATCTCTCTCTGCTCACGCCGGGCGTTACCAACGGCAGTTCGATGGGAGATGGAGTTGGTCCCTCGGTGGGAGGTCAGCGCCCACGAGATAATAACTTTACCGTTGAGGGCGTCGACAACAACAACAAGACCGTTACCGGCGCGCTGATTACGGTTCCCCCGGAATCTGTCGACAACTTTACTCTGCTTTCCAATCAGTTCAATTCCGAGTTCGGTCACTCTTCTGGTGGCCAATTCAACACGACTGTCAAGAGCGGCACGAACAGCTTTCACGGTTCCGCTTACGAGTATTTCCGCAACCGTAATCTGAATGCGGTGGACCAAACCTGGGTGCAGCAGGGGCTTACCTCGAATCCTCGTTTTGACTCCAATCGTTTCGGTGGCACCCTCGGCGGACCGATTATCAAGAACAAGCTTTTCTTCTTCACCAATTTCGAGCGCAACCCCGTCGGATTCATCTCCGTCGGCGGCGGCGCCGTGCAGACTCCCACTGCGGCCGGCCTCGCGGCAATCTCCGCCGATCCCAATCTCAATGCCACGAACTTTGGGATCTTTCAGCAGTACGTTCCGTCTGCGACGACTCCGTCGGGTTGTATCCCCTATAACGGGACGACGAACAGTGGTGCCACGCCCTTACCGAATGGTTTCAGCGCCCCGGCGAATGGTAACTGTGCGGCCGGAAGCGTTGAAGTGGGCAACATTCCGATCGTCCCTGCTGCCTGGCAAAGCTGGACGAACTTTGTCCAGAGCGTCGATTACAACATGTCGGTCAAAGACCAGATTCGCGGACGCTTTATCTATAACAAGGAGAACCTGCTGGACAATGCGGCGCAACTGGGGACTTTCTTCGCGCCGTACTCCATCACTTTCGCCCTGATCAACGCGAGCGAATATCACACCTTCACGCCGAATGTGACCAATGAATTCCGCGTCGGCTACAACCGCTTTGACGAGAACATACCCGCGGGAAATTTTCAGTACCCCGGATTGGATGTATTTCCAAATATTTCTCTGCTTGATCTCGGCAATGGCCTGAACGTCGGACCGGATGGAAATGCTCCTCAGTTCACGATTCAGAACTTCTATCAGTTTGTGGACAACGTCAGCATCGTAAAAGGCAAACACACCTTAAAGGTTGGCGGAGAATACCGTTGGTATATTTCGCCCCAGGGCTTTACGCAACGCTCCCGCGGTGACTATCAGTACAATGCCACCCAGGTCTATCTCGAAGACTTGGCACCCGAAAAATTCGGGCAACGCAGTACGGGGTCGAGCACCTACTACGGCAATCAGAAGGCGGTTTACTTCTTTGCCAACGACACCTGGCGCGTGAATCAGCATTTGAGTCTGAACGCAGGCGTCCGTTACGAGTACACCACGACGCCGGTCGGTGAAAACCGCCAGACTCTCAACGCCATTTCAGACACGCCGAGCATCCTGGTTCCGCAGGCCGGAAATCAGCCACTTGTCTTTGGCAAGGTCCAACCCGCCAAGAACAATTGGGCACCTCGCATCGGTTTTGCGTATTCACCTGGCAGCAGCGGGACTACGTCAATCCGGGGCGGCTTTGGCATGGCTTACGACACTCTCTACGACAACATTGGCAGCTTGGCAGTCCCCCCGCAAATCGGTTCTACCGAGAATGTTGCGGCTGGGTTGCCCGCCCCGAACGTAGCTCCACTCACTCCCAACTTCTTGACGAACGGGGGCCTTCCGCCCGGTGGGGGCAGCGGTATCACCGTTCTGAGCAAGACTGAAGCGCTCGCGAATACTGCGAACTGGCTTCCGGGGAAGGAGCAGGATCCTTACTCAATCAACTGGAACTTCGGAGTACAGCATTCTTTCGGCAAGAACTACACGGCCGAAATCAACTACGTGGGTACTCGCGGAATTCACCTCCCATTGCAGGACATCATCAACCTGGCATCAGTCGTGACTCCCGCGACTGCCTTGCCGACTTACTTCCAGGCTCCGGACCAGGCAACGCTGGATGCTCTGCCGAACAGTCTGGATAACCTGTTGGCTTTGCAAGCAGCGAACATCGAACCGGCGAACTTCGTCAATGCTGGATTTGGCAATGCAATCACTGCTTTCGTCCCGCGTGGCCAGTCCTCCTATCACGGATTGCAGGCAGGACTGAGTCGTAGGTTCACCCATGGTCTCACTTTCCAGAGCGCTTATACCTGGAGCCATACCATCGATAACAGCACCGCGGACTTTCATACGAGCGACATCACGCCTCGTCGTCCGCAGGATTTCTTCGACTTTTCTTCCGAGAAGGCGAACTCCGCTCTTGACCGTGCTCAGCGCTTCACCTTGGCCATCGTCTATGAGCTGCCGTACTTCAAGGGTGGCAATTGGATGAAGAAGAATGTCCTTGGCAATTGGACCTTCAGCCCCGTCTACACCTACGAAACCGGCCAATGGGTGACGGTACAGGCGCAACAAGACGCGAACCTGAATGGCGATCCAGCAGGCGATCGGGTAATCACGAATCCAAGTGGGATTCGAGGTACTGGATCCGATGTCACTCCTCTTTGCAGAGTGTCGAACCCGTGCAGTTCAACTGGAACGGTCGTGGCATACGTGGCCAACAATCCAACCGCGCAGTACATCCGAACCGCTCCGGGTGCCCTGCCCAACACCGGTCGCAACACCCTTCAAACGCCGGCGACTAATAACATCGACCTCGGTATTTACAAGAACCTGAACATCACCGAAACCATGAAGTTCCGGTTCGGCGCGCAGTTTGGGAACATCATCAACCATCCCCAGTTCATTCCCGGAAGCAATCCGGGCTTTGGACTGGGAGTGAATGACGTGAACGGCTTTGCTTCGGTGGGAACCGGTTATACCTCCTTCGTCACGCCGGGGGATGCAAACTTCAACAATCCTAGAGCCGTGTTCGCAAGCAACGCACGCACCATCGCGCTGACTGCAAAGTTCTCGTTCTAGAGCACGAACTCAATTCCAAAGGATCGGGGCCGATGTCTGGCCCCGTTTTTTTTTCTGCTCGGTGTCTCCATAGAACTTCGCCCATGTTGCGAACAGCCATTCCGGAGTAGTTCGACCTTCTGGGCTGACTTCAAGGAAACACCCCTTCCGCAAGTTTGCCAGTCAATCTGGGCACCCTGCGGCTCATGCAAAATCACCCTAATGCTCATTAACCCCAGCGAATGGTTTTTTGAATGCTAGCGCGTGTTTTCTGGCTGCGACCAACAAGCACTGAAAGTTTTGACAGTTGCCTGATTTGCCCACAGGCCATGACGCTGAAGTTGAGGGAAGGAATTTCGCCATGAAGAAAATTGCGCTTGTCTCAATAGCTTTGTTCTTGCTGACTGCGAGCGCCGCGGTCGCCCAGGACGTACGCTTCCGCTTCGACGAAAGCACGGATTTTTCGAAATTCAAGACCTACAAATGGGTCTCGATCAAAGATGCTGCGAGTAAAGATCCTGCGAAGGTCGACGGCCCTCTGGACAAACCCATCAAAGAGGCTGTTGACGCCGAACTCGCCAAGAAAGGTCTTACCAACACCGATGCTGACACCGCCGATCTCTACATTGGCTATGTGGCGGGAATCGGCACAGACATACAATTCAGTTCTTACAATACGGGCTGGGGATATGGTCCGGGTTGGTCCGGGGGCCATTGGTACAAAGGTGGGGGCGGCATGACCGCCGGGCCAAACCACTATGGGATTTACACAGGCGAGTTAGCTGTCGACATGAGCGACTCAAAGAACCACGCTCTGGTTTGGCGTGGTCTTGCAAGCTAAAACTCTTGACCCCAAGGACGATCCCGAGAAGCAACAGAAGATCCTGGCGAAGGCCGTAGCGAAACTCCTGAAAAACTATCCACCACCGACCCCGAAGGCAAAGTAGGCAGCGGTGATGGAAGACTTGCACTTACAACCCCGCGATCCCAGTGTGTCTCGCCCTCGCACAATACTCTCAGCGGCAGACTGCGCAATATTGTCCAAAAATCTCGTTTGCACTCATCTCCCTTTTCGGCCATCCGACCCTCATTTGACTTCCCCTACGCAGCCCATTACCCTCATTGATTCAGTCCGCTCTTTGTCATCTTAGGAAAGCGCGTCTTCGCCGCTCGGCGAAGACAGGGAAGCGGGTGCAATTCCCGCGCTGCCGCGCAACTGTAAGCGAGGACATTGCCCTCGGCCACTGGGAAAATTCCCGGGAAGGCCGCGGACGAATCCGGATCCAACTCATCCTCACTCGCGAAGCCAGGAGACCGGCGCGATCCATCGACCTCAACCTCTTTCGCGTGCCAAGGAGGATGGAATGCGCACACTGTCAGTCGTCTTTTTTACCCTGCTTCTCTCCGCAGCAGCTCCCGCTGCCGATCTCACCATCAAAGTCGTCGATCCCCAATCCGCTGCAGTTTCCGGTGCGCAAGTGACCTTGCTATGCGGCCTGGAAAACAAAACCGTCGTTGCCACCCAAACCACTTCTGCCGAAGGCACCGCCACGCTACCCACAAAGGAGAATGAACCCTGCCATGTCAGAGTTCTAGCTCCAGGATTCGCTGAGGACTTAGTAGCAATTCCAGCCGAATCGCAACTCAAAATCGTCCTGCGTCTCGCCACTTCCTTGCAGACCGTCGTCGTGACCGCCACACGCACGCCGGTGCCCGGCGAAGAATCCGGCGCAGATGTCGATGTCCTCACGGGACTTCAACTCACCACGATGCAGCCCACCGCCGCCGCTGACGCCATCCGCTTTCTCCCCGGCGCAATCGTCAACGCCGCCGGCCAGCGCGGAGGACTCACCTCACTCTTCGTTCGAGGCGGCGAATCCCGCTATAACAAAGTCATCGTCGATGGCGTGACGATCAACGAACCCGGCGGCACCTTCGACTTTGGCACTCTCCCGCTCGATCAGGCAGATCGCATGGAGTTCGTTCGCGGCACCCAAAGCACGCTCTACGGTTCCGACGCCATGACCAGCGTTGTCCAGGTCTGGACGCGCACCGGCAGCACGCGTGTCCCCGAACTCCGCTTCGGCGCCGATGGCGGCAACTTCTCCACCGCCCACGGATACGCATCGCTCGCCGGCGCTCGCAACCGCTTCGACTACAACCTCTTCGCCAGCCAATTCAATACGCAGGGTTCCGACGTCAACACTGCCTATTCCGACTCGCTACAAGGTGCCAATGTCGGTGCCGCACTCAGCGACCGTGCTTCGCTCCGCGTCCGCGTCCGTCACTCCAACAGCCACACCGGCGTCCCCGGCGAATGGAGCTTCAACGGATACGTTCCAATCGTTTCGAACGGCGGCCCCCCGTATCCCCTGCCTCCAAATCCCGATCAGTCGTCTCACCTCAACAGCCTGCTCGGCGACCTCGACCTCGCGATTGCCGCTCCCTCTGGGTGGCAACATCGATTGAGCGCATTTGACTACCTTTACCGTTACGACGAATCAAATCCCGGCGACCCGGATCGCGTCAGCCCGGTCTTCGGCCCAATCGATTTCCCCTCTCACGAAGTCGATCGCATTAATCGCGTGGGGTTCGAGTATCAGGGCGACTACTCCGCGCGGGCGTGGGCGCATGCCACCTTCGGCTACCGCATCGAAAACGAAAACGGCTTCGTCGGCGATGTTAACTTCGGCCAAACTCACGGGCAACGCTTGAATCAGGACGCCTATGTGCAACAACAACTCACGTATCGACGATTTGTCGTGATTGCTGGCGGACGATTGATCCACAACAGCGCATTCGGGAATACCGCGGTTCCGCGGGTTGCGCTCACTTGGCAGGCATGGCAGGGAAATCAGATCTTCTCCGGCACGCGTCTCCGTTTCTCCTACGCAACCGGCTTCAAAGAGCCGCGTCTGGAAGAAACGTTCAACGGAATTCCCGAGAACCCATTCAATCTCCCGAACACGGGGCTGAAGCCGGAGCGTTCGCGCTCCTTCGAAGCGGGATTACAGCAGGAATTCTTTCGTGGAAGGGCAGTTTTTATCGCGACGTACTTCAACAATCTGTTTCACGACCAGATCAATTACGTCGAAGTCGATCCGGTGAACTTCGTGGGCCAATATGTCAATGTCAATAAGTCACTGGCTCACGGAGCGGAAGTGGGTCTGCAGGCGAAGTTGCGGCCGCGACTCCTGTTAAACTCTGCGTACACCTACACCTCCACGCAGATCCTCGACAATCCCGCACCCATCGACGTGCAGTTCGTTTCCGGACAGCCACTCCTTCGGCGGCCGAAACACTCGGCCACCGAAACTTTGTCCTATCTCGGCTCTCGCTGGGGCGGAAATCTCGGCGCGAGCTTTGTGGACCGCCGACCGGACGACGACTTCTTCGGTTTCAACATCGACCATGCCGCCGGATACGTTCGCGTCGACATAGGCGGATGGTACGCCGTAAATTCTCACCTCTCCGCTTATGCAAACATCGAGAATGCCCTCGACCGCAGCTATAACGAAGTGGTTGGCTATCCCGCGTTACCCATCAATGTCCGGGCAGGCGTGCGTTTCCGATTAGGTGGAGAGTAGTCGGCCCAACCGCCCGCGAGGGTACTCCACCCTTGTCCTCCGCTCTTTGGATCAGGGTGGGGATTTTGACTCTCCTCCGTGTTCCTCTGTGGTGAGTTGGTTGTGTAACTTTCTTCTGATTAGGAAAGAAAGAGAATTCTCTGCCAGCGCGGCAACGAAGGAGGAAGTTAAGACAGGAACAACAGGAAGAAACATTAACCGCGGCGGGAAGCCACGTAGAAGGTTTCAGCCCCCGATCTTGGCGACGACAACGGCCAGGCGACGCTTTCCTCAACTCACCTTCTGCGGCGTCTGCGGCAGCGGCATCGCCGCTGCAATCTTCGCCCCAAAATATTTCGTCCGTGCGTTCAGCAACTTCTCAATCTCCACCTGCTTCAGCGGCTGCTGCCGCCCAAGCAGATGCGTGACCAGCGCAATTTGCGCGAAATGCTCCACCGTCTCCATTTTCATGTACGCATGTTCCAGCGTATCGCCGTACGTGACCACCCCATGGTTCGACATCAGAATCGCATCGTAGTTCGGAACATATGGTTCCAGAGTCTGCGCCAGTTCCGACGTCCCCGGCGTCCCATACCGCGCCAGCGGAATGCATCCTAGTCCCATCACAACTTCGCACACCAGCGGCTCGGTCAACGCGATTCCGGCCGCCGCAAACCCTGTCGCTGTCGGCGGATGCGCATGACAAATCGCCTTCACGTCAGCCCGCAAGCGATAGATCAGCAGATGCATCCCGATCTCGCTCGTCACATTCCGGCGCCCCGAAACCTGCCGCCCTTCCATGTCGACAACAACCATATCCGCCGGCCGCATCGACCCTTTGCTCAGGCAGGTCGGTGTCACCAGGACGCGGTTGGGCCCCAACCGCACCGACAGATTCCCATCCATCGCGGCCACGAACCCCCGTTCGTGGAGCATCCGTCCATACCGGACGATTTCTTCCCTGTATTTACGTTCCGTAGGCATCCACACCTTATAGGGGAATTGATAAAAAGCAGGCCGCACGTCAGGCAACCGCATGTTATCAGTACAACAATACCCGAAACAATTCAAAATTTGAATTGAAAATCGATCTTGCAGATGCCTCGAAACGCGCGCAGTTCCGGCCTTTCTCCTTATAATCGGGCTCGGTGCTCGTTTCCGATTTTCACTACGATCTTCCCGAAGAATTAATCGCCCAGCAGCCGCTGCCCGATCGCGCCGCCTCGCGTCTCCTCCACCTGTCCGCCGTCACCGGCGCTCTCGCCGACCGCCAATTTCGTGATTTCCCCGACCTTCTACGGCCTGGCGACCTCCTCGTCTTCAATAACACGCGTGTTTTTCCCGCACGCCTCTACGGACGACGTAGCGGCCTTAACTCCCAGCCTCTCAGTCCGCAAAATCCGGCCTCACACGACTTCCTTCGCGGCCGTGTCGAAGTCCTGCTGACCCGGCAACTGCGGCGCGATCCCAACGATTGGGAATGTCTCGTCCGACCCGGGCGAAAGATCGGAGTCGGAGAACATCTTTTCTTCGGCGATGATGACGAACTCCATGCCGAGGTCATCGCCCGCGGCGAATTTGGTGAGCGCCAAATCCGCTTCGCGCCCGTCGATGATTTCTTTGCCCGCGTAGAAAGAATCGGCCACATCCCTCTGCCGCCCTACATCGACCGCGCCGATTCCTCGGCCGATCGCGATCGCTATCAAACCGTCTACGCCCGGGAGCGCGGATCGGTTGCCGCCCCCACCGCCGGCCTCCACTTCACCCCGGAGATTCTCTCCCGTCTCCTCGACCGCGGCATCGAAACCACAGAAGTCACTCTCCACGTCGGACTGGGTACATTTCAGCCAGTCCGCGTCGAGCAAGTCGAAGAGCACCAGCTGCATGCCGAGCCGTATTCAATTTCCGAAGAAGCCGCAGAAAAAATCCGCCGCGCGCGCAGCGAGTCCCGCCGTGTGGTTGCCGTAGGCACCACCACAGTCCGCACGCTGGAGTACGCCGCCCAACAAGGCAAGGGTGAAGTGCGCGCCGGTTCCGGCGAAGCCAATCTCTTCATCTATCCCGGATATAAATTCCAGGTAGTGAGCGCCCTGCTGACGAATTTCCACCTTCCTCAATCCACCCTGCTAATGCTGGTCTGCGCGCTGGGAGGAAAAGAAAATGTTCTGCGCGCGTATTGCCACGCGGTAGCCGAGCGTTACCGGTTCTATTCGTACGGCGATTGCATGTTAGTGCAGTAATAAAAATGCGTGCCCTACTTCTCCCTGACTTTCGGAGAAGTGGGGATTTTCGCTACGGCAGCTGCAAGTCGAACGCGTAGATCTCCTGCGCGCTGATGTCCCGCGGAAACAACGGAACTTCGCCCGGGCCCAGGCCGGTCCAGGATCCCGGTCCGAACTGCCCGCGAAAAAGCCTCGCATTCTTCAAATCCGCGATCTTCTCGACTTTTCCATCGCTGATGCGGATGCGATAGTATCCGGTCTCTTTATTCAAGAACGTATCGAAATACACATATGCGCTGTCTCGCGACCATGCCAGGTAGCCGAACGACAAGTTGAGCCGCAGCTGCCGCCATTTCTCTGTCTTTACGTCGTACAGCATCAGCTTGTTGTTGCCTACCGCAATCCCAATGATCGAGCGGCCATCTGGCGACCACCGAGGCGCAAACATTCCTCGCGACCCCGGAAGCTCCGAAAACTGATGCGTGTCCAGATGGAGCACCTGGATGAACGACGCTTCGGGATGGAACACATCGTAATGGCCATAGGCCAGTTGCCGACCGTCGGGCGCCCACGTAGGATCCGATTCCATGAAGTCCTCAGTAGTGACCGCCTTCGGACTGCCGCCATCTTTCGAAATCAGGAACACCTTCCACGGCTTCCCCGGAACCGTCCCCGAAAACGCAATCTGCTGCCCATCCGGCGACCAGTGGGCTAATGCTGCTTGCATCGGCGGGTACGTCAACTGCAAGCGCGCGCTGCCATCCGCCTTGCTGCGCCAAAGCGTGTTATCCGGATAGCTGACATACGACACCCGCTGGCCGTCTTTCGAAAACTCCACGTCCCCAGCCGAGATTCCGTCGAGAAAGGGAACCAGCGTACCCGATTTCGCGTCGTATCGCACCAGCTCGGCCCGCGGCTGAACTCCGACCACGAACAGTTTCCTGCCCTCTTTGCTGACAATCGGATTGCCATACTGCAGCGGCCCGGTCGTCAATTGCACAGGCGTGCGCGAAACCTTCCTCCACCACTCGGTGCGATCCGGAACGATCCATATGTTCGTGTCCCGATCTCGCGTGCTCTGAAACAAGAAATACTTGCCATCGGAGGTCCAGGTTCCACAGCACTCGTTGGGAGCCGCGTTCCAGCCGGCAAGCACTTCGTGCAAACCGCTCCCATCCGTGCGCACTTCCCAAATCGCCGACGTGTTTTCAATTGAGTTCTGCACCGTCAACCGGATTCGGCTGTTGTCCGGCGCGACGCTAATTCCTGCCACAAGATTGGGCGCGGTTACGATTTTTCGTGGATTCGTGCCTTCGTGGTCCGCAATAAATACGTCCGGACCTTGGGCAAACACTAATCTTCCATCTGGGCCCCAGGTGGCTCCGGTCCCCCTGATCTCCCCGAGGCGCCGCGGCGAACCGGCCGGAATCGGCAGCGACCAGTACGGAGAATCCGTCGGCGATCCTTGGATAACCAGGAGCTCTGAGCGGTCCGGTGACACATCGATCGTTGACCCATCTTCTATCGGGATCTCAAGCCGGCCGGTTTCCCCCCCGCTCACCGAAACCTGAGCCTGAACCTGGCCAGAGGCCGTATATTCAGAGATATAGAGTCGGTTCCCGTCACTCACAAAACCAAACTTCGGCATTCCATCACTGGTAATCTGCTTCGCGCCGACGATCTTTGGTGCGGGTAGAGGCGGTCGAAGCCACAGCCCTACACCTCCGACAACAACCGGCAAGACGGCAATCGCTCCCCACTTCAACCATGGCTTGGCAGACTTCCGAACCTCGGGTGCAACCGCAATAACACCCGCCGCGGTCCTTCCCGATTCCGTGTCCCGTTTTAGCCTCTTCAGGTCCGTTTCCAGGTCGGCCGCTGTGCGGTAACGCAACTCCCGATCTTTCTCCAGCGCCTTATTGATGACCCGTTCCAGCTCCACAGGCAATTCCCGATTCAGCCGCACCGGCGCGACTGGAGCCCGATTCACGATCGCCTCGCAAATCATTGCCGACGTTTCACCGTGGAAGGGCAACGCCCCGGTTGCCATTTCGTACAGCACTGCGCCGAAGGAGAACAGATCAGTGCGAGCATCAAGTTCCTTGCCTCGCACCTGCTCCGGCGACATGTACGAGACGGTGCCGACCATCGTGCCGGGGCTGGTCAGGTGCTCCTCGGCCACCGATTGCGTCATTGTGTTAAGCGCGGCCATCTGGCTCGATGAAACCGCTGCCGGCGCAAGCTTGGCCAGCCCGAAATCCAGGATCTTCGCGTGCCCCCGCTCCGTCACAAAGATGTTGGCCGGCTTTATATCGCGGTGCACGATCCCTTTGCCGTGCGCTGCGTCCAGAGCGTCAGTGATTTCGATCGCCAGCGCCAGCAGAGTCTCCACATCGAGCGCCTTCCCGGAGATGCGATGCTTCAGCGTCACGCCCTCCAGGTATTCCATGGCGATAAATGCCTTTCCGCTTTCCTCGCCAATGTCGTGAATCGTGCAGATGTTCGGATGGTTCAACGCAGAAGCCGCCTGCGCCTCGCGCTCAAACCGGGCCAGCGCCTGGGGATCGCTCGCAACGTCGTCGGGCAGGAACTTCAGAGCTACGAAGCGGTGCAGTCGCGTGTCCTCTGCCTTGTAGACCACACCCATCCCGCCTCCACCAAGCTTCTCGAGAATGCGGTAGTGCGATATGGTCAGCCCAATCATGGCAGCCCATCTTAGGCGGCACTTAACGACGAGTCAACGAACTCCTCCGGCAGTAGCCATCCATGCAATCGGTCCATGTGGCGACGGCCGCCTCGGCCGTCTAAGCCAGCGCAAAGCGCGGCGCACCCTCACCCAAATCATGCGGCTCCCGCCAAAGGTTCTACATAAGAGCTCCTAGTCCTCAATCCCGGAAATCGCCGTATACCCTACCGTTCCGGCAAATTGCATACTCCCCGGATGCAGTCAGAGTTAGAGCGTCGCATACAGCAGCTATGCGCCGAAGTGGTGGACACAAAGGAGCCAGAGACATTGGATCGCCTATGCCGCGAACTCCAGACGGCACTCAGCCAATATATCGGCGGACTTCGTGATCGCGTAAAGCAATACCGCGATTCTGCCAAGCGTCGCCCGCCGGGGAAGAGCAACGGCGGCTAACCGGGTACGACAGAACTGAGGAACGAGCGCAAGCAAACTGAGTACTGATACAAAGCAAAACGGGCACCCCAACGGGTGCCCGCTCTCAAAATTCCGCCAACTCTACCGCAAAAAACTATGCCCGCGCGCCAGCGGCCGCCGGCTCACCTACCGAAAGTGGCTTCTCCTCGCCATTCGCCTTCTGCTGCTGCGGCTGTCCGCCCTTGCGAATGTCGATTCCGCCCTTGAAGAACGCGCCATCTTCAATCGAGATGCGCGCTGCGATCACATCCCCGGTCAGCGACCCGTCGCTGCGGATGTCCACGCGATCGCTCGCGGTCAAATTCCCGCGCACCTTCCCGAGCACCACGATCTCTCTCGCGTTGATGTTCGCGGCCACCACTCCATTGCGCCCCACCGTCACGCGATTGCCCGAGAGGTTAATCGACCCTTCCACTCTGCCATCGATGTAAAGCGACTCGGAACCGGTCACCTCACCCTTGATCACGAGCGACTTGCCGATGGTCGCCTGGTCCGCAGTGGAAGTTGTCAGCGGCCGGGGAGCCGGTGGCGGTTCGCTTGCGCTCATCGCAGGCGCACTGGGGGTAGACGTAGTTGGACGCTCCGGCTCAGCTGGCCGGCCGGGTGTTTGAGGCTGATTTGTCGGCTTCCACATGGATGACAGGTCCTTTCCTCTGTAGGGATTAGGAGTAATTTGGCCGCACTTTCGTAGCCAAACGCGATTGTACTCCTCCGTCTCATTTTGAACCCTGTGGAAATCCCTTATTTTCAACGAAAGTAACCGGATTGCCAACTACACCGGGGCGCCTCACTTCTAGGCTTACTTGCCAGAAGTGGGGATTTTCGCGCGTAAGCATTCAGCAATCCCGGAAATATTTGCCCGTCCGTATCCTTCCACAGCCTCACCGCGTTATCCTCTACAGGAGAAGATTTATCGAAACCATTGTCACATCCCGGCCGCCATCAGTGGACATCGGCGCGCCGGCCAATTGTTTTCCTTCGTGTGCCGTCGTGCCCTTTGTGGTTAGTGATTTCGTGAACGCTTCATCAGAAGCCTCCAGGAGCCAATCATGTCCAACCCGGCCATCCTCACTCCAACCGTCGCTCGCCCAGAATCCTCGGAACACTCCCCCTACCACGAGCGCTACATCTCGCTGGTCGCCGGCAACGACATCGTCGGCACGCTCGAGTCGCAACGCCGCCAGACTTTGATCCTCCTCTCCGGCCGCGACGAATCCGAAGGCGACTTCCGCTACGCTCCCGGCAAATGGTCGGTCAAAGAAGTCCTCGGCCACGTCTGCGACACCGAACGCATCTTCGCCTACCGCGCCCTGCGTATCGCCCGCGGAGACCGTACCCCGCTCGCTGGCTTCGAGCAAGACGACTACGTGCGCAACGGCCCCTTTGCCACGCGCCAACTCCCGGACCTCATCGAAGACTACATCGCCGTCCGCCGCGCCACCCTTACCTTGTACCGCAACCTGAACGAACCAGCCTGGACGCGCCGCGGCATCGTCAATAACAACGAAATCAGCGTC